>JALHPF010000033.1 GCA_022842595.1 Rubrivivax sp.
TTGACCTTGGCCTTGAAGTCCTGGAACTCCTTGAACTGGTCGAGGTAGGCGTTGTTGATCGTGGCCGCAGCATCTGCCAGCGCGGCCTGGCCGCGCGGGGTGATGCGGTAGTAGCCCCGGCGGGTGCCTTCGGCCAGGCCCGCCTTGACCAGGTAGGTCTTGGCCCAGTGCACGCGGTTGGCGAACATGGTTTGCTTGCCGCTGGGCAGCAACTGCGCGCGTTCATCCGGCGTCAGGCCCAACTTGTCGGCGAGCTGCTCGACGGCGTCGCCGATCTTGGTCTCGCCTGCCGCCGCGCAGGCCAAGACGGGGCGCATGAGGGTCTGGTAGTCCGGGATCATGCGAGCGCCTTTTCCATCTCAAGATGCACTTGCGGGCCGGTCTCGGTGAACGCTTTCGCCAGCAGCGAACGGAATGTTGCTTCGGCCTTCTTGGCCGCAGCATCCTGGAGCGCACCGACCCCCTCGACGGCCTCAACTTGCAGCCTGAAGTTCTCTTGCGCGGCCAACGGCGGAAGCAGAACCGGGAACGCGCTGAGCTGCGTCTTGTTGATGGACGCAATGCCCGTGGTCTTCTTGGCCACGCTGAGGAAGTACGCCTTCCCGTACGCGCTGCCGACCAGGGAGCGCAGGTACTCGGGGACCAGACGATCCCTGTGGCTGCGCACCTTGAAGATGTGGTTCTGATGGACGCACAGGTCGATCTCGCCGCACCAGAGCGCTGCTCGCCCCAACTTGTCGGGGTCGCCGCCCTCCGTCATCAGCAGATCACCGGGCACGATGCGGAGCTTCTCGACCTCTGTCTTCTTGATGAGAATCGTCTTCACTTCATCCAGGTCAAGGCGGCCGTCCTTGACGTTGGCGACGCGCATGTAGGGCAGCTCGACGCTTTCATCGGCGGAAAGATCGCGACCCTTGGCGGCGCCCGAGATCACATCGGCGACCGCGCTCAGGGGGAACGCCGGCCAGCCCTTCGGGTTCGTCGCCGGGTTACCGAACATCTCCGCGAAGATCGCGGGGATCAGTTCAGCGGCCTTCTGCTGGGCCTGGCGACGCAAGCGGACGATGCCTTCGGCGCGGGAGAGCAGATCAACAGACGCTCTCTGCGCTGCGAGCGAAGGAAGGTCAATCGGCAACTTGCCAAGATCGGACGTTCGGTAGGCAGCTTGGCTTACCCACTGCGTGGCATTTGCCGTGAAGTACCCAGAGGCTTGCAGTTTCCGTAGCCAGAAACTCAACCAGAAGGGGTCGACACGGCTGCGGTCCACGCGGACGCGCGTCAGATGGTTCGAGAAGCCGGCCGTCATCGGCGCGGTCACGACGGCGGACTTGCCCACGAGCTCAGCACTGTTCGTGTTGTTGAACAGGATGTCGCCAGCCAGAAGTTGGCCCCTGCCTTTCGGCGCTTCACTGGGATCCACTTGATAGACCTCACTGAGGTCCAAAGCACCATCGCTGCCGATGTTGAACGGCCGCAGGTGCGGCAATCCAGACTCGACGAGTCTGGACTTGCTGCAAGCAAAGCCCGCCTCATCGGACTCGATCAAGTCCACGACGAGAACCTGCTTCATGCCGCCTCGCCGAGCGCAGCGCGAAGCGCCTCGACCTCTTCAACAATCTCTGCCTCGATGGCTGCCAGTTCGGCCAACAGTTCGCGCGGGTCTTGGTGCGCGGCCTGCACCTGGCTCATCGGCCGGTAGCGGCTGGCCGAAAGGTTGAAGTCGTTGGCTCGCAGCGCGGCGGTGTCGGCGAACCACCATGGCGCATCCCACTCGGCCTTGGGGTCGCGCTCGCTCCAGGCCTTGAGCCTGGCCTCGCGGTCGCGATAGGCCGCAGCCAAGCCGGGCATGTCGTCGGTTGCGACCGGCGTGTCGTGGTTGGCGTCCATCTTGTAGCCGTCGTTGTCGGCGTGCAGGAACATGACGTTCTCGGTCTTGCCACCACGGCGGAAGAGCAGCACCGAGGTCTTCACGCCCGAGTAGGGCTGGAAGACGCCACCCGGCAGGCTCATCACCGCCTCGACGCGGTTGTTTTCGATGAGCTGTCGCCGCAGTTCCTTGTGTGCGCCGGTGGAGCCAAAAAGCACGCCCTCGGGCACGATGACGCCGCAGCGGCCACCCGGTCGCAAGCTGTCCATCATGTACTTCAGGAACAGCAGTTCGGTCGCCGTGCTGGTGCCGATCTTCACGTCGTCGACGATGCGGTCCTTGTCCACGCGCCCAGAGAACGGCGGGTTGGCCAGCACAACGTGGTAGCCCTCTTGCGGCAGGCCGAGCTCGGCCTTGCGCTCGTTGTCGAAACTGGTGGTCAGCACGTTGCGCAGCAGGATGCGCACGTTGGCCAGGCCGCGCAGCGTCAGGTTCATCGTGGCCAGGCGGATCATCTTCGGGTCCACGTCGTTGCCGAAGAAGGTCTTGTTCTGGATGGCCGACAGTTGCGCGCTGGACAGCTTGTCGCCCAGGCCGCGCGTGTGGGTCTTGCCGTCGAACTCGACGTGCTGGATGGCGCCGGGTGAGGAATTGGCCAGGCGCATGTGGTTGTAGGCCGCCACCAGGAAGCCCGCCGTGCCGGCGGCCGGGTCGTAGACGGTCTCACCGACCTTGGGGTCCACGATTTCGACGATGGTGCGGATGATGTGCCGGGGCGTGCGGAACTGGCCCAGCTCGCCGGCCTGCTTGATCTGCCGGAGCACATGCTCGAAGAGATCACCCTTGGTGTCGGCGTCCGATCGGTCCAGGCGCAGGCCGTCGACCAGAGTCACGACCTGGGTCAGGACGGTTGGCTCGTCAATGACCAGCCGCGCGCCGTGCATGAAGTTGACGGCAGAGCCGCCCGCCACCTCGGTGAAGAACGGGAACACCTCATCGCGCAGGAAGCGCACCAGCGGTTCGCCCGACAGGCCCGTCGCCCAGATTGACCACCGGAAGCGGTCTTTCGGGATCGTGGTCTCGCCCTTGGTGGGCGCGTTGAGCGGATTTTTCAGCGTCCAGAAGCCGTCGAACATGCTGGTGTACGGCTGCTTCAGGACCTTGGCACGCGCCTGGTTCTCAGCATCGATGCCCTCGACCAGGTAGAAGAAGAACAGGAAGGCAAGCTGCTCGGCGTTGCTGACCGGGTCGGGGTAGCCGCCGCCGAACAGGTAGTTGCGGATCGTGTCGACATCACGCCGCATGTCTGGGGTCAAAGGCATCGGTAGGTCTCGTGTCTCAGGTCAGGATGGCGCGCGCGGCTGCACGCCCGGATCGGGTTGGGATGGGTCTGCGTCGCCGAACACTGCAGCGCTGAGCGATTCGAGGATGTCGTCGAGGGCTGAAGCCCCGCCGAACACGCGCATCGCCTCGGGCATGCCGCCCATCAGCGTGAAGGGCGGAAAGGCGAAGTGCCCGGTGGTGAACTCGTCCCAGGTGTCGGCGTTGGCGCGGAGCTGGCTGCCGACGGTGCGAAGCCAGCGCTCTTGGTCGGGCGTGAATTCCTCTTCGCGGGCCAGGATCCAGGCCTCGAAGCGGGCTCCGACCTGTTCCTGCTGCTGCTCGGTCGCTTCGGGGAAGACCAGGTTGCCGTCTTCGTCCACCGTCACCCAGGCACGGGTGTTGGGGTCGATGTGGTCGTCGACATCCAGGGACAGCAGCTTGCGCGGTTCGCTGTACGGTCTGGGCTTGCGCTCCATGACGAGACCGCCCTCGCCTGCTGCTTCGTCGTCACCATGGAAGTCGGTGACGCCGACGAAGTCGAACATCGTGAAGACCGGCTTGCCCTTGGCCTTGCGGGTGCCACGGCCGCGCATCTGTTGATACAGGATGGTCGAGCGGGTGAAGCGCGCGAAGACCAGGCTGACCACTTCCGGGCAATCGAAGCCGGTGTCGAGCATGTTCACCGAGACCAGGATCTGGGGGAAGGTCTCCTTCTTGAAGCGCTTGATCTTGGTCATGCCGTCGACCGTGTCGTCGTCACCCATGCCGGAGACCACGTAGTCGGCATATCGCACCTCGGGTGAGGTCTTCTTGTCGGCAAAGGCCTGGTCGAACATGTTGGCAAGGGTCTCGGCATGGCGCTTGGTGACGGCGAAGACGATGACCTTGCCGAAGAGCGGTTTGCGCAGCACGCCCTTGGCGTCGAGGTAGCCGTTGTCCATCACTTGGCGGAACTCGCGCACCATGGCCCGGTTGCGCTCCGGGATGGTGATCTTGCGTTCGAGGGCCGCCGGGTCGATGGTGATGGTCTTGGCACCATCGAACATCTCTTCCAGCTCGGCCCGGGTGGTGGCGTCCATCGCAGACCAGTCGAGCTCGTCGCGCGCGACCTCGAATCCGCCTTCGGCCGCCGTCTTGACGGTCTTGGCCTTGTAGATCTGGTACGGCACGAGGTAGCCCTCGCGGATGGCGTCCTTCATCTTGTAGCTGAAGGTCGGCCGGTCGACCTCGAAGAAGCGCAGGGTGTCGCGGATGGCGAGCTGGTCGTCCTCGTCGTTGAAGGTCGAGGGGTCGGCGATGCACGGGGTGGCCGTGAGGCCCACCTGCACGCCGTCGAAGTGCTTGAGCACGCCGCTCCACTTGCCGTAGATCGAGCGGTGGCACTCGTCCGAGATCACCAAGTCGAAGTAGCCGGCCGAATACTCGTGATAGATGTTCACCATGCTCTGCAGCGTGGTGATGGTGATGCGCTTCTCGTCCTGGAAGCGGCGCCCGGCGCGCAGCACGTAGGCCGGAAAGTCGCTCAGGTGTTCGGCGAAGGCGTCTTCGGTCTGCTTGGCCAGCGGGATGCGGTCGACGAGGAAGAGGACACGGGTGATCGCGCCGGCCTCGAACAGGCGCTTGATGAAGGCGGCGGCCGTCCGGGTCTTGCCGGTGCCGGTGGCCATCTCGACCAGGAGCTTGCGGCGCCCGGCCTGGATCTCTCGGCACAGGGCGTCAATGCAATCGGTCTGGTAGTCACGCTCGACGATGTGCTTGTCGATCTCGACCGACAGCACGTTGCGCTTCACTTGGGCGGTGGCAGCACGGCGCTCCAGGTCTCCCTGGGAGAAGAAGGTCTTGACCAGACGCGGGAAGGCTTCGGTCTGCCACTCCCAGAAGCGGATCTCGTTGCCGTTGGCCAGGAAGATGTACGGGACCTTGAGCTGGGCGGCGTAGGCCTTGGCCTGGTCCTCGGCTTCGGCCGGGTTGATGGCCGCCTTCTTGGCCTCGACAACGGCCAGGGACCGGCCGTTGCGGTCGCACAGCACGTAGTCGGCCTTGGTGCGGTCGGGCAGCACGTACTCGAAGCGCACGGCGTTCGTGTTCGTGATCTCCCAGCCCTGATCCCGGAGCTGGGCATCGATCCTGACGCGCGAGAACGCTTCGTTGGTCATCCTCTTTGCTTCCTCCCTTTGGCCAGTTCGCCCCAGTTTTCCGAAGCACACTGAAGCTCACCGTCGATTCTCGGTGTGGCTACGCTGTCCGCCTACACGCCCGGCTTGCCAGGCCCATCAACCGCCTCTCGCGGGTTGACGCTGAGGGCGCTTAGGGGTGGGCTGAGCCTCGCTTTCGCGTGGCATCAGCAATTCGTAGCTCTGAACGCCGAGAGCGACTGCAATCCGCTCAAGATTATCAAGCGCGATGTTGCGAGCTCGACGTTCGACGTGCGCGACGAAAGTCCGATGAAGCCCGGCCTCGAAGGCCAGTGCCTCCTGGGACCATCCCCGATCGTGTCGCAGGGCGACGATGTTCTCAGCGAGAACTTGGCGGGCGGAAGCAGGGAAAACGGGTTGTGCTCGACTTGATGACACGCATAGAAGTCTCCTGTGGTGTCGCTTTTAAGTCAGCCGCGTTTAAGTCACAATGTGGCTGCCTTGGAGACGTCATGTTTGCGACCTACGAAGCGTTCAAGTTCCCACTTCAGTTCGGAGACGGCAGCACGATCTGGCGGGGCGTCGAGATCATGCTGAACAACCCGTGGCTGATAGCCACGCTGGAAGACGATGACGAAGTGCCGCGAACATTCCTGCTCAAGGGTCTTGACGACCTGCTGCACGTCATGGAGAGCTCTGAGCTGGGCAAGCTGACTGGCGTAAGGCTCGTACTACCCCCCTACGTCTCCCCTACCAGCGACTGGTCTTTCGTGCACGTATGCCGCGTCGAACGTGAGTTGAGATCTAGCGACGGCGCGATGCCGAGTGCTGTACTGAAGTCGAACGACGGCCGGCGATACGGGGGCTTTCCGATTCACCAAACGCATCGCGATGAGGCCGATCTCATCGCGCTTGCGGACTTTCCTGTTGCAGCAACTTAGGCGTCCGTGAACAGGTTGTCTGCTCCTGCGTCACCTGCTACATAAGTTCGATGGCAAAACTCTTTCCGAACCTGCAGGTGAACTCAAAGTCCACAGGGCCCTGTGACGCTGAGGCGTCGGGCTCGACAGGTGAGGCGACGCGTGAGGTCGACACCGTCGTCGTTGCACTGATCCCTGAGTTCGAGCAGGTGCAGGTCCGAGACAGTGAAGGCCACCTCTACGCTCTGACGTCCAGGACGCGTGGCGTTGATCTCCTCGCGTTGCACGAGGGTCAGCGCATCGTTTGCGTGGTGACGCGGAGGCTTCCCAGAGTCCTCTGCGCGCAGGCCATGTCGTAGTCCAGGCTTTGCGTTGAGGACGAAAACGGCGTAGGCAGCCATCTCGACCAGAAGCTTGCGGCGCCCCGCCTGCATCTCGCGGTACAGGGCGTCGATGCACTCGGCCGGGTAGTCGGGCTCGACGCTGCCCGCCACGCCTGTGAAGGGCGCCGGGCTGCCCAGGCTCGTCAGCAGCATCTTGTAAGGCGCGTTGGGATGTTGAGCGCTTTGGCCGTGTCCAGATCAGCGTGGTCACGGATCGAGCCGGCAGCCATCGCCAGAGGTCGCCGCGATCCGACTTGACGGGCTTGCGACTTTTGTGGCGTGAAGCACACAGTCTGCTGACGCCTTAGGAAAAAAGGCCTGGTGGAAATCAAGTCGTTGTTCCGTATGGAGTTTCCCGGAACCGATCCGAATTTCGGTGGTGTATGAAATATCGACCTATCGAGATTGGGTCGTTACCCCGGCGAATGCTGCCGCCACATGCCCCGAAGCATCTGGCGAAGCTGTCGCAGCGCCCCTAAGCTGCTCGCTATGCGCCCCGTGAACGCCATCAAACTTCAGCTGAATATGCACTCGCCATGTCAATCGGCGCTGCCCAGACATCGGCTCCGAACAGTTGGCCTTCAGAGCGATGTTCACGTCACCCTACGAGTGAGGTTTGTTCTGGTCACCGGGGGATTTCGTACACCGCATGCGCCTGCGGCCGGTGTTTCCTCTCGCCCTCGGTGATGAACTGGAACCTGCGGAAACCTTTCACAGTTGTCTGTGCACAGCATCCTACATGTCTCAGTTTCCCTCGATCTACACCCTCCCCATCTTCCGCAACACCCAGGTTGCTGTCGAGCCTGGTCCTGGGCGCATCCCAGTGGACCACCAAGTTCGCGGAACGCGGGTCAAGTATTGGCGCGAACTGCGCGCCTCCAAAACCATCAAGTGGGAAACGTTTCCACACTTCCCACTGATTCTGAATGCCGATGGATCACCCTGGGCGCCGGCTTGCATGTGGTTGTTGGACCGTGCGCGCGCCAAGCCGAACAAGGTGTCATCGCTGAATCCCGTCGCGCAGGGGCTGCGGGCCTACAAGAAGTTTCTCGATGAGTATGAACTGGAGTGGGACGACTTTTCCTCCGTGGACAAGTACCTCCGCCCCACCTACGTCTACAAGACCCACCTCGATACCCTGCGCGACAGCGGTGAAATCAAGCCAAGCACGGCCCGCGGCCGGATGCAGACTGTGGTCAGCTTCTACCGGTTTCTATCGCAGAACGAACGAATGGGGTTCTCGGCTCAAAACGCTCCATGGGTTGAGACAACGATCGGCATCGAGTTCCGGGACACCACAGGCTTCAAGCGGGTCAAGGAAGTAACGACAGTCGACGTGTCCATCAGGGTTCCCAAGCGTGACTACGCCTGGGATCGCCGGATCAACGATGGCGGAAAGCTATTGCCGATGTCCCGGCATGAGCAGATCGTGTTGGTCAAGGCACTGAAGAAGCTCGGCAACCGCGAGTACGAGCTGATGCACTACGTGGCTCTCCTGACAGGCGCCCGGATCCAGACCGTCCTGACTCTGCGCTGGGGCGCCTTCTCGACGCCACCGAGCGAAGTCAATCAATGGCCGATCAAGCTCCAGTGCGGGCCGGGGACCGGCATCGACACCAAGGGCGATGTGGCGGACGTGTACCTGAGCGTGCAGAGAGACCTCTACGAGTGGCTGCACACCTACGCAATCTCTGAGCGTGCGCGGTCGAGACGCACCAAGTCACACCTCAAGCACGATCCCATCAACTACCTGTTCCTATCCAACCGGGGTGGCTCGTACTACGAGTCCAAGGACGATCGCAACGCCCTGCGGGAGTCCGACAAGCCACTGAAGCGATCGTCGTCGACGGGGCAGGACTTGCGTTCGTTCATGACCGACTACGTAATCCCCGAGATCTGCAAGACGATTTCGGAATTTCACTACCGGTTCCACGACCTGCGGGCCACCTTCGGGATGAACTGGGTCGATGCCGTCATGAAGGACGGAGACACCCGCCAGCGGTACCTCTGGGCCCGTGACCAGCTTCGCAAACTCATGTGGCACAAACGGCCCATCACCACCGATGGCTATATCGATTATCGCCAGCACCTGCAGCAATTGGAGAAGGCTGAAGCCGACTGGAACCGGGATCTGCTTGAGCTGATTCGCTCAGCCTGAGCGTCAAAAGTCGCACGATTCGAACGAGGAAGGTTAAGGCAAATATGCAGCTGTCCGACTGGATCAGCACGGGCGGTGATTACACCAAGGGGCTACCCAAATTGGCGCTCCCCTTGACGGGGGCCATGCCCGACGTCTATATACCTCAGAGCACCATCCTGCTGATCGCGGACGACTCGCAGACTCACGCCTACCTGTGGTGCTACCTCGAGCGTAAGGCATACGGAAAACGGTATCTATTCAATCCGTCAAGTCTGTCTGCGCAACGCGTCGAAGACATGCCAAGAGCCATCGAACGCCTATCCAAGCGGTTCCGTTCCGACAATGCCAGACCTCGAACAGTGAGTGCAGACTTGGCAAGGCTGTCGGCATTCCTGAACTGGATCGACGAACCACTTCACCAGGGGCAATACGAGTCGATCCTGAGTGATCCAGATCTGACACTGGATGCGCTCAAGCGGCATCACAGCCACCTGAGGCAGCGAATGCAGAGTAACCACACCGGAAAGCGCATCGCTGCGGCTGCGGCATCGCTCGGGGACTCTCGCGCCATCAAGATGATGTCGGTCATCCAGGACCGTGAGTACGGCAACGAGATTGAGAAAATTAGGTGCGTCTACGGTGAAGGTGTTAAAGCGCCCAAGACAGAGGACGTGGCGTCATTCATGGCCTGTGCCCAGGGGATCTTCGACTCAGTGGTTCGGATCGCCCTCCACGACCCACTGGACAAGAGACATGATTTCTCCCATGGCCAGCTGCGTTGGCAGTCGAAGGGGCAGGAACTTTCGGTGGAGATCCCGGCGCGCACTCGAATTGAGCGTGTGATGGAGCTCGGGAGCATGGCCTACGCTGCGTTGTGCATCGGCGACTCGGGTGCCAACCTTTCCCAGATCCAGTTGTACGAAGAACCCGAAAATATGCAGGAGCAGTTGGACAGCCCTGAAAAGGTCAATCTGCGCCAAAAAGTCATTAAGTTCCGGGCTGGAGGAAACGAGGTGCCAGTTCACCTGACGTCCACTGCCGTGACCCGGATGCGCTCTTACCTCTACCTTCGGGAAACTCTGCGCCTGAGGCTCGACTGCGCCGACATCGGCCCGATGTTCGTTCAGTGCGAGTACCCCGTATCGGCCAGTGCAAAGCCTTTGAGGATCATCTCGCTGGCCCGCAACTTCACAGCCGCCTTGCGCAGCAGATTCAGCGCCGTTGACATCAAGTTGCCGCCAGTGACGATGCAGCAGTTGCGTGCCTATAAGGGCGGCAAGGTCGCCAAAGAACACAACCCTAAAGTGGCCGCCGACATGATGGGGCACTCGGTGAGCACGGCCATCCGCACCTATAGCAAGATAACGGAAGCTGAATCGAGGTCAGAGATGGCCCCCTTCCTGGCCTCGTTGACCTCGGTGGTCCTTACTCGCTCGAAGGCAAGCACCGAGCCCTCAAAGCGCGTCATCCCGATCACCGCTATACCCGCCGGTGGCTGCGAGGACCACGGCCACCCCAAGGCTCGGGACGAGAGTCCGCTGGTCGAGCCCGATTGCAAGAGGACCGAGGGCTGTTTCTTCTGCGAGAAGTACCACGTCCACGCCGATAAGGATGACGCCATCAAGCTGATGTCATGCTGCTCGGTGATGGAACGTCTGGCCCCGAGAACTGGTAACTCGGACGCTGCCGAGCGAGTGTTTACCGCCGTTAGCGACCGGATCGGCATGCTGCTCAACGAAATCAAGCGAGTCAACCCCGATGCCCACGAATTGGCCAGGAAAACTGTTCATGAAGAAGGCAGGCTCAGCAAGTATTGGGCAAGCAAGCTGCAGCAACTGCACTTGCTGGGCCTACTCGCGCCAACTGCTTCTCGCGCCTGATCGCCCGATACCAACCGCAACTTCAGCTTCTCCGACACTTGCCCGCGGACTGCACTCAATGCGAACAACTGACCTCCCGACATTTTCCGAAACCCAGTCAAGCACTGTGCAGGAGACCATACGAATTCCGGGTTGCAACCCGCTGCCGCGGGGTGACCATGACGCCCTCGGCTGCACCTCTGAGGCTTCCAAGGTGCAGTCCCACTTCGATCCCGAGACGGTCGTGAGCCTGGATCCGGATGGGAAGCCTCTGAGCCGCTACGGGGACCCAAGTTGGAATCTGAGGTCGATGAGCACGGATGGGGGGCAGACGATATGCAACCTTTACTTCTTTGAGGTGCAGCTTCTGTTGGCTCCCCCGGAGATCAGCAGGCCCAGCCTAGCTGCTCTCATCCGTGAGCAGCAAACAGCGCTCTTGTGGCTGCATATGGACGCAGGACGCCAAAGGGCCCAGAGAACAATAGTGGCTGCGAGCCACACACTGAACCAGCTCGCCCAAGGCGCCTACCGTCGAGGTGTCACGCTTTTTGAGTTGCTCTGCGACCCGCTGATGCTCAGCGAAGAGTCGGTGGATAAGACATCAAACTACCTCAACGCATCCAGGTCCTTGCTACGAACCTTGTGGCGCCATCGTGACTTCCTCAAGATCGATGTCGAAGTCCGCCTCAAGGAACTAGGCGAGGCGATCAAGGAATCCGCCGCCAAAGAAGACGCAGAAGGCAATCAAACCCCCATCATTCCGTCCAGGATCTACTGCGCGATCCTGGCCGGCCTGCTGGGCGGTCTGGATGAGATCGAGCGCGGTCTGAACAGTCTGCTGGATGCCTATCGACAAGAGCGCGCTGCCACGCTCAATGCGCCCAAAGGCCTGACCCACAGGGTCCACCAGCGGCTTCGCAACGAACAATTGCAGGAAGCCCACAAGGTCATGCGAGCGCGTGGCTGGACTAGGGGAAGTCTCCGTAATTTCATTGCTGGCGAGATCGTCGGAATTCAACTCAGGCTGATGAACTTCGTTATTGCCTTCACTGGTATGCGGATCGGAGAGGCCCAGATCCTGCCGCTCAAGGGTGTGCTTGAAGAGGTCGAGCACCGGAATTCGGTGCACCATGTGATCAACGGCTTCAGCCACAAGCTCAACGGAGGCAGGAAGAAGCCCGCCAGTTGGGTGACGACCAGTGAAGCCCATCGTGCTGTCCTGATTGCCCAAAGGATCTCTTCGACCATTTTGCAGGTTCTTGAGAACGGCGACCCTGCCATGGACGATGCCGCGTTGTTGTTCTGCACCACGGATAACCCGTACAAGAAGACAGCAGCGTCAGTCATCTACAAACGCCTAGCCACCGAACTTATCCCTGCAATCTGCCCAGTCATCACCCAGGCGGATATCGACGAACTCAATTCCTTGGAGTTGGAGCGAGGCTGGCTACGCGAAGGAATTGAGGTCGGCAAGGCCTGGCCGCTTACCTTCCATCAGTACCGCCGATCCCTGTCGGTCTATGCCCACCGCTCCGGAATGGTGAGCCTACCGGCCCTTAAAGGGCAGCTGCAGCACATCACCGACGAGATGCGCGCGTACTACAGCGACGGGTTCTGCCGAGCGGTCAACCTCGTGTTCGACAAAGATCACTTCAGCCACGAGTGGAAAGCAGCGAAGGCCGAGAGCAGCTTCCTCGGGTACACGTTGGGTATCTTGTTCTCCGACGAAGAGCTACTGGGCCGGGGTGCCGAGCGGATGGCCAACACCGTCACCAGCCGCACTCGCTCGGAAACGCTGCAGCTCTTCAAAGACGGCAAGCTTGCCTACAAGGAAACCGTTCTTGGGGGCTGCGTCTCGACAGAGGAGTGCAAGGCTCGGCCGCTCGAGGCGATCGAGCTCGAGTGCCTGGAGAAGGACTGCACGAACATGGTCGTGTCGCCCAAGCGGCTAGGGATCGTCATCCGGTCTCAGGAAATCGTCGTGGCGACGCTCGAACGCGACGAGCAGGGTAGCGTTGAGCACCGTCTGGAGGCCGGCAATCTGCAGGTGCTTCTCAGAGCACGTCAACGCCTCATGGAAACCGCATGAGCGCCAAGGTCCAGGCCGACCAGTATTTCGCCGCCCTTGAGCGCCTGAAGTTTCGCGGCGATCCCATCAGCAACGATGCCGTGGCAATGGAGGCCGGCAAGGGCCGGGGCAGCATCAAGAAGCTCAGGCCCGCCCACGCGGAGCTGATCAAAGAAATCGATAAGGCCATCAAGGCGGCGAAGGAGGTCACGGTTGCCTCAGACCCTCTGCCAGGCCTGCGGAGGGACATCGAGGGACTAACGAGGCGGCTGGACCAATCCCTCGACCGTGAGATCGCCCTGCTGAACGAGCTTTACGAGCTGCGCGCCAAGGTCAAGCAACTGGCGGAGGACAACCGCCAACTGAAGATGGGACGGCTGGTTCCTGTTCAATGACCTCTCAGAATGGCGATGGGCTGCGATATGGCGTGACCGGCACGCCAAAAATCGGCCCCCTGCCTCCACTTCGCGGACAAGCGCGGCCAGCCCGCACAAGGGTCCTGAGGACCCTCTGATCGATGGACACATCACACCTTAAACTGTCCACATTCGACGGGTGACGGAGCGACGTATGGAAACTGCTAAGTGGTTGATCTGTAAGCCGGCGGATCTGTCCACACGCCCGTCGATCTGCTAATGGTCATGAACGTCTGAGCGCAAAGGTGCACTAGTGCCCAGTTGTCAGGGTAAGCACGGGCTAGAGTCTTTGGATGACCGCGCACGTCGACGTTGATTTGGGCTCCGAGAGGCTGGGGCTACCCGCGCCTGCGGGGCGCCCGCGACGCAAGCGCAGGTGGCTGATGCCGATGCTTGTCACCGCGCTGGCCTACGCCATCGTCGGCATCGCGGCACTGATGCTGGCGGGCCCTCCCGGCTATGCCTCGCCGCTGTATCCGTCTGCAGGCATTGCGCTGGCAGCAGCGCTCACCTGGGGCCGCCGCGCCCTGCCGGGGGTGGCCATCGGCGCCCTGGCCGTGAACATCTTCCTGGGCCTGAAGCAGCCTCAAGCCACGAGCTGGGTGTTGCTCGGTCTCCCCTTGGTCATCGCCCTGGGCGCCGCGGCCCAGGCCTGGCTGGGCGCCTGGCTTGTGAAACGCTACACCAGCCGGCCCGTGGTGCTGAACTCGCCGCGCGACATTGCCCTGGTCGGATTGCTGGGTGCTGCCGTCGCCTGCGTGGTCAGTGCCAGCATGGGCACGCTGGCGCTCAGCCTGTCCGGCGCCGTGGCGCGCGACAGCTGGATGCAGAACTGGCTGACCTGGTGGGTGGGCGACGTGCTGGGGGTGCTGATCGCCACCCCGGCCGTGCTCACGCTCATCGGCCAGCCGCGTGGCGACTGGCGCGCCCGCCGCTTGACGGTGGGACTGCCGCTGCTGCTGGCCATGGCGCTGACCGCCACAGCCATGCTGAAACTGGAAAGACTGGACCAGCAGCGTCTGCGCGCCACCTTCGAACGTGATGTCGACCGCCTGGCCAGCGACGCCCAGTCGCGCCTGCAGGTGCCGCTGTATGCGCTGCAGGCGCTGCACGGCATTGCGCGCGCGCAGCCGACGCTGGACGCCAGCGCACTGCAGGCCGCCTCGCGCTGGTGGCTGGCGCTGCCGCGCCAGTTGCTCGCCATGGGCTACAGCGTGCGCGTGCCACGGCTGGACATCGAACGCTTCGAGGCCGGCGTGCAGGGCAACGGCCTGCCGGCCTACCGGGTGTTCCACCGCGACGACGGCGCTGCCCTGGCCCGCGACGACGAGGTGCTGGCGATCCGCCTGATCGAACCGAGCGACGGGAATTCGGCCGCGCTCGGTGTCAATACGCTGTCGATCCCGGCCGCGCGTGACGCCGTGCTGCAGGCCAGGCGCAGCGGCCAGCCCAAGTCCACGGTGGGCTTCCGGCTGACGCAGGCAGCCGCCGACGGCGAGATAGGCGTCGTCGTCTACCAGGCCTTGTACGAAGGCGAGCCCGCCACCGACCCCGAGCGCGACGCGTCGTTCCGTGGCGTGGTCTTCGTCACCCTGCGCGCCGAGGCCATGCTCGAGGGGTTGGCCGGGCCCGAGAAGGCCCATCTGGACTGGTGCCTGGTCGACCCCGACAGAACCACGACCCAGCGGCGCATTGCCGGCACGGCAGGCTGTGAGGCGCGGGCGACGCCGGCGTTGAACTTCCAGACCACGCGTACGCTGGAACTGGGCGGCCGCAACTTCGAGCTGCGCGTCGACAGCTCACCCGGTTCAGTGCCACTGCAGCAACGCGAAGGCACGCTGCTGCTGTCGCTGGCCGCGCTGGCGGCCGTGGCCACGCTGGGGGCGCTGCTGCTCGTCGTCACCGGCCACAGCCGGCGCACGCAGATGGCGGTACGCGCCGCCACCGGCGACCTGCGCCGCGAAATGGCCGAGCGCTCGCAGACCCAGCAGGCCCTGGCCGACAGCGAAGAACGCCTGCGCAGCATCTTGAACCACATGCCCATCGGCGTGATGTTCCTCGACGTGCGCGGCCGCCTGCTGGAATGCAACCCCAGGCTCTGCGAGATGCTGGGCGAAACCGTCGAACAGCTGCGCGGGCTGTCGCTGGTCGACCTGTTGCACCCCGACGAACGCAGCAGCCTGCGCAGCCATGGCCGGGGCGATGGCATTGGCGACGAGCAGGCCGATGATGCCCTGGCCCTGCAGCGCGCCGACGTCGAACACCAGCCATTGCGCCTGCAGCGCAGCGACGGCAGCTCGGTGTGGGTGCAGGTCAGCACCACGGCGCTGCGCGAGGGCCACGACGAGCAAGGCCGCCGCGTCGGTGTTGTGCAGGACATCACGGAACACCTGCGCCTGCGCGATTCCGAACGGGCGCTGCAGGAAGCCGAAGCCTCGAACCGGGCGAAGAGCGAATTCGTCTCGCGCATGAGCCACGAGCTGCGCACGCCGCTGAACGCGATGATCGGTTTTGCGCAGCTGCTGGGCCTGGACCGCGAGCCTGGCCTCACCAGCCACCAGATGGAATGGACGCAGCAGATCCAGCGCGCTGGCTGGCACCTGCTGGAGATGATCAACGAAACGCTGGACCTGGCGCGCATCGAGTCGGGCGCCGTGCGACTGAAGTGCGAACCGGTGGCGCTGGCCGGCCTGGTGCGTGGCGCGCGTGCGCTGGTGTCTGCACAGGCCGAACAGCGCCACATCGTGATCGAGGAAAGCCTTTCGGCCGAGGCACAGGCGGTGCTGGGCGACGCCACGCGGCTGAAGCAGGTGCTGACCAATCTGCTGAGCAACGCCGTGAAGTACAACGTCGAAAACGGCCGGGTCTGGATGAGTGCCCGGCCCGGGGTCGACGGCAGCGTCGTCATCGCTGTCACCGACACCGGGCTGGGCATGACGCCCGAGCAGTTGTCGGGGCTGTTCCAGCCCTACAACCGCCTGGGCCGCGAAGCCAGCGACATCGAGGGCACCGGTATCGGCCTGGTCATCAGCCGGCGCCTGGTTGAACTGATGGGCGGCACGCTCGAGGCCCGCAGCGTCGCTGGCAAGGGTTCCACCTTCACCCTTCGGCTGCCGGCGGCCGACGCTGCCGAAACGCCCGAAGCCCCGCAGGCCACGAGCTTCAACGCCCCGTACCAGCAAAGGCGAGTGCACTACGTGGAGGACAACCCGACCAACGTCGAAGTGATGCGTGGCGTGCTGCTGCAGCGGCCGCAGGTTCAGATGGACGTTTCCGTGAACGGCCTGGACGGCCTCGACGCGATCCGCCGCAGCCGCCCGGACCTGGTGCTGCTGGACATGCACCTGCCCGACGTGAGCGGCCTGGAACTGCTGCGCCACCTGAAGGACGACCCGGAGCTGACAGAAATCCCGGTCATCGCGGTGTCGGCCGACGCCACCGCGGCGCGAATGACCGAGGCGCTGACAATGGGCGCGCTGAGCTACGTCACCAAGCCGGTCGACGTGCCGCGTTTCCTCGCCGTGCTGGACGAAGCCCTGGAAAGCCTGGAAACACGCTGGGGCTGAGCCTGCGGCGTCGTCAGCACTCTCGACCGGTGAGTGCTAATATTTAGGGAACTTGGCGATTTCGCCTGGATCAGAAGGCAGCATGAACATGACCGCCGCCACCGCCACGACTGTTTTCCCTTCGTCGAACCTGTCGACCTTGTCGACCTTGTCCGTTCGCGACCCCTGGGCCATGGTGCCGTCGCTGGGCAACCTGGACGCCTACATCTCGGCCGTCGGCCGCCTGCCGATGCTGACGCAGGGCGAAGAAAGCTCGCTCGCGCGCCGCCTGCAGGCCACCGGTGACTTGCAGGCTGCCGGCCAACTGGTGTTGTCGCACCTGCGCCTGGTGGTTTCCGTGTCGCGCCAGTACCTGGGCTATGGCCTCCCGCATGGTGACCTGATTCAGGAAGGCAACATCGGCTTGATGAAGGCCGTGAAGCGTTTCGACCCCGAACAGGGCGTGCGCCTGGTGAGCTATGCGCTGCATTGGATCAAGGCCGAGATCCATGAATACATCCTGAAGAACTGGCGCATGGTCAAGCTGGCCACGACCAAGGCCCAGCGCAAGCTTTTCTTCAACCTGCGTTCGATGAAACAAGGGTTGAAGGCCGACGCCAGCGACGACGACACCCACCGCAACACACTGACTCCGGCGGAAGTGGCGAATGTGGCGACGCGGCTGAACGTCAAGGCCGAGGAAGTCATCGAGATGGAAACGCGGCTGTCCGGCGGCGACGTGGCCCTGGAGCCCCAAACCGACGACGGCGAGGAGAGCTTTGCGCCGATCGCCTACCTGGCTGACGACACGCATGAGCCCACGCGCGCCCTGGAAGCGCGCCACCGCGACTGGCTCTCGGCCGACGGCATCCAGCAAGCGCTGGATGTGCTGGACGCGCGCAGCCGCCGGGTCGTCGAAGAGCGCTGGCTGAAGGTCAACGACGACGCTTCGGGCGGCATGACGCTGCACGACCTGGCGTCCGAATACGGCGTCAGCGCCGAACGCATCCGCCAGATCGAGGTGGCCGCGTTGAAGAAGATGCGCAAAGCGCTGGAAACCGCCACGGCCTGAGGCCACTGCCTGACGCCGGCAGCGGGCAAGGCCCGTCTGCCGGCCCTCAGGGCTTTTCGGCCAGCAGCAGCTTCAAGTCATGCACGAGGGCCGGCGCGCCCGTGCCGTAGCGCGTGAACAGCCGCACCCGGCCCTGCGTGTCGAACACGTAGGACCCCGCAGTGTGGTCCATCGTGTAGCTGCCTTCGGTCTTGCCCGGCACCTTGTTGTAGAACACCTTGAAGTGCTTGGCCGCAGCCCGCGTCTCGTCGAGCGTGCCGCGCAGTGCGATGAAGCCGGCGCCATAGTTGCCCACATACGCCTGCAGCACTTCCGGCGTGTCGCGCTCGGGGTCGATGGTGACGAAGATGCCCTGGACCTTGTCGCCATCGGCGCCGAGTGCCTTCTTCACCTCGGCCAGTTCCAGCAACGTCGTCGGACAGACGTCGGGGCACTGCGCGAAGCCGAAGAAGACGACGACGATGCGGCCCTTGAACTCGGCCAGGCTGCGAACCTGTCCGCTGCTGTCGGGCAGCTTCAGTTCGCGGGCGTAGTCGGCGCCGGTGATGTCCACTGCCTTGAAGCTGGCCGAGCCGGCGCCCGGGCCGCTGACCGGGCGGTCGCAACCCGCAGCCAGCGCCAGCAGGCCCATGGCCGCAGCCAGGGTCAGGCGCCGAGAAGTCTTGAAAGCCATGGGCTCAGGTAGTGGTCGACCAGGAGCGCCGCGAACAGCAGCGACAGGTGCCAGATCGAAAAACGGAAGGTGCGCCGGGCCAGTGCGTCGCTGTACTCGCGCCACAGTTGCCAGGCCAGCATGATGAACCAGGCACCCAGCACCACGGCAGCGGCCAGGTAGATCCAGCCGCTCATGCGGTAGGTGAAGGGCAACAGGGTCGCCGCGAACAGCACGATGGTGTAAAGCAGTACCTGAAGCCGCGTGAATTCCGGGCCGTGGGTGATGGGCAGCATCGGCAGCCCGGCCTTGCGGTAGTCCTCGGCGCGGTACAGCGCCAGCGCCCAGAAATGCGGCGGCGTCCACAGGAAGATGATCAGGCAGAGCATCAGCGATTCGGCACCGACCTCGCCCGTCATTGCCGCCCAGCCCAGCACGGGTGGCATCGCGCCCGAGGCGCCACCGATGACGATGTTCTGCGGTGTCAGTGGTTTCAGCACGACCGTGTAGACCACGGCATAGCCCACGAAAGTGGCGAAGGTCAGCCACATCGTCAGCGGGTTCACCCACAAGTACAGCACCGCGCTGCCGGCGGCACACAACACGGCCGAGAACACCAGCGCCTGGCGTGTGCTGAGCTCACCGCGGGCCGTCGGCCGCCACGAGGTGCGGGCCATGCGCCGGTCGATCTGCTGTTCGACCAGGCAGTTGAACGCCGCCGCCGCACCGGCCACCAGCCAGATGCCGACCACGGCCGCGCCAGCCAGAACGAGGTCGGGCAAGCCGGGCTGGGCCAGCAGCATGCCGATGAGGGCGCAAAAAACGATCAGCTGCACCACACGCGGCTTTGTCAGCGCGTAGAACTGGGCGATTCGAGACGGAGGGCCAACCGAGGCAGCGAGAACTTGGGACATCGTCGCTGATTTTAGGCGGGCGCCGTCGTGCGCTGGCCGGCTGGCGCCCGTGCACCCTGCACGGCGGCACTGCGCGCCAGCACCAAGGTGAGCAGCAGCACCAGCGCCGCCGCGCCCGCGGAGTGGCCCAAGGCTGCCAGCAGCGGCCATCCCAGCACGACGTTGGACAGGCCACTGGCCAACTGCAACACCAGCAGTGCCACCAGCCAGGCGCCAAAACGCCGTCCTTCTGCGTTGTGCCACAGACGCCAGGCCAGCCAGCCCAGCACCAGGGTGGCCAGCACGGCGCACAAGCGGTGCCCCATCTGGATGGCAACCAAGGCTTCGAAGCTGAGCAGCCCGCCCTCCTGCGTTCGCCCGAGGTGGCGCAGCAGGGTGAAGCCTTCGTCGAAGTTCATGACCGGCCACCATTGGCCGTTGCACTGCGGGAAGCCCTGGCAGGCGAGCACGGCGTAGTTGGTGCTGACCCAGCCGCCGCTGGCCACCTGCAGCACCAGCACCGCCAGCGCCACAGCCGCCAGCCGGCGCACCCCGGCCGGCAACGCCAGCAGCGGCGCGGCGCGGCCGCTGCCCTGCTGCACGAATCGGGTGTGCTGAACCGCCAGCAGAGCCAGCAGCGCCAGGCCGCCCAGCAGGTGCAGGGTGACGATGGCCGGATAGAGCTTGAGCGTGACGGTGTACTTGCCGAACAAGCCCTGCACGATCACCCAGGCCAGCGTGAAGCTCGGCCACCAGGGCGAAAACGGCAGCCGCCGGCGTTCGACCCAGGCCGTGGCGGCCATCACCAGGATGAGCACGCCCACGGTCATCGCCAGGTAGCGGTGGATCATCTCGATCCAGGCCTTCGACCAGGTGACGGGGCCGCCGGGCAGGCCGCTTTCTGCGGCGGCGATGTCGGCACGCGCGCCGAAAGGGCTGGCTTCGCCATAGCAGCCGGGCCAGTCGGGGCAGCCCAGGCCTGAATCAGACAGGCGCGTGAAGGCGCCGAAGACGATGAGGTCGAAGGTGAGAAACAGCGTCAGCGCAGTCAATGCGGCCAGCCGGCCGCGGGTGTCGCTGCCGCGCTGGCGCAGCCACACCCAGGACAGCGGCAGCAGCGCCACGACGGCCGCCAGCAGCAGCAGGCGAAGCGTGGGCGCCAGGTCGACGGCGGGAACGGCCGCGTCCATGTTCAGCGGCCTGCCTGGTCCCAGGACGACGAGGCCCGCAGCAGGCGTTCGATGTCGCGCTTGACCTTCGCCGGCTCGGGGTTGGCGGGCATGCGCATCATCCATTCGCCCATCGGGTCGACGAGGTATAGATGGTCCTCCAGCGCCTGCCCGGCTTCGGGCTTCAGCCAGTCCGCAGTGGCGGCGGCATCGGCGAGCAGCATGGTCAGCGGCGGTGGGGCCTCGGCCGAAGCGCGAAGCGCCGGCGCCGGCGGCTGGCCGTCGGTGATGAGCCAGACGCGATCGAGGCGTTCACGTTCGCGGCCCAGCATCTCGCGCAGCTGGCGCTGCATGAAGAGGCGCTTGTCGCAGGCTTCGTTGCAGCTGCTGGGCCCGACAGCCACGAGCAGCCATTGGCCTTTCAATGCCGTGGCCGCCAGCGGCTGGCCGTCCAGCGTGCGCAGCGCCAGGGCGTCCGTGAGCGTGCGCGTGGGCAGGATCAGCGTGCCGTAGTTCGTGCGGCCTTCGGGGCGGATGACGAAATAGGTCATGTACGACGCGATCACCGGCGCCGCGCACACCAGCAGCACGAGCAGCATCTTCAGGCGCCCCATGCGCGTGCGGCGGCGGTCGGCCTCCAGATCGGGGGCCGGGATGTTGTGCACGGTCATGGCCAGCGGCTCAGAGCCTGCGCCGGGGACGGATGAGTTGGAACCAGACATAGAGACCCAGGATCAGCGCAGCCAGCGCAAACCATTGAAAGGCGTAACCATAGTGCTTGTGGACGCCAGTGGCGGGTGGCAGCCAGTCGCGCAGCAGGCCATCTGGCGCCGCGCCGCCAGCTTCCTGCAACAGGGAAAGCGGCCGCAGCTTCAGCCGCCATTCGCGGCCGAAACCTTCGATGTCGAGATTCTGGCGCACGGGCCCGCTGTCCACGCCGTCGAATTCGTACAACCGCGCCGGCGGGGGGGCGATGCGGCCGGCCACTTCGACGGGTTCGGCGGGGGTCGGCGGCGGCACCACTTTCGTGCGGTCGAGCAGGTCGCGGGGCTGCCAGCCGCGCTGCACCAGGATGGCTGTGCCATCGCCCAGCAGCAATGGCGTGACGACAAAAAAGCCCGGCCGGCCCTGCATCTGCCGGTTCTCGAGGTAGACCGTGGCCTCAGGCAGCCAGCGGCCGGCCACGACAATGCGGCGGTGATGCTGCTGCACGGCCGCTTCCGGATCAGCAGCCAGGGCCTGCATGTCCAGCGGCGGCAGGGCACGGCGCTGGTCGAGCGTCGCCTGCAGCAGGTTCTTCTGTGCCGCCCGGTCGAGCTGCCAGACACCCAGCCGCGCTGTCACCGCCACGCCCAGCAGCGCGGCCAGCAGCACCACGGCCTTGGCCCCGCTCAAGCGCACGGGACCCCCCGCAGCCCATAATCCCCACCAATGAAAAGCCTGTTCATCGCGATGCTCGTGGGTGTGTTGCTGGCCCTGGCCGGTGCCGGCCTTTTCATGCTTCGCAAGAGCGGCGACACCGAAGACCAGCGCAGCAACCGCATGGCACGTGCCTTGGCTCTGCGTGTAGCGCTGTCGGTGGCTTTGTTCCTGTTCATCCTGTTCAGCTGGTACATGGGCTGGGTGAAACCCGGCGGGCTGCCGGTAGGCCACTGACCCCCTGGTCCGAAGCCAGAAATGACAAACGCCGCGGTGCGCGGCGTTTGCTGCAGGCGCCCGGGAGCGCAGCCTGAGTCGTCAGAGCCAGTACACCACCACGTACAGGCCCAGCCACACCACGTCGACGAAGTGCCAGTACCAGGCCGCGCCCTCGAAGCCGAAATGGCGCTTGGGCGTGAAGTGGCCCTTCATCAGCCGCAGCGTGATGAACAGCAGCATCAGCATACCCACGAACACATGGAAACCGTGGAAGCCGGTCAGCATGAAGAAGGTGCTGCCGAAGATGCCCGAGCTGAGCTTCAGGTTCAGGTCGGTATAGGCGTGGTAGTACTCGTAGCCCTGCACGACGAGGAAGGTGGCACCGAGAGCGACCGTGATCCACATCCACAGGATCGTCTTCGAACGCTGATTGGCAATCAGGGCATGGTGGGCAATGGTCAGCGTCACGCCCGAAGTCAGAAGCAAGGCGGTGTTGATCGTGGGAAGCCAGAAGGGGCCCATCGTCGCGAAAGCCTCGACCGTGCCCGCAGGCGACGCCGTGATGCCGCCGCCGGCGCTGGGCCAGATGGCCTTGAAGTCGGGCCACAGGATCTGGTGGTCCAGGTTGCCCAGCATGGGTACGGCATGGATGCGGGCCCAGTAGAGTGCACCGAAGAACGCAGCGAAGAACATCACCTCGCTGAAGATGAACCAGCTCATGCTCCAGCGGTAAGAAACGTCGATGCGGTCGGAATACAGACCGCTTTCACTTTCGCGAATGGACTCGCTGAACCAGGCGAACATCACGCCCAGCCAGACGGCCATGCCGGCCAACACCACGTACGCCGCCCAGCCGGCGCCGTTGACCCACTGGCCGGCGCCGAAGATCACCAGGAACAGGCCGGCGGCCATCATCACCGGGTAGCGCGATGGCGCGGGGATGAAGTAGTGCGGGGTTGTCCCTGCAGGGGTGATGGCTGCCATGGCTGTCTTGCTCCAAATAACCTGTTTGACTGTAGTTCCGGGCCTGAACGATCAGGCGGCGATGCCGCTGCCGATCACCCAGCGCACCAACATGACCAGGGCCGCAATGAACAACACCGCGCCCAGGATCCCGGCAATGACGACGTGCACCGGGTTCAATTTCTGCACGTCCTGCTCAAGCCCCTTCGACCGGCGCACGCCAAAGAACGACCAGGCCACGGCTTGTACCGTCTGCAGCAGCGAGCCTTCGCGCCTGACCGCGTCCTTGAGTCCGTCGCTCACAGGGGCACCGCTCCTGCAGCCACCGGCTTCGCGCTGCTCAGCTGCCCGGCGGGCGCCGCCGGCACCTTGCCGCCGACTTCGAAGAAAGTGTAGGACAGCGTGATCGTCGTGACGTCCTTCGGCAGCTTCGGATCGATGACGAACGCCACCGGCCAGCTGCGCGATTCGCCCGGCTTCAGGATGTATTCGTTGAAGCAGAAGCACTCGAGCTTGTTGAAGTGCGGGCTGGCATGGCGCGGCGCGTAGCTGGGAATGGCTTGCGCGGCCATCGTGCGGTTCTGGATGTTCTTGAACTCGTACATCACGGTGGCCAGCTCGCCCGGATGCACCTGGACCGAACGCAGGGCCGGCTTGAAGTCCCAGGGCCCACGGGCATTGGCGTCGAATTCGACGGTGATGGTGCGGCTGGTGTCGACTTGCGAATTGCTGGTCTTGCCGTGCGCACCGGTCCAGTTGCCCTTGGCAATGCGCTGTTCGCTCACCGACAGGATGTTGATGCCCAAGGCCTCGCAGATGGCGCGGTACATCGGCACCAGCGCATAGCCGAAGCCGAACATGATGCCGGCCACCACCACCAGCTTGCCAAGCATGCGGCGGTTGTCGGCCAAAAGGAGACGCATGCGCGTGGGGTTCGCCATCTCAGCCGCCCATCAGGATGATCTTGGTCATGAAACCGATGGCGAAGATGGCGGCCACCGACGCCAGGATCAGGGCCAGGCGGAGATTGGCCTTGCGTTGCTGTTCGTCTGGCACGGCGGCGGTCTTCCGGTGATCAGCCAACGACGCGCGTTGCGGTGGCGTCCAGCTTGGGCGGGGTTTCGAAGGTATGCCAGGGCGCCGGCGAAGGCACTTCCCATTCCAGGCCTTCGGCACCGTCCCAGGGCTTCTGCGGCGCCGGCTCGCCCTTGCCGCGCATCATCGGCACGACCACGAACAGGAAGAAGTACACCTGCATCAGCCCGAAACCGAAGGCACCGATCGACGCCAGCATGTTGAAGTCGGCGAACTGCATCGGATAGTCGGCATAACGGCGCGGCATGCCGGCCAGACCCAGGAAGTGCATCGGGAAGAAGGTGACGTTGAAGAAGATCAACGAACCCCAGAAGTGGATCTTGCCGCGCGTTTCCGAATACATCACGCCGGTCCACTTCGGGCCCCAGTAGTAGACACCTGCGAACAGCGCGTACAGGGAGCCTGCCACCAGCACGTAGTGGAAGTGGGCGACGACGTAGTAGGTGTCCTGCAACTGGATGTCGATCGGCGCCATGGCCAGGATGAGGCCGGTGAAGCCACCCATCGAGAACACGAACAGGAAGCCCACCGCGAACAGCATCGGCGTCTCGAAGGTCATCGAACCGCGCCACATCGTGGCGATCCAGTTGAAGACCTTCACGCCCGTGGGCACCGCGATCAGCATCGTTGCGTACATGAAGAACAACTGGCCCGTCACCGGCATGCCGGTGGTGTACATGTGGTGAGCCCAGACGATGAAGGACAGGATCGCAATCGACGAGGTCGCGTAGACCATCGAGGTGTAGCCGAACAGCTTCTTGCGCGCGAACGCCGGGATGATGGCGCTCACGATGCCGAAGGCCGGCAGGATCATGATGTAGACCTCGGGGTGACCGAAGAACCAGAAGATGTGCTGGTACATCACCGGGTCGCCGCCGCCGGCGGGGTTGAAGAAGCTGGTGCCGAAGTGGCGATCGGTCAGCGTCATCGTGATGGCGCCGGCGAGCACGGGCATCACAGCGATCAGCAGGTAGGCCGTGATCAGCCAGGTCCAGCAGAACAGCGGCATCTTCATCAGCGTCATGCCGGGGGCGCGCATGTTCAGGATGGTGACGATGATGTTGATCGAGCCCATGATCGAGCTGGCACCCATGATGTGCATCGCGAAGATGCCGGCGTCCATGCTCGGGCCCATCTGCAGCGTCAGCGGCGCGTAGAGCGTCCAGCCCGCGGCGGGTGCGCCGCCGGGCATGAAGAAGCTGCCCACGAGCATCAGCGCGGCCGGAATCAGCAGCCAGAAGCTCAGGTTGTTCATGCGCGCGAAAGCCATGTCCGCCGCACCGATCTGCAGCGGGATCATCCAGTTCGCGAAGCCCACGAAGGCCGGCATGATGGCGCCGAACACCATGATCAGGCCGTGCATCGTGGTCAGCTGGTTGAACAGCTCGGGGTTCACGAACTGCAGGCCGGGCTGGAAGAGCTCGGCTCGGATGCCCAGGGCCAACACGCCGCCGATCATCAGCATCGCGAAGCTGAACAGCAAGTACATCGTGCCGATGTCCTTGTGGTTCGTGGCGAACAGCCAGCGCCGCCAGCCATGCGGGTGATCGTGGGCGTGGTCATGGTCGTGACCGTGGGCCTGGCCGTGGGGGTCGAGAACTGCGCTCATGGAGAGGTCCTTGAATGGGAGTTACTTGCGCGCAGCCACGATCTCGGCAGGCTGCACAAGCTTGCCGGTCTGGTTGCTCCACGAATTCTTGGTGTAGGTCAGCACGGCCGCGATCTCGGTGTCCGACAGCTGTTTCCAGGCTGGCATCGCGCCGTTGGCAGCACCATTGAGCAGGATCTGGATCTGCGCTGCCGGCTCGCCCAGCACGATGGCGCTGCCGTCCAGCGGCTTGATCGGGCCGGCACCCTTGCCGTCGGGCCGGTGGCAGGCGGCGCAATTGGCGGCATAGACCTTCTCGCCGCGGGCCACCAATTCCGGCAGTGCCCAGACCTTGGCCGGGTCGTCGGCCAGCGCGGCCAGTTCCTTCTGCTTGCCAGCCACCCAGGTGGCGTAGTCGGCCTGGCTCACCACCTTCACGTGGATCGGCATGTAGGCGTGTTCCTTGCCGCACAGTTCGGCGCACTGGCCGTAGAAGTCGCCAGTCTTGTCGGCGCGAAACCAGGTGTCGCGCACGAAGCCGGGGATGGCGTCCTGCTTCACGCCCAGCGAAGGGACCATCCAGGCATGGATGACGTCGTTGGCGGTGGTGACGATGCGGATCTTCTGGTTCACCGGCACGACGAGCGGGTTGTCGACCTTCAGCAAATAATTGTCGCCGGAGGGCTTGCCGCTGTCGGACATGACGCGGTGCGACAGGTCCAGGGTCGACAGGAAATTGATGCCCTCGCCCTCGCCCTTCAGGTAGTCGTAGCCCCACTTCCACTGGTAGCCCGTGGCCTTGATGGTGATGTCGGCGTTACTGGTGTCCTTCATGGCCACCACCGTGCGTGTGGCCATTGCACCCATGCCGATGACGATGACAAACGGAATGATCGTCCAGGCGATTTCCACGGCCACGCTTTCGTGGAAGTTGGCAGCCTTGTGCCCTACCGACTTCCGGTGCTTCAGGATCGAATAGAACATGACGCCGAACACGGCGACGAAGATCACGATGCAGATCCACAGCACGATGTAGTGCAGCGACTGCTGCTGCTGGGCGATGCCCGACATCGGCGGGTGCAGGTCCAGCTGGTTCACGGCCGGCCCACCCGGCAGGTCGTTCACGGCCCGCTGCGCCTGTGCCCAGCCACTGGCCAGCAAGCCAGCCAGGGCCAGGCCGATGCGGGTGCCGCGCTGCCGCAAGGCGGCCGGGAGAGGGGTCGTCATCGTCGTCATTCCCAGTTCAAGGTGAATTTTTTGTCTCTTGGGCCGCTTGCCCGTGTGCACGGCGCAAGGCGCGGCGCAGTTCACGGGCAAATGCCGGCCGAAGTTCAGGCCGCAGGAAGCGGCCGACACGCACGGTGCGGCCTTCGCCCGACAGCTGCACGAGCGAACCCTGCCCTGCGGCCGGCTCCACCGTCAGCCATTCGGCCATGAATTCGGTGCGGTCGATGCGGTTGCCGATTTGCTGCTCCACGCACAGGGCGCGGCCGGCCAGGGTGAGGGTCTCGCGGTCGCCGGCGTGGCGCGCGAAGATCAACAGCGCCAGGCCCACGGCCGTGAGCTCGATGCCGGCAAAGAACAGGACGAAGGGCGCACCCTGCAGCACGAACAGCGTGGCAATGGCCAGGGAGACGGCGCACAAGGAGGCGTAAAAGGCCAGCATCTGGCGCGGCGTGATCGAGCAATTGCGCCTGAGCAGCCATTCCAGCACCGGCCGGCTGTCGGCGCCACTCGGGCGCTCGCGGCCGAACGCCCAGGGCGGAATCGGGGCGCCAGCGGCGGCAGGCCAGGTTGTCGACAGTGAAGAAAGGCTCATCGAACGGGTACTGCGGGGTTCGTGCGGCGATGTTCACATGGCAAGCGCTGTCGCGCATCGCCCAGAGACCATATAAGTAACCATGAATTCTAGCCCAGGCCGTCCGCACTCGTCAGGGCCTGCGGACGCCAGCGCGGACCATCGCGCGCATGTCGTCGACCGACACCAGCGTCTCAGGTGCCAGGCGCGGTCGCGGCGCAGGGCGGAAGGCATGACCGTAGACGATCTCGAAGTCCAGCGCGATGCGGCCGCCTGCACCATCTGCCCGAGTTGCCCGCTGCGCAAGGGCCGCTGCCAGCCGCGCGCGCCAGCGCGGCGTGCGCAGCCCGGCAAAGCGCTGCAGCGCGACGTTGCCGCCCAGCGTGCGCAGCTCGGCCAGCGCGGCAGTGGCATCGGGCCAGGTGAGCGTCACGGTCTCCTGGTCCATCACCGGGTCGGCAAATCCAGCCTCGATGAGCATGTCGCCGAGGTCGTGCATGTCGACCAGCGGCGCGTTCGGCACGGGCCAGCCTTCGGCACGGTAGAGGTCACGCAGTGACTGCAGGGTGCCCGGTCCGAGGGTCGAGAACATCAGGAAACCGTCGACCGCCAAGGCACGATGCCAGGCACGCAGCAGCGCCTGGGGCTCGGCGCTGCCATGCAGTGTCATGTTCGACCAGAGCAGTTCGCCCGCTGCTTCCGGCAGGTCAGCGGGCGCCACCGCTGCCGGCACCTTGCGCCTGAACGGCCACCAGGGGCGCTTGACGGGCTTGTCGTGTGTGCTGGCCGCACCTGTAGGCGCAGCCATCGGCTCCACCGGCAACAGCCGCGCCTGCGGATAAGCGCGCTTGATCTCGGCCGCACCACCGCCCACCTGCAGTGCCCAGGCAACGACCGTCTGCGGCTTCA
This sequence comes from Rubrivivax sp., assembly GCA_022842595.1. Taxonomy (GTDB): domain Bacteria; phylum Pseudomonadota; class Gammaproteobacteria; order Burkholderiales; family Burkholderiaceae_C; genus Rubrivivax. The sequence continues at coordinate 28,434 of JALHPF010000033.1, forward strand.
GCCGAACGATGGGCAGGCGCTCGGCCATGCGCCGCGCCGCTTCACCATGCAGCCAGGGCGTGGCCGGGGCGCGATGAAGCCGCTGGACAACACGGGAAAGCGCCACAGGGTCCAGCGGGCGAAGAGCGGCGGGGGCAGGGTCGGTCTTGGCCAAGAGGGCGATCGTCGAGCGGCTGGTGGCAGGAGGCAGGCGAGCCGAAGCCCAAAGTTATATTCGCCTGAATGAAGCAAGCTGGCGGTGGGGCGATGGTACGGGCGCCAGGCTGGTCTGGCCTGTGCGAGGTCTGCCAGCGCTGGGGCAGCGGCCGCCTGTGCAATGACTGCGTCGCTCGTTTTGCAGCACCCGCCACCCGCTGCGCCCGCTGCGGCCTGCGCACCGGCTTGGCGCTTGGTCGCTGCGGCGAATGCCTGCGCGACCCACCGCCCTTCCAGGCCACCTGCTGCGCCGTCGACTATGGGTTCCCCTGGGACGGCGTCATCGCGCGCTTCAAGTTTCGCGGCCAGGTGGAACTGGCCGACGCTCTGGCCGGGTTGATGCTGGGCCAGCCAGCTGGCGGGCCCCAGGCACCAGAGCTTCAGCCGGCGCTGCTGCCGATGCCGCTGGCGCCCCGGCGGCTTGCCGAGCGCGGCTACAACCAGGCCTGGGAACTGGCACGCCGGCTCGGTCGTGCGCGCTGCCAGCCGGCGCGTGCCGACGTGCTGGAGCGTGTGCTCGATACGCCGGCACAGGCCGAACTCGGCCGCGCCGGGCGCCAGCGGAATCTGCGTGCGGCCTTCATGGTGGCGCCAGCGCAGCGCGACTGGCTGCAGGGCCGCGATGTCTGTCTCGTCGACGACGTGATGACGACCGGCGCCAGCGCACGCGAAGCCGCCAGCTGCCTGCTGCGCGCCGGCGCCGCACGGGTCGATGTGTGGGTGCTGGCCCGCACACCCGCGCTGGCGCCCGACCACTGAGGCGCACGCCCATGTTCAACATCGTCCTGGTCGCACCCGAGATTCCGCCGAACACCGGCAACGTGATCCGCCTGGCAGCCAACACCGGCTGCCGGCTGCACCTGGTCGAACCGCTGGGCTTTCGCATGGAAGACAGGCTGCTGCGCCGCGCCGGGCTGGACTACCACGAGACGGCAGCCGTGCTGCGGCATGCCTCGTGGCAGGCCCTCTTGGTCAGCGAGGCACCCGACCCGGACCGGACATTCGCCTTCACCACCAGGGGCGCATGCCCACTGGCCCAGGTGCACTGGGCGGCCGGCGACTGGCTGGTGTTCGGTAGCGAAACGGCAGGCCTGCCGCCGGCATTGCGCGACAGCTTCCCGCCCGCGCAGCGGGTTCGCCTGCCCATGCGCGCCGGCCAGCGCAGCCTGAACCTGAGCAACGCGGTAGCCGTGGCGGTGTTCGAGGCCTGGCGGCAGTGTGGCTACGAGGGGGCGGCTTAGCTTTCCGCCCGGGCGTCGCGCGCCATCAGCCGCGCCAGCGCCTCGGCCGGCAGCAGCTGGCCTTCCAGCACGCCAACCACGGCCTCGGTGATCGGCATCTGCACGCCCAGGCTGCGCGCGCGGGCCAGCACCTGCCCGGCGCTCAGCACACCCTCCGCGACATGGCCGAGGTCGACCAGGATCTGCGACAGCGGGTGGCCCGCGGCCAGCAGCAGGCCGACCCGGCGATTGCGCGACAGGTCGCCGGTGGCGGTGAGCACCAGGTCGCCCAGGCCCGACAGACCCATGAAGGTGTCTGGCCGCGCGCCGAGCGCCACGCCCAGGCGCGTCATCTCTGCCAGGCCACGGGTGATGAGGGCTGCCCGGGCATTCAGGCCGGGCGACAGTGGCCAGGCGTCGGCACGCTGCGGCATGCCGTCGAGGATGCCCACGGCAATGGCCAGCACATTCTTGACCGCACCACCGACTTCGACGCCGACGATGTCGTCGGAGCGGTAGACGCGCAAGGTCTCGCCATGAAACACGGCCACGGCCTGCGCAGCCAGGGCGTCGTCGCTCGCTGCCACGACCAGTGCCGTGGGCTGGCCACGCGCGACCTCGAGCGCAAAGCTCGGCCCCGACAGGATGCCCGAGGGGCCGGGGCGCCCGGTTTCGCGCGCCATTTCATGGCCCAGCAGGCCGGTGCCTGCCTCGAAACCCTTGCACAGCCAGACCACACCCTGAGCGGGCGGCAGCCGCTGCAGCATGTCGCGCAGGGCCGCCATCGGCGTGGCCAGCACCAGCAGGCCAGCTTCGGCGTGGGCCAGCGCAGCGTCGAAGTCGTGGCCGACACGCAGCGCCGCAGGCAGGGGCACACCGGGCAGATAGCGCCGGTTGGCATGGGTCTGCGCCATCTCGGCGGCCTGGGCCGCGTCGCGGGCCCACAGCAGGGTGTCGTGGCGATGGGCGGCGGCCAGCGCCAGGGCTGTGCCCCAGGCTCCGGCGCCAAGCACGGCGACCTTCATGTCGCGCGCGCTCGCAGTGCTTTCAGTTCGCGCCGGTGATGATGCGCGAGCCGCCGTTGTTCTGAGCCGCTGCCTGCTGTTGCTGCTGGGCTTCGAACATGGCCTGGAAGTTGACTTCCGTCAGCAGGATCGGCGGGAAGCCGGCACGGGTGCAGACGTCGCTGACGATGGCGCGCAGGTACGGGTAGATCATCTGCGGGCAGACGATGCTGATGATGCCTTGCATCTGCTCTTCGGGCACGTTACGGATCTCGAAGATGCCGGCCTGCTTGGCTTCGACCAGGAACAGCACCTTGTCAGCCACCTTGGTGGTGACGGTTGCGGTGACGGTGACCTCGAACACGCCTTCGGCCACGGGGGCGGCGGCCATGGCCAGGTTGATGTCGACCTGCGGCTGCGTCTGTTCCAGCAGGATGGCCGGCGAATTGGGCTGCTCCAGCGACAGGTCCTTGAGGTAGATGCGCTGGATCTGGAAAACGGGGGTCTGGTCAGCCATGGTGGAGAGGTCCGGTGGGGTCGAAGAACGAGTCGCGGCACAGCCACGAAGAGCCCGCAATTATGGGCCAGCCATCCTTTCGCGCCCGTGACGGGCTGCGCAGCGCCGGCCGGTGGGCCGTCAGCCCAACAGGGGCAGCAGGCCGCCGCGCTGGTCCAGAGCCACCAGGTCGTCGCAGCCTCCGACATGGGTGCTGCCGATGAAGATCTGCGGCACCGTGCGGCGGCCGGTCAGTTCAGTCATGACACTGCGCTGGGCGGGGTCGAGATCGACGCGGATTTCGTCGATCGCCTGCACGCCGCGCTCCTTCAGCAGCGCCTTGGCGCGGATGCAGTAAGGGCAGGTGGCGGTGAGGTAGATCTTGACGGCTTGCATGGCGATGGGTCAGGCCGTGGCCTTGTCTGAAGACTTGAGGGGGGCCTTGTCGATCGGCAGTCCGGCTTCACGCCATGCCGGTGTTCCGCCCGCCACGGCCACGGCCTTCTCGTAGCCAGCCTTGCGCAGCAGCGCCGCCGAACGCCCGGCGCGCGCACCCGTGGGGCACAGCAGCAGAATCGGCAGCGCCTTGTTGCTGGGCAGTTCCTTGGGCTTCTCGAGCTGGCCCACCGGCACGTTCTTGGCACCGGCGGCATGGCCAGCGGCGTATTCGTCGGGCTCGGACACATCGACCAGCACGCCCTTTTCGCGGTTGATCAGGCGCACGGCCTCGTTCGGGCTGACGGCACCCCCACCCCCGGACTTGCGCACCATCGGCCACACGAGCAGGCCTCCGGAGACAAAGGCGACGAGCAATAGATGCCAGTTTTCAAGGATGAATTTCACGGCGGGGCTCGAGCCTTCAGGAAAAACGCGGATTATAGAATTCACCGATGCATCAACTTGTCCTGATCCGCCACGGGGAATCGACGTGGAACCTCGAGAACCGATTCACCGGCTGGACCGACGTGCCGCTGACCGCCACCGGCGTGGCGCAAGCTCGCCAGGCCGGCGCGCTCCTGAAGGCCGGCGGTTTCGAGTTCGACCTGGCCTACACCTCGGTGCTCAAACGGGCCATCTGGACCTTGTGGCACTGCCTCGACGCGATGGATCGCACCTGGGTGCCGGTGCAAAACGACTGGCGGCTGAATGAACGCCACTATGGCGCGTTGCAGGGCCTGGACAAGGGCGAAGTGGCCCGTGAATACGGTGACGAGCAGGTGCTGATCTGGCGCCGCAGCTACGACACACCGCCGCCGGTGCTGGATGCCGGAGACCCGCGCGGACAGCGCGACGACCTGCGATACGCCAAGCTGGCGCCCGAGCAGATTCCGCTGACCGAATGCCTGAAAGACACGGTGGTGCGCGTCCTGCCCTGCTGGAACGAACACATCGCCCCGACCCTGCTTTCAGGCCGGCGGCCCGTGATCGCGGCGCATGGCAACAGCATCCGCGCCATCGTCAAGTACCTCGACGGCATCGGCGACGCCGAGATCGTGGGGGTGAACATTCCCAACGGCGTGCCGCTGGTCTACGAGCTGGATGCGAATCTGAAGCCGATCAGCAGCCGCTACCTGGACGGCACGCCCTCGCCCACCGCCGGACTCGCCGCCGCGCGCTAGACGGCCAGCAAGGCCTCGGCCAGCAAGGGCACCAGCGACAGCGCGTTGCTGGCATGCGGCACGGCATCGGTGCTCCAGACATGGCGCACGCCGCTGGCCTGAAGTTCGGCCAGCGCATCACCGACGAACAGCGCATGCGTCACCGCAGCGTCGACGCTGGCTGCGCCCCCTGCCAACACCCCGCGCGCAGCCGCCACCAAGGTGCGGCCCGTGCTGGCCACATCGTCCAGCAGCACCACGGCCCGGCCCTGCACCGGCACGGCGGGCATGGCGACTGCGACATCGCGGTCGCCATGGCGCTGCTTGTGGCAAACGGCATGGTCCAGCCCGCCGGCTTCAGCCGCCACCCGCACCCACTGGCCGGCCTCTTCGTCCGGGCCCAGCAGCAGGGCACCTGGCAGGCGCTGGGCGATGTAGCGGCCCCACAGCGGCGCCGCCGTCAAGGCCCGGCCCTGGCAGTCGGGCATCACTTCCGCGAGCGTGGCCACGCGGTGCAGGTGCGGGTCGACGGTGATGACGGCGTCGAAGGCTGCCGCCAGCATGGCGCCGACATGCCGCTGGCTGACCACTTCACCCGGCGTGAAGGCCATGTCCTGGCGCATGTAGGCCAGGTAGGGGCAGACCAGCGTGAGCTGCCGCACGCCGAGTTCACGTGCGCCGGCTGCGGCCAGCAGCAGCTCGGTGAGCCTGGCATTGGGCTGCTGCAGGCCGCGCAGCAGCACGGTGTGTTCGGGCAGATGGTGCGGCAGGCGCAGGCGCGTCTCGCCATCGGGGAAGGCGTGGCGGTCGACCAGCGCCAACGGCCAGCCCAGCGCCTGCGCCAGGCCCTGCGCCAGGCCGGCTTCATCGTCAAAGGCCAGAAGCATGCTCATGGCCCGACTGTCCGGGGCGGCGGAGGTGGCGTCAAGGCACTTCAACCCGGGGCGGGCAGGCGCGCCGCGATCTGCTCGCGCAGGTGCTCGGCCAGGGCACGCCGGTCGGCGTGTTCGGTGCCTTGAGGCGGCAGCAGCGTGACATGCGCCCCCAGGCCGCGGGCACTGGCCACGCGCCAAACGCTCTGCAGCAACGTGGTCTCACCCAGGAATTCGACCGCCGGGCTGAAGGGCTGCCGGGCATCGGCATAGCGCAACGCCGCCGGCTGCACTGGCGTGCCGGTGGCAATGGCTGCCTGCAGCAGGTTGGCATGGAAGGGCAGCAGTTCCGGCCCGGCGCCGGTGGTGCCTTCCGGGAAGACGGCCACGGTGTCGCCGGCGCGCAGGGCTTCGGCCATGGCGTGGACCACCCGTACCGCGTCACGCTTGCGTTCACGCTCGATGAACAGCGTGCCGGCGCCCTTGATCAGCCAGCCCAGCAAAGGCCAGTGCAGGACGTCGGCCTTGCTGACGAAACGCGCCTGCGGCGTGGCCGCATGCAGGGCCACGATGTCGAGCCAGCTGATGTGGTTGGCCACCAGCAGGGTGGCACCCGGGCGCGGCAGGGTGCCTTCGAGGTGCAGCGTCATGCCCAGGCTCTTCAGCACCCCGGCCGACCACCACTGGATGCGCTGGTGGCGCGCAGTGGCGTCCAGCGCCGGGAAACGCGTCATCACCAGCATGCCGTGCAGCACGTGCAGCACGGCACGCATCACCCGCCACAGCGCCACCGGCCAGGCCACCCGGGCAGCGGCCGCCATCAGGCCGCGGTGCGCTCGAAGGCGAGTGTGCCGGCCACCCAGGTGGCACGCACCCGGCCGGGCAGGGCCATGCCGGTGGAGGCGAAGGCGAAAGGCGTGTGCTTGCCCTGGCTGACCAATTCGGCTGGCGAGACCGACCAGTCGGCAGCGGGGTCGAACAGGCAGATGTCGGCAACGCCGCCTTCGACCAGGCGGCCGGCGCTGCTGGCCAGCGAATCCAGCGCCGAGCCGAGCACCCGCACCGGGTCGCAAGTGACGCGGGCCAACGCCTGCGTCAGCGGCAGGCCGCTGTCGGCCCCCCAGCGCAGCGCCAGGCTCAGCAGCAGTTCAAGCCCCGTGGCGCCGGGTTCGGCTTCGCCGAAGGGCAGCTGCTTCATGTCGTCGGCCACCGGGTTGTGGTCGGACACCAGTGCGTCCAGAGTGCCGTCGGCCAGGCCCTGGCGCAGCGCCTCGCGGTCGGCGCCCTGGCGCAGCGGCGGCACCAGGCGCATGTCGGGGTTGAAGTAGCCGATGTCGACGTCGGATAGGTGCAGCGAATTGATGCTGACATCGGCGGTGATGGGCAGGCCCACCTGCTTGGCCGCGCGCACCAGGGCCACGCCGGCGCTGCTGGACAGGCGGCACAGGTGCACCCGCGCGCCGGTGGCGCGGGCCAGTTCGATGATGGTGTGCAGGGCCACGGTCTCGGCCTGCACCGGCACGCCGCTCAGGCCCAGGCGCGTGGCCATGGCGCCGCTGGCGGCCACGCCGCCGCCCAGCCAGGCGTCCAGCGGCCGCAGCCAGACGGTGTAGCCATAGGTCGACGCATACTGCATCGCGCGCAGCAGGATCAGCGTGTCGCGCACCGGCATGTCGACCTGTGAAAAGCCGACACAGCCGGCTTCGGTGAGCTCGGCCATTTCCGTGAGCACCGCGCCTTCGAGCTTGCGCGTGAGCGCCCCCAGCGGGAAGACGCGGCAACGGCTGAGCTTGCGGGCGCGGAACTTCAGCATCTCCACCAGGCCGGGCTCGTCGAGCACGGGGTCGGTGTCGGGCAGGCACACCAGGCTGGTGACGCCGCCGGCCGCGGCCGCGGCGAGCTCGCTTTCCAGCATGCCTTCGTGTTCCTGGCCGGGTTCGCGCAAGCGCGCGGCCAGGTCCACCAGGCCTGGGCTGACGACCAGCCCGGTCGCGTCGACCACGCGGTCGGCAGCGAAGTCGGCAGTGAAGTCGGCGGTGTTGCCGATGCGCACGATGCGGCCCGAGGCGATGGCGACGTCGACCACTTCGTCGCGGCCGGAAGCCGGGTCGACGACGCGCCCGTTGCGGATGAGCGTCTTCATGCCTGGTTTCCTGCGATCGTGCTCATCACGGCCATGCGCACCGCGATGCCAAAGGTGACTTGCGGCAGGATCACGCTATGGCTGCCGTCGGCCACGGTGCTGTCGATCTCGACGCCGCGGTTGATGGGCCCCGGGTGCATGACGATGCAGTCGGGCTTGGCCAGCGCCAGCTTCTCGGGCGTCAGGCCGTAGCTCTTGAAGAATTCGCCGGCGCTGGGCAGCATCGCCCCGCTCATGCGTTCGTTCTGCAGGCGCAGCATGATGATGACGTCGGCGTCGCGAATGCCGTCCTCCATCTTGTGGCACACACGCACGCCCATCGCCGCCAGGTCGCCGGGCACCAGCGTCTTCGGGCCGACGGCGCGGATCTCGGGCACGCCCAGCGTGGTGAGCGCATGGATGTCGGAGCGGGCCACGCGCGAATGCACGATGTCGCCGACGATGGCCACGCGCAGCTGCGTGAAGTCCTTCTTGAAATGGCGGATGGTGTACATGTCCAGCAGCCCCTGGGTGGGGTGGGCATGGCGGCCGTCGCCGGCGTTCACCACGTGCACATGCGGCGCCACATGCTGGGCGATGAGGTAGGGCGCGCCGCTCTCCGCATGGCGCACGATGAACATGTCGGCATGCATCGCCGAGAGATTCGCGATCGTGTCGAGCAGGCTTTCGCCCTTGGCCGTGCTGCTGCGCGCGATGTCGAGGTTGATGACGTCGGCGCTCAGGCGCTTGGCGGCGATCTCGAAGGTGGTGCGGGTACGGGTGCTGTTCTCGAAGAACAGGTTGAAGATGCTCTTGCCGCGCAAGAGCGGCACCTTCTTCACGTCGCGATCATTGACGCTGAGGAAGGTGCCGGCGGTGTCGAGGATCTGCGTCAGCACCGCCTTCGGCAGGCCTTCGATCGACAGCAGATGGATCAGCTCGCCGTGTTTGTTCAGCTGGGGGTTGCGGCGCGACAGCATCAGCGGGCTCCGCCAGGGGCGCCGCCGGAGCCGCTGGCGGCATCGCGCAGCGAAAATTCGAAGCTGCCGTCGTCGGCGCGCACCAGCGACAGCCGCTGCGTCGGCGGCAAGACGATGCGGGCGGCCGAAAAGGCCGCGCCGATCGGCAGTTCGCGCCCGCCACGGTCGACCAGCACGGCCAGTTGCACGCTGGCCGGGCGGCCGAAGTCGAACAGTTCGTTGACGACGGCGCGGATCGTGCGGCCGGTGTAGAGCACATCGTCGACGAGCACGATGTGCCGGCCCTCGATGGCAAAAGGCAGCTGGGTGGCGTCGCTGCCCTGTTTTTGCGAGGACACGAGGCCGCGGGAGCCAAAGTCGTCGCGGTGCAGGGTGCTGCTGATCACGCCATGCTCGCCCGGCAGCCCCAGGTCACGCTGCAGTCGTTCAGCCAGCCAGGCGCCGCCTGACCAGATGCCCACCAGCACCGTCTGTGGCCTGAGCAGCTGGCGCACGCCCGTGCGCAGTTCGGCGTAAAGCGCTTCGGCATCAAGCTGCAGCATGGGCGGCGGTTTCTTGCAGGGGGTTGAGGAACTGGCTCAGGATGATCGCAGCGCTGGCGGCGTCGGCGTCAGGTGCGCCCGCGGCCAGGGCCTCGGTGGTGGTGTAGCGCTCGTCGACTTCGTGCACCGGCAGGCGGAAGCGGCCGTGCAACTGGCGCGCGAACCGGCGCGCACGCACCGTGTTGTCGTGCGCGGCACCATCGGGGTGGAAGGGCACACCCACCACCAGCGCTGCCGGCTGCCATTCGGTGATGAGCCTGCCGATCTCGGCAAAGTGCGCCTGCGAACCGGCCACCACCTGCACCGTGCCGCGTGGCTGCGCCTGGTTCAGCACGGTGTTCCCGCTGGCCACGCCAATGCGCCGGGTACCGAAGTCGAAGGCCAGGTAGGCCTTTGCGGCGGCCGGCGCCAATGGCTCAGGCATGCCCGGCTTCCTGCGACAGCATGCGCGGGTCGAAGCCCAGCAGCGACACCGCCCGGCTGTAGCGCTGCTCGATCGGCGTGTCGAAGATGACAGCCGGGTCGGCGTCCACCGTGAGCCAGCCGTTGCGGCCGATTTCCTCTTCCAGCTGGCCGGCTTGCCAGCCGCTGCAGCCCAGGGTGATGAGCACCCGCTTCGGGCCGGCACCTTCGCTCATGGCTTCGAGCACGTCCTTGCTCGTCGTCATCGCCAGGCCACCGCGCACGGCCATGGTGCTGCTGTAGGGGCTGGCCTCGCCCTCGGCACCCAGCTGGTCGTGCAGCACGAAGCCGCGCTCGGTCTGCACCGGGCCGCCGAAGAACACCGGCTGGTCCTGCAGGCCCTCGCCGGGGGCACGCAGTTCGACCTTCTCGAACAGGTTCTTCAGCTTGATGTCGATCGGCTTGTTGATCACCAGCCCGAGCGCGCCGCGCTCGGTGTGTTCACACAGGTAGATGACGGTACCGGCGAAGGTGTCGTCGGCCATGCCGGGCATGGCAATCAGAAACTGATTGGTGAGATCGATGCGGTTGCCGGTGGCCATGCAGGCATTTTATTCCGGGGCCACACTCCCGGTGTGAACAAGTCCAACAGTCCTTCCGCCACCTCCCAAGGCGCCACCCACGCCGCCGCCCGCACGCTCGACCGCGCCCTGGTCTGGCTGCGCCGCGACCTGCGCACCGACGACCACGCCGCGCTGCACCACGCGCTGCGCAGCGCGCACAAGGTGTGGGTGTGTTTCGTCTTCGACCGGGCGATCCTGGACGCCCTGCCCCGTGCCGACCGGCGCGTGGAGTTCATCCGCGACAGCCTCGTCGGCGTCGACGCCGAACTGCGTGCGCTGGCGGCGTCGCACGGCGTCGAAGGCGTGGGCCTGATCGTGCGCCACGGCTGGGCGCTGGACGAGATCCCGGCGCTGGCCAGCGCGCTGCACGCCGAGGCGGTGTACACCAACCACGACGACGAACCCGCCGCGCTGGAGCGCGACGCCCAGGTGCGCGGCCGGCTGGCCGCCGCCGGCGTGGCCCTGCACACCAGCAAGGACCACGTGGTGTTCGAGCGCAGCGAGGTGCTGACGCTGAGCGGCGGCGCGTTTTCGGTGTTCACGCCCTACAAGAATGCCTGGCTGAAGAAGCTGCAGCCGTATTTCCTGAAGGCCTACCCGGTGGCCCACCATGCCGGTGCGCTGGCGCCGCTGCCCGCCGACATGGCCCACGGTGTGCCCAGCCTGGCCGACATCGGCTTTCAGGCCACCAACCTGCACAGCCTGAAGCTGCCCAGCGGGCCCGTGGGCGGGCAGGAGCTGTTCGACGACTTCCTGCCGAGGATCGACGACTACAAGGACACCCGCGACTTTCCCGCCATCAAGGGCCCCAGCTACCTGAGCACGCACCTGCGCTTCGGCACGGTGTCGATCCGCAAGCTGGCGCGCGAGGCCCATGCCCGCAGCGTGGCCGGCTCACGCGGCGCTGAGGGCTGGCTGAGCGAGCTGATCTGGCGCGACTTCTACCACCAGGTGCTGCACCACCACCCCAAGGTCGTGGAGAAATCCTTCAAGGCCGAATACGACAAGATCGCCTGGGAGCGCGGCAAGCCGGCCGAGGCGCTGTATGCCGCCTGGTGCGAAGCGCGCACCGGCTACCCCTTGATCGACGCGGCGATGCGGCAGATCAACCAGACCGGCTACATGCATAACCGCCTGCGCATGGTGGTGGCCAGCTTCCTGACGAAGGACCTGGGGCTGGACTGGCGCTGGGGCGAACGCTACTTCGCGCTGCACCTGAACGACTTCGACCTGGCCGCCAACAACGGCGGCTGGCAATGGGCGGCCAGCAGCGGCTGCGACGCCCAGCCGTATTTCCGCATCTTCAACCCGGTGGCGCAAAGCGAGAAGTTTGATCCGCAGGGGCGCTTCATCCGGCGCTATGTGCCGGAGCTGGCGGACCTGCCCGACAAGCTCATTCACGCTCCCTGGCTGGCGCGGCCGCTGGAGCTGCAGGCTGCAGGCGTGGTGCTGGGCAAGACCTACCCGCTGCCGGTGGTGGACCACGCCGCGGCGCGCGAGAAAACCTTGCAGCGCTACGCGGTCGTCAAGCAGCGGGGCTGAAGCCCATCAGGCCGCGGAGCATCCCTGAACACGGGGGTGCCTGGGCGCGAAGCTTGCTGCAGACTCCCGCCGTTGAGCGCACGCCCGTGGCGCGCGCGCCATTCCTGGAGACTCGCCCCATGCTTCGCTCGATCATTCACCGGCCTGCCAGGCTCGTGGCCCAGCTTGGGCTGGCCATCCCGCTGCTTGCGCTGAACCTGCCCGGCCAGGCCGCCGTCGTGCACACCACCCTGGCAACGCCGCTGACCACGGTGCCGAACCCGGGCGGCGGCAACGCGGACGGCACCGGCGTCTGGTTCAACCCGCTGACGAGCTATGCGGAACAGCGGGGCTTCTTCTTCCCCGAGCCTCTGTACGAGGACGGCAAGTTCTTCCTCATCCAGGACAGCTTCACCTACAGCCCCACCACCCAGGCACAAGTCTTCACGCAAGGCTTCTTCTCGCGCGGCAACGGCGTGATCTACGCATCGCCGCAGAACCTCAACCCGGCGCAATTCGGCGTGGGCTCGGTCATCGGCAGCAGCACCGGCTTCCAGAGCCCGGGCGCCGGCTTCCCCGACATGGGCCCGCTGTTCGGCAACTGGCAGGCCGGCGACCGCGGCTTCCTGGGGCTGACGATCCGCGACCCCAGCGGCGCCAGCAGCGACGACATCTTCTACGGCTTTGCAGACGTCGAGATCAACGCCGACTACAGCATGACGCTGTACGGCTTCGCCTACGAAAACGTACGCGGCGCGTCGATCACCACATTCCTCACGCCCGTGCCCGAACCCACGGCGGCTGCCTTGCTGCTGCTGGGCCTGGCCGGCCTGGGACTGGCGCGGCGGGTGCGCGGCTGAGACTCAGGCCTGGGCTGGCGCGCTGAAGCGCGCCAGCGAATCAGGCGGCAGGCCCGCTGAACCGCGCCAGGATGCCCGCATGCAGCTGCGGCCAGGCCGCCAGCGCTGCCGCATCGCCGTCGAACACCGTGCGCACGAAGGCCAGCGTCAGCGCCTGCGTGGCCGCCTTCACCTGCGGGTTCAGCGCCACGCCGCCGGTGCCGGCGCGGTCGGTGAACATGCTGTGCGAGCCGCCTTCGAACACGGCCAGCCACTTGCGTTCGCTGCCCATCGCGTCGAACAGCGCGACGCGGTCTTCGGAACCGCTGAAGTAGCCGGGAATGCGGATGACGTCGTCGGTGGCCGTGACGTGCAGGCTGGGCACGGTGATGCCCGACAGGATGCGCCTTGGCTCGCGCTCACCGTAGAACGGCGGCGCCGAGATCGCGATGGCCGCGCGCACGCGCTCGTCCTTCAGCTCGATGTCGCGGCCTTCGCGTGCCACCCGGGCACCGGCGGCCAGCAGGGTGGTGTTGGCACCGTAGCTGTGGCCGGCGGCGACGATGCGGCGGTCGTCGAAACGGGGCGCCAGCTCGCCCGCGAGCAAGGTATCCAGGGCAAATCGCAAGTCCTGCGCACGCGCGATGGCTTCGGCGTCCTGCGCGGCGCCCTGCAGGCGGCCGACGAGGCTGAAGACGCTGCCCGACCAGAGCGTGCGGTCGCTGCCCACGTGCTGCAGGTGCAGGCTGGCCACGCCGTTGCGCGCGAAGTGCTGGCCCAGGTAGCTGTAACCGCGGCGCGAACCGCCGATGCCGTGCGAGAACACCACCAGCGGCACGCGGCCACTGCGTGACCGTGTCGTGTCGGGCAGGTACAGCCGCACCGGCACCGGCCGCTGGCGGGCGGCGTCGGCCCAGTCCAGGTCCAGCACCTCGAAGGCGCGGGTGACCAGGCCTTCGGCGGCCTGCAGCTTCATCACGGCCAGCGCGGCAGCACCGGCGGCAGCCTGCAGCACGAGGCGGCGAGAGAGGTTCTTCATGCCTGCTTCTCCTGGATTTGGCCCGTAGAGTCTGCCGTGGCCGCCGGCCGCTGGCGCTGCGTCAGCCGCTTCAGGCCAATCACGGCGTCGTCGACGAAGGTGAACACCACCGGGATCACCAGCAGGCTCAGGAAGGTGCTGGTGATCAGCCCGCCGATGACGACGATGGCCATCGGTGCGCGGAAGCTCGGGTCGGTGCCCAGGCCCAGGGCGATGGGCATCATGCCCGCACCCATGGCGATTGTCGTCATCACGATCGGCCGCGCACGCTTGTGGCATGCGTCGAGGATGGCGTGCCAGCGGTCCAGGCCATGGTCGCGGCGCGCGATGATGATGTAGTCGACCAGCAGGATGCTGTTCTTCGTGGCGATGCCCATCAGCATGATCAGGCCGATCATGCTGGGCATGGTCAGCGCCGTTCCGGTGATGAACAGCGCCAGGAAGGCGCCCGGAACCGACAGCACCAGCGCGCCCAGGATCGTCACCGGCTGCACGAAGTCCTTGAACAGCAGCACCAGCACGATGTAGATGCAGAGCACGCCGGTCAGCATCGCCAGGCCGAAGCTTTCGAAGAGCTCGGCCATGGCCTCGGCGTCGCCGATCTCGGTCTGGATCACGCCTGGCGGCAGCTGCTGCAGGCTGGGCAGGGCCAGCGCCGCGTCCTTCACCTGGCCCAGCGGCCGCTGGTTCAGTTCGATCTCGAAGTTGACGTTGCGCTGGCGGTTGTAGCGGTCGATCTGCGCCGGCCCGCTGTCGATCGACAGCGTGGCCACGTTGCCCAGCATCACCGGGCCGTGGGTGCCGGGCACCGGCAGCTTGGACAGCAGCGCCAGGTCGGTGCGCGCTTCGGCCGGCAGGCGCACGACGATGGGGATCTGGCGCTGGCTCAGGTTCAGCTTGGGCAGGCTCTGGTCGTAGTCGCCGGCGGTGGCGATGCGCAGGGTGTCGGCGATGGCCGCACTCGTCACGCCCAGGTCGGCGGCGCGGGCCGAGTCGGGCCGCACGATGAGTTCGGGCCGCACCAGGCTGGAACTGCTGGTGACGTTGCCGATGCCGGGAATGCTGCGCAGTTCGCGTTCCACCACCGCCGCATGCGCGGCCAGCGTGGCGCCGTCTTCACCGGCCAGCACCAGCACGTATTTCTCGGAACTCTGGCCGAAGCCGACCTTGATGCGTGCGCCCGGGATCACACCCAGCAACTCGCGCAGTTCGCCTTCGATGGCCTGCTTGCTGACATCGCGGTCGCTGCGATGGGTGAGGTTCAGCGTGAGCGTGGCCACACGCACGTCGGGCAGGCCGCTGCCAGGGGCGAATGTGTCGGTACCCGTGTTGCCGCCGCCCACCGCGGTGTAGATCAGCTTCACGTGCGGGTGCTTTTCGATCACGCTGCGCGCCTGTTCGGCCGCGGCCAGCGTCTGCGCGAAGGTGCTGCCGGGCGGCAGTGTCACCTTCACCTGGGTCTGGCCGAAGTCGTCGGGCGGAATGAAGCCGGCTTCGAGCTTGGTGACGAGATAGAACGAGCCGACGAAGAACACCGCGGTGGCCAGCAGCGTGAGCAGCCGGTGGCGCAGGCACCAGGCAGCCCAATGGCCGTAGCGCGTGAGCCAGGCGGGTTCGACATGGTCCTTCTTCGGCGGCTTCAGGATATAGGCCGCCATCATCGGCGTGAGCATGCGCGCCACCACCAGGCTGAAGAACACGGCGATGGCAGCCGTCCAGCCGAACTGCACGAAGAACTTGCCCGGCACGCCGCTCATGAAGGCGGTGGGCAGGAACACCGCGATCAAAGTGAAGGTGGTGGCAATCACCGCCAGGCCGATCTCGTCGGCGGCTTCCATCGCCGCCTCGAAAGGCGTCTTGCCCATGCGCAGGTGGCGCATGATGTTCTCGATCTCGACGATGGCGTCGTCGACCAGGATGCCCACCACCAGCGACAGGCTCAGCAGCGTGATCACGTTGAGCGAGAAGTCGAACAGGTAGTACATCGCCGCGAAGGCCGGCATGATCGACAGCGGCAGCGCCACCGCCGCCACGAAGGTGGCGCGCCAGTCGCGCAGGAAGAACCACACCACGATGACGGCGAGTACCGCGCCTTCCAGCAGCAGGTACATGCTGCCGTGGAAGTTCTCGACCGTGGCATCGACGAAGTTGAAGGCCTCGGTGACGGTGACGTCGGGGCGCTCGGCGGTGAACTTCGCGATCGCTGCGCGCACGCCGTCGGCGACCTCGGTTTCGCTCGCGCCGCGGCTGCGCACGATCTCGAAGCCGACCACCGGCTTGCCGTTCAGCAGCGCGGTGCTGCGCTGCTCGGCCACGGTGTCGGTGACCCGCGCCACCTCGTCCAGCCGGATGCGGCGGCCGTCGCTCAGGCCGATTTCCAGCCGCGCCAGTTCGGCCGCGCTCTGCACGGTGGCAATCGTGCGCACGCTCTGCTCGATGCCACCCACGTCGGCGCGGCCACCGCTGGCGTCCTGCTGCACGGCGCGAAGCTGGCGCGAGATGTCGGCGGCGCTGGCGTTCAGCGCCAAGAGGCGCGCCGGGTCGATGTCCACACGCACCTCGCGCGTGACGCCACCCACCCGCGCCACGCTGCCAACGCCGCGCACCGCCAGCATGGCCTTGGTGACGTCGTTGTCGACGAACCAGGAAAGCTGTTCCTCGTCCATGCGCGTGGAAGAGACGGTGTAGGTCAGGATCGGCGAGCCCGCCAGTTCGACCTTGCTGATGACGGGGTCGCGCAGGTCGGCCGGCAGGTCGGCACGCACACGCTGCACGGCTGCGCGCACGTCGTCCAGCGCTTCCTGGGTGGGCTTCTCGAGCCGGAATTCTGCGGTGACGACGGCAACGCCGTCCTGCACCGTGGTGTAGATGTTCTTCAGGCCCTGGATCGAAGCGACCGCGTTCTCGAGCTTGCGCGCGACCTCGGTTTCCAGCTGCGCCGGTGCCGCGCCGGGCAGGCTGGCGTTGATGGTGACGGTGGGCAGGTCGATGTCGGGGAACTGCTGCACCTTCATTTGCTTGAATCCAACCATGCCCAGCAGCGTGAGCATGATGAACAGCATCACCGCGGGGATGGGGTTGCGGATACACCAGGCGGAAACGTTCATGGCGGTCTCGAAGGCTCCAGGGCAGCAGGGACTACTTGGCGGTGGTGACGGCCGGAGCCGCGGCGACCACCCGTACGGTGTCGCCGTCACCCAGGAAGCCGGCGCCGGTGGCCACCACGCGGGCAGCCGGGTCCAGCCCGCTGGTGATTTCGATGCGCTCACCCAGCCGGCGGCCGACCGCCACCTTCACCTGGCGCACCTTGTTGTCGGCACCCAGCTGGAAGACATAGCTGAAGCCGTCGCGCAGCAGCACCGCCGTTTGCGGCAGCGTCGTGGCCGGGGTGCTGCCCACCTGGAAGTCGCCGCGCGCGAACATGCCGGCACGCGCCGTTCCCGGCTGCGGCAGGTCGACATAGACCAGGCCGTTGCGCGTGGCGGCATCGACGGTGGGCGCCACGATGCGCAGCCTGCCGGTGACGGGCTGGTCGCCGGCTGGCGTCACGCGCACGGCCATGCCGGGCTGCAGCGCGGCCAGCTCGGAGCTGGCAACTTCGGCGCGCCACTCCAGCCGGCCCTGGCGGATCAGCCTGAACAATTCCTGCCCGGCACCGACGACGGCGCCGACGGTGGCCGCGCGCGCGCTGATGATGCCGTCGTCCGGTGCCAGCACCTGCGTCTGCGCCAGGCGCAGCTGCTGGGTCTTGAAGAGCGCACGCTGGGCTTCCAGCCGCGCCGCTGCCGTGCGTTCGGCGGTGAGGTACTGGTTGATCTGCTGTGCGCTCAGGGCGCCGCTGGCCTGCAGGTCGCGCGCACGCTGGGCGTTCGCGCCGGCTTCGGCGAGCGTGGCCTCGGCCTCGGCCATGGCAGCGCGGGCCTGGGCCAGGTCGGCCTGCGGCAGCGCGGCGGCGAAGGTCGCCAGCACCTGGCCGCGGCGCACGCGGTCGCCGACATTCACGCGCACTTCAGCCAGGCGCAGGCCCGATGCTTCGGCACCGACGATGGCTTCCTGCCAGGCCGCCACGCTGCCATTGGCCGACACCGCCACCGGCAGCTCCCCGCGCTGCGGGGTCACCAGGGTGACGGTGAGCGCCGGCTTGGCGGCCGAGGCCGAGGCCGCGGCACTGCCGCTGGCTGCCGTGGGCGCGGGGTCGGCGGCAAACACCGACCACGCAGCCAGCGCGCCGGCCGCGAGCACCAGCGCACCGCCAGCCCACAGCCAGGGCGCCTTTCCGCTTTTCGCGGGCTTGTCGAGAGGGTCGTTCATGGTCGTGAACCGGTGGGAGAGGTCGTCATGGAAAGAGTCGGCGGGTCGCCATCGGCGCGCCAGCCGGCGCCCAGGGCACGCACCAGCGCCACCCAGGCGGCAGCACGTTCGCGCTGCAGTTCGATCAAGGCGCTTTGTGCGGCCAACGCATTGCGGCGGGCGTTTTCCAGGTCCAGCAGGCTGGCCAGACCGCCTTTCTGGCGGGCTTCGGTGGCCACCAGGGCGGCTTCGAAGTCGGCGGCGGCGCTGCGCGCGTCGTCGAAACGGGCGGCCGTACTCTGCAGGCTGACGAGGCTGGTTTCGACCTCGCGCACGGCACGGCGCGTCGCGGCGCGGTACTGCGCCACGGCGCTGTCGTATTCGGCGCGAGCGGCGCTGGCGTCGGCAGCGCGGCTGCCACCGTCGAAGAGCGGGAAGCTCACGCTCAGCGGGCCGATCGACCAGGTGCTGCCGCGCTGGGTCTCGCCGCCGCTGCGCAGCGCCAGGCCGCCGATCGAACCGGTCAGGCTCAGCTGCGGCAGCTGCAGCGCGGCCGCGCGGTCGCGGTCGGCGGCGGCGGCCTGCTCGGCGGCGGCGGCGTCCTGCAGATCGGGGCGTTGCGCCAGCAGCTCGGCAGGCAGGCTCGGCGGCAGCACCGCCGGCGGCTGCGGCAGCCGGGCGGTGGCGGCGGCCAACTGCTCACGCAGCGCGGGTTCGGCCAGGTCGGTGAGCTCGACGAGGCTCTTCACGAGCGTGTCGCACTGGCCCCGCTGCAGCGTCGCGTTGGCCCGCGCCTGGGCCGCGCCTGCACGGGCCAGTGCAGCGTCGGCCGGGGCGGTGAAGCCGGCGCGCGCGCTCAGGTCGGTCAGCCTTGCGGTTTCGGCGCGACTGTCGGCGTCCAGCTGGGTGGTGCGGGCCTGGGCTTCGCAGGCGCGCAGGCTGGTGAGCGTGGCGGTGACTTCGGCGGCCAAGCCGGTCTGCACGTCGGCCAGCAGCGCCTGGGCGCCCCGTAGCCGGGCACTGGCGGCCTGCCGGCCCGCTGCATTGGCCCCGAAGAGATCGATCTCCCAGCCCGCCTGCAGGCCGGCACTGGCGCTGGTGCTGGTGGGCAAACCCGGCGTGCTGCGTGCCTGGCTGAGATTGGCCGCGGCGTTCAGCTGCGGCAAGAGCGCGGCGCCTGCCGCCGTCTGTGTGGCGCGGGCGCGTTCGATGCGTGCCGTCGCCGCCGCGACGTCGGCGCTGGCGGCCGAAGCGGCCAGCAGCAGCGCCGGCAAGGCCGGGTCGCCGAAACCGGCCCAGAATTCCGCGACCGGCACGGCGCCAGCGGCCGCAGGCAGCGGCGCCTGCCAGCGCAGACTGGCAGGCAGCGTCTGTGCAGCTCCGGGCGTCGGGGCCGGCGGCACCGCCGCACAGCCGGCCAGCAGAACCAGCGCCGCCAGAACGGCCGGGCGCGCCGGGGTGGGCGCCGGGGTGGGTGCCGAGGTCAGAGCCCTGGGGCCAATGTTCATGTGTTCGTGCCTTCCTTGATCGAGATGCCACGGCGCGCCGCCTCGGCACGCACCATGGCCAGGCCGTACATCACCAGCCGTTCCGACCAGCGTTCGATCTGCTCGGCCCCGTTCATCAAGCCTGGCGCCAGCGCCTCGCTCATGTCGTAGCCCACGTGCAGATGCACGCCCAGGCCGGCCAGGCCGATGGCCAGGCGCTGCAGGTCGGCGTCGGCGGCACAGCCGGCGGGGTCTGGCGGCAGGCCCAGATGACGGCAGAGCACTTGCACCAGTCCGTCGTGCAGGGGCTTGATGCCGTGCGCCGCGTCGTAGGGCCACAGGCCGGTGGGTTCGAGCATCTCGCGAAAGTGCAGCTTCATGCACAGCCGCACCATGTCGCCCTGCTTCAGCGGTTCCAGAAAGCCGGCGTAGAAACCCGCCAACGCCTCGGTCAGGCTCAGTTGCGGGCTGCTGTAGCGCGCCAGGTCGGCTTCAGGCGAACCGCCCATCGGCTCCAGGAACACCGCCCGGTACAGACCCGCCTTGTCGCCGAAGTAGTAGCTGATGGCCGCCACGTTCACGTGCGCAGCTTCCGCCAGTTCACGGGTGCTGGTCTTGCTGTAGCCCTGCTGCGCAAACAGCCGCAGGCCGGCCATCAGCAGCCGGTTGCGGGGTTCCTCGGCGGGCGGGCCGGCGGGCGAATTCGCGGGTTCAGGCGTGGACATCGGTCGCTAGTGTAGCGACCAGAATCAAACGTTTGATTTACCCAATCGACGTCAGGGTCTTCCCGAAGGTCGCCCTCTCAGAACAGTTCGATATCGCTGTCCCGGGCACTGTCCTGCAGCTGCCCGGCAGCCACCAGCGCGGCGTGTTCGTGGACCTGGTTGCGGCCATGCTGCTTGGCGTGATAGACCGCCTGGTCGGCACGCTCGAATGCCACCGCGGGGGTGTCGCCACGGCGCACCTGGGTGAAGCCGACGCTCACCGTCACCTGGCCGACGCGCGGGAAGGCGAAGTCCTGGACATGGCGGCGCAGGCGTTCGAAGGCGCCAGCGGCATCGGCAGCGCCGGCACCTTCCTGGCAGCGGACCAGAACCACGAATTCCTCGCCGCCGAAGCGGTAGAGCTGGTCGTCGAAGCGGAAGCAGTTGCGCATCAGCCGCGACACCAGCAGCAGCACTTCGTCGCCGATGAGGTGTCCGTGCTGGTCGTTCACACGCTTGAAGTGGTCGATGTCGACCATGGCCAGCCAGACCGACTGCGGGCGGCCGCCAAGGCGGCTGGCGGGCGGCCGCGGGGCGACCACCGGTTCGCAGACATCGTTGGCGGCCAGGCCCAGCTGCCCGGCCAGCCGCATGAAACTTTCGTCGAAGGTCTTTCGATTGAGCAGGCCGGTGAGCGTGTCGCGCTCGCTGTAGTCGAGCAGGCCGAGCACGTTGCCGTACAGGCGCAGCAGGCTGGCCACCATGCGTTGTTCGGCGTCACCGGGTGGCACGGGGGTGTGCAGTTCCAGCACGCCGACGAGGTCGCGGTCGCTGGCCAGCGGGAAGCGGCTGCAGCAGCCGCCTTCGGGCAGGGCCGTCCGGGTGATGCGGCGCTGCTGCAGGGAGTGCCAGCGTTCGGGCTGGCTGGGCAGTGGCGGCAGATCGTCGATGGCGACGCCGGCTGGGTCGGAGAGGGCCGCCCGGTCGTTCAGGCCCAGGCGTGCGCGCAGTAGCCAGCGCTCGTCGCCGGGCTGGCCGACGCAGCGCCACACCGCCACCTGGCGAGGCTGCAGCAGGTCGCGCAGGGCGCTGGCGAGGCTGATGTCGAGCAGCTCGCGGTCGCGAAACCTGCTGAGCGTGGCCAGCCGGTCGACCCATTGCGGCGCATGGCTGTCGACTTCCATGGGTGCCGCCAGGCCCGGTTCGAGTTCAGCCTTCAGGCCAGGGCTGAGGCTGCTACGCGCGCGGCCTGCTCGGCGCCGGTGTAGCGCGCCACCAGCGACAACAGCAGCTCTTCCGAATACGGTTTGCCCAGGTAATGGTCGACCCCCAGTTCGGCGGCGTAGTCGCGATGTTTCTGCGCAATGCGCGAGGTGATCATCACCACCGGCAGCCCGGCGAGGCGGGCGTCGGCACGCACGTTGCGAAGCAGATCGAAGCCGTCCATGCGTGGCATCTCGATGTCCGACAGCAGCACGGCCGGGCGTTCCTCGGCGAGCCGTTCCAGCGCTTCCAGGCCGTCCTTGGCGAGCACCACGCGGTAGCCTTCGCGCACCAGCAGGCGCTGAGTGACGCGCCGCACCGTCAATGAATCGTCGACCACCATCACCATCGGCGCACGTTGCGGCGGCGGGTTGCCGGCCGTGTCGGCTCCACTGCCGCCGTCGCCAGCGGCGGCTTGCTGGCGCATCAGGCGGCGAGCCGCTTCGGCATACACCGAAGCCAGCGCCACCGGGTTGTAGATGAGCGAGACCACGCCCGAAGGCAGCAGCGTCACGCCGGCCAGTCCAGGCAGCCGCGACAACTGCGGGCCGACGTTCTTGACCACCACTTCCTGGTTGCCGACGACTTCGTCGACATGCAGTGCCACGCGCTGCGAGGCGCTGCGGATGATGACCACCGACTGCGAGCGCGAACGCGTCTCGCCATGGCCACCTGACTGCAACAGCGCCGGCAGCCAGAAGAAGGGCACGGCCTCGTCGGCAAATTCGAGGCTGCCGCCTTCGTAGGCGCTGTCGATGTCGGCCAGCGGCATGCGCCGGACCAGCTCCACCAGCGTCGAGGGCACGGCCACGCTCATGACGCCACAGCGCAGCATCACCACCTGCGTCACCGCCGTGGTCAGCGGCAGCAGCAGGCGCAGCCGCGTGCCCTGCCCCGAATCGCTGTGCAGTTCGATGCGCCCGCCCATGGCGTTGACCTCGGCCCGCACCACGTCCATGCCGATGCCACGGCCGGCCAGTTCGGTCACGGTGTTGGCGGTGCTGAAGCCCGGCGAGAAGATCAGTTGCGAGAGTTCGTCGTCGCTCACGTCCTGGTCGGGCGCGATCAGGCCGCGCTCGAGTGCGCGCTCGCGGATGCGCGGCAGGTCCAGACCGGCACCGTCGTCGCCGAATTCGATGGCAACCTCGTTGCCGGCCTGCGCCACCTGGATGCTGACCTGGCCTTCGGGGTTCTTGCCCGCAGCGCGACGCCGGTCCTGTGGCTCGACGCCATGGGCCACGCTGTTGCGCAACAGATGCTCGAAGGGCCCGGTCATGCGTTCGAGCACGCCGCGGTCGATCTCGATGCCGCCGCCGATGATCTCCAGCCGCGCCAGCTTGCCGCTGTCCTTGGCCGCCTGGCGCACCGTGCGGTACAGGCGGTCGGCCATGCTCTCGAACTCGACCATGCGCGTGCGCAGCAGGTCGTCCTGCAGCTCCCGCGTCAGCCGAGCCTGCGCCGCGAGTTCGTCTTCGGTGCTCTGCAAGGTGCGCTGCAGGCTGCGCTGCAGCGTAGCCACGTCGTTCACCGACTCGGCCATGAAGCGCGTGAGTTCCTGGAAGCGCGTAAAGCGGTCCATCTCCAGCGGGTCGAAGGCCTGGGAGGACGCCTTGGCGGCTTCCATGCGCGACGAGATCTGGGTCTCGGCCTGCAGCTCGATGTCGCGCAGCTGCCGGCGCATGCGGTCCAGGCTTTCGGTCAGCTCGTGCAGGCTGCCCTGCAGCGTGCGCACGTCGGCGTCGATGCGGGCGCGGGTGATGCTCACCTCGCCTGCCTGATTGACGAGGCGGTCGAGCAGACCGGCGCGCACACGCACGGCGCCGGTGCCGGCGGTGTTGCTGGCGCGTTCGGCGGGTGGCGCCACCTGGGCCGAGGCCGGCAGCGGGCGGTTGAAGCGTTCCCAGTCGATGCCCCCGGCCAGCGCCGTTGCAGCCGCGGTGACGATGGCGGCGGCGGCTGGTGCCGCCATTTCGGGCTCGTCCGCGGTTTCAGGCTCGGCGGTCGTTTCGGGCTCGAGCTCGGGCTCGGTCAACGCTGTGGCCGTCGCGGCCGTTTGCTCGGCGGCCTCGGCCAGGTCGACCGACGCTTCTGCCACAGCGGCAGGCGCGTCCTCTGGCTCGGTGACCTCAGGCAGCGCGTCGGCCACGGGGGCTTCGGCCGGGGCCGCAGGCAGGGCAGGGGCCAGCGCCGGGGCGCGCAACTGGGCGAAGGCCTCGGACATGCCGTCGGCACGGCCCAGCAGCGGCTCCACCTCCTGTGGCGTCACCGTGTCCTGGGCCACCAGGCGTTCGATGGCAGCTTCCAGCTGGTGCGCAATCTCACCCAGGCGCATAGCACCGGCCAGGCGGGCACCGCCCTTGAAGGTGTGCAGTGTGCGCATGCATGCCGAAGGCGCGTCCATGTCTGACGGGCATTCGACCCAATCGCGCAACTTGCCTTGCAGCTGCGGCAGCAGCTCTTCAGCCTCTTCTTCGAAGATCGGGAACAGTTCTTCGTCGATGTGGTCTTCGACGTCGGCCGCCTCTTCGACGGGCTCCGCCTGGCGTGCAAGCGCGGGCTGAGATTCGGCTTGGGGTTCGGCTTGGGATTCGGGTTCGGGCGCCGGCTCGAGCTCGAGCTCGACTTCGGCCGCGATGTCTTCACGCATCTGCGGCGACAGGGCACCAGCCACGCTGTCCACGGCGTCGGCACGCGGCCGGGGCTCGGGCACGGGCCAGCGTTCGTGGTCGGCCAGGCGTTCCATCAGTTCGGCCGAGACCGGGCGCAGGAAACCGGCGGCGAACTGGTGCAGCAGCCGACGGATCTCGTCGGCCGAGTCGATGAAGAGTTCACCTTCGCCGTCACGGCCATAACCCACGGCCTGCGAACGCATCAGCGCATGTTCCAGCGCCCGGCCCAGGGCCGACAGGTCGGTGTAGCCGACGGTGGCCGAATTGCCGGCCAGGGAATGGGCCAGCGCAATGGTGCTGTCGGCCATGGGCTGGTACTCGCATTCCAGCGACCACTCCGACAGTTCGGTCCCCAGCCGGCGCGATAGTTCGTCGGCCTCGTTCAGGAAGATGTTGAACAGCGGAATGCCGATGCGCAGCGGACCGATGACCTTGACCGGCTCTTCAACCGGCTCGGGTTCGGGCTCTGGCGGCAATTCCTCGACGGGGCTGAGGTCCAGCGCCGTCAGCGGGGCCAGGTCGTCGGTGTCGAGTTCAGCTTCGATCCCGGCTTCGGGCTCGGGCTCCGGTTCCGGCTGCGCCGCGGCGTCCGGCAGGGACTCGGCTTCAGCATCGGCCTCACCTTCAAGCACCAGCGGCAGGTCTGAAGCGATCAGGGGCGCGGTGGTGTCCAGCGGCGCCGCGTCGGCGTCGGGCGGCACGTCCAGTTCGGCCAGATCCAGCACCAGGCCATCGATGTCGGGCGAGCTGGGCAGGCCTTCGGCCGGCAGTTCCAGCGTGCCAGCCAGCGGCATGCCGTCGCTGGCGGGGTCTTCGCTGGCGGGCAGTTCGGTCGTCATCAGCAAGGCAGCGGCCTGGACTGGCGGCTGGCCCAGGTCGCCCAGGTCGAACTCGAACGGCAGCACGGCATCGCGCTTCGGCGCGGGCGCGCGCAGGTCGAGGTCGGCAGCACTGGGCAGGTCTGGCACGCGGCTGGCCAGGTCCATGGCGAGGCGAGGCACCTCTTGCGGCAGCTCGAGAGCGGCATCGTCGATGGCTTCGACGGTGTCGGCCGCAGCAGGCGATTCGGCGGCGGCGGCAACGTCATCGAACTCCAGCTCGAAGGCCACGACCTCGGCGTCGGCCGGCAGCTCAGGGAAGCCCTCTGGCATGGCGGCGGCAATTTCGGCAACGGGCAAGGGCTCGATGTCGAACAGGGCTTCGGGCTCTGCGGCGGTCTCGCCGGCGACTTCCCGGGCTTCCTCGATCGTCCCGGTGTCTTCGGTATCTTGGATCTCTTCGACGTCGGCGCCGGGTTCGATGCCGGCAATCCCGGTCAACGCAGCAACCTCAGCCACCTCGATCACCTCGGCCAGCTCAGGCGCTTCGATGGCCGGCGGCTCGTCGCGCACTTCGGCGGCGGTCGCTGCAGGCAGGTTCACGCCCAGACGCAGCGCGTCGGCTGCGGCCACCACCGCGGCGGGGTCGTAGGCGGTGATGTCGCCTTGTTCGATGGCGTCGGTCCAGCGGCTCAGGAGGCCGAGCGTGTCTTCGGTGAACCGGCGCAGCGGTGCGTCCATGCGCGCCGGCTGGGCCGCCAGGCGAGCATTGAAGAGCTGTTCGCAGGCCCAGGCCGCTTCGCCGAAGGCATTCAGGCCGACCATGCGGCCGCTGCCCTTCAGGGTGTGGAAGGCGCGACGCAGCTGCGTCATGTCGGCTGCCGCTTCGGGGTGGTCGGCCAGGCGCTGCATGGCAGCCTGGGCGTCGGCCACGACCTCGCGCGCCTCCTCGATGAAGATCTCTCGCATCTCGAGGTCTTCTTCCAGGCCGGTCTGGCCGGGCGCGGCGGGCGGGTGCGGCGGCGGCACGGCCGCGGTCGCCTGCGGCGCGGGCGTCGCCGAGGGCGCCACCAGTCCCAGCAGGCCCTGCGCCAGCTCGCTGCGCAGGGCGCGGCGCGTGGCCGGGTCACCGGCATTGCGCAGGGCCACGCGGGCACCGTTGAGCGTGCGCGCCAGTTCGCCTTCGTCGGCGGCCACGGCCTTCTGCGCCAGCTGTTCCAGACGCTGCACAAGTTCGTCGTCGCCAAGCCCGATGCCGGCGTCGGGCTGACGCAGTGCCTGCGCCAGGTCCTGAACCTGATCGACCAGAGCCGCTTCGGGCAGCGCTGATGCCAGCGAGGCCGGCAGGGCGGGCGTGGGCAGGCGCACGGCGCTGTCGCGCGCCAGCGCTGCCTGGCCCATCACGGCGCTGAGCTTGCCGGTGGCGGCGTCGAAGTGGAACAGCGACTTGGCCAGCTGCGGCTGCACGCTGAGCATGTCGATGAGGAAGCTCAAGGCTCCCAGGTTGTCGGCAAGGCGGTCGATCTCGGCGGCGGGCGGCGGCGCAGCCGTGCCGGTTTCGTCCTTCACCAGCGCATCGACGTCGTCGCGCATGTGCAGCACGGCCTGCGATGCCTGGCTCATGCCCAGCACGGACAGCACGCCGCGCATCGATGACAGCTGCTGTGGCACCGACACCAGCACCTGGCGGCTGTCGGGTTGGCGGAAGAACTCGTCGATGTGCTTTTCGACCTCGGACAGCGAGGCCCGCAGTTCCTGCACCACGCTGCCCATGGTCTGGCGGTCGCTGACGCGGCGGTACAGCTCCTCCATCCAGCCTTCCAGCGGCTGCGGGTCGGCACCCCCGGCCACCTGGACGATGCGCTCGGCCAGGCGCACCACGCGGGCGGGCAGTTCGGCGTGGTCGAACTCGCCGTCCTCGAGGCAAGCGTCCAGGTACAGCAGCGCCGTGGCCACTTCCATCGCCAGCGTCGGCGGCGGCTCGCTTTCGGCGGCCACGGTCTGCTCGGCCGCGGCATTCAGCGCGGCGCCCAGCGACTCGCCAGCCGGGAAGATGCGGCGCACGGAATCGTCGA
Organism: Rubrivivax sp.; assembly: GCA_022842595.1. Taxonomy (GTDB): domain Bacteria; phylum Pseudomonadota; class Gammaproteobacteria; order Burkholderiales; family Burkholderiaceae_C; genus Rubrivivax. Next base: position 55,193 of record JALHPF010000033.1, read on the forward strand.
CCAACGCGAACGCCTCGGCCAGCGTACCCAGGCGGTGCAGCTCACCGCCGGCCACGGCCGACCAGGCGTCCTTGGCGGCGCCCACGCGCTTGCGGGCCAGGGCCAGCACGGCCGGGTCGAAGCGGCCCAGGCTGGCCGCTTCGTAGTCGGCCACACGCACGCCCTGCATCGGCCAATGGGCCCGCACGGCGGCCAGCCGCGGTGCCGGATGTTCGGCCGTCGGCTCGGCAGCATGCTGGCAGAAGAACAGCAGATCCTGCGCCAGCCGGTCAGAAGGTTCGTGCTGGCCACGCGTGTCCATGCGCAGCTGTGCCAGCAGGCGCGAAGCGATGCGCTTGACGTACAGGTCGCTCTTCAGCAACCCGCCCGATTGGGCTTCGAACATCGCCGCGGCGAGCTGCCAGAAGGTGGTCACGTGGCTGGGCCGGGCCGCCTGCGCGGCGCCAGCGGCGATGTCGGCGCACAGGTCGCTCATGCGCGCGAGCGCGCCGCCCTCGGGCTGGCGCATCAGCGCCAGCACCAGGTTTTCCATCTCGCCGCGGGCGGCGTCGTCGGTGCGCCGCGGCGTCGCCGAACGGTCGGACGGCAGCGCATGCCAGTGCCAGGCGTGCGGCCACAGGTCGGCCGGGTGCACCCGGTCGGCACCGGCCAGCTTCTGGGTGGCGCGGTACTGCGGGAACAGCATCACCGGCGACACCGGCTTGCCCGCGAGTTGCCGGGCCAGGTAGTCGAGCAGGGCGAACGCATTGCGTTCGATCAGTTCCAGTGCGGCCGCATTCAGCAGCGCCGGGCGCGCGACGATGCGCTGCACCGCGGTTTCGCTGGCACGCAGCACCTGGGCCAGTGCCGGCAGGCACAGCATCTCGAGCGCACCCACGCCCTGGTGCAGCAGGTGGCGGGCCACCGTCAGCGGCGCAGGGTCGGCGCTGTCCAGGTCGGAAGCGCCGATCGAATCGGCCTCGCGCAGATAACGGCGCAGTTGCTTGTGCGACGCTTCCAGCGTGCGGCGGAGCTCGGCCTGCACCCAGGCGATGGCGCTCAGGTCGTCGGCCGGTGCGGCCAGGTGCGGCGCTGACATGGTGCCGTGCATCCTCAGGCCACCTTGAAGCGCGACACCGAAGCCTTCAGCTCTTCGGCCGTGCGCGACAGCTCGCGCACCATCTGCGCCGTTGAACGGGTGCCTTCGGAAGTCTGTTCGGTGACGGCGAAGATGTGCTGGATGTTGGCGGCCACGACGTTGGCGGATTCCGCTTCCTTCAGCGCTTCGGAAGAGATCCGCGCGATCAGCTCGGACAGCTCGCGCACGACCCGGTCGATGTCGGCCAGCGCGGTGCCGGCGGCGTCTGTCAGGCGTGCACCTTCAACCACGCCCTGGGTGCTGCGCTCCATGGCGGCCACGGCGTCCTGGGTATCGGTCTGGATGGTGCGCACGATGGCGGCAATCTGCTTGGTGGCATCACCCGAGCGTTCGGCCAGGCGCTGGACTTCTTCGGCCACCACGCTGAAGCCACGGCCGGCTTCGCCAGCGCTGGCGGCCTGGATGGCGGCGTTCAGCGCCAGCACGTTGGTCTGCTCGGTGATGTCGGAGATGAGCTCGGTGATCTCGCCGATTTCCTGGCTGCTTTCGCCCAGCCGCTTGATGCGCTTGCTGGTTTCCTGGATCTGGTCACGGATGGCGTTCATGCCGCCGATCGTGTCCTGCACCGCGGTCAGGCCGCTTTCCGCAGCCACCAGCGACTGGCGCGCCACCGAGGCGGTTTCCTGGGCCTGGGCCGACACGTCGTTGATGCGGCCGGCCATCTGCAGCACCGATTCGCCGGTGTCGCGGATCTCGCGCAGCTGCTCGGTGGAAGCGGCCAGCAGTTCGGTGGAGGTCTGCTCGACCTGCTGGGTGGTGTCGGTGACGCGGTCGACCGTGGTCTGCACCTGTTCGACCAGGGTACGCAGTTCTTCCACCGTGTAGTTCACCGAGTCGGCGATCGCGCCGGTGATGTCCTCGGTGACGGTGGCCTGCTGCGTCAGGTCGCCTTCAGCCACCGTCTGCAGTTCGTTCATTAGGCGAAGAATGGCCGCCTGGTTGGCGTCATTCACGCGCTTGGCTTCCTGCTCCTGGCGCTCGGCTTCGCGGCGCTGGCCCTCGGCCAGACGCGAACGCGAGGTCTGGTCGCTGACGAACAGGCGCAAGAGCGAAAAACCGCCGCCGAGCATGGCCAGCAGCGATGCCAGCCCCAGCCACACCGGCCAGCCGCCGAAGCCGCCGGTGTCGGCCAGGCCGCGCTGCAGGCCTTCGAGCCCCTGGCGCAGGGGTTCGCTGTCGGCCACGATGGCGGTTTGCGCTTCACGCGCGGTGACCAGGCCTTGCAGGTTGCCCAGGATCGACTGCGCTGCGCTGCGCGTCTGTTCGTATTGCGTGGCCAGCTGGGCCAACGCAGCGCGCGAGGCGGGGTCGCGGCTGCCGGGCAGGCGCAGCTCGGCGTCGCCGTCAGTCAGGCCCTTGCTCAGGTCGCGGAAGCTGTTCAGGTCCTTGCCGAGCAGGAACACGGCTTCGGTGCTGACGCCTTCGGTGGTGATGAATTCGTTGGCGCTCTTGCCGATGCGCTGGGTCAGCATGATGAGCCTGCCCACCGCCGCGAGCTCCGCCGCGCTGGCGCCTGCGGCCTGCTTCAGCGTGTTGACGTTCTCCGCGGTCTCGAGCAGGTCGCCGCTCTGACGGTTGATGGCGCGCAGCGACTGGCTCACCTGGACCAGTGTCTTTTCCTGCGCCAGCACGACGCCGGCATTCTTCTCGGCCTTGTCGATCAGCGGCAGCAGCGGCTGCAGTTGGGCCTGCAGTGCGGCCGGAGCTGCAGGCACGCCGCCAGCACCGTCGCCCAGGCTGCGCACGTTGCGAACCAGCACGGCCACGCTCTCGCGCATCTCCGGGAATGCCGAGGCCTGGCCGACCACACCCTGCGTGACCGACTTCGCCAGGCGCTGGGACTGGGTTTGCGCCTGCGCAGCGGCGGCCACCTGTTCGCTGCTGCGCCGGTTGGCAGTGAGCGTGAGCACCACGGCCGCCAGCAGGCCGATCAGGCCCACGCCGAAGATCACGGCGGCGATGCGCTGCTGCCGCACCAGAGGCAGCCGGTCGATGATGGGCAGGCCGCTGCTGAACGACGAGGGCATCGCATCGCCCTGCACTTCGCCCAGGCCGCGGGTTTCGGTGTAGTCGGCGGACATCTCCGAAGGCGTGGCCTCGGAAATGATCGACGGCCCGGCGTCGTGCCGCGCCTGGCTGGCACCGGGCAGGCGCACGGTGGCTTCCATCGGGTTGTCGGCCAGGGCGATGTCGTCAAAGCGACTGGTGTTCACGCCGGAATCACCGTGGTCATGCGGGCGGCCGCTCGGGCCCTTGATCCTGTCCAGGAAACTCATGTCGTCCTCATCCGTTCAAAGCCGCGCGCCACACATCGTGGGCAGCGCTGGTCAGGCAGCAGGGTCATGCCGCGATGGCAAGAAATAGTTCGTTGCGGGCCAGTGCTGCCAGGTCGATTTCCTGCCAGATGCGGCCTTCGGCGTCGCGCCAGCGGCCACGCGCAAAGGGTGGCCGTTCGGCATCGTCTTCGGCCTCGGCCGCGAGCTGGTCGCCGCTGCGCAAGCCGGCCAGGCGGTCGACCAGCAAGGCGCTGTGCGAACCCAGGCCGGCATTCAGTGCCAACAGGCGCGACTGTTCGCGTGGCGCGTCGGGCGGGTGGGGCGGGCGCAGCCCCAGGAACGCCGCCAGGTCGACGACGCCATGCAGGCCGCCGCGCAGATTGGCCACGCCCACGAACCAGGGCTGGGTGTGAGGCACTGGCAGCACCGGGCCGACGGCGAAGATCTCACCGGCACCGGCCAGCGGCACGAGCAGGCCGGTGCCGGCACATTCCACCGCCAGCCAGGACATCGGCCGGGCTTCGGTGCGGGCCAGCTGCAGGCGTTCGGCCAGCCGGCTCTGCAGTTCGCGCAAGGCGTCGCGGTTGGACATGGGCTACTGCCTAGTCGAAGGCGCGGATCTTGGCGATCAGCTCGTCGCCATTGACGGGCTTGACGATGTAGTCGCGCGCGCCCTGCCGCATGCCCCAGACCTTGTCGGTTTCCTGGTTCTTGCTGGTGCACATGATCACCGGCACGTCGGCGAAGCGCGGGTCGCGGGTGATGGTGCGTGTGAGCTGGAAGCCGTTCTGGCCGGGCATCACCACGTCCATCAGCACCAGGTCCGGCTTTTCCTCGCCGAGGCGGCGCATGGCCTCGTCGCCGTTTTCGGCGGTGCGCACGGCATAGCCGCGCTTGCCCAGCAGTTCTGCCAGGTGGTGCAGTTCGGTCTTGGAATCGTCGACCACGAGGATCTTCTGGATCGTCATCTGGGAATCCTGGGTTCTGTGCTGCAGGCGCTGTGAATGCGGTCAGCCACGCTTGCGCCGAAAGGTCTCGACGGCACGCAGCAGCTGTTCCTTGGTGAAGGGCTTGGTCAGGTAGTCCTGGCTGCCGACCATGCGGCCGCGGGCCTTGTCGAACAGGCCGTCCTTGCTGGACAGCATGATCACCGGCACATGGGAGAAACGGGGGTTGCGCTTGATGATGGCGCAGGTCTGGTAGCCATCGAGCCGCGGCATCAGGATGTCGCAGAAGATGAGCTCGGGGTCATGGTCGTTGACCTTGGCCAGGGCGTCGAAGCCGTCTTCGGCCAGCAACACTTCATGGCCACCCTGGCGCAGGAAGATCTCGGCGCTGCGCCGGATGGTGTTGCTGTCGTCGATGACAAGCACCTTGGCGCCAGCCACCACCCCGGCGGCGTCGTGCTCGTCGGCCAGGTGCGTGCCGTGGTCGGACATCAGGCTTTCCAAGCGGTCTTCTCCTCGAGAGGCAACCGCGGGGAACGCGCGATGGCGCGGCCCGTGGTCAGGTCTAGATCTGGACCATCTCGAAGTCTTCCTTGCGAGCACCGCATTCCGGGCAGGTCCAGTTCATTGAGACATCCGCCCAGGCTGTGCCGGGGGGAATGCCATGTTCAGGGTCGCCAACGGATTCATCGTAGATCCAGCCACAGATCAGGCACATCCAGGTACGGGGTTCGGTCACGATGCCTCAGTCAGCTCACTACAATGGTGAACGATTCTAGCGACCCGCATTCCTCGGAAAAGGAGCATTTGTGGGCAGCTAAACGCAGTTATCACCTGTCCGTTTGCTTCCGAGGCCCGAACCATGAACCCCCAACCCGCCACGGCCACGGAACCCGGCGACCCCGGCGTCGAGCCGCCGGCCCCCGCCTGCGTGATGAGCTTCAACGCTACCGACCCCAGCGGCGCCACCGGCACTGCGGGCGATGTCGCGACCATCGCCGCGATGGGTGCGCATGCGTTGCCGGTGGTCACGTCGATCGTCATGCGCGACACCGCCGACACCTTCGACCACCACCCCATCGACCCCGATGTCGTCGCCGAACAGGCGCGCACCATCCTGGAGGACATCACCGTCGCCGGCTGGAAGGTGGGCTTCCTGGGCTCGGCCGACGGCGTCAGCGCGGTGGCCGAGGTGCTGAGCGACTACACCGACCTGCCGCTGGTGAGCTACATGCCCAGCCTGGCCTGGCTGGAAGAAGACCAACTCCAGCCTTACCTGGACGCGTTCCGCGAACTCATCCTGCCGGCCACCGAGGTGCTGGTCGGCAACCACAAGACCCTGCAGGACTTCCTGCTGCCCGAATGGGACAACGAACGCCCGCCATCGGCACGTGAACTGGCCGTGGCAGCCGGTGAACATGGCACACGCTATGTGCTCGTGACCGGCATCATGCTGCCGGCCAAGCCGTCGGCGCAGGGTACGGAAAGCTACATCGACAACGTGCTGGCCTCGCCGCAAGGCGCGCTCACCGGCGAGAAGTTCGAACGTTTCGACGCCGGCTTCACAGGCGCCGGCGACACGCTGTCGGCCGCGCTGGCGGCCCTGCTGGCGGCCGGCAGTGAACTGCAGGCCGCCGTCGGCGAAGCCCTGAGCTTCCTCGACCAGAGCCTGGACGCCGGCTTCCGCCCGGGCATGGGCAACATCGTGCCCGACCGCTTCTTCTGGGCCCTGCCCGGCCCTGAGGATGGCGAGGTCGAAGGTGAAGGCGGAGACTTCGGCGGCGGCGGTGCCGGCGGCCCGGCCGGGCCCGAAGGTTTCGACGACGGCAAAACCAACAAGGGCGCCCCGCGCCGCGTTCATTAGGCCCCCACGCTCGCTGGCGCTCGCTGCCCCCCGAGGGGGCGTCCGCCAGCGGCCCGGCAGAGCCGGTTCCGCGGCGGGTACATTGAGCCCCCACGCTCGCTGGCGCTCGCTGCCCCCCGAAGGGGCGTCCGCCAGCGGCCCGGCAGAGCCGGTTCCGCGGCGGGTACATTGAGCCCCCACGCTCGCTGGCGCTCGCTGCCCCCCGAGGGGGCGTCCGGTTGATGGTCGAGTAGCTAGGCCATTCGGCTTCGCCCTCACAGATCCGAGCATGCGGCTTTCCCGCACTCGGCTCTTCCCGAAGATGGCATACGTCATATGCGTTGCTGTGCCCAGGAA
>JALHPF010000034.1 GCA_022842595.1 Rubrivivax sp.
GGCCGAACTTCAGGCCCGTGTGGACTGGGCCGCCGGCGCCACGCCGCGCCTGCAGCTGGCGGTGGCCCAGGCACGGGTGGCGCCGCTGCGGCTGATGCCGGTGCCGGCAGTGCGCGGCGCGCGGCCGCTGGCGCAGTGGGCCAGCCTGGACATGCAGGGCCTGCAGGCCGACTTGCTGGCGCGCAGCGTGGCGGTGGACCGCCTGGCCTTGAGCCAGCCGCAGCTGGCGCTGGCGCGCGACCGTGCCGGCGCGCTCGACCTGCAACGCTGGCTGCGCACGCCGTCGGCTGCGCCTGGGCGTGACCGGGCCGTCCCGCCGCGACCCGCGGCTTCGACGGCGGACCTGGCCGAGGTCACCAGCCCTTGGCGTGTCGACCTCGCCGACCTGCGAGTCGATGGCGGCCGCCTGCAGTGGGCCGACGCCCAGCCGGTACCGGCCGTCGCCCTGTCGCTGCAAGGGCTGCGGCTGCATCTGCAAGGCCTGGCCTGGCCGGCCGGCCCACGGCCAGCCCGGTTCGACCTGGCGGCGCAGCTGCCGGCGGCAAGCGGCCAGGCTGGCAGGCTGGCCGCCAAGGGCACGCTGGCCCTGGCGCCGCTGGCCTTGCGCGGAAGCGTGCAGATGGAACGTCTGCCGCTGCACAGCCTGGAGCCCTACTTCGGCGCCGCCCTGCCGGTGAAGCTGGCGCGCGGCGAGCTGGGCTGGCAGGGGCAGGTGAACGCCAGCCTGCCGGCCAGCGGCGACATCGCCGGTCTGAGCCTCGATGCGCAGGGCCAGGCCCTGCTGGCCGACCTGGACCTGCGCACCCCCGGCGACGCCGCCGCCCTGGCCGCCGGCACCGAAGACGATCAATTGCTGAGCTGGGCCTCGCTGCAGCTCAAGCCGCTGCGCGTGCGGCTGGCTCAGAGCAGTAAGCCGCGCATCGACATCGGCGAGGTCGTGCTCAGCGACTTCTATTCGCGGCTGGTCATCACCGAGCAGGGCCGTTTCAACCTGCGTGACGTGCAGGCCGAGCCGGGCGCGGCCGGGGAAGCGCCGGCCGTGCCTGCCACGGCAGCCTCCGCGCCGGCCGGGCTGCCCGTCGAGCTGACTGTCGGCGCCACCCGGCTCAACAGCGGCCGCGTCGACTTCACCGACCGTTTCGTGCGCCCCAACTATTCGGCGCAGCTGACCGAACTCGACGGTGCCATCGGCCGTTTCACGTCCACCAGCCCCGCCGATCTGGCCACCGTGGACCTGCGCGGCCGTGTCGCCGGCACCGGGCGGCTGGAAATCCGCGGCGCCTTCAATCCCACGGCCAACCCGCTGGCGCTGGACATCCAGGCCCGCACCACCGACCTGGAACTGGCGCCACTGTCGCCCTATTCCGGCAAGTACGCCGGCTACGCCATCGAACGCGGCAAGCTCAGCGTCGACCTGGCCTACAAGGTGGCGCCCGATGGCACGCTGGCTGCGCGCAACCAGATCGTGCTGAACCAGCTGACCTTCGGCGCGGCGGTGGACAGCCCTGAAGCCACGAAGCTGCCGGTGCGCCTGGCAGTGGCGCTGCTGACCGACCGCAACGGCGTCATCGACCTCGACCTGCCGGTCTCGGGCTCGATCAACGACCCGCAGTTCAGCGTCTGGGGCATCGTCTGGAAGATCCTGGGCAACTTGCTGAGCAAGGCGCTGACCTCGCCGTTTGCGCTGCTGGCGGGCGGTGGCGCCGACGACCTGAGCAGCATCGCCTTCGTGCCCGGCACGGCGCGTCTGGCCGAAGGCGGCGGCGCAGCCATCGACAGGATCGCCAAGGCACTGCAGGAACGCCCGGCCTTGCGCCTGACCGTCGCCGGCCACGCTGACCCGGTGGCCGAGAGGGCCGCGGTTCAGGCCGCCGTGGTCGACGCCCGGCTGCAGGCCGAGCAGCGCCGCGACCTGGCCCGCGCCGGGACGCCCGTCAACGCTGCCGTCAGCGCTGCCTCAGCCAGCGCCGCGCTGCCGGCGCTGAGCGCCGCCGACAGCGCGCGCCTGCTCAAGCGCCTGTACACCGACACCGCGCTGTCCGACCGGCCGCGCAACTTCATCGGAATGCTGAAGGACCTGCCACACGCCGAGATGCGCGCCCGCCTCGAAGCTGCGGTGCCGGTGACGCCGGACACTGCGCGTGAACTGGCCTTGCAGCGCAGCCTGCGCGTGCGCGACGCGCTCATCGAGCGTGGGCTGCCCAGCGAGCGCTTGTTCCTGGGCGCGCCGAAGGTGGCCGTGGCAGTGCCTGCACAGGCCGCTTCGGCCCCCGCCGCGGCCTTCAGCCCGCATGTCGAACTGAGCCTGGCAGCGCCCTGATCCGCGCCAGAACGGCGGCAGCCCGAGGCTTGGGCCGGCTTCTAGAATGGCCGGTTGCCCCCCCGCCGCACCCCTGCTGAGAAGGCTGTCATGTCCGTTGGTGAAACCGTCCCGACCGCCCCTGAGTCCGCCCCCGAACCTGCCTCGGAAGGCAGCGTGGACCCGGGCGAAGGCCTGATCCGCATCCGCGGCGCGCGCCAGCACAACCTGAAGAACCTGGACCTGGACATCCGCACCGGCGAGCTGACGGTCGTCACCGGGCCCAGCGGCAGCGGCAAGAGTTCCCTGGTGTTCGACACGCTCTACGCCGAAGGCCAGCGGCGTTACGTCGAGACCTTCAGCGCCTACGCCCGCCAGTTCCTCGACCGCATGGACCGGCCGGCGGTCGACCGGGTGGACGGCGTGCCGCCGGCGATTGCCATCGACCAGACCAACCCGGTGCGCACTTCGCGGTCGACGGTCGGCACGATGACCGAGCTGAACGACCACCTGAAGCTGCTGTGGGCGCGCGCCGCACAGCTGTTCGACAGCCAGACCGCGCTGCCGGTGCGGCACGATACGCCGCAGACGATCTACGCCGACCTGCTGGAGCGGGCGGCGAAGGCTGGCGACCCGCGCCTGGTGCTGACCTTCCCGGTCGAACTGCCCGCCGACACCACCGCCGAGCAGCAGGAGCAATGGCTGGCCGCCAGCGGCTTCACCCGCGTGCAGGGCGAACATGTGGACGGCACGCGCAAGATCCTGGACGTGGTGGCCGACCGCTTCCGCGTGGCCGCCACCGAGCAGGTGCGCGCGATGGAAGCCATCGAACTGGCGCTGAAGCGCGGCGGCGGGCGCCTGACTGTGCACGTGGCCGACGAAGCCAACCCGCAAGTCTGGAAATACAGCACCGGCCTGCATTGCCCCGAAAGCGACCTGCGCTACGCCGACCCGCAGCCGGCGATGTTCAGCTTCAACAGTGCCTACGGCGCCTGCGACACCTGCCGCGGCTTCGGCCGCGTCATCGGCGTCGACCTCGGCCTCGTGATCCCCGACGAGCGCAAGACGCTGCGCAACGGCGCCATCAAGACGATGACGACGCCGGCCTGGGCCGACAGCTTCGACGACCTGCTGAAGTACGCCGGCGAGGCCGGCATCCCGCGCGACACGCCCTGGAGCCAGCTGACGGCGGCGCAGAAGGCCTGGGTCATCGACGGCAGCCCGAACTGGACGGGCAACTGGAACAAGCAGTGGTACGGCGTCAAGCGCTTCTTCGAATACCTGGAGAGCAAGGCCTACAAGATGCACATCCGCGTGCTCTTGTCGAAGTACCGCAGCTACACGCCCTGCGGCAGCTGCGGCGGCGCGCGGCTGAAGCTCGAGCCGCTGCTGTGGCGCATCGGCACCAAGGCCGATGCCGACGCGGTGCTGCCGCCGGATCAGCGGTTCCTGCCGGTCGGCGCGAAGTGGTCGCGGGCGCAGCTCGAAGCGCTGCCGGGCCTGAACCTGAACGACGCGATGCAGTTGAGCATCGAGCGCCTGCGCCGTTTCTTCGACGGCCTGTCCTTGCCTTCGACGATGCTCGACGAGGCGCTGAAGCTGCTGCTGGGCGAAGTCAGGACGCGGCTGAAGTACCTGTGCGACGTCGGCCTGGGCTACCTGACGCTGGACCGCCAGAGCCGCACGCTCAGCGGCGGCGAAGTGCAGCGCATCAACCTCACCACGGCCTTGGGCACGAGCCTGGTGAACACGCTGTTCGTGCTGGACGAGCCCAGCATCGGCCTGCACCCGCGCGACATGAACCGCATCAACCAGGCCATGCTGCGGCTGCGCGATGCCGGCAATACGCTGGTGGTGGTGGAACACGACCCGGCCGTGATGCTGGCCGCCGACCGGCTGATCGACATGGGCCCGGGCCCGGGCGAACGCGGCGGGCAGATCGTCTTCGACGGCACGCCCGAGCAGGCGCGCAGCGCCGACACGCTGACCGGCGCCTACCTGGGCGGCCGCAAGCATGTGGGCAGCGGCTTTCGCAAGCTCGTGAACGAGGCCACGCCGAAGCTGCTGCTGGAAGGTGCACGCGACCACAACCTGAAGAACATCAGCGTGGCCTTCCCGCTGCAGCGGCTGGTGGTCGTCACCGGTGTTTCCGGCAGCGGCAAGAGCACGCTGATCCAGGACGTGCTGTATCCGGCACTCGCCCGCCACTTCGGCAAGGCCACTGAAACGCCTGGCGCGCACGACCGCGTGCTCGGCATGGACCACTTGGCTGAGGCCGTGTTCGTCGACCAGAGCCCGATCGGCAAGACCGCGCGCAGCAACCCGGCCAGCTACGTCGGCGCCTTCGACGAACTGCGCAAGATCTTCGCCGACCTGCCGATGGCGCGTGAACGCAGCTACACCGCCGGCACCTTCAGCTTCAACGCCGGCGACGGCCGCTGCCCCACCTGCGGCGGCAGCGGCTTCGAACACGTGGAGATGCAGTTCCTCAGTGACGTCTACCTGCGCTGCCCCGACTGCGACGGCCGCCGCTACCGCAGCGAGGTGCTGGACGTGAAAGTGCTGCGCGGGCCGATGAGCCTGAGCATCGCCGACGTGCTGGACCTGACCGTGGCCGAGGCCGCGCACTGGTTCCAGGCCGACCGCGAGGTCGTGGCAAGGCTGCAGCCGATCATCGATGTCGGCCTCGACTACGTGCGCCTGGGCCAGCCGGTGCCCACGCTCAGCGGCGGCGAGGCCCAGCGCCTGAAGCTGGCCGGCTTCTTGGCCGAAGCGGCCGCCAACCCGCGTGCGCACCTGGCCAAGCGCGGCACGCTGTTCCTTTTCGACGAGCCCACCACCGGCCTGCACTTCGACGACATCGCCAAGCTGATGCGCGCGCTGCGCAAGCTGCTCGACGCCGGGCATTCGCTGCTGGTGATCGAGCACAACCTGGACGTGATCCGCGCCGCCGACTGGATCGTCGACCTGGGGCCCGAAGGCGGCGAGGCCGGCGGCGAGCTGGTCTGCACCGGCACGCCCGACGACGTGAAGGCGCATCCCACCTCGCACACCGGCCTGGCCTTGCGCGAGTACGACACCGCGCTGGGCGTGGCCACACCGCAGGCCGAAGAGGGCAGGGCGCTGCAGCGCGTGCTGCTCGACGCGCGCCGTGCGCGCCAGGCCGCGGACAACAACATCCGCATCGTCAACGCCAAGGAACACAACCTGAAGAACCTGAGCGTGGACATCCCGCGCGGCAAGTTCAACGTCGTCACCGGCGTCAGCGGCAGCGGCAAGAGCACGCTGGCCTTCGACATCCTGTTCAACGAAGGCCAGCGGCGCTATCTGGAGTCGCTCAACGCCTACGCCCGCAGCATCGTGCAGCCGGCCGGGCGGCCGGAAGTCGATGCCGTGTACGGCATCCCGCCCACCGTCGCCATCGAACAGCGCCTGTCGCGCGGCGGCCGCAAGAGCACGGTGGCCACCACCACCGAGGTCTGGCACTTCCTGCGCCTGCTGTGGGTCAAGCTAGGCCTGCAGCATTGCGTGAAGGACGGCGCGCCGGTGAAGGCGCAAAGCGCCGAGAGCATCGCCGCGCAACTGCTGCGCGACCATATGGGCCAGCACGTGGGCCTGCTGGCGCCACTGGTGGTGAACCGCAAGGGCGTCTACACCGACCTGGCGAAGTGGGCCAAGGCCCGCGGCCACACCCACCTGCGCGTGGACGGCGAGTTCATCACGCTCAGCCCCTTCCCGCGGCTGGACCGCTTCAAGGAACACACGCTGGAACTGCCTGTGGGCGACATCGTGGTCAGTGCCGAGAACGAAGCCGAGCTGCGCGAGCTGCTGCGCCGAACGCTCGAGCTGGGCAAGGGCGTGCTACACCTGCTGCACCCGCTGGACGGGCTGGCCGCGGCGTCCGACGTCAGCCCCGGCCAGTTCGGCGCCGGCATCGGCCAGGTGCAGGTGTTCAGCACCAAGCGCGCCTGCCCCGTGTGCGGCACCAGCTACCCCGAGCTCGACCCGCGCATGTTCAGCTACAACAGCAAACACGGCTGGTGCGGCACCTGTGTCGGCACCGGCCTGGCGCTGACGCGTGAGCAGCGCCTGGCCTTCGACGACAGCCGCCGCGACGACGACAACAAGGGCCGCGAGCAGAGCTTCCCGTCGGAAGAACTCGATGTCGAAGGCGTGGTCGACGAATCCTGCCCCGACTGCCATGGCGCGCGCTTGAACCCTTCGGCGCGCCAGGTGACCTTCGAGGACCGCGCTATCCACGACATCGCGGCACTCTCGGTGAACGAGGTGCGCGCCTGGATCGCCAGCTTCGAGCTGACCGGCCGCGACGCCGACATTGCCCGCGACGTGGTCAGCGAGATCGCCAGCCGGCTCGACTTCCTGGCCGACGTCGGACTGGGCTACCTGACGCTGGACCGCGCCGCGCCCACGCTCAGCGGCGGCGAGGCGCAGCGCATCCGCCTGGCGGCGCAGCTGGGCAGCAACCTGCAGGGCGTGTGCTACGTGCTCGACGAGCCCACGATCGGCCTGCATCCGCGCGACAACGGCATCCTGCTGAACGCGCTGGCCAAGCTGGGCGCGCGCGGCAACACCCTGGTGGTGGTGGAGCACGACGAAGACACCATCCGCCGTGCCGACCATGTCATCGACATCGGCCCCGGCGCCGGCCAGCGTGGCGGCCGGCTGGTGGCCCAGGGCACGGTGGCGCAGGTGTCGGCGGCGGCCGAATCGGTCACCGGCCGGTTGCTGGCGCATCCTCTGCAGCACCCCTTGCATGCGCGCCGGCCGGTGGCCGCAGGCGAAGCGGCTTTGCAGCTGCGCGGCGCCCACCTGCACAACCTGCGCCAGGTCGACATCGACGTGCCGCTGCAGCGCCTGGTGGCCGTCACCGGCGTCAGCGGCAGCGGCAAGAGCACGCTGGCGCGCGACGTGCTGCTGCACAACGTGCAGCTGGCCGTGGGCATGAAGCTGAACAAGGCCGGGCGCGACGCCATCGCCGCCGGGCGTGGCAGCGCGCTGCACGCCGACCTGTGGCCCAAGCTCGTGGGCTGCACCGGCCTGGAAGGTTTCGAGGCGATCGACCGCGTGCTCGAAGTCGACCAGACACCCATCGGCAAGACCCCGCGCAGCTGCCCGGCCACCTACATCGGCTTCTGGGACGCCATCCGCAAGCTCTTCACCGAAACGCTCGAGGCCAAGGCGCGCGGCTACGGCAGCGCGCGCTTCAGCTTCAACACCGGCGAAGGCCGCTGCCCGGGCTGTGAAGGCCAGGGCCTGAAGACGATTGCGATGAGCTTCCTGCCCGACGTGAAGGTGGCCTGCGACATCTGCCACGGCGCGCGCTTCAACCCCGAGACCCTGGCCGTCACCTGGCGCGGCAGGAGCATCGGCGACGTGCTGCGCATGGAAGTCGACGAGGCGGTGGACTTCTTCGCCAGCATGCCCGTCATCGCCCACCCGCTGCAGCTGCTGAAGGACGTCGGCCTGGGCTACCTGACGCTGGGCCAGCCATCACCCACGCTCAGCGGCGGCGAGGCGCAGCGCATCAAGCTCGTCACCGAGCTCAGCAAGGTGCGCGACGACATCACGCGCCGCGGCAACAAGGCGCCGCACACGCTGTACGTGCTGGACGAACCCACCGTGGGCCTGCACATGGCCGACGTGGAAAAGCTCATCCGCGTGCTGCACCGGCTGGTGAATGGCGGGCACAGCGTGGTGGTGATCGAGCACGACCTGGACGTCATTGCCGAAGCCGACTGGGTGCTGGACCTGGGCCCCGAAGGCGGCGGCGGTGGCGGCCGCGTGGTGGTGGCCGGGCCGCCCGAGGCGGTGGTGGCGGTTGGCTCGCACACGGGCGTGTCGCTGGCGCCGGTGCTGGCGAGGCAGGGGGCCGCGGCTCACTAGCCTGGTACCCCCCGCCTGCGGCCCGCGCGGGATCATCCCGTGGCGGGCCGCGCCAACGCTGACCTACCATCCGGACACCGTGTCCAACGCCGTCAAGATCTTCCAAGGCCGTTTCGGCCGCGTGGCGCTGCTCGACATGAGTGCGCCGCTGGTCGGCCATGCCCACCACCATTGCCACATCCTGCTGAAGGCGGGCGGAGCCGACAGCGCCTTCAGCGTGCGCGGCGAAACCGCACCGCTCACCGACGACAGCGCCGTGCTCGTCAATGCCTGGGAACACCATGCCTACACCCACCCGGTGCCGCCGGGTGAACGCACGCTGATCCTGGCGCTGTACATCGAACCGAACTGGCTCGCCGAATTCCAGCGCTCGCTGGCGATGTCGGGCCACCCGCGCTTCTTTCCGCAGAGCTGCGTGCGCGTGACCGCGGCCACGCGCAAGATCACCGAGGAATTCGTGCTCGAGCTGTGGTGGGCCGACGAAGTCTCGCCCCGCAGGCTGGAAGAACTGCTGTTCAACCTGATCATTTCAGTGGTCGAGAGCTATTCGGGCTGGCGCGACCTGATGAGCCTGCTGCGCAGCAAGCCCCCGGTGGCTACCGACCCGCGTATCCGCAAGGCCATTGCGCTGATGCGCCAGGACGTGGGCCGCGAGCTCGACATGGACGGCCTGGCGGCGCAGACCGGGCTGTCGCGGGCGCATTTCTTCGCGCTGTTCCAGCGCGACACCCAGGTCACGCCGCTGGTCTACGCCAACGTTCTGCGCTTCGAGGCCGCGGTGCAGCGGCTCACGCAGTCGCAGGAGTCGGTGGGTGACGTTGCCTATGGCCTTGGCTTTTCGGCGCCGGGCCACTTCTCGCGCTTCTTCCGCCAGCACCTGGGCATCACGCCCAGCGACTACCGGCGTGTGGTGAACCTGTTCGAGCCGCCGAAAAGCGATGCTGCGCCGCCCGCGCCGGTGATCTGATTCCGCGCTGCGCCCCGGCGGCCCCGCCCGCCGCCCGCACCTCTTGCCCGAGGCTTCGGGTTTGCCCTTGAACGCGCTGAACTGCTGCGTTGCAGCACGCACATGGCCAGACGATTGGGTCAGCCGCCGGACGATCCGGGCTTTCACCAGACGCCTGCGTTAACGCCATGAACCCGGTGCTGTCGAGACTGCGCAAACCGCACGACGACACACCGGAGACCGTTCTTGCACAGCGACCCGGGCCTGCAACAGGCCCTGCCCAACCAGCACCTTGGCCAGTCGGTGCCGCGCCATGAAGACACGGCGCTGCTGACCGGGCGCGGCCGATTCGGCGACGACCTGGGCACCGCGCCCGGCACGCTGCACGCCGCGGTGCTGCGCAGCCCGCATGCCCATGCCCGGCTCTTGGCGGTGGACGCGGCCGCGGCGCTGGCCCTGCCCGGCGTGCATGCGGTGTTGACGGGGCAGGACGTGCGGCGCTGGCAGCAGCCCTTCGTGGTGGGCGTGAAGGTGCCGATGCAGCATTTCGTGCTCGCCGTCGACAAGGTGCGCTACGCCGGCGAACCGGTGGCCGTGGTGGTGGCGCAAAGCCGCTACATCGCCGAAGACGCACTCGACCTGCTACGCGCCGACTACGAGGCCCTGCCGGCGGTGGTGGACATCGAGGCTGCCTGCGAGGCCGGCGCTGCCGTTCTGCACGAAGCCGTGGGCAGCAACGTCGTCAGCGATCGCAGCTTCTGCTACGGCGAGCCCGAAGCCGCCTTCGCTGCCGCCCAGCGCACGGTCGGCCTGACCGTGCACTACCCGCGCAACAGCTGCACGCCCATCGAAGGCGGTGTCGTCATCGCCGAGTGTCTGCCCGGCGGCGAAGGCTATGAAGTCACCAGCAACTTCATGGGCCCGTTCAGTCTGCACTCGGTGATGGCCCTGGCCCTGGGCGTTGCGGCCAACAAGCTGCGCCACAGGCTGCCGCGCGACAGCGGTGGCAGTTTCGGCGTGAAGCAGTCGGTGCTGCCCTACGTCGTGCTGATGTGCCTGGCCTCGAAGAAAGCCGGTGGCGCGCCTGTGAAATGGGTGGAAGACCGGCTGGAACACCTGGCCGCCGCCACCTCGGCCACGGCGAGGCTGACCCACATCGAAGCCGCGGTGCAGGCCGACGGCCGCATCACGGCGCTGCGCTGGGACCAGCGCGACGATGTCGGCGCCTACCTGCGTGCCCCCGAGCCGGCCACGTTCTACCGCATGCACGGCGCGATGAACGGCGCCTATGACATCGCCCACATCGCCGTGCGCAACCGCGTGGTGCTGACGAGCAAGACGCCCACCGGCCTGGTGCGCGGTTTCGGCGGGCCGCAGGTGTACTACGCGCTGGAACGGCTGATGGACCGCATCGCGGTCGAGCTCGGCATCGACGCCGTCACCCTGCGCCTGCGCAACTTCGTGCAGGCCGCGCAGTTCCCGTACCAGGCGGCAGCGGGTGCGGTGCTGGACTCGGGCGACTACGCCCGCCTGGTCGAACTGGCGCAGGCCGCGGCCCTGCGCGAAGGCCTGCAGCAGCGCCAGGCGCAGGCGCGTGCAGCCGGGCGGCTGTACGGCATCGGCGTGGCCGCCATCGTTGAGCCGTCGGTGTCGAACATGGGCTACATCAGCACCGTGCTGACAGCCGAGCAGCGCGCCAAGGCCGGGCCGAAGAACGGTGCGATTGCCAGCGCCACGGTCGGCATCGACCTGCTGGGCGGGCTGAACGTCGTCGTCGCCTCTGCGCCGGCCGGACAGGGCCACATGACCGTGTGCGCACAGGTGGTGGCCGATGTCTTCGGCCTGCAGCCGGCGCAGGTGGTGGTGAACACCGAATTCGACACCGCCAAGGACGCCTGGAGCGTGGCCGCTGGCAACTACAGCAGCCGCTTTGCCGGCGCCGTGGCGGGCACCGTGCATCTGGCGGCGATGCGCTTGCGCGACAAGCTCGCGCGCATCGCCGCCGTGCAGTTCGGCTGTGCACCCGAGGCCGTCGCCTTCAAGGGTGGCAAGGTCTTCGATCGCGCCCAGCCGGCCCATGCCCAGGCCTTCAGCCGCCTGGCCGCCGGCCCCCACTGGGCGCCGGCGCTGCTGCCCGAGGGCATGGAACCCGGCCTGCGCGAAACCGCCTTCTGGACGCCACCGACGCTGACGGCGCCCGATGCCCAGGACCGTGTCAACACCAGCGCCTGCTACGGCTTCGTCTTCGACATCTGCGGCCTGGACGTGGACCCGGCCACCGGCCGCGTCACGGTGGACCGCTACATCACCGGTCACGACGCCGGCCGCATCCTGCACCCGGCCATGGCCGACGGACAGATCCGCGGTGCCTTTGCCCAAGGACTGGGTGCGGCGCTGATGGAGGAATTCCGCTACGGCGCCGACGGTGGCTTCCAGAGCGGCACCTTTGCCGACTACCTGGTGCCCACCGCCTGCGAAGTGCCCGACCCGGTGATCGTGCACCTGCAGACCCCCAGCCCCTTCACGCCGCTGGGTGCCAAGGGCATCGGCGAAGGCAACAACATGAGCACGCCGGTGTGCGTTGCCAACGCCTTTGCCGATGCCTTGAGGCCGCTGAAGGACGTGGCCGACATCCGCCTGCCGTTGACACCTTCGCGGGTGCTGGCGCTGATCGGCGCCGACGAACCTGCGCCACCGGCGGCCATGGCGGCCGAGATGGCTGCGGCGCCGGCACAGCCTGTGGCCGGCGGCCTGGCGCTGCAGGCACGTGGCCATGTCGACATCGCCGCCCCGCCTGAGCGTGTGTTCGCGGTGTTGCTCGACCCGGCAGCGCTGGCGCGCGTGATTCCCGGCTGCCATGCGCTGGAAAGCACCGGCCCGAACCAGTACCGTGCCGACGTCACCGTGGGTGTCGGCCTGGTGAAGGCGCGTTATGCCGCGCGCATCGCGCTCAGCGAAATCGACGCGCCGCGTACGCTGCGGCTGTCCGGCGACGGCCAGTCGACCCTGGGCACGGGTTCCGGCAGCGGTGTCGTGCGGCTCGAAGCTACGGCCAGCGGCACGCGGCTGCACTACGACTATGCCGCCCAGGTGGGCGGCAAGGTCGCAGCGGTGGGCAGTCGCATGCTCGAAGGCGCAGCGCGCATCGTGCTGGCACAGCTGTTCGAATCGCTGGGTCGGCAGGCGCTGGGCGAGGACGTCGCGAAGCCGCTGGCACGCACGCTCTGGCAACGCTTGCTGCGCTGGCTGGGGGTGGCGAAGTGAAGCCGGCCGCTTTCGACTACCAGCGCATCGACAGCGCCGACGAAGCCTGCGCCGTGCTCGCCCAGATGGGCGAAGACGCACGCATCCTGGCCGGCGGGCAAAGCCTGATGGCGGTGCTGAACATGCGGCTGGCGCAGCCGCAGCGGCTGCTGGACATCTCGCGCTGCAAGCCACTGCAGCAGCTGCGTGTTGACGCGGCCACTTTGGTGGTGGGCGCCTCGGTCACCCAGGCCACGCTGGAGTGGCGGGCGGGGCTGGCGCACGAGCTGCCGCTGCTGCATCGGGCCTTCCCGCACATCTCGCATTTCCAGGTGCGCAACCGCGGCACGGTGGCCGGCAGCATCGCCCATGCCGATCCGTCGGCCGAACTGCCGCTGTGCCTGCTGGCCCTGCAGGGCGACGTGCTGCTGAAAAGCGCCCGCGCCAGCCGCCGCGTGCCGGCCGAGGACTTCTTTACCGGCATGCTGCAGACCGCCCGCCGCGCCGACGAGCTGGTCGAGGCCGTGTGCTTCCCGCTGGCGCGGCCAGGGCAGGGTTTCGGCTTCGAGGAATTCTCGGTGCGCCATGGCGATTTCGCCGTCTGCGCCGTGGCCGCGGTCGCCGACGGCCAGCGCCTGCGCATCGCCGTCGGCGGCGTCGCCGACCGGCCCGTGGCGCGCGACTTCCCGCTGCTGCAGGGCGACGCGCTGGCCGCTGCTCTGAACGACTTCGCCTGGCAGCTGCAAGCCCGCGACGAACCCCAGGCCAGCGCCGCGCTGCGCCGTCAACTGGTTCGCCAGCTGGGCCGGCGTGTGGCCGAGCAGGCCCTGGCCGACCGCGGCCGCCGCGCCATTTCCACCCCTGCAGGAACCCCGGCATGAACGAGCTCACCCGCGACCGCGCGCACCCCGTGCAGCTGCTGCTGAACGGCCAGCCGCGCCGCGCCACCACCGAACCGCGCCAGCTGCTCAGCGACTTCCTGCGCCATGAACTCGGCCAGACCGGCACCCATGTGGGCTGCGAACACGGTGTCTGCGGGGCCTGCACGGTGCGTGTCGACGGCGTCGCCCAGCGCGCCTGCCTGATGCTGGCGGTGCAGGTCGACGGCTGCGCGGTGCAGACCATCGAAGGCCTGGCCGCGGAAACCGGTGGCGACAGCGACACGCTGGGCGACCTGCAGGCCGCGTTCAAGCGCCACCACGCGCTGCAATGCGGCTTCTGCAGCGCCGGCATCCTGATGAGCGCGGCCGACTGGCTGCAGCGCGTGCCGCAGCCCAGCGAAGCGCAGGTGCGCGAGATGTTGTCCGGCCACCTGTGCCGCTGCACCGGCTACACGCCCATCGTCGCGGCCATCCTCGATGTCGCCCAGGCCCGCGCCACGGCGCAGGCCGCGAAAGCCGAGAACACAACGCATGTTTGACCTGGGCCGCACCCTGCTGCAAAGCGTCGAACGTTCGCCAGGCCGCACGGCCATCGTCGATGGTGAACGGCGCTTCAGCTATGCCTTGTGGGCGCGCACCGTCGGCGCCGTGCAGGGCGGACTGGCCGCCGCCGGCCTGCGCCCGGGCGACCACCTGCTGGTAGTGCTGCAGAACCGCTGGGAGATGGCCGCCCTCCACTGGGCCTGCCAGTTCGCCGGCATCGTCGTGACGCCGCTGAACTGGCGCGCCAAGGGCGACGAGATCGACTACTGCCTGGCCGACAGCGGCGCCCGCGCCATCGTCTGGGAAGCCGTGGTCGATGCCGCCGTGGCCCAGAGCCAGCACGCGCGCAGCCTGCTGCGCATCGGCGTCGGCGCGGTCGATGGCGCCCACCTGCAGTTCGAGGACTGGCTGGCCACGCCCGCCGACCCCACGCCCGTGGCCAGCGCCGAAGACCTGTCGCTGATGCTCTACACCAGCGGCACGACGGGCAAGCCCAAGGGCGTGCCACGCCGCCACCGCGTCGAGCGCGCCGCGGCCCTGGCACATGTCGCGCAGAACCGTTATGGCGACGCCGAATGCACCCTGGGCGTGATGCCGCTGTATCACACCATGGGCGTGCGCAGCCTGCTGGCGCTGGCCCTGGTCGACGGCCGGCTCATTTGCATGCCGCGTTTCGATGCGAGCCAGGCGCTGGCCGCGATCGAAGCCGAACGGGTGTCCCACCTCTATCTGGTGCCGACGCTGTACCACGACCTGCTGGCCCACCCGCAGTTCGCGGCCACCGACATCTCCAGCGTGCGCAAGCTGGGCTTTGCCGGTGCGCCGATGCACGACGCGCTGCTGCAGCGCCTGGACCAGGCCTTCCGCCCCGGACTCTTCGTCAACCACTACGGCAGCAGCGAGGTCTACACCTTCAGCATCAACCAGCGCGCTGTGGCCAAGCCCGGCAGCGCCGGCCGTGCCGGCCTGAACACCCGGCTGCGCGTGGTGATGCTGGACAGCACCGACCCCAGCCACCTGGCCGCACCCGGTGAAGAAGGCCAGATCGCGGCCGACCTGGCCGGCGACGAGGCCTTCGAGGGCTACCACGGCCGCCCCGACGCGAATGCCAAGAGCCTGCACGGCGGCTGGTACTTCACCGGCGACATGGGCTACTTCGACGCCGACGGCGACCTGTATGTCACCGGCCGCGTCGACGACATGATCATCAGCGGCGGCGAGAACATCTCGCCGGTCGACATCGAGTCGGTGCTGTCGCTGCACCCGGCCGTCGACGACGTCGCGGTGGCCGGCCTGCCCGACCCGCGCTGGGGCCAGAAGGTGGTGGCCTTCGTGAAGCTGCACGCGAACTCGGATGCCGACGCCGCCACGCTGGACGCGCATTGCCGCAGCAGCGATCTCGTCAACTTCAAGCGCCCGCGCGACTACGTCTTCGTGCGCGAGATCCCCAAGAGCCCCGTCGGCAAGGTGCTGCGGCGAAAGCTGCAGGCCGGCGAGTACGACACCGCGTCCCCCTGCCAAGGAAACCCATGAACCTGCCCGAACTGAAGCACCCCGCGCACACGCTGCCCGCAGCACCCGATGGCTTCCGCGTCGAGATCGACGCCGCGCGCGAACGTGCCGACATCGTGCTCGACCGCCCGCCCTTCAACGTCGTCAGCATGCTGGCGCGCGAACAGCTGCGCATCGCCTTCGAGGCGCTGGACGCCGACGAACGGGTGCGTGTCATCGTGGTGCGCGGCCAGGGTGAACACTTCAGCAGCGGCGGCGACATCAAGGGCTTCCTCGCCGCCACGCCCGAGAAGGTGAGCCAGCTGGCCTGGAACATCGCCGCGCCGGCACGCTGCAGCAAGCCGGTGATCGCGGCCGGCCGCGGCTATTGCTTCGGCGTCGGCTTCGAGCTCAGCCTGGCCTGCGACTTCCGCCTCGTCACCGAGACCACGCTCTATGCCCTGCCCGAGCAGAAGCTGGGCCAGATCCCGGGCAGCGGCGGCAGTGCGCGGCTGCAGAAGATGGTGGGCATCACGCGCACCAAGGACATCGTGATGCGCAGCCGCCGCATCCCCGGCCGCCAGGCCTTCGACTGGGGCGTCGCCACCGACTGCGTGCCCGATGCCGAACTCGAACAGGCCACCGACGCGCTGGTCGACGAGCTGCGCAGCTTCAGCCCGCTGGCCCAGCGCACGGCGAAGAAGCTGCTCAACGACACCGAGGACTCGCCGCTGTCGATCGCCATCGAACTCGAAGGCCACTGCTATTCGCGCCTGCGCAGCAGCGAGGACTTCCGCGAAGGCGTCGAGGCCTTCCACAGCAAGCGCAAGCCGAATTTCATCGGCCACTGACCGCACGTCGTTCCCACCCGCCCGTTCCACATTCCTGGAGACAAACATGAAGAAGACCCTCGTTGCCACCACGCTCGCCCTGGCCGCCGCCGCCGCTTTCGCCCAGGCCGGCGCACCGATCAAGGTCGGTGTCGTCACACCCTTGTCGGGAACCTATGCCGGCATCGGCCAGCAGGTGAAGTGGGGTCTGGACCTGGCTGCGGCGCAGATCAATGCCGGCGGCGGCGTGATGGGCCGCAAGCTGGAACTGATCTACGAAGACGAGGAAGCCAACCCGGCCGTGGCCACGCAGAAGGCTGAAAAGCTGTTCCAGGTGAACAAGGTCGATTTCCTGACCGGCACCGTCAACAGCGGCAGCACGCTGGCGGTGGGCCAGGTGGCCGAACGCAACAGCCGTCTGATGGCCACCACGGTGTCCTTTGCCGACAGCATCACCGCCGACAAGTGCAGCCCGAACGTCTTCCGCGTCAACGCCCGTGCCGGCATGCAGAGCGCGGCCCTGGCCGACTGGATGGCGACGACGCAGAAGGACGCCAGCGTCTTCTACCTGGGGCCGGACTACGAGATGGGCCGCAGCACCGTGGCTGCGTTCAAGAGCGCCGCCGAAGGCAAGGGCGCGAAGACCGCCGGCGAAGTGTTCGCGCCGCTCGACAACAAGGACTACTCGCCCTACTTTGGGCAGATCCGCAGCGCCAAGCCGACGGTGATCTACACCTCGGTGGCCGGCAACGACACGGTGCGCCTGTTCACGCAGATGGCCGAATTCGGCGTGAATCGCAACATCCAGGTGGTGGGGGCCTCGGGCACTGTCACCGGCCAGAACCTGGCGGCCATCGGCAAGGCGGCCGACGGCTTCGTCACCGGCGTCGGCTATTCCACCAGCATTCCCTCGGCCGAGAACCAGAAGTTCGTCGCCGAGTTCACGGCCGCGAACAAGTCCGCGCCCGACCTGTACGGCGCCGACAGCTATGGCGTGCTCTTCGCCTACAAGGCCGCCGTCGAAAAAGCCAAGAGCACCGAGACCGACGCCGTGCGCACGGCCCTGCGCGGCTTGCAATGGGCCACGCCCCAGGGCATGAAGACGCTGCGCGCCGGCGACCACCAGGCGATGCAGGACATGTATGCGGTGAGGGTCAACGGCGGCAAGTTCGAGATCGTCGGCAAGGTCGCGGCAGCCGCTGCCATTGGCGCCGACACCTGCAGCAAGTTCTGAGGCGGCGGCGATGCTGGAATGGCTGCAGTTCGTGCTGGCGCCGCAGGTCATCAACGGCCTGTCGATCGGCGTGGCCGTGGTACTGATGGCGCTGGGGCTGACGATCATCTTCGGTCTGCTCGACGTCATCAACATGGCCCACGGCGAGTTCTACGCCATCGGTGCCTACGCGGCGCTGGTGCTCATCGGCATGGGGCTGCCGTTCTGGTGGGCGCTGCTGCTGACGCCGCTGCTGATGGCGGTGCTGGGCTATGCCACCGAACGCGCGCTGATCCAGCGTGTCTTCCACAGCAAGGACCGCCACACACTGACCCTGCTGCTGACCTTCGGCATCGCCATCATCCTGGAAGACCTGCTGAAGATCGTGTTCGGCGCCAATCCCTTGCGCATCGAACAGCCCATCACCGGGGCCACCGAGATGTTCGGCCTGTTCTTCCCGAACTACCGGCTGTTCCTGATGGCGGTGGGGGCGCTGGTCATCGGCGCGGTGTGGATCGTCGTCTTCCGCACGCGGCTGGGGGCGATGGTGCGCGCCGCCGCTTTCGACCGCCACATGGCGGCGTCGCTGGGCGTGCCGGTGGGCGTGGTCTATGCCGGCACCTTCGCCTTCGGCGTGGCGCTGGCGGGGCTGTCGGGGGTGCTGCTGGCGCCGATCTACTCGGTCTTCCCGACGATGGGGCGCGACTTCGTGTTGATCGCCTTCAGCGTCGTCATCATCGGCGGCATGGGCTCGATCAAGGGCGCCGTCATCGCCGGCCTGCTGCTGACGCAGGTGCAGTCGATCAGCAGCCTGTTCATCTCGCCGGTGTGGAGCGATCCGCTGCTGTTCTCGATCATGGTGGGCGTGCTGATGTGGCGCCCGCACGGTCTGTTCGGGAGGCTCGGCCATGGCTGACTCAGCGGTGCGTCTTCTGTCCTACGCCTTCTTCGCCATCGCGCTGGTGTTCGCGGCGGTGGCCTGGGTGCTCGACGACGTGTTCTTCTTCCGCCTGGCCACCGAGGCGCTGATCTTTGGCGGCCTGGCCCTCAGCGTCGACCTGCTGCTCGGCCGCACCGGCCTGCTGCCGCTGGGGCAGGCGCTGTTCTTCGGCTTCGGGGCCTATGTCTCGGCCCTGGTGCTCAAGCACATGGCGCCTTCGCTGCCGCTGGCGCTGGCCATCGTTTTGCTGAGCAGCACGGTGGTTGGTTTGCTGGGGGGCGTGATTGCCATCCGCGCCAAGGGCGTGTATTTCGCGCTCATCAGCTTTGGCCTGGCCCAGGTGGTCAGCAAGGTGGTGTTCAACACCCGTGAGCTGGGCGCGTCAGACGGCCTCATCGGCGTGCCGGCGCCGGTCTGGCTGGGGCTGAACACGGCCCACGCGCCCAGCTTCTTCCTGCTGGTGCTGCTGGGCATGGCGGCGCTGCTCGCCTTCCTGCTGTGGTTGATGAACACACCCTTCGGCCGCCAGCTCGACGCCATCCGCACCAACGAACACCGGCTGCCCTTCCTGGGTTTCGACCCCTGGCGCTACAAGCTCGCGGTGTTCGTGCTGGCGGCGCAGGTGGCAGCGCTCAGCGGTGCGCTGTACCCGATGCTGCGCGGCTTCGTCAGCCCCGAGCTGATGTTCTTCCAGGTGTCGGGCAATGCCGTCATCAACGTCATCGTCGGCGGCACCGGCACGCTGGTGGGCGCGCTCTACGGCAGTGCGCTGCTGACGGTGCTGAAGTCGGTGGTGGGCAGCTTCACTGCGCACCATGCCATCGTCATCGGTGCGCTCTTCGTCGTGTCTGTGATCTTCTTTCCCAAGGGGCTGGTGGGCTATCTGGCGCCGGCGCTGCAACGCTGGCGGAGCAAGCGCGCATGAACGACGAGACCATCCTGAAGGTGCGCGGCCTGACGGTGCGCTTCGGCACGCTGGTGGCCGTCAACGACGTCAGCTTCGACGCGCAGCGCGGCCACATCACGTCGGTCATCGGCCCGAACGGCGCTGGCAAGAGCAGCCTGTTCAACCTGATCAGCGGCGCCATCCGGCCCAGTGCCGGGCAGGTGCTGTTCGAAGGCCGCGACATGACCGGCCAGCGGCCTGACAAGATGCTGGCCGCCGGCCTGGCGCGTTCGTTCCAGATCACCAACCTGTTCTTCGAACTGCCGGTGCGCGAGAACCTGCGCCTGGCCGCGCAGTTCGTCGAGAACGGCCGCGGCCTGTTCCGCGGCATCGCGGCCAGCCGCGCGGCGCTGGCGCGGGTGGACGAGCTGATCGAACGTTTTGCGCTGCAGGCGCGGGCCGACGAACTGGCCGGTTTCCTGTCGCATGGCGAACAGCGCCGGCTCGAGATCGCCGTGGCCCTGGCCGCGCGCCCGCGCCTGCTGCTGCTGGACGAACCGACCCAGGGCATGAGCCATGCCGACACCCAGGACACCGAGGCGCTGATCCGCAGCCTGGCCGCCGAGGGCCTGAGCCTGCTGCTGGTGGAACACGATGTCGAACTGGTGATGAACCTGTCGGACCATGTGGTGGTGATGCACCAGGGCGCCAAGCTCGCCGAGGGCCCGCCGCTGCAGGTGCGCGCCGACCCCGCGGTGCAGGCCGCCTATTTCGGTGATGTGCGCGAGGCCAGCCATGCTTGAACTGAAGGACGTGCACACGCACTACGGCCTGAGCCATGTGCTGCAGGGCGTGAACCTGCGTGTGGATGCCGGCGAAGTGGTGGGCCTGTTCGGTCGCAATGGCGTGGGCAAGACGACGGTGATGAAGACCATCGCCGGGTGGGTGGCGCCGACGCAGGGCTCGGTGTTCTTCGACGGCCAGGCCATCGGCGGCGTGGCGTCGGAACGCATCTGCCGACAGGGCATCGGCTTCGTGCCCGAAGACCGGCGCATTTTCCCGGGCCTGACGGTCGAGGAGAACCTGGTGCTGGGCTTCATGCAGAGCCCCGGTCGCAGCCGCGCCGAAGACCGGCGGCAGCTCGACGCCATCTACACCCGCTTCCCGCGACTGGGCGAACGCCGCCAGCAGATGGGCACCACCTTGTCGGGTGGCGAACAGCAGATGCTGGCGATGGCGCGTGTGCTGGTCGGCACGCCGCGCCTGCTGCTGATCGACGAGCCCACCGAAGGCCTGGCACCGAAGATCGTCGACGAGATCTTCACGCTGATGGAAGGCCTGCGCCGCGATGGCATTCCGATCCTGCTGGTCGAGCAGAACATGCACCGTGCCATTGGCCTGGTGCAGCGCTTCTACGTGCTGGAGCGTGGCGCGGTGGTGATGGCAGGCGATGGCACGAAGGCCGAGGACCGCGAGTCGCTGATGCGGCAGCTGGCGGTCTGAGGCTGGCGTTTCACGGGCAGGGCCGGTCGCTGAAGCGCGCGGTCTGCCCGCCGCGCCGGCAGCGCCAGGCTCGGGCTACCTGCTTGATCTCCCAGTGGCCGGCGCTGGTTCGCACCAGATCGATGTCCCAGCGTTCGGACCGCACGGCATCGTCGAGCAGGCCGTCGCGAAGGACGGTCACCCTCGACGCCGTCGGCGACTCGACGCCTTCGTTGGCTTGCGCGACCAGTTGCCGCCGGCCCTCAAAAACGCCGGCCACCGCCAGGGCGATGTCGACGGGCGTGTCCGCACGCCCGGCACCGGCCAAGGCCTCGCGCACCGTGGACAGTGGGACGAGCGCCTGGCCTGCCACCGGGAGCCGCAGGAGCGTGGCCCATTCCGACGCCGACGCGGCCGTGACCACGCACAGCAGCGACAGCGCGATCCAGGCCGGGGCCGCCTTCACCGAGCTCATTGCCAAGGCATCAGCCACCGGTCAACAGGGCTTCGGGCAGGTCGTAGCGCTCGTCGCTGCCGAAGCGCAGGCTGATCTGGTCACCCTGGCGGCTGGACGTCATCGGCTGCGCCGAGTCGGACACCACCGCCTGGCCCTTGACGAACAGCACGCTGCGCGCGGTGCCGCTGGCGCTGCGGAACTCGACCGTGGCTGTGCCGTCGCGGCCGCGGCGCACGACGCCGGCCTGGCAGCGGGCACCAGCTTCGGCGCCCGGGGTCTGGCAGGGCACCTCGGCCGCGGCATGGAAATGGGTGCCGGCCACGAGCGCGTCCTTCGCGGCGGGCAGCGCGGCCAGGGCCTGCCCGGTCACACCCACGTCGAGCGTGTAGGCCGCGCTTTCGTTGCGCCGCGAGGCGTTGCGCATCAGGTAGACCAGCAGCGTGTAGTTGCCGTCGGCCGGCAGCCTGACGCTGGCCTTGGTGCCTTGTGTGCTGCCGATGAACATCGATTCCATCGAGCCGGGTGGATTGATGTTGACGTTGAGCGAGGCGTTCTTCGACTTCAAGGCCACCGCCAGCGTCTGCCCGGCGCGGGCATTGACGGTGTAGGCGGCATCGGCGTCGCCCTGGATCGAGCCGCGCACCTGCGCCGAGCTCTTGCCCTTGGCGAACTGCACGGCCTGGCCGCGGGTCGCGCCGGGTTCTGCGGCCGCCACCGCGGCCAAGGGAAGCTGCGCCACGGCGAGCAGCACTGCCGCCAGGATGGAACGGTTCATGTGAAAGCTCCTGCAGCGGCCACGCACGCCATGGCACGCCCGGCCGGTTTCATGGATGTCCCGCTCAACGCCGGATCTCGCACACCTTCACCCGGCCCGGGTAGGGGTCGTTGCCGAAGTAATTGCTGGCGCAGGTGACGCCGTTGGTGCCGTCGCGGTAGACGTAGCGCCCCGCCGTGCCGTAGCGCAGCTGGCCGAAGCCGCTGAAGTTGCAGCGTTCGCCTTCGGTGGCGCACTGCGTCCAGCCGGACGAATTCCCGTCGTTGAAGTTGTTCGCCTGCACCTCGCAGTGTTTGACGCGGCCGTAGGCGGGGTCGCCGAAGGTTCCGGTGTTGCACTGGACCTCGCCCTTCATCGTGCGCGTCTTGAAGTTGCGACCATCGCCGAAGCGCACCTGGCCCATGCCCTGCACGCGACAGGTGCCGCCTTCGGCCGCGCAGTAGCGCCAGCCGCTGGACGCGCTGGAGCCACTGCCGCCCCAGGAACCCTGGGTGCTGTTTTCGAAGTCCTGGTTGCCCGGGCGACGGATCTCGCAGAACTTCGTGGCGCCGTAGACCGGGTCACCGAAGTCCGCGACGTCGCAGCGCACGCTGCCGTAGGCGGTGCGGGTGACGAACTTGTCGCCCTGGCCGAAGCGCACTTCGGCCATGCCCTTGAAGCGGCAGGTTTCGCCTTCGGCAGCGCAGAAGCTCCAGCCCCGCGACGTACCGGCCTCGTTGCCGCGGTAGCCGCCGGCGTTGCCGCCGCCGTAGCCGCTCACGCGCACCTGGCAACGCTTGGGCACCTGGGGCGCAGGGTCGCCGAACGCGTCATTGCTGCAATCCACGGAATTGCTGACGGTGCGGCTGACCCAGCGGCCCTCGGTGCCGAAGCGCACGACGGCCCGGCCCTGCACGTTGCAGGTCTGGCCTTCCTCGGCGCAGGTGCGCCAACCGTCTTCATAGGCTTGGGCGGCCTGCGGCGCGGCCAGGCCGAAACAGGCTGCGCTGGCCCACAGCAGGGCCTGCAGCAGATCGCGGGTTCTTGTTCTCAGGTTCATTGGTTCTCCTCTTTGCAAGATTCCAGTGCGGGACGGAACGCTGGGGTTCTGGGGCGGACTGGCAGCGGCGGGGTGTCGTGTCCGTCTCAGCGCCGAAGCTTCGGCGCGCCCCCCAGCGTACGAATCGCCAGCGCCAAGGCCGCATCCTCAGGGGCCCACCAGCTCAGGCTGCTGTCCGTTTCCACGGCTGCCAGCAGCGCGACGCCCAACGGGGCCATGCCCAGCCCGCACATCGCGGGCGACACGTCTGGAAAGACCACCGGGCCATCGGCGCAGCGGCCTTTCAGCGTGGCCGAGGTGGTGGCCTGCACCTGCCAATGCGCCTGCGCAAGCGCCCATCGCCCCCCGCGCTCGACCCGTGTCGGGCTCAAGCTGGCCGCCTCCAGCGTCACCACACACAGGTTCTCGGCGCTGGACCACTGGCGCTCGGCCTGTTGCGCCAGCGTCTGCACAGGCGGCGGCGGTGGCGGGCAGGCCGATGCCGCAGCACAGGCCGCCCACAGCAGGCCAGCGCATGCGCCGGACGTCAGCGCGACAGGGGTGCTCGGGCGGCGGGGCATCGACGAGATTCGCGGTTCGCTGATCGGAATTCAGGGCATGCCGATCTTTTGCAGCCTCGCCACCTGCAGGGCCATGTCGGCGAAGTACAGGCGGTCGGACTCGGCGCCGGCACCGCGCGAGGCGGCCTGCAGGCGCGTCTTCAGCCCTGGCAGCGCGGCGTGCAGCCAGGGGATGAAGACGGTGTCGTCGCCCGTTTCGACGAGGGCGCGGGCCGCCGCTGGCGACACCGGCACCTGGGCCAGCACGGCGTCGGCCATCTGTTTTTCGCCGGCGCCGCCCTGCGCCCAGGCGGTGAGCAGTGCTTTCGCAGCGTCGAGGTAGCCGCGCTGCAGCGCACGCCGGGTGGGATCGGTGGTCTTCAGGTCGCCCCACACGGCGGCGGTGATGTCGCGGCCGAAATCCAGCGACGAATAGGCCGCGGGGTTGCTGCGCTTCTGGCTTTCGAGCAGCGCCACGGTGGCGCCGGACATCATGCCCGTGACGATGGCGGCCTGTTGGCGGTCGATGGCCCGGTAGCCGCCGTACACCGCCACCCGTTCCACCACCGCCGGTGCAGCATAGGGCGCCAGCGACTCGGCGCCTTCCCCCAGCAGGTAGCGCACCGCCTGTCGCTGTTCGGCCGCCGGCACCAGCTGCGGCCGCTGGCCGTCGCCCGCGCCCATGGCCGGCATCACACCCGCCAGCAGGCGCTGCACCGACTGCAGCAAGGCCACGTGGCGCTGCAGCACCACGTCGTACGTGGACGCATAGAGCCGGGCGTCGCCACCTGTGCCGGCGTCCAGCCGCGCGAGCGAGCGCTGCAGGTTGGCCACGCCCAGCCTGGTCGCTTCCACCCGTTCTGCGCCGGTGTTCTCGGTCTGCACGCGGGGGTCCTGGTGGAAGCGGCTGAGCAGTTGCGCCGATTCCTCGCTGGCCCAGAACAGCCGCCGGTCACGCGCGAAGCCGTCGGCAAACGCCGCGAGTTCACGCCGTTCGCTGGCGGGGTCGGTGCCGAACGAGCCGTAGCCGTAGCGGATGGCCGCCATGTCGTAGGGGCCGATCACGCTCCAGAGCTGGGTGATGCCGTCGCCAGGCTGCGCCACCTGGTTGAAGCGGCCGTAAGCCATGATCGAACTGTTGGGCCCGTGGCGGTTGGCAAAGTCGGCCTGGCGCATCTGCGCCACCGAGTGAGCGGTCGACGCGATCTGGTTGTGCATCAGCCCGAGCGTATGGCCGACCTCATGGGCGACGACGTAGCTCAGCAGCGCGCCCGACTTCTCGGTGGACAGAGGCAGCCGGGCGGCCCCGGCGTCGATGCCCGAGCCGCCGAACAGGCTCCAGTAGTACTGGCCGAAGCCGTCGATGACCGCGGGCCACACCTGGATGTGGGCCGACAGCGTCTCGCCCGAGCGCGGGTCGCTGACGCGGGGGCCCATCGCGTTGACGTTTTCCTGGGGCACCCAGCGGATGACGTTGATCGTCACGTCTTCGGGCGACCAATCCGGGTCCTGTTCGGGCGTGGGGGCGTCGAGCACGCGGATGGCGTTGCTGAAGCCGGCGGCCTCGAACGCCGGCAACCACTGCAGCACGCCGGCGGTGATGTAGGGCTTCCAGCGGTCGGGCATGCCGCGGCCAAGGTAGTAGGTGATGGGCTTGACGGGGTCGCTGACCGCCGCCGCCGGGTTGGCCTTTTCCAGCCGGAAGCGCCCGATCACCGCCCGGCTGTCCTGCGCAGTGCCCCGTTCCGACTCGAATTCGGTGTATTCGTTGGTGAAGAAGCCCACGCGCGGGTCGGCCGCGCGGGCAGCCATCGGCTTGTCGGGCAGGAACACGATCGAATGGCCCAGCACCACGGACACCGGCTGCAGCCCCGCACCCGGGTCGGCCTGCAGCCCCGCAAGGAAGGTGACGTGCGAGCGCACGTTCAGGGCGTCGCGGCGCACGTGCACGCCATCGATGTACGACTTGCTCGGGTCCACCGCCGCAGCCACCGCGCCCACCTTGGCAAGGACGGTTCGGCCGGTGGCAGCGGCGATGTCGCTGGAGAAGGTGGCCGTGACGTCGAGCACCAGGGCGCCATCGGGCAGGATGCCGACGATCGGGAAGCTGGCGATCAAGGCGCCGGTTTCCGAACTGCTCAGCGCCACGTCGATCGGCCGCACCTTCGGGTCACGGGACGCTGCGCCGGGGACGCCGGTGGACGGGTTGGCCGGCGGCGCGGCGTCACCCTGCGCGGCGCCGGCGCGGCGCCGCTGCGTCGTGCTCAGGTCGCGCACATGGACGATGTTGTCCACCCGCTCGAAGCGGGCCAGCAGGCTGCTGACCTGCAGGCCCCTGTCGGCGGTGACGGCGCCGGCGGGCACGCGCACCACTTCCGAATACCACAGCAGCGGCTTGCCGATGGCGCCGGCCGGCAGCGCCACGAGCGTATTGGCCCCCAGCCGCCAGGCCGAGACGCGGCCGGTGCCCAGGCGCTTGGCGTTCTGCAGCAGGGTGGCGATGTCTGCCGGCGGCGACGCGCTGGCCGCTGCTGGTAACGCCGGCGACTGGGCCCAGGCAGCGGCCGGCATGAACGCCAGGGCCAGGGCTGAGGTGCGGAGGGCGCCGAGGCCGCCGAAGGTTCTGAACGCAGCAGTCAAGGGTTTCACGTCGGTTGTCCTGCGAAGGCGCACTGGCCGTGTGGCCGTGTCGGCCAGCGCTGGCTGGTGCTGGAAGATGCCAGCCCGATGCCGCAGATTCGATCAGTTCGCCGAAGTGGCCGCTATCCGAAAAACGCACGCAGGCCGCACCGACCTGGTGCCACTACAACTGGAATGCAGGTGCCGGCGCCCAGTCGGGCCCGCGGGCGGCCAGGGTCTGCGACGGTGTCTCGCCAATGGCCTGGCGGTATTGCTGGGCGAAGCGGCCCAGATGCTCGAAACCCAGATCGGCCGCGACGCGGGTGACACTGGTGCCGGGCTCGCCATGGCTCAGCCGGGCATAGGCGGTGGCCAGCCGCCGCTCGGTGACGAATCGCATCGGCGACATGCCGCGCCCCGACTCGAAGGCCTTCTGCAGGCAACGAGCGCCCACACCCGCCACCTGGCACAGCCGGCCCAGGCTGAGGGGCTCGTCCAGGTGGGCCTCGATCCAGCCTTCGAGGTCGTTGACACGGGCCAGGGATAGCTGACCTGCCGCTGCCGCCGCCGTGCTGCGCAAGACCAGGTCCGCCACCTGGGCGATCAGGCGGTTTTCGACGTGGGCGGCATGGCTGGCGGCGGTGTCGGGGCGCGTGGCCAGCAGCAGGTCGGCCGTGGCCGCCATCAGCTGCGCTCGTTCGGCTGCTGCCAGGACCATGGATTCGATGCGCAGCGCCCAGCAGCCGCTGGCCCTGGGCTGCCGCGATGTCAGCTCGTCGAGCAGCGCAGCCTGGTCGATCTGGATCGCCAGTACCGTGCCGGGCGGGCTCGATCGGCTGAAGTCCCAGCCTGGGGCCACGAAGACCGCCGTTGCCTGGCTGGTGGGCGTGCACGCCCGGCGACCGACACGGTAGACGCTGCCGGTGGGCGTGACCAGGTGCAGCACGGGGTTGCCCACCCTGCCGCGCACGGTCTGCGCTGCCGCCACCTGGGAACAGCCCACGGCCGCACGCACGCCGTGAACGCGATAGAAATCGAAGCCCAGCGCCTTGGACTGCCGGGCCACGCGCGACTGCGGAATGTCGTTGCCGCCGCCGAACGCCCGGATCTCACCCAGGTCATTGGAGCGAAAGCGAAATGCCCAGGGCGGCGGTGGCAACGGGTGGCGGGCGGTGGCGTTCAAGCGGTGGTGGCGGGAAAGCGGTCAATTCGCTGTTCAGCCGGCAGCGTGATCGGCGTGCGCGAGCGGTTCGCTTTTAGGATAGCGGCAATGCCGTCCGACGGGTTTACTCCGAATCTGGGATGAAATCTGAAGCATGTGGCGCGAAGGGCGGCGATCAGGCCAGGGGCGGGGCGCGGCGGGGCACGCTGTCGATGAGCCCCGGCGGAATTCGATGGTGGCGTGCCGGATGCCTGCTGCTGGCAGCCGTCCTGACGGGGTGTGCCAGCCGCCTGCCAGCCGAGCGGGCGCCTCCCAGCCTGGCCCAGGCCCCGCACCAGGCCGGGCCGTTTGCCGCGGTCGAGCGGCGCATCGCTGCGGCGCAAGGCACTGATGTTTCCGGCTTCAAGCTGCTTGAACGCAACGCCGACGGGCTGGTCTGGCGCGTGGCGCTGATCGACAACGCCCGCCACACGATCGACCTGCAGTACTACGTGTGGTTCGGCGATGTCTCGGGCCAGCTGCTGCTGTCGCGTGTGGTCGCGGCGGCCGACCGCGGTGTGCGCGTGCGCATCCTGCTCGACGATCTGAGCACCATGCTGCGCCGCATGGCCAGCCCGGAACTGCGCGACGCGCTGCTGGCGCGGGTCGACCGCCACCCACAGATCGAAGTCCGCGTGTTCAACGGCTGGCATGCGCGCGACTGGGCCGGCCGCGTCGTCGAAGGCGCGACCGACTTCACGCGCCTGAACCGGCGCATGCACAACAAGCAGATGGTGGTGGACAACCGCGCGGTGGTCATTGGCGGGCGCAACATCGGCGACGAGTACATGGGCCTGGACCCGGAATTCAACTTCCACGATCTCGACGTGCTGGGCGTGGGCCCGGTGGCGCGGCAGGCCAGCACCGTGTTCGACCGCTACTGGAACAGCGACTGGGTGCGCCGCATTCCGCCTGCGGCCGGGCCGGAGATGGCGCCTCTGTCGCCGCAGGCGATCGAATTGCCGCCCGAGGCGGCGGCACACCCGGCGCTGCAGGCCTTCCTGGCGGATGCCGAACGCCGGGCGCGCAGCATCGACGAACTGCCCGCAGCCATGGCCTTCGGCCGCAGCGCCGTGCACACCGACGCGCCTTCGCGTGCCGCGCAGTCGCGCAACCACATGCCCGAGGCCTTTCGCGCGCTGATGCGTTCGGCGCGCAGCGAAGTGCTGATCACGAACGCCTACATCATCCCCGACGAGGCTTTCATCAGCGACCTGCGCGAACTCGCCGGGCGCGGGGTGAAGGTGCGCATCCTCACCAATTCGCTGGCTTCACACGATGTGCCGGCCGTCAATTCGCACTACGAACGCTGGCGCGGGCCCATCGTCGATGCCGGTGCCAGGCTGCACGAACTGCGTGCCGACGCCGCCATCCAGGCCGAGCTGGTGGACACGCCGCCGGTGCGCTCG
Source organism: Rubrivivax sp. (assembly GCA_022842595.1). GTDB lineage: Bacteria > Pseudomonadota > Gammaproteobacteria > Burkholderiales > Burkholderiaceae_C > Rubrivivax. Next base: position 28,698 of record JALHPF010000034.1, read on the forward strand.
GGCTTCGTCGGCCTGCACACCAAGGCCATGGTCATCGACCGGCAGCGCAGCTTCATCGGTTCGATGAACCTCGACCCTCGCTCCGAGGTCTTCAATTCCGAGATGGGCGTCGTCATCGACAGCGCGGCGCTGGCCGCGAACCTGGCCCGGCGCATGGACCGCGACATGGACGCGGCCAACAGCTGGCTGGTCAGCCGCGGTGCGGCCGGTGGCCTGCGCTGGACCAGCAGCGCAGGCGAGCGCAGCAGCCAGCCCGCGCGCAGCTTCTGGCAGCGTGTGCAGAACCTGCTCTTCAAGCTGGCCCCGGCCAGCTACTACTGAAGGTGGGCGGCATGCAGGCATGGCGTCGATTTCCAGGCGGCCTGCCATGGGGCGCGGGCGCTGCACTGGCCGTGCTGGTCTTGTCCGGCTGTGCCGGCTTCGTGCCGCAGGAAGGCCCGGGGCCCGAGCCGGCTGCGGCCTATGTCGAGCTGACGACACCCTTCGTCGCCATCGGCGACACCCAGGAGCATCTGTCCACCGGCTACCCGCTGCACGACAACGACAGCGCGGTCGACGCCTATGTCGAGGTGACGCAGCGCCCGCCCGAACTGCCCCTGTTCGGCCGCCGGACGATGGAGTGGGCGCTGCAGCGCTTTCCGGACGAGCCCTACGTCCATCTCGGCGACGTCATGGACCTGTCGTGCCGCACCGAGGCCGCCCGCATGAGCAAGATCTTCCGGGCCACCGGCCGCCCGGGCGCCATCCTGCCGGGCAACCACGACGGGCTGATGTTCGGCATCTACGGCTACAACGTGCTCGAAGCCGTGCTCGACACCGGGGCGTCGCAGTGGAACAAGGCCTGCCGGCGCGGGGCGGCGCCAGAAGACACGCGCCACAAGAGCCCGCGCGAGGCCTTCAGCAAGCGCGACTTCATCAACCACTACCTGGGCGAGCAGGCCAGGCTGCAGCCCGCAGGTGCCGGGCTGCAGGCGGCGCCCGGCGACGACAGCCACCGCGTCAGCTGGCGCAACCCGCAGCGCCAGGCGTTCCTGTCGGCCATCGAGGCCAACCTGCTCGAAGGCTTCCGCTACGCCGACTCCTTCCTGCTGCAGCGCCTGAAGTTGCCGCGGGCACCCGGCGCCGACCGCGACGTCATCGTCATCGCGCTCGACACCAACCAGGCGGGCGCACTCGTCGGCACCTGGGACGTGCTGCGCGGCCGCAGCCCGGGCAGCCAGGGGCACATCCACCCTGACCAGCTCGAGGTCGTCAACCGCTGGGTGGCCGAAGCACAACAACAGCGCGCCATCGTCGTCTTTGCCGGGCACCACAACTGGCAGTCGCTGGGCCTGCCCACCCGCACCCTGCTGCGCAGCACGATGGCACGCCTGGACCACCCGCTGGTCTACATCTCGGCGCATACGCACGGCGGCTTCTGGGCGGTGCACCGCGCGCTGGCCCGCCGGCCGCTGCTGGAGCTGAACGTCAGCTCGCTGTCGGACTGGCCGATCGCCTACCGCCGCATCAGTTTTGCCTACGATGCCCGGGCGAAACGGCTGCTCGTTCGCGGCGACCTGATGCCGCGCGGCGACAAGCCCCATGCCAGCTACGACGACCTGCTGGCTGCCTGGGAAGCCGAAACCTGCGCGAACAAGGACTTCTCCGTCGAGGCCGTCAAAGCCGGCGACGCCGAAGTCGTACGCAAGCAGCGCGCCGCGCGCGGCACTCTGGTGGAATGGCTGGTGTCGGCGCTGGCACCCGTGTGCGAAAGCTGCGAGAAGCCGCTGTACGCGCATGCCAACAGCTACCAGGACGGCATGCTGCAGACGCTGCTGGAGGCCGATGCGGCGGTCAAGGCCAGCGGCCTGCAGTTGCCGCCTGTCAGGCTACCGGCGGGCTGCGGATCGCTCGAATTCGCCGCCTGTGCCACCGCGCTCATGGCCGAGCAAGCTGCCGACTATCCGGCTCACGTCGACCTGTTCCGGCGCAAGGCCGCCCTCGTGGCCGTGGCCAACGACTTTCTCGACGACATCACTGAGCCCAAGGCCAAGGCCTACATGACCTGCCGCGCCGTGCTGGCCGCGCGCATCGACTTCGACGCCACCGACGACGCACGCAAGGAACACCGGCTGGAGACGAACCGCCGCAGCGAGCAGTTCTTCCGCACCGAGGCGAGTGTCGGCATGGAGTGAACGGGTCCCGGCCCTCCGTCAATGGGCCGACAGCCGGGCGCGCCGCCAACGGCGGCACGTCCAGACACAGGAGCAGTGAGAGATGATCAACCTCAAGCGCATGGCAGCCGTCGCGCTGCTGCTGGCCACCAGCCTGGGCAGCGGGGCCGCTGACGACCCACAAGGGCCCGGGGCCTGGGAAAAGTTCAAGGCCTACACGCACCAGCAGAAGAACGAGGCCGTGGCCGAAGGCAAGAAGCTGATGGCGGCCACGGACAAGAAGATCGCCGAGCTGTCCAAGCAGGCCAAGGCCTCGACCGGCGAGGTCAAGGCCGAACACGAGAAGAACATGGCCGAGCTTCAGGCGAAGAAGAAGGAAGCCCAGGCGCAACTGGATAAGCTGGGCAAGGCCACCGGCAACGCGTGGGATGCGACCAAGGAGGGCTTCAGCAACGCCGGCAAGGAGCTGCACACTGCCTATGAAAAGGCGGTGGCCTCGGCGAAAAAGTGACGCGGCCCCTCGCCAGGGTGGCGGGGATCGAGGGCTGACTGGCTGGGTATCCGCGCGGCCGATGGACCGACTGGCTGCGTCAGCTGTCGGCCAGTCGGCCCAGCCCGGGCAGCAGCGCCGGGTCGCCGATCTCGCTGGCGGTCACGCCGGACATCAGCCGCAGCGCCCGCGTCTGCAGCTGCACGGCGTCGTCGCGGTCGCCGCAGCGGTCGAGCACGTCGCTGATGCGCAGCAGCACCTGCACTTCCCAGCTCGAGTCGGCCACGCGGCCGGCCAGGGTGCTGGCTTCGAAGGCGTGGTCGCGAGCGCGTTCGCGGGCGGCTCGGGCGCGTGCCGGGTCGGTGGGCTGCGCCTGCGCGGCCAGGGCCACGGTGGTTTCGCTGAGCTCGCAGACCAGGTCGACGATGCCGTCGATCGAACCCGTGAGCCGGCTCCAGCACAGCGCCTGCAGCAGGCAGGCCTCGGCGCTGGGCAGCATCTGCAGGCCGCGGTAGCAGCGCGCCACTTGCGTCAGGGCATGCACCATCTCGGAGGGCTCGGACCGTGCTTCGGCCTCGTCGAGCCGGGCACTGGCCAGGCGCATGGCGTCGCGCAATTCGGTGTCACCGGGGTGCAGGCTGGACATGGACGCGCCTTTGCTGGAGTTCGCTTCATCCTAAGCTCGGGTTTGCCCCAGTGCGTCCCCGCAGGTGCGGGGGACACCTTCACTTGCACGGGTCAGGTGCGACTTGGCGCACGCAGCCGGCGCCACAGCCGCCAGCCCAGCAGCGCGGCGATCACCACGGCGTAGATCGCGACTTCGCCGAAGTCGTTCTTGCCAGAACGCATCCAGAAGAAGTGCAGCAGCCCGAGCAGCACGCTGGCGTAGACCAGCCGGTGCAGCGCCTGCCAGCGCGCAGCGCCCAGCGCCTTGATGGCGCGGTTGAACGAGGTCGCGGCCAGTGGCAGCATCAGCAGCAGCGCCAGGCTGCCCACCAGGATGAACGGGCGCTTCGGGATGTCGGCCAGGATCGCGGCGAGGTCCAGCCCCATGTCGAGCCAGGCAAAGGCGGTGAAGTGCAGCAGCGCATAAAAGAAGCTGAACAGGCCCAGCATGCGCCGCCAGCGCGCCAGCGCGTGCCAGCCGGTGGCCTGACGCAGCGGTGAAACGGCCAAGGTGATGCACAGGAAGCGCAGCGTCCAGTCGCCGGTGCTGCGGATCAGGGCCTCGGCCGGGTTCGCACCCAGCTGGTTCGCCGCAGCGCCGTAGAACAGCCAGCCAAACGGCAGCAGGCACGACACGAACAGCAGCGGCTTGGCTGCCGGGTGCAGCAGCCAGCGGGAGGGGTTCACTTCAGTAGAACTTCTTCAGGTCCATGCCGGCGTAAAGCTGGCCCACCTGCGCCTCGTAGCCGTTGAACATCAGCGTCGGCCGCTTCTTCGTGAACAGGCCGTCCTCGCCGATGCGGCGTTCGGTGGCCTGGCTCCAGCGCGGGTGGTCGACCTTCGGATTGACGTTCGAATAGAAGCCGTATTCGCTGGCGGCGGCCTCTTCCCAGCTGGTCTTGGGCTGCTTGTCGACGAAGCGGATCTTGACGATCGACTTGCCGCTCTTGAAGCCGTACTTCCAGGGCACCACCAGGCGCAGCGGCGCACCGTTCTGGTTGGGCAATACCTCGCCGTACATGCCGAAGGCCAGCAGGGTCAGCGGGTGCATCGCTTCGTCGATGCGCAGGCCTTCGACATAGGGCCATTCCAGCACCGAGGAGTTCAGGCCCGGCATCTGCGCACGGTCGGCCAGGGTCACGAACTGCACGAATTTCGCATTGCCGGTGGGTTCCACCCGCTTGATCAGCTCGGCCAGCGACCAGCCCACCCAGGGAATGACCATCGACCAGCCTTCGACGCAGCGCAGCCGGTAGATGCGCTCTTCCATGGCGCTGAGCTTGAGCAGCGCGTCCAGGTCATAGTTGCCGGGCTTCTTCACTTCGCCTTCGACCGCCACCGTCCAGGGGCGCGGCTTCAGGGTGCCGGCGTAGCGTGCCGGGTCGGCCTTGTCGGTACCGAACTCGTAGAAGTTGTTGTAGGTGCTGGCGTCGTTGTAGGGCGTGGTCTTTTCCATCGTCAGCGCACCCGGCAAGGGGCTGCGCGTGGCGGCCAGGGCCGGCAGCTTGCCCGGCCGGGCGCTCGTCTGGGCCGAAGCCGGCCCCGCCAGGGCCGTGCCCGTCAAGGCCAGACCCAGGCCTTGCAGCAGCCTCCTGCGGTCGCGGTAGACAGTCTGCGGAGTGATTTCCGACGGCAGGATCTGGCGGTCGCCACGTTCTTTCAGCATGTGCATGGAGTTTCCTGGTGCGGTTTCAGGCCGGCAGTGTCTGGCATCGACTTTGGGTCGGCTGCGGCAGGGCCTTGTTACGCTGCCGCTGGCCGCTGCCATGAAAAAAGCCGGCACGCGGCCGGCTCTTCGGGCATGCCGCAGGGCGGCAAGGTTCAGCGCAGGCCAGCGGCGTAGTCGGAAACGGCCTTCATCTCGGCTTCGCTCATCTTGCCGGCGATGGTGGTCATCTGCGCATTGTTGGCGCGTACGCCCGACGCGAAGTTGGCCAGCTGCAGGGCGGTGTAGTCGGCATGCTGGCCGGCCAGGCGCGGGTACTGGGCCGGCATGCCGGCGCCGTTCGGGCTGTGGCAGCCTGAACAGGCAGGCACGCCCTTGGCGACGATGCCGCCGCGCCAGATCTGTTCGCCCAACGCCACCGTGGCCTTGTTCTGGGCGAAGCCCTGCGGCGCCTTCTTGCTGGCGTAGAACGCGGCGACATGTTTCATGTCGTCTTCCGACAGCGTGGCGGCAAAGCCTTGCATGATGGCGTTCTTGCGTTTGCCGGCCTTGAATTCGGCCAGCTGCTTGGCCAGGTATTCCGGGTGCTGGCCTTGCAGGATGGGGTTGGCCGGCGCACCGCGGCTGCCGTCGGCGGTGTGGCAGGCCTGGCAGGTGGCCGAGATCGCCTGGCCCTTGGCCAGGTCGGCCTTGAACGGTGCTGGCGGTGCGTTGGCTGCGCGGGCCGTGCCCGGCATACCCAGGCTCATCAGGCCGACGCAAGCGGCGCCGAGGGCCCCGATCGCGAGCTGAAGGGTCTTCGACACGGCGCGCCGGCGGCGCAGGGTGATCGCGGTCAAGGTCATTCGGAGGCCTTTGTGGGGACAGGGCTGGTAGCGCACGTCGATTCCGAGGGCGCAGTGAACCAGGAAAACCCGTGATTTTACAATGCACCATGAAACCCGTCCTGCAGTCACCCAAGCACACCGTCTCGGCGGCTGCCAAAGCCGCCCTGGCCTGGAGCCATTCGGCACGCTTCCTGACCACCGCCAGCCAGCTGGACCAGCTGCCGGCTGGTGAATTGCCCGAGATCGCTTTCGTGGGCCGCAGCAACGCCGGCAAGTCCACGGCCATCAATGCCCTGGCGCAGCAGAAGCGCCTTGCGTTCGCGTCGCGCACGCCCGGTCGCACCCAGCACATCAACCTGTTCGAGGTGGGGCCGAAGGACGCGCCCGACGCCTTGTTCGCCGACCTGCCGGGCTACGGCTACGCCGCTGTCGAGCGCGCAGCCAAGTTGCGCTGGCAGGCGGTGATGGCCGACTACCTGGCGCTCCGCCGCAACCTGCACGGCCTGGTGCTGATGGTCGACTCGCGCCTGGGCTTCACCGACCTCGACCGCCGCCTGCTCGACCTGGTGGCGCCGCGCGTGGCCAACGGCGAAGTGCGGCTTCTGGCCGTGCTGACCAAGGCCGACAAGCTGAACAAGCGCGAGGGCCAGGCGGCCCTGGTCGACGCGCAGGCGGTGCTGGGCGAGATGTCCACCGAAGCGGCCGACATCGGCGTGACGCTGTTTTCCGCGCTTTCGCGCAATGGCCTGGGCGACATCGCCGAGGTCGTTCACGGGTGGGCGAAGGCATGAACGACGCAGCCGCCGCAGCGGGGATCCGCGGCTTCGATCTCGACCTGCCGCACGGCATCCGGCTGGCCTGCCGCGCAGCCGCCGCCAGCGCGCACCCCGGCGCGCCGCGGGTGCTGCTGCTGCACGGCTTCCCGGAGGCCGCGTTCGTCTGGGACGAGGTGCTGCAGCGGCTGGCGCCCGACGTTGCGGCGGTGGCGCCGAACCTGCGCGGCTTCGCCGGGTCGAGTGCGCCGGCCGAGCTTGCCGCCTACCGGGCCAAGCCGCTGGTGGCCGACCTGGTGGCGGTGATCGAGGCCCTGGGCGCGCCGCTGGACCTGCTGGTGGCCCACGACTGGGGTGGCGCGCTGGCCTGGAACCTGGCGGCGCAGCGGCCTGAGCTCATGCGTCGCCTGCTGATCGTCAATTCACCGCACCCGGCCACCTTCCTGCGTGAGCTGCGCGACAGCCCTGAACAGCAGGCCGCCAGTGCTTACATGAATTTCCTCTGCCGCCCCGACGCCGAGCGGCTGCTCGCCGAAAACGACTTCGCCAGGCTGTGGCCCTTCTTCAACGGCGGTGATGGCACCGCGCCCTGGCTGACCGAACCGGTGCGCGCGCAGTTTCGCGCCGCCTGGTCGGGCGACGGCCTGCGCGGGCCGCTGAACTACTACCGGGCTTCGCCTCTGCGCCCGCCCCTGGGCGCCGATGCGGCCATCCACAGTCTGACGCTGCCCGACGAAGCCGTGACCGTGACCGTGCCGACCCGCGTGCTATGGGGCCTGCAGGACGCCGCGCTGCGGCCCGGGCTGCTGCAGGGCCTGGAACACTGGGTGCCGCAGCTGCAGGTGCAGCGCGTGGCCGATGCCTCGCACTGGATCGTGCACGAGCAGCCGGGGACAGTGGTGGCAGCGATTCGCGAGGCGCTGGCGCACTGATGCGAAGGTCGGGCCGGGGCCCGGCGTTCTGTTTTCAGGCCGCGCGCGCCACCGCTTCGTCGTGAACCTGGTTGGCGGCACGGCGCACCAGCGAGCGCTGGGTCAGGTGCTTCAGCAGCCTGGCTTCGCGCAGGATCGCCAGCGCACGCCGTCGCACGGCCCAGGTGGCGTCGGAAGCGCCATCGCCCAGCAACCAGACCTCGCGCCGCTCGCCCGGCCACAGCACCTGGGCCTGGACCCAGCGGCCCTGCAGGAACAGGCGCAGCCAGTCGCCGGGCCGCAGTTCGTCGAGCCAGCGGTGGGTAGCCGCTTCCGGTTCCTGCGGCAGGTTCTCCGGCATCAACTCGGCCGGCACGGTGTCGAGCTGCGGCACGTCGAGCGCGCCGTTCATCGTGGTCGGCACCGGCTGGCCGGCCACCAGCCGGTCTTCCAGCTTCTGCAGCGCGCCGATCTGGCTGGCCGCGGCGACGCAGCGGCGTTCCAGACGTTGGCGCAGGTAGGTGGCCAGCTTGTCGTTGCCCCAGCTGTAGAGCGCGTCGTTCTGGCGCGGTTCACCGGCCAGCTGCGCGATGGTGGTCTGCGCCACACGCAGCAGCTGGGCGCGTTCGGGGTCGCCGCTGTCGGGCATCATTTCCGCTTCATAGGCCAGGCGGTTGACGAACTCCCAGAGCGGGTGGGCCTCGTCGGCCAGGCCTTCGCCTTCCAGCTGCGCCAGCCGCAAGGCCGGCGGGTGCAGGCGCATGATGAGCTGCAGCACGTCAGGCGGTACGCGCGTATCGATGCGGATGGCGCCGAACAGGCGGTCAACGAGGGCCTGCGACCGGGGGTCGACCCGCGGCGGCAGGGCACTGGCCATGGACCGGGCGGGTGCGCGCGGTTCGGGTTCGGCTTGCAGCGGCGCGGGCAGGGTGTCCCGCACTTGGCGCAGGTCGGGGCTGAAGGTGGTGTCCATGGCGCGGCTGCGCCGGGCGCCCGAAGGCAGGATCACCGTGCGATAGGCCGCGGGTTCGACGCCCTGCGATTCCAGGCGCGAGCACGAAGCCGCGTAGGCCTGGCGCAGCAGTGCGGCCAGCGGCGGGCTGGCGTGGCGCATGAACGCCACCTGGTGGCCGCGGCCCATCGCCAGGCCCTGGGCCGCGGCCCAGGTGGCGCGGGCATAGGTCTCGGCGCGGAAGGGGTTGTGATCGCGCGTGACGTCCATGTCGCCCTTCATCGCGGCGATGTAGGTCTGCAGTTCACGCAGCTCGTATTCAGCAACGCTGCGGATGCCTTCGATGGCGTGGGCCAGCTCGACGTCGAGCGCGACCTCATCCTCGTCCACCAGGGAAAGCGTCTGCGGGCGGGCGTCACGGATGCTGGGCTTGGCGGTGGCCGGGCTCGGCTGGCCCTGCAACTCGGCCTGCACCTGCTGGCGCAGCGAGCGCATGAAGAGCTCGCCCATGCCGGTGCGGCGCACTTTCAGCGCGTGCATCATCTCGGCGACACCGGTGCGCTGCAACGAGGACATGCCGGCCAGTTCCTTCTGTGCACGGTCCATCGTGCCTTCGACCAGCTGGTCGAAAAGGAGCGGTGCACGCAGCATCTCGTCGTCGACGAATTGCAGCATGTCCTCGGAGACAGGCGTCACGGGCATGCACAAATTGTCGACGCGGCTTTGCCACGCCGATCAACGAAAAAGGCCTGCGTTCACCACGCAGGCCTTGTGTCTTGCAGGGCTGCCGGCGCCCGGCTGGGCGCCAGCGGGTGCCGGAATTACATGTCCATGCCGCCCATGCCGCCCATGCCACCCATGCCGCCGCCCATGCCGCCGCCGCCGGCGGCTTCTTCCTTCGGAGCCTCGGCCACCATGGCTTCGGTCGTCAGGATCAGGCTGGCCACCGAGGCGGCGTTCTGCAGGGCAGTGCGCGTCACCTTGGTCGGGTCCAGGATGCCCATTTCGATCATGTCGCCGTAGGTGTCGTTGGCCGCGTTGAAGCCGAAATTGCCCTTGCCGGCCAGGATGGCGTTGACGACCACGCTCGGCTCGCCACCGGCGTTGTAGACGATCTCGCGCAGCGGCGCTTCGATGGCCTTCATCACCAGCTTGATGCCGGCGTCCTGGTCGGCGTTGTCACCCTTGACGGTGCCAACGGCCTGGCGGGCGCGCAGCAGGGCCACGCCGCCACCGGCGACGATGCCTTCTTCCACCGCAGCGCGCGTGGCGTGCAGGGCGTCTTCGACGCGGGCCTTCTTTTCCTTCATCTCGACTTCGGTGGCAGCACCGACCTTGATGACGGCGACACCGCCGGCCAGCTTGGCCACGCGCTCTTGCAGCTTCTCGCGGTCGTAGTCGCTGGTGGCTTCCTCGATCTGCACGCGGATCATCTTGACGCGGGCTTCGATGTCGCCAGCGGCACCGGCGCCGTCGATGACGGTGGTGTTTTCCTTGCCCACTTCGACGCGCTTGGCGCTGCCCAGGTCGGCCAGCGTGACCTTCTCGAGCGTCAGGCCCACTTCTTCAGCGATGACCTTGCCGCCCGTCAGGATGGCGATGTCTTCCAGCATGGCCTTGCGGCGGTCGCCGAAGCCCGGTGCCTTGACGGCGACGACCTTCAGGATGCCGCGGATCGTGTTCACGACCAGGGTGGCCAGGGCTTCGCCTTCGACTTCCTCGGCAATGATCAGCAGCGGACGGCCGCTCTTGGCGACTTGTTCCAGCACCGGCAGCAGGTCGCGGATGTTGCTGATCTTCTTGTCGTACAGCAGCACGAACGGGCTCTCGAGCAGCGCGCTCTGCTTCTCGGGGTTGTTGATGAAGTACGGCGACAGGTAGCCGCGGTCGAACTGCATGCCCTCGACGATGTCGAGCTCGTTGTCCAGGCTCTTGCCGTCTTCGACGGTGATGACGCCTTCCTTGCCAACCTTGTCCATGGCCTTGGCGATGATCTCGCCGATGGACACGTCGCTGTTGGCGGAGATCGAGCCGACCTGGCTGATTTCCTTGCTGGTGGTGGTGGCCTTCGAAGCCTTCTTCAGCTCTTCGACCAGGGCCGTGACGGCCTTGTCGATGCCGCGCTTCAGGTCCATCGGGTTCAGGCCGGCGGCCACGTACTTGAAGCCTTCGCGGACGATGGCCTGGGCCAGCACGGTGGCGGTGGTGGTGCCGTCACCGGCGTTGTCGCTGGTCTTGGAAGCAACTTCCTTGACCATCTGCGCGCCCATGTTCTGGAGCTTGTCCTTGAGCTCGATCTCCTTGGCGACCGAGACACCGTCCTTGGTGACGGTGGGAGCGCCGAACGAGCGCTCGAGCACCACGTTGCGGCCCTTGGGGCCCAGGGTGACCTTGACCGCGTTGGCCAGGATGTTCACGCCTTCGACGAGGCGGGCGCGGGCGTCGCCGCCAAAAACAACTTCTTTTGCTGCCATGTTCGTATCTCTTTCGAATTCAGGTGGGGGTGTGCGGGGCGGGGAAAATTACTTTTCCACCACGGCGAAGAGGTCTTCTTCGCGCATCACGAGCAGTTCGTCGCCATCGACCTTGACGGTCTGGCCGCTGTACTTGCCGAACAGCACGCGGTCACCGACCTTGCAGTTCAGGGCGATGAAGTCGCCCTTGTCATTGCGCTTGCCCGGGCCCACGGCAAGGACTTCACCCTGGTCAGGCTTTTCGGCGGCGTTGTCGGGGATGACGATGCCGGAAGCGGTCTTGGTTTCCTGTTCCAGGCGCTTGACGATCACGCGATCGTGCAACGGACGAAGTTTCATATCATCTCCTTGGGTTTGACTGAGGCTGAATGCCGAGAACTGAGATAGTCAGTGCTCATTCACATTGGGCAGATCGGTGACTTTTCAAGGCAATGCCCGCTGCCACCGATCGTTAGCACTCGACTTCGGTGAGTGCTAGCAAAGCGATTATAGGGTGGCTTCGCGACAGTGCAAGCGCTTGTCTTGCGACAGTAAAGGCAAAGGTTTGCGACAGATAACCCGCGATTGTTTTCGCATTGTGAAATGACTTCGGTGCTCGCGGTCCCTTTTTGGTTCGCTCGCAGTGGACGAGGCCAGTGCGCGAGAGTTGGCCCGGCAGGGGCGGGAGACATCGCGCGGGCATGCGTGAAGAGCCGCAAGCCTTACTGTTACATCGCACTCCAGAAGCGTCGTCGTTTGTACAAGAGCACCGAGTCGATGACGGTCACATGCCGACTGCTGTTCGCCGAAGTCAACGCAGCTTGTTGGAGGACCTTAGCCAGTGTTGGCTTTCACTCGGCGAGCCACGCGCACTGCGCCCGGTGAAAGGCCAGATACGGCCGGTGTTGCCCGGCCACCCACCGCAGCTGCAGGTTGTCCGTCAGCCCCAGCTGCTGTCGGGCCGCTGACGGCACGGTGGGCGCGATGAGCAGCGTGCCATCGTCCGTAAAGCTGGCCAGGTAGCTGTCGAACAGCGCATCCAGGTTGGCGCTGAGCAGAAAGCCGTTAAATACGTCCAGCCGTTCTGCGTCTTCAGTGCACAGTGCCCACGCCTTTGCATGGCTGGCCTTCAGGGCTTGCGGCAGGGCCAGCCCTGTGACGGCACACGAGCCCTGCCAGTAGTCCAGCATGGCTTGGCGGAAGGCTTGCTGCCCCACTCGCTGACGCACCATGCGCTGGACCTCGGTGTTCTTGGCCGCAGCAGGCTCCAGGCTTGCCAACGCCGCCTCGACGTCGGCCTCGAATGCTTTCATCGCCTGGTTGGGTAGCGCCTGGGCCAGTGCCGCGGTCCGTCTCAGCCAGCGGGCCAAGGCAGCTTCGTCTGCCAGCCGGTACGCCGTAGCTCCCGAGGCAACTGCTGTGGAGCCCGAAGGAAAGCTGCGGGCCAGCTCGGCTGGCAGGCTGGGCGGGAAGCTCTGCAGCGTTGCATCGAAGCCCTCCGCGATCGCTTGCACCGATACGGTGGTCGCATGCCGAGCAGACCCGAGATTTAGCCATTCACCGGCCGACGACTGCAATACGTTCTCGAAGCCGTTGTCGTGGCCAGCCTTCTCGATCAGCGCGCGCTGCAGCAGGTTCATCTTGGGTGGACGTTCCAGGGTGTCTCAGTGCCCGCTGGGCGTTGCGAGGCGATTCCATTCCACTTGGCGACCGCGCCAGTGCTCGCTAATCGCCTGGGTGAAGTCTGCGCGCACAAGCTTGGCGCGCTGTTCGCACCAGTCGACCGACTCCTTGCGTACCACGACACCTTCCAACGGGCCATCGCGGAATCGGCTGCGCCAGGTGTCCACGCCTTCGATCAGTTCGTTCAGGCGAAACCGGCCGTGCGCCACCTGAGGTGCCGTGACCAGGCCGAGGCGCTGAGCCAAGGCGTTGCGGCGCGCACTGCTCCAGAAGCGCCCGGCCCTAGCGTCGAATACGTCGAACAGCAGCAGCCAGTCGGGCAGCCGGGTGTAGGCAAGCGAGTGCCGGGCGGCGCACCATTCGCCGAAGAGGATGAGTGGCGAGTCGTGGTGGTCCAGCAGCGTTTCAGCGATGCCGTCGCCGTGCATGGCCAGCCACGCCGGCAAGCGGGCGAACTGACCGGCGTATGGCGCCGTGAGGTAGGTGCCGCGGTTCTGAACCCGCAGCTCGCCAGCGGTGCCCAGCGAGAAGCCAAGGTTGGCGCCGTCGAGCTTTTCTTCCACCACCACCTCGCCCTGCAGCAAGCCGGCCACATCCGTGGCGGATAGCACCTTGTCGTCTCGCGGCTCTGCCGATCCGAGCCAAGCCAGGTGCGGGGTGTGAGGAAACCGGAAAAACTCGCCCATCGTGGGCGCGAGCTTAGCGCGCCAGCTTCTCGTGGTACTTGGCGAGAGACCAGTCGAGGATCACAGGCTCCAGCCGGATGTCGTGATCGGCCAGCACGGTCTCCCAGCCATGCCAGTCGGTGTCGCCAGCAAAGGCAATGGGGCAAGGGCCTACCGTGTTCACCGCCACGTACGCTGCCGCAGCCATCTTGTGATCCGCAAGGTCATGCATGGCCTCCGCTACAGCTTTGGGCAGCGTCTTGTAGCTGGTGCCTTCGGGCTCCAGGTCGACCGGCTCTACCGCCGACGTCGACCATTTGTACATCACCACCTGGATGCCGAAGTCGTTGAAGCCCAGCTTGTTCTCGTACTCGCGCTGGATCTCCTGATCTACGTCGAGTACCAAGAAACTGTCCGACGCCTGAAAGTTGTCCAGCCACTCCCAAACCTTCTTGCGCCATTCAGGCTCGCGGGGCGTGGCGTCGATGTCAGCCGGGTACGTCGGGTCTGCGGCGCTGGCCGCGATCAGGACGTTGGTGTCGACCACATAGCGCGGGCTCATGACGCAGCCTTCTTGGCGGCTTGCCGATCGAACATCAACCGCGCTTGCTCGCGGGTCTCACCCAGCGCGTCCCCGAAGAACTTATCGGGCCAGTTGGTCAAACGCCCGAAGTCGTCCAGCTTCAGCTCTCGCAGTTTTGCTGCTTGGCCGTCGGGCTCAACGAAGTAGAGCGCAGCCTGCTCGGGCTGCACCTCCTGCTTTGCGATCAGCGTTTGCAGGCGGCGGAACAGGTGCTCGGAGTGCGTCTCCACAATGAACTGAACCCCCCGTTCTGCGCTGACCTTGGCAAGCAGCTCGGCCAGCTTAGCCTGAGCCAGTGGGTGGAGGTGGCTCTCGGGCTCTTCGACGATGACGATGTGGCCGGGCTTGGCGAACAGGGCCGCCACCACCACAGGGATCACCTGCGAGACGCCAACGCCTACGTCCTTGAGGTTGACCAGGGCGTCGCGGTGCTTGACGAGCAGCTCGTAGCGGGCCGAGCTGCCCAGGGCGCGCACTTGAAGACCGTCAGCAATCTCCAGCGTCTTCAACCACTGCTCGGTCTCACGGAAGATGCGTCCATTCTCGGCGGCCGCGCCGCGCCTTCTCTGCTGTGCGACGCCGCTGGCGAGCAGCACGTCGACCGCCCGCCCGCCGTCATCCCCAATGTGGGCGGGCATGCGGCCACTCCACACGTAGTCTCGGCGGGCCAGCTGGCGCACCGGGCCCAGGTAGATGATGCGGCTCAGCTCGTCCAGCAGTGCCGGACCCACAGGTCGGATTTCTTCGACACGCGCGCCGAGCTTCTTCGTCTTGCTTAGCTTGTTCAGCGTGGCCGCTGAGAAGGCGAAAGAGCGCTCAGGGCGAAAGTCGGCGCTTTGCCCTACTGGGCTGGCCTGGCTACCGAGGGACAGTCGATAGATGCCGGCCTTGCGTCGCTGCACGGCGAACCCCTGTCCTTCCTGGCCCAGGCGCAGGGCTTCGAGCTCGGCGCTGCCGGCCGGGCCGGCGCGGTAGCGGGCCGAGAACATCGTGGTGTCGGCCGTCTCGCTGCCGTGGGGCTGCCAGCGGAACTCGACGCCGACTTGGGTGGCGGGAGTGGTCTCCGTTGCTTGGCCGTGGCGGCATAGCAGGTCGCGGAATTGGCCCATCGTCACCGTGTCGCCGGCGTCCGGGTTGCCCAGGTTGAGGTCCAGGCCGGCGTCATTGCCCTTCACAGTCTGCCGCATCAGCAGCAGGCTCTGGATGAGGCTGGATTTGCCCGACGAGTTGGTGCCTAGCAGCAACGTCAGCGGCGCCAGCCGCACAGGACCCGTACTGCGCCAGATCTTGAAGTTCTCGAGCTTGAGGTGCGTGAGCATCAGTGTGTACCCGCAGTTTGCTTGTCCCAAGCTTCCAGCACGAGGCGAAGAGTGCGGTACTCGCCGAACTCCTTCATTTCCTTGCTCTTCAGCACGCTTAGTGCTTCAGATGGAAAGCCCGATCCCATTACAGCCTCGGGCTCCAAGATGTAGTGCAGGTCTCTGCGACTCAAGCCGTACTTTTTTGCGAAGAAGGCATCCAACTCTGCTGCGACCACAGCTCGACGAGGCGGATCAAATATAAATGGCTCTCCCTCGTATCCGACGCTCCTCGCCCATGGAGCCAAGTCGACTGCAGTGTATGTAAGCTCGATGAAGCGCGGGAAAATGAAATCCATATCCCGATCCGAGAATTGATCAGGAGCCGGGGCTGGCATTTGCTTGAGGATGAAGATATTAATATTTGTCCCGCCAAGTTTTTGCCTGATGAGATACTCAAAAACAATAGAAGACAAGCAGCCCCAAAGTGCAACTTGGCGGCGTCCCGTAATCCTTGTTCGGATCACAACGGCGCTATTGCCAACGCCGCAGAGTGGCAAAACAGTACCCAAAAAAGTGCGCGCATTTGCAGAGTTATTGATGCTTCTGAAGGCGAAGAAGCCCATCTCTGACTCGGATTGTTCAATCACCTGCGTTTCTGGTACCCAATAGTACGGCTGTACTACGTAATTGCTATCGCGTAGCCGCTCGGTTGGGACATCGGGAAGTATGTGCGCGCGGTATCCTTCATCGGCCAGATCGAAGTCCCCAAAGCGATGATGGAACAGGTGCAGCATCTTTGCTTCGTAAAGAGGTAGATACCTGCTTTTTCCCTTTGCAAACTGGTTTCCCTCTTCCTTTGCATATCCTTCTTCGACAAGTTCCGCACGAGATTTGAACAAATGGCTGTCCGACGACATATGGAACATCGCCATAAACCGAATTCCCCACGGATTCTCGCTTGGCGAGGTGCGATCACCTTCGCGAACGAGAACGGGAGTCGTGCTGTAGATTCTCTTAGTGAGATCTGCGTCTTCCTTGGTAAGGAAGACAGGGCAAGTCAAGGTGTTTGGATTGACGGTTTGAATGTCATACCGATTAAGTGCTAGGACCCTATCGGTATCTGCTAAGTCTGCGATCTTTTTTCCGTGGAAGAGGAATTTGGCTCGCTCCTCTCGTAGCGCGCTGCCGACGATGGTTGTAAGCGCGAATCTCAACATGTGACCCTGGCCTGCGCCTGGGAAAAACCCTTCGTTCTCAAACTCGAAGAAGCTATGGAGGGCGTTGCTCGATATCAGACTTCCAAAGAACTCTTTCGTCGAGTTGTCCGTGGCAAGGCCAGACGGGACTACGAAGCCTGCGCGGCCAACTGGAGCGGTGATCTGTCGAATCGTCTCGGCGAAGAGAGCGTAGGTGTTTACGTCGCCTACGCCCGTGAGCGGGTAGCGCCCACCGTCCTCACCGTTCACGTGCGCAAACAAGCTCGTGGCTTCAGCGCTGCGCCGGGCGGTGATGAACTCGCCGTACAGGCGCCGCTCCGCTTCACTCTCAGCCGGCGAATGGTGCGACGTGTCGCCCGGGTAGAGGTGCTGCGCCAGCATGCCCTCACTCAGCCATTGGATGCGCTGGCTGCGCTCGGCCTTGTTCTTCGCCTGAGCGATGGCCGTGTGGCGGGTGGCGAAGAACTCTTCTTCTTGCAGCTTGATGCGCTCCCATGGCGGGTTGCCCAGCACGCAGTCGAAGCCGCCTGCTGCGAACACCTGTGGAAAGGCCAGCGGCCAGTGCAGCACGCGGGCCTTCGCGCAGGCCTCGTCCGCGGCCGCCTGGACAGCCTGCTGAGCCTGCTTCAGCGGTTCGCCCACCAGCGTGAGGTAGAGAGTGGCCGTGGTGGGGCTGATGTCGGCCGTTGCTTCGGTTTTGGGGATCAGGTAGGCGCCGAGCAGTTGGTCGGCGGCCTGGGCCAACCGGCCGGTGCGTGCTTGGCTTAGATAAGCGTCGTAGGCGTCTGCCTTGGCGGCGATCTGAGCAGTGTCTCCCTCGGGCATTGCCTCGATGGCCTGCAGTGCCGCCAGCCCGCTGTCGGCCTGGTGCACCACGTCCAGTTGGCCAAAGGCCTTGGCCACACGCTTCTTCTCCAGGTCCTTCAGTGCCGCGCTGTTGGCCTTGGCGAGCTCTTTACACACGCCCTTGTCGTCGCCGGACAGCACCTTGAACGCATCCTTGGCGATGCCGTGCTCGAGTGCCTTCAGATCCGTCAGGCCCAGCAGTGCGTCGCCGACCTGCAGGTGGTGGTCCAGAAAGCCCAGAGGCCGGCCTTCCTCGAAGCCTTCGATCCAGAGCGCCGTGCGCGCCAGCTCGATGGCCATGGGGTTGCGGTCGACCCCGAAAATGCAGCGGGCCACCACCTCACGCATGGCATGCCGGTAGGCCTGGGGCGTGACGGCGCCGTCGGCGGAACGCAGCGCCGCCACGCGCTCAGCGATGCGCCGTGCCGCGGCCAGCAGGAAGTGCCCGCTGCCGCAAGCAGGGTCCACCACCTTCAGCGAGAGCAAGGCCTCGACCGGTTGCTGGGCGTTCTGGGCGATACGGTCTTCGATGACGGGGTCGAGCGCGCTGCGGATGAGCTCTTGCACCAGGCTCTTGGGCGTGTAGTAGCTGCCGCTGGTCTTGCGCTCGTTGCCGGCGGTGCTGCCTTCGCTGGTGAGGCCCACGAAGCCGAAGCTGCGGGTGTGCACGTCCACCTCGGGCACCAACTCCAGCAGGCTCTCGTAGACGCTGCCCAGTTCCTCGGTGTCCATGTTGTGGTAGCTGATGGGCGAGAGCGAGCCGCCTGCCGTGGTGGTCCAGCGCAGGCTCTTGATGGCAGCGAGCAGCGCGGCGTTGCTCAGCGAAGCGTCATCGAGGTCGGGGCATTGGCTGTCTGCGAACAAACCTCCCAGAGCCAGCAGGCCCAGTCGCGGTTGGCCCTTGCCCAGGCCGCGGAAAACGATGCGCACCGCCTGCCAGAGATCGTTGTGGCGGTTCTGGGCGCGCCGACGTAGGGCCAGGTCGCGCAGGCGGGCCATGGCATAGCCCTCGGCATACAGATGGGCGGCGGCGTGGCGGGCCTGCACCGTGGCGTCGTCGTCACCCGGTTGAGCCGCTGCGGGGATCAGGCCACGCTCTTCCACGGTGAACAGGAAGATGAAGCGGTACACCAGTCGCAGCAGTTGGGCGAAGTAGTCCTCGCGCTTCAGCACGCCCGTCTGCAGCTTCACGCGCAGGGCATCGTTGGCCGGGTTCTGAACGAAGCCTTGTCCCAGGGTGATGAGGGCCTCGGTCACGCCGCGGCGAAGGCCCTCGCGGACACGGGTACCTTCCTCCTGACCGGCCTGTTGCCAGGTGGCCCAGGCCACGGGCGGCGGCGCCTTGGCGGCGTCTTCCGTGGCCAGGTCCAACAGGCCTGCGCGGCTGGCTTGCAGCAGGTGCCAGGCGCTGCGGAACTCCACGAAGCGCTGTCCCGCCAGCAGGTCCTGAAGGTCCACCTCCAGGTAGCTGGGCCGGGTGAGCGTGGCGGCGTCTCGCAGCAGGCGCAGGGTGCGGCCGTTGCTGACCAGCGCCCACTCGTGCGCTGGGCTGGCGTTGAGGAACTCTTGGGCCAGCTGGAACGGAGACTTGCGCTTGGCCCCCGAGCCCTGCACCGCAAAGCGCGGATCGGGGTCGTCCAGGCCTTGGTTGTGCGGCGCCACGACGATGGCCACCGACTTGGCGCCAGCGGCCTTTGCCGCCGACGCCGGGTGTGCGAGGTGAGTGATGGGGTAGGTGCGGTCGCCGATGGGAACACCACTGACCGCGGCGACCGCCGGGTACGCCAGCGCATCGCGCAGCAGCTCGCTCACGAACTGGACGCTGGCTCGCTGCGGGTTGAAGTCAGAGCGTTCCAGCAGGCCTGCGAACGTCCGCCATTGAGCGCTGGCGATCTGGAAGGCGC
Source organism: Rubrivivax sp. (assembly GCA_022842595.1). GTDB lineage: Bacteria > Pseudomonadota > Gammaproteobacteria > Burkholderiales > Burkholderiaceae_C > Rubrivivax. The sequence goes on from JALHPF010000034.1 coordinate 47,788, forward strand.
GGCTGGCTTCGTCGCGCAGCTTCAGGCCCTTGGGCAGGCCGTAGTCGGCTTCGGTCTGCAGGCGGCCCTGGCCCAGAGCAGCCTTCTCCAGGATGTCGGGCAGGAACAGGCTGCCTTCCAGGCGCAGTGCCGGAAGGTTCAGGCCGGTGGTTCGAGAGGTCTTCATGTTCTTGTTGTCAGGCGCCAGCGTCACACCGCGTCCGGCAGCAGCACGTACACGCCCACCACGTCCACTGGCAGGCAGGCCTTTACGTGGTGTTGGCCGCCGCCGCGGCGCTCGGTGGCCTTGCGCACGCGTTCGTGGTCTTGCAGCAGCTCGTCGGCCCGCTGGTTGGCCAGCTCGTTGAGCCGCGGGGTCTGTGCCTGCAGCGCGTCAAGTGCCTTCGTCACTTCGCGTTCGGCCGCTTCGCGCGGCAGGTTGCCGGCCGGGGTGCTCTCCAGCAGGCGCGCCGCTTCTGGGCCTGTCAGCCACTCGGGGTTCTGCCGCCCACGGATGGCCAGGGCCACGCACTCTTCGGCCAACATCTGGTGGCTCACCTGCTTGCGTTGGTAGGCCAGCTGGTGGCGCAAGCGCAGCAGCACCACGGTTGTGACACGGTCCACGCTGGCGGTGACGGTGGCTGCGCTGCGGGCGGCCAGGGTGCTTTCGCCCTGCAATGAGGTTTCGATCAAGTACTCGGCCAGCACGCTCACCAGCGGGTGGCTGCGGTGCAGCTCTGTGGTGTCCAGCAGCAGCGGCTTGTTGCTGCCCTCGGGGACTAGGCCTTCGTCGGCCAGGCGTAGGCGCAGCGCTTCTGGCAGGTGTTGGGGGTGCAGCCGGTGCTGGTCGCGGTGGGCCTCCAGCGGGGCGTTCAGGCGCGCGCAGGCGCTGGCCAGGAAGCGCTGCACGTCGGCCTGCGAGCCCAGCGCCTCTTGCTGCTTGTGCCACTCTGGCAGCACCTCTGCCGGCCGGATGGCCCGCTGGGCGAACACGGTGCGGTTGCTTCGGGCCTTGTCCAGCGCGTCTTGCCAGCGGGTCTGCAGCGGCGCGAGCAGTTGCTCGGGCTCGCCGAAGTCGAAGGCTTGCTGCGGGCTGGCGTTGGTGCTGCGCCGCATCAGTGCCGCCTTGACCAGGGCCTGGTTGATGCGGGGGCGGTCTTCGGGCATGGGCACCAGCACGCCCAGTTCCTTCTGGATGGCGTCGCCCTTGCGCAGGATGACCTTGAGCACGAAGCCATCGACCGGGTTGTCCTGCCCGTAAAGCATGGTGCAGCGCACCTCGGTGGCGCGCTGGCCGTAGCGGTCGACACGGCCTTCCCGCTGCTCGTGGCGGGTGGGGTTCCAGGCCAGGTCGTAGTGCACGACAGCGGTGAACAGGTGCTGGAGGTTGATGCCCTCCGAAAGGCAGTCGGTGGCTACCAGGACACGGCCGGCTTCCTTGTCAGCCTCGCCCATGCGGTTGACGCGTTCGCGGCGCTCTTCGGGCACCAGTTCGCCTGTCACGGCATCGACCATGGCCTTGGTGAAGTGCTTCCGCAGCTCGGCCGCCACGTAGTTGGCGGTGGCCACGTAGCGGCAGAAGACGACGGGGGCGTAGCCGTCCTTCAGAAGGTCGCCGATGTGGGCCACCAGTGCAGCCAGCTTGGGGTCGCCGGCTGCGCCGCTGAGGCGCTCGGCCGTGGCGATGAGGGCCTGCAGACGCTGCGCACCCGCTTCTGCCTGCAGCTGGGCAGCGGGTTCCAGGTCGAGGCTGCTCAGGTCTTCAGCCGCCCCGTCTTGCAGGTCGGCCAGGGCAGCGTCTTCTTCGCTGTCGTCGCCGTCCTCTCCCAGGCCCAGGTGTCCTTCGAGGCGTGTGTTAAGGGCCTTGGCGGCCGCAGCCGGTGATGACGCCACGCAGCGCAGCAAGGCCAGCGTGGCGTACCAGATCAGCCGTGCGCCGCCAGCGTCGCCCGAACGCTCGACGTTTTCGGCCAGCTCACGGCAGTAGGCCTGGACCTCGTCGAAGAAGCTGCCCCAGGCGCCGCTGAGGCGGTAGGTGACCTCGGCCTTCATGCGGCGGGGGAAGCCATGGCCATCCTGGGTGGCGGTTTGCCACTCGACGATGTCTTTGCGGCGGCGCTGAACGAAGTGCAGTGCCAGCTGCTCTCGCAGTGGATCATCCCTTGACGTGCGGTGTTGCAGCTCGGCGAAGATGGGATTGAGCAGCGAGAGCAGGTTGAAGAACGCCACCTCATCGCCCGAGTGCGGCGTGGCAGTCAGCAGCAGCAGGTGGCGCTCGGCGTTGGCGGCCAGGCGCTGCAGCAGTTCAAAGCGCAGCTGCTTGCCGGCACCGCTGGCCGAACAGGTGTGGGCCTCGTCCACCACGATGCATTCGGGTGCGATGGAGAGGAAGTGCTCGCGGTGGCGTTCGCTCTTGATGTAGTCCAGGCTGACCACCACCACGGGGTGGTGATCGAACAGGCCCACGCCGTGAGGCAGCTGCCGCTCCAGACGGCTGGCGCTGGCGGCCGTGAGTGCCACGGCGGGCAGGTTGAAGCGTTGCTGCAGCTCGCCCTGCCACTGCTCCACCAGGTGGGGTGGGCAGAGCACGGCAACGCGCTGGATTTCACCCCGGTCCATCAGCTCTCGGACGATGAGCGAAGCTTCGATGGTCTTGCCGATGCCGACGTCGTCGCCGATCAGCAACCGGACAGTGGGCAGCCGCAGCGCCATGAGCAGCGGCACCAGCTGATAGGCCCGCGGCTCCACGGCGATGTTGCCGAAGCTGCGGAACGGGCCGGCGCCGGCGCGCAGCTTCAGGCGCAGGGCGTCGCGCAGCAGCAGGGCTGCGGCGTGGTTGCCTGCCTGGGCCGGGTTGGGCTTCTCGAACGTGGCCGGTTCGACCGGGCTGAATTCCTCCAGCTCCGGCAGCAGCGTGATCACGTCGTCGTCAGAGCCGCCCAGGGGCCGCAGACGCAGGGCGGAGGCACCGTCCGCCAGCCGGGTGTCGGACTGGACCACCCACTCGCGGCCACGGGCCCGAACGAGATTGCCAGGCAGGAACTCGGTAGCGGTTGTTGTCATCAGCTTATGGAGAAGAAATCAGGCGAACAGGGCGGCGTGAGTGCTGAATTGTTGCGCCCACTGGGATGGGTCCGGCATATTCAGCACGGTCCAGCCCAGATCGGCCAGTTCCGACACCACGTCGGGGTGCAAGGGCTCGAGTGCCACGAGCGTGCGGGTGGCCTTGTACCGGGCAGCCACCTGGGCGCGCCCCCCAAGGACGGCGAGTGGGCCCTCGTCGGGCGCGCGACAGCCTGCGGCCCGGACGGCGAGTAGCCACTGGGCGTGTTTGTCGTCTCCAGCGGCGGCTGGGGGCTGCGATGGCGCTGCCGGGGCCGAGACCTCTGCCGCCTGAGGGGCCACCCGTGCGTTGGCCAGGGCGACCAGCAAGCCCAGGGCGCCGGCGTCGCGGCGGTTGATGTGCTCGTGGTCTGGCTGGTTGAAGTAGGACAGCAGGCACTGGTAGCAGCCCGCCTCGCAGATGCTGCTCCCGTCTTTGCGCTTGATCTCAAGATCCGGCAGCCCCTCCACCGACCAGGCGCCGCTGGGCTTGCGGTGGTGCATCAGCTCCAGCGCCTGCGCCGCCACCTGTGCCAGCGCATCGGGCTCCGTGGCCAGGCGGGTGAGTACACCGGCTCCGCCCTCGGCGGCTTCGTAGAACAGCAGCGCCTTGCGGTCGTCCTGGGTGGGCAGCGGCTCGGCGACGAGCTCGGACTCTTCGATCTGGAACACCAGCTCGATGCCGCGCTTGAGCGCCGCCTGAAGCGTGGCCATGGCCGGGGCTTCGAGAGGCTTGACGGGGGCCAGGATCAGAACGTTGCGGTGGTCCTCAACGAAGGGGACGATGGACTGGTTAGGAACCTTGTTGAGCAGCTCCTCCGCCGGCTCTGCAGCGTCATCGCTGCCGCCGGGTTCGTCTTTCCGGCTCCACTGGCCGGTGATGGGGTTGATGTAGAAGCCAAGCTGTTCCTTGTTCTTGCGGCGGCGCCAGCCCCGGTTGATGCGCCAGATCTGCGCGGCGGGGGCGTACTTCAGGCTGGCGAGCGGAGACTCCGCGTCGCCACCAGTGTCCAGCACCAGTGAGGTCTGCAGCGCGATCCGGCCTTCCGGACCTGGCAAGAAACGGTAGGTGGTCTGCAGCTCGAAGCCCTGGCGCTGGCGGTCTTCGTCGTTGATGGAGATGCGCTCCACCGGAACGGTCTCCACCGTCTCGATGCGGTAGAGGTTGCGCACCCAGTCATGGTCGGTGAGCAGTGCGCCGCAGTTCTCGCACAGGTTCTCGGTGGGCTCGGAGCCGTCTTCTCCGCCCATGTGGGCGTAGCCGCACTGGCTGCACACCCGGCTGGCCACTGTGGCCAGCGTGGTGTTGCCCGACACGTGATCGGCCGAGCCGACGTTGAGCTTGGCCCGCACCACGCGGTACATGCGGCCCTGGTGGTAGATGAGGCTGCGGGGGCCGAATTCCGACAGCGCCAGGAACCGGGGACGGCTCACCATGCTGCCTTCATCGTCCTTGCCCTTGACCGGGTTGCCCCCACGGGCCGGAATCCAGGCCATCAGTGGCAGGCGCGGGAAGTTGTAGCCCGGCAGGAAGCCTTGGCTGGCCAGGTAGCGATAGGTGTAGAAGTCGGAGTTCTGGGTGTTGCCCGACTTCAACAACACCGCGTACTGTCGTGCCGCATCGCCATAGCGGCGCTGGGCGTTCTGCTTCTCCTGGTGCGTGGTGGTGTAGCTCTTCACCACCTGGTCGGCCATGTCCATTTGTTTGCGCGTGGCGTCGACCATCACCCGCCAGCGGCCGAAGGCGGCGTTGAATTCTGCGCTGGCCTGCTGCATCGCAGCGGCGACGTGGGCGTCTGTAAACCACGTGCTGGTCGACAGCAGCGGCCGAATCTGCCGCATGAGGCGTTCCCCGCTTTCCGTGGCACGGAGGGTGACCTCGGGCGCCTCCAGCGCGGCTCGGAGGGCGGGAACGAGCGGCTTGTCGGGCTTCTCCAGATCGAGCAGCGGGGCGATGCTGGTGTCCAGCTGCACCTGGGCAGCCGCCAGCCACACGGCATGCAGATGGCTGTCGATGAGGTCGCGGTTGGCCAGATCGAGCGTGGGGGGGCGGACCACGCCGTGCACCATCTCGTTGGCGTGGTGGAAGAACCACTGGTCGTGCGGGCTCAAGGCCGCGCAGTAGGTGATGACCAGAGCCTGCTGCCCCGAGCGGCCAGCACGGCCACTGCGCTGCGCGTAGTTGGCGGGCGTAGGGGGAACGTTGCGCAGGTAGACCGTGTTGAGGGCCGAGATGTCGACGCCCAGCTCCATGGTGGGCGAGCAGAACATCACCGGCAACCGCTCAAGCGGGGCCTCATGGGCGGGGTTCTCCAGCCAGTCTTTGCGGTCCTTTTCGGTGTAGCGGAAGCGCTGCTCGAGCAGCTGACGCCGGCCCGCATCAACTTGGGCGGTGTGCTCTTGCGCCTCGAAGTCGAAAAGCGTGTGCTGCTGCTGGGTGAGGGTGGCGGCGACTGAGAGGTAGAGCTGCCGGAAGAAGCGGTTGTGCTTGCCTTCTTGCTCGACTTCAGGGGTATCGACCAGTACCCAGTCCATGGCCGAAGCGTTCAGGCGCCAGCCGATCAGGTTGGGCTCGACCTCGTGACGCTGCGCGTAGCCGTAATGCGAGGCACCGATGAGGAACAGTTGCAGCAGCTCCAGCCACTGCGCGTCTTTCCAGCCCTTCACGTTGCCCAGCAGGTTGGGCGACTTCCACATGGCAAGCGCCTTGAGCTCCTTGAGGAGACGAGAGCGCGCACCGCCAGGCACCAGGTCCGTCCGGGGCTTGCCCTTTTTGTCGTCGGGCCGCTTGCTGAGAATCAACCAACGCGACGTTTCAAGGTTCTCGTCGCCGAAGTTCCACCGCTCGCTGAGGTACTGGAATGCGGTGGTTTTGGCGCGCTCTTGTTCGACCGGGTCGAGGTAGCGGGTCTGCAGGCACAGAGCGCGCCGCATCGCGTTGAACACCGTGGCGGCCATCTCCGTGCGCTGGGCCGGGGTCATGGCTGAGAGCACGGGGTTCGCGGCGAAGAGCGTCGCTTCGCTGCTGAACTCGTCAAGGCCTCGGTACTGGATGGCCAGCAGGTTCAGCTGGTCAAGGTTGGGATTGTTGAAGCGCCAACCGCGGCGCAGGTCTCGAAGCAGGCGGTAGCCCAGGATGAAGCGCAGCGTGCGCTGGGCTTCTTGGCGGGCCAAGCCCATGAGCCTGGGCGTCTTCAGGTACTCCGCGAGCGTGCCGGCATCGGTGCGGTCGAAGCCGAGAGCCTTGAACACGGCATCGGCCAAGTGCTCCTCGTCGAGCACGCCGCCCTGCTTCTGCAGCGCGGCCACGAGTGCCGAACGGAGGGTCAGCAGGAAGATGAAGTCGTTGAAGTGCCCGGCCTGCAGGGCGGCGTCTTGGCGGTTGTCGGAGAAGCCCAGGAGTTTGCGAGGGTCTGGCTGGTCCGAGGAAGGCTCTCCCAGCTCGAACAGCTGCCGTACGGCGCTGAGGGTCAGCATCGTCGTCGCCGATGAGCGCCCTTCGCCCGACAGGCTGGCCAGGCGGTTCATGTCTTTGCCGTAGGCCTCGTGCGTGAGCCCGCAGCCTAGGCAGAAGCGGTACTTTCCCGGGATGAACCAGTACGCCCCACCGGGGCCCGTGGCGCCCTGCGGAGTGACGCTGACGGACTCCGGCACGGCGTGCTTGTAGGTGGACTTGACCTTTGGCTCGGTCTTGGTCAGGTCGAGCCAGCTCTCGGGCAGGTCCTCCCAGCTGTTGTAGGTCAGGCCAGGGCGGACCGGGCAGAGGAAGCCGTAACGCGCATCCTCATCGTCGTCGCCAGAGATGTCATCGATCTCGCGGGGATCGAAGCTGGGCGCCCCTTTTCCCGAGCGCCACACGGGGTGGTACTCCTGGCCACAGTCGCGGCAGAAGTGGACGGGGTAGAGGCGGGTGCCCTCTGTCTGGCGCCCGGGGGCGAACCGCTGGGCGTCGAGGGTGATGTGCCGCTGGCCCGGAGCTTCCAGTGTGGCCAGCACTTTGCCTGGACCGCTGATGAACTGGTGCAGCTTGAACGCAAAGGGTGCCCGGCCCTGCGGCGTGCGCATGTCGTGGGCGGCAACCAGGAAGCGGCGAAGTCCCTCCTTCGCGACCTCAACCTGGCACCCCGCGTCAGCGGCCAGGCGCGATGAAGCATCGTTGAGGGTGATCGGCTTCGCTCGGCGAGGTGGTTGGTCGGCAGGGAGGTCGATGCCCAGGTTGAGCTCGACCCAGATCGCCAAGGGGTCGTCCTTGAAGGCGTCGAAGCTGGGCCACGAGTGCTCAGTCTTCTTCAAAGCCGCGGGCAGCAGTGGCTTGACGGCGGCAACGTCACGAGAAGGGTTTGTGACCCGCTCAAGGGTTTCGCCGATCACATCCAGCGCCGAAAGCGGTGTGCCGAACAGCAGGCTGGCGACGTCGGCGACGGCCTTGTTGCGATCGTCTTCCCGCTCGGAGGAGGACATCGTGGCTGAGGTGCCGATGCAAACGAGCTGTTCGGCCTGCAGGCGTTCTCGAATGCGGCGCACAAGCATGGCCACGTCCGCACCCTGTCGCCCGCGGTATGTGTGCAGCTCGTCCAGCACCAGGAACTCCAGTCCTCGGCAGTGATCGACGACGCGGCGATCGATGTCTTCGAAGCGCGTGAGGATCAGCTCCAACATCATGAAGTTGGTGAGCAGGATGTCGGGCGGGTTGTCGGCGATCGCCTTGCGCTCGTCGCTGCTCTCTTGGCCGGTGTAGCGCTTGACACTGAAAGGCTCTTGCCCAGCCGGATACCCGTGCAGGAACTTGTCGAGTTCTTCGAGCTGGCTGTTCGCCAGCGCGTTCATCGGGTAGATGACGATCGCGCGGGTGCGGGGTGTCGGGTCCGCCTGCTTGGCCTTGAGGATTCGGTCGATGACTGGGATGAAGAAAGACAGTGACTTGCCCGACCCGGTGCCGGTGGTCACGACGTAGCTCTGCTGCTGGTGCGCTTTGGCAATCGCCTGCAGCTGGTGCACGTAGAGGTGAAGGTTGGAGGGCTTGCCTTCCACCTTGCCCGTCTTGAACAGCTCCGCACAGGCCGAATGCAGGCTGCCCTGGGCGACCAACTCTTGAACCGTGCCGCTGCGCTTGTAGTTCGGGTTGATCTGGATGAGCGGCTCTGGCCAGTAGCGGCCGCGGGCGTACTCTTCCTCCACCCGGGAAGCTAGATCCGCTGCGGCAATTCGGGAAAAGCTGCGCGAGAACGCGCTGTACTCGTCGACGAGACGGTTGCGGAAGTCGAAGACGTCCTTCACGTTTGGCCCTTCCCTGGTGGCATGACTCGCTGTGTCCGTCTGCTGGATTTGAACCGTGAGGAGTAGGGACAGCTCGATGGCGGTGCCCGTCAAGCGCTTACCTCAAGATGTCTGGCGTGGCGATAGCTCTGACACGCCTTACCCCACATCAATCCACTTTCTGTACCAGCGCGACGCGAGCAGGTGCAGATTGCCGGGATCATTTTCGTGGAACTGTGTCGGACCTTCGACTAACAGTCGACATGTAAGCAGAAGAGCATAGTGCAGCCCGCTGCCGAACCCAGGCGGCGCCAGCCAGGGACATTCGTTGCTACTTAGTCGTCCGTTCGCCGGTGCCGAGAAAACAGGCCCGGCGCATCGCTAAGTACGTCATCGGTAGAAGACCGGCTGACTCGCTGCAACGCAGTGGCATGAGCTCGGCGCTGCATGCACCCAGCCTCAACCTACCAGCTCACTGATTGATCTGCGAAGTTCCGCAAAGGTCATCGCTTCGTCGTAGCCGGGTTGCCCCGCACGCCGCATGGACTCCGCCAAGCTAATCGCAAGTCGCAGCATCTCGACTTCTGTGGGCTTCCTTTCGGCACCTCGGCAAAGCAGCAGAACTGTCGACATCGCCAGTTCGAGTTCTTGTTTATGGGGTGCATCCAATTCGCCAGACCGGCGGCCCGTGACGACGAAGTTAACGTCGCCGCCCGCCCGATCGAGGTCCGCAAGCTTGTCTGCGGAAGGAGTGCGTTCACCCGACTCGTAAAGAACCAGCGCCTGTCGCTGGACCCCCAGCTTTTCAGCAAGCCCCTGCTGTGTCAGGCCGAGTCGTTCGCGCTCGCTGCGGATCCGCTCGCCAATCTCGCGTCGCACCATTGAAGCACTGTCACTGAAGGTCTTTGGGGGAGCCATGCCCCATTGTATAGACCTCTACACAATTTGTGTACGCTTATAAGTACTTCTGAGAATTTGCAGAACCTAAAGATTTCCTCTGCTTATCCTTGGCAAAGTGTACGAACTACCGTACATTTCTGCTCAACACACTAAGCCGCATGACCCGCATCACCCCAGCCGCACTTGAGACTGTCAGGCAGCGTTTCTTCTTGCGAGGGGAGACCGTTGCGGGGTGGGCGCGCGCGAACAGCTTCGACGAACGGCAGGTTTATGCGGTGCTCAGCGGCCGCAACCAGGCCACGCGCGGGCGTGCCCACTTGATCGCCGTGGCCCTCGGTCTGAAGCCGCAACTCGATGTGGGATCTGGCGAATCAACCAGGGCTCGTAAGCCCGACAGCCTGTGAGATCGGCAGGTCGTCAGCCGCTACTGCGGCCAGCAATCGACTCGCCGCCGCGCTGGGTGAATCGGCTCGCATCGACGACCAATAACCGCCATCAGGGTGGCGCCCCTGGCCTGAACAAGGAAGGGGGTGGCGCCGACTAGCGCACTTTGGATCCTCACCGACCCCCAGAGGCTGACGCCTCTGGGGATGGATCGGAGAAAGCTGAGAGCCTTCAGGGTGGAATCTGAAATTTAGCTCCAGCTCCTCCGCCAGTCAACCTATTGTCTGGAGAAGAAGCATGCAAGAGCAGTTGAGAGAGGCACGCAGCCGCGGCTGGTGCTACTCAGGAGTCATCCCGCACGGGAAGGACCAGTGGGGGCAGACGGACAGCGTGAACGAACGCCGCGCCGTCGAGGGTCTTCGCTTCGCAATCGATCTGCACGGCTTGGTTGTGAAGCCGGCCGCCATCAAGTGGATCGATAGCCAGGGCGTTGAACGGTCTTATAGCCCTGACGCACGTGGCCAGCTGCAGGCTGGTGACGCAGTCCTGTTCGAGATGAAGCCGAAGGGCATCCTCCAGCGCAACAAGGCGCTGGCCGCCAAGTACGAAGACATCGGGCGATTCCTTCAGTGCAAGGGAAGGCTGCGCTTTGGCCTGATGGAATGGCAGTGGCAAGGGACTTTCGAGAGGAATGTCTCCCTCCTCTCCCGCTACTGGAGTGTCGAGCCGGGCACCCACGCGGTTGACGCGTTCAACGAGATCGGCGGATGCGAAGTCAGGCTCGCCCAGTTGCTTGATCGCGTCGACCGTGCGCACTGGCCAGCGGTGTGGGCTGCTGTTGCAAAGCAGCACCTGACGGCTGACATGCATGCGCATCCGATCACTGTGTCGTCGCGTGTGTCACTGCCTGGCGTGATCTACGAGCCGATTGTTGTGGATCGGCTGATCACGACGTGGTGGGCTTAGTCGTCGCCTTTCCCAACGGCATTTACCTCGTTCATCTAGAGATCGGCTCGCGCCTTCGGATGCGCCGGCTGACGGATGGTCGCGTCATGTCTGTTGGAAGGGACTCGCTCAAGTTCATGGTCGCCCAGCGTGCAGCCTACGTTCTCGCACGGCAGCCTGGCCGATTTGCGGAGATGCCTCATGAGGCGCTCGTCGCAATCCATGAGCGTCTGAAATTCAAGGAGATTGCACAGTGTTCGTTCAACCCATCTCAGGAACAGTGATCTGCCATGCGGGGCGGGAACTCGTTTTCCACTCAGCGCCCGAGGGTTTGTGGCAGTTTGAAGACTTGGAGACTGGTGAAGTTTTCAAGTGGTCCATGAAAGACTTCAAGGCAGATGCTGACTCGGGGCGCATCGTGAAGGTCGAGACGATTGGCGGCGCCAAATCAATCGCTCGTGCAGAACCTCTGCCATCAAATCATCAGGCGATGCTGATCGGACTAACCGCCTTCGAGAGCGCAGAACAGGCTCGTCGCGCCCATGCCTTCATGGCGTACCAGCGCAGTGGTCTGGATATCCGGACCGACAGCGATGTCGCGGCGATCTGCGAGACCATCGATGCTGCCTGCGCAGAGGCAGGGTTCAAGCCCATTACCTTGGGCCAGCTCCGCGGCCTCGTAGCGCGATTCCGCCGCCATGGCGATGTTCTCTATGCCTGCACACCTCATAGGCGTGGCAGGCCGGTTGGTGGCTATGTCGTACACCAACGAGACGAGGCTCTCATCGAGAAGGCCATTGAGGACCATTACCTCAAGCTCGAACAGCCATCCATCGCATCAGCCTTCAGGCACTACTTGATCCTTCGCGAGGACGATCAGGAGAACCACGGAGAAATTCCAGCGCTACCTGCGTCGCAACGGACTTTTGAGCGCCGGATCGGCCGTCTGGAAAGCTTTGAGAAGACGGTACGTCGTCATGGGCTGGCAGAGGCCAAGCGGCGGCACCGCGTCTCGCGCGGCGCTTACTCCGACGTTGACCCAATGGAGGTCGGCGAGATGGACGATTGCTATATCCCCGTCATGGTTGTCAACGACGACTACTCGCATGCATTGGGTATGCCAAGGCTTTGCTCTATTCGGGATCGAGGCACGGGCTTTGTGCCCAGCTTCTTCTTGTGGTGCGGCGAAGTCAGTACCTTCACCGCGTTGGCTACCTTCAAAAATCTACTTAGCGATAAGGCACCACTGCTTCGGTCAGCAGGCTTGCCGGAGAATTCTTGGCCCTACACCGGTCCCTTCAACACTGTTGTGACTGATCGAGGCCCGAATCTGGACGCAGAAGCTGTAGTCCGTGCCGCTACCGGCCTGGGATCAGCGGTTCAGTTCTGCCCCACAAAGAAGCCTTGGGCCAAACCGTTCGTGGAGCGATTGCACGGCTACATCTTGGAGTACATCGCCAACGAGTTGCCGGGTCGATCTTTCAGCGATGTCGTTTCGTTCCGGGCCTACAAGGCCAAAGTGAAAGCGATCGTTCCGCTCTCTACGCTGATCCGGATCTTGGTTCAGTTCTTTGTAGAGGTCATCAATGGTGTCCCGCGGCCCGGACATCGCGCGACGCCTACCGAAGAAATGGTGGCCTGGCTGCGAGATCACCCGCCTGCGGTGGCTTGCGATCCGGCCCGGATTGAACTGCTGACCTCGATGTCGGTCACCCGAACGCTTGGGCAGGACGGTATCCGCTGGGAGAACTTGCAGTTTGTTGGCGACGATCTCGAAGCGTTGGTGCGCAGGATTGGGCCTGGCGCCAAGGTCACCGTTCACTTCAACGTTGCGGACTTGGGCAAGGTCCACGTTGTGGATCCGCGGAGCGGCGAACTGATTACCGCGCACTGCACTTGGCCGGGCTACGCGAACGGCTTGTCGTTGCCTGAACACCAGCTCTTGTGTCGTGAGCTGCGCGCTCGCCGCGAAAAGATCCGGCTGGCGGCGCTTCTTCGGCTGCAGAGGCGTATCAAGCAAGAGCTCGCTGCCGCCCGGGAGGGCAAGAAGCTGTCTGCAGTCGCGCTGAAGTCCGAGCGGATGCAGCAGTCCAGCGAGCCGCGCGCCGACAACTCGACGCCAGCTGCCGCATCGCCGACAGCCGCGCCTGCAAAGCCTGCCGACTCGACGCCGTCGACGAACCAGGCCGTCCTCGAAGCGATGCTCTTCTGAACCCACATCGATCGAAATCCACCAAGGAAGCCCCATGAGCACACCGACGAACTCTGGCGACCCATTCACACCGAGCGATTGGCAGCGGGCTGCCCAACAGATTGCTCTTCTCTCAGCGCAGTTTCATGAGACGAGCGCGCTCAAGCTTTTTCTGAACAAGGTCGCCAACGGAGCGCGCAGCTCCGCGTACGGCATGCCCGCATCTGGTGTCTGGCTGTTCGGCGATCCGGGATCGGGCAAGACCACAGCACTGCTTGAGGCTCAGCGTCGCGTGGAGGCGATGTCAGATCTCGACTCGGAACAACCGGTCTTGTTCCTTCCGCTGCTGCCTGGGCCGACGATGCACTCCCTGGTCCGTGATCTTCTTTTGCAGCTCAAGTACCCCTTCGCAAACTCAAGAACGTTCACTGAACGCGCCTTGCTACTTTTCCAGGCGCTGAAACGGAGGCGCGTTCTGGTCATCATGCTTGACGAGGTGCATCATGTGGTTGAAGGAAACCGTCTCACCAATCAAGTGGAGGTCCGTGACTTTCTGAAGCGACTGCTAGACGAAACCAACGTTTGTCTTGTTCTTTGCGGTATCCCTCGCTCAACCAAGCTGCGCGACAACGACAATCAGCTTGCGTCTCGGCTGCCAGCCGAAGTTACCTTGAGTACCAACTACTCGACGGCGGAGGGGAAGGCGTTTGTCGAGGCAGTGCT
>JALHPF010000035.1 GCA_022842595.1 Rubrivivax sp.
CGTACATCCCGTGCCATGCCGACCCTGAACCCTCTTCGCACAAAGCCTGCCGGAACGCCGCCTTGCCTGTTCCAGCGGCCCGGCCCGCGGGAACTTTTGCGCGGCTGTTTCGTCTCAGTGGCAACGGGTACATCGCCTGCAAACATCGCGCAACAGCGCATGAACCAGGCCCGGCCCGCAACGATTTCCCTGCCGCGCAGACGGGCGACCTGTTCGCCTGCAATCCCCGGGCGCTACCCCTCCTCCTCCCTCTCTCCCTCCTTGGCCCGGGGGCGCTGCGCGGCAGACTTTCCAACCAGGCCAAGCCTGCGGAGGCCCGCATGAAGCGCGTGGTCGTCGTCGGCTCGGGCATTTCGGGCCTCGCCAGCGCGCAGGCACTGGCCAGGCTGCCGGGCGTGCAGGTCACGCTGCTCGAGGCCGGCAGCTATTTCGGCGGCCATACCCACACCGTCGACCTCAGCCTGCCCGATGTGACGGGCGCCAGCGTGACCCACGGTGTGGACACCGGGTTCCTGGTCTTCAACCACCGCACGTATCCGGAACTGGTGAAGTTGTTCCGCGCCCTGGAGGTGGAAACCGCAGCGTCGGAAATGTCGTTCTCGGTGCAGGCGCCCGGACTCGAATGGAGTGGCTGCAATCTGAACACCGTTTTTGCCCAGCGCAGCAACCTGCTCAAGCCGCAATTCCTGGGCATGCTCGCCGACATCGTGCGCTTCAACAAGCTGTGCACGGGTCTGGCCGAGCGCGGCCTGGACGCTGAACTGGCAGAACCGATCGGCAGCTTCCTGGATCGCGAGCGCTTCGGCCAACGCTTCCGCGAAGGCTACTTCCTGCCGATGATCGGCTGCATCTGGTCATGCCCCACCGACCAGATGCTGCAGTTCCCCGTCGCCACCATGATCCGCTTCTGCCACAACCACGGGCTGATCCAGGTCGCCGACCGGCCGCAATGGCACACCGTGCGCGGCGGTGCCAGGCACTACGTCGACAAGCTGCTGGCAGGTATTCCCGACGCGCGTCTGAACACCCCCGTGCGCGCCTTGCGGCGTGTCGACGGCGGCACCGCGGTCATGCTGGCCACCGACGCCGGCGAGAGCCGCTACGACCACGCCGTGCTCGCCTGTCATAGCGACCAGAGCCTGGCCCTGCTGACCGACGCCGAACCGGCCGAACGTGCCGTGCTCGGCGCCGTGCGCTACCACCCCAACCGCGCCGTGCTGCACACCGACCCGCGCGTGCTGCCCCGCCGCAAGCTGGCCTGGGCCGCCTGGAACTACGCCCGCGCCGCCCAGGTGCAGCGCGAACAGGCGGCCGTGTGCCTGCACTACCTGATCAACCGCCTGCAACCCTTGCCCTGGACACAACCGGTGATCGTCTCGCTGAACCCCGACCCGGCGCGCGAGCCCGACCCGGCCCTGGTGCATGGCAGCTGGGACTACAGCCACCCCGTGTTCGACCAGGCCGCGATCGCCGCGCAACGCCGCCTGCCCGACATCCAGGATCGCGCCGCGGTGTCGTTCTGTGGTGCCTGGACCCGCTACGGCTTCCACGAAGACGGCCTGATGTCGGCCCAGGACGTGGTGTCCCGCCTGCAGCAGCGCTGGCAGGCGCAAGACACGGCAGCCCGCCCTGCGCTGGCAGCAGCATGACGGCACCGGCGCAGGCCCTCATCGGCATCGGCGAAGTGCGGCACCGCCGCCTGCGCCCGCGCGACCACGCCTTCGCCTACCCCACCTATTTCCTGATGCTGCCGATGCGCGCGCTGCGCAGCCGGCCTGAAGCAGCCCTGCGCCGCAATGCCCGCGGCCTGCTCAGCTTTCACGACGCCGACCATGGCGACGGCCGCGCCGATGCCCTGGCCTGGCTGGACGAAGTGCTCACGCTCGAGGGTGTATTCACCGCCGAGGAGCCGCGCGGCGAAGTCTGGCTGCATTGCTACCCACGGGTGCTGGGCTTCGTCTTCAAGCCTGTCAGCTTCTGGTACTGCCACCGCAGCGACGGTGCGCTGGCAGCCATCGTTGCCGAGGTCAACAATACCTTCGGCGAACGCCATTGCTACCTGCTGGCCGGGCCCGACGTGGCGCTGGGCCGCGAACTCCAGGCGCGCAAGGTCTTCCACGTGTCGCCCTTCTGCGCGGTCGAAGGCAGCTATCGCTTCCGCTTCATGCGCACGGCCAGCCGCACGGTGGCCCGCATCGACCACGACGACGATGCCGGCGCGCTGCTGCAGACCAGCGTCAGCGGCCGCCTGCAGCCGCTGGACAGCGCGGCGGTGCGCCGCGCCTTCTTCGGCATGCCGCTGATGACCCTGGGTGTGCTCTTGCGCATCCACTGGCATGCTCTCCAACTGTGGCTGAAACGCGTGCCTTTCTTCAGCAAGCCGGCGCCGCCACAAGCCTTCATCTCGCGCTGAACCGCCGCCCTCGGCACCCACCCACCCGACAAGCACCCACCTGCCGGCCATGACGACGACTTCCTCCAGCACTTCCAGCACCGCCGCTTCCGACTTCGCCCTACCCGCTTCGGCACCGGCTGCGGCCCGTGCCGTCTTCGGCCTGCTGAGGAACATCCGCGGCGGCACGCTCGACGTGCAGCTGCCCGACGGCAGCCAGGTGCACTTCGGCCAGACCGAGGCCGGGGGGCGTCGCGCCGCGCTGCGCCTCGTCAGCTGGGACACCTGCAGTGCGGCGCTGAAGGCCGGCGACATCGGTTTCGCCGAAAGCTACATCGCCGGCCACTGGACCACACCCGACCTCGTGGCCCTGCTCGAACTGTTCATCGCGAACCGCGACGCCATCGAGTCGGTGATCTACGGCACCTGGTGGGGCAGCCTGGCCTACCGCGTCAAGCACCTGCTGCACCGCAATTCACGCCGCGGCTCGGCCAAGAACATCCACGCCCACTACGACATCGGCAACCCGTTCTACAAGCTCTGGCTGGACGAGACGATGAACTATTCCAGCGCGCTGTTCGAAGGCGACCTGAAGCGCCCCACGGGCGAGGCACAGGCCGCCAAGGTGCGGCGCGCGCTGCGCGAATGCCTGGTGCAGCCCGGTGACCGGGTGCTGGAAATCGGCTGTGGCTGGGGCGCACTGGCCGAGGCGGCCACGGTCGAGTTCGGCGCGAAGATCACCGGCGTGACGCTGTCCAGCGAACAGCTCGCCTGGGCACAGGAACGGCTGGCGGCCAAGGGCCAGGCCGCGAACGCCGACCTGCGCCTGCAGGACTACCGCGACATCCCCGACGAGGGCTTCGACGCGATCGCGTCGATCGAGATGTTCGAGGCCGTCGGCCGCGAATACTGGACCGGCTTCTTCGCCACGCTGCGCGACAAGCTCAAGCCGGGCGGCCGTGCCTGCATCCAGACCATCACCATCCGCGACGACCTGTTCGCCCGCTACGTCAAGAGCACCGACTTCATCCAGCAGTACATCTTCCCCGGCGGCCTGCTGCCCAGCCCCGCCGCCTTCCGCGCCGAAGCCGCCCAGGCCGGCCTGCAGGTGGTCAACGAACTGGCCTTCGGCAGCGACTACGCCGAGACGCTGCGCCGCTGGCGCGCCAGCTTCATGGCCCAGGACCGCCAGGTGCGGCAGCTGGGCTTCGACACGCGTTTCATGCGTATCTGGGAGTTTTACCTGGCCTACTGCGAAGCGGCGTTTGCAACCGGCAACACCAGCGTCATGCAGTTCACGCTGCGCCGGCCATGAGCGCGCCGGGCCGTTCCCAAGCGCTCATCCCGCAGCGCGCAGCGCGAAGGGTCATCCAGTGACCACCGGGCTGCGTCGTCGCCAGCTCGTGCTGCTGGCCGCCGCTGGTGCGGCACTGGCTGGCACGCGTGCGCAGGCCAATGTTGCGCCGCCTGAGGTACTGGCCGAACTGCCCGCGGCACTGCTGCAGGGCAGCGGCCGGCTGCGGGTCTTCGGCTTCCAGGTCTACGACGCACGGCTGTGGTCGAGCGTGGCCGCCGGCCCCGACACCTGGAGCCAGTCACCGCTGGCGCTGGAACTGCAGTACCTGCGCAAGCTCGACGGCCCGGCCATCGCCGAGCGCTCGTTGAGCGAAATGCGCCGGCAAGGCGACATCGCCACGGCCACCGCCGAACGCTGGCTGGGCGAGATGAAGCGCGTCTTCCCCGACGTCATAGCAGGCGACCGCATCACCGGCGTGCAGCGGCCGGGCGTCGGTGCGCGCTTCTTCGTCAACGGCAAGCTCAAGGGCGAAGTGCGCGACCCCGAGTTCGCGCGCTGGTTCTTCGGCATCTGGCTGTCGGCCCGCACCAGCGAGCCCGCCATGCGCGACGCCCTGCTGGGCGGCGCAGGCAACCCCGGGCGATGACCGCCGCCTGGCGCGGCGGCTGGGCCCAGGGCATGGCCTACGGCGGGCTGGGCCTGCCGCTGGCCTTCGTGGCGCTGCCGCTGTACGTCGTCCTGCCCAACCATTACGCCAGCGCCTTCGGCATCCCGCTGGCCACGCTGGGCGCGTTGCTGCTGGGTGCGCGCCTGCTCGACGCCGTGGCCGACCCCTGGATCGGCCGCTGGGTCGACGGCTGGTTCACGCAGTCGGTGCGCCGCCTGCTCGCCTTCGCCGCGGCCGCCGCGGTGGTGCTGGCCTTCGGCTTTCGCGGCCTGTTCTTCCCGCCGGTGCAGGGCAGCACGGCGCTGCTGGTGTGGTGCGCGGCGCTGCTGGCGGTCACCTACCTGAGCTACAGCGTGCTCACCGTGCTGCACCAGGCCTGGGGCGCGCGCCTGGGCGGCGACGAAGGCCAGCGGGCACGCATCGTGTCCTGGCGCGAAGGGCTGGCGCTGCTGGGCGTGCTCGTGGCCAGCGTGCTGCCGTCGGTGGCCGGGCTGTCGGTGACGACCATCGTCTTCGCCGTGGTGCTGGCCCTGGGCCTGGCGCTGCTGGCGCGGGCGCCGCAGCCGCGCATCGGCACGGCGCCGGCGCAGCCGCCGTCGATGGCCGAGCCATTGCGCACACCGGCCTTCCGGCAGCTGCTGCTGATCTACCTGGTGAACGGTGTCGCCAGCGCGGTGCCGGCGACGCTGGTGCTGTTCTTCATCCGCGACCGGCTGCAGGCACCGAGCTTCGAGCCACTGTTCCTGGCCAGCTACTTTGCCGCCGGCGCGCTGTCGATGCCGCTGTGGGTGCGCGCGGTCTCGCGCTTCGGCCTGGCGCCGGCCTGGCTGGGCGGCATGCTGCTGGCAGTGGCCACCTTCGCCTGGGCCACCCTGCTGGGAGCCGGCGACGTCACCGGCTTCGTCATCGTCTGCGTCGCCAGCGGCATTGCACTGGGCGCCGACCTGTCGCTGCCGGGCGCGCTGCTGGCCGGTGTCATCCAGCGCGCCGGCCATGGCGAACGCCTGGAAGGCGGCTACTTCGGCTGGTGGAACTTCGCGACCAAGCTGAACCTGGCGCTGGCTGCAGGCATCGCGCTGCCCCTGCTGGGCGTGTTCGGCTATGCCCCAGGCGCCCGCGATGCCGGCGCCCTGCAGGCCCTGACCATCGCCTACTGCCTGCTGCCCTGCGGACTGAAGCTGCTCGCCGCGGCCCTGCTTTACACGCAGTGGATCCGCCGCGGCATCGAACCCCCCTTGATGAAAGCCACCCCATGAAACCTCGTCTTGCCTTGCTGGCCGCTGCCACGCTGGCGGTCACCCTGGCCCTCAGCGGCTGTGCCGGCCCGACCCCGGCCGACTACGCGGCCGAAAGACCCGTGCTCGACCTGAAGACCTATTTCAACGGCCCGCTCGTCGCCCACGGCCTGTTCACCGACCGCTCAGGCAAGGTCGCGCGCCGCTTCACGGTGCAGATGACCGGCACCTGGCAAGGCAACCAGGGCACGCTCGACGAACGCTTCACCTACAGCGACGGCAAGACCGAACGCCGCGTCTGGCGCCTGACCGACCTGGGCAACGGCCGCTGGAGCGGTCGCGCCGACGACGTGCTGGGCGAAGCCGTCGGCCTGGCCTCGGGCAATGCGCTGAACTGGCGCTATACGCTCAAGCTCCCGGTCGACGACAAGGTCGTCGAGGTGCAGTTCGACGACTGGATGTACCTGATGGACGACAAGGTGATGCTGAACAAGGCGGTCATGAGCAAGTTCGGATTCCGCCTCGGTGAAGTGACGCTATCGTTCTACAAGAATTGACTGAGCATCTCCTCGGGCCCCGGCTCGGCATAACCAGAAGGCCTGCATGGCACTGAATCCGCGCATCGACAGCTGGGCTGGCCGCACCGTCTGGCTGGTGGGTGCATCCACCGGCATCGGCCGTGCCGTGGCCGAACGCCTGCATGGCCTGGGGGCGCACGTGGTGGTGTCGGCGCGCAGCCGCGCGGCACTCGACGAGTTTGCCGCCGCCCACCCTGGCAGCGAAGCCCTGGCGCTGGACGCCACCGACCGCGAAGCGATGCGCGCCGCCGCCGCCGGCATCGTGCAAAGGCAGGGCCGCATCGACCTGGTGGCCTACTTTGCCGGCACCTACACGCCCATGCGCGCCACCGAATTCGATCTCGACACGGCGCTGCGCCATGTGCAGGTGAACTATGTCGGCGCGCTGTACCTGCTGGACGCCGTGCTGCCCACCCTGCTGGCCCAGGGCCGGGCCAGGCAGCCGGCGCACCTGAGCCTAGTGTCCAGCGTGGCCGGCTTCCGCGGCCTGCCGCAGTCGCTGGCCTATGGGCCGACCAAGGCCGCGCTGATCAACCTGGCCGAGACCCTGTACATGGACCTGGAGGACAGCCATGTGGGCGTGTCCGTCATCAACCCGGGCTTCGTCGAAACCCCGTTGACGGCCCAGAACGCCTTCAAGATGCCGGCACTCATCACCCCGGCCCAGGCGGCGCGTGACGTGGTGAGCGGCTGGGAACGCGGCGAATTCGAGATCCACTTCCCCAAGCGCTTCACTCTCTGGCTGAAGGGCCTGCGCCACCTGCCGTACACCGCCTACTTCGCGGCGGTGCGCCGCTCCACGGGGCTGTAGATGCAGCAGGCCGATGCCGAAGCCGCGGTGCGCCGCATCCGCAATTTGTTCGAGCAACTCAAGCCCGCCGACTTGGCACGGCTGGACCTGCTCTACACCGACAACGCGCAGTTCAAGGACCCGTTCAACGAAGTGCGCGGCGTGCCTGCCATCCGCGCCGTCTTCGAACACATGTTCACGGCGCTGCAGGGCCCGCGCTTCGTCATCCACGACGTGGTGGTGCAGGGCCACCAGTGTTTCCTGACCTGGGACTTCCTGTTCCACCTGCCCCGGCTAGGGCCGGCAGAGCAGTGCATCCGCGGCAGCAGCCACCTGGTGCTGGCCGAGGACGGCCGCATCAGCCTGCACCGCGACTACTGGGACGCGGCCGAGGAGCTGTACCAAAAACTACCGCTCGTGGGCGGGCTGATGCGCTGGCTGAAGCGGCGAGCCTCGCGCTGAAAGCCGGGCGTGGCATAGTCGCCCAATCGCACGGGTGCCTCACCGTCCCCGAGGCGGCCACTTCGGCGCCGGGCGTCGTTCTTGGGAAAGTCGCGATTGGACACTGCCGATCGCCTGGCCCGCAGGCGAACCTATTCCTTGCTTCACATCGCCACTGCAATGGCCTTGGCTGTGGCTTCGCACGCCCAGGCCCGGCCGCAGCCCCTGCCCGGCCAAGCGCTCGCAGCAGGCACCATGCCGATGTGGACCCATGTCATCCAGCGCGGCGACACGCTGATCGGCCTGCGTGACGAACTTCTGCAGCCCGGCACGGACTGGCGCCTTGTCCAGCGCCTGAACCGCGTCGCCAACCCCTACCGGCTGCGGCCCGGAAGCGAACTGCGCATTCCCTTGGCCTTGTTGCGCGCCGAGCCGGTGGACGCCGAAGTGCTGCATGCCCATGGCGATGTCTGGCTCGAACGCGCTGGCGCGGCCCGCCAGCCGCTGGCGGCGGCTGCCATGCTGCGCGCGGGTGACGTCGTCGGCACGGGCGAGCAGTCCTCGCTGTCACTGCGTTTTGCCGACGGTTCACGCACCCAGCTGGGCCCCCAGGGCCGGCTGCGGTTGGGCAGCCACGCGCGCCTGGGCGGTGGCCGCAGCGTGCGCACGCAGCTGCAGCTGGACGCTGGCGGCACCGAAACCCAAGTGCCACCGCAGACCCCCGCCCCGCGCTTCGAACTGCGCACACCGGCCGTGAACCTGGGCGTGCGCGGCACCGAGTTCCGCGCCCGCGTCGACGAGCAGCGCACGCTGGTGGAAGTCGAACGCGGCGGCGTGGCAGCCGGGCAGCGGCTGGTCGACGCAGGCTTCGGCGCAGCCGCCACGCCGCAAGGCATCACCCCGCCACAGCGCCTGCTGGCAGCGCCCGAGCTCGGCAAGCTGCCCGAACGGTTTGAACGGCTGCCGCTGCAGCTGGCCTGGGAAACAGGAACAGGAACAGGAACAGGAACAGACAGCGGACCCGCTCGCTACCGCGCGCAGGTGCTGGACCTGGCCAGTACCCCGCCGCAACTCGTGCTCGAAGCCTTCGTCGACCAGCCGCTGGCGCGCTGGACCGAAGAATTGCCCGATGGCCGCTACGAACTGCGCGTGCGTCAGGCTGACAGCCAGGGCATCGAAGGCCGCAGCGCCAGCCGGGCCTTCACGCTCGACACCCAGCCCGTTCCGCCGTTCCAGTTGCGCCCGCGCGCCGACGAAACGCTCGAGACCGAGAGCACTCCGCTGGCCTGGGCGCGCAACCCCGAAGCCGCGCGCTACCGGCTGCAGGTGGCGGCCACGCCCGATTTCGCCAGGCCGGTGCTGGCCCGTGACGACCTTGTCGACACCGCTCTGGCCGCGACGCTGCCACTGGGCACCTGGTACTGGCGCCTGGCCAGTGTGCGCGCCGACGGCGACATCGGCCCCTGGGGCGACGCCCGGCGCTTCGAGCGCGTGCCACCACCGCCTGCGCCTGCGTCGAAGGAGCCGGTCGCCACCAAGGATGGCGTGGTTGTCAGCTGGAGCGCTTCGGGCTTGCCCGGTGCCAGCTATCAGGTGCAGATTGCGCGCAACCCGGCCTTCACCGAGCTCGTGGTCGACGAGCGCGTCACGCGGACCGAACAGCTGCTGGCGCAACCCGCAGCCGGCGAATACCACGTGCGGGTGCGCACCATCGGCCCCGACGGACGCACCGGCAGCTTCGGCGCGGCGCAGATCGTCGAGGTCCCCCGTTCGAACTGGTGGCTGTGGCTATTGCCCTTGTTGCTGCTGCTCTGAGGTCGGGTTCCCGCCGCCGGCCCTGGCCTGTGCTGCTGGGGGCGGCACTCGCGGGCGCCCTGCTGACAGTGACACCGCTGAGCCGCGAACTGGGGCGCCCCGCCGACGACCTGCAGCTGCAACTGATCGCGCCTGACCGGCAGAGCGAAGACACCGTCATCTTCGACATCGACGACGCCTCGCTGTCGCGCCTGCAGCCGCAGTTCGGCAGCTGGCCCTTTAAGCGCGACGTCTACGCACTGGCCATCGAGGCGCTGCGCGAAGCCGGTGCCCAGGCCATCGCCATCGACCTGGTGTTTGCCGACAGCGGCCCGGCCGATGCTGCCCTGGCACGTGCCATCGCGCGCCCGGGTGCGCCGGTGGTGCTGGCCGCCGCCGGACTGCAGCACAGCAGCGACCAGGCAAGCGCTCTCCAGGTTCTGGCCGGTGCCGCCGTGCAGCCGCCGGCGGCGCAACCGCCGGCGCAGTTCTGGCCTGCGCTGGCCTTGCCGGCCGCGAGCGTCTGGCAGGGCGTCGCGTCACCCCATTTCGGCGTGATCACCACGCCGCTGGTCGACCGCGACGGCCTGCTGCGCAGCCTGCCGCTGTGGCACCAGGACGGCCAGGCGCGATTGGCTGCCCTACCGCTGGTCCTGCACCGGCTGCTGCAACCGGGAGCCGCCGCGCCACTGCTGGATGCCCGCGGCGGCTACCCCTTGCTGATGCCCGCGCCCGTTCACTGGCCACAGAGTCGCCCCTTCTCCGAACTCATGGACGCGGCCATGGGCGAGGGCAAGCAAGCCGCCTTGCGCGCAGCGGTGGCCGGCCGCGTGGTCTTCATCGGCAGCAGTGCCCTGCTCGCCGACAGCGTGATGACGCCGCGGGGTCAGGCCACGGGCACAGCCGTATTGGCACAGATCTACACCGCGTTGAAGCAGGGCCAGCAGCTGCGCCCGCAGGTCGGGTGGCTGAACGGGGCCCTGCTGCTGCTGGCCCTGGTGCCTGCCGGGATGGCGGTGGCGCGCGGGCGGGTGAAGCCGGCACTGGAGGCGGCCAGCACGGGCGCCGCGCTGCTGGTGCTGGTCGCCGTGTCGTTGGCCGCCCTGCTGCTGTGGCACCAGCCCGTCGCCTGGCTGCCGCCGCTGGCGACCCTGGGCGCGGGCCTGGCCATGGCGCTGTGGCTGTTCCAGCGCGGGCAGTCGGCCGCGCGGCTGCGGCTGGCCCGTGAGCTCGACATCCTGGCCGCCACCGCCAGGGCCAAGGCCGAGTTCCTGGCGAACGTCAGCCACGAGATCCGCACGCCGCTGAACGCATTGCTGGGCGTGGCGGAACTGCTGGCGGCCACGCCGTTGAACCTGCAGCAGCGCCTGCACGTGCAGGTGTTCCGTGAATCGGGCCAGACGCTGCATGCATTGATCAACGACCTGCTCGACCTGTCCAAGGTCGAAGCCGGCCGGCTCGAGATCCACCCGGCGCCCTTCGAGCTGCGCCACATGCTGGAACAGTTGGTGCGCCTGATGCGCGCGCGCGCCGAGGACAAGGGCCTCTCGCTGACGCTGGAGATGGCGCCGCAGCTGCCCGAGCGCGTCAGCGGCGACCGCCTGCGTGTGGAGCAGGGCCTGATGAACCTGCTTGGCAACGCCATCAAGTTCACGCCGCGGGGTGCCGTCCGGCTGGTGGTCAGACCCGCCGCCGACGCCCCGGGGGTGCTGTGTTTCGATGTCGTGGACACCGGCATCGGCATCGCCGCCAGCAAGCTCGACACCGTGTTCGAGCCGTTTGCCCAGGCCGACGGCAGTGTCACGCGCATCTATGGCGGCACCGGGCTGGGGCTGTCGATCACGCGCAGCCTGGCCGCCTTGATGGGTGGCACGGTCCAGGTGCAGAGCACGCCGGGCGTGGGCAGCACCTTCACGCTGCGCCTGCCACTGCCGGAGACACCGGCAGAGCCGATGGCAGCTGGCCAGGCCATCGGTGCCGCCGCAGGCGGGGGCGATGCCGAAGCCCCGCGCTTGCCCGACTGGGTGCTGGCCGGGCCGCCCCTGCCGGTGCTGCTGGCCGAGGACAACGAGGTCAACGCCTACATCTTCCGGGCCATGCTCCAGGACCTGCCGCTGGCGCTGGAACATGCCGCCAACGGCCCGGCCGCGCTGGACATGCTGCAGCGGCGGGACTTCGCGCTGGCCTTCATCGACGTGCAGATGCCCGGCATGGACGGGCTGACCGTGACACGCGAACTGCGCCGGCTCGAAGCGCAGGCGGCGCGACCGCGCACGCCCGTCGTCGCCCTCACGGCCAACGCCTTCCCGAGCGATGTCCAGGCCAGCCTGGAGGCCGGCTGCGACCACCATCTGCCCAAGCCCTTCACCCGCGACATGCTGGTGGGCACCATCGGACGGCTGGCGCGGCGGCAGACGGTGGCGCCACAGCTGGCGGGCGCAGGCAGCATCGCGCGGCCGGCGCTGCGTGCGGTGCTGGACTCGGAAGCTGCAGCCCAGCGTGCCGGCGGCGACGCCGCCCTGCAGGCCCGTCTGCGCGAACATGCCCTGGTCTTCATGACCGACTGGGCGATGCACTTCGAGCAGGCCCTGCGCGACGCCCAGCTCGAACGCGCCCACCGTCTGGCGCACGACCTGCGCAGCATCGCCGGCAACGTGGGCGCCGACGAACTGGCCGCGCATGCCACTGCACTCGAACGTTCGTTGTGGAAGGCCGAGCCCGGCCAGCTGCCCGACGCTCAGGCGCAGGCGCAGGCAAGGACCCTGGCCTCACTGCCGCCGGTGATCGCGGCGCTGTCGGCGAAGAACTAGCGCAGCCAGCCCTTGCGCAGGAAGAACACGAAGGGCGCGGCGACCGAGGCCACCATCAGCGTGATGGCGAAGGCATAGCCGTACTGCCACTTCAGTTCCGGCATGGTCTCGAAGTTCATGCCGTAGACGCTGGCGATCAGCGTCGGCGGCAGCAGCGCCACGCTGGCCACCGAGAAGATCTTGATGATCTTGTTCTGGTTGATGTTGATGAAGCCGACCGTGGCGTCCATCAGGAAGTTGATCTTGTCGAACAGGAACGCCGTGTGGCTGTCCAGGCTGTCGATGTCGCGCAGGATCTGGCGCGCTTCCTCGAACTGCTCGGCCGTCAGCATGCGGCTGCGCATCATGAAGCTGAGCGCGCGGCGCGTGTCCATCACATTGCGGCGGATGCGGCCGTTCAGGTCTTCCTCGCGCGCGATGGCGGTCAGGATCTCGCCGGCGGCACGGTCGTCCACGTCCTGCTTGAGCACCCGGGCGCTGACTTTTTCAAGTCCGTCGTAGATGCCTTCCAGCGCATCGGCCGAGAACTCTGCGTCGGCGTCGTACAGCTTCAGCAGGACGTCCTTGGCATCTTCGATCAGCGCCGGCGTGCGCCGCGCGCGCAGGCGCAGCAGCCGGAACACCGGCAGGTCTTCACCATGCACCGAGAACAGCACCTTGTCGCGCAGGATGAAGGCCACGCGCACGTTGCGCGCCGGGCGCCCGTCTTCGCCGGGTTCGGCGTCGACGAGGAAGTCCGAGCGGATATGCAGCTCGCCGTTGTCTTCCTCGTAGAAGCGGGCCGATTCTTCGAGGTCGTCGTCGACCGCGTCGGTCGGCACCACCAGGCCGAAACGGCTGCTGATCCAGCCCTTTTCCTCGGGCGTGGGGGCTTCCATGTCCACCCACACCGGCTGCACGTCGTCCAGGCCTGCGGCAGCACCCACCTCGCTCTGCACGAGCCGGCCGTTGACGAGGGTGAAAACATTGAGCATGGCCGTTGATTATGTGGGGCCGGACCCAGTTGCTCGGGGCATGGGCAGGGCCACGGCGATGGCAGACTCTGCCTCATGAAACCCTGGACCCGCTGGGCCGCCGGCGGCCTGATGGCCTTGATGCTGGCCACTGCCACCCTGTTCGCCCTGGCGGTCGACCGCCAGCCGGCCGTGCCCGAGCGCAACGACATCAGCCTCGAGGACGTCAACCATGCGCTGGCCGTCGCGCGCAGCCACGACCCGCGCCGGAGCGTGCCCGGCAGGCTGACGCGGATCACGGTCACCGAACGTGACATCGAACTGCTGCTCAACCATGCCGCACACCGCCTGCTGGGTTTGCGCGTGGCCCTGCACATGCAGCCGCAGCAGGCCCGGCTGGCGGCCAGCCTGCCCTGGCGCTGGGGCCCGCTGGCGGGCTGGCTGAACCTGCAGGCCGAATGGCAGCAGGCCCCCGGGCTGCCCCGGCTGGCGCAGTGGCGGCTGGGCCGGCTGCCGCTGCCCACGGCGCTGGCACGCCCGCTGGTGCAAGCCGCCGCCGCGCGGCTGGGCGCCGTGCCCGACCTGGCCTTGATCCCCGACGTCGTGCAGCAGGTGCAGTTCGCCGACCAGCGCATGGCGGTGGACTACATCTGGCAGAGCGACACCTCGCAGCGTGTGCTGGCGGCATTGACACCACCGGCCGAAGAACAGCGGCTGCGCGCCTACAACACGCGCCTGGTGGAGCTCGCTGCGCGCGGGCCGGGCTGGGCGGTACCGATGTCGGCGCTGCTGGGCCCGATGTTCGAGCTGGC
The DNA here is from genome assembly GCA_022842595.1 of Rubrivivax sp. Classification (GTDB taxonomy): domain Bacteria; phylum Pseudomonadota; class Gammaproteobacteria; order Burkholderiales; family Burkholderiaceae_C; genus Rubrivivax. Next base: position 13,770 of record JALHPF010000035.1, read on the forward strand.
ACGCCAGCGCTCGCTGACGAACGACGCCGTGCTGGAGAACCGCGCTGCGGTGCTGACGCTGGCGCTGTATGTCAATGGCCGCCGCCTGGGCAGCGTGGTGCCGGCGGCGCGGACCTGGCCGCAGCCGCGCCGCCTGCAGGTGCAGCTGGCCGGGCGCGGCGACTTTCCGCAGCACTTCCTGGTGTCGGCCTTCCTGGCGATGGAGGGCACGAACCCGCTCACCCACGCCATCGGCCTGGCCAAGGAAGTGGCCGACGCCCATGGTGGCAGCGGCTTCAGCTTCACCGACCTGGCGGCCAATCGCGCCGGGCTGCGTTTCGGCCAGCTGGCAGCGAACCAGCCCACCCTGCTGCAGGACCGGATGGCCCGCGGCGTGAGTGAATCGACCCTGCTGCCGCCGGTGGCCGACCTGCCGGAATTCCTGAAGCAGGCCGATTTCGAAGCCTCCTTCGGCCAGGTGGGCTCGCCCCCCTACCAGCGCGTCCTGGCCGACATCGAGGCGCGGCTGGACAGCTTGCCGCTGTATCGCTGACCGGCTGAACAACGCAGGCTCAGCCTTTCGCTTCGATCTCGCGCAGCGCGCGCACGAATACATCGGGCGGCTGGCCGCCCTGGATGAGGTGGCGGCCGTTGATCACCACCGAAGGCACCGACTGGATGCCCAGCGCCTGCCAGCGCTGTTCACGTTCACGCACGGCCTCGGCATATTCGTCGGAACCGACGATGACGGCAGCGCGTTCGGCGTCCAGGCCCACCGCCGCGGCCAGTGCCACCAGCAGTTCGGGGTCGCCAGGATTCAGGCCCTCACCGTGGTAGGCCTTCAGCAGCGCATGTTTCAGCGCCCGCTGCGCACCCGGGTCTTCATCGAAGGCCCACATCAGCAGGCGGTGGGCATCGAAGGTGTTCCAGACCTGCAGGCGTTCGCCGAAGGCAAAGCCGACCTCGGCGCCGCGGCTTTTCAGCATGGCCACGATGGCCTGGCGTTCTTCAGGCGGGCGGCCGTACTTGCGCGCCAGGTAGGCGTCGGCGTTTTCGCCCTCGGGCGGCATGTCGGGGTTCAGCTCGAAGGGCTGGAATTCGATGGCGACGTCGATCTCGCCTTCAAGTTCGCGCAAGGCCGCTTCGAGCGCATTCAAGCCCACCGCACACCAGGGGCAGGCGATGTCGGAGACGAAGTCGATCTTCAAGGCACGGGCTCCTTCGCTGCAGGCTTGTTCGAGCCGGCGACCATGTCGAAGCGGAACAGCCGGCAGTCGATGGCGCCGTTGCGCAGCGGCACACGCCGGCTTTCCTTCAGCCGCATCAGGCCGGGCAGCTTCATGTCGGGCGTCAGCAGCCAGGCCGTCCAGCCGGGGTAGTTTCGCTTCCAGTGCGATGCCAGGCCGCCGAAGAATTCGGCCGACGAGCCGCCGCCCTCGAAGCCTTCACGCGAGGTGTCGGTGCCCGTTCCCTTGGCGGCGATGCGTTCGCCATACGGCGGGTTCATCAGGATCGTGCCGCGTGGCGTCGGCGGCAGGCGCTGCAGCGCGTCGGCCGTCTTCAGATCGATGGCATGGGCGACGCCGGCACGCTGGGCGTTGCGCTGGGCGAAGTCGGTCATGCGAAAGCTCACGTCGCCGGCAAAGACCGGCACGCGCGGTGCATGGACACGCGCCTTGGCTTCGCGCTGCAGCTCGCGCCAGGCGTTCAGGTGCGGCCGGAAAGGCAACATGCGTTCGAAGGCAAAGCGGCGCAGGCTGCCGGCAGCGATGCCGCAGGCCAGTTGCGCGGCCTCGATGGCGATGGTGCCGGCGCCGCAGCAGGGGTCGAGCAGCGGGCCGTCCTCGGCCCGGCCCTGCCAGCCGATGGCCGCGAGCATGGTGGCGGCCAGGGTTTCCTTCAGCGGCGCCTCGCCGGTGTCTTCGCGCCAGCCGCGCTTGAAGAGGGCGTCACCCGAGGTGTCGGCGTACAGCATCGCGTGTTCGGGGCCGACGAACAGCATGATCGGCAGGTCGGGGTGGCGGGTATCGACGCTGGGGCGCTCACCGGTGGCTTCGCGCAGCACGTCGCACACGGCGTCCTTGATGCGCAAGGCGCTGAAGTTCAGGCTCTGCAGCGGGCTCTGCATCGCCACCACGTCCACCCGCAGGGTCTGCTGCGGTGTGATCCATTCGCCCCACGGCACGTGGCGGGCCAGGGCGTACAGGTCGTGTTCGTCGCGGTAGGGGCCGTCGATCAGCGGCCAGAGCACACGCTGGGCGATGCGGCTTTCCAGGTTCAGCTGCATCGCCGTGCGCGCGTCGCCTTCCACCCAGACGCCGCCGCGGCCGGTCTCGCCAGCGCGGCCGGTGATGCGCAGCACTTCTTCGGCAAGCCAGGTTTCGCTGCCGTTGGCGCAGGGCAGGAAGAGGGTGACGGGGGCGGCCATCACATCTGCCGCCGCAGGCTGGTGGCCATCACATCTGCCGCCGAAGGCTGGCAGGGGCGATCTTCAGCGCCTCGCGGTACTTGGCCACGGTGCGCCGCGCCACCTGGATGCCCTGTTCTTCGAGCATCTCGCTCAGCTGGCTGTCCGACAGCGGCTTGTTGATGTCTTCGGCGCTGACGAGTTGCTGGATCAGCGCCCGCACCGCCGTGCTGCTGGCGTTGCCGCCGGCGTCGGTGTTCAGGCTGCTGCCGAAGAAGTACTTCAGCTCGAAGGTGCCGTGGATCGTGGCCATGTACTTGGCCGTGGTCACGCGCGAGATGGTGCTCTCGTGCAGGCCCAGCTCGTCGGCGATCTCGCGCAGCACCAGCGGCTTCATCGCGATGGCGCCGTGGCTGAAGAAGCTCTTCTGGCGTTCGACGATGGCCTTGCTGACACGCAGGATGGTGTCGAAGCGCTGCTGGATGTTCTTCATGAACCAGCGTGCTTCCTGCAGCCGCGAGCCCAGCCCCGGCTGGCCGTTGCTGCCGCGGCTGCCGCGCACGGCCTGGGCATACAGGTCGTTGATGCGCAGCTTGGGCATCACGTCGGGGTTCAGCACCACGCTCAGGCCACGCCCGGTCTTGCGCACGATGACGTCGGGCACGATGGCGTTCGACTCGGTCTGGGCAAAGGGCCGGCCCGGCTTGGGTTCGCAGCCCTTGATGAGCTCGTGGGCCTCGCGCACCAGGTCTTCGCTGGCGCCGGTGAGGGCAGTGAGCCGGCGCATGTCGCGGCGCGCGAGCAGTTCAAGATATTGGTCGCAGATGCGCAAGGCCACCTGGCGCGCCGGTGTCTTCGGCCCCATGCGCAGTTGCAGCGACAGGCATTCGCCGAGGCTGCGCGCGCCGATACCGGGCGGCTCCATGCTCTGCAGCCAGCGCAGGGCGCAGCGCAGGCGGTCGATCAGCGCCTCGGGCTCGGCCGCTTCAGCGGCCTGCACCACGGTGGCGTCCAGCATCTCGGCCAGGCGCTCGGCAATCTCTTCCAGCGGGTCGGCGAGATAGCCGTCGCCGTCGAGCGATTCGATCAGCACCCACAGCGCCGCGCGGTCCTCGTCGCCCAGGCGCATGCCCATGAGCTGCTCGCGCAGATGGTCCTGCAGGCTGATGCTGCTGCTGCGGCGGTCCTGCGCGTCCATCTCGTCGCCGTCACCGTCGCCACCGCTGCTGCCGCTGGACAGGCTGGGGGTCTCGCGGATGCCGTCGAAGTCGTCGCCTTCGGTGCCGTTTTCCCAGTCTTCGCGTTCGGTGCCGCCGAATTCCTCGGCGCGGATCTCGGCCACCGCTTCGCCGCCGTCGTTGGCCTCGGCGCCTTCGCCGCCTTCACGTTCGGCCACGCGGTCGACGGCTGCGCGTTCGACGGGCGTGTCGAAGGCGGTGGACCCGGCTTCCTCGTCGGTTTCCAGGAACGGGTTCTGCTCGAGCATCTGCTCGACTTCCTGGTGCAGCTCCAGCGTCGACAGCTGCAGCAGGCGAATGGACTGCTGCAGCTGCGGCGTCAGCGCCAGATGCTGCGACAGGCGGACTTGCAGTGACGGTTTCATCATGCGGCGGGCTTACCGAGGCAAGGTTCAGCCAAGGCCACGCGCGGAACCGGCTCTGCCGGGCCGCTGCGTGAGCCCCCTCGGGGGGTGGCGAAGGAGCGTAGCGACAAGCCTGGGGGCTTCATTTCACATACGGAAGTTCTCACCGAGGTAGACCTTGCGGACCTCGGCGTTGGCGACGATCTCGTCGGGGGTGCCTTCGGCGAGCACACTGCCGTCGCTGATGATGTAGGCGCGGTCGCAGATGCCCAATGTCTCGCGCACGTTGTGGTCGGTGATGAGCACGCCGATGCCGCGCGAGCGCAGGAAGCCGATGATTCGCTGGATCTCCATCACGGCGATCGGGTCGACTCCCGCGAATGGCTCGTCGAGCAGGATGAAGCGCGGCTGGGTGGCCAGCGCACGCGCGATCTCCACGCGCCGGCGTTCACCGCCCGACAGCGAAGGCGCCGGTGAATCGCGCAGGCTCTCGATCGAGAGATCGCGCAACAGGCTCTCGAGCAGGCTGTTGATCTGCTCGGCCGGCAGCGCACGGCCGTCGGGGCCGAACTGCAGCTCGAGCACGGCGCGGATGTTCTCAGCCACGTTGAGCTTGCGAAAGATCGACGCTTCCTGCGGCAGGTACGACAGCCCGAGCCGCGAACGCTGGTGGATGGGTAGGTCCTGCACGGCGCGGCCATCGATGCGGATCTCGCCGGCGTCGGCACGCACCAGGCCCACCACCATGTAGAAGATGGTGGTCTTGCCGGCACCGTTGGGGCCCAGCAGGCCGACCACTTCACCGGCAGCCACGGCCAGGTGCACGTCCTTCACGACCCGGCGCTGGCCGTAGGTCTTCTGCAGGTGCTCGGCTTCGAGGAGGCTGGTCTGCGTCGCCGGCATCAGGGGCGCGGCCTGCATCAGCGTGACGCCTTGCTGGCGGGGGCGGGGGCGGGGGCGGGCGTCGAAACGCCACCCAGGTTGCGGCTGGGGGTCAGACCGCTGGCGGGCGCGGCCGGGGGTGCTGACGCCGCGTCGTCCGCGCGCGGGGCCAGCACGGCGCGCACGCGGCCACTGGGGTTGACGGCGGTGCTGGCACCCCCCTCGACGCGGAAGACCTCAGACAGGTTGTCCCAGACGATGGTGCCGCCGGTGATCTCGTCGGCGACGACACCGTCGCGCAACCGCCGCACGGCGCTGTTACCGACGAAGCGCAGCGTGTCGGCGCGGCCGTCGAAGTCGATGCGGTTGGCGGTGCCTTCGACATACTCGTTGCCACCGTCCCGGCGCTGGCGCCAGGTGGCGGGCTTGCCGGGCGAGCCGATGGCCTGGCCGGTGTAGAAGCCGTCGGGGGTTTGCCGTACCTCGACGCGGTCGGCCCGCATCACCATCGTGCCCTGGGTGATCACGGCGTTGCCGTCGTAGACGAAGACCTGCCGCTGCAGGTCCATGCTGCCGCTGCGGTCGGCTTCCAGCACCATCGGCTTGTTGCGATCGGCCTTTTCAGCCTGCGCCGGCAGCACGGCAGCCGCCAGGCAGACAGCCAGGGCAAGGGAGGGCCAGGAAAGCGAAGGGATCGACAGCATGATTTCGGCACGGAACTTGCAGATCATTCTAGCCTGCAAGCCACGGCGCAAAGCGCCCCGAGTCCGTGGAACCGCCCCGATCGGCGGAACTACTCCCCACTCGCCCGCGAGCCAGTCCGGGCTTCGCGCCGCGCAACCGGCTGTGCCGGCCTGCTGGCGGCGGGCACGCCGCCAGCATTCGCCGGCGATGAACAGTCCGCGGGGACTGTCATCGTCCGGTTCCCCCTCGGGGGCTTCGATCAGCCTTGGCGGGCCTGGGCGATCAGGAAGTCAGCCACCTGCACCATGCGGTCGTTGCCACCGCTGAGCGAACCCGAGGTGAAGAACCGGCCCTGCACACCGAGCGCAGGCACACCGTCGATCTTGTAGTCCTGCGACAGCTGGCGCGCACGGCTGGCCCGTGTGGTCGCGCTGAAAGAGCCGAAAGCTTCACGGAACTTGGCCATGTCCACACCCTGCGAGCCCAGGAATTCGAAGATTTCCGACTCGGTGCCCAGGCGCCGATTCTGCTGGTGGATGGCCGCGAAGATCTTGCGGTGCATGTTGCCGGCCTGGCCGATGTCTTCCAGTGCGTAAAAGGCCTTCTGCAGCGCCTGCTGCGGCACGCTGAACGCCACCGGCACGCGCCGGAAGGCCACGTCAGCGGGCAGGCGCTTGACCCAGGCTTCCAGCGTCGATTCGAAGGCATAGCAATGCGGGCACCAGTAGCCGAAGAACTCGACGACCTCGACCTTCTTGTCGGGGCTGGGCAAGGACACCGGCGCCGGCGTGCTCAGCTTGACGTAGTTCTTGCCTTCCACCGGCGCGCCCTGGGCGCGCACGGTGCCGGCCATGGCCAGGCCCAGACCGGTGGCGGCCAGTTGCAGTGAAAAGTCGCGCCGCTTCATGAAGTTCCTTTCGGGTGTGGGGGAAAAATGGCCGATCAGGCCCTTAACGCCGTGGGAGCGTGCCGCGCCGACCGAGTTCCGGCCTGCGGCGGCACTTCGGCCTCAGGGCTTCTCGACGCGGACGATCTGTGACTCGATGCTCGATTCCTGCAGCCGCAGTTGCAGCCCGTCTGCATCTTCGCGCGTACGGAATGGCCCCAGGCGCACCCGGTACACCGTGCGGCCGGCCTGTTCACGTTCGGTGATGCGCGCCACATGGCCGGCAATCGCCAGCCGGGCTCGCTGCTGTTCGGCGTCTTCGGTGCGCGTGAACGCGCCGGCCTGGACGAAGTAGATGAACGGGTCGGCAGCGGGCCGGGCAGCTTCGGCGCCCGACAGGATGGCTGCCGGGTCGCGCCCGGCGGGCTTGGCCGCGGAAGCCGCGGCCGGGGTTGCCGGCTGGGCCACCACCGGGGCTGGCGCGGAAGCCGCGGCCGCTGGCGCATCGACACCCGCGTTTGCGCTCGCCGCCGCGGCGGCAGAGGCTGCCGCCACGACCGGCCGTGGCGGCAGCTTCGTGCCGAGCGGGGCGTTGGGGTCCCAGTTGCGGTTGCGCTCGGCTTCGGCGCTGTCCTGCTCGGCGGTGCGCGGCGGCACCTTGTTGACGAACGGAATCGGCGCGCGCGTGATGTACAGCGCCACCGCCAGCGCCATCGCCAGGCCCACCAGCAGCCCCACGACCACGCCCAGCCCGAAGCCGCCGCGTGTCATGCCCGGTTGCAGCTTCATGCGGCCACCTCCTCTGCCGCTGGCGCTTCGCGCGCCATCGCTTCAGGCGCGCCCACGCCCAGCACGGCCAGCGCATTGCGCAGCACCTGCGCAGTGGCCGCAAGCAGCGCCATGCGTGCACGCGCCAGCGCCGCGTCGTCGACCAGGAAACGCTCGGCCGCGTAGTAGTGGTGAAAGGCCGCAGCCAGGTCGCGCAGATAGAAGGCCACGTCGTGCGGCGCCAGGTCGGCAGCGGCACGCGTCAGCATGGCGGGGTATTCAGCCAGCTTCAGCATCAGCGCGGCTTCGGTCGGGGCCACCAGCACGCTCAGGTCGGCGCGCGCGAGATCACGCTCTCCGCCATAGGCCGCCAGCACCGAGCAGATGCGGGCATGGGCGTACTGCACGTAGAACACGGGGTTCTCGTCGTTGGCCTTCAGCGCCAGGTCGACGTCGAAGGTGAACTCGGTGTCGGCCTTGCGGCTGATGAGGAAGAAGCGCACGGCGTCGCGGCTGGTCCAGTCGATCAGGTCGCGCACCGACACCGAGGTACCTGCGCGCTTGGACATCTTCACTTCCTGGCCGCCCTTCATCACCGCGATCATCTTGTACAGGACGTAGTCGGGGTAGCCCGCGGGGATGCCCAGGCCGAATGTGTCAGAGAGGGCCTGCAGCCCGGCGCGCACGCGGGCCACGGTGCCGTGGTGGTCGGTGCCCTGGACGTTGATGACCTGGGTGTAGCCACGCTCGAACTTGTTCAGGTGATAGGCGACGTCGGGCACGAAGTAGGTGTAGCTGCCGTCGGACTTGCGCATCACGCGGTCCTTGTCGTCGCCGTATTCGGTGGTGCGCAGCCAGAGCGCGCCGCCTTCCTCGAAGGTCTTGCCGCTGGCCACCAGGCGCTGCACGGTGTCTTCGACACGGCCGCTGCTGTACAGGCTGCTTTCCAGGAAGTAATGGTCGAAATGCACGCCGAAGGCCTGCAGGTCCAGGTCTTGTTCGTGGCGCAGGAAGGCCACCGCGAACTGGGTGATCGCGTTCAGGTCGCCCGCGTCGCCACTGGCGGTGAAGGCGCGGTCGTCGGACGTCACCGTCTTGCCCGCCAGGTAGTCGGCGGCGATGTCGGCGATGTACTCGCCGTTGTAGGCCTGTTCCGGCCATTCGGCGTCGCCGGGCTTGCAGCCCTGCAGCCGCTTCTGCACCGAGATGCCGAGATTGTTGATCTGCACCCCGGCGTCGTTGTAATAGAACTCGCGCAGCACCTCGGCGCCCTGGCTTTGCAGCAGGTTGCAGATGCAGTCGCCCAGCGCCGCATTGCGGCCATGGCCCACGTGCAGCGGGCCGGTGGGGTTGGCGCTGACGAACTCCACCATCACGCGGCGGCCGCTGGCGGGCTGCCGGCCAAAACCGTCGGCTGCGGCCAGCACCTCGGCCACGACGGCCTGCTTGGCGGCGGCAGAAAGACGCAGGTTGATGAAGCCCGGGCCGGCGATTTCCAGCGCCTGCACCCAGCGCTGCACCGCCGGCTGGCGCTGCAGCGCGTCGACCAGCGCCTGCGCCACCTCTCGCGGGTTCTTGCGGAGCGCCCGGCTCAGGCCCATGGCCGCGGTGATGGCGAAGTCGCCATGCGCCGCCTGCTTGGGGCTTTCAAAGGCCGCCACGGGCGGGGCCGTGCCCTCGGGCAATGGAAGTTCGCCCAGGGCCGCAGCCAGGGCCTGCAGCAATTCCTGCTTGGCTTGGATCATGGGCGCTGATTCTACTTTTTGCCCCCCAGCGCGGATTAGGACCGGTTCGGCCGGCTGTTCGGACCATCGCAGCCGCCGGCCAGCCGCCAACATCCGGGGGATGGCTGCCCGTGATCTGACCCCCCTGCCCCCGCCTGCCCGCCCCGCCGCGTCGGCATTGCCCGGCATGGTCGGCAAGTACCGGGTGAAGGCGCGGCTGGGCGAAGGTGCGACAAGCGAAGTCTTCCTGGCCTACGACCCTTTCCGCGGGCAGGACGTGGCGATCAAGCGCGTGCGCCGCAACCTGCAGGAAGAAGACGCCCGCGAAACGCATTTCCAGCAGCGCTTCTTTGCCGCCGAGGCCGCCCTGGTGGGCCGGCTGAACCACCCGAACGTGGTCCAGATCCTCGACGCCGTCGACGACCCCGTGGCGCCCTACCTCGTCATGGAATACGTCAAGGGCGTGACGTTGCGCCGCTTCTGCCGTGCCGACGCGCTGCTGCCGCTGGCCACCGTCATCGAAATCGGCTTCAAGTGCGCGATGGCGCTGGGCTACGTGTTCAAGCAGGGCCTGATCCACCGCGACGTGAAGCCGGCCAACCTGATGGTGACGCTGGACGGCGAACGCATCAACGAAGTCAAGATCACCGACTTCGGCAGCGTCTTCAACCTCGACGCCGACCATACGCAGGTGTTCCGCGTCGGCAGCCTGGCCTACATGTCGCCCGAGCAGCTGGACGGCGACGCGCTGGACTGCCGGGCCGACATCTATTCGCTGTCGGCAGTGATGTTCCACCTGCTGGCCGGCCGGCCACCCTTCGATGGCCAGACCCAGCCGGCCATCATGAATCAGATCTACAACGCCACGCCGCCACCGCTGGCCAAGCTGCGCGACGGCATCTCGCCGCAGCTGCAGGGCCTGATCGAACGAGGACTGTCCAAGAGCCGCGAAGATCGCCCGGCGAGCTGGGACGAGTTCTCGCAGGGCCTGTCGGCCCTGGTCTCGCAGCAGCAGGCGCAGCGCGGTCCGCTGCAGGAGGTGCTGGACTCCGAGCGTTTCACGCTGCTGCGGGGGCTGGAATTCTTCGCCGGCTTCGGTGACGTCGAGCTCTGGGAAGTGGTGCGCCGCGCGCACTGGCAACGCCATGGCTTCGGCGCGGCGCTGTTCAGGAAGGGCGAGGAAGGCAACGCCTTCCACATCATCACGCAGGGCCAGGTGGACGTGTACCGTGACGGCAGCAAGGTCGCAAGCCTGGGCGCCGGCACCTCGGTCGGCGAAATGGCCTACCTCGCACCCAGCCCCGACCTGCGCGTGCACACCGCCGACCTGCTGGTGTCGCAGCCCGCCACGACCTTGGCCTTCACCCCGGAAACGATGCAGCAGCTGTCGCTGTCGGCCCGCCACCTGTTCGACGTGGGCTTCATCCGCGTGCTGGTGCGGCGGCTGCATGCGGCGCACGAGGCGATGGCACACCCGCGAAGAATTCTGTAGCCCTTCTTTTTGTCCAGCAGGTCGGCCGCCGCCCGACCCCGCGCGTTCATGGATTGCCGCGGCTCTGGCGCTCTGCTGCAATCGCCGCTGGCAATCTGCCAACCCTGCCCGAGGACACCATGAAAAAGACCCTGATCACCGCCGCCATCCTGTCGCTGTCGCTGTTCGCCGGCCACGCCTTCGCTGCCAGCGACTGCGAAGCCAAGGCTGCCGAGAAAAAGCTCAACGGCGCCGCCAAGACGAGTTTCGTCAAGAAGTGCGAGAAGGACGCTGGCGAGGCCAGCCCGGTTGCCGCGGCGTGCGAAAAGAGCGCCACCGACAAGAAGCTCGCCGGCGCTGCCAAGACCAGCCACATCAAGAAGTGCACCGCCGACGGCGGCCCGGCCAAGAACTGAGTCTGGACGTGAAACGCCGGAAGGCGTTTCACGCCTGACGAAGGCCCGGCGTCGATTTCACGCCGCCGGGCTGAGTCGGGCTTCAGCTTTCGACGGCCCGTTGCCAGTAGGCCGGGTCGCCGTAGCTGTGCTTGATGAAGTCGATCCACAGCCGCACGCGCAGTGGCAGGTGCTTGCGCTGCGGAAACACCGCATAGATGCCGTTGGGCGGTGCGGAAAAGTCTTCCAGCACCACCTGCAGCCGACCCTGGAGCACGTGCTGCTGCACTTCCCAGGTGCTGCGCCAGGCAATGCCCAGGCCCTGCAGACACCATTGGTGCAGCACCTGGCCGTCGCTGCAGTCGAGCCGACCGCTGGGGCGCAGGTGCGTCACTTCGCCCGCCACTGAAAACGCCCATCCGCGGGTCTGGCTGGCGTCGCTGCTCAGCGTCAGGCACTGGTGACGAGCCAGGTCGGCCGGGGTCTGAGGCACGCCGTGCTTCTGCAGATAGTCGGGCGTGGCCACGCAGAGCCGGCGGTTGTCGGCCAGCCTCACGCTGACCAGGCTGCTGTCGGGCAGGTCGCCCACGCGCACCGCGCAGTCGACGCTTTCGTTGACGATGTCGACGACGCGGTCGCTCAGGTTCAGCGACAGGCTCACGTCGGGGTGCTGGGCCAGGAAGGCCGGCACCAGCGGCGCCACGTGGCGGCGGCCGAAACCGGCTGGCGCGGTGATGCGCAGGTGCCCGCTGGCCTTCACACCCCCAGCGCTGACGCTGGCTTCGGCGTTCGTCAGGTCGGCCAGGAAACGCTGGCAGTCCTCGAGGAAGGCGCTGCCTTCATGCGTCAGTGTGAGCTTGCGGGTGGTACGCACCAGAAGCTTCACGCCCAGGCGTTCTTCCAGCGCGTCGATGCGCCGGCCGATCACCGCCGGAGCCACACCCTCGGCATGGGCCGCCGCCGTGAGGCTGCCGCGGGTGGACACCGAAACGAAGGATTCGATCTGCTTGAGCCGCGCCATGCCCGAAACTATGCACTAATTTGGCATCAATCCATCGCTGTTTCAGTAGTTAATAGCGAGCGCGGTCTTCAATAGACTGCAGGCATGGCCAAGCCACCCCCCCAGCCACGCGCCGTCCTCTTCGACGCCTATGGCACCCTGTTCGACGTCTACAGCGTCGGGCTGCTGGCCGAGCAGCTGTTTCCCGGCCAGGGCGAAGCCCTGGCCACGCTCTGGCGTGACAAGCAGATCGACTACACCCGGCTGCTGACGATGGCCGGCCGCTACCAGCCCTTCTGGGCCGTCACCCGGGCCGGGCTGCGCTTTGCTGCGCAGCGCCTGAAGCTGGGCCTGAACGCCGCTGCCGAGGACCGGCTGATGAACCAGTACCGCCACCTCAGCGCCTTCCCCGAGAACCGCGAGGTGCTGGCCGAGCTGCAGCGCCGCGGCGTGCCCGCCGGCATCCTGAGCAATGGCGACCCCGAGATGCTGGCCGTCGCCACCAAGAGCGCGGGTTTCGACGGCCTGCTGCAGCACGTCATCAGCGTGCACGGCGTGCAGCGCTTCAAGACCGACCCCGCCGCCTACGCGCTGGGCCCGCAGACGCTGGGCCTGCCGGCGCGCGACATCCTCTTCGTCTCCAGCAACGGCTGGGACGCCATCGGCGCCACCTGGCACGGCTACACCACGCTGTGGGTGAACCGCGCCGGGCTGCCGCTGGAACAGCTGGACACCGAACCCAGCCGCATCGGCAGCAGCCTGCGTGCCGTGCTGGAATTTTTCCCCGCCCCGAACTGACCCCGTCTTAAGGCCACCACCATGCGCATCCCCTGCCACCGCCTGTTCGTCGCCAACGCCTTGCACGACTTCATCGAAAACGAAGTGCTGCCCGGCACCGGCGTCACCCCCACCCATTTCTGGGCCGGCTTCGACGCCATCGTCGCCGACCTGGCACCACGCAACGCCGCGTTGCTGGCCGAGCGCGACCGCCTGCAGGCCGAGCTGGACGCCTGGCACAGCGCCCACCCCGGCCCGATCAGCGACCCGGCGGCCTACCGCGCCTTCCTGGAAAAGATCGGCTATCTGCAGCCGACGCCGGCGCCCTTCACCATCAGCACCGCCAACGTCGATGCCGAACTGGCGCTGCAGGCCGGCCCGCAGCTGGTGGTGCCCATCCTGAACGCGCGTTATGCGCTGAACGCCGCCAACGCACGCTGGGGCAGCCTGTACGACGCGCTCTATGGCACCGACGCCATTTCCGAAGCCGACGGCGCCGGCAAGGCCGGTGGCTACAACCCGGTGCGCGGCGCGCGCGTCATTGCCTACGCCCGCCGTTTCCTCGACCAGGCCATTCCGCTGGCCCAGGGTAGCCACGTCGACGCCAGCAGCTACGGCATCGACGACGGCCGGCTCGTCGTCGGCCTGAAGGGTGAAATGCACACCGGACTGGCCGACCCGGCCGCGCTGGTGGGCTGGCAAGGCAGCGCCGCGGCCCCGAGCTCGGTGCTGCTGCGACACAACGGCCTGCACGTGGACATCCGCATCGACCGCAGCACGCCCATCGGCAGCAGCGACGCTGCCGGCGTGGCCGACCTGGTCATCGAGTCGGCGTTGTCGACCATCCTCGACCTGGAAGACAGCGTGGCCGCGGTCGACGCCGAAGACAAGGTGCTGGGCTACCGCAACTGGCTGGGCATCCTGAAGGGCACGCTGACCGAAGACGTGCGCAAGAACGGCCGCACCTTCACGCGCGGCCTGAACCCCGACCGGATCTACCAGTCGGCCAGCGGCGAGGTGCGGCTGCATGGCCGCAGCCTGATGTTCCTGCGCAACGTTGGCCACCTGATGACGAACCCGGCGGTGCTGTGGACCGGCGCCGACGGACAGGAGCGCGAGATCCCCGAAGGCATCCTCGACGCCATCGTCACCACCACGATCGCCCTGCACGACCTGAAGCGTGCGCCCGAAGGCATCCGCAACAGCCGCACGGGCAGCATCTACATCGTCAAGCCAAAGATGCACGGCCCGGCGGAGGTGGCTTTCGCCAGCGAGTTGTTCGGCCGCGTCGAACAGTTGCTGGGGCTGGCTGACAGCACCGTCAAGCTCGGCATCATGGACGAAGAGCGACGCACCAGCGTGAACCTGAAAGCCTGCGTCGCCGCTGCCGCCAGCCGCGTGGCCTTCATCAACACCGGCTTCCTGGACCGCACCGGGGACGAAATTCACACCGCCATGCAGGCCGGCCCCATGGTGCGCAAGTCGCGGATGAAGATGACCAACTGGCTGCGCGCCTACGAGTTCAACAACGTGCAGGTCGGCCTGACCTGTGGGCTGCGCGGGCGCGCCCAGATCGGCAAGGGCATGTGGGCCATGCCCGACCTGATGGCCGATATGCTGAAGGAAAAGATCGCGCACCCGCAGGCCGGCGCGAATACCGCGTGGGTGCCAAGCCCCACCGCTGCGACCCTGCACGCGCTGCACTACCACCAGGTCGACGTCGCCGCGCTGCAGACCACCATGGAAGAATTTGCGCACAGCAGCAAGGCTGCAGGGGTCGAGCAGGCGTTGCTGGATGCCATGCTGCAGGTGCCAGTGGCACTGCTGCCGTTCTGGACGCCGCCCGAGGTGCAGCAGGAGCTGGACAACAACGTTCAGGGCATCCTGGGCTACGTGGTGCGCTGGATCGACCAGGGCGTGGGCTGCAGCAAGGTGCCCGACATCCACAACGTCGGCCTGATGGAAGACCGCGCCACACTGCGCATCAGCAGCCAGCACATCGCCAACTGGCTGGCCCACGGCATCGTCACCGAAACCCAGGTGCGCGCCACCTTCCAGCGCATGGCAGTCGTGGTCGACGGGCAGAACGCCGGCGACCCGCTGTACCGACCGATGGCCGGCAACGAGGACACCCACCTGGCCTTCCAGGTCGCGCTGGACCTGGTATTCAAAGGCAAGGAACAGCCCAGCGGCTACACCGAACCGCTGCTGCACGCAGCGCGCCTGAACCTGAAGAACGCTGAACGCCTGGCCCTGCCGATGGCCAGCTGACCTGGACTGGCCGGGGGCGGGCAGCAGGCTGGCGCTGCCTACAATCCGCCGCCGATGACTGCCCCCGCCGCCCACCCAGCGCCTTCTTCGCCCCGCCTGCCCAGCCACTGCGACGTGCTCGTCGTCGGCGCCGGGCCGGCTGGCAGTGCCGCGGCGCAGAAGCTCGCGGCCCAGGGCCTTGACGTGCTGCTCGTCGACCAGCACGACTTTCCGCGCGACAAGATCTGCGGCGACGGGCTCATTCCCGACACCCATGCGGCCTTTCGCCGCCTGGGCGTCTACGACGAGGTCGCGGCATTGGCCACCCCGGTGCGCCACGTGCGCTGTGTCGGCCCGCGCGGCAAGCACATCGACATCCCGGGGCAGCTGTCGGTGCTGCCGCGCAAGCAGCTCGACCACATCCTGGTGCGCGCCGCCCAGCGCGCCGGTGCGGTGCTGGCCACGCCCGTGAAGTTCGAGGCGCCGCTGGAAGAGAACGGCCGTGTCGTCGGCGCACGCCTGAAACACGGCGGCGAACAACACGAGGTGCGCGCCCGCTGGACGGTGCTGGCCACCGGCGCCGTGCCCGCGGCGCTGATGGCCGCCGGCCTGTGCGAGCGCCACACGCCCAGCGGCGTGGCCCTGCGCGGCTACGTCAAGCACGACGGCCTGGTCGGCCGGATCACGCAGCTGCAGATCGTCTGGCATCCGCGCATGCGCGGCGGCTATGGCTGGATCTTCCCTGCACCCGGCGGCCTGTTCAACATCGGCGCCGGGCTCACCGGCAGCCACATCCAGTCGCGCAGCGGCAAGGGGCTTCGCGACAGCGTCAACCTGAAGGACTTCTTCCAGGCCTTCTGCGAGGTCTACGCCCCGGCGCGCGAGCTCATGGCCGGCGGCCAGCTGCAGGGTGAGCTGAAGGGCGCGCCGCTGCGCTGTTCGCTGATCGGCGCGCGCTGGTCGCGGCCGGGCATGCTGGTGGCCGGCGAAGCCGCGGGCAGCACCTACGCCTTCAGCGGCGAAGGCATCGGCAAGGCCATGGAGACCGGCATGCTGGCCGCCGATGCCGTGCAACAAGGCACGGACGACGCTGTCGTGCAGGCGCACTATGCGCAAGGCATGCGCAAGCTCAAGCCACAGTTCGACCTGTACGAGACCGCCAGCCACGTCAACCACCACCCCTGGCTGGCCGACCTGGTGATCTGGCGCGGCCGCCGCAGCCCGCGCATCCTGAACCGGCTGTCGGGCGTGCTCGAGGAAACCCAGAACCCGGGTCGGTTGTTCACCTTCTCCGGGCTGACCAAACTGTTGTTCGAATGATCGGAATCCCGCCATGAACCCACTGCACGCGCGCCGCTTCTTCCCCCTGGCTGCGCTGGCCTGCGGCGCCCTGGCCGGCTGCGGCGGCGGCGACAAGGAATCGGTCGTGCCCACCGTCAGCTCGACCAGCGTTCGGCCTGCCGGCACCCTGGGCACGGCCGAAGGCACCGGCACCTACGGGCAGAAGATCCTGCTGACCATCAACGGCAGTGCCCTGGACAACGGCATTTCGGTGCTCTCGAACACCTGCAGCGGCATCACCCGGCTGACCGCTGCACCTACCGAAAGCAATGCGAACACGGCCTACTACGACTGCACCGTCACGACCTCGGGAACGGTCACGCTGGGCGTCATCCGCGACGTCAGCGGCTTCGTCATGGCCACCGTGCCGGTCACGGTGCCGGCGCCACAGGTGACGGTGACGGTCGGTTCCGGCACGGCAACGAGCAGCACCCCTGTCGGCAGCTTCGTCATCACGCTTTCGCCGCCGCAGACCCCGATCACGGTGCGCAACTTCATGGACTACGTGAACTCCGGCTTCTACGTCGGCACGGTGTTCCATCGCAATTCACCCGGCTTCGTCATCCAGGGTGGCGGCTATGCGGCGCCGCTGGCGCCGACCGACACAGCGCCGACGCAGAAGACCACCAATGCTGCCATCGTGCTGGAAGACGCCGCCGGGCAATCGAACGTGCAGTGGACGGTGGCGATGGCGCGCACCAATGCGGCGAACTCGGCGACCTCGCAGTTCTTCGTGAACATGGTCGACAACCTCTTTCTCGACCGCACCGCCACCGCGCGCGGCTATGCCGTGTTCGGCACGGTGACGGCCGGCCGGGACATCGTCACCGCGATGACCAGCGCCCCCTGCGTGAGCTACACCGCACTGCTGCCCAGCGGCGACTGCCTGCCGCTGCCGAACCTGGTCGTCACCGCCGCCAGGCAAACCCGCTGAAAAGGCCGCCGCCATGTGCCAGCTGCTGGGCATGAACGCCAACACGCCCACCGACGTGATGTTCAGCTTCACCGGCCTGGCCACTCGGGCCAGCGAACACAAGGACGGCTTCGGCATCGCCTTCTTCGAAGACCGCGGCCTGCGCCACTTCATCGACCGCGACGGCGCGCAGTGCAGCCCGGTGGCCGAGATGATCAAGCGCTACCCGATCAAGAGCGAAGTCGTCATCGCCCACATCCGCAAGGCCACCGTGGGCGCGGTGGCGCTGCAGAACTGCCACCCCTTCGTGCGCGAACTCTGGGGCCGGCACTGGGTGTTCGCCCACAACGGCGACCTGAAGGACTACGCACCCCGGCTGCACGGCGCCTTTCGCCCGGTGGGCGACACCGACAGCGAGCGCGCCTTCTGCTGGCTGATGCAGGAACTGGCCAAGGCCCATGCCAGCGTGCCCGGCATCGCCGAGCTGAGCTGCACGCTGCGCGAACTGCTGCCGCTGCCGGCGGCGCACGGCACCTTCAACATGCTGCTGTCCAACGGCCAGGCGCTGTGGGCCTATGGCACGACGAAGCTCTACGCGGTGGAGCGCCGCCACCCCTTCACCGCCGCGCGGCTGGCCGACGAAGACCTGAGCATCGACTTCGCCGCCCACACCACGCCGCAGGACCGTGTTGCCGTGATCGCCACCGAGCCGCTGACGGCCGACGAGACCTGGCAGGCGTTCGCCGCTGGCGAACTTCGCACCTACCAGGGCGGGCGGCTGTTCAACGGCTGAAGCCGACCGTTCGTCGCCACAGCCTGCAGCCCGCCCGGTCGCGCAGCGCGCAAACCGCCCCGCTGCCTACACTGCCTGCGATGGAAACGCCCGGTTCTTTCCTTTCGCCCGCGGGTCGGCACGACCTGGCTGCCGCCAGCGCCGGCCGCCGCGGCACCGGCCTGAAACCCTTGTCCGAAGGCAACCGGCTGCAGCGCGCCTACGCACGCTGGGCCGAGCCGCACTACGCGCGGCTGAACCCGGCACTGCGCAGCGAAGCCGAGCTCGTCGACCGCTGGCTGTACAGCCGCCATGCCTGGGGCCTGTGGCTGGGCTTGACCGCGGCGCTGCTGGCGACAGCCGCTGGCCTGCGCGCCAACGGCCTGCCGCTGTGGCTGGCGCTGCTGTGCGGTGCGGCGGTGTGGATCAGCCTGCCGGTGGGCATCTTCGCGGCCTGGATGCAGCCGGACAGATTCACCGGCAAGCGCCTGCTGCGCGGTGCGCTGGGCTCGCTGCTGCTGGCGTATCTGGGGCTGGCATTCGGCTTCATCGTCGGCCGCTGGCAGCAGCACGGCGGTCTGCAGCTGGACACGCTGGGCCAGGCGCTGCGCGACGCCGCAATCAGCGCCACGCCCGTCGTCGCCCTGCTGCTGGGGCTGTTGCTGGCGCTGACCTGGGGCGTGGCGCAGGTCAAGCGCCAGCGCAGCGAACGCGAACTCGAGGCCCTGCGCCTGGTGCAGGAACGCGACCACGCGGCACGCCAGGCTGCCGAAGCGCAGCTGCGGCTGCTGCAGGCGCAGATCCAGCCGCACTTCATCTTCAACACCCTGGCCACGGTGCAGCACTGGGTGGACACCGCCGACCCGCGCGCCGCGCCGCTGCTGCGCGCGCTGACCGCCTTCCTGCGTGGCAGCACCGAACTGCTGGCGCGCGAGCAGGCCACGCTGGCCGAGGAAGCCGCGCTCGCCAGCCACTACCTGGCCATCCTGCAGGCGCGGCTGGGCCACCGGCTGAAGGTGGCCTTCGACATCGACCCGGCGGTGGCCACGCACACCCTGCCGCCCGGGCTGCTGTTGACGCTGGTGGAAAACGCCGTCGAACACGGCATCTCGCCGGCGCTGGGCGGCGGCACGGTGCGGGTGCGGGCAGCGGCCACTTCCAGCGGCTGGCAGATCTGCGTCAGCGACGACGGCAGCGGCCTGCCCGCCCACTGGCAGGAAGGCACCGGCCTGGCCAACTGCCGGCAGCGCCTGGCCCACTGCTTCGGGCCGCGCGCCCGCCTCAGCCTGCTGGCCCGGCAACCCGGCACGCTGGCCTGCATCGACGTGCAGGCCGCCACCAACACCGAAGGGTCCGCGCCATGAACCTGCTGCGCCGAGTCGCGCGCCTGCCCTGCGCCACCCCGCCGGCCGGCGTGGCACCCGCCACCGACCGCATCGACTGGTCGCAGCTGTGGAACCCGGGCCCGGTGCGGGTGTTCACAGTCGAGGAACTGGCACGCGCCGGACGCGACGCGCCCAGCCGCACCCTGGTCGTGCTGACCACCGCACTCGGCGTGACGATGGCTTTCGTGCTGCTGCAAGCCGTGCCCAAGGAACTGCTGGCCCAGGTGACGGCGCTGATGGCCGGCGGCCTGGCCGTCATGGGCACACTGGCCAAGCGGCTGTGGTGGCGGCCTGAACGCCGGTTGCTGAACACGGCTTCCTGGGCTTTTGTGGTGCTGGGCCTGGCCATCGGCCTGGCGGTGGGGCTGGGCCAGGGCAAGACCGAGGCCGGCCGCTGGCTGATCGGCGTGACCATGGGTCTGGCGGTCACGGCCAATGCCGGCCTGTGGTTCCTGACGGTCTTCCGCAGCGAGCAGATTGCCGCGCGGCTGCGCGAGCTGGCCGAACGTGAACGCGCCGCCGACATGGCGCGGCAGCTGGCCACGGCGCAGATCCAGCCGCACTTCCTGTTCAACACCCTCGCTTCGCTGCAGCACTGGGTGCAGACCGGCGACGCCCGCGCCGCGCCGCTGCTGGCCGACCTGACGGCCTTCCTGCGCGCCACGCTGCCGCTCTTCAACCGCCAGCGCCTGCGCCTGGGCGACGAAGCCGAAGCCGTGCGCCGCTACCTGGCCGTGATGCAGCTGCGCCTGGGCGAACGCCTGCGCTACAGCGTGCAGGTGGACGCTGCCGCGGCCGAACTGCAGGTGCCGCCCGGCCTGCTGCTGACGCTGGTGGAAAACGCCGTCGAACACGGTGTGCAGGGCAGCCTGCATGGCGCCGAAGTGCAGGTGCAGGCCGGCATCGAAGGCAGCCAGGCCCACATCAGCGTGCGCGACACCGGCCCCGGCTGCGCCCCGGGCGCGGCCGACGGCGTGGGCCTGGCCAACAGCCGCGTGCGGCTGCAGCAGGCCTTCGGGCCCGGCGCGCGCCTGAGCCTGGCCGAAGCCGCGGGCGGCGGCTGCGAAGCGCGCATCGAATGGCCCCACGCGGCCACATCGCCCCTGGTGAACTGAAGACAACCTCCATGCCCACGACCGCGCTCATCGCCGACGACGAAGAAGCCCCGCGCGCCCAGCTGCGCCTGGCGCTGCAGCAGGCCTGGCCCGACCTGCAGGTGGTGGCCGAAGCCTGCAATGGCGTCGATGCCTGGGATGCCTACCTTGAACACGAGCCACAGGTGTGTTTTCTCGACATCCGCATGCCTGGCCTCAGCGGCATCGACGTGGCGCGCCGCATCGGCACGCAGACGCCGGTGGTCTTCGTCACGGCCTATGGCGACCATGCCCTGGCCGCCTTCGACGCCGGCGCCGTGGACTATCTGATGAAGCCGGTGGACCCCGAACGTGTCGCCCAGACCGTGGCCCGGCTGCACCAGCGCCATGCGCTGAAAGCCCTGCCTTCGCGCAAGACGCTGGCCGCGCCCGAGCCGGCGCTGCTGCAGGACCTGCTGGCGCAACTGCAGGGCGCGCGGCGACCGCCACTGCAGGTGCTGCAGGCCAGCGTGGGCCGCGAAGTGCGGCTGATCCGTACCGACGAGGTCGTCTACTTCGAAAGCGACAGCCGCTACACCCGCGTCGTCTTCGAAGGCGCGGGCCAGGCCGGGGGTGGTGACGCCCTCATCCGCACGCCGCTGAAGGAGCTGCTGGCGCAGCTGGACGACAGCGTCTTCTGGCAGGTGCACCGCAGTGTCATCGTCAACCACCGCCACGTCGCTGCGGCGGTGCGCGTGGACGAAGGCAGCATGCACCTGACGCTGCGCGGCCGACCCGAGACATTGCCGGTGTCGCGCCACTTCCAGGGTTTGTTCAAGGGGCAGTAGGCGAAGGCCAGGCACCGTCCTGCAGGCTGTCGAACACACGTCGGGCTTGGTCGCGCATGGCCGCGCTGAAGCCGTAGTCGGCCAGCATCGCCAGGCCGTTGGTGCGGGCCAGCACGCCGGGCTGAAGCGTCTGCACCCCGCCCGCATCGAGCGCCACGCACCAGGACTGCAGCGCCGGGGCCAGCCCTGGCGCCAGCGTTCGGTGGTGGCTGGCCATCAGCAACAGGGCCGTGGCCGCCAGCTCGCGCGCCAGCGCCGCGGTGGCAGCCATCGATTCCTGCGGGTTGGTGCCGCGGAAGATCTCGTCCACCAGCAGCAGCGCACCGCCCGGCAGCGCCGCCACCTCGCACAGGCAGCGGGCACGGTCCAGTTCGGCCATGTACAGGCTGGTGGCGGTGCCGAGCGAATCCTCGATCTGCAGACTGCTGCACACCGGCAGGCGCGGCACCTGGGCGCGGCCGGCATAGCAGAAGCCGAAGGCCTGGCCGACGACGACATTCAGCCCGACGCTGCGCAGCAGGGTGCTCTTGCCGGCGCCGTTCTGGCCGGTGATGAAGGCACCCTGGCCAGCCAGCTGCAGCGACAAGGGTTGGGGGTCGGCGATCAAGGGGTGAACCAGGTCGCGGAAGGCCAGCGCCTGCCCTTCCACAGGCTCGGCGGCACAGCTGGCGGGGCCGTGGCGCAGGTGGCCGCGCAGCGTCAGGTCGGCCTCGAGCCCGGCCACGGCCAGATGCACCTGCTGCAGCGCCACGCGCTGGGCTGGCAGCCATGCCAGGTCGCGGCCCCAGCGGCGGTACTGGGTCAAGGCCAGCAGGTTGGCGTATTCGGCGAGGGCCGGGATCTGGTCGGCCCAGCCCGGGCGCAAGGCGCGCAGCAGGGTGCGCGCGGCGCCGGCCTGGGCCTGCACGCCTTGCAGCAGCGGGCTGCTGCTGCCGCCTGCAGTGCCTGCCGCGGCGCTGTGCTGCGCCACCTGCAGCAGCACCTGCAAGGCGCGGCGCTGGCGCTGCCAGTGCAGCAGGGGCCCGTGCAGCACGATCTGCACCCACGCCGAAGCCACCAGCGCCGCCACGCCCAGCACGGCGGCTGCGGCAAACAGGCCGGCCTGCGCCAGCGCTGCAGTCGCGACGAAGGCCAGCGGCACGGCCCACAGGTGCCGCACCCAGGCCGGGGCGGTGGGCAGCGGGTCGGACCAGAGCAGGCCAGCCAGGTCGATGTCGACCGTGCGCAGCGGCTGCAGGGCGGCCCAGGTGGCGTCGAGCGCCGCGTCGGCGGCGACCAGGTCGGAGCGAGCGTGCGAATGAGCCTGCAAGCGGGCATGCATGCGGTCTTCAGGCACCGGCCAGGTGCTGGCGCGCAGCCTGTGCAGCAGCATCTGGCGGCCGAACAGGCTGGTGTGGCGCGCCAGGGCGTCGAGATAGCGGCCCAGCTCCAGGTCGCGCCAGGTGGCGTCGTCAAGCACGGCCGGGGTGGACGGGGCGGCGGCCTTGGCCGCCACCAGCGCCTGGTGCAGCCGCTCCACCTCAGCCGGCACGAACCAGCCATAGGGCACCACGTCGGCCCCGCGCCCGCGCCACGTGCGCCGCAACCAGCGCCAGACCTGAGTGCCCAGCGGGAGCGCCGGCGACTCGGGCCGTGGCGGCGGGGCCGAGGGATCGGCATCAGGGGCGGCAGGGGCGGAACTCAAGATCTGCATCGACGCGCTGCGCCCCGCAAAATAGAGCTTTCCATTGTGCTGCGCCCCATGCCCCCGATCCCGGTTCCCCGTTTCGACCAGTTCTACCGCCACGCCGAACTGACCCGCCTGCTGCAGGACTATGCCGCCTCCGTGCCGCAGCTGGTGCAGCTGCGCAGCCTGGGCAAGAGCTTCGAGGGCCGCGACATCTGGCTGCTGGTGCTGACCAACGCCGCCACCGGCGCCGACATCGACAAGCCGGCCTTCTGGGTCGACGGCAACATCCACGCCGCCGAGCTCACCGCCAGCACCGCCTGCCTGTACTGGCTGCACACGCTGGTCAGCGGCTACGACAGCAGCGACCCGAAGGACCACGGCATCCGCGAACTGCTGGACAGCCGCGTCGTCTACATGGTGCCGCGCCTGAACCCCGACGGCGCCGAGCTCGCCCTGGCCGACCAGCCGCGCCAGATCCGTTCGTCGACGCGGCCCTACCCCTACGACGAGCCCGTGGTCGACGGCCTGACGGTGCAGGACGTGGACGGCGACGGCCGCATGCTCAGCATGCGCCTGCCCGACCCGCATGGCACCTGGAAGAAGCACGCTGCCGACGCGCGGCTGATGGTGCCGCGAGAACCCGGCGAATTCGGCGGTGAGTACTTCCGCGTGATGCCGGAAGGGCTCTTGACCGACTACGACGGCCTGAAAATCAGCGTGAACCCCGACCGCGAAGGTCTGGACCTGAACCGCAACTTCCCTGCCCACTGGCGCCAGGAAGGCGAGCAGCAGGGCGCCGGCCCCTACCCCACCAGCGAACCCGAAGTCCGCGCGATGGTGGACTTCATCACCGCCCACCCCAACATCGGTGCGGCCGTCAGCTTCCACACCCACAGCGGCGCCATCCTGCGGCCTTCAGGCGTGTGCAAGGACGACGACATCACGCCCGAAGACCTGTGGATGATCCAGCGCCTGTCGGACAGCGGCGCGAAGCTCACCGGCTACCCGGCCGTGAGCATCTGGCACGACTTCAAGTACCACCCCAAGCAGGTGATCACGGGCACCCAGGACTGGGTCTACGAGCATCTGGGCGCGCTGTTCTGGACGGTGGAGATCTGGTCGCCGAACAAGGAAGCCGGCATCACCGACTACAAGTGGATCGAGTGGTACCGCGACCACCCGCCCGAAGACGACCTGAAGCTGCTGAAGTGGAGCGACGAGCAGTGCGGCGGCCTGGCCCATGTCGACTGGTATGCCTTCCAGCACCCGCAGCTGGGCATGGTGGAACTCGGCGGCTGGGACCGCATGAACTACTGGCGCAACCCGCCGCCGAACCTGCGTGAACGCGAGGCAGCGCGATTCCCGGCCTGGCTGCAGCAGATCACGCTGTCGCTGCCGAAGCTGGAAGTGCTGCGCACCGAAGTGCGCGCGTTGGGCGACGACACCTGGCGGGTGCGCTTCGCCGTGGCCAACAGCGGCTACCTTCCGGCCTACGTGACGCACCGCGCGCGTGAACGCAAGACGGTGCGCGGCACGGTCTTCAACATCCACCTGACCGAAGGCGTGAGCCTCGTGAGCGGGCGCGAACGGGTGGTGGGCGCCCATCTCGAAGGCCATGCACCGAAGAGCAGCCTGCAGGCCTTCCTGCCGAACCGCGACATCACCGGCGACCGCGCAGTCGTGGAATGGGTGGTGCGCGGCGCCCGCGGCACGGCCGTGGCGCTGTCGGCCACCGCAGACCGCGCCGGCACGGTGCGCTGCGAAGTCACGCTGGACTGAATGCCGTGACGAGCCTGCCCGAAAGCGGCGCGGACCAGTTCAGCACGCTGTTCGAATTCCTGCCCATCGGGGCCTACCGCACCACGCCCGAGGGGCGGCAGGTCCGCGCCAACCCGGCCCTGGTCCGCATGAACGGCTTCGCCGACGAGGCCGAACTGATCGCGATGGTCAGCGACATCAGCAACGACTGGTATGTGCTGCCGGGCCGGCGCGAGGTGTTCAAGACCCTGATCGCCCGCGACGGCCGCGTCACCGCCTTCGAGAGCGAGGTCTTCCGATACAAGACACGTGAACGCATCTGGATCAGCGAAAACGCCCACGCCGTGCGTGACGCGCAGGGGCAGTTGCTGTACTACGAAGGCACGGTCGAGGACATCACCGAACGGGTGCGCGACCGCGAGGCCCTGCGCCGCAGCGAACAGCAACTGCGCCAGATCGTCGACCTGGTGCCGGGGGTCAGCTATCGCGTGCTGACTTCTCCCGAAGGCGTCTCGACCGTCGACTTCGTCAGCCCCAACCTGCAGGAACTGCTGGGCATCTCGCCGGCCGAGCTGAAGGCCAATTCCCGCCTGGTCAGCGAAATGCGCCACCCGGAGGACCGCGAGCGCGCCATGCGCATGATCCGCGAGGCCTTCGACGCCCAGCGCCCGCTCGACATCGAATACCGGATCGTTCGCCACGATGGCCGCGAACTGTGGATCAATCAGACCAACCGCCTGGCGCCCCCCGAACATGGCTGCGAGGTGCGCATCGGCCTGCTGCTGGACATCACCGCGCGCAAACGCGCCGAAGCTGAGCTGCGCGCCAACAGCGAGTTGTGGAAACGCGCGCTCGAAAGCAGCGGCGACGGCGTCTGGGACTGGCACATCCAGGAACAGCTGGAACAACTCTCGCCGGCCTGCCAGGCGCTGTACGGCTTCGAGCCCGGCGAGCTGCCCGACACGCCCGGCGCGCTGGACAGCCGCACCCACCCGGACGACCTGGCCGCCATGCACCAGGCCCGTGCCGACCACTTCGCCGGCCGCGCGCCACGCTACGTGAACGAACACCGCGTGCAGTGCAAGGACGGGCAGTGGAAGTGGGTGCTGTCGCGCGGCATCGTCATCGAACGCGACGCCCAGGGGCAGCCGCTGCGCATGATCGGCACCCACACCGACATCACGGCACGGCGCCAGGCCGACGAAATGCGTCTCGCACGCGAGCGCGCCGAATCCGCCGACCTCGCGAAGTCGCAGTTCCTCTCGCGCGTGAGCCACGAACTGCGCACGCCGCTGAACGCCATCATGGGCTTCTCGCAGCTGCTGGAACTGGAAAGCAGCCTGCCGCCGCGCCAGCGCGGCTGGGTGCAGCAGGTACTGAACGCCGGCCATCACCTGCTGGCGCTGATGGACGACATCCTCGACCTGTCCAGCGCCGAGTCCGGCGAACTGCCGGTGGTGCTGCAGACCATGGAACTGGCGCCACTGCTGGGCGAGGTGGGCGACCTGCTGGGCACCACCGCTGACACGGCCGGCCTGGCGCTGCGCCCGCAGCCGCTGGCCGCCGCCGCGCCGGCCGGGTTGCTGCTGCGGGCCGACCGCAAGCGCCTGAAGCAGGTGCTGGTGAATCTGGTGGCCAATGCCATCAAGTACCACCACCGCGGCGGCGGCAATGCGGCCGCGGGCGGGGGTGGCTGGGTGCGCCTGTCGGTGGTGGCCGAAGGCGACGATTGGCTGCTGCGCGTGACCGACAACGGCCCGGGCCTGACCGAGGCGCAGTGCGCACGCCTGTTCCGCCCTTTCGAGCGCCTGGGTGCACAAGGCGGCACGGTGCCCGGCAGCGGGCTGGGACTGGCCCTGAGCCGTCAGCTCACCGAGGCGATGGGCGGGAAGCTGAGCGTCACTAGCCGCCTCGGCGACGGCTCCACCTTCACCGTTCGCCTGCCCAAGGGCTGACGCGGGGCTTCGGGCGGGGCTTCAGGCGCGCTCGAAGCGGAAGACGGCCACGCTCGCCCGCAGGTTCGGCCAGCGCCGCACCATCCGGCCCGACTGCAGACCGAAGCTGTCGGTGACCTTGAGCCCGGTGCGCCGCGCCAGCACCTCGAAGTCGGCATAGGTACCCACGCGCACGTTCGGCGTGTCGTACCACTGGTAGGGCAGCACCCGCGTCACCGGCATGCGCCCGCCCAGCACATGCAGCCGGTTCGGCCAATGCGCGAAATTCGGGAAGCTGACGATGCCGATGCGGCCGACGCGGGCCGTTTCCTTCAACAGCGTCTCGGTGTTGCGCAGGTTCTGCAGCGTGTCGAGCTGCAGCACGACGTCGAAGCTCAGGTCGTCGAACAGGGCCAGGCCGTCTTCCAGGTTGAGCTGGATGACGTTGACGCCGCGCTGCAGCGCACGGTGCACGTTGGCGTCGGCGAATTCGATGCCGTAGCCGCTGCAGCCCTTGCGGTCACGCAGCAGCGCGAGCAGTTCGCCGTCGCCGCAGCCCAGGTCGAGCACGCGCGAGCCTTCGGGCACGAGGCCGGCGATGATTTCGAGGTCTTTCCTCTCGCTCATGTCGACGTTGCCGCGACGCGGTCGAAGTAGGCGCGCATCACGGCGTGGTAGCGCGGGTCTTCCAGCAGGAAGGCGTCGTGGCCCTGAGGCGCGTCGATCTCGGCGTAGCTGACGTCGATGGCGTTGTCGACCAGGGCCTTGACGATCTCGCGCGAACGCGCCGGGGCGAAGCGCCAGTCGGTGGTGAAGCTCACCACCAGGAAGCGGTTGTCACAGGCCCCGGCGAAGGCGCGGGCGAGGTCGCCGCCATGGTCCAGCGCGGGGTCGAAGTAGTCGAGCGCGCGCGTGATCAGCAGGTAGGTGTTGGCGTCGAAGTACTGGCTGAACTTGTCGCCCTGGTGGCGCAGGTAGCTCTCGATCTGGAACTCGACCGCCTGCGTGCTGAAGGCCAGGCCGCTCTTGGCGCCGTCGGCCGCGCTTTCGAGGTTCTGCAGCTGACGGCCGAACTTCGCACCCATCGCGTCGTCGCTCAGGTAGGTGATGTGGCCGATCATGCGTGCCACCGTCAGCCCGCGGCGCGGCAGCACGCCGTGGGCATAGAAGTCGCCACCATGGAAGTCGGGGTCGGTGACGATGGCACGGCGTGCCACTTCGTTGAAGGCGATGTTCTGCGCGCTCAGGTTCGGCGCCGTGGCCACCGCCACGCAATGGCGTACGGCCTGCGGGTGGCGCAGCGTCCAGGCCAGGGCCTGCATGCCGCCCAGGCTGCCACCCACCACCGCCGCCAGCTGCGTGATGCCCAGCCGCTGCACCAGCCGGGCCTGGGCATCGACCCAGTCTTCCACCGTCACCACCGGGAAGCTGGCGCCGTAGGGCCGGCCGGTGGCGGGGTTCGGCTGCATCGGTCCGGTCGAACCGAAACACGATCCCGGGTTGTTCACGCCGATGACGAAGAAGCGGTTGGTGTCCAGCGGCTTGCCCGGGCCCACCAGGTTGTCCCACCAGCCGCGGCTGCCGTCGGCCCAGGTGCCGGCCACGTGGTGGCTGGCATTGAGCGCATGGCACACCAGCACGGCGTTGCTGGCGTCGGCGTTGAGCGTGCCGTAGGTCTCGTAGGCCAGCATGTAGTCCGCCAGCACCGCGCCACTGCGCAGCGGCAGGGGCTCGGCGAAGTGCATCTGCTGGGGGGTGACGAGACCGATCGAAGTCATGTTGGCAACAAAAAACCCGGCGCCGCTTCTGAACACGGACACCGGGTCATGAGATCCACGGACGTTCCTTGTTTAGCGGTTTTTGTAGAGCGCCCGCAAGCCGGAGCAAATCAGCGCTGATGACGGAAAGTATAGCCAGCGCCCTGCTCGTGCCGGAACTGCAGGGCAAGCACCCTGCATCTTGAAGCGCAGGCGGCGGCAGGCCCCGCTAGCATCGCGCGCAAGCGAACAAGCCGGAAGCGACAACAACCACCCGGCAGGAGGCACCGATGCACGAATGGCTGAACAGGATCGACCAGCATTTCCCGGTGCGCTACACCGTCTGGCTGGCCTGCGGCGTGGGTCTGATGCTGGCCACCTTCACCTGGGTGGCGTTCGGGCTGGGCGGAGGCATCGCCCTGGTCTGCCTTTTCCTGGTGCTGCTGGGTCTGCGCGACACGCGCCAGCGCCGCCACGCCGTGCTGCGCAACTACCCGGTGATCGGCCACCTGCGTTTCCTGGCGGAGTTCATCCGCATCGAGATCCGCCAGTACTTCATCGAGAGCGACACCGAGGCCACGCCGTTCTCACGCCAGCAGCGCAGCCTGGTCTACCAGCGCGCCAAGGGCCAGCCCGACAAGCGGCCCTTCGGCAGCCATCTGGACGTGGGCGCCGCCGGCTACGAATGGCTGAACCACTCGATGGCGCCCACGGTGCTGCCGAGCCACGACTTCCGCATCACCATCGGCGGAAGCGGCACCAGTTGCAGCCAGCCCTACAGCGCCAGCGTCTTCAACATCTCGGCGATGAGTTTCGGCGCGCTCAGCGCCAACGCCATCCTGGCATTGAACGCCGGTGCTGCCCGCGGCGGCTTTGCCCACGACACCGGTGAAGGCTCGATCAGCGAACACCACCGCGCGCACGGCGGCGACCTGATCTGGGAGATCGGCAGTGGCTACTTCGGCTGCCGTGACGAACTCGGCCGCTTCAGCGAAGAGGCCTTCGCCCGCAACGCGCGCGACCCGCAGGTGAAGATGATCGAGGTCAAGCTGAGCCAGGGCGCCAAGCCCGGCCACGGTGGTGTACTGCCCGGCGCCAAGGTCACGCCGGAAATCGCCGCCGCGCGGGGCGTGCCGGTGGGCATGGACTGCGTCAGCCCGGCCCGCCACAGCGCCTTCGACTCACCCGTGGGCCTGCTGCAGTTCGTCGAACGCCTGCGCCAGCTGTCCGGGGGCAAGCCCACCGGCTTCAAGCTGTGCATCGGCCACCCCTGGGAATGGTTTGCCATCGCCAAGGCGATGCTCGAGACAGGCCTGTACCCCGACTTCATCGTGGTCGATGGCGCCGAGGGCGGCACCGGCGCGGCGCCGATGGAATTCATCGACCATGTGGGCGCGCCGCTGCAGGAAGGTCTGCTGCTCGTGCACAACACGCTCGTCGGCCTGGGGCTGCGGCGTCACGTGAAGCTGGGCTGCGCCGGCAAGGTGACGAGCGCCTTCGACATCGTGCGCGCGATGGCGCTGGGCGCCGACTGGTGCAATTCGGCACGCGGCTTCATGTTCGCGCTGGGCTGCATCCAGGCGCAGACCTGCCATACCGGGGCCTGCCCCACCGGCGTCACGGCGCAGGACCCGCAGCGCGCCAAGGCCCTGGTCGTCGGCGACAAGACCGAACGCGTCTGGAAATTCCACGACAACACCCTGCACGCGCTGAAGGAACTGGTGCAGGCCGCCGGCCTGAACCACCCCGGCGAGATCACGGCCGCGCACATCGTGCGCCGGCGCGCCGACCACGACGTTCGGCTGCTGGCCAACCACCTGGTCTTCATCAAGCCCGGGCAGCTGGTCAATGCCATGGCCGGCCGCGAGCCCTGGCCGCACAAGGTGTTCGGCGACTACTGGCCGCTGGCCGACAGCGACAGCTGGCTGCCGATGGCGCAAGGCACCGGCGCGCCGGTGCCCGCTGACGTGATGGCAGCCACGAACTGACCGGTTCGCGGGCGCCCGGCGTGGCCCAGGCTCAGGCTCAGGCCAGCGGTGGTGCGGTGTCGATGAAGCTGGGCCGTGCGGCGAGCTTGTCGTAGAGCTTGCTCAGGTTCGGCTGATCGCTGCGCCAGTCGATGTCCCGGTAGCGGAAATCAAGGTAACCCAACGCGCAACCCACCGCCAGGTCAGCCAGGGTGAGATGGTTGCCGGCGCAATAGGGCTTGTCGCCCAGGCCCAGAGACATGGCCTTCACGGCCGCATGCACGCGGCTCATCTGGCGGTCGATCCAGGCCTGAGAACGCTGCTCGTCGCTGCGACCGGTCCAGTGCTGTTCCATGCGCGCCAGGATGCTGGCGTCGAGCAGGCCGTCGGCCAGGGCTTCCCAGGTGCGGACCTCGGTGCGCTCGCGGCCCGAAGGCGGGATGAGCTTGCCCACGGGGCTGAGCGTGTCGAGGTATTCGACGATCACGCGCGAATCGAAGACCGCCTCGCCGCCATCGAGCACCAGGCAGGGCACCTTGCCGAGCGGGTTGCTCTTGAGGATGGCGTCCGAGCCCCAGACGTCTTCCAGCAGCAGCTGGGCTTCGAGCTTCTTCTCGGCCATGACGACGCGAACCTTGCGCACGTAGGGGCTGGTGAGTGAACCAATCAGTTTCATGGGTTACGGCGCGTCATATGGGTTTCATTCTAGCCAGCGACCTGTCGCGTGAAGTCGACGTGGGCAGGCCGCCCCGGCAGCGTCAATTCGGCCGTGGCCGGTGCCATGCGCGCCACCACGGCACCGCCGCTGACCACCGCCAGCCGCTGTGCACGCAGGCGCACCGCTTCCTCGGGGCTGCGGGCCTGAAGCACAACGAAGTCGGCACGGCAGCCCACGTCCAGGCCATAGCCCTGCAGGCCAAGTACCCGTGCCGCGTTCACGGTGATGGCGTCGAAGCACTGGCGCTGGCCGCGGCTGCTGGTCATCTGCGCCACATGCAGGCCCATCGCCGCCACTTCCAGCATGCAGGCCGAGCCGAACGAATACCAGGGGTCGAGCACGCAGTCGTGGCCGAAGGCCACATTCACGCCGGCAGCCAGCAGTTCCGGCACCCGCGTCATGCCGCGGCGCCTGGGGTAGGTGTCGTGGCGACCCTGCAGGGTGATGTTGATCAGCGGGTTGGCCACCACGTGCAGGCCGGCCTCGGCCAGCAGCGGCATCAGCTTGCTGGCGTAATAGTTGTCCATCGAATGCATCGACGTCAGATGCGAGCCCGTCACCCGGCCCTGCAGGCCGAGCCGCTGGGTGTGGAAGGCCAGCGTCTCGACATGGCGCGACAGCGGGTCGTCGCTCTCGTCGCAGTGCATGTCCACCGGCAGGCCGCGGGCGGCGGCCAGTTCGCACAGCACCCGCACGCTCTCGGCGCCTTCGGCCATGGTGCGTTCGAAGTGCGGGATGCCGCCGACGACGTCGACCCCCAGGTCCAGCGCGCGCAGCAGATTGGCCAGCGCGCCAGGGCTGCGCAGCAGCCCGTCCTGCGGGAAGGCCACCAGTTGCAGCTGCAGATAGGGTGCGACGCGGCGTTTCACGTCCAGCAGCGCCCGCACGGCCAGCAGCCGCGGGTCGCAGATGTCGACATGGCTGCGGATGGCCAGCAGCCCGCGCGCCACGGCCCAGTCGCAGTAGGCCAGTGCCCGTTCGGCGATGGCGTCTTCGGTGAGCATCGGTTTCAGTTCACCCCACAGCGCGATGCCTTCGAGCAGGGTGCCGCTGGCATTGACACGTGGCAGGCCATGGCTGAGCACGGAATCCATGTGGAAATGCGCGTCGACGAACGGCGGGCTCAGGAGCCAGCCCTGGGCGTCGAGCACCACGGCGCCAGGCGGCACGGGCAGCTGGGGGGCCACGGCCTGGATCAGGCCGCCTTCGGCCAGCAGCTGCATGCCTGGCCGACCATCGGGCAGGGTGGCGTTGCGGACGAGCAGCGGGGCAGGCGTTGGCAAGCTCATGGGAATGTGACAAGCAATTTCATGGCCAATGGTGGCGGCAGGGCTGGCGGTGAACAAAGCCACACCGAAGCCCTGCCGGTGCCCAGACTACCCGCTTGTCATCACCCTGCAACGGGAGCAAGATGGGCTCGACCGGGTCGCCTCGGCCTGGGTCTGTCTCCCCAACCCCTCGCAAAGGAGGTTCTGATGAACTTGACGATCAGCGGCCATCATCTTGACGTTTCGCCAGCATTGAGAGAGTACGTACTCACCAAGCTGGACCGCGTCACTCGCCATTTCGACCAGGTGGTGGACGTCAACGTGCTGCTGAGCGTTGAAAAGCTGAAGGAAAAGGAACGAAGGCAGAAGGCGGAAGTCACCCTGCACGTCAAGGGGCGGGACATTTTTGTCGAGCAGGCGCACGAAGACATGTACGCCGCCATCGACCAGCTGATGGACAAGCTGGACCGCCAGGTGGTTCGCCACAAGGACCGTCTGCAGGACCACCACCACACCGCGCCCAAACGCCTGGACGCTGGCATGGCCTGAACGGCCGCGACTGCCACGTGAGACCACGGCCCTGCGGGGCCGTTCTTTTTGCCAGGGGCGCTGGGGTGGGCCGATGTTGCTGCCATGCCGCAAGCCTGTGATAAACCCAGCAATTGAGGGTGGCCGCACTAGGCACTAGGGCGAACCCCATGGTTATGATGCCCGGCTCTGCCTGCCGCGTGCGCCAGACCCTGATATCGGGGCCGTGACCGCGGCCCTTCATGGTAAGAGGGAGTCTGCCCACGATGAATCGCCTCGCCGCCATCCTTCCCGTCACCAATGTCATGGTGAATGCAGAAGCGACCAGCAAAAAACGCGTGTTCGAGCAGGCCGGTCTGTTGTTCGAGAACCAGCACGCCATTGCGCGCGGCATCGTCACCGACAACCTGTTTGCACGCGAACGCCTGGGCTCCACCGGCCTGGGCCATGCCGTGGCCATTCCACATGGCCGCATCAAGGGCCTGAAGAACCCGCTGGCCGCCGTCGTGCGTGTGCAGCAGCCCATTCCCTTCGACGCGCCCGACGATGAAGCGGTGACGCTGCTCATCTTCCTGCTGGTGCCCGAGGCCGCCACACAGCGGCACCTCGAAATCCTGTCGGAGATTGCCGAGATGCTTTCCGACCGCGAATTGCGCGAGCGCCTGAAGACCGAACCCGACGCCGCTGGCGTGCACAAGCTGATTTCCGACTGGGAACCACTGAAGTCGGTCGCCTGACCCAGCCGCGGGCATGAAGCCCACCTCCATCAGCGCCGAAGCGCTGTTCGAAGCGCACCGCAAGACGATGCGCTGGGAATGGATCGCCGGCCACGCCCACCCTGAACGCCGCTTCGACGACGCCGCCGTGCGCGACGCGCGCTCGGCTGCTGACCTGGTGGGCTACCTGAACTACATCCACCCCTACCGCGTGCAGCTGGTGGGACGGCGCGAAGTGGCCTATCTGATGGCCAGCACGCCCGAGGACCAGGAACGCCGCATCTCGCGCATCGTGACGCTGGAGCCGCCCGTACTGATCGTCGCCGACGACCAGAAGCCGCCCGATCGCCTGGTGGCGATGTGCGACCGTGCCGAGATCCCGCTGTTCGTCACCAAGGAATCGGCCGGCCACGTCATCGACGTCGTGCGCGGGTACCTGGGCCAGCATTTCGCCGACCGCATCACGCGCCACGGCGTTTTCATGGACATCCTGGGCCTGGGCGTGCTGCTCACGGGCGAGTCGGGCCTGGGAAAGAGCGAGCTCGGCCTGGAACTCATCAGCCGCGGCCACGGCCTGGTGGCCGACGACGCCGTCGACATCTACCGCATCAGCCAGACCGCGCTGGAAGGCCGCTGCCCGGAACTGCTGCAGAACCTGCTGGAAGTGCGCGGCATCGGCCTGCTCGACATCAAGTCGATCTTCGGCGAAACCGCGGTGCGCCGGAAAATGCGGCTCAAGCTCATCGTGCATCTGGTGCGCCAGGAAGTGCTGGAAGAGGAATTCGAGCGCCTGCCCTACGAACCGTTGTACGAAGAGGTACTGGAACAGCCCGTGCGCAAGGTCGTCATTGCCGTGGGCGCCGGCCGCAACCTGGCGGTGCTGGTGGAAGCGGCAGTGCGCAATACCGTGCTGCAGCTGCGCGGCATCGACACCTATGCCGACTTCGTGGCCCGGCATCAGAAGGCGATGGAAGGCGGGGGCGAAGGACGCTCCTGAAACGGCGAGAAGCGCCCTCGGCACCGCGCGAAGGCCAGCATTCGGCCCGTTGCTGTCGTTCGCTCGGACCCCTTCGGCTGTCGATGCGGGTCCCGTGGCCTGGGCGAGCCGGGTGGCCCCTTGCGCTCATGTCCCCCGCCGCCGGCCCTGGCGGGCCGGCGGCTCCTCCTTTACTTCGCTCCAGGGGCCACCCGGCTCACCCAGCCCAGACAAGGTGTCGGCGCGCAACGGGAGGAGAGCAAATCACGGTGGCTGCAAAGGTGGGCTGGGGCTGGCTGTGGCGCGCATGGGAGGCGCCGAGGAGCGCAGGGCCCGCGGCCCCCGCGCGAAGCGCGGTTCAACCTCTGACTCATCGCGGGTGATTGAGCGCAATGAGCGCAGCGAATGAAGCGAGTTCCGCGATGGGGCCGCGGGACCGAGCACCGCAGGGAAGCCTGAGCGCAGCGAAGGCCGCCGAGGATAAGCGCCACAGCCAGCCCCAGCCCGCCTTTGCAGGGGGCCAAAGCAGGCAAGAAACGAACGACAACAACGGGCCGAAAGGCGAAGTACGATGGCCCCGAAAAACAGCCGCAATGAGCGTTTACGGCGACTTTTCTCCAGGTAGGCCAGGCATGACGGTGTGGCCCGGCAGGCACGCCAGCCGCTCGATGTCGGCGGCACATTGCGGCCAGCCGGCGATCAAGTCACTGCGGATACCGCCTTCGAACATGCTGCTGTCGAACGCCGGTGCCACGGTGCATCCGAACAGCGACCAGCCACAGCAACCGCCAGCCAGCCAGTGCCCGGCCTGCCAGCTGCCAGCCGGCACCACGGCCTGCACCCGCTGGCCAGCCAGCAGTTCCGGGCCAAGCAGGATCTCCTCGCTGCGCCCACCGGGGTGCAGCAGAACCAACCGCAGCGCGTCGCCGCCATGGAAATGCCAGACCTCGTCCACAGGCAACCGGTGGAACAGCGAATGGCTGGGCGGAACGTCGCTGTAAAGGCCGAGCATGGCGCTGCTGCTGCCGGCGGTGCTTCGGTAGGTGGCCTTGAACAGCGTGCCCTCGGTGGGCAGCGGCTGCAAGCCCAGGTGGGCGATCACGGCGGCCGCGTCCAGCCCGTGCATGGCTTCAGGCCGGGCGCAGGCTGGCCCAGGCCGCATCCAGCAGGGCCTGAGTGCGCAGGCTGGCGGCCACGCTGGCCTGCGCAGCCGGGCCCTGGGGTTCACGCGCCAGCGCCGCGAAATGCTCGGCCATGCGCACGTTGGCCGGCTGCGCCGAAGGCACCGGCACCCATTCGTGGCCTTCCGGGTTGGCGATGCCGCTGTGCTGGCGAAAGCCGGCAACGAAGCCCGGCCGCGGCAGCATGTAGCCCTGCGCCCAGTCGAGCACGAAGTCGTCGAGAGTGACGACCCCGCGTTCGCCCAGCAACTGCAGGTCCTGCGTGCAGGCCTCGGCGTTGTAGCCCACGTCCCAGGTGGCGGTGACGCCGTCTTCGAAGTGCATCAGCCCGGCGCCGCGCACCGCCGCGCCGCTGATGGCGTCGCGTTGCAGCACACCGCTGCTGTGCACCAGCGCCGAGTGCGGTGCCGCGAATTCGGCAATCGCACGCATGGCGTACCAGCCCATGTCGCCGATGGCGCCAGCCGGTTCCTGCGCGGTGTCGTGGCGCATGTTGCTGCGGTCGCCGGTCGGGAAGAAGAAGCCGCAGCGCAGCGCCTGCACACGCCCGATGCGTTCGTCCAGGCTGGCCTTCAACAGCGCCGTGCGCGGGTGGTGGACGAAGTGCGTGCCGTCCAGGAAGGCCGTGCCGCGGTCGGCGCAGGCGCGGGTGATGGCCTGCAGCGAGGCCAGGCTGGCAAAGGGTTTTTCCGCCAGCACATGCTTGCCCCGGCGCGCTGCGGCCAGCGCAATGGGTTCGCGCGCAGCGGTGGGCGTGGCGATGTAGACGGCATCGATATCGGCCGAGGCCAGCAGGGCCTGCCAGTCGCCGTACGCCGCTTCCAGCCGATGCTGCGCGGCAAAGGCCTGCGCCGCAACCAGACGCCGGGAAGAGACGGCCACCGGCCTGCAGCCCTGCGAAGCCGCCATGGCTGCAGTCGTCAGCCCGGCGATCAGGCCGGTGCCGACGATGCCCACGCGCAGCGGCGGTGGCTGCGTCACTTGCTGCGGTGCTCGCAGTGCGGCTTGGTGCAGCGGGCGTACAGCGCCAGCGAATGCTCCTGCAGTTCGAAGCCGCGGGTTTCGGCGATGGCGTGCTGGCGCTTTTCGATTTCGGCGTCGAAGAATTCCTCGACGCGGCCGCAGGTCAGGCACACCAGATGGTCGTGGTGCTGGCCTTCGTTCAGCTCGAACACCGCCTTGCCCGACTCGAAATTGCTGCGCGTGAGCAGACCCGCCTGCTCGAACTGCATCAGCACCCGGTAGACGGTGGCCAGGCCGATGTCGGCGCCTTCGCCGAGCAGGGCCTTGAACACGTCTTCGGCCGTCATGTGGCGGCGCTGCGAGCGCTGGAAGACCTCGAGGATCTTGATGCGTGGCAGGGTCGCCTTCAGCCCGCTGCTCTTCAGGTCTTCGGTGTGGTTGCCCAGGGGCATGGCCTTCTCCTTCATGCCTGAACGGCTCTTCGGCGCGGCGCCGCTAAAATCGGAACATCATAGCGAGCCGCTAAGCCACGACGTCCCTTGCCCATGCTGCGCACTTCCACTTTCCGGCGCTGCCTTGGCGCCCTGCTCGCCGGCCTGGCTCTGAGCGGGGCCTTGAGCGGCTGCGAATCGCTCCAGCGCACCGACAGCCTGTTCGGCCTGATCACGCCCTACCGCATCGACATCGTGCAGGGCAATGCCATCACCAAGGAACAGGCCGCGCTCATCAAGCCCGGCATGTCGCGCCTGCAGGTACGCGACATCCTCGGCACGCCGTTGCTCACCGACCCCTTCCACGCCCAGCGCTGGGACTACCTGTTCACGCTGCGCCGGCCGAACACGCAGCTGCAGCGGCGCAGCGTCGTCGTCAGCTTCGATGGTGACGTCGTCAAGGGCATCGAGGCCGGCGACCTGCCGTCGGAACGCGAATTCGTCGCCTCGATCAGCCGCTTCAAGGACGTGCGCGCCCCCAAGCTCGAACTGAGCGAAGACGAACGCAAGGCACTGCCGATTCCGCCGCGCCCGGCCGCGCCGGTGGTCGAACCGGAAGGCCCGGTGCGCAGCTACCCGCCGCTGGAAGCGAGCTGAGCACCGGCATGCCGCGCATCGCCATTGCCGGCGGCTCCGGCCGCATGGGCCGGATGCTCGTCGAGGCCGTGCTGGCCAGCAGCGACTGCACGCTGGCCGGCGTGCTGGAACAGCCCGACAGCCCGGCCGTCGGCCAGGACGCTGGTGCCTTCCTGGGCCGCGCCACGGGTGTGCGCTTGACGGCCGATCTGCACCAGGGCCTGCAGGGCGCCGACGTGCTGATCGACTTCACCCGCCCCGAAGGCACGCTGGCCCACCTGGCGGCATGCCGCGAACTCGGTGTGCGCGCGGCGGTGGGCACCACCGGCTTCAGCCCGGCGCAGAAGGCCGAACTGGGCGGCCACGCCCAGGCCATGGCGCTGGTGTTCGCGCCGAACATGAGCGTGGGTGTGAACGTCGTGCTGCAGTTGCTGAAGCAGGCCGCGCTGGCCCTGGGCCCCGACTACGACATCGAAGTGCTCGAAGCGCACCACCGCCACAAGGTCGACGCGCCCAGCGGCACGGCCTTGGCCATGGGCGAGGTGCTGGCGCGCGCACGCGGCCTGGACCTGGCCCGCGACGGCGTGTTTGCGCGCCACGGCCACACCGGCGAACGCGACCCGCGCGCCATCGGTTTCGCCACCTTGCGCGGCGGCGACATCGTCGGCGACCACACCGTCCTGTTCTGCGGCACTGGCGAGCGCATCGAAATCAGCCACAAGAGCAGCAGCCGCGCCAACTATGCCGAAGGCAGCCTGCGCGCCGCCCGTTTCCTGGCCGCCTTGCCGGCCGGTGCCACGGGCCTGTACGACATGCACGACGTGCTGAACCTGAAATGACGCGCCCGTGAGCGGCCTGTCGGCCTTCTGGAATGCCACCGACGGCGTCGGCCGGGCCGTGGCACTGCTGCTGCTGGCGATGTCGGTGGCTGCCTGGGTGCTGATTTTCTGGAAGACCTGGGTGCTGCGCCGCGCCCAGGGAGACATCGCCCGCGCCGTGCCTGCTTTCTGGGACGCGCCCACCTGGGCCGACGGCCGCGCCCGCCTGGCGGCGATGGACCGCGAACAGGTGCTGCTGCGTCTGCTGGACGCCACCGCCAGCCCACCCGCTGCCGGCACCCTGGAAGCCGCCGGCCGCCTGCAGGCGCAGGTCACACGCCGGCTGCGCGACGCCTTGCACCTGGGGCTGGCGCATCTGCAGTTCGGCCAGGTGCTGCTGGCGTCGGTGGGCAGCACGGCACCGTTCGTGGGCCTGTTCGGCACGGTCTGGGGCGTGTTCAAGGCGCTCAGCGGCATCAGCGAAGGTGGCGGCATGAGCATCGACCAGGTCTCGGGCCCGATCGGCGAAGCCCTGATCATGACCGCCGCCGGCATTGCCGTGGCGGTACCGGCGGTGCTGGCCTACAACATCTTCGGCCAGAAGGTGGCGGCCTGCGAAGCCGAACTCGAAGGCTTCGCGCAGGACCTGCTGCAGACGAGCCTCGACCGCGCAGGCGTGGAATGACGGCAGTCGGCCCGTTGCGGGCGTTCGCTCGGACCCCTTCGGCTGTCGATGCGGGTCCCGTGTGCTGGGCGAGCCGGGTGGCCCCCTCCGCTCATGTCCCCCGCCCACGGTCCGTCAGGTGCCAGAGGCACCTGACGGACCGCGGGCTCCTCCTTTACTTCGCTCCAGGGGCCACCCGACTCACCCAGCCCAGACAACGTGTCGGCGCGCGACGGGGGAGAGAAGACACGGTGGTTGCAAAGGTGGGCTGGGGCTGGCTGTGGCG
>JALHPF010000036.1 GCA_022842595.1 Rubrivivax sp.
CCCGCACCCCGTACAGCCCCTGTCTACACTTCAGACGCCGCGTTACCACGGCGCCCGCAAGACTCGGTCCCGGCCTGCCCGCTACGGCTTTGGCCAGATGGGACTCTCACCCACAAGCAGTCGTTAGCTTTGCATGACGTACTCCCAGCGCGTGGTGTAAGTCCACAGCCCGGAGAGAGCTGAGATGCGCGGTACTCAGCGGGCTACTGCCGACAGCCGAGTGGGAACAGTATCGCTGAGGGTCTGCAGTCCCTCAAGCTGCATGTAGCGCCGGTTCAGGCTCCACTCGTCGTTCTGCTCAAGCATCATGGCGCCGACTAGCGCCCGTTGCGTAACGGTCTTCGAACAGGCAATCAGGCGCGGGGTCACGGCTTCGGCTAGGGTCACGACGCAGCAATCTGCGACAACAAAGCTGTTTGTCATAAGCGCCGGCTTTAGGCTACGTCCAGTCAACATGAAGCTCAGACTTGTCGCCTGAAACCGGTCACTCCCAGGTCCACGACCTATCAGGCATCACTGCCTTGGACGGGCAGTGTTTCGGCCGGAGCGCTCGGTTCGACCTTCTCGATCATTCATTTCCAGACACCACGTCTCGGACGCAGACCGATACGAATCGGTAGGAACAAGAACGACGCCACGGCTTAGTCACCACCAAGGACCAGTCGTCCAAAGCGGGGCGCCCTGATGCAGTTTCTATCGACCGACTGCACAGGGCCCTTCAAGGAAATCGCCCAGCCCGTTCTCGCGACCCGAAAGCCGCCTGTCGGCGACGTATACAGTCTCCCGAGCGAGCCGCCGCAACTACGGGTACATCATGCAAGCAACCCCGGCAACGCTTGAGACTCGGCACTGCCGCTCCGGCAGCCTACCTAGGCTGCACATGCAGGTTCTCCCAGGAGCCGGGCGCCGAGTTCGCAGATCGTCCTGAGCCAAGATTGCGCCTCCCGCTGAAGGCGCAGGTCAACCCACAAGGCGCTCCTGCAACCATCGCTGAATAACCGGCTCGATCTGCCCACGCAGCGATTCATTCGCATAGCCGCACCAATGGACCGGCGCGCTGACTGAGAACTCCGTGTCCAGGGGGGAGCCGAAGGCATCTGTGATGATCACGCCGCCAGCCAGGGCAGCGGGTAATCCAGCAATGTCATAAGGGTGGCAGGCGATGCCGCGCGGCACGGCGCGGCCGCTGCGGCGCTCCAAAATGTCGTAGAACACTGGCCGCAGGTCGCAGCAGAAGCGATCGCGCCCGAAAAGCAGCTCCACAAGTTGCCCACCAGTTGACGTGTACTGATCCTCGAAGATCGACGCGACCCCCGGCTGCACCTCGCCGACAACAGCGGTGGCGATTCGTTCCATAAGCTCCGAAGCTAACTCTTTGGTGCCGGGAAAGAAGTTGGATACCTGCCCGTAGCCATAGAGTAAGGTTTGCGACCGACTGGGTCGAGGTTCAAGCAGCGCGAACTCGCCACTCGTCATGTCCACGCGGTGTGCCATGAGTGGCTCGCCTTGCGCGTACACCACATGGTCGGCCCAACGCTGCTTACTGGTAGGCAACTCAACCATTACCGAGGCGACGGCCCCACCTAAACGGGTGGCCGGCCCCAAGTCAGGTGCGGCGGCGGCTAAAAACCAGGCCGAGCGCTTGTCGTACATCAGGCAGCGCGTCCCGTCGATCGGATCTATCAGTAACCGCAGTCGTGCCTTCGCCGCCTGCTTACCGAAGATTTGCGTGCCATCCTCGCCCAGCCCCTCGGCCACAGCTACGATGGGGCCGATTTCATCTGACCAGCGTTGCAATTCCCGCACCAAGAGCGGCTCGATCTTTCGATCAATGGCGAAGATAGTGTCGCCGCCGACAAAGTCTAGATATTGCGAGTCGTCTTCTACGTTGCGGTTACGCATTAAGTGCGAGCGCACCGCTTGCCCAAGGATAGTCAGCCGATCAGCGATCGCCTTCGGCTTCAGTCCTTCCATTCGGGCACCTTGAAGTCAATTAGGCGCTCGTCGGCCATTGCCGACAGCGCGCGGTATCCGAGGGTGACCGCCATGGCGCCAGCTGGTATTGCGTTGCCCGGACGCATCATGTCCTGTATGCGCTCTACGTCTGACAGCGCGTAGAAGCACTCCGGCCGCAAGGGCTTAGCCCCGTCGAAGCCAGGAAACTCCCAATTGAGGCGCCAGTGAGGCTCGTAGCGCTTAGCAAAGTGCTTATCCTTAACAACCAGCAACAGGGAGAGCTCAGCGCTCGCGACTAGCATGTCGATGCCGAAGCCGGTCACCAACAGGTAGGCCTCGTCGTTCGACAGCATCTTCATTAACTCGTCGATCGGCCTCAAAGCCGGATCGCCACCCACAAAACGCGCCGCAAGATCAATGCGTCCGTACTTGACGTGGTCTTGGCTCGTAGAATCCTTCGCCTCGAAACATTCTTCCCACAATTCAGACAGTACTTTGTAGCGTAAAGTGAATGCCTTGCCTAGTTGGTCATCGCTCAGCTTTCCGCGAGTGTCTGGCTGGAAGGTTCCGGCAGGAATCACATGGTGCATGTCCGGGTACTCGGCTGTGAGCTTACTTCGTCGATGCAGCATGCAAAGTGGCCCATCATCCGTGTCGACGACTGTCATTACGTTGAGTCCGATCTTGCAGTCGCGCCTGCGAAGATCGAGCAGCCCGTTCAGGTTCGGCGCGAAGATCGCTCGCGCGGATAGCCCGGCCACCACCTTTTTGAAACGTGCCGCGCGGCCGTCGCCGCGAATGAAATCAGCGCGCACATCCTCGACTGCGGCATTGTTCTCGATCAATTGGTCCATCAGTTCGTCCGAAAGCACGCCGCAGGTGCCGAGAAAGCCGAAGTAGCGACCGCGGCTGCAGACTATCTTGTACCCCTGAGCGTCGGTTGTTACCTCGAGAACCCGAAAGGTGTCAGCGTCGAACGCTACGCGTTTGGCGGCTTGCAGTTCATTCAGGTACCTCTCGCGCACTTTCCTGAACCCATCGTCGTCTGCGTAGCGGTAGCTTTCCACTAACAGGGGCCGGTGCAACACGTCGTCTACATGCCGCCGCACCTGCCACTCGGGGAGGGTGTAGAGAGCGTAGGCGCGGTTTCGCACACGCAGCACAGGCTCCTGTGCATTCTCAGGGTCGATGCCGTAGAGCCTGAGCAAGAAGCGGCCGACGACATCGTCAGTCTGGAGCTTCGCGATCCGCGCGAAGCGATCCACTCGTTGGATGTCGGAGCGTTTCTGCTTATGACTTGTCCACCCAGTCAGCAACTCCTTAAACGCGAACTTGGCGTTCTCAGGCGTAAGGACGTCGGTCAATTCAGGAAACGACGGTTCGTAGCCCACACTGCTCTCCTTCAAAGCCGTAGCGTGGCAGTTGACCGCGCTGAGGCTAC
Organism: Rubrivivax sp.; assembly: GCA_022842595.1. GTDB lineage: Bacteria > Pseudomonadota > Gammaproteobacteria > Burkholderiales > Burkholderiaceae_C > Rubrivivax. Next base: position 3,398 of record JALHPF010000036.1, read on the forward strand.
TGTACGTGCGAACGTCCTTGCCGGTCGAGGACGTCGACAGCGAACGCCAGGTCTGCTGCCGCAACAAGTCGCCCCCAGGGCGAAAGTGAGGACGCCGAAGGTCCCGCACACTTTCGACACACTACAAATGCTCGCCGCCGGATTGCCTCCAGCCAAGTGGGATGGTAAGAAGTTGCCCTTGGGAACCGGCTGCTTGTGGCCGGGCCAGCTAATGTGAAGCTCTGGCTCCTCGCCTGAAGCATGTCACTACCAGGACCACGGCGCACTCCGAACAACTGCCTTGAAGCGGCAGTGCTCTGGTCCGGCGTCTCTGCGCAGATCCGCGCGTGGGAGGATCCTGGTGCCCGACATTGACCGTCCTACGGTTGACGACCACCCCGACCTCGGCGACACTCGAGGCACATCGCGAGAGGACAGCTGTCCCGCCAACCTGCTGACGCAAGGTGGCTTCCCGAGAGGGAGATGGGGCCGAAAGGCAACGTCAGGATCAAGCCCGCCATGTGCGGGCTTTTTTCATGGGTCGGGGCGGACGCTCGGTGCGGTGGGACTTTCATCGAGGCGACATGACGACCCCTGGATCTCGGACTCCCCTGCCCTCTGGCCATTCCCTTCTTCGCAATGTCTGTGCACTGGTGCTGACCTGCGCACCGCTACTCGCAGCGGCACACGGCGGCGGCCTGGATGCCAGCGGCTGTCACAACGAGCGCCGGACCGATGAATACCACTGCCACCGAGCACCCGCCGTCAGCCTGACTCGACAGCCCAGTGAGCGCTTTGTCGCGCTCGAGCGCGCGGCACCCGCTAGCGCGGACCGCCGTGCAGTACCTGTCTGCTACGTGGGACCCAAAGGCGGCACTTACGCCCTGAGCCCATCGGGCCGGAAGAACTACAGCGGCTGCTGACGCCCGCTGACATTGGCTTGTCTGGCCCACGTCACGGGCCTGCGGGGGAGTTGCTCCAGATTGCAGCCCCGGGCAAATCGCCGAACGCTGCTAAAGAGGAGAACTGCGATGAATCATCGCGTTCAAGACATGCCCGACCAGCCCCACGCTGAGACCTTCGACTTTTTCGAAGTCGACGAAGGCGGTACGTTGACCTTGCTCGGTGCGGAAGAGCTGACCTGCCACCGGCAGATCTTCACCGACATCGAACCGGACAGGTTGCTCAGCGCCACGGACCTTATCGACGCGATCGAAGGCACCTACCCGCTCCAGGCCCACATCGAGCGGCTCTTCGAAACCGAGTTGTCAGCCCGCGACGCCCACCCGTATATCTGCTCGGTCCTGTCCTCGTCAGCACCCGAATCCGTGTGGCCCAGTAACGACGAGGACTCCAGCTGGCAGTCCTGGATCGAGGGGCTCAGCACCGAGGGCTTGGTCAAGGTCCGGGGTCACATCGAGAGTTGGCTCGATGACGATGTCGACTGGGCCTACGTCGAGTACTTCCCGACCAGCATCGGGCCCCAGGGCGAGGCCCTGTCCTACTTCGAGTCTGTGCCGTCGGCTGAACTCGACGTCCTCGGCATTCACCTGGTCTACGGCGACCATCCCGGCAGCAGCTACTACGCGGCGGAGTTGCGTTCGGACATCGAGGTAGCAAACACCCGAGCGGCGGAGCGTGGCCTGAGCTTCCGATTCCTGGCACAGGGTTGTGCGTTCGAGCCCCCGCCGCGGTCGCCGCTGGAGGTCGAGCGAGAGTTGCTGGCGCAGCGCTTCCGTCCGGCGTTCGGGCTACTGCCTGACCCGGTACCTGGCGTGCATGAACAGGCGCCGGCACGGGTCCGAAGACTACCCCCGGCAGCTCTCTTGCCGGCCCACGACACTGTGCTGGTCGATGAATGGTGGGAACGTGCCGTGCGGGAGCTTAGCTGCCCCACGGCGGTCTGGTTGGACGAGGCCGGCGTGCGGCACATCCGGGTGGTGGGGGGTGGCGACCCTACCCTCGGCAGTCGCGCCGCGGCCCCCGTTGCCATGCCGCTACCGGGAGGGGGGTCCGGTAGCAGGGGCGCAGGGGGCCGCATTGCCTGCCGTTGTGCCAGCCCAGGCGCAGACCCTGGGGGGACGGCCCTTGCGGGCCCTGGACTTCCCTGCTCTCCCGGAGGACCGTGCAGGGCGGACGGCAATGGCGCTACGTCAGAAGCGCCCCCGGGAAGCCTTAGAACGTGCCGCGGCGGAATGCCTTTGGCCGGTACACCGTGAGCGCCAGCCGCTCCTCGACCAAGATGGTGGCCATGTTCTTGGTGAAGTTGTCGCTGTGCTCGAACGACACCTGCACCGCGGCCTGCTCCCGGTCCCACACCTGGGCACCCATGGCCCAGTCGCCGACCAAGAACGTGCCCTCGGCGATGGCTGTGCTGGCGTACACCGGCACGCCCCACACCGTGAGCGACGTGGTCTCGCCCGGGCTGCCCAGCATGTATTCGCCAGAGTCCGCCGACTTGATGATCTGCAGGTCGGCCCAGTCGTTGGGATGCAGCAGGATGCCGTTGCCCATCATCTCGTCCACGGCGAGTGCGGCCAGCGTGCGCAGCAGGCGGTCGAGCTGGTTTTCGCCAGTCGACGCGTCGGGTGCGGCGACGAAGTTGCCGGCCTGCAGGATGCCTTCGAGCCCGCCGCCGCTGCCATCGCCGGCCAGCAGTTGCAGGTCCTCCTTGACCTTGAGGCCTTGCATGAGCCGCGTGCTGACGTAGCTCGCCATGTAGGAGGCATCAGCCAGCACCTGCTTCGAGATCGGAATCCAGTGCGCCAGCGTGCGGACAGGTGCCTCGGCCAGCGTGAAGGTGATTCCCGATTCGGGCTTGGTGACGTTCTCGAAGTTGGGCGACGAGTACTGCGGGCCCGCGTTGTTGGTGAACACGTTTTCGCGTGTGAACTCGACCAAGTTGCTGCCCGTGGTGCCGACCGGCATCAGATCGCGGATACGGCGGCTGCGCAGCGGGTTGGCGACCACACCCGGCAGACGTTGCGCGGGGGAAAGGTCCTGCCCCTGCGACACGATGGCTGCCTTGGTGGCCGTTTCGAGCATGCCGTGTGGCAATTCGATGCGGGCCCGGGTGGTGCTGCCGCCCAGCAGCGCCTTGAAGGGGTCGCTCTTGGTGATGTGCTCGACGAGGCCGACGCTGCCGTGCACCGGGCCGGGCATGGCAGCACGCTTCTGTTCGAGGGCTATGAGCCGGTCGCTGTTCTCCGTGATCTTGTCCTTGAACCCGTTGAGGGTGTCGCGGACGTGTTCCATGCCGGGATCGACCACCGACTTGATGAGTTCGAGTGCTTCTTTGCGTTCGTTGGGTTGCATTGCGATTCCTTGAAAAGCCGAATTGGGTTTGCGCCGGTACATGCGACAACCCAGGCTCTCCCTGGCTATCCCCTGCCCCCCGACTTGCGGCAAGCACCGCCCGCGGGTTCCCCCCGCGACCGTGCTGCAACGCCTACGGCGAAACGTAGCCCCGAGGTCGGGATGGGTCCAAGCGGAAGCAGCGCGGGGTCCCGAACCGCCCTGCCCTGGCACCGACCCCCGTGCCCAGGCACCGACGCACCAGTCGGGCAAATCGGTCGCTGGCGACGTTTTTCGGGACTGGGGTCGGCTACCCCCTCGGGGTCGGGGCTTAGTGCGTGCCAGGGGCGGCCGGCACTGCAAAGCTGTCGAAGCGTGGCACCGTTGCGCCGTGTAGTCGGACGCGCTTGCCATCCGGGCGCTGGATGAACAGCATGATCTCGGCACCGCTGGGCGACAGCACGACTTCGGTGCCCATGACGCCATCTGTGCCCATGCTGGCGCGGAAGACGTCCCACTGTTCGACCGTAATGGTTTCCAGGATCACTTGCGCATATCCGCAACAAGCGTTGAGGTTCTGCATAGCAGCGGCTGCGATACGGTCTTGTGTTTCGTTTTCCATGACTAAGCTCCGAATTGAGTGAGTGGATCGTCTTCGACAGCCGGGGCTGCGGTAACGCGACCCCGGCTGGCAGGTGTGAGGCCAAAGGCCGTGAGTAGGCGCAGCGCGGCAGCGGCGGCATCGCTGTACTGGCGCAGCAGCGGATTGCCTTTCGCGCCTTCGTGGCGAGTGGGGATCGTGAAGCCGACCTTGTGAATGGCGTCCCACAGTTCCTCGACCATTGCAAGGCTGCGAGCGCATAGCAGCAGCGCGGGCAAGTCCGTCTCCGCGATGGTGCCCAGCGTGACACCGCGCTGGCCTACGGCCTGCCAGTGCTTCTTGACGGTGGCTGGCGTGCCGGGTGGTGGTGCCGGAAGCGTGACGAGCATTTGCTCGGGCTTCTTGATGCTTCGCTTGTGAATTCGGGTTGCCATGTGATGCGTTCCAAATTGGTTTGATGGTCTGCCCGCCCAAACGTAGGGGCCGCGGCGGTGCTGGGTGTTCGGGACTTCCTACTTTTGAGCACACCCCCCTTTCCGCCCGGGCTTGGGCGATGCGCGAACAGGTGTGGGCGATGCTGCTTCCGGCTGCGCTGCATAACGCTCGAACAAAGCAGAACGCGACTGCACCACAGCGGAAGGGACTATCGGCGTGCTGCGGGCCATGCCCGTCTGTGGGCTGATCCAGTGCAGCGCGGCCAGCCCCTGCCTGACGCCCCACCACCGCTCGGCCCAGTCGGCCAGATCGCGGCCCAGTACACGACGCAGATCGCGCAAGGTGCGCACCGTGGGGTCGAGCAGTGCGGCCTGAATTGCCATCTGCTTCGATGTGAGCATGTGTCGGTCGGAAGGGTCGGGCTGCAACTGATATCCGCGCTTGCCGTAGCTGCCGTGATGCTTAGACATGGTTGATTCCTTGGTGGCCTGTTCCTGAGTGGTGTGGTAGCCCTGGCCCATAAAAGGGCCCGGGGCCACCACCACACGGTGAGTAGCCTTGGGCCACTGGGGCCACCACCGAGGCCACCGAGGCCACTCGCCTCACAAGGCCTGCTCGCTCAGCCATTGCCGGCCCTCCTTTGTGACCTTCCAACACTTCGAGCGATTCGGGCCAAGGTCGAATGCGAGCCAGCCACGCTTCTGGCAACGGGCCAGCAGGTCCTGATTTCGCTGGCGCGCACCGCCCATCAACGCGACGACCATGTTGCTGGTCGCGCCTGGGTCTGCCCGTAGCATGCCCAGCAGCTTTGCCGCCAGTACCGCGTCGCCGCGTTCTTGTGCTTCCGCCCGCTGCGCCTCTTTGGCTGCCTGTACTTCTGCCGCGTCGAGCCTTTCGAAATCCGCCTTTGCCAGCAGCAGAGGGCCATCCCGCTCGAACAGGTGCATCCCGAGACTGGCCGAATAGTTGTGCTTGACGTGCTTGAACACTGCGAAGCGACCGACCGTGTCGTGCGTGGCCGGCAAACCGTACAGATGCGCATCCTTCTGGCCGAGGTTGACCAGCACCGCCACCGAACGGGCGTTATCCGTGATGCTGCTGGCACCCCGCACACTGCCGGCGTTGATTTCGTCGATGCTGGCCCACTGCGCAGCCTTGTGCATGTGATGCAGCAGCAGCACCGCACAGCCGGCCTCGTTGGCGAGCTTGCCCAGAATCCCCATGTAGGCGGCCATCTCTGGGGGGCTCGACTCTTCTAGGTGATGCGTGTAGGCCACTGGGTCAACCACCAGCAGGCGGACGCCCTGCTCGCGCAGCAGCTTCGCCAGCCAGCTAACGCGGTCTGTGGCTTCGGGAGTCCCCCACTTGCCTTCCTTGGTGACCAGCAGCCAGCGCAGCGCGTCGCCAGCCACGGCGCTGACGTGCAGGTTTGTGCGCACGAGGTCGAGGTCGTAGAGCGCACCTTCGACACCGCCCCGCAGACGCTCGTACATCGCGTGCAGCCGACCATGAATGGTCTGCCGGTCGTCCTCGTAAGACAGATACATGCACCGCCGCGCCTTGCGAGCGACGAACGGGCCGAACTTGCTGCCTGTACTGACTGCGAGCAGGATGTGCAAAGCCAGCGAACTCTTGCTGACGCCACCCGGGCCCGCCAGGACCGCCACCTTGCCGAGGGGGCACAGCCCTTCGACCACGAAGTCCAGCGGCTTCGGCTGGGTGTCGAGAAACGCTCCGATGGCGGTGCTGGCCCAGAACGCCTCGGGGTCGTCGAGAACATCGGGTGCAGCTTCCGGCTGCAGATGCCCTTCTTCTCGCAGGTACTGCACAAGCCCCGAGTACGTGAGTTCGTCGTGGCTGGTCGACATGCACTTGACCCCCGCGTGCGCGTGCCCGTTGTGGTGCGCCTCATAGAAGATGGTCTTGCTGTCGGTCTCGGTTGTGTGCTGGTGGGCCCAGGGGCATTCGATGTAGTGCTCGCCAGCCTTCTTCCCTTTCTGCTTATAGAGCCCGGCGCGGCGCACGGCCTGCAGCACGGGGTCCAGGCGCTCTAGCGGGATGTCGGCGGCGGTCGGGCGGGCGGGGTCGCTGGCGGCCTTTTGGGTGCCCGCCGAGGGGGTAGTCGCCGCGCCGGGAGCGTGGCGCTGCCAGGGCGGCTTCTGGCCCGCCACATGGGCCGGCAGGTACATCGCCTGAGCCATGGTCCATGAAGCCTTGTCCAGCCAGTCGCCCACACCGGCCAGTTCGGCAGCGGCGCGCGTAGTGGTCTTGAGCACATCCTCGTCGGTGATGGGTTCGGCCAGCGGCAGCAAGATGCGATACCGCGGTGCTTGTTCCGTGTGGCTGGCTGTCGTGTAGACCCAGTGCGCCCGACCGGCCTTGTTGAGCTTCCGGGCTGCGGCCGCCGGCGGTGGAGGCGTCTCCTGGCCCTTGCCTGCCTCGATGTCGAGCGTGAGCAGCGTCCGAGCCTTGACGTTGGCACCGTCGCGCACTGCTGGCTTGACCACACCACCGACCAAGTACGGAAGCTGAATTTTCCCTGCGGCCGACTGAATCTCTGTGGCTTCGCGCCACTCTGCGACGAATTTCTCGAATGTTTTGTAGGAGAGGTTCTTTCCCCGTTTGTTCCTGACGCCGCCAGACGCGACTACGAATACCTCAAACTGTGACGTTTCCAAGTGAGACCCCTCTAGTTATTTGCCGGTTCGAAGTTATTCCGGCGAGGGGTTACGAAGATTCTTGCGGAAGTGGGCCGGCTCCTTGGCATTGAGGCCGGCAATGAAGGCGTCCACGTCCCGCTTCTTGTAGGCGCGGCGGGTGCCGAGCCACACGTGGGGCACCTCTGCTGCCTCTAGCAGCTTGCGGGTGCGGCCCCGGCTGCGTCCCAGTAGCGTGGCGACGTAGGTGGTGTCGACAAAGCGGTCGCCTTCGGGTATCTTGATATTGGTCATTTGATGCTCCGTTGGGTTTCTGGCGGAAATACAAACGGGCAGCTCCTGGCAACCCATTCGTCTACAGTATGTAGCCCACGGGTCTATATGCAATGATACCGACGGTATCGGCTATATTGATTCTCGGACGAATCTCGCCAAGTTATTGCCCAGGTCGGGAATAATCGCGTTGGGGCCAAGTGGCTGGCGGCGCTACCGACCCGCCGGCTGGCCCAGGTGCGCGCCTACCGCGGTGCGGTGAGGGTGCCGCCGTCGCGTTCGGTGCGGGCAGCAAAGCGGGCCAGTTCGCCCACGCTGACCAGCCTGCGGCGGCCGATCTTGGCGGTCTTGAGCCGGTCGGTCCTGACCAAGCGGTAGAACGTCATGCGGCTGATGCTCAGGCGCAGGCAGGCCCGCTCGATGGAGATGAAGAGTTCTGGCTCCGACACGGCTGTTGCTCCTAGATGCGTTGGGGTACGCAATCGTTTAGCGGGGTCGGTATGCCGTGCGGGGTCAAAAAATAGGGCCCGTGGTGGGCCCGTGCTGGCGTTACTTGCTGCCTAGGCTGCCGGCGCGGCCCAGGTAGACCCAGCCCTTGAGCAAACCACGGCGGCGCGAGCCGAGCATGTAGAGCCCGGGCTTGACCTCGAAGATGGCCGTGCTGCTGCGGCCTGCTGCGATGGCGGCGGCAACGGCAGCCTCTTGGGAGTCGTACTTCTGGGGGTCCACCATGCCGGTGACGGCCGGCACGAGGTCCGGCGTTGTGGTGCCCGCTTTGCGGGGCATCCGCTTGGGGGCAGCCAGGAAGGTGTCGACGTCTGCGGCCAGTTGCTCGCGGTCGGCCGCGGGCAGGGGCTTGGTCCTCTTAGCAGGCGTGGGCTTGAGCGTGCCCGTGGTGGCGTCGAGCTTGAGCACCTTTGCGGTGCTGGGTGCCTTGGCTGCGGCCTTGCTGGCCTTGAGGCTGGGCTTGCGTTTGCCACCACCGAGGATGGCGATGGCGGTGTCGAGGTGGCGGGTGTCGATGGTGGACATGGTGCGGGCTCCTTGCGGCGGTGTTGCCGTGCCTGAAGGTTCAGTCCGCTATCGGGAACCATCCAAGACGATGCCCTATGAGCCCGCTGGGGCATCCGCTGCACTTAGGCTGCACTTAAGGCCCGGATGCACTTACGGAAAAGCCCCGCAACAAAGCCCAGCCAGAAAAGAAAAAGCCCCGTAAATCAACGACTTACGAGGCTTTTGTCTGGTGGGCGGTGCAGGGCTTGAACCTGCGACCCCTGCCGTGTGAAGGCAGTGCTCTACCGCTGAGCTAACCGCCCGGAATCTCTGGCGGCGAAGAGGCAAAATTCAGTCTCATCGCGCGCACCGGTGATCCGGTAAGCCTCAGATTATGCCACGGCCGCGGGGCGCCAGATCGACTTGCCGCCGCAGGCTTTGTCCAGATCGACCAGTGCGGCTTCGTGGGCTTGCAGCTCCTCGGCCGCCGCAGCCAGCACGGGCAGCTGGAAAGCAGCCAGATCCACCTGAGGCAAGTCGATGCGTACACCCGCTTCGTCGTGGCTTTCCACGACCAGTGCGTCCTGGCCGCGGGTCAGGCGGATGTACACCTCGGCCAGCAACCCGGCGTCGAGCAGCGCACCGTGCAGGTCGCGGCCCGAGTTGTCCACTTCGAGCCGCTTGCACAGCGCGTCCAGCGAATTGCTCTTGCCAGGGAATATCTCGCGCGCCATCAGCAGGCTGTCGGTGACTTTGGCCACGTGCCGGCGCATCGGCGGCAGGCCCAGCCTTGCAAGTTCCGCGTCCAGGAAGCCCAGGTCGAAGGCCGCGTTGTGGATGACGATTTCCGCGTCCTTCACGAAGGCCAGCAGGTCTTTCGCGATGTCGGCGAACAAGGGCTTGTCGGCCAGGAATTCGTCGGTGATGCCGTGCACGCGCACCGCATCCGGGTGGCTGCTGCGTTGCGGGTTCACGTAGTGGTGGAATCGGCTGCCCGGGCCCTCGGTGAAGCGCCGGTCCACCATCTCGATGCAGCCGATCTCGATGATGCGGTCGCCCTGCTCGGCGGCCAGGCCGGTGGTTTCGGTGTCCAGGAAGATCTGTCTCATGTGCGTGCCTGCAGGTTCATCTGATTGCGTTGCCCGCACCACCACCATGCGCCGGCGCCGATGACGATCATCGGAATGCACAGCCACTGGCCCATGCTCATGTTCAGCGCCAGCAGACCCAGGAAGCTGTCGGGCTCGCGGAAGTATTCGGCCACGAAACGCAGCACGCCGTAGCCGAACAGGAAGGCAAAAGCCACCTGCCCCGTCGGCCGCTGCTTGCGGCTGTACAGCCACAGCAGCACGAAGAGCAGCAGGCCTTCCAGCAGGAACTGGTACAGCGGCGAGGGGTGGCGCGGGATCATGCTGCCGCTCTGCGGAAAGGCCATCGCCCAGGGCAGGCTGGCGTCGGCCTGGCGGCCCCAGAGTTCGCCATTGATGAAGTTGCCCAGCCGTCCCGAGGCCAGGCCGGTGGGTACACAAGGCGCCACCACGTCCATCACTTCCAGGAATGTGCGGCCACGGCTGCGGCCGTACAGCGCCATGGCCACGATCACGCCCAGCAGCCCGCCGTGGAAAGACATGCCGCCGCGCCAGACCATCAGGATCTCGAGCGGGTTGGCCAGGTAGTCGCCGGGCTTGTAGAACAGCGCATAGCCGATGCGCCCGCCGATGACGACGCCCAGCACGCCGTAGAACAGCATGTCCTCGATGTCGCGGCGTTGCCAGCCCGCGGCCGCGAAATGCGGCAGCCGCACGCGTCGCGCGCCCAGGAACAGGAACAGGCCGAAGGCGGCCAGGTACGTCAGGCCGTACCAGTTGATGTTGATCGGCCCCAGCGACAGCGCCACGGGGTCGAACTGCGGATGCACGAGCATCGGTATCGCTCCAGACTGCAAACCTGGCATTGTCCATGCACCGCCTGCGGCGCCCGATAAACTCGTAGGCTGACCACACGAGGCCCTGCCATGAGCATCAATCGCCGTTCCAAGAACATCACCGAAGGCGTGGCGCGCGCGCCGAACCGTTCCATGTACTACGGCATGGGCTACACCGACGGCGACTTCGGCAAACCCATGATCGGCGTGGCCAATGGCCACAGCACCATCACCCCCTGCAACAGCGGCTTGCAGAAGCTGGCCGATGCCGCGGTGGCCGGCCTGAAGGCTGCGGGTGCCAACCCGCAGGTGTTCGGCACGCCCACCATCAGCGACGGCATGGCGATGGGCACCGAGGGCATGAAATACAGCCTGGTGTCGCGCGAAGTCATCGCCGACTGCGTGGAAACCTGTGTGGGCGGCCAGTGGCTCGACGGCGTGCTCGTCATCGGTGGCTGCGACAAGAACATGCCAGGCGGCATGATGGGCATGCTGCGCGCCAACGTGCCGGCCATCTACGTCTACGGCGGCACCATCCTGCCCGGCCGCTACAAGGGCCAGGACCTGAACATCGTCAGCGTCTTCGAAGCCGTGGGCCAGTTCAGTGCCGGCAAGATGAGCGAGGAAGACTTCTGCCAGATCGAGAAGCGCGCCATTCCTGGCAGCGGCAGCTGCGGCGGCATGTACACGGCCAACACCATGTCCTCAGCGTTCGAGGCGCTGGGCATGAGCCTGCCGTTCGCGTCCACGATGGCCAACGTCGAAGACCCGATCGTCGCCCACACCCAGGAGGCCGCCCGCATCCTGGTGGAAGCGGTGAAGGCCGACCTGAAGCCGCGCGACATCGTCACCAAGAAGTCGATAGAAAATGCCGTGGCCGTGATCATGGCCACCGGCGGCAGCACGAATGCCGTGCTGCACTTCCTGGCCATCGCGCATGCCGCCGAAGTCGAATGGACGATCGACGACTTCGAGCGTGTGCGCCAGCGCACCCCCGTGCTCTGCGACCTGAAGCCCAGCGGCAAGTACCTGGCCATCGACCTGCACCGCGCCGGCGGCATCCCGGCGGTGATGAAGGTGCTGCTCGAAGCCGGCCTGCTGCATGGCGACTGCATCACCATCACCGGCAAGACCGTGGCCGAGAACCTGGCCGGGGTGCCTGCGCTGCGCACGGACCAGGACGTGATCCGCCCCGCCAGCCACCCCATCTACGCCGATGGCCACCTGGCCATCCTGAAGGGCAATCTCAGCCCGGAAGGCTGCGTCGCGAAGATCACCGGCCTGAAGAACCCGGTGATGACTGGCCCGGCGCGGGTGTTCGACGACGAACAAAGCGCACTGGCGGCGATCATGGCGAACAAGATCGTCGCCGGCGACGTGATGGTGCTGCGCTACCTCGGCCCCAGGGGTGGCCCGGGCATGCCCGAGATGCTCGCACCCACCGGCGCGCTGATCGGCCAGGGCCTGGGCGAGAGCGTGGGCCTCATCACCGACGGCCGCTTCAGTGGCGGCACCTGGGGCATGGTGGTGGGCCATGTCGCGCCCGAGGCCTTTGCCGGCGGCTTGATCGCGCTGGTGCACGAGGGCGACAGCATCACCATCGACTCGCACCAGCGCCTGCTGCAGCTGAACGTGGACGACGCCGAGATCGCGCGCCGGCGCGCCCAGTGGCAGCAGCCGGCGCCGCGCTATACGCGCGGCGTGCTGGCGAAATTTGCGCGCAACGCCAATAGCGCCAGCCGCGGTGCGGTGCTCGACGCCGACTGAGGAAGGCGCGAACAGCGAACCGCGACGGACGAGGGGCTGCGGCTACAGCCGCGGCTCGGAAGAGCCAGGCGAACGCTTGGTGCTGGAACCGGCCATCGTGCTGGCGCGGCGCTGGGCGTCGTCGCGGGCCTTGTCCACCAGGCCCTTGCGGCGGGCGTCCAGGCCCAGGTGTTCCATGGCGCGTTCGCGGCGCTGGGCCTTGCGGTCGTCCATCTTCTGCATGGCGCGGCGCTGCGTGACGCCGGTGGCGTCGGCCACGGCCCACCAGACCAGGGCGCCGGCAAAAGGCGCCAGCACCCACCACCAGGCCCAGGAAGCCGTTGGCCCGAAATCGGTGACTTTCGCCAACAACAACAGCACGCCGATGATGACCAGAGGCATCGCTTACTCCATTTGGGCGCACGTGGGCACCCGCCGTTTCAATGTAGCTCAGCCCCGGGGTTGCGAACCCGCTTGCCTGCCCCCAACATCCTGGGATGCGTGGGTTTTGCACTTTCTTCCTTCTGACGGCACTGGCCTGGCCCTGGCCAGGCTCGGCGGCGGCGGCCGAGCGCGTCATCGATCTGTCCAGCGGCACCGGTTCATTCGTCGGCGACGGCCCGTTGCTCAAGGACGGCGACGACTTCATCACCTTCACCAACCTGTCACCAGGCACCTACAGCTACCGCTTCACGTTGTCAGGCGAGGGCATCGAAGGCCTGGCTGCCAATGTCAACGGCCAGAATGCGGGCACCTTCACGGTGGGTGAACGCAGCTTCGCAGGGCTGGAAGGCCGCGACAACGGCTCGTTCACCGTGCAGATCACCGGCCGGCCGGCCGGCAACGCGGCCTACCAGGGCGTGCTCACGGTCACACCCGAGCCCGTGCCCGAACCCGCGGGCCCCCTGCTGCTGTTGGGCGGCGTGGCGGCACTGGCCGGGTGGGCGGGCTGGTTGCGACTGAAGCAGCCCGCCGCAGCGAAGGGCGAGCCGCTGGCCTGAACTGCCCGGCTCAGTTGGCCTGAGTCAGCTGTTCCAGGATGGCCGGGTTTTCCAGCGTGCTGGTGTCTTGCGTGATGGCCTCGCCCTTGGCGATGCTGCGCAACAGCCGGCGCATGATCTTGCCGCTGCGCGTCTTGGGCAGGTTGTCGCCGAAACGGATGTCCTTGGGCTTGGCGATCGGGCCGATTTCCTTGGCCACCCAGTTGCGCAGCTGCGTGGCGATCTTCTTCGCCTCGTCACCCGTGGGCCGCGTGCCCTTCAGCACCACGAAGGCGCAGATCGCCTCGCCCGTGGTGTCGTCGGGGCGGCCCACCACGGCGGCTTCGGCCACCAGCTCGGTGCAGCTGACCAGGGCGCTTTCGATTTCCATCGTGCCCATGCGGTGGCCGCTGACGTTCAGCACGTCGTCGATGCGGCCGGTGATGGTGAAGTAGCCGGTTTCCTTGTCGCGGATGGCACCGTCGCCGGCCAGGTAGTAGCCCTTCAGCTCCGGCGGGTAGTAGCTCTTCACGAAGCGCTCCGGGTCGCCGTAGATCGTGCGGATCATGCTCGGCCAGGGCTTCTTGATGACGAGGATGCCGCCGCTGCCGTTGGGCACGTCGGCACCGGTCTCGTCGACGATGGCGGCATCGATGCCCGGGAAGGGCAGCGTGCACGAGCCCGGCACCATCGGCGTGGCACCCGGCAGCGGGGTGATGACGTGGCCGCCGGTCTCGGTCTGCCAGAAGGTGTCGACGATGGGACAGCAGCCGCCGCCGATGTGCTCGAAGTACCACTCCCAGGCGGCGGGGTTGATGGGCTCGCCGACGCTGCCCAGAATGCGCAGGCTGCTCAGGTCGCTGTGCTTCGGATGCACGGCGTCGTTGCCCTCTGCGGCCTTGATCAGGCTGCGGATGGCGGTGGGCGCGGTGTAGAAGATGCTGACCTTGTGCTTCTCGATCATCTTCCAGAAGCGCGCCGCGTCCGGGTAGGTGGGGATGCCTTCGAACACGACCTCGGTGCCGCCCAGGGCCAGCGGGCCGTAGGTGATGTAGCTGTGGCCCGTGACCCAGCCGATGTCGGCGGTGCACCAGAACACGTCGTCGGGTTTCAGGTCGAAGGTCCAGGCCGTCGTCAACGCGGCATGCAGCAGGTAGCCGCCAGTGCTGTGCTGCACGCCCTTGGGCTTGCCGGTGCTGCCGCTGGTGTACAGCAGGAACAGCGGGTGTTCGGCGCCAACCCATTCGGGTTCGCAGGCGGTGGGCTGGGCGGCCATCTCCTCGTGCAGCCAGTGGTCGCGGCCTTCCGTCCAGCCGATCTTGCCACCTGTGCGCTTGTAGACGATGACGTTCTTGACGCTCTCGCAGCCGCCTTGCGCCAGCGCCTCGTCGACGATCGACTTCAGCGGCAACGCCTTGCCGCCACGCGCCTGTTCGTCGGCGGTGATGACGAGGCTGGCACCGGTGTCCATGATGCGGTCGCGCAGTGCCTGCGCCGAGAAGCCGCCGAACACCACCGAGTGCGGCGCGCCGATGCGGGCGCAGGCCTGCATCGCCACCACGCCTTCGATGCTCATGCTCATGTAGATGACGACGCGGTCACCCTTCTTCACCCCACGGGCCTTCAGCGCGTTCGCGAGCTGGCCCACCTTGGCCAGCAGGTCGCTGTAGGTGGCCTTCGTCACCGTGCCGTCGTCGGCCTCGAAGATGATGGCCACCTTGTCGCCCAGGCCGCGCTCGACGTTGCGGTCCAGGCAGTTGTACGAGACGTTCAGCGTGCCGTCCTCGAACCACTTGAAGAAAGGCGCGTTGCTGCTGTCCAGCACCTTCGTGAACGGCGTCTTCCAGCTCACGAACTCGCGCGCCAGTCGGGCCCAGTAGCCCTCGAAGTCGGCGTCGGCTTCGGCCACCAGCGCCTGGTAGGCGGCCATGCCAGAAACACGGGCCTGTGCCACCAGGGCGGCAGGGGGCTGATGGGTCTTGATTTCGGTCGGTTGGTCGCTGGACATGGCACGGTCTCCTGGTTTGCAGATTCTTGAAGATTCTTGACTCTGAAGCTACGGCGGGGCTCTGACTGACGCCTTACTCGAAGGACCTCGATAAGGCTCAAGCCTACAATCCGCCCGCCCTCGGGTTAACCCGGAATTTCCTGCACTAAAACAGCCATGGCCACACCGCCGAAAGCCGAAACAGCCCGCCTGGGCCTGCTGCCCAGCTTCATCTTCGCCAGCCGCTGGCTGCAGTTGCCGCTGTATCTGGGGCTGATCGTCGCGCAGTGCGTCTACGTCTTCCATTTCTGGGTGGAACTGGTGCACCTGATCGAAGCCGTGTTCGGCGACAAGGAAGCGCTGGCCAAGCTGGTGTCGAGCATCGGCTACAAGGCGGACGAAGGCTGGGTGCCGCAGCTCAACGAGACCGTGATCATGCTCGTGGTGCTGGCCCTGATCGACGTGGTGATGATCAGCAACCTGCTCATCATGGTCATCGTCGGCGGCTACGAGACCTTCGTCTCGCGCATGAACCTCGAAGGCCACCCCGACCAACCGGAATGGCTGAACCACGTGAACGCCAGCGTGCTGAAGGTGAAGCTGGCCACGGCCATCATCGGCATCAGCAGCATCCACCTGCTGAAGACCTTCATCAATGCGCAGAACTACACCGAGAAGGTGCTGCTCTGGCAGACGCTGATCCATGTAGCCTTCCTGTTTTCGGCACTGGCCATCGCACTGGCCGACCGGCTGATGGCGCCCATGGCCGGCGACAAGCACTGAAAGCGAGACACGGACGATGAACTTCCTGTTGTTTGCCGTGGGCCTGGTGGCCCTTGTCGTGGGCGCCAGCCTGCTGGTGCGGGGCGCTTCGAAACTGGCGCTGTCGTTCGGCATTTCACCCCTGGTGGTGGGCCTGACGATCGTCGCCTTCGGCACCAGTGCACCGGAAGTGGCCGTCTCGGTGGGCGCGGTCCTGGACGGCAAGACCGACCTCGCCGTCGGCAACGTGGTCGGCAGCAACATCTTCAACGTGCTCTTCATCCTGGGCATCAGCGCCCTGATCACGCCGCTGGTGGTGAACCTGCAGCTCATTCGCCAGGAAGTGCCCATCATGCTGGGCGCGTCGCTCCTGCTTCTGGCGCTGGGGCTCGACGGACGCATCAGCTTCACCGACTCGGCTCTGATGCTGGCGTTGATGATCGCCTACACGGCCTTCCTGGTCATTCAGTCACGCCGCGAAAGCCAAACAGCGCAGGCTGCGATGAGCGAAGAGGTCGGTGTCGTCGTGCCCGGCGCCTGGGACAGCAAGCTGCCGGCGCAGCTGCTGCTCATCGCTGCCGGCCTGGTGGCGCTGGTGTTCGGTTCCGAATGGCTGGTGACGGCAGCGGTGTCGTTTGCCAAGCAGCTCGGGGTGAGCGACCTCGTCATCGGTCTGACGATCGTCGCCGCCGGCACGTCGATGCCCGAGGTGGCCACGTCGATCACCGCAGCCATCAAGGGCGAGCGCGACATCGCCGTAGGCAACGTGGTGGGCAGCAACACCTTCAACATCCTGGGCTGCCTCGGGATTTCGGGCATGGTGTCGGGCGACCTGGGCCTGGTGCTCGCGCCTTCGCTGCTGACCTTCGACATCTGGGTGATGCTGGCGGTGGCGCTGGCCTGCCTGCCCGTGTTCCTGAGCGGCCGCGAGATCGCGCGCTGGGAAGGCGGCGTGTTCCTGGGCTACTACGTGGCCTACGTGGCCTACCTGATCCTGGCTGCACAGCAACATGACGCCCTGCCCCACTTCAGCAGTGCCATGCTCAGCTTCGTGGTGCCGCTGACGCTGGTGACGCTCGTGGCTTCGCTGCTGCGGCCTGCGGCCAGAGGCCCGAAGTCCGGTTAGCGGGTCTTCAGCCTTCGGGCTGGTCGGGCGGCACCGGCGCTTTCGACGGCAGCCTCAGATGCAGCCCGGCCATGGCCAGCAGGTTGGCCGACACCGGTGCGGTGACGAAGACGAACAGCGTGATCAGCAGCACCTGCAGCCCCGCCACGCCCTGCGCCCAGCTGACGAGCAGGCTGGCCAGCAGCACGCCGCCCACGCCCAGGGTGCTGGCCTTGGTGGGCGCGTGCAGGCGCATGTAGAAGTCGCCGAAACGCACCAGCCCCACGGCACCCACAAGCGCAAACGCGCCACCGACGACGAGCAGCAGCGCCGCCGGCACCTGCACCCACAGCGGCAGGCTTTCCAAGGTGTTCGTCATGTGGCTGGCCTTCCTTCAGTTCATTCGATGACGTCGCCGCGCGCCAGATAGCGCCCGAGCGCGACCGTGGACACGAAGCCCAGCAGCGCGATGATCAGTGCCGCCTCGAACAGCAGCAGCGTGCTCAGCCGCAGGCCGAGCAGGATCGCCAGGGCCACGGCGTTGACGTACAGCGTGTCCAGCGCCAGCACGCGATCGGTGATCTCAGGGCCGCGCAGCAGCCGCCACAGGCACAGGGCCACGGCCGCGGCAATGGCCAGGATCGCGAAGTCGAGTGCCCAGGCCAGGATCATCCGAAGATCTCCTTCAACGGCGCTTCGTAGCGCTGCTTCATGTCGGCCACCATGGCCGCGGCGTCGCTGCAGTCCAGCGCATGGACCAGGATCAGCCGGCGCTTGTCGTCGACCACGCAGCTGACGGTACCGGGTGTCATGGTGATGATGGCCGCCAGCAGCGTGACGGCCATCGGGTGCTGCACGTCCAGCGGCACGTTCAGCCAGGCCGGCTGCGGGTCCGAACGCGGGGACAGCACGATGCGCGCGACCGCCAGGTTGGCCACCACGATGTCATGCAGCACCACGAACACCAGCCGCAGTGCGGCGGGCCAGGAACGCACCTGCGTCGGCGCGCCCAGAAATCCATGCAGCAGGCGCGGCACCACCAGGCCCAGCAAGGCCGCGGTGATCAGGTTGCCCGGGGCAAGGCTTTGCTGCAGCAGCAGCCAGGTGGCCGCAAGCAGCAGCGACATCACGGGGTGGGCCAGCCAGCGTGCCTTCATGGGGTGCCTGACGGTTGCGGAATGCGATAGGGGCGCACGGTATCGGCTTGCGCGCCCCCCATTTCGGGCAGCACGGCGCGTGCGTAAGCGTCGCGGTCCGTCAATTGCGCGGCAGCTGCGGCGGTATAGCGCTGCATGGGCCCGGCCCACACCGAAAGCAGCACGCTCATCAGCAGCAACGCCATCGTTGCGGCCAGCAGCTTGGGGCTCGAGCCAGCAGAGGCGCCTTGCACGTCGTGCCGCACCGACCAGAACAGGATGCTGCCAGCACGCGCCAGCCCCACCAGCGTGAAGAAGCCGACGACCAGCACCACCACCCACACCGCCACCGCCCAGGGGTGCGTGCTGGCGGCCTGCAGCAGCATCAGCTTGCCGATGAAGCCTGGCAGCGGCGGCAGGCCGGCGTTCGACGCCGCGGCCAGCAGCAGCATCAGCCCCAGCAGGGCCGGCTGGGCCACCGGGCTGCAGGGCTCCAGGCGGTCGGCCATCGGCCCGCGCTGCGAGGACACCAGTTCAGACAGCAGGAACAGGCCGGCGATGACCAGCGTCGAATTGACCAGGTAGTACATCGCCGCCGACCAGGCGGCCGCCCCGAACAGGCCGATGGCCGCGACGATGGTGCCTACCGAGGCCACCGTCAGCCAGGCGATCAGCCGCGGCAGCGTATGCGAGGCCAGCGCCCCGGCCACGCCGACGACGCTGGTGGCCAGCGCAATCGGCAGCAGTAGCGGTTGCACCGTGAAGGCTGAAGCCCCGGCGTCGGCACCGAAGATGACACCGTGCACCCGCCAGATGGCATAGACGCCGACTTTCGTCATGATCGCAAACAGCGCAGCCACCGGCGCACTGGCGGCGGCATAGGTGCCCGGCAGCCACATCGCCAGTGGCACCAGTGCGGCCTTGAAGCCGAACACCACCAGCAGCAGCAGCGCGCCGGCCTGCAGCAGGGCCGCTTCCGGCGCGGCCACCTTGGGTACGCGCAAGGCCAGGTCGGCCATGTTCAGCGTGCCCGTCTGCGCATACAGCAGCGAAACCCCCACCAGGAACAGCGCCGAAGCCGCCAGGTTCAGCACCACGTACTGCGTGCCGATGCGCAGGCGGTCGCGGCCCAGGCCGTGCGTCATCAGCACGTAGCTGGCGATCAGCAGCACCTCGAAGAAGACGAACAGGTTGAACAGGTCGCCGGTGAGGAAGGCACCGTTCAGGCCCATCAGCTGGAACTGGAACAGAGCGTGAAAGTGGCGGCCATGCGCGTCCCAGCCGCCCGTGGCGTACAGCAGCACCGGCACGGCAACAGCCGCCGTCAGCGCCAGCATCAGTGCGGCCAGCCGGTCGACCACCAGCACGATGCCAAAGGGCGCCGGCCACTCGCCCAGCCGGTACACCGTCAGCACCCCGGTGGCCGCCTGCTCGACGAGCCGGAAGGCCAACACGGCCCCCAGCAGCACCGACGCCAGCGCGATACGCCGCGCCCAGGGCCGGCGGGCCTCGTCGTCGCCCAGCAGCAGCAGCACCACCGCCGTGAAAAGCGGCAGCAGCACCGGCAGAACCGGCAGTTGGTCGGCGAAATTCATCGCTCGCCCTCGGCCTTCTTTGGCGGCGCAACCGGATCGGGCTTGCCGTCGACGTGGTCGCTGCCGTTGTCGTGGCGGCTGCGCAGTGCCAGTTCGATGACGAAGCCGGTGGTGGCGAAGCCGATGACGATGGCGGTGAGCACCAGCGCCTGCGGCAGCGGGTCGGCCACGTTCGGGCCGCGGTCGACGATGGGCGCGGCATTCGTCCACAGCCGGCCCATCGCGAAGATGAAAACGTTGACGCCATAGCCGATCAGCGACAGGCCCAGCACCACCGGGAAGGTGCGCCCGCGCAGCAGCAGGTAGATGCCGGTGGCGGTGACAATGCCGATGCCGCTGGCGACCAGGGCTTCCATGCTGAACATCAGGCGGCCCCCCGCACGGCTTCGGTGCCTGGCTTGGTGGCCGCGCCCAGCACGGAAAGCGTGAGCAAGGTGGCCCCCACCACAGTGATGTACACACCCAGGTCGAACAACGCGGCCGTGGCCAGCGGCACCTCACCCAGCACCGGCAACACCGGATGCCCGGCAGCGCTCGTCAGGAAGGGCCGGCCGAGCACGAAGGCGCCGACGCCCGTGAGCCCGGCAATGCCCAGGCCGGTGCCGATCCAGCGGGTGTAGCGCCGGCCACCCGCAGCATGCAGCGCCGCGTCGGCCTGCTGCTGGCCCAGCGCCATGTATTGCAGCACCAGGGCCACCGCGGTCACCAGGCCGGCAATGAAACCGCCTCCCGGCAGGCCATGGCCGCGCCAGAAGATGTAGACCGAGACCACCAGCGCAAGCGGCAGCACCAGACGCGCAGCGACCCGCAGCATCAGCGGCTGTTCGGCAAACGACCAGCGGCGACCGGCGGCGTCAGCGCCCGGGCGGCGAACACGGAAACGGTCCAGCAACGCCAGCACGCCGATGCCGGCGATGCCGAGCACGGTGATCTCGCCAAAGGTGTCGTAGCCGCGGAAGTCGACCAGGATCACGTTCACCGAGTTGGCGCCACCGCCCTTGGGCACGCTGTTTTCCAGGAAGTACCAGGCGATGGAGTCGTGGTCTCGCGTCATCACCAGCCAGGCCAGCCAGGCCATGCCGGCACCGCCACCCAGGGCCAGGAACGCGTCGCGGGCGCGCCGGCCGGCACTGCTTTCGCGCGGCGTGGTGGCGGGCAGCAGGGCCAGGCCCATCAGCAGCAGCACCGTCGACACGACCTCCACCGACAGCTGGGTGAGCGCCAGGTCGGGCGCGGAAAAGCCCAGGAAGGTCAGCGCCGTCACCAGCCCGACCACCCCCACCAGCACCACCGCCCGGTAGCGCTGGTGGTGGCCCAGCGCCAGCGCCACGCAGGTGGCAGCCAGCGCCAGCCAGAGCACGGCCGCCAGCGGTGTGGCCGGCAGCAGACTGCGCGTGCCAGCGGCCAGCGTGCCCGGGTTGGCCAGCAGCGGCCAGGCGGCCAGCGCGATGGCCGCCGCCACCATGAGCGCGGCATAACGCTGCAGCGAACCGTTCTCGAGCCGGGCCGTCAGCCGGCCAGCACTGCGGAACACGCCATCCAGCAGCACCGTGAACAGGGCCTTGGCGCTGAAGGCGCCCGGCAGGTAGCGATGCAGCCGGCCGCCTCGCGCCAGGCCGAAGTACAGCAGCGCGCCACCCGCCACGGCCACGGCACTCATCAGCAGCGGCAGATTCAGGCCATGCCACAGCGCCAGGCTGAATGCAGGCGCCGGCTGGCCCAGCGCGGCGCTGGCGGCCACCTGCACCAGCGGCCCGGCGATCACCATCGGTGCCAGGCCGACGGCCACGCAGATGAGCACCAGCAGCAGCACCGGCGCCTTCATGCCCCAGGAAGGCTCGTGCGGGTGGGCCACCGGCAGGTCTTTCGGCGGGCCGTTGAAGAAAACGTCGTGCACCAGGCGCAGCGAATAGGCCATCGAGAACAGCCCGCCCAGCGTGGCCAGCACGGGCATCAACCAGCCCAGGCTGCCCCAGACGGCCTGGCCGCCACGCAGCGCCTCGTCGAGCATCATCTCCTTGCTGATGAAGCCGTTGAAGGGCGGGATGCCGGCCATCGCCGCGGCGGCCACCAGGGCCAGGGTGCCGACGATGGGCAGCAGGCTCATCAGGCCGCCGAGCTTGCGCATGTCGCGCGTGCCGGTCTCGTGGTCGACGATGCCGGCGCTCATGAAAAGTGCCGCCTTGAACGCTGCGTGGTTGAGGATGTGGAACACCGCCACCACGGTCGACATCGGGCTGGAAAGGCCGATCAGGAAGGTGATGAGCCCCAGGTGACTGACGGTGCTGTAGGCCAGCAGGCCCTTCAGGTCGTACTTGAAGATGGCCACGAAGGCGCCGAAGACCATGGTCGCGAGGCCCACCGTCGCGACCACGCCCTCGAACAGGGGCGTGCCGCCCAGCACCGGGTACAGGCGCAGCATCAGGAAGAGGCCAGCCTTCACCATGGTGGCCGAGTGCAGGTAGGCCGAGACCGGCGTGGGTGCCGCCATCGCCTCGGGCAGCCAGAAGTGGAACGGCAGCTGGGCGCTCTTCGTGAAGCAGCCGAGCAGCACCAGGGCCAGCACCAGCGGGTAGCGCGGGTCGGCCTGGACCTGCGCGATCAGCCCGGGGGTGGCGAGCATCACGCTCAGGTCGTAGGTGCCTGCCACCTGCCCGAGCACGATGACACCGGCCAGCAGGGCCAGGCCGCCACCGCCGGTGACCGTGAGCGCCATGCGCGCGCCGAAACGGGCGTCGTGCCCTTTCTTCGGATGCGAACCCCAGTAGCCCACCAGCAGGAAGCTGCTGATGCTGGTGAGCTCCCAGAACACCACCAGCAGCAGCAGGTTGTCCGACAGCACGATGCCCAGCATTGCCGCCATGAACAGCATCAGCTGGCTGTAGAACTTGCCGGCCGGGTCGTCATGGTGAAGGTAGAAGGCAGCATAGATCACGATCAGCAGGCCGATGCCGCTGATGAGCAGCGCGAACATCCAGGCCAGTCCGTCGAGCCGGTAGTTGGCGTTCAGGCCGATGGCGGGGATCCATTCGGCCTGCGTCAGCAGCGTCTGTCCCTGGAACACGGCTCCGGCCTGGCTGGCCAGCACGGCCAGCACCGCCACCGCGACGCCGCCTGCGATCAGCGCCGCGCCGGCGCGGCGGGCGGGGGTGTTCACGCGGCCGCACCACAGGCACAAGAGCGTCCCCAGCACCAGGGGCAGCAGGACGATCAGCGCAAGCGGGCTCATGCAGGCGGGGTGGTACGCGCGGGAACGCGGAGGATGGCGGCGAAAACCAAAACCCGCGAGTCTAGGCGAGCCACCCTGCTGCAGGCTTGCATGTCCCGACAGGCACGCTGGCTACACTTTCGGGCTCGACCCGCCCGAACGCGCCCCCGGAGCACACCCATGAGCACCACGATCCGCCACGCCGACCTGGTTGAAACCGTCGCCGCAGCGCTGCAGTTCATCAGCTACTACCACCCGGCCGACTACATCAGCCACCTGGCGCGCGCCTATGAGCGCGAGGCCTCGCCTGCGGCGAAGGACGCGATTGCGCAGATCCTGACCAACAGCCGCATGTGCGCCGAGGGCCACCGCCCGATCTGCCAGGACACCGGCATCGTCAACGTGTTCCTGAAGATCGGCATGGACGTTCGCTTCGAGGGCTTTGCCGGCAGTATCGAGGACGCCGTCAACGAAGGTGTGCGCCGCGCCTACCTGGACCCCGACAACAAGCTGCGCGGCTCGATCCTGGCCGACCCGATCTTCGAGCGCAAGAACACCAAGGACAACACACCCGCGGTCATCCACATGACGGTGGTGCCCGGCAACACCGTGGACGTGACCGTGGCCGCCAAGGGTGGCGGCAGCGAGAACAAGAGCAAGTTCATCATGATGAACCCGAGCGACAGCCTCGTCGACTGGGTGATGAAGACGGTGCCGACCATGGGCGCGGGCTGGTGCCCACCGGGCATGCTGGGCATCGGTGTGGGCGGCACGGCCGAGAAGGCCATGCTGCTGGCCAAGGAAGTGCTGATGGAGCCGATCGACATGTTCGAACTGCTCGCACGCGGCCCGTCGAGCAAACTCGAGGAACTGCGCATCGAGCTCTACGAGAAGGTCAACGCGCTGGGCATCGGCGCCCAGGGCCTGGGCGGGCTGACGACGGTGCTGGACGTGAAGATCGCCACCTACCCTACCCATGCCGCGGGCAAGCCGGTGGCGATGATCCCGAACTGCGCCGCCACGCGTCATGCCCATGTGGTGCTGGACGGCAGCGGCCCGGCCTTCATGGACGTGCCCAGCCTCGACCTGTGGCCCGCCGTTCACTGGGCGCCCGACTACGCGCGCAGCAAGAAGGTCGATCTGGACACGCTGACGCGCGAGGAAGTGGCCAGCTGGACCCCCGGCCAGACCCTGCTGCTGAACGGCAAGATGCTGACCGGTCGCGACGCCGCGCACAAACGCATCCAGGACATGCTGGCCAAGGGTGAGAAGCTGCCGGTGGACTTCACCGACCGCGTCATCTACTACGTCGGCCCGGTCGACCCGGTACGCGACGAGGTGATGGGCCCGGCCGGCCCGACCACGGCCACGCGCATGGACAAGTTCACCGAGATGATGCTCAGCGCCACCGGCCTGATCGGCATGATCGGCAAGGCCGAGCGTGGCCCCGCCGGCATCGAGGCCATCAAGAAGCACAAGAGCGCCTACCTGATGGCGGTGGGCGGCGCCGCTTACCTGGTGGCCAAGGCCATCCGCAGCGCCAAGGTAGTGGGGTTCGCCGACCTGGGTATGGAAGCCATCTATGAATTCGAGGTCAAGGACATGCCGGTGACGGTGGCCGTCAGCGCCGACGGCACCAGCGTGCACACCACCGGGCCGAAGGAGTGGCAGGCACGCATCGGCAAGATCCCGGTGACGGTGGCCTGACCCGCATTCGATGGCCCAGCATTTCGAAGTCCACCCGCAGAACCCGCAGCCGCGCTTGCTGAAGCAGGCGGCATCGCTGCTGCACGGCGGCGGTGTGCTGGCCGTGCCCACCGACAGCAGCTATGCGCTGGTCTGCCATCTGGACGACAAGACGGCGGCCGAAAACCTGCGCCGCATCCGCCAGGTCGACGACAAGCACCACCTCACCCTGCTGTGCAAGGACCTGAGCGAGTTGTCGCGTTTTGCACGCGTCGACAACCGCCAGTTCAGGCTGCTGAAGCTGGGCACGCCCGGGCCCTACACCTTCATCCTGGAAGCCACGAAGGAAGTGCCGCGGCGCCTGTCACACCCCAGCCGCCGCACCATCGGGCTGCGTGTCCCCGACCACCAGGTGCTGCAGGACCTGCTGGCCCTGTTCGGCGAACCGCTATTGGCGACCACCTTCATCCCACCTGGCGAGACCGACGCGCTGAACGACGCCGACGAGATCCTGGCCCGCTACCAGAAGGTGCTGCAGGCCGTGGTCGACGCGGGCGCCTGCCCGATGCAGCCCACCACCGTCGTCGACCTCAGCGGCGACGAACCCATGGTGGTGCGCCAGGGGCGCGGCGAACTCGCGCGCCTGGGGCTGTAGCGGTCTGCAGGTGGCTTGCCGCCTAGCTGGGCGTAAACAGCGCCTTGATCTGCAGCAGCGCCGTCGGATCTTCGATGGTCGTCAGGTCGCCCGGGTCGCGGCCTTCGCACACGGCCTGGAGCGCGCGCCGCAGCAGCTTGCCTGAGCGCGTCTTCGGCAGCGTGTTCACGAAGCGGACGCGTGCCGGCCGCGCCACCGCGCCCAACTGGGCATCGACCACCTTCATGATCGCGCCTTCGAGCTTCAGCGCGTCATCGGGGTCGGCGGCCAGGCTCGCGTCCTTCAGCACCACGAAGGCCATCGCGACCTGGCCCTTCAGTGCGTCGGCCACACCCACCACGGCCACTTCGGCCACGGCGGCATGGCTGCTGATGCTTTCCTCGATCTCGCGCGTGCCCAGGCGATGGCCGGCGACGTTGATGACGTCGTCGGTGCGGCCCAGGATGAAGAAGTAGCCGTCCTCGTCGCGGATGCCCCAGTCGAAGGTGCTGTAGACCTGCCGGCCGGGAATGCTTTGCCAGTAGGTCTTGACGAAGCGCGCATCGTCGCGCCACACGGTCTGCATGAAGCCAGGCGGCAGCGGGCCTTCGATGACGAGCACGCCTTTCTGGTTCGCGCCCTTCAGTTCCTCGCCCGTGGCCTCGTCGATGAGCTTCACGTCGTAGCCGGGCATCGGCACGCCCGGGCTGCCGAACTTGCTGTCCTTCTTCTCGATGCCATTGGCCACCGTCAGGATGGGCCAGCCGCTTTCGGTCTGCCAGTAGTTGTCGATGATGGGCCGGCCGAGCGCGTCGGAGATCCAGCGCGCGGTGGGTTCGTCCAGCGGTTCGCCAGCCAGGAACAGCGCGCGCAGGCTCGACAGGTCGTATTTCTTCAGCGCCGCCGGGTCCTGCTTCTTCAGTACGCGCACGGCGGTGGGGGCGCTGAACATCGCCGTGACCTTGTACTTCTCGACCAGGCTCCACCAGATGGCGGCGTCGGGCTGGCCGTCCATGCCGCGCGTGGGCAGGCCTTCGTACATGATGGTGGCCATGCCGGCGATCAGCGGCCCATAGACGATGTAGCTGTGGCCCACCACCCAGCCCACGTCGCTGGTGCTGAAGAAGGTCTCGCCCGGCTGGCCCAGGAAGATCTGCTTCATGCTGGCGGCAAGCGCCACGGCATATCCGCCGGTATCGCGCTGCACGCCCTTGGGCTTGCCGGTCGTGCCGCTGGTGTACAGCGTGTAGCTGGGATGGATGCTGTCGACCCAGGTGCAAGGCACGACGGTGCCCTTGTGCTCGTCGCGCAAGCTGGTGTAGTCGGCGTCGCGGCCAGCGACACGCTCGAACGGGCTCAGGCCGCGGTCGACCATGAGCACGGCTTTCGGCTTGTGCGCCGCCAGGCGGATGGCTTCGTCGAGCAAGGGCTTGTAGGGCACCACTTTGCCGCTGCGGCTGCCGGCGTCGGCACTGACGATCACCGTCGGCTCGGCGTCGTCGATGCGGCTGGCCAGGCTGACGCTGGCAAAACCGCCGAACACCACCGAGTGGATGGCGCCGATGCGGGCGCAGGCCAGCATCGCGAAGGCGGCCTCGGGGATCATCGGCAGGTACACCAGCACCCGGTCGCCCTGCTTCACGCCCAGCGCCAGCAGGCTGGCGGCCATGCATTGCACTTCGGCATGCAGTTCGCGGAAGCTGTAGACCCGCTCCTGCGCGGTTTCAGTGGAAACGAAGATCAGCGCCGGCGCGTCGGGCCGCGTGGCCATGTGGCGGTCGACGGCGTTGTGGCACAGGTTGGTGGTGCCGCCGGTGAACCACTTCGTGAACGGCGGGTTGTCGTTGTCGCAGACGCGCGTGAAGGGCTGCTGCCAGTCCACCAGGGCCGCCTGTTCCGCCCAGTAGGCGTCGCGGTCGTGGAGGGAGCGGTGGTGGACTTCGGCATAGGTCATCGCGGTCTCCTGGGGGCATTTCAGTGGCGGCGCGTTCTGTGCCGCGCCTGCCGTGCATTCTCGGCCTGGCCCTTGCGCAGCGCTGACTCAGCCGATCTTCACCACCACACGGCCCCGCACCTGCCCCGCCATCAGCTGCTGCGCCGCGGCCACGGCACCTGCCAGCGACACTTCGGTGGTGATGCGCTCCAGCAGCAAGGGGTCGAGGTCGCGCGCCAGTCGCGCCCAGGCCTGCTGGCGCAGGGGCAGCGGCGCCATCACGCTGTCCACCCCCAGCAGGGCCACGCTGCGCAGGATGAAGGGCATCACCGTGCCAGGCAGGTCGGCGCCCTGAGCCAGGCCGCAGGCCGCCACGGCACCGCCATAGCGCGTCTGGGCCAGGGCGTTGACGAGGGTGTGGCTGCCCACCGCGTCGACGACGGCGGCCCAGCGTTCCTTCTGCAGCGGCTTGCCAGGGGCAGAGAGTTCGGCGCGGTCGATGACGCTGCTGGCGCCCAGCGCCATCAGGTAGTCGGCCTCGGCCGACTTGCCGGTGGCCGCCACCACCCGGTAGCCCAGGCGCGCCAGCACGGCGACGGCAATCGAGCCGACGCCGCCGGTGGCGCCCGTCACCAATACTTCGCCAGCAGCAGCTGCAGGGCTGAGGCCATGCCGCTCCAGCGCCATCACACACAACATCGCCGTGTAACCGGCGGTGCCGATGGCCATGGCCTGGCGCGGCGTGAATGCCGCGGGTAAGGCCACGAGCCAGTCGCCTTTCAGGCGCGCCCGTTCGGCCAGGCAGCCCCAGTGCGTTTCGCCGACACCAAACCCGTTGTGCACGAAGCGGTCGCCGGCCTTCCAGGCCGGATGGCGGCTCTCCAGCACGGTGCCGGCGCCGTCGATCCCCGCGACCATGGGCCATTGGCGGACCACGGGTGCCTTGTTCGTGAGGGCCAGCCCGTCCTTGTAGTTGAGCGTGGAATATTCGGGCTGCACCAGCACGTCGCCGGCTTCGGGCAGGCGGGCTGGGTCCAGGGCGGTGACCGTGGCGCGGAAACCGGCATCGTCTTTTTCGAGCAGCAGGGCATTGAACATGGGTGTCTGGCGGCAAGCGGAAGTGGTGAAAGGCCAGCGATGTTGCTCGCTGCGGCCGCCAGGAGCAAGATCCTTGCGTTGACACCGGGATGCCCAGGCGCCTATCCTGCGCCCCGCCATGATGCCTCGCCTCCCGCGCCAACCGCGCCACCCCGCCCTTTCCACCTTCGTGGCACTGTGGCTGGCGTGCGGCATGGGGCTGGGCATGGCCCAGGACCTGCCAGCCCAGGCCACGGCACCCACCGAATCCGCGCCCGCCGGCGGCGACGCGGTCTTCGAACTGCTGCAGAAGAAGGGGCTGCTGCGCGAAGCCGCAGCCAGCCCGTTCGTGCAGCAGATGCGGGACCGGGCTTCGGACATGGTGATGTCGGCCATGCATTTCCTGGGCGTTCCCTACCGCCGCGGGGGCGACAGTGCCGAAGAGGGATTCGACTGCAGTGGCTTCACCCGCCACGTGTTCGAGAACAGCATCGGCCTGGTGTTGCCACGCCGCGCCGACGAACAGGCCCGGGTGAGTGCGCTCGCGCTCGTGCATCGCGAAGAACTCAAGCCTGGCGACCTGGTGTTCTTCAACACCATGCGCCGCGCCTTTTCGCACGTGGGCATCTATGTGGGCGAAGGCAAGTTCATCCATGCCCCGCGCACCGGTGGCCAGGTGCGCATCGAGGACATGCGCCAGGCTTATTGGTCCCAGCGTTACAACGGTGCCAGGCGCGCACCGCTGGCGCTGGCCGGCGAAGAAGCCAAGCCGCGCTGAGGGGTGATGGGCAGCTGGCGCGCGCGCCATGGCGCCAGGGCAGAATCGAGGACATGACCGATGTCGTGATTCCCCTGGCCGACCTGCGCTACGCGGCGCAGGTGCCTGCCGTCCCGGCGCTGCCGCTGCCTGCCAGCGGCCTGCTGGCCGACCGACTGGGCCGCCCGCTGCGCGATCTGCGCATCTCGGTCACCGACCGTTGCAACTTCCGCTGCAGCTACTGCATGCCGAAGGAAGTCTTCGACAGCCAATACAAGTTCCTGCCGCAGAGCTCGCTGCTGTCGTTCGAGGAAATCACCCGCGTGGCGCGCCTGTTTGCGGCCCACGGCGTGACCAAGCTGCGCCTGACCGGCGGCGAACCCCTGCTGCGCAAGCATGTCGAGACGCTGATTGCCCAGCTTGCCGAATTGCGCACCCCCGAGAGCCGGCCGCTGGACATCACGCTCACAACCAATGGTTCCTTGCTCAAGCGCAAGGCCCAGGCACTGCGTGACGCCGGCCTGCAGCGCGTGACGGTGAGCCTGGACGCGCTGGACGATGGCATCTTCCGGCGCATGAACGACGTCGACTTCCCGGTCGCCGACGTGCTCGACGGCATCCAGGCGGCCCTGCACGCGGGCCTGGCGCCGGTGAAGGTGAACATGGTCGTCAAGCATGGCACCAATGACGACCAGATCGTGCCGCTGGCGCGCCACGTGCGCGAACACTGCGGCCCGGGCGTGGTGCTGCGCTTCATCGAGTACATGGACGTGGGCGCCACCAACGGCTGGCGCATGGACGAGGTTCTGCCTTCGGCGCAGGTGCGCCAGCGCCTGCACGCCGCTTTCCCGCTGCAGCCGCTGGACCCTTCGGCACCGGGCGAAACCGCCGAGCGCTGGCGCTACGCCGATGGTGGCGGCGAAGTCGGCTTCATCAGCAGCGTCACCCAGGCCTTCTGCAGCGACTGCAACCGCGCTCGCCTGTCCACCGAAGGCAAGCTCTTCCTGTGCCTGTTCGCCAACCGCGGGCATGACCTGCGCGCCTTGCTGCGCGGCGGCTACAGCGACGAACAGATCAGCGGTGCCATCGGTCTGGTCTGGGGCGATCGTGAGGACCGCTATTCGGAACTGCGTGGCAGCGGCGCGCCTGCTGCAGCCGGCGGCGAACGCCGGGTCGAGATGCACTACATCGGCGGCTGAACGGCCCGGTAGGCCAACCCGGCCTACTGCCCAGGCTGTTCGACCTTGGATCTGCACAGGGGCACCTGGCCCCGGCTCAGAAATGACTCAGGAAACGCGCAAACAGCGACCTGGGTGGGTACGGCGCGGTTCCTGGGTCATCGTTCTGCACGGTCAGGTTGGGATAGCCACCGACACGGATGAACTTGCTCGCCACGGTGGGCGGGTGCACATTGCGGTTGACGCACGAGATGGACCAATTGCTGCCGATGGTGGCCGAGATGGCAGCCGAGCGGATGACGCTGCGCTGCACCCAACCCGGCGCCAGCTTGAACTTGGCCGTCGTGCCGCCACCTCGATGGACGTGGAAGAAGGCCAGCAGATTGAGCTGCGCGTTGTAGGCTTCGTGATATTCGCAGCCGCCGTAGTTGTCGCTGATGACGTAGGCGTCCTGCCCGCCCGTGCAGGGCACCACGCAGAAGTGGGCACAGCCCGCGGCCGCCTGCGGGATGTACCAGTAGTTCGAGCCCCCTGCCGCGTCCAGCACCAGCTTGTTTCCGACCCAGCGTGCAGCCCCGTTCTTCGCGCTGTGGCTGGCAGAACTGGTGGCCGACACGGGCGGGTGCGCCGTCAGTGCATCGGCAATGCCGGCTGGAACCGGGCCGCTGATGAGGTTGCCGATCACGGGCAAGGGCATGGCGCATTCCTTCAGAAAAGTGAGTGGACTCGGACGAGCATCCGTCAGCCGGAGCTCAGTCCGCGCCGGCGTGCCCGGTGGACTCGGGCAGACCGGGTGTCAATATCGCGCCTGGGATCGACTGTCGTGCAAACCAGGTGTAGACCGTGGGCACGACGAAGATCGTGAGCAGGGTGCCCAGGCTCATGCCGCCGACGATCACCCAGCCGATCTGCTGTCGGCTCTCGGCACCGGCGCCGCTGGCCAGCGCCAGGGGCAAGGCGCCGAGCACCATCGCACCGGTCGTCATCAGGATCGGGCGCAGGCGCAGCGTGGCGGCTTCCTGCACCGCCAGCAGCACGGGCTGACCTTCCTGGCGCAGCTTGTTCGCGAACTCGACGATCAGGATGCCGTGCTTGGTGATCAGGCCCACCAGGGTGATCAGGCCGATCTGCGAGAACACGTTCAGCGTGCCGCCCGACAGTTTCAGCGCGAGCAGCGCACCCACCATCGACAGGGGCACCGACAGCAGGATGACAAAGGGGTCGATGAAGCTTTCGAACTGCGCCGACAACACCAGGAAGATGAACAGCAGTGCAAGCACAAAGACCACCCCCAGTGCCCCCGAACTGGCCTTGAACTCCCGGCTCACGCCGTTCAGTTCGGTGGCATATCCCTCGGGCAGCACCCGTGCGGCGGTGTCGTCCATGAACTTCAGCGCCTCGCCCAGCGAATAGCCGGGCGCCAGGTTGGCGCTGAGCGTGACCGATCGCCGCTGGTTGAAGTGATTCAGCTCGCGCGGGCTCACGGCCTCGCGGATCTTCACCAGCGAAGACAGCGGCACCATCGTGTCGTTGCGGCCGCGAACGAAGATCTTCTCGATGTCCTCGGGCGTCGCGCGGCCGGCGTTTTCGGTCTGCACGAGCACGTCGTACTGTTCGGCGTCGCGCTTGTAGCGGGTGACGACGCGGCCGCCTAGCATGGTCTCGATGGTGCGGGCGACAACATCGACCGCCACGCCGATGTCTGCTGCGCGTGCGCGATCGACGTCGATGAAGATCTCGGGCTTGTTCAGCTGCAGGTCGCTGTCGGGCTGCACGATGCCCGGGTTGCGCTGCATCTCGGCAATCATGGCCTGCGCGGCGCGAGCCATGTTGGCGTAGCTGTCGCCGCTGACGAGCACGAATTCGATGGCCCGCGCCCGGCCGCCCTGCCCCAGGCTGGGCGGCGTGATCGGGAAGACGCTGACACCGGGCAGGGCCAGGAACTGCGGCAGCAGCTTCTGCGCGAGCTCCGGCGTCGTGATGGTGCGTTCGGTCCAGTCCACGGTACGCAGTACGCCGAACGCGCTGGACACCTGGCCGCCACCCATGAAGGTGAAGCGGCGGTCGAACTCCGGGTACTGCGAAGTGATGCGCTCGATCGCATCCAGATAGCGCGCGGTGTAGTCCAGGGTCGCGCCGTCGGGTGCACGTATCGGCAGGAAGATGACGCCGCGATCTTCCATCGGTGACAGCTCGCTCTTGGCGGTGGTGAAAAGCGCGTAGCTGCCACCGGCCGATGCCAGCATCACCACCAGCACCACCCAGCGGTGGTGCAGCACCCAGCCGAGCGCGCGGCCGTAGCCGTTGCCGATGCCGACGAGCACACGTTCCATGCCGCGGTCGAAGCGCGTTGGTTTTTCGATATGGCGCAGCAGCTTGCTGCACATCATCGGCGTGAGCGTCAGCGCGACGAAGCCCGACACCAGCACCGCACCGGCGAGCGTCAACGCGAATTCGCCGAACAGCCGCCCGGTGCGGCCGGGGGTGAAGGCCAGCGGTGCAAACACCGCAGCCAGCGTCAGAGTCATCGCCACGACGGCGAAGCTGATCTCGTGCGCGCCCTTGATGGCGGCCTGGAACGGCGTCAGCCCTTCCTCGATGTGGCGATAGATGTTTTCAAGTACGACGATGGCGTCGTCGACCACGAGACCGATGGCCAGCACCAGCGCGAGCAGCGTCAGCGTGTTGATCGTGAAACCGGCCAGCGCGATCGCGGCGAAGGTACCGATGAGGCTGACGGGGATGGTGATCAGCGGAATGATCGACGCCCGCATCGTGCGCAGGAAGACGAATACCACCAGCGCCACCAGCACCACGGCTTCGGCGACCGTGGTGTAGACGGCCTTGATCGATCGGTCGATGAAGACCGAGTTGTCGTTGGCCTGGATGACGGTGACCGACGGCGGCAGATCACGCTGGATCTGCGGCATCAGCGCCTTCACCCCGGCTGCCACCTCCAGCGGGTTGGCCGTGGCGTTGCGGATCACACCGGTGCTGACCGAGGGCACGCCATTCAGCCGCACGCGGCTGCGTTCGCTGGCAGCGGCTTCCTGCACCCGCGCGACGTCGCGCAGGCGCACCAGCGTGCCGCCGACGTTCTTCACGACGATGTCGTTGAACTGCGCCACGGTGTTCAGATCGGTGCGCGCGGTGACGCTGAATTCGCGCTGCTGGCTTTCGATCCGGCCGGCCGGCACTTCCAGGTTCTGGCGGCGGATGGCGTCCTCGACGTCCTGCACCGTCAGCCGGTAGGCGGCCAGGCGGTCGGGGTCGAGCCAGATGCGCATGGCGTAGCGGCGGTCGCCGCCCACCTGCACGTCGGCGACACCGGTGACGGTCTGCAGGCGCGGCTTGACGACCCGGTTGATCAGGTCGGTCAGCTCCAGCGGCCCCATCGTCTCGCTGGTGTAGGCCAGCCAGATGGTCGGCGTGGCGTCGGCCTCGACCTTGCTGATGACGGGCTCGTCGGCTTCGGTAGGCAGCCGCCCGCGCACGCGCGAGACGCGGTCACGCACTTCGGCGGCGGCGGTGTCGGGGTCCTTGCTGAGCCTGAAGCGCACCGTGATGTTGCTCTGCTCGGTGCGCGAGATGCTGGTGAGGATGTCGACGCCGTCGATGCCGGCAATGCTGTCCTCGAGCGGCTTGGTGACCTGGCTCTCGATGACTTCGCTGGAAGCACCCTGCAGCCGCGTGCTCACGTTCACCAGCGGTTCGTCGATGCGCGGGTATTCGCGCAGCGTCAGCTGTTCGAAGGACACCAGCCCCACCAGTACCAGCAGCAAGGACATCACGCAGGCCAGCACCGGCCTGCGGATCGAAGTCTCGGACAGTTTCATGGTCTTGCCTCAGGGCTGCACGGCAGGCTTGCGCGGCACGCCGCTGGCGGCAGCACTGGCCGGTGCCCCGGGGCCGGCGGGCAGGCCGGCGCGGCTGAGATCGATCACCCGCAGCGGCACGGCGTCGGCGCGCAACAGCCGGGCATGGCCGGCCGTCACCACCTGGTCGCCAGCCTTCAGGCCTTCCAGGATCTCGACCTTGCCCGGCAGTCGCAGCCCGAGCTTGGCTTCGAGGCGCTGCGACACCTTCTGGCCGTTTTCGCCGTCGATCACCTTGAATATCAGTTGCCGAGCGCCCTGCGGCACCAAGGCTTCCTCGGGCACGACGACGGCGCCTTCACGAACGGCGAAGACCACGCGTGGCCGCGCGAACATGCCCGGCTTGAGCAGCGCGCCGCGGTTGTCGACGGCGGCGCGCACACGCAGAGCGCGGCCATTGGGGTCGACCTGCGAATCGAGCGCTTCGATGCGGCCGGTGAAGAGCTCGCCCGGCAGGGCGTCCAGCGCCAGCTCGATCGCCTGGCCGGCGCGCACCCGGGCCACGAAGCGTTCGGGCAGCGTGAATTCCACATGCAGGGCCGACAGATCCTCGATGCCCACGAGATCGGCGCCGTCCTTGACATAGTCGCCCAGCTGCACGGAGCGGATGCCCACCGTGCCGTCGAACGGCGCCAACACCTTCATGCGCGCGACCTGGGCCTGGGCCAGGGCGACCTGGCTGTCGGCCACCTGCAGGCTGGCTGAATTCTGATCGACCGCGCTCTGGCTGACGAAGTTCTGTGCCAGCAGTTCGCGGCTGCGCTGCAGGTTGGTGCGCGCGATGCTGGCCTGGGCCTGGGCCTGCTGCAGCTGGGCCTGCTGCAGCGTGTCGTCCAGCTGCACCAGCACCTGGCCGCGGCGCACTCGCTGGCCGTCGGCAAAACCCAGCCTGGCGACACGACCGCTGGCCTCGGGCCGCAGCATCACGCCCTGTCGTGACCTCAGCGAGCCCACGGCCTGGACATCATCGACGAGACGGATCGCCTCGGCACGGGCCACCTCGACGGCAGCCGGGCCTCCGGGGCCGGCCGGCCGGCCACCGGGCGCGGCCGTCTGCCCACCCGGGCCGGCTGCCGCCTGGGTGCTGACCGGCTTCGACATCAGGCCCCGGTTCGGGTTCTGCCACCACCAGGCGGCCGCAGCGGCCACCGCGATGCCGATGACCGCGACGGCGGTGTAGGTCTTCTTCAAGGCGACGCCCGCTCTATATCTGGAAAACCCAGGACTTTAACGGTCCGCCAGCGGCCTTGCCGGCGCTCGGCGCCGCCGCGTGGCCTTCAGCGGGCGACGCTGTCCACGCCGCGGTTGGCCAGGGCGTCGGCGCGTTCGTTTCCAGGGTCACCGGAATGGCCCTTGACCCACTTCCACGTCACGTCGTGGGCGGCGTTGAGCGTATCCAGCCGCTGCCACAGTTCCACGTTCTTCACCGGCTGCTTGTCGGCCGTGCGCCAGCCGCGCGCCTTCCAGCCGTGGATCCAGGTCGTGATGCCCTGGCGCACGTATTGGCTGTCTGTGAAGATGGTGACCACGCAGCGCTGCTTCAGCACACTCAGCGCCTCGATGACCGCGGTCAGCTCCATGCGGTTGTTGGTGGTCAGGTGCTCGCCACCGAACAGTTCCTTTTCGTGTTCGCCACTGCGAAGCCACACGCCCCAGCCACCCGGGCCGGGGTTGCCACGGCAGGCGCCATCGGCATAGATCAACACTTCAGCCATCAAGTTTCCAGTTCGGCCAGGGCCGTTTCCGTTTCGTTGCGCGTCGAGGGCTGGCGCGCACTGCCGCGCTGCGCCACCACCGCAGCCTGGCGAGCCTGCCGCTTCTCCTGCTTGATCAGGCCCACCAACCGCATGCCGCGTACCCGCTTGACGGCCATCACGGTATAGACGGCACCCAGCACCGGCCACCAGCGTTCACCCACCCGGTCCATCCAGCCGAAGCGGTCGAGCCAGGCCTGGCTGCTGAGCGGCGGGCGCCAACAGCCGAAGTGGCCACTCTCCACTTCGAAGCCGAGCAGACGCAGCCAGTCACGCAGCCGCCAGTAACCCAGGAAGTCGCCGGCGCGCGGCAGGAAGAGCCCCGTTGCTGCATCGCCGCGCGCCAGGCCCACGCCGCGGCGGGCCCGGCCGGCGCGCTGGCGCAGGCCCCACAGGCTGGCCGGGTTGAAGCCGGCGATGACGATGCGGCCTTCGGGCACCAGCACGCGTTCGACCTCGCGCAATGTCAGGTGGGGATCGCGCGCCAGCTCCAGCGAATGAGGCAGCACGACCAGGTCGATGCTGGCATCGGGGAACGGCAAGGCGTCGTATTCGCAGTGCAGGTGGATCGGCTCCTGTACCGCCAGCGTGCTGATGTGGGTGTCGCGCTGCGGCTGCAGGGGCAGCGCTTCGGGCACGTGGAGCGAGTCGCTGGCCACCCAGCGGTGCGGCATGCGGTTGGCACGCAGGCCTTCGAGTTCGGGCAAACCCAGCTGCAGCGCATGAAAGCCGAAAGCGTCGGTGACGGCATGGTCCAGGCGGTCCTGTTCCCAGGCCAGCAGGTACAGGCCGGGCGGGGTCCGCAACCAGGACCCCAACTCTATAATCGACTCATCGCGCGTCATGACTGAACCCTGCTCCCCTGCCCCGACCCCTGCTTCGAACACCGCATCGGTCCCGCGGCTTGTGCTGACGCCACTGCCCGCGTTCAGCGACAACTACATCTGGATGCTGCACGACGGTCTCACCGCCTGGGTGGTGGACCCGGGCGACGCTGCCCCGGTGCTTGCGGCACTGCAGTCGCAGGGCCTGGCGCTCGGCGGCATTCTAGTGACGCACCATCATGCCGACCATGTCGGCGGCATCCAGGCCTTGCGCCATGTCCTTCGGGGCCCCGTCTTCGGCCCGGCGCGTGAACGCATTCCCGGGCCCTTCACCCCCTTGCATGATGGTGACGTCGTCGAGCTGCTGGGCCTGAGCTTCCGGGTCATCGACGTGCCGGGCCACACCGCCGGCCATATTGCCTACGCGCAGCAAGGCGTTGCACCTGATCCGCTGCTGTTCTGCGGGGACACCCTGTTCTCTGCAGGCTGCGGCCGGCTGTTCGAAGGCACGCCCGCACAGATGTCGCACTCGCTGGCGCGGCTGGACGCGTTGCCGGCGGCCACACGTGTGTGCTGCACCCATGAGTACACCCTGTCCAACCTGAAATTCGCAGCCGCAGTGGAACCAGACAACATCGACGTGCTCAACCACACGCGCCACTGCCAGGCCCTGCGACAGAACGGTCAGCCCACGCTGCCCAGCTCGTTGGCCCTGGAACGGCGCATCAACCCCTTCCTGCGCTGCAGCGAAGCCACCGTCGTGGCCGCAGCACGCCGGCAAGGGGCCAATAACTACAGCGACAACGCCAGCGACAACGACAGCGGCGAGGCCGTGGCCGTTCTGGCTGCGCTGCGCGAATGGAAGAACCGGTTCTGATGAGCATTCCCGACACACTCAAGCCCCGACTGGCCCGCGCCGCCGGCTTCTTGGCTGCCCTGGCCCTGGCAGGTTGCGCGAACCTGCAGCCACCGGCCCCCGCGATGCCCGCCCCTGCTGGCGCCGAGACCCCCGTGGCTGCCGCCGCGGCCGCCGCCCCGGCTGCAGCGACCAGTGCGCCAGCCGTCGATCTGGCTGCGGCCGCACCCGACGCTGTATCTGCGCCCGCGTCTGCAGCCAGCACGGCTGCGCTGGTACCGCTGTCGCCGCCAGAACCCCGCGGCCGACTGGACCCGGACTACGACGCCGCGCGCACCGACCTCTGGGCCCGCCTGCGCAGCGGCTACGCCCTGCCCGAACACGACGGCGAACTCGTGGCCAAGTGGGAAACCTGGTATGCCAGCCGGCCCGACTACGTGCAGCGCATGACCGAACGCGGTGGGCGCTACCTGTTCCACATCCTCGCTGAAGTCGAACGCCGCGGCATGCCCAGCGAGCTGGCCTTGCTGCCCTTCATCGAAAGCGCGTTCAATCCGCAAGCCATGTCGAGCGCACGCGCTTCAGGCATGTGGCAGTTCATGCCCGCCACCGGTCGCGACTTCGAACTTCGCCAGAACCTGTTTCGCGACGACCGGCGTGCCGTGCTGGCATCGACCACGGCGGCGCTGGACTACCTGCAGCGCCTGCATGGCCGCTTCGGCGACTGGCATCTGGCGCTGGCCGCCTACAACTGGGGGCAGGGCAACGTTCAGCGCGCCATCGACCGCAATCGGCGCGCCGGCCTGGGCACCGCCTACACCGACCTGCAGATGCCCGACGAGACGCGCAACTACGTACCCAAGCTGCAGGCCGTGACGAACATCGTGGCCCGGCCCACCGCGTTTTCTCTGGTGCTGCCGCCGCTGGAGAACCACCCCCATTTCCTGAGCGTGCCGATCGAGCGCGACATCGACGTTGCGCTGGCCGCGCGCCTGGCGGGCCTGCCGCTGGAGGACTTCCAGCAGTTGAACCCGCAGATGAACAAGCCGGTGATCCTGGCCGCCGGCACGCCGATGGTGCTGCTGCCCTACGACAACGCGAACACCTTCCTGCGCGGCCTGGCCCAGCACCGCGGGCCGCTGGCCAGCTGGACGGCCTGGGTGGCACAGCGCCACATCAAGCCGGCCGAGGCCGCCAAGATCGTGGGCATGCCAGAAGCGCACCTGCGCGAGATCAACCGCATTCCGCCGCGCATGGTCATCAAGAAGGGCTCCACGCTGCTGGTGCCGCGTTCAGCCACGGCCGAGGCCGACGTGGCCGGACACATCGCCGACAGCGCCGCCATTGCCCTGGCCCCGGAAACGCGCCCGCTCCGGCGCGTGGCCTTCAAGGCCCGCAAGGGTGACGACGTGCAGCGGGTGGCCCAGCGCTTCAAGGTCAGCCCGGCACTCGTGGCGCAGTGGAACGGGGTCTCCAGGCAAGCGCGTTTCCAGCCCGGACAGACGCTGGTGGTGATGCTCGCACCCGCCCCGCAGCGCAGCAGCAAGGGCCGTGTCGCGGCAGGCTCACGCGCATCGAAAGCCAGCGCGGCGCCCACCCAGCGCGCGAAGCGCGCAGGGCCTGCGCGCCGCGCCACCCGCCGCTGAAATTGGCGGCCGAGTCCGGGTCGAGCCCGTTTTCAGCCCAGGAAGTCGCGCTTGCCCAGCTCGACGCCAGCGTGGCGCAGCAAGGCATAGGCCGTGGTGGCGTGGAAATACACGTTGGGCAGAACGTAGCCCAGCACGTAGGCCTGGCCGGCAAAACGCGTCTCGCCCTGGCGCATGGGCAACACGATCTCGCGTTCTTCGCTGCCGTCGATGAGCGACGCAGGCACCGACTGCACGTAGTCGATGGCCTTGTTCACCCGCGCGCGGAGATCGTCGAGCGTGGCTTCGGTGTCGTCCCACTTGGGCACGTCGTGACCGGCCAGGCGGGCCACGCAGCCCTTGGCCATGTCGGTGGCGATCTGCACCTGCTTGGTCAGCGGCAGCATGTCGGGCGCCAGGCGCAGGGCCAGGTAGTTGCCACTGTCGAACTTGCGCGCGTCGGCGTGGGCCTGGGCCTTGTCGAACCAGGTCTGCATGGCCTTGAAGGTACGAACGAAGACAGGGACGGTGATGGCATGCATGGAAAGGCTCATGGGTTCTCCTCGGATGGGGTTGTTCGGTTCAGGCAACAGGTGCAAGTGATGCTATCGCCAGGCAAGAAGCGGCGCCCGCGCGCGGCAGACGGGGCAAAATGACACGCAGCCAAGAAGCTGTCATGAACATCATCATCCTCGACGACTACCAGGACGCCGTGCGCAAGCTGCAATGCGCCACCCGCCTGGAACCCTACAACGCCAAGGTCTTCACCAACACCGTGAAGGGCATCGGGCAGCTGTCGGTGCGCCTGCGCGACGCCGACGTGCTGGTGCTCATCCGCGAACGGACGCAGTTTCCGCGCGCCTTGCTCGAGAAGCTGCCGCGACTGAAGCTGATCTCGCAGACCGGCCGAATCGGCACGCATGTCGACGTCGAAGCCTGCACGCGGCTGGGCATTGCCGTGGCCGAAGGCGTGGGTTCACCCACGGCGCCGGCCGAATTGACCTGGGCCCTGATCATGGCGGCGATGCGCCGGCTGCCGCAGTACATCGGCAACCTGAAGCACGGCGCCTGGCAACAAAGCGGCCTGAAGGCGGCGTCGATGCTGCCGAATTTCGGCATCGGCATGGTGCTCAAGGGCAAGACGCTGGGCATCTGGGGTTACGGCAAGGTGGGGCAGCTTCTGGCCGGCTACGGCCGCGCCTTCGGCATGGAGGTCTGCGTCTGGGGCAGCGAGAACTCGCGCGGCCGGGCCATCGCCGACGGCTTCCGCGCCGCCGAGAACTGCGAGAGCTTCTTTGCCGAATGCGATGTCATCAGCATCCACCTGCGCCTGAACGAGCAGACGCGCGGCATCGTCTCGCTGGACGCGCTGTCGCGCATGAAACCCACGGCCCTGCTGGTGAACACCTCGCGCGCCGAGCTCGTCGAAGAAAACGCGTTGGTGGCTGCCCTGAACCGGGGCCGGCCGGGCATGGCGGCGGTGGATGTGTTCGAGAGCGAGCCCATCCTGCAGGGCCACCCGCTGTTGCGCCTGGAAAACGCCGTCTGCACACCGCACATCGGCTACGTCGAACAGGACAGCTACGAACAGTACTTCGGCGCGGCCTTCGACAACGTCATCAACTTCATCGCCAACAAGCCCACCAACCTGGTGAACCCGGAAGCGTTGCGGGTGCTGCGGTGACCAGCGCCGCGGCAGCGGCGCACAACTTGCAGCGCAGCCGCTGGGCGCTGATGGCGGGAAATTTCGCCATCGGCTGCGGTGTCATGGTCACCGCCGGCTCCCTGAACGACCTGGTGCGCTCGCTGCAGGTCTCAGTGGCCGTGGGCGGGCAGCTGATTTCCGTGGCCGCGGTGGTGATGGCGCTGGCCGCACCGCTGCTGGCGGCGCTGGTCGGCCGTGCCGACCGCCGCTGGCTGCTGACCGCCGCCCTCGTCTGGTATGCCGCCGGCCACGCGTTGGCCGCGCTGATGCCGAACTTCGCCAGCTTGTTGCCGGTGCGTGCGCTCAGCGTGCTGGGTGCCGCCGTCTTCACGCCGCAGGCTGCAGCGGCCATGAACTTGCTCGCGCCGCCGGCCGAGCGCGGGCGCGCCATCACCTTCATCTTCCTCGGTTGGTCACTGAGCTCGGTGCTGGGCATGCCACTGCACAGCTACATCGGCGAAGCCTGGGGCTGGCGCTGGGCCTTTGCTTTGGTGGCGCTGCTCAGCCTGCTGGCGGCCGTTGGTGTGTGGCGTACGCTGCCGGCCGGGCTGCGCGCCTCGCCACTGTCGTGGCAGAGCTGGCGCACGGCACTGACGCACCCGCTGCTGATCGGCGTCGTAGCCGTCACCGCACTCAGCGCAGCAGGCCAGTTCTCGCTGTTCAGCTATTTCGCCCCCTATTACCGCCAGGAGCTGCGGGCCGACGCGCTGAGCGTGAGTCTGCTGTTCATGTGGTTCGGCGCCTTCGGGCTGCTGGGCAACCTGCTGCTCAGCCGCTTCATCGACCGCTACGGCGCCGCCCGCTGCGCCACCGTGATGATGGCGTGCATGGCCGTTTCGCTGTGCCTGTGGCCGCTGGCAGTGAGCCTGCCGCTGATGGCGGCCGTGCTCGTGCCCTGGGCGCTGGGCTGCTTTTCCAGCAATTCGGCGCAACAGGCGCGCCTGGGCGCCGTGGCTCCGGCGCTGGCACCGGCCTTGATGGCGCTGAACACCTCGGCGATGTACCTGGGTCAGGCCGTGGGCGCGGGCAGTGGCGGCATGCTGCTGTCGCACAACGGCTTTGCCTGGCTGCACTGGGCTGCGCTGGGCTGGATGCTGCTGGCCATTGCATTGAGCGTATGGCTCATGCGCCAGATGACGCCTGCGCACCTGGCCGCTACCGGCACCGAACCCGGGCACCCGGCACGATGACGACGCTGCTGAAGGCCGGCCTGCTGCTGGGCCTGCTGTACCTGCTGCTGATGGGCCTGCTCTGGTGGGGCCAGGAACGGCTTCTGTTCCAGCCGCAGCGGCTGGCCGAGACTCACCGCTTCGAAGTCGGCACCGACGTCGTCGAGACCTGGGTCGACGTACCGGGCGCACGCCTGAACGCGCTGCACCTGCGCCGCCCGCAGCCGGCCGGCGTGGTCTTCTTCGTGCACGGCAATGCCGGCAGCCTGGACAACTGGTTCGTCAACGTCGAGTTCTATCGCCAGAACAACCTCGACCTGTTCATGTTCGATTACCGCGGCTTCGGCAAGAGCAGTGGCCGCATCGAAAGCCAGCAGCAGCTGCAAGACGATGTGCGCGCTGCCTGGAACAGCATCGCCGCGCGTTATGCCGGGCTGCGCACGGTGTTCTACGGTCGCTCACTCGGCACCGGTCTGGCGGCCACCCTGGCGACCGAGTCGACACCCGACCTGCTGGTGCTGGTGTCGCCCTACAGCAGCATGGTCGACATCGCCAGACTGCACTACCCCTGGGTGCCCGGCGCGCTGCTGCGCTACCCCTTGCGTACCGACGAGGTGCTGCCGCGCGTGCAAAGCCCGGTGCTGCTGGCCCACGGCGGCCAGGACACGCTGATACCGCCCAGCCACAGCCAGGCCCTGAAGGCGCTGACGCCAAAGGCGCAGCTGCTGCTGGTGGCCGAGGCCGGCCACGGCGACATCCACGAATTCCAGGTCTTCCTGGACACCCTGGCGGGCGCGATCCACGGCGCCGGCCAGGTTCCCGATCAGCGGCTGCGCTGACGCAGCGCTTCGTACAGGCACACGCCCGAGGCCACCGACACGTTGAGACTTTCGACAGCGCCCGCCATCGGAATACGCAGCAGCAGGTCGCAGGTCTTGCGCGTGAGTTGGCGCAGGCCCGCACCTTCGGCACCGAGCACCAGGGCAACCGGGCCGCGCAGGTCGGCATCGAAGAGCGTGGCCTCGGCGTCGTCGCTGAAACCGATGATCTGAATGTCGCGTTCCTTCAATTCGTTGAGCGAGCGCGCGAGGTTCGTCACCATCAGGTAGGGCACGGTCTCGGCGGCACCACTGGCCACCTTCGCCACGGTGGCATTGAGGCCGACGGCGTGGTCCTTCGGGGCCACCACGGCATGGGCCCCGGCGCCGTCGGCCACACGCAGGCAGGCACCCAGGTTGTGC
Organism: Rubrivivax sp.; assembly: GCA_022842595.1. Lineage (GTDB taxonomy): Bacteria > Pseudomonadota > Gammaproteobacteria > Burkholderiales > Burkholderiaceae_C > Rubrivivax. The sequence goes on from JALHPF010000036.1 coordinate 46,387, forward strand.
GGGTCGGTCACGCCGTCCAGCACCAGCAGCAGGGGCGGGCCCGATGCCGGGTCGACAGCGTCGAGCACGGCGTCCAGTGAATGGTGCTGGGGCAGCGCCGTCACGCGCGCCACCACCCCCTGGTGGCGCGGGCTGCCGGCCATGCGGATGAGGTGGTCGTCGGTGCTCTCGACGAGCTTGCCGCCGGCTTCCTGCACGCGCGCAATGAACTGGCGCATGCGCGCGTCGCGCCGGCTGGCGTCGAAGTGCACTTCGATGATGGAGGCGGGCGCGGTCTTCAACCGCACGGTGACGGCATGGAAGCCGAACAGGACTTTGGTGCTCATGGCGCCGATGCTACGCGGCGCCGGCCCGCGAAACCGCCTGCCAGGCGAGGATGGCGCCGATGAGCACCGGTTGGTGCAGCATGTAGAAGCTGAGCGACCAGCGCCCGAGCAGCGCCAGGGGCTGCGCGCCGGCGGGCAGGCGGCCCGCCAGCCAGTGCGGCCGTTGCACCAGCGCCCAGCGCCCGGCGGCCAGCCCCCACAGCATCGCGCCCAGCCAGGGCAGCACCGGGACCCAGTCTTCGGTGACCGGCTTGCGCGTGACGAGGCCCAGCCAGTTCGTCCAGCGTGAGTCGAACAGCGGGTGTTGCACCAGCTGCGGCAGCAGCAGCGCCAGCGCGCCGCCCAGCCACAACCAGCGCAAGGGCAGCGGTGCTGCGGCGCGGCACAGAATCAGCATCACGGCAATGCCGTGCAGCACGCCAAAGCTGATCCAGCTGCGCGGGAACATCAGTGCCGAACCCAGGCTGACCAGCAGGGCGCAAGCCGCCACCTGAAGCCAGCGCTTCCAGAACCGCGGCCAGCCCTGGCCGGCCTGCCAGGCCACGGCCTGGGCCACGCCGGCGGTGAACAGGAACAGGCTGACGATGGCCGTGCGCTGGCCGGTCCAGAACGGGTCGAGGTAAAAATTCTGGCGCGGTTGCACCAGGCCGTAGTGGTTCAGGTCGAACACGAAGTGGAAGACCGCCATCCAGACGATGGCCAGGCCGCGCAGGGCGTCCAGGCGGTCGAATCGCCGCGGCAGGGGCGCGGCAGTCATGCCGTCTTCTCGTAGATGTCGGCAAACTGCGCGCCGTCCCAGGCGTAGAGCAGGTAGGCCGCATGCAGGCAACGGCTGGCGCCGCGTGGCCGGAACAGGCCGACGCATTGGCCACGCGGCTGGCGCACGCTGCGGTAGACCACGCCCGCCGAGGCCTGCGCCCACAACCGCCTGGCCAGCGCCTGGGCACTGCCATAGGCCTCGGGGTCGTAGACCCCGGCGTCCACGGCGCCTTCGGGCCGCAGATCGTGCAGCCGCGCGTCGATGCCCACGTGGTACAGCCGCATCGGCAGGTGCATGGGTGGCTGGGCGGTCGCGGCCATGAATCGGGCCTGGTGATAGCGCGTCTCGGCAACGGCCGTGGCCCGGTCGCGGGCTGCATAGAACACGCCGTAGGCACCATCGGAGAACCGGCTGCCCAGCGGGTTGACATGGGTGAAGGCCGCCATGATCGGGCTGCTGCCCGGGCCGAAGACGCGCTGGTCGGCGGGCACACGTTCCACCTGCCCGACCTCTTCGCGCACGCGCTCGTTGGTCAGCGCTTCCAGCGCGTAGAGCGCGTCGAAGTCGGCGGCATCGGCGACACGGTCGAACAGGCTGACCGACGGATAGCGGGTGGGCACGATGCGGCAGGCCTGGGCCCAGCGCACGCGGCGAAGTTCGGGCGTCGCGGGCAGCGCGATCGGGGTGACATCGGGGACCGCGGCGGACGTCACGTTCAGGACCAACCACCGCCGCGGACGCTGTCGATGTAGCGGCGCACGAGGTTCAGGTCGCTGACGTTGCCGGCCAGCATGCGGGCCAGCGCCGTGCCGCCACCGAAGGGTGAAGCGGTATTGGGCTGGCGCACCCAGGCGTCGGCCGCGGCGGCGTCGGGCAGCAGGATCTGCAGGCCCTTGTAGATGCCCAGGACATTGGACAGGCGCTCGAGGGTGTCGCGCGGCAGGCTGGCGCGGTCGGGGTGCTTGCGCCAGGCGAAGTAGGTCGACCGCGGCGGTTGGCCCAGCAGGCAGAGCTGTTCGTCCACCGACAGGCCCCAGGCCTGCGCGATGCGTTCGAAGGCCCGCAGGCCGGCGGCGGACATTTGCGCGGCCTGAACCGCAGGCTCCCTTTCTGGCTGGTAGCGGGCGGCGGGCTCTGCAACTTTCAGGCCGTTCATGTGGGTACCTCGCTCAAGTCCTGAACTGGATTTATTGACAATAGTAGTCTCTATCAGGACTGATATCAAGTTTCAAGGTGGCCGGGGTGCACCGCAGCGCGGCATCGCACTATCGTTTGCGCCATGAACACACCCGCCACCTCCAGCACAGCCACCACGCCATCGGCGCGCCGCAGCCTTGCCGAGCAGGCGCGGCTCGACGCGGCCCTGGTCGAACTCTTCGAGCAGCGAATCAGCTTCAACCAGGTGCTCGGCCTGAAGCTGGAATCGGTGCGCCATGGCGACTTGAAGGCGCGCCTGGCCATGCGCCCGGAACTCGTCGGCCACCATGCCTACGGTCGGCTGCACGGCGGCGTGATCTCGGCCACGCTCGACGTCATGGGCGGGCTGGCGCTGATGGTGGCGATCGGCGAACGCCACGCCCACGAGAGCACGCCGCAGGTGATGCACCGCTTCATGAAGATGGCCACCATCGACCTGCGCGTGGACTACCTGCGCCCCGGCCTGGGGGCCAGTTTCACCGCCAGCGCCGAAGTCACCCGCCTGGGCAGCCGGCTCGGATCGACCCTGATGCGCATGTTCAGCGACAGCGGTGAACTCATCGCTACCGGCGCCGCGGCCTATGTCGTGGCTTGACAAGCCGCTGACAACCCCCAGATCCACCCTACCGTCCACTGCTCACCCACCCCGCATGACACTCCCTGCCCTGCATCGCACTCTGCTTGCCCTGGCTGTTGCTGGCGGCCTGGCAGCCACGGCCGTCTTCACGCTGCCCGGGCTCGTCCAGGCCCGCGGCGAGGCCACGCCGCGGGCCGTCACCCCGCGCGGGCCGCTGGCTGCCGACGAACTGGCGCATGTCGAACTGTTCAAGCGCGCCTCGCCCTCGGTGGTGCACATCACCACGTTGGCGGCACAGCGCGACATGTTCTCGATGAACGTGCAGCAGGTGCCACGCGGCACCGGCACCGGTTTCGTCTGGGACGACGCCGGTCACATCGTCACCAACTTCCACGTCATCCAGGGCGGCAGCGGCGCGCGCGTGACCCTGGCCGACCAGACGACGGTCAACGCCGAGCTCGTCGGCGCCTTCCCCGACCGCGACCTGGCCGTGCTGAGGATCGAGCTGCCCAAGGCCAAGCGGCCGCCGCTGGCCATCGGCACCAGCCGCGACCTGCTGGTGGGCCAGCGCGTCTATGCCATCGGCAACCCGTTCGGGCTGGACCAGACGCTGACCACCGGCCTGGTGAGCGCGCTCAACCGTGAGATAGAGTCGTTCAACCAGCGCACGATCCGCGGCGTGATCCAGACCGACGCAGCGATCAACCCGGGCAATTCGGGCGGGCCGCTGCTGGATTCCGCCGGCCGGCTGATCGGCGTGAACACCCAGATCGCCAGCCCGAGCGGCGCCAGTGCGGGCATCGGCTTCGCCATTCCGGTCGACGAGGTCAACCGCATCGTGCCGCGGCTCATCCGCGACGGGCGCTACGTGCGGCCGACGCTGGGTGTGAGCCCGGCATCGGTGGCCGTGCAACGGGCGCTGAACCTGCCCAGCGGCGTGGCCGTGGTGCAGGTGGGCAACGGCAGCCCGGCTGCGCGCGCAGGCCTGCAGCCCTTCCGCCGAGGTTCCCGCGGCGAGATCGTGGCCGGCGACGTGATCACGGCCGTGAACGACGAAGCCGTGACCAACATGGACGACATCCTGGCCCAGCTGGAACGGCACCAGCCCGGCGACACCATCAGCCTGACGGTGTGGCGCAATGGCCAGACGCGCAAGGTCTCGGCCGTGCTGGGCAGCGGCGAATAGGGTCATGACTGAAAGATCGGCACGCCTGTGCCGACACAGGTCTACGCTGTCCTTCAACAACGCTTGACCCCATCACCATGAACCGACGCCAGATCATGAGCCTGTTCTCCCTGTTCGGCCTTGGCGCCAAGGCCACCACTGCCACGGCAGCCGCCCCGGTGGCTGCTGGCGCCCCCACACCCCTGCGCCTGAGCGAGGCTGAGTGGAAGCAGCGGCTGTCGCCCGCCGCGTTCCAGGTCCTGCGCCAGGAAGGCACCGAACGCGCCGGCAGCAGTCCGCTGAATGCCGAAAAGCGCAAGGGCTTGTTCCATTGCGCCGGTTGCGATCTGCCGCTGTTCTCGTCGGACGCCAAGTACGAAAGCGGAACCGGCTGGCCGAGTTTTCACACACCGCTGCCGGGGGCGCTGGGTACGAAGACCGACTTCAAGTTGATCCTGCCGCGCACGGAATACCACTGCGCACGCTGCGAGGGCCACCAGGGCCATGTCTTCGATGACGGCCCGCGACCCAGCGGCAAGCGCTACTGCAACAACGGCGTGGCGCTGAAGTTCGTGGCGGCGGCCGCATGAAGCGCCTATTGCCTGCCGTGGGCGCGGTGGCCGCCCTGCTGGCGCTGGGCTTGTTCGGCACAGCGCCGGCCATCGCCCAGACCACCGCCAGGGCCACCTTCGCCGGCGGCTGCTTCTGGTGCGTGGAGGCCGACTTCGACAAGGTCCAGGGCGTGCTGTCCACGACCTCGGGCTACATCGGCGGCAGCGTGCCGAACCCCACGTATGCGCAGGTCTCTTCGAAAGGCACCGGCCATACCGAAGCCGTCGAGATCGTGTTCGACCCAGCCAAGGTGAGCTATGCCGCCCTGGTGAACCACTTCTGGCGCACGATCGACCCCACCACGAAGGACCGGCAGTTCTGCGACGCCGGCTTCCCCTACCGCACGGCCATCTTTACCCACGATGCCGAACAGGCCGCAGTGGTGAAACGTTCGCTCGACGAACTGGAAAAGTCCAAGCCGTTCAAGGAACCGATCGTGACCGTGGTTCTGCCGGCCACCACCTTCTACCCGGCAGAAACCTACCACCAAGACTACTACAAGAAGAACCCGGTTCGTTACGGCTACTACCGCGCCAGCTGTGGCCGCGATGCGCGACTGGAACAGCTGTGGGGCAAGCGCTGAAGCAGCGCGGCGGCTGAATGAAAAAAAGGGCGCCTGGGCGCCCTTTTTCTTGCGTGGTGCGGCGATTGCCGCACGGTCTGTCAGCGGCGAGGGCCGCCCGGGCCACGGCCGGCGCCACCACCGGCGCCACCGCCGGAACGTGACCCGGAGCCGGCCGCTGCGGGCCGACCACCGTCGCGCCGCGGTGCACC
>JALHPF010000037.1 GCA_022842595.1 Rubrivivax sp.
CTGCTGCCTCCCGTAGGAGTCTGGGCCGTGTCTCAGTCCCAGTGTGGCTGGTCGTCCTCTCAGACCAGCTACAGATCGTCGGCTTGGTAGGCTTTTACCCCACCAACTACCTAATCTGACATCGGCCGCTCCAATAGCGAGAGGTCTTGCGATCCCCCCCTTTCACCCGTAGGTCGTATGCGGTATTAATCCGGCTTTCGCCGGGCTATCCCCCACTACTGGGCACGTTCCGATGTATTACTCACCCGTTCGCCACTCGTCGCCAGGTTGCCCCGCGTTACCGTTCGACTTGCATGTGTAAGGCATGCCGCCAGCGTTCAATCTGAGCCAGGATCAAACTCTTCAGTTCGATCTTGTTTTGCTCTTAGGAATTGAAAAGAACTTCATTTCTGAATTTCATTTCTATTTCCGCGAGCGTTTAAGGTCATGAGACCTGACTTCTACCGTCTTGCTTTCGCAATCCTGCAGTTGTCTGGCACTCGCCTTCAAACGCCCACGCTTATCGGCTGTATGTTGTTAAAGAGCTGCTTGAAGAACCGTCTTTCGACTTCTTCAAACTTGCTGACTGTTGTCAGCGAAGACCACGATTATGACTTGTTTTTTATAACCTTGTCAAGCACTTGGTCACTTCGTTTTTCACATCCGGTATTTGCTGCATCGGCTTTCTGAATCTGCGCTGGCTGCTTTCGCTGCCTTGACTTTTTCTTCTGCCGCTGCCACCGTTTGTGATCAGCGAAGCCCTCGATTCTGACATGCTTTAAATAACACTGTCAAGCACTGGGCTACTTCGTTTTTCGCATTCGGTGTTTGCTGCATCGGCCCCCGAGGTTCGCAAAGGCTGCTTTCGCCGCCTTTGCCTTGCTCTTCAGCCGCCGCCACCGTTTGTGATCAGCGAAGCCCACGACTGTATCACCGTTCTTTCGCCAAATGCAAGGGGCGGCGAAAAAGCTTTTCAGGACACCGTACGGGCGGCCTCTGCCAGGGCGAGCTTCATTGCCTCGCATGGCATGTCGGCACCCAGGACGCGAGGCAGCATTCCCTGCAGCTGTCTCGTGTCCGCGCGCAACAGCTTCTGCTTGATCGACGAGATCCTTGCAGGGTGCATCGACAAGCTGCGCAGGCCCATGGCCAGCAGCAGTTCTGTGAACTGGGGATCCCCCGCCATTTCGCCGCAAACGCTCACGCCGCGCCCGTGAGCCAGCGCTCGGCTGATGGTGTGATGCAGCAGATGCAGGACTGCCGGGTGCCACGGGTCGTACAGGTGGGCCACGGCATCGTCAGCGCGGTCGATGGCCAGGGTGTACTGGATCAAGTCGTTCGTGCCCAGGGAAACGAAGTCGAAGTAGTCAAGAAATCGATCGATCGCGATCGCCGCGGCAGGCACTTCGATCATGGCGCCGACCTCCACCGGGCCATAGCTGCGGCCCGCATCATCCAGTTGCTGGCGGGCCCGGCCCAGGGCTTCGAAGATCGCTCGCATCTCGCCGATATGCGCCACCATCGGAATGAGAATGCGAACCTTGCCGAAAGCGCTAGCCCTCAGGATGGCGCGCAACTGCTGCCTGAACATCGCCGGCTCGGACAGGCTCCAGCGGATAGCACGCAGCCCCAATGCGGGGTTCAGACCATTCTCATGCCGTTGCTCCTGCGAACTCAGGCGGTCGATTGGCTTGTCGGCGCCGATGTCCACCGTGCGAATCGTCACCGGCAGGCCCTGCATGGCCAGTACCGCCTCCCGGTAGGCTTCAAACTGCTCCTCTTCGCCTGGCAGGTTGCCGCCACGGTTCATGAACAGGAACTCGCTGCGGAACAAGCCAACACCCACGGCGCCAGCTGCCACGGCGGCCTGGGCATCGCCAGGCGACTCTATATTGGCAAGGAGCTCGACCGCCTGCCCGTCCAGCGTGACGGCGGGGGTGTGCCGAAGCCGGTTCAGGCGGGCACGCTCGAGCTCGCTCTGCTGCTGCCGGAAGCGGTACTCCTCGAGCACGATCGGGCTGGGATTGACGATGACAACTCCGGCATCTCCGTCAATGACGAGCAGATCGTCCTGCCGGATCATCCGGCTGGCCTCACGCGCGCCGACCACCGCCGGAATGTCCAGGCTGCGCGCCACGATGGCCGTGTGCGAAGTGCGCCCACCGACGTCCGTGACAAAGCCGGTGAACACGCTGCGCTTGAACTGCATCATGTCGGCCGGGGCCACGTCGTTGGCCACCAGCACCAGCGGTTCGCTTCCTGTCGGCTCCGGAAGAGCCGGGCTGGGCGCGGCGCCGGGATCCAAGGTGAGCTGCCTGAGCACCCTCTCGACGACTTGTTCGAGGTCGGCCTTGCGCTCGCGCAGATAGGCGTCTTCCATGTCGTCGAACTGCCGAGCCAGCACCTCGAGCTGCGCCGAGAGTGCCCACTCGGCGTTATAGCGCCGTTCGCGCATCCAGGTTTTGGTCGCCTCGCTGAGCGACTCGTCATGCAGCATCATCAGGTGCACGTCGAGCAGCGCAGCCAGTTCATGCGGTACGTCGGCAGGCAGGTCGCGCTTCAGCGCGGAAAGCTCCGCCGCGACCGCGTCCCGCGCATGGCGCAAGCGCCCAATCTCGTGGTCGACGCGGTCGGCAGGCACGAAATAGTGCGCCACATCGACGCGGCTCGACGCCACCAACACGGCGCGACCGATGGCCACACCCCGCGACACGGCCATACCGAAGACCTGAACGCTCATGGGCCAAATGTAGCGCAGGGTCCCGGCGCCCGCGGGCTGGCGTTACTCGCCTTCGCCGAAGCGCGCCTCGATCAGGCCGCGCAGCGCAGCCATGGCCTCGACTTCATCAGGCCCGTCAGCCTCGATCTCGATTTCGCTGCCCATCCCGGCCGCCAGCATCATCACACCCATGATGCTCTTGGCGTTCACGCGGCGCGCATTGCGGGTCAGGTGAATCTCGCTCTTGAAGCTTCCCGCCAGCTTCGTCAGCTTGGCCGAAGCCCGGGCGTGCAGGCCGAGCTTATTGCTGATGCTGATGGGCTGCTTGATCATTCGGCAAAGGTGGTACAGGCTGATTCTGGCGCCGCGGGATGGACACCTGCATCACGCCATGGGTGGCGCCGGCAATCGCCCGCGTGACCAGGTCCTCGATGGCGACGTCGGCATAACACAGCGTTCGCCACAGCATGGGCACATTGACCCCTGCGACCACCCGTGCCTGGGCAGCATGGCCTTGCGCAGCCTGCAGTGCGGCATTGCAGGGCGTCGCGCCGAAGGCGTCGACCAGGATCAGGACCGGCCCCGGGCCCAGGGCCGCCATCGCGGCACTGATGTTCTCGGTCGCCGCTTCAATCGTGGTTCCCGGCTCTACGTCCACGCAGCCGACGCTGCGGCAACGCTCGGCATAGACATGCTCCGCAGCCATGCGCAGGGCTGAGGCCAGGGGGGCGTGGGCAACGATGAGCACGGAAACCATAAGCAACGCTGATTATGGTCAGGATCCGGAGCTGGCGCTGGCGTCGGCGGCAGGCCGTCCGGGCTCAGCGCGGCACGCGTACCGACTCAAAGAACGTGGCGACTGCTTCCGCGGGCAGGGCGGAGCCCAGTACCGTCGCCTGGAAGACGATCGTCCCACGCGCGAACACCGCCACTTCTTCCTGCACAGCGGTGCCGTCGGGCAGTCGGCCCGCCAGCGCCCAGCGCCCGCTCTCGGGATGCGGGGTCGCGCCTGGCACCAGCAGCGCAGGCAGCGCCTGGCGGGATGTGGCTTCGAGGTTGGCCGCAGCGCTCTCACGCAGTTCGGCCAGGGCCAGGCCCAGCTTCGTCGGGTCGCCGATGTCGGCATACGCCAGCGCCCAGGTCTGGCCGCCGGCGCTGCAGGCGTGCAATGCCAGCAGTACTGTCTGCCCTGCGAGCTGAACCTTGCGGCTTTGCGGCGTTGGCTTGCACGGCAGGCTCAGCGACAAGCCACTGCCGGCCGGCCGCCAGTCGCGCCAGTCGAGCACCGGTGAGCAGCCCAGCAGGAGCAGAAGCACGCCGGTGCTGCACCCAACCAGCCGGGTGGCGCGAATGAAATCGGGGAACGAAGCTGCCATCGCGTGGATTATCCCGGCCGCTGCCGCAAAATCCGGCGATGCAAGCCAAGCCGACCGATGCCACCGCCACCACCCCCCAGGCATTGGACGGCGTTCGTGTCCTGGACCTCTCGCGCGTTCTGGCTGGACCCTGGTGCACGCAGACCCTGGCCGACCTGGGTGCCGATGTGATCAAGATCGAACGCCCGGCCGGCCCCGGCCACCCGGGCGGCGACGACACGCGAGGTTGGGGCCCACCGTTCCTGAAGGACCGCGACGGCCGGGACACGCAGGAAGCCGCCTATTTCCTTGGCGCCAATCGCAACAAACGCAGCGTGACGGTCGACATCGCCCATTCGGAAGGCCAGGCCCTGATCCTGGCCATGGCCGACCGCAGCGACATCATGGTCGAGAACTTCAAGGTCGGCGACATGGCTCGCTATGGGCTGGACGCGGCGAGCCTTCGCCGGCGCAACCCCCGCCTGATCGTCTGCTCGATCACCGGCTACGGGCAAACCGGCCCCTACGCCGAACGCGCCGGTTACGACTACGCTGTCCAAGGTCTCGGCGGCCTGATGAGCGTCACCGGTGAACGCGACGACCTGCCGGGGGGCGGCCCGCAGAAGGTGGGCGTGGCCGTGGCCGACCTCTTCACGGGCATGTACGCGACAGTCGCTGTTCTGGCCGCGCTTCGCCACCGCGACGCCACCGGCGAAGGTCAGGTCATCGACATGGCCTTGCTCGACGCCCAGGTAGCGATGCTGGCCAACCTGGGGGCGAACTATCTGGTCACGCGCCAGGCCCCCCAGCGAGCCGGCAATGCGCATCAGAACATCGTGCCATACCAGGTGTTCGCCGTGGCCGACGGCCATCTCATCCTGGCGGTCGGCAACGACGGGCAGTTCCAGCGCTTCTGCCAGGTGGCTGGCTGCCCGGATCTGGCCAGCGACGAGCGTTTTGCACGCAATGCCGCGCGCGTGCGCCACCGTGATGTGCTCGTGCCCCTGCTGGCCGACCGGCTGCGCACCCAGCCTCGCGCCCACTGGCTGGCGGCTTTGGACGCAGCCAAGGTGCCCTGTGGCCCCATCAACAACCTGGATGATGTGTTTTCCGACCCTCAGGTCCAGGCTCGGCAGATGACCCAGCAGGTGGCCCACCCGCATGCCGACGCGCTGGAACTCGTCGCCAGTCCGATGAAGCTCTCCGCCACGCCGCCCCTGTTGCGTCGAGCCCCGCCGCTGCTGGGGCAGCATACCGACGAAGTTCTGGCCGAGCTCGGGCTGGACGCAGGGCAGGTTCAGGCGCTGCGCGAAAAAGGCGTGGTCGGCTGAAAACGCCAGGCAGGAGCATGGCTGGCCCGAGCCCCTGGGTTGCGGGGTTGCACTGCGCCGGTCGTGATGGAGTCGGCAGCCGCGCCCCTGGGTGGCGTGCCTTGTCCCCCACCCACGGGGTGGCGACAGCACGTTGCAACAGTGAACCTCTTGTTTCTGAAAGTATCTACGGGTAGCCATCAAGGCCAACCTGTCCGTATTGAGTTACACCTGTCGTCCGGCCCACGCCCGAAGGCCGGTCCGGGAGCAAAAGAAAAAATGCAAATCTCTGAACTGCTGCGAGATCAGGTCACACCCGCACAACGCCCCAGCCAGCCGCTGGACCCGCACGCGCTGCTGTCGCAGCTGGGTTGCGAAGTCGCCCGCACGCTGTCCTCGGCGCTGGAACGTGTCACCACGCTGGCGGCCACCGGTCGCATCGACCGCAGCAGCCTCCAGGCCCTGCGCGACGAGGTCGACCGCGCCCGCCGCGCCGGCATCATGGGTCAGCAGGTCAGCCGCTTTGCTTCGGGGCGCGTGCAGGTGGCAAGTGAGCGCCTGGATCTGACGGGTCTGCTGCTGGAAGCCCTGCGCCAGCGCCGCCGCGAGATCGAGGCAAGAGGCTCCGAGGTGCGCCAGTTCTTCGCACAGACCGAGGTCATGAGCGATGCCACGCTCACATTCTCCTTGCTCCATAGCCTGTTCGACTGGGCACTGGAGCACGCTGTCTCGCGCATCGACCTGAAGCTCGACATCAAGCCCTGGCCGACTCACGCCAGGCTCACCTGCGCCTTCAGCCACCGCCCGCCCGATAGCCGCACTGCCGGCGACTCGGCCTGGCTCGACAATGAAGCCTCGCCGCTGGAAACCATGTCCTGGTGCCTGCTGCAGCAGACCGCGGTGGCCCTCGGGCTGGTGATCTATCGCCACGACACCGCCAGCCGCACGACGCTGACGCTGGAATTCCCGGAAACCGTGGTGTCGCGCATCGCCGGCTTGTCCACGCGCGAGCTCGACGACCCCAGCCAGAACGCCCACAACTCACAACCGCTGGCCGGGCGCCACGCGCTGGTGGTGGCCAGCCGGCGCGAAGTTCGCGGCCTGGTGCGTGACGCCCTGCGCCCGATGGGCCTGATGATCGACTTCGTCAACTCGGTCGAGGAAGCCGTGGAATTCTGCCGCGACGGCCTGCCACATGCGGTGGTCTACGAGGCAGCGCTGGCGGGCGACCGCTTCGAAAAGCTGCGCGCCGACATGCTGGCTGAAGTGCCGGCCATGGCCTTCGTGCAGATCGCCGAACACGGCAAGGCCTTCGAAGTGCTCAACCTCGGCAGCCATCAGTTCGCCAGCGTCGGCCGCGACGCGCTGCTGGAATCGCTGCCGGCGGCGATGATGTTCGAGCTGGCGCGCAGCGACAGCGGCGCACACCCTTAGTTCAGCGCCCGAACACCTTCTTCAGGATCGCGCTGCCGGTCTGCACCGGGTCGGCGCGGATCTTCCGTTCCTCTTCACCGATCATCGTGAACAGGCCGTCGAGCGCGCGGCGGGTGACGTACTGCTGGATGTTGGCGTCCTCACCCTTCACCAGCCCCAGCCCCGCCGCCTTGCCGGCGACCGCGTTGTAGCGCTCGGCCAGGCCCACCTTGGCGGTGGCCTTTGTCACCACGGGCAGAAATTTCTGGCCCAAGGGTTCGCGCGTCTTCGCCGAGAAGAACTCGGTGACGGCGGTGTCGCTGCCGCGAACGATCTGCAGCGCGTCCTCCACGCTCATGGACTTGATGGCGTTCACGAGCAGCGGCCGGGCCTCGGGCACCGCCGCTTCGGCAGCACGGTTCATGGCCGTGACCAGCTCGTCGACGCGCTGGCCCTGCCCCGTGGCTCGCAGCAGCTTCGCCGCCTTGTCCAGCCAGCCCGGCAGGCCGATGCGCACCTTGTCGTTGCCCAGGAAGCCATCGGTTCGGCCCAGCAGCCCCACCGCCGCCACGGCGCCGCGTTCGAGCGCGGCGCGCACACCCTGGGCGGCGTCGCTCTCACCCAGCGCGGCTCTGGCGCAGGCGGGCAGCCACAGCCCCGACAGTCCCACCCAGGAAAGTGCTTGCGTAAACTCTCTGCGATGCATCTGCCACCTTCGTCGCTGAAAAGCCCTGATCTTGCTCGCCGCTTGGCCTTGCTGACAAGCGCCGCAGCGCTGGCCGCCATGGCCGGCTGCAGCGGCGCGCGGGAAGTGGCACCCGATGTCGGCTTCACCCTGCTGGACGGCAGCCGCAGCAGCATCGGCGCGCTGCGCGGCAGCGTCGTACTGGTGAACTTCTGGGCCACCAGCTGCGCCACCTGTATCCAGGAAATGCCTTTGTTGGCCAGCACGCACAGGAAATACCAGCCGCGCGGCCTGCAGACCCTGGCGGTGGCCATGCACTACGACCCGCCCGCCGCGGTGGCCCACTTCGCCGAGACGCGGGCGCTGCCCTTTGGCGTCGTCATCGACAACACGGGGGCGGTGGCGCGCGGCTTCGGCAACGTCAAGCTCACGCCCACCAGCGTGCTGCTGGACCGGCGCGGCGCCATGGCGCGGCGCTGGGTCGGCGCGCCCGAACCCGCCGAGCTGCAGTCAGTGGTGGAACAACTGCTGGCCGAAGCATGATCGGCCGCCTTGCCGGCACGCTAGTCGCCAAGAACCCGCCGCAGCTGCTGGTGGACGTGGGCGGCGTGGGCTACGAGGTCGACGTCCCGATGAGCACCTTCTACAACCTGCCGGCGCAGGGCCAGCCGGTGGTGCTGCTCACGCATTTCGTGGTGCGTGAAGACGCCCAGGTACTGTTCGGCTTTCTCACCCACGAAGAGCGTGCCACCTTTCGCGAACTGGTGAAGATCAGCGGCGTCGGCCCGCGCACCGCGCTGGCCATCCTGTCGGGCCTGAGCGTGGCCGAGCTTTCTCAGGCCGTCAGCCGGCAGGACAGCGCGCGCCTGGTGAAGGTGCCCGGCATCGGCAAGAAGACCGCAGAACGCCTGCTGCTCGAACTGAAGGGCAAGCTCGGCCCCGACCTGGCCCTGCCCGCAGGCGCGCCCGTGAGCGACAACCAGACCGACATCGCCCAGGCGCTGCAGGCCCTGGGCTACAACGACCGCGAGGCCCAGGCGGCGCTGAAGGCGCTGCCGCCTGACGTCGGCGTCAGCGACGGCATCAAGCTGGCGCTCAAGGCCCTGAACCGTTGAACGGCTGAAGTCGCAGGCGCCGTTCAGGCACCCACCAGCCCGGCCGGGCCAAAGCCGTAGACGCGCGCCAACCAGCGCGTAGGCAGCTGCCGGGCGGCCTGGTTGTAGGCCTGGGCAGCGGCGTCGAACAGCCGGCGTGCGAAGCCCAGCTGGGCATCGGCCTCGCGCCAGGCCTGCCGCAGCGCCGCCACGGCCGGGCTGTCGCGCACCGCCGGTTGCTGGTCCAGCAGGGCCAGCACCCGGCTGGCGCGCGACACCAGTGCCGCTTCCGCCTGCACCCATGACGCAGCCGCTTCCACCGCCACCGGCCGGACGGCCAGTGCGCGCGCGGCCAGCACCGCCTGGGCCTGCGCGGCCTGCAGCGCATCGAGTGCGCCGTGTTCGCCGGCCAGCGGCTCACGCAGCGCGGCCACCAGCGGCGGCAGTACCGCCGCGCGGTGGTTCAGGGCGGCGTCGATCTGCTGCCAGGCCGCGCCGATGCCATTGCGCAAGGCCACCAGCCGGTTGTAGGCGCCCACCATCCAGAAGACGAGCACCGCCGCCACGGCCAGCAGCGCCCACTGCGTGGCCGACATCTGCGGCAAGCCGAGTTCAGCCACCGCGCACTTCGCCCTGGCCCAGCACCACCCATTTCAGCGAGGTCAAACCTTCCAGCCCCACCGGCCCGCGGGCGTGGAACTTGTCGGTGCTGATGCCGATTTCGGCACCCAGCCCGTATTCGAAGCCGTCGGCGAAGCGCGTACTGGCATTGACCATCACGCTGGCCGAATCGACTTCGCGCAGGAAGCGCATGGCGTGGGCGTGCAGCGTGGTGAGGATGGCGTCGGTGTGATGCGAGCCGTAATGGTTGATATGGGCGATGGCCTCGTCCAGGCTGGCCACGAGCTTGACGCTGATCACCGGCGCCAGGTATTCCTCGGCCCAGTCGGCCTCGCTGGCCGCCACCACCTGCGCGCCGGGCACGGCCTGGAGCAGCGCGGCGCTGGCCGGGCAGCAGCGCATTTCCACGCCTCTCGCTGCAAACAGGCTGCCGATGCGCGGCAGGAAGTCGGCGGCCCGGGCGGCATGCACCAGCAGCGATTCAGCCGCATTGCACGGGCTGTACTTCTGCGTCTTGGCGTTGTCGGTGACGCGCAGCGCGAGGTCGAGGTCGACCTGCTCGTCCACGTAGACATGGCAGTTGCCGTCCAGGTGCTTGATCACAGGCACCCGCGCCTCGGCGCTGATGCGCTCGATCAGGCCCTTGCCGCCCCGCGGGATGATCACGTCCACGTACTGCGGCGTGGTGATCATCTGGCCGACCGCGGCACGGTCGGTGGTCTCGACGAGTTGCACCGCTTCCGGCGGCAGCCCGGCTTCGGCCAGCGCCGCCTGCACCAGGCGCCACAAGGCCAGGTTCGAGTGCAGCGCCTCGCTGCCGCCGCGCAGCACGCAGGCGTTGCCGCTCTTGATGGCCAGCGACGCGGCTTCGATGGTCACGTTCGGCCGGCTCTCGTAGATCATGCCGAACACGCCCAGCGGCACGCGCATCTGGCCCACGCTGATGCCGCTGGGGCGACGCTTCACACCGCTGATCTCGCCCACCGGGTCGGGCATCGCGGCAATCTGCTCGCAGCCCTCGGCCACGGTGGCGATGGTTTCGGGCGTCAACTTCAACCGGTCCAGCATCGGCCCGGCCAGACCGGCCTCGCGCGCTGCGATCAGGTCGAATTCGTTGGCTTCAGCCAGCGCGGCGCCAGCTTCGCGCAGGCGCCTGGCCAACGCCCGCAGCGCCTGGTCCTTGGCGGCGGTGCTGGCACGGGCCATGGCGGTGGCGGCGGCGCGGGCGGCAACGCCCACATGCGCCATGTAGGCAGGGATGTCGGTGGGTGTCATGGTGGGCGGATTGTCCCAAATGCCCGAAGGCCCCGGCGCACCCGCTGCCGCATGGCTGTCACGGCAACGCCTTGGGGCGGTCATGGCGCTGGCACCCGGCCGCGCTGCAATGGCGCCCCATGGCGACATCGGCCCCATCTCGCGCGCTCCCGCGCGGCCTGCGGCCGCTGATCGCCGCACAGTTCATGTCGGCGCTGGCCGACAACGCCCTGCTGATCGTGGCCGTCGCCCTGCTGCAGGAACAGGGCCGGCCCGGCTGGTGGGCGCCGCTGCTGAAGATCAGCTTCATGCTGGCCTATGTGGCGCTGGCGCCCTTCGTCGGCGTGCTGGCCGACGCCGTGCCCAAGGGGCGCTGGATGATGGCCATGAATGCGCTGAAGGTGCTCGGCCTGGCCAGCCTGCTGGCCGGCCTGAATCCACTGCTGGCGATGCTGGTGGTGGGTGTGGGCGCCGCGGCCTATGCCCCGGCGAAGTACGGTCTCGTCACGGAACTGGTGGCGCCTGGGCAACTGGTGGCGGCCAATAGCTGGATCGAGGTCACCACCGTGCTGGCAGCACTGGGCGGAACTGTGCTGGGGGGACTGCTTGTCAGCCTGCCGCCGGCGGCCTGGCTGGCCGCCCTGTGGGCTGGCGCACCGCCGCTGGCCACGGCACTGGCCGGCCTGTTGCTGTGCTATGCCGCGGCAGCCCTGTTGAACTTGGCCATTCCGGACAGCGGCGCCCGCTACCGGCGCGCTTCGACAAGCCCCCGCCTGCTGGTGCGGCAATTCCGGCGCGCCAACCGCCGGCTCTGGCGCGACGCCGATGGCGGCTTGTCGCTCGCAGTCACGACGCTGTTCTGGGGCGCTGCGGCGGTGCTGCAGTTCGCGGTGCTGCGCTGGGCCGGCGAAGCCCTGGGCCTGCGCCTGGCCCAGGGCGCATATCTCCAGGCCGCCGTGGCGCTGGGCGTGGTGGCCGGCGCGGCGGTGGCCGGGCGCTGCGTGGCATTGCACCAGGCCAAGCGGCTGCTGGTGGCGGGTGTGCTGCTGGGCCTGCTGGTGCCGCTTGCGGCCTGGGTGCAGAACCTGGCCTGGGCTGTGCCCCTGCTGCTGGCGGTGGGAGCGCTGGGTGGCGCGCTGGTGGTCCCGATGAACGCGCTGCTGCAGCACCGCGGCCATGCGCTGATGAGTGCCGGCCGCTCGATCGCCGTGCAGGGCTTCAACGAGAACCTCAGTGTGCTGGCGATGCTGTCCGCCTACGCGGCGATGCTGTGGGCGGGATGGTCGGTGAGGCAGTTGATGGTGCTGCTGGGTGCGTTCGTCGCCGCTGTCATGGCCCTGCTGACCTGGCAGGCCTGGCGCCGCGCTGCACCAGCGCTGGCGTGCGCCGTCGCCGCTTCAGGGTCGCACGACCGGTAACACCGGCCAAGCGCCCCGCTCGCCAGCGGCCAGGGCCGCACTGCGCAGGGCGAGGTCGTACTCGGCCTCGATCAGGCCGACGATGCGGTCCCAGTCCAGCCGCACCGCCACGGCGCGCGCGGCGCGACCCAGGGCCGGCACCGCGCCGCGGTCGGCCACCAGCGACAGCGCCAGGCGCTGCAGGTCGTCGGCGTCGTCCATGCGCGCCAGCAGGCCGCTTTCGCCGTGCTCGATGAGCTGGGACGCCGCCGCGTAGTCGTAGGCCAGCACGGCCAGCCCGCTGGCCATGGCTTCGGGCACGACGTTGCCGAAGGTCTCGGTCAGGCTCGGGAAAACAAAGGCATCGGCCGACGCGTAATGCGCCGCCAGGTCTTCGCCATGGCGCAGCCCGGCAAACACCGCCCCGGGCAGCTGGGCCTGCAGCGAAGCGCGGGCCGGGCCGTCGCCCACCAGGACCAGCTTCAGGCTGGCGGCTGTCGGCGCCTGCGCTGCCATCGCGCGCCAGGCCGCTGCCAGCGTGCCCAGGTTCTTTTCCGGCGCCAGCCGGCCGACGCACAGCACGACCGTCGTTTCCGGCCCGGCGCCCCAGCTCGCACGCAGCGCTGCATTGCGGCGGCCGGGGTGGAACAGCTGCGTGTCCACGCCCCGCGCCACCACCTGCAGACGGCGAAAACCCGACGCCGCCAGCTGCTGCCGCAGCGCTTCGGTGGGCACCATCGTGCACGCCGTGCGGTTGTGGAACTTTCGCAGGTAACCCATGATGGGGTTGTGCAGCCAGGCCACGCCGTAGTGCCGGCTGTAGGCGTGGAAGTTGGTCCGGAAGTCGCTGACCACCGGCAGCCCCATCTTGACCGCTGCCGCCAGCGCCGACCAGCCCAGCGGCCCTTCGGTCACCAAGTGCACCACATCGGGCCGCCGCCGGGTCCACAGCGACAACAGCGCGCGCTTGCTGGGCATGCCCATCTTCAGCTGCGGGTAGCGCGGGATCGGCAAGCCACGCATCAGCACCTCGCTGTAGCGCTCGGTGCCGGTGGAATCGGCGTCGCTGCTGTCCTGGCGCGGCCGCACGAGCTGCACCTCGTGCTGGCGCAAGCGCAAGCCGTCGACGACGCGGGCGATGGTGGCGGCCACGCCGTTCACCTCCGGCGGATAGGTCTCCGTCACCACCGCCACCCGCAGCGAACGCCGCTGCGGCAGGAAGTCGTCGACACGGATGCTCTCCGGCGGCTGCAAGCTCATGCGGCGCATCGTGGCCGCGCCACGCAACAGCCGCGTGACAGCGCGGTGGCAAGCCGATGTCGCCCGCAACCCAGGCCGGGTGACATGCCGGCGTCATGCCAGATTCACGGCGAGTTCATCACCCGCCTTCACCATGGTTTCACATGACACGCCCTGTCGGCGTGCCCCTGCCACGAGGAACCGCCCGCCGTGAACCCCATGCCCCGTCAGACCTTCCTGCAAGCCCTGCGCACCCAGCGCTGGGACGACCACCGCTACTACCACCACTGCCGCATCAACCAGAGCCTGCACCTGGTCAGCGCGCTCAGCTTCCTGTGCGCCTATGCCTTGCTCTTCGTCGAACCGGCCGCCGCCGCCTGGCTGGCCTGGGTCGTGTCGATGTCCACCCGCCAGGCCGGGCACTTCTTTTTCGAACCCACGGGTTATGACGAGGTCAACCAGGCCACGCACGCCCACAAGGAAGCGATCAAGGTGGGCTACAACCTGCGCCGCAAGGTGGTGCTGATGAGCGCCTGGCTGGCCGCGCCCGTGGCGCTGTGGCTGGCGCCTTCGCTGGGCGGGCTCATCGAGCCGGCCACGGGCCTGGCCGGCTGGTGGCACGACGTCGGCATGGCCTGGCTGGCGCTGGGCGTGGCCGGGCTGCTGTTCCGCACGGTGCACCTGTTCTTCCTGTTCGACGTGCAGACCGGGCTGGTGTGGGCCACGAAGATCGTCACCGACCCGTTCCACGACGTGCTGCTGTACTGGCGCGCACCGCTGCACCTGCTGCGCGGCGAGCGCCTGGACCCGATGCGGCACGTGCAGGAACACGCGCAAGCCAGTTCCGCTGCGGGCCCGGGCGCCACGGCGCCGCGCTGAAACGCCTTCAGCGATGCGCCAGCATCTCGCGCAGGATGCCGCGCCGAATGCGCCGGTTGGTCAGCGCCGCGTCGCGCCACCACCAGCCATCGGCCTGCATCGCCTGCGCTGCGGCCACGAAGCGCTGCAGCACCGCATCGAAGTCGGCGCTGCTGTAGTTCAGGCTGAAGACGAGCCGCCCGGTGCCCACCCAGCTGAGCGCCAGGCCCTGCTCGCGCAGGTAGAACTGCAGCATCCAGTTGTAGCGGCTGGGTGCGGTGTAGGACACGGTCCAGATGCTCGACAGGTTGGCCACCTGCACCGGCACCCCGGCGGCCTGCAGCGCGCTGTTCATCTGCGCGGCGCGGGCGTTCCAGGTGTCGTCCAGGCCCGCGTACATGCGGCGCACCGGTTCGCTGTGCAGGCGTTCCAGGAAGACCTGCATCGCACCCATCACGTAGGGGTGCGCATTGAAGGTGCCGCGGGCAAAGCAGATGTCGGCGGGGCGTTCCTCGCGGTAGCGCTTCATCAGCGCGGCGCGACCGCAGACCACGCCCACCGGCAGCCCGCCACCGAGCGTCTTGCCATAGGTCACCATGTCGGCACGCACGCCGAAGTACTCTTGCGCGCCGCCCGGCGCGAGGCGGAAGCCGACGAAGACCTCGTCGAAGATCAGCACGATGCCACGCGCGGTGCAGACCTCGCGCAGGCGCTGCAGCCAGGCGGTGTACGCAGCCCTGTCGAACTGCGCGCTGCGGCCGCTGTCGAGCAAGGCCGAATCGCCCGGCGCCGACTTGTTGGGGTGCAGCGCCTGAAGCGGGTTCACCAGCACGCAGGCGATGTCGCGGCGCTTGCTCAGCACACGCAGGGTGTCGTCGTCCATTTCCTTCAGCGTATAGGTGCGGCCGGGCGGCAGCGGGTTGCCGGGGCCGGGCTGCACGTCTTCCCACCAGCCGTGGTAGGCACCGCTGAAGCGCACCAGGTACTTGCGCCGCGTGTGATACCGGGCCAGGCGCACGGCCTGCATCACGGCTTCGGTGCCGCTCATGTGGAAGCTGACCTCGTCCAGGCCGCTGATCCGCTGCAGCTGCGCCACGTTCCAGGCCACCACCGGGTGGTAGCTGCCCAGCACCGGGCCCAGGTCGCGAACACGTGCCGCGCCTTCCTCGATGCAGGCCTTGTAGAAGTCGTTGCCGAAGACATTGACGCCGTAGCTGCCGGTCAGGTCGAAGAACACCTGGCCGTCGATGTCGGTCAGCGTCACGCCGTCGCTGCGCTGCACGAAGCTGCCCACCGCCAGATGCTGGCGCAGGTAGGTGCTGTACTGGAAAGGCACGCGGTAGGCGCCGGTGAACTGCAGGTCGCTGATGCCGCCACGCGCCTCGGCCGTGAGCGCGATGCTGCGTGCATGGCGGCTGCCCAGCTGCGCGGCCAGGCGCTGGAAGCCGGTCTGGCGGCGCTGCATCACCTCGGCTGGCGCGCCGTCGCTGCCGAAGAAGCGCTGCTCGTCGTAGGCGTAGCCCGGCACCAGCCTGGCCACGCGCTTGGCCATGCGCGAATGGCCGGTCAGCGACGGGTGCTTGGCCAGCGACAGCTCCAGCCGGCGCTTGGCCAGCGGCAGCGCGGCCACCAGCCCGGCCACGGCCAGTGCGGTGAAGACCATGGTTTCGTTCATGCAGCAGTCCTTCGTGACGATGACGCTGCCTTTGTATGGTTTTGCCTTGACGAAGTGATGACCCGATGAAGACCACTTGGCGACTGCCTGCGTTGCGCGACATCCGTGACAGCCTGCTGCAACAGGAAGACCTGAACTTCCTGATCACCAACCGCCTGCCGCGCGCAGCACTCACGCGCTTCATGGGGCGCTTCAGCAAGATCCGCCAGCCACTCGTGCGGGACGCATCGATCGCGGCGTGGAAGCTCTTCACCGAGCTCGACCTGAGCGACGCGAAGAAGGCACGCTTCGACAGCCTGCACGACTGTTTCACCCGTGAACTGAAGCCCGGTGCGCGCGCCGTGGACCCGCGCGCCGAAGTGCTGGCGAGCCCCAGTGACGGCATCGTCGGCGAATGCGGCGCCGTTCGCGGCGGCCAGTTGTTCCAGGCCAAGGGCTTCCCGTATCGAATCGAAGACCTGTTCGGCAGCATCGACGCCGCCGCCCCCTGGCGCAACGGCAGCTACGCCACGCTGCGGCTGACCTCGGCCATGTACCACCGCTTCCATGCGCCGCACGACGGCCACATCGAGCATGTGCGCTACATCTCGGGCGACACCTGGAACGTCAACCCGATTGCGCTGAAGCGCGTGGAGCGGCTGTTCTGCCGCAACGAACGCGCGGTGATCCACATGACGCTGGCAGGCGGCGCACCGGTCGCGCTGGTGCCGGTGGCCGCCATCCTGGTAGCCAGCATCCGGCTGCATGCGCTGGACGTGCTGCTGCACCTGAAGTACCGCGGTCCGAACGAGATGCCCTGCAGCGCACCCATGCACAAGGGCCAGGAGCTCGGCTGGTTCGAACACGGCAGCACCATCATCGTCTTCGGCCCGCCGGGTTTCGCCCTGGCCACGGGCATCGCACCCGGCGCGCCGGTGCGCATGGGCCACGCCCTGATGACGATGCCTGCGCCATGAGCCGCGCGCCAACGGTCGAGTTGATCTATTTCAACGCCGGCGGCGGTCACCGTGCCGCAGCCCAGGCGCTGGAGCAGGTGATGACGGCGCAGCGCCGGCCCTGGCGCGTGCAGCTCACCAACCTGACCGACGTGATCGACCCACAGGGCCTGTTCCAGCGGCTCACCGGCCTGCAGCCCGAGGACCTGTACAACAAACGCCTGGCCAGTGGCTTCACGCTCGGCCTGGCACAGGAACTGAAGCTGCTTCAAGGCGCCATCCGCATGGCCCACGGCAGCCTGGTGCAGCGGCTGCGCGCGCATTGGCAGCGCAGCGCACCCGACCTGGCCGTTTCGCTCATTCCCAACTTCAACCGCGCGCTCTGCCAGAGCCTGAACCAGGCGCTGCCCGCCGTGCCCTTCGTCACGGTGATGACGGACATGGCCGACCACCCGCCGCACTTCTGGGCCGAACCCGACCTGCCGCAGCATCTGGTGTGCGGCACGGCGTACGCCGTGCAGCAGGCGCTGGCTGCGGGCTGCGCCCCCGATCGTGTGCACCGCGTCAGCGGCATGGTGCTGCGACCGGCGTTCTACGCCCCTTTTGCCGGCTGCCGCCGCCAGGCCCGGCTGGCCGCAGGCCTGCCCGCAGACGCACCCACCGGGCTGGTGCTCTTCGGCGGCCATGGCAGCCACGCGATGCTGCGCGTGGCCGAGCGCCTGCCCGACGTGCCCCTGATCCTGATGTGCGGTCGCAATGCCGCGCTGGCCCAGGCGCTGCGCGCACAAACCGCTCGGGCGCCGCGGCGCGTGCTGGAATTCACGCCCGACGTCGCCGCGCAGATGCGCCTGGCCGACTTCTTCATCGGCAAGCCCGGCCCGGGCTCGATCAGCGAGGCGGTGCACATGGGCCTGCCCGTCATCACCACCCGCAATGCCTGGACCATGCCGCAGGAACGCTGGAACACCGACTGGGTGCGCGAACAAGGCGTGGGCGTCGTGCACCGCAGCCTGCGGTCCGTGCGCGCGGCGGTGGCCGAGACCCTGGCGCGCCTGCCAGAACTGCAGGCCGGCGTGAAACGCATCGACAACCAGGCCCTTCTGGAGGTGCCGGCCCTGCTGGCGCGCCTGCTGCCGGCCACGGCCCGCCAGACCCGTGCCGGGCTACCGTCACCCGCGTGACGTGGTGTTGTCACGCGCCGGTCGCAGCGGCACGCCAGGATCCGGCCTGCATGTTTCGTGAAGCCTTCTTCGTGCCCGGACAGGCGGCACCCACCCAGCCAGCCGCGCCAGCCAAGCCAGCTGAGATCAGCGACGGCGGAAGCGACGACGGCCCGGTGCGTGTGCGCACCGTCTGGATCTCCGACCTGCACCTGGGCACGCCTGGCTGCCAGGCGGCAGCGCTGCTGGACTTCCTGCGCACCGTGGAATGCGACACGCTGTTCCTCGTGGGCGACATCATCGACGGCTGGCAGCTCAGGCGGCAGTGGTACTGGCCACAAGCCCATAACGACGTCGTGCAGAAGTTGCTGCGCAAGGCGCGCAAGGGCACGCGCGTCATCTTCGTCCCCGGCAACCACGACGAATTCGCCCGCAAGTACCTGGACCACAACTTCGGCGGCATCGACGTCGCGGCAGAGTGGGTTCACACGCTGGCCGACGGCCGGCGGCTGTGGGTGACCCACGGCGACCTGTTCGACGGCGTCATCCAGTGCGCCAAGTGGCTGGCCTATGCCGGCGACTGGGCGTATGAACTGACGCTGCGCATCAACAGCCGGCTCAACGCCTGGCGCGCGCGGCTGGGGCTGCCGTACTGGAGCCTGTCGCGCTACCTGAAGCTGAAGGTGAAACGCGCGGTCAGCTATGTCAGCGATTTCGAGGATGCCGTGGCCCGCGAAGCCCGCCAGCGCGGCGTGCACGGCGTCGTCTGCGGCCACATCCACCATGCAGAAATGCGCGATATCGGTGGCGTTCTCTACTGCAACGACGGTGACTGGGTCGAAAGCCTGACGGCGCTGGTCGAACATCGCGACGGGCGGCTGGAGATCCTGGACTGGTCGGCGCAGCGCGAAGTGGCCGAAGTTCGCGCCACGGGCAACGTTTCGGTACAAGTTCCTCAGACTTGAGACCGGCTTGACCGAAAGAAGGCCTCAAGTCTTCTGAGAAGCGGTCGAAAGGCGTACATCAACCCGTGTCTTCGAGCCTTCGAAGCGGCGGGCCCTGGGCACACTTTCGGCCAGCCATGAACAGAAAACCCCCTTTCCGCCTGCAGGCGGGCTTCACGCTCATCGAGGTGATGATCGCCGTGGCCATCATCGGCATCCTGGCCGCGGTGGCCTACCCGAGCTACCGCGACTACATCGTGCGCGGAAGCCTCGTCGACGCCACCAACGGCCTGGCCAGCGTGCGCGCCCAGATGGAACGGCACTTCCTGGACAACCGCACCTACGCCACGATCAACGGCTTCACCACGCCCTGCGCCGCGGTCGACGCCGGCGGCACGGACGCGCCACGCCGCTTCGGCGCCTTCCTCGTCAGCTGCTCGGGCAACCCCACTGCCACCACCTTCACGCTGCAGGCCGTGGGCACCGGCAGCGTCAGTGCCTTCACCTACACCATCACGGAGGCCGACGTGCGCGCCACCACCGCCACCGCCTACGGCTACCCGACCTGCACTTCGGCCTGGATCACGAAGAAAGGCCAGGTGTGCTGAACATGGCCCCGGCGACTGCGCTGCGCCAGCGGGGGTTCTCGCTGATCGAGCTGATGGTCACGATCTCGCTGCTGGCGCTGCTGCTCGGGCTGGCCGCGCCGGCGTTCGGCACCTGGTCACGCAATGCCCAGGTGCGCAGCGTCAGTGACGCGCTGCAGAACGGCCTGCGCTTCGCCCAGGCCGAGGCCATCCGGCGCAACCGCCAGGTGGCCTTCTTCCGCACCGAAAGCAGGGACTGCACGCCCGCCGCCAACAGCAGCGCCGCGGGCAACTTCTGGGCCATTCGCACGGTGCCGCTGTTCGCCGGTGAAGCCGCCGAAGCCGTCCAGTGCGGCGTGCTCACTGAAGTGTCCGGCGGTGTCGCCATCACCGGGCCGCGGGTGCTGTGCTTCAACTCGGCGGGGCGGCTGGCCGCCAACGCCAACAACGTCGTCGGTGACCAGCCCTGCGAAGCGCCGGCGCTGCTGCGCACCTTCGTCGTCGCGGCCAACGGCGCCGACCGTTCGCTGAACGTCACCGTGGCGCTCGGCGGCCAGGTGCGCATGTGCCTGGTCAGCGGCAACGGCCCTGACGGATGCTGAAGATGAAACACCGCAAGCCCCTGGCACGCGGCATCTCGCTGATCGAGGTGCTGGTCGTCGTCGTGCTGTTCTCCTTCGGCCTGCTCGGCCTGGTGGGCCTGCAGGCGCGCGCCATGCAGGTTTCGGTCAATGCCGAGGACAGCAACCGCGCTGCGCTGCTGGCCAGCGAGGTGGCCGCAGCGATGTGGAACAACGACAGTGAAACGCTCGACGGCGCCGTCATCGACGCCTGGGCACTGCGCGTGGCCAACACCGCTGCCGGCGGCCTGCCGGCGGGCGTCGGCACGGTGGTGGTGAACGGCGACGTGGCTCGCATCACCGTCACCTGGCAGCCCCCCGGGCAGGGCACCACTGCCCAGCCTTCGCGCTATATCACCGAGGTGCTGATTCCCCAGGTAATTCCCGCGCCACCACCCCCACCCCCACCCCCGGCGGGACCATGAAACACACTTCAAACCGAAGGCGCGGCTTCACCCTGATCGAGCTGATGGTGGCCGTGGCCATCGGCCTGGCGCTGACGCTGGCGATCACGACCATGCTCATCCGCAGCGAAGCCAACCGGCGCTCGCTGACCTCGACGAACGACGCCTCGAACAATGGCGCCTACCTGTCGTACGTGCTGGACCGCACGCTGCGCAGCGCCGGCACCGGCTTCGCCCAGAGCTGGCGCGACGCCTACGGCTGCGCGCTGCAGGCCCGGCGCAACGGCCTGGGCGTGTTCCTGCCGCGCCCGGCCGCCTACCCGGCGCCGTTCGCGGCGGTGAACACCACGCTGCGCCTGGCACCCCTGGTGGTGCAGGCCGGTGCTGGCGCTGGCGGTTCCGACGTGCTCATCGTGCAGACCGGCTCAGCGGGGCTGGGCGAAACGCCGATGCCGGTGCTGACGATCCCGCCCACGAGCACGCGGCTGTTCGTGCCTGTCACGCTGGGCCTGCGCGGTGGCGACCTGGTGGCGGTGATCCAGGAGCTCGACGCCGCCGGCAACCCCAGCCCCTGCCTGCTGCAGCAGGTGGTGACGCCGTTTGTCGGCGCCGCCAACCAGACGCTGGACCTGGGTGGCAACTATTACGCCGCCACCCTGGGCGGCGTCGACACCAACACCATCGGCACGACACGCCGCGCCTTTGTGGCGCCGCTGGGCAACGAAAACGGCAACCGCCCGTCGTTCCAACTGCTGGGCGTGGGCGCCGCCAACACCCTCGTCAGCTACGACCTGCTGCGCCTGGACAACAACAACGACGTCGTGCCCGTGGCCGACGGTGTCGTCGACCTGCGCGCGCGCTATGGCGTGGACACCACCAACGACGGCCGCATCGACAGCTGGCAGGACCCGGCCAGCGCGAACTGGAACGCCGCCACTCTGCTGAACGGCAGCGCCGCTTCGAGCCTGGCGCTCAGCCAGATCATCTCGGTGCGCGTGGCCCTGGTCATGCGCAACAGCTCACCCGAGCGCCGGGATATCTCGCCCGCCAGCCTCGAGCTTTTCGATGACCTGCCCGTGGCCTTGCGGGCCACGCACGACATCGCCGCCGCCGACCGCAGCCTGCGCTACCGCGTCCTCGACTTCACCGTGCCGCTTCGCAACGCGTTGTTGACGCAGCGACCCTGAGGCCAATCCATGAAGTCACTTACCGCAACCTCAGCCAACAGCCGCACCCAGCGTGGCGTGGTCATCATCTTCGGCCTCATCGCCCTGGTCATCATGCTCATCGGCGCGGTGGCCATGGTGCGTTCGATGAACAGCAGCCTGGCCAACGCCGGCAACCTGGGCTTCAAGCGCGACCTCACCAACCAGGGCGAACGCGCCATGGCCGAGGTGCTGGCGCAGATGGACGGCGGAGCCCTGGGAACCGAAGTCGTGCGCCAGGCCCACAACCAGGCGCGCAACTACCGCGCCACCCAGTTCGTCGGCAACCAGGTCACCGCCCAGGGCTTGCCGCTGGCCCTGGTCGACAACGCCGCATTCGCCCTGGTGGGCACGGCGGCGCGCGACATCGCCATTGCCGACATGGGCGTCACCGTGCGCTACGTCGTCGACCGCCTGTGCCAGGCAGAAGGTGTTGCCGTGGCCGAGAGCTGCACCATGGCCGACAGCACCGTGTCCAACAGCGCCAATTCCAGCGATCCGCTGACCGCCGAGCACGGCAGCGAGGGTGGCGCCGGCGCCGTGCCGCAGCAGGTCGTTTATCGACTGTCGATCCGTGTGGACGGCCCGCGCCAGACGCAAGCCTTCTTCCAGACAACCTTCACCGGTCAGTAGCAGCGCCCACTTCCGAAAGTTCATCATGAAGACATTGCGACACACCCATCTGCAGTGCACTGGCGCCATGCTGGTGCTGGCCGCCCTTGCTGTCAGCGTTCATGGTCCGGCTGCTGCGACCACCCCACTGGCCGACCAGCCCGTGTTCACGAATACCGGCGTGCCGGGCAACCTGGCGCTGGCGCTGAGCGTGGAGTTCCCCACCGCCGTCAGCGTGGCCCACACCGGCAACACCTACAGCGCAGGCAACGAGTACCTGGGTTACTTCGACCCGAAGAAGTGCTACCTGTACAGCCACAGCGCCACCGAGGCCGACCGCCACTTCTACCCGGCAGGTGCCACCGCCGACCGGAAGTGCACCGGTGACAACGCCGCGAAGTGGAGCGGCAACTTCCTGAACTGGGCGACGATGCAGACGATCGACCCGTTCCGCTGGGCACTGACCGGCGGCTATCGCGCTCCAGGCAAGGACACAACCACCGAAACCATTCTCGAAAAGGCCTGGGCCAGCGGCCAGGGCGGCACCGGCAACTTCCCCAAGCGTTCGCTGGCAACGGCCACCCTAGTGCAGGAAAACACGCCCTTCGACACCTGGTCGAGCATGGGCATGCGCATCCATGGCCTGGGCAACAAAATGCAGTTCAGAGTTGCTGGCGTGGTCGACGACTCGGCCACCGCCACAGCCTATAACCCGGCGGCGGAAGTGGCCGGCGAGACCGTGTACGAAGTCAGCGTGCGCGTGAAGGTCTGCGACAGCAACGTCGCCGTGGCCGGCCCGCTGGAAAGCAACTGCACGGCCTACCCCAACGGCAGCTACAAGCCCACCGGACTGATCCAGCAATACGCCGAGCGCATCCGCTACAGCGCCTTCGGCTACTTGAACGACAGCAACATCCGACGTGACGGCGGCGTGCTACGTGCGCGCCAGAAGTTCGTCGGCCCGACGATCACCATCCCCACCCTGCCGGCCGCCAGCAACACGCGGCGGGAATGGGACCCGGAGACCGGGATCATCGCCCTCAATCCCGACACCGCCGACGCCAGCGACACCGCCACGCTGTTCGGCGTTACCGTGGAAAACAGCGGCGTCATCAACTACCTGAACAAGTTCGGGCAGATCACGCCCGGCAGCTACAAGACCTACGACCCGGTGGGCGAGCTCTACTACGCCGCCATCCGCTACTTCAAGAACCTGGGCAACGTTCCCGAGTGGACGGCCAAGTCGGCCGACACCAATACCAATCGCACCTGGGTCGACGGCTTCCCCGTCATCACGGCCTGGGACGACCCCATCGAGTACAGCTGCCAGAAGAACTTCGTGCTCGGCATCGGCGACGTCAACAGCCATGCCGACAAGAACGTGCCCGGCCCCAGCGGCAACGCCAACGAGCCCAGCAAGCCGTCGATGGTGACCGCCGACACCACAGTCGACGCCGTCGTCGCGACCAACAAGCTGGGCGTGCTGCACGGGCTGGGCGCCAGCGTGGGCACCACCGAGAACTGGGGCGGCTGCTGCAGCAACAACTCGGCGCTGATGGCCGGCATTGCCTACGACGCCAATACCAAGGACATCCGACCGGACAACCCGGCTGTCGCCAAGACCAAGGACAAGCAGACCGTCCAGACCTACTGGCTCGACATTCTGGAATTCCAGACCTACAAGGCCAACAACCAGTTCTACCTGGCCACCAAGTACGGCGGCTTCAAGGCTCCCGAGACCTTCGACCCCTACACCCGCGCGACCGACATTCCGAAGGAGTGGTGGTCCACAACTGGCGAGAAGGTGGGCGCCCAGGACCGCCCTGACACTTACTTCACCGCCTCGCAGCCAGCCCAGATGGTGGCCGGCCTGACCCGCGCCTTCGCCGACATCGGCTCGAAGCTGAAGGCTTTCACCACCTCGTTCGCCACGGCGCTGCCGCAGGTGGCCCTGGAAGGCGTGGGCAGCTATGCGTCGAAGTACGACGCCGGCACCTGGAGCGGCGAGATCATTGCCAACACCACCAGTTTCGACGCCACGACCGGCGCCCCGAGCCTGGTGGAAGCCTGGTCCTTCAGCTCGAAGCTGGGCGTGCAGATCGCCGGCACGGGCTGGAACACCAACCGCCGCGTCATCACCTGGAACACCAGCAGCAAGACCGGCGTACCCTTCCGCACCACCGGCATCTCCACCGCCCAGCTGGCCACGCTGAACACCGTCTACCGTGACGGCGACGACAGCGCCGACTATCTGAACTACTTGCGCGGCGACCCCACGCACGAGGTCGGCTCGGGGGCCGCCGGAAGCGCCAAGATCTACCGCGCCCGCAGCAGCCCGGTGGGTGACATCGTGGGCTCGAAGGCCAAGCCGGTGGGCAAGCCTTCGGCGCCGTTCGCAGCGGCCACGAATGCCGGCTATGCCACCTTCCGCACCACCTGGAAAGACCGCGCGCCGATGCTCTACGTCGGCACCAACGCCGGCATGCTGCACGCCATTAAGGCCGAAGTGAAGGACACCGACACCACCCGCGGCACCGAAGTCTTTGCCTACATCCCCGGCGGCCTGTACCAGGGCGTCAACGGCGTGCCCATCCAGACCGGTCTGCAGCACCGCGGCGACCCCGACTTCAACCACAAGAACATGGTCGACGGCCCGATCGGCGTCTTCGACATCGACCTGGGCAAGACGCCCGGCGGTTCGGGCACGCCCGACTGGCGTTCGGTGCTGGTGGGCGCCATGGGCAAGGGTGGCAAGGGCTACTTCGCGATCGACGTCACCGACCCCAGCGCGTTCAGCACCGAAGCCACTGGCGCAGCGAAGGTGATGTGGGAATTCACCCATGCCGACCTGGGCTACACCTACGGCGAACCGGCGGCAGTGAAGACCAAGAAGTACGGCTGGGTGCTGATCTTCGGCTCGGGCCACAACAACGCCGACGGCGTTGGCTACATCTTCATCATCAACCCCCGCACGGGCGCCTTGCTCGAGAAGATCAGCACCGGTGCCGGCACGCCTTCAGAGCAGGCCGGGCTTTCACAGGTGCAGGCCTACCTGCCCGACCGCACCGACTACACCGCCGAGACCCTGTACGCCGGCGACCTGCTGGGCAATCTCTGGCGCCTGGACCTGACACCTGCCAGCGGCGCCTACGCCAGCCCGACCAAGATCGCCGTGCTCACCGACAGCACCGGCAACACCGTGCCGGTGACCTCGCGGCCTCTGGTCGTGATCCAGCCGAAGACCAACCGCCGCTTCGTCACGGTAGGCAGCGGCAAGCTGCTGGCCAACAGCGATGTGGGCAACAGCCAGCCGCAGGGCTTCTACGCCATCATCGACGGCACCGGCAACCTGTTCAACACCGCCGCCGCGCTGCCCGCGGGCATGACGTTCCCGATCCGCAATTCGGGCCCGGACAACCGCCTGCTCAAGCTGACTGACCTGACGCAGAAGATCACGCTCGACCTGGCCACGCAGATCGGCTGGTGGGTGGACCTGGGCACCGCCACCGGCGGCTCGGGCTGGCGTGTCATTTCCGACAGCACCGCCTTCCTGGGCACGGTGGCCTTTGCCGCGATGGTGCCTTCGGGTGAGGTCTGCTCGCCTTCGGGCAGCAACCGCGTCTATGCCATCGACCTGGGCTCGGGCGAGAGCGTGCTGCGCAATGGCGACGCCATCATCGCCTTCAACGATTCGCTGTCAGGCGTCA
Source organism: Rubrivivax sp. (assembly GCA_022842595.1). Classification (GTDB taxonomy): domain Bacteria; phylum Pseudomonadota; class Gammaproteobacteria; order Burkholderiales; family Burkholderiaceae_C; genus Rubrivivax. Next base: position 25,774 of record JALHPF010000037.1, read on the forward strand.
TCACCGACCTGCGCTTCTACAGCGTCGCCGGCAAGCCCCGCCTGGTGGGCGGCACCGACACTGGCGCCATCGGCCCGCTGCCGGGCAACTGGCCCACCGGCACCGGCGTGCGCCGCCTGAACTGGCGCGAGCTGCAACTGGCCGACTGAGCCCGCGTCAGCCCTGGGCCACCGCGTGGCCCAGGGTGAAGGCTTCCTCGAACACCGAGCTTCCGCCCAGGTCACCGTGCGCAAACCGCACACGGCCCCGGGCCTGGCGCAAGGCCGACAGAGCGCCGGCCTGCACGCTGCTGCGAACCCCGGGCGCCGGGATCGCCATCGCATGGCCCCAGCGCATCAGGTCGACCTGGCGCAGCCGGCGAGCCAGGTCGGGGTGGACGGCGCTGATTTCGGTCAGTGCCGTGCGTGCCCAGGTCTCGGCGCTGCCGTCCAGCAGGGCCTGTCGGTCGCCAGGCAGCAGGCTGCGGTAGACGGTGAGCACGGTCGGGCCAGGCAGGGTGCGCAGGCTCTGGTGCATGGCGTCGACCCAGCCCAGGGCAGCGCCGCCATAGGGCACGTTGTCCCAGCTGGGCAGGGCGCCCGGGCGGTCGAGCAAGGGCTGGTCGAGATGCAGGTTGGCCACCAGCCAGGGGGCGTACTGCAGGGCCGCGGCGGCGGCTTGAAGTGCTGCGCTCGGCTGCACCAGCAGCCTTGCCGCCACGAACACCGGCACGGCGAGCACCACGCGCTGGGCCTGCCAGGCTTCGACATGGCCTGCGCCCTCGTCCCACACCTGCAGCTGCACGCCGTGGCGGCCTTCTTCCACCTGCAGCACCACGCGGCCGGTGTGCAGGCGGCCGGCCAGCGGTGCGGCCAGGCGCTGCACGAGCCAGGCGTTGCCCTCGGGCCAGGTGAACACGCCCTCGCTGTCGCCGGCACCACCGCCGTCGTCGCCGGGCGCCTGAAAGCCATGGCGGCTGGCGAAGTAGTGCAGCCCGGCCCAGGCCGACACCTGCCGGGTGCCGGCACCGTAGTCGTCGCGACAGCAGTAGTCCAGGTACCAGCGCAGGCGCTCGTCGTCCAGGCCCTGGCTGGCCAGCCAGTCGCTGAAGAGCACGGCGTCGAGTGCGGCATGTGCAGGTGTCCACGGTGCGCGGGTGCTCGGCAGGGCGAAGCCCAGCGCCTGGGCCTGGCGCACCTGGGCGGCAAAGGCCCGGTACTGGGCCTGGGTGCGCGACGACGGGTCGGCCGGCGGCAGCAGGCCGTCGGCCCAGGCCCCGTCGATGAACAGGCGCTCCTGCGGGCTGTGGCACAGATGGCGCTCGTCGGCCACGGTGCGGCCCATCACCGTGCGCAGCAGGCCCTGTTCGTGCAGGAAGGTTGCCACCTCGTGCGCTGCCGGGCCCGGCAGCGGCAGGTAATGGGCGCCCAGCGGGCAGGCCATGCCGGCCAGCCGGTGGCCGCGGCTGTGGCCTCCGGCCGCATTGGCCAGTTCCAGCAGCTGCACGTCGTCGACACCCGCCTGCGCCAATGCCCTCGCCGCCGCAAGCCCGGCCACCCCGGCGCCGACCACGACCACCGCCGCGCGGCGCTGCACGGCCGATGGCGGCAGGCTGGCCGACTTGCCGCGGGCCATGTCCCGCAGCCGGTGGCCACGGGCATGTTCGGCGTCGAGCCAGCGCGCCGTTGCCGGCGCTGGCGGCGCGTCGGCCGTGCAGCCCGCCGCGGCCAGTGCGCCGGCCTGCAGCAGCTGCCGGCGAAGCAGCCACGGCGCGGGCGGCTTCAGCGGTCGACCCGGCCCCATTCTTCCTCGAAGGTGGCCACCAGGCCCTGGTCGCTCAGACGATTCGGCGGCATCGGCACGCGGGCCATGTCGGGCGGAAACTGCAGCAGTGCGGGCAGGCCTTCGAGCGTCAGGAAACGCAGGCCGGGGGGCAGAGCCTTCGGGTCGCTCGGCATCACCCAGGGCTTGCGGCCGGCGATGATGAAGCCCCAGTCGCCGAAGCTGGGCACATGCGCGTGGTACGGCGTGGTCTGCAGGCCCACGGCTTCGAGCGTGGCGGTCACGGTCCAGAAGCTTCGGCGCGCCACCAGCGGGCTGGTGGTCTGCACGACCATCACGCCGCTGGCGGCCAGGGCCTGTTCGGCGCGCTGGTAGAAGCTGGTGCTGTAAAGCTTGCCGATGCTGAAGTTGGTGGGGTCGGGAAAGTCGACGACGATGGCGTCGAAGAACTCGCGGTTGGCTTCGAGCCAGGCATAAGCGTCCGCATTGACGATCTTCAGCTTCGGGCTGGCCAGCGCGCCGCGGTTCAGCGCCACCAGGGTTGGGTTCTGTGCGAACAGGCGCGTCATCTGCGGGTCGAGCTCCACCAGGGTGACGTGCTCCACACCCGGGTACTTCAGCACCTCGCGGACGGCCATGCCGTCGCCGCCGCCCAGCACCAGCACCCGTCGCGGCGCGGCCTGCGCGGCCATGGCCGGGTGCACCAGGGCTTCGTGGTAGCGGTATTCGTCGCGCGAGTGGAACTGCAGGTTGCCGTTCAGGTACAGCCGCACGCCGCCGGCGCCGGCGGTGACCACGACACGCTGGTAGTCGCTGCTTTCGCGCACCACGATGTCGGCGCCGTAGAAGGCGTCTTCGGCCCAGGTGGTCAGCCGGCTGGCGCCGGCCATCGTCGCCAGCAGCGCCGCCAGCACCGCCGCACAGGCTGCGGCATGGGCCCACCAGTTGCGCAGTTCGCCGCGGAACAGCCACAGCGCCCACACCGCCACGCCGGCATTCAGAAGGCCGAAGAACACCCCGGTCCGCACCAGCCCCAGGTGCGGCACGAACAGCAGCGGGAAGGCCACGGCCACCACCAGCGCACCCAGGTAGTCGAAGGTGAGCACCTGCGAGACCAGGTCCTTCAGCGCATAGCGCTCGCTGAAGTGGCGCTTCAGGATGCGCATCACCAGTGGAATCTCCAGCCCCACCAGCATGCCGACCACACCCACCAGCCCGTACAGCAGCACGCGAAACGACCCCATCGCCCCGGCCGGCAGCAGGCTGTGGGCGACGAACAGCCCCGCCGGCATCAAGCCGCCGACGAGGCCCACCAGCAGCTCGATGCGCAGGAACTGCGCGACCAACTGGCGTTCGATGAACCGGCTCAGCCACGAACCGATGCCCATGGCAAACAGGTAGCAGCCGATGATGGTGCTGAACTGCAGCACGCTGTCGCCCAGCAGGTAGCTGGCCAGCGCCCCGGCGGCCAGTTCGTACACCAGCCCGCAGGCAGCGACCACGAAGACGCTGACGAGCAGCGCCACTTCGGCCGGCGAGATGGGGGTGGCTGCAGCCGTGGCGCCGGCAGCGGCGCCTTCGTTGCCTGGCAAGCTGCTCATGGCGCGAGGCCCGGTGCGCGGGTCACGCTGGCGACACCCGGCGGCCGCCGGCCAACGCAACAATCATCGCCATGGGAACCCTCTACCTCGTGCGCCACGGCCAGGCCAGCTTCGGTGCTGCCGACTACGACCAGCTCAGCGTGCTGGGCACGCGCCAGTGCCAGGTGCTGGGTGAATGGTTCGCGCAGCAGGGGCTGCAGTTCGAAGCCGCGCTCACCGGCACGCTCAAGCGCCATGCGCAGAGCCTGGAAGCGATCGCGGCCGGACATGGTGATGTGCCAGCAGTCCGCGTCTGGCCGGGCCTGAACGAATACGACCCCGAAGTGCTGGTCCGCGCCTTCCATCCCGGCCCGCTGCCGCAGCCTCGGTCGCAGGATGGACCCGAGATCGTGAAAGCCCACTTCCGGCTGCTGCGCGACGCCTTGGCCGCCTGGATGGCCGGGCGCACGCAGCCGGCCGGCATGCCCAGCTGGCCCGACTTCGTGGCCGGCGTGGCCGGTGCGCTGGACCATGTTCGCAACACCCATCGGGGCAACGTGCTCATCGTCAGCAGCGGCGGGCCGATAGCCACCGCCGTGGGCCATGTGCTGGGCGCGGGGGCGGAAGCGACGATCGAGCTGAACCTGCGCATCCGCAACAGCGCCGTCACCGAATTTGCCTTCAGCCCGAAGCGCCATCACCTGCTCAGCTTCAACCACCTGCCGCACCTGCACCTGCCCGAACGCGCCGAGTGGGTGACCTACGCCTGAATCGCGGCGGCCGGCACATCAGCCCTTGACGGCCGCAGCGACGATGAGGCCGATGGCGATGGCGGTGGAGCCCACCACGATGGCCAGCGCCACGTTCTTCTTCTCGACGATCTCGGCCCACAGGTCGTACGGCGTGAGCTTGTCGATGATGACGAAGCACAGCCAGAACACCACCACGCCCAGCAGCGCATACAGCAGCGAACCCAGCACCACGGCGGGCTTGAGCCATTCCAGATCCATCATCGCGTCCTCCAAACATCAGTCTCGACACAGTTTCGCCCGAGGCAAGCGCAGCGGGCGTGGTTCATTTGTGGCTGCCGCCACTGGACCAGCCGCCGTAGCTGCCGCCGCCCACCCGCCCGCTGCCGCCTGAGGCGCGGCGGGCGGTGCATTGCTGGTATTCGGTGCTGGCCGCACCGAAGGTCTGACGGACCTCGTCGCAGTCGTCGTCACCGCAGGTCGACAGCAGCATCATCAGGATCACGATCACGACGAACAGCGCGAGGGCCTTGCCGGAGCCCATGCTCGACTTGCCCGCCGACAGCACCGGCACGTCGCGTTCCAGCGCAGCGCGTGCGCCCGGCGCCAGGCCGAAGGCCTGGGCCACGGCCGCCGCGGGCAGCGTCTGGCCGGCCGACCAGGTGACTTCGCTGCCGGTCTGCTCGCGCGACAGTCGCCTGGCAGCACTTGCGCCCGTGCCTTCGTAATCGGTCACCAGCGCACGTTCGTCGCGCTGCACGCGCCAGTAGAACTCGCCCTGCACCCAGGTCACCTTGGCGGCATACGCATAGCGCTTGCGGTAGCTGGTGCCCTGCCAGTCGGCGACATCGCCGCGCACACGAGGCGCACCCGTCAAGGGCTTCACCCAGCTCCAGCCTTCGTTGCTGTCGACGAGGAAGGCAAAACCCTCGATGCGGTTGTAGACGAGGTATTCGCGCCAGAAGCTGGTGTCCTCGTCGGCGTCTTCGGGGATGTCGCAGCGTTCCTGGTAGCCCACCACCTGCCAGGGCAAGGGCTGGCCACCCAGGGCCAGGGTGCCCGTGCTGGCCAGCGGAATCTGCGGGCCTGCGCCCTGGGCTCCGCTGTTGTTCTGCGCGTAGTGCTGCAGCTCGGCGCCCAGGCCCTGCGAGATGTCGACGACGGCGTTGCACTGGCTGCAGCTCAGGCTCTTGGTGCTGGCCAGCTTCGGTTCCAGCGCGTTGCCGCAGCTCGGGCATTCGACGCCTCGGCCTTTCAGCATGGCCTCGGACTCGCCTTCCTTCAGCCCGGCCATGCGCAGTTCCGACAGCGCCACCGCGCGGCCGGTGGACCAGTGCAGCCGGGCCGGGTCGCTGGCGTCGAACGTGGCCACTTCGCCGGCCTCGTTGCGCAGGTCGACGACGGTGAATTCGCCGTCCAGCCGCGGCGGGCTGGGCAGTTCGCCCTGCGCTGCGATCAGTCGTGCCCGAACGACAGAGGCCACGTCCCAGCCGCGCCCGTCCACCACCAGGCGCTGGCCGGCGCGCAGGCTGTCGATGGCCGGTGCGTCCGGCGCGTCAGGCGGCAGTGGCGCGTCGAAGGCCAGGACGTAGGCGCCGTTGTCCTCGCTCAGCCAGGCCGAGCGCACACCGCCTTCACCACCACCGTCATCGCCGGTGTCGAACAGCACATGCCATTCGTTCCAGGTGCCGCCTTCGTAGCCGTATTGCAGCCGGCCGACGACCGTGAAGACCAGGCCCTGGCGCGAGCCCGACGCACCCAGCTGCAGCGGCGAGTGGTCGTCGAACAGCTCGGCGCTGATGCCGATGCGGCGCAGCGCGTCGCCGTCGCGCACCAGCGTGCTGCGGCAGAAGCTGCAGACTGCGCTGGCGCTGGCGGCCGAGGCGAACTCGACCGGCGCGCCGCAGTTGGGGCACGCAGCGCGGTAGACCCGCTGCGCCGAAATTGCCAAGCTAGACCAGCTTCTTCAGCAGCTCGGCCTTCTTCGAGGTGAACTCGTCTTCGGTGAGGATGCCCTTGGCCTTCAGGTCGGCCAGCTTCTCGATGGTGGCCATCACTTCATCGGGCTTCAGGCCCACCGGGGCCGAAGCAGCGGCAGCGGCGCCAGTGGCGGCGGCCGCACCCCCACCCTGCAACCCCTGGCTCAGCTGCTGCGCCATCACCTGGCCCAGCGCCACGCCAGCGCCCAGGCCCATCGCGTCGCCGACCACGCCGCCACCACCGCCGGCCGCACCTTCGGCAAACTTCGGGATGGCCTGCGCCGTCTGGTACTGCATGAACTTGCCCATGTCGCCACCGACCATGCCCATGCCGATCTTCTGGTCCAGGATCTTCTGCAGTTCCTCGGGCAGGCTGACGTTTTGCACCGTCACGCTTTCCAGCGTCAGGCCGAGCTTGGTGAATTCCGGGGCGGTGGCCTCCTTCAGCTGCACCGCGAATTCGATCTGGTTGGCCGCCAGGTCGAGGAAGGGCACGCCGCTTTGCGCCACCGCGTCGCTGATGTGCTGCAGCATCAGGCCACGCAGCTGGCCGTCGAGGTCGTCGACCAGGTAGCGGTCACGCGTGCCGCTGATGCTGGTGTGGAAGAGCTTGGCGTCGCTGATTCGATAGGCGTAGTTGCCGAAGGCGCGCAGACGCACGGCACCGAAGTCCTTGTCGCGGATGGTCACCGGCTGGCTGGTGCCCCAGCGGCGGTCGATCTGCTGGCGCGTGCTGAAGAAGTACACGTCGCTCTTGAACGGGCTCTGGAACAGCTTGTCCCAGTTCTTCAGATACGTCAGCACCGGCAGCGTCTGCGTGGTGAGCTTGTGCATGCCGGGGCCGAAGACGTCGGCGACCTGGCCTTCGTTGACGAACACCGCCATCTGGCTTTCGCGCACGGTCAGGCTGCCGCCATACTGGATCTCGTTGCCTGCCATCGGGAAGCGCCAGGCCAGCGTGCCGTCGCCGCTCTCGGTCCATTCCAGGATGTCGATGAACTGCTTCTTGATGAAGTCCATCAGCGCCATGGCCGTTTCTCCCAGCAAAAGCGCCCAAGCGGGGCGCGGGCAAATAATACGGCGCATCCACCCGTTCCCTGAGGTTTCCATGTCCAACACCGCCTGGCGCATCGCCGTCGTCGGCGCCGGCCCGGTGGGGCTGGCGCTGGCGCTGCAGGCCGCCCGCACGCTGCCGCACGCCCAGGTCACGCTGTTCGACGCCCGGCCGCAAGGCGCCAGCGTCGCCGCCGACCCGCGCACGCTGGCGCTGTCGCTGGGCAGCGTGCAGGCGCTGCAGCGGCTCTCGGCCTGGCCGGCCGAGGCAGCCGAAGCCATCCTGCAGGTGCATGTCTCGCAGCAGCCGCCGACACTGGCCACGCCCTGGGGCCCGCCCGAAGTGCTGCTGACGCACAGCGCGATGAAGGTGCCGCTGCTCGGCGCGGTGCTGAGCTACGGCGCGCTGGTGGCAGCGCTCCAGGCCGCGTGGTTGCGCGAAGAAGCGGCGCAGCCGCAACGCCTGCGCAGCCGCTTCGGTACGCCGGTGCAGGCACTGAAAGATCTGCCCACGGGCGTGGAAGTCGACGCCGGCATTGCCGAAGCCTTCGACCTGGCGGTGGTGGCCGAAGGCGGTGTCTTCGGCGATCAGCTGCGTAAGCCGCTGACACGCGACTACGGCCAGACGGCCTGGGTGGGCACAGCCCATCTGCAGGGCGCCCAGCGCGGCCGTGCCTTCGAACGGTTCACGCGCGAGGGCCCGGCCGCGCTGCTGCCCTTGCCACCCGCTGCCGAAGGCACGCTGCGCGCGGCGCTGGTCTGGTGCGTGAACGCCGCAGACGACCCGGTGCGCGACCTCGGCGACGCCCAGCGCCTGGCCGTGCTCAACACCCTGTTCCCGCCCAGCGCCGGCCGCATCACGGCGCTGTCGCCACTGAAAGGCCTGCCGCTCGGCCTGAACGCCGAGCGTACGCTGGTGCAGGGCCGCACCGTGCGCATCGGCAACGCAGCGCAAACCTTGCATCCCGTGGCCGGCCAAGGCCTGAACCTGGGGCTGCGCGACGCCCACGCCTTGCTGGCCGCGCTGCGCGGGGCCGACGACATCGACCGCGCCCTGAAACGCGCCGAGTGGCAGCGCGCCCCCGACCGCTGGGCGACGATCGCCACCACCGACTTCCTGGCGCGCAGCTTCACCTGGCAGCTGCCCGGCGCGCCCAGCCTGCGTGGCCTGGGCCTGGCCGCGCTGCAAGCCGCGCCGCCGCTGCAGCGCTGGCTGGCGCACCGCATGATGTTCGGGGTGCGCTGAAGACACTCCGACCACGCTTTCGGCCGCGATGTAAGACACTTCGCCGCCGCGCCGACCCACCGGGCTCGCCGAACGTTCGACAGGAAGGAAGCCGCCTTGGCCACGACACCGCTTTTCACCCGCCGCCAGGCCCTGGCCGTTGCCGCCGCCTCAGCCGCCATGGCCGCCCCCGCCGCCTGGGCGCAAGGCATGCCACTGAAATTCGGCGTTGGCCTGTTCCAGCCCGACCGCGAGAAGAACGACGCCACCTATCGCCCGCTGGCGCAGCATCTTTCCGCGCGGCTCGGCCGCCCGGTGGAACTGCGCACCGTCGACAGCTGGGAAGGCCTGGCCAAGAGCCTGGCCAACGGCGAGACCGACCTGGCGCTGATGGGCCCCTGGGGCTATGTGCTGGCCAACCACTCGGCCGGCGCGCAGGTGGTGTCGACCATCCTCTACGAAGGCAAGCCCGAATACTTCGCCATCATCGTCACCCACCCCGATTCGGGCATCAAGACGCTGGCCGACCTGAAGGGCCGCAGCTTTGCCTTCGGCGACAAGGGCTCCACCTCCGGCTGGCTGATCCCCACCCACCACTTCATGAAGCTGGGCATCACCGAGCCCGAGAAGTACTTCAGACGCGTGCTCCACACGAAGCACCAGGCGATCGAAACGCAGGTCGCCGCGGGCCAGTTGGACGCCGGCGCCGACTACAACCGCAACCGTAACGCGATGATCGAACAAGGGCTGATCAAGGCCGAGCGCAGTGTCGTCATCTGGCAGAGCGCGCCGCTGCCCAACGACGCCTTTGCCGTCAGCGCCACGTTACACAAGGACGCTGCCTTCGTGGCGCGGCTGCAGGCCGCGCTGGCCGAGATCGGCCCGCTGCTGGCCAGCCAGCCCACGCTGCTGCCGCGCAGCTACACCGGCTTCGTGGCGCGCGACAACCGTTTCTACAAGCCGATCCGCGACGCCGGGCTGGCGCTGGGCGTGCTGAAGGCGACCTGAGACTGCCCATGACCCGGCTCGGCGGACGCCGCGGTTTCGCCGCGCTGGGTTTAGCCCTGTTCATGGCGTATGCGGCGCTGGTGGCGCTGTGCATCGCCACCCTGGCAGCCAGCGGCGACCTGAGCCTGGGCCGCCAGCCCTGGGCCAACCTCGGCAAGACGCTGGGCGAGTTCGCCCACCCGAGTTTCCTGGACGCCTGGTTCGGCCCCGAGCGGCTGGAATACCGCAGCAGCGACGGCACGCTGCTGCGCGTGGAAAACCGGCGCGAGGTCGAAACCCAGTACCTCTGGGCGCTGGCCCGCGCCACCTGGACGACGCTGCAGATCGCCACGCTGGGCTCGCTGCTGGCCGCGGTGCTGGCGTTGCCGCTGGGCCTGCTGGCGGCGCGCAACCTGCACGCACCGGCATGGCTGGCAGCGCCCGCGCGCGGCCTGCTGAACGGGCTGCGCGCGGTGCACACGCTGGTGTTCGGGCTGGTGCTGGTGGGCATCGTCGGACTGGGGCCCACCGCCGGCATCCTGGCCATCGCACTGCACTCGATGGGCACCTGCGGCAAGCTCTACGCCGAAGCCGTGGAAACGCTGGACATGGCCGCGGTCGACGCCGTGCGCGCCACCGGTGCCGGGCCGGGCCAGGTGTTCTTCAACGCCGTCTGGCCAGCGGTGCTGCCGCAGTTCGTGTCGCAGCACCTGTATGTCTGGGAATACAACATCCGCGACAGCACCATCCTCGGCCTTATCGGCGCCGGCGGGCTGGGGCTGCTGATCTCCGAGGCCACCTCGCTGTTCCAGTGGGACCGGCTGGCGACCGTGCTGCTGGTGGTGGTGGCCCTGGTGGTGGGCTTCGACGCGCTGAGCCGCCGCGTGCGGCGCGCGCTGCTGTGACGGGCCCTGCATGACGACGATCACGGCACAAGACCTCTCGGTGCAGGCCGGCGGGCGCGAGCTGCTGGCCCTGCCGCAACTGGCCATCGCCCAGGGCGAGCGCGTGGCCATCATCGGTGCCAATGGCGCCGGCAAGTCGACGCTGCTGCGCTGCCTGGCCGGCTTCATGCAGCCCAGCCATGGTCGGCTGACGGTGCTGGGCCACGCGCTGCACGCGCCCTTGTCGCGCGGCGAACTGCGTGGCCTCAGGCGCGAGGTCGGCCAGGTGCTGCAGGGCCTGCACCTGGTGGGCCGGCTCGATGCGCTGGACAACACGCTCATCGGCGCGCTGGGCCGGCTGCAGGGGCTGGCCGCGCTGCGCAGCTGGGCACGCTGGTACGGGCCGGGCGACATGGCCGCAGCCCAGGCCGCACTGGCGCGCGTGGGCCTGGGCGGGCGTGGCGGCGAGCGCGTGGACCGGCTGTCCGGCGGCGAACGCCAGCGTGTGGCGATGGCGCGCCTGCTGATGCAAGGGCCGCGCCTGATCCTGGCCGACGAGCCCACCGCCAGCCTCGACCCGGCCGGCGCGCGCGACCTCTGCCAGGGCCTCAGCAGCACCGCGCACGATCTCGGCGCCACCCTGGTCAGCGTCGTCCACCAGGCCGAGCTGCTGCCGCTGCTGGCCGACCGCGTTCTGGGCCTGCGCCAGGGCCGGCTGCTGTTCGACCGGCCCACGGCGCAAGTGGATGCGGCGACACTCGCCGCTCTCTACGCCACGCCGCCATGACCGACGAATTGATTCCCGGCCGCACCTGCCCGCTGCACTACCGCTACGGTGCCACCAGCCTGGCGCGCGCGGCCGAAGCCGAATGCGAGACGCTGTACGTCGTGGGCGGCCTCTACGGCAACGACGTCGCGCTGGACGCCCTGCTGGCGATGTTCGACGCCGAACGGGTGCCCAAGCGCCTGGTCTTCAACGGCGACTTCCACTGGTTCGACCGCGACCCCGCCGTCTTCGCGCGTGTGCAGCGGCGTGTGCTGGGCTTCGACGCACTGCGCGGCAATGTCGAGACCGAGCTCGCCGACACTTCCGCAGCCGCCGACGCGGGCTGTGGCTGCGCCTACCCCGCCTGGGTCGGCGACGGCGTGGTCGAACGCAGCAACCGGATCCTGGCAGCGCTGCGCCAGACCGTGGCGCAATGCGAAGGCGCGGCGGCCCAGCTCGCGGCGCTCGACATGACCCGCCGCGTCGACGTGGCCGGCGTGCGCGTAGGCATCGTGCATGGCGACGCCGAGTCGCTCGCCGGCTGGGGCTTCGCCGCCGAACACCTGCGCGAGGCCTCGCACCGGGCGCAGGCGCGGGCCTGGTTCGACATGGCGCAGGTCGACATGTTTGCCTGCAGCCACACCTGCCTGCCGGTGTTCCACAGCCTGCCCCGGCCCGGCGACGACCCCCGCCGCTTCACGCCCGCGGTGCTGAACAACGGCGCCGCCGGCATGCCCAACTTCCGCAGCGACAGCAGCGGGCTGCTCACCCGCATCTCGGTGCACCCCGTGCCGCAGGTGTCGGCTGCACAGCGCCGCCACGGCCTGCAACGCGGCGGGCTGCATGTCGATGCGCTGGCGATTCCGATTCCACCCGACCGCTGGCAGCCGCGCTTCCTGGCGCAATGGCCGGCCGGCAGCGACGGCCATGCCTCTTACTGGCAGCGCATCTGCGCCGGGCCCGGGCACGAACCGGCAGACGCCCTGCACAGCAACGCCGACTGACACGCGGCCGAGCGGTGCGCTGCAGACTTCGGCGAACCGCAGTACAAACCCGAACTCCCCCCCCAGCCTTCCGGGACGCCCCACCATGACCACCCGCTTCACCCTCAACGGCCAGCCCACCACCGTGGACGTGGACCCGACCACGCCCATTCTCTGGGTGCTGCGCGACACGCTCGAACTCACCGGCACCAAGTTCGGCTGCGGTGCTGCCCAATGCGGGGCCTGCACCGTGCACCTGAACGGCCAGCCCATCCGCAGCTGCGTCACGCCCGTGGCCGCCGCGGCCGGCGCGAAGATCACCACCATCGAAGCCGTCGCCGCCGACAAGGTCGGCAAGGCAGTGCAGGACGCCTGGGTCAAGCACGACGTGGCGCAATGCGGCTACTGCCAGAGCGGCCAGGTGATGAGCGCAACCGCCCTGCTGCAGAAGACGAAAACGCCCAGCGTGGCGCAGATCGACGCGGCCATGGCCGGCAACATCTGCCGCTGCGGCACCTATGCCCGCGTGCGCGCGGCCATCCTCGACGCCTCGGCGTCGATCGTCTGAGAAGGCCAGTGCCATGATCATCGACCGTTATCTTCCCCGGGCCCTGCCGCTGCCGGCCCCCGCGCTGTCGCGCCGCCAGTTCGTCACGCTGACCCTGGGCGGCGCCATCGGCCTGGCTTTCATGCCGCTTGCGTCGCTGGACGTTCGCGCGCAGAACGCGTCCACGGTGCCCCCCGGCCAGAAGCCGACCGAACAGCCTGGCGCCTTCGTCAGCATCGCCAAGGACGGCACCACCACCGTTCTGTGCAATCGCATGGACATGGGCCAGGGCATCGAGACGGCGCTGGCCATGATCTGCGCCGAAGAACTCGACGCCGACTGGGCCAGGGTGAAAACCGGCTTCGGCAACCAGGCCGGCAACTACGTCGACCCGATGATGGGCATGCACCTCACCGGCGGCTCGAACTCGGTCAAGAACAGCTACATGCAGTACCGCGAGCTCGGCGCCCGCACCCGCGCCATGCTGGTGGCCGCCGCCGCCAGGCAGTGGGACGTGGCGCCCAAGCTGATCAGCACCGACAAGGGCCTGGTCAAGACCACCGCCGGCGGCGGCCGCTTCGCTTCCTACGGCGACCTGTTCGAAGCCGCGATGAAGGAACCCATCCCCGACAAGGTGGTGCTGAAGGACCCGAAGCAGTTCACGCTGATCGGCCAGCCCACCAGCCTGAAGGTGGCGCGCGCCAAGAGCAGCGGCACGCAGGCCTATGGCATCGACGTGAAGCTGCCCGGCCAGCTGACGGCGGTGATCGTGCGCCCGCCGGTCTTCAACGCGAAGCTGAAGAGCCATGACGCCACCGCCACCCGCGCCGTCAAGGGTGTGCGCGCCGTGCTGCCCGTGAAGCTGGACCGCGGCGGCGAGGGCATCGCCATCGTCGCCGACGGCTACTGGCCGGCGAAGATGGGCCGCGACGCGCTGAAGGTGGAATGGGACACCGCCGCCGTGCCCCGCCCCGACACCGAGCAGCTGGTCGCCGACTACCGAGCGCTGGCCGCCAAGCCCGGGCTGCCGGCACCCCAGGACACGCTGCGCGCCGACACGGCGGCGCTGAGCAGCGCGCCGCGCAAGCTGACGGCCGAGTTCGTCTTTCCCTACCTGAACCACGCGCAGATGGAGCCGCTGGCCTGCACCGTCGACCTGAAGGCCGACGCCTGCACGCTGTACTTCGCCAGCCAGATGCCGGGGGTGGACGCCGGCGCCGTGGCGGCCACCACCGGGCTGAAACCCGAGCAGGTGAACATCGTCGTGCAGATGGCCGGGGGCGGCTTCGGCCGGCGTGCCGTGCCTTCGGCCGAGTACGCGCGCGAAGCCACGCACGTGGCGATGGCCCTGGCCGCCGCCGGGCAGCGCGCCCCGGTGAAGGTGGTGTGGAGCCGCGAAGACGACATGAAGGCCGGCTACTACCGCCCGCTGACCGTGCACCGCGCCGAGATCGGCTTCGACGCCCAGGGCCGTGTGCTGGCCTGGGACCACCGCATCGTCAGCCAGAGCATCCTGAAGGGCAGCCCGTTCGAGCCCTTCATGGTCGTCAAGGGGGTGGACGGCACCACCACCGAAGGCATGCGCGAGCCCTATGCCATCCCGATGAACCTGAGCGTGCACCACCCGCAGGTGGACGTGCCTGTGCTGTGGTGGCGCTCGGTGGGCGCCACCCACACGGCGTTCGTGATGGAAACGCTGATCGACGAAATCGCCGTGGCCACGGGTCAAGACCCGGTGGCCTATCGCATGGCGCTGATGGGCAGCGACCCGAAGGCCGCCCGCCACCGCGCCGCGCTGCAGCTGGCGGTGGACAAGTCGGGCTATGGCAAGAAGACCCTGCCCAAGGGCACGGCCTGGGGTGTGGCGGTGCACGAAAGCTTCGAGTCGGTGGTGGCCTACGTGGTCGAGGCCAAGATCACGGGCAGCGGCAAGACCCGCAAGCCCGTGCTCGTGAACGTGACGGCCGGCGTGCACTGCAACCTGTGCGTGAACCCGCGCACCGTCGAAGCCCAGGTGCAGGGGTCGGTGGTGATGGCGCTGGGCACGACGATGCCCGAGCACCGCATCACGATGAAGGACGGTGTCGTCGAGCAAGGCAACTTCGACCGCTACCCGATGCCGCGCATCACCGACGCGCCAGCCATCGCCGTGCACATCGTGCCCAGCGACGCCCCGCCCAAGGGCATGGGCGAACCCGGCCTGCCGCCGCTGGCGCCGGCCTACGCCAACGCGATTGCGCGATTGACGGGGCAACGGCTGCGGGAATTGCCTTTCAAGCTCGGGTGAGCTCGGACCCCCAAGCTCGCTGACGCTCGCTACCCCCCGAGGGGGCCGTCCGCCAGCGCCCCGGCAGAGCCGGTTCCGCGGCGGGTTCCTTGAGCCCCCAAGCTCGCTGGCGCTCGCTACCCCGTTTTCGACAAGGACAGGGGCCGTCCGCCAGCGGCCCGGCAAAGCCGGTTCCGCGGCGGGAAGCTTGGGTCGAAGCGGGGGAGAGAGCCCGGACTACAGCTTCCGGTGCGCCAGGGCCGGAAGCTGGGTGCGCACCTGCTGGATGCGTTCGGGGTCCACGTCGGCCAGCGCCAGCCCTTCGCCTTCCTCGCAGACGTCCAGCACCTCGCCCCAGGGGTCGACGACCATGCTGTGGCCCCAGGTGCGGCGGCCGTTTTCGTGGGTGCCGCCTTGCGCGGCAGCCAGCACGTAACACTGGTTCTCGACCGCGCGGGCGCGCAGCAGCAGTTCCCAGTGCGCGCGCCCGGTGGTGTAGGTGAAGGCCGAGGGCACGCACAGCACGTCGCAGGGTGGGCGCATCAGGGCGCGGTAGAGCTCGGGGAAGCGCAGGTCGTAGCAGATGCTCAGGCCCAGACGAAGCGGCCCGGCCTGCAGCGCCACGGGCTGGCTGCCGGCCACCAGCGCGCGGCCTTCGTCGTAGCTCTCGCGGCCGTTGTCGAAGGCGAAGAGGTGGATCTTGTCGTAGTGCCCGGCCTCGCGGCCGTCGGGCGCGAAGACGCAGCAGCGATTCAGCACGCGGTCGCTTTGCAGGCCAGGTGCCGAGCGCACCGGCAGCGTGCCGCCCACCAGCCACAGCCCGTGGCGTTGCGCGGCTTCCGACAGGAAACGCTGGATGGCGCCGTTCACCGTGTCGCCCGGGGCCTCGGCCGCGGCCAGCTTGTCGGTGTCGCGCTGGCCCAGCAGGCAGAAATACTCGGGCAGCGAAGCCAGCCGGGCGCCGGCGGCTGCCGCCTGGGCGAGCAGCCGGTCGGCGGCGGCCAGGTTGCGGGCCACGTCGGGCGTGGAAACCATCTGCACGGCGGCGATCTTCATGGCGACATTGTGCGGTGGTGCCAACTGCGGGTCGGCGCAGAAAGGGCCCGGTCCGGCAAGCGTTGGCCGACCGCGCTAACCTCCGCGCCAAACACGTGACAAGAAAAATCCACGTCTGCCGGCCACGGGCCCTGGAGGGAAACCGATGAACCAGCCGCTGCACACCCTGGCAGCCACCGCCGCGCACAGCCGCTTCGTGCAGCGCGTGCGTCGCCGTTACGCCACCGAACTGGCCGACTTTGCGCAGGAAATGCCTGGCATGCCGGGCTGGCATGCCATCACCGAACTCGTGCTGCGCCTGCAGGCCGGCGGGCGCGACTTGTCCAGCGCCCTTCGCGTGGCCCGGCATCTGGTGATGGAACGCTTGGCCGTGCTCGACATCGAGCAGGGCGCGACGCTGGACGCCGTCACCGGCTGCATGACGCACCTGGCCGAAGCCACGCTGGAGCTGGCCCTGGCCGAGGCCCAGCGCGAGGCCGACGTGCGCCACGGACCGCCCATCGACGCGCAGGGCCAGCGCATCGATTTCTGGATCGTCGGCATGGGCAAGCTCGGCGCGCGCGAGCTGAACGTCTCGTCGGACATCGACCTGATCTATGTCTACGAGGACGACGGCCAGACCGCAGGCGAACGCCCGGTTTCGGCGCACGAATACTTCAGCTTCGTCGCCAAGCGCCTGTTTGCACTGATCGGCGAAACCACCGACGACGGCTTCGTCTTCCGCGTGGACCTGGCGCTGCGCCCCAACGGCAACAGCGGCCCGCCGGTGGTGAGCCTGGGCATGCTCGAGGAATACTTCCAGGTACAGGGCCGCGAGTGGGAACGCTTTGCCTGGCTGAAGAGCCGGGTGGTGGCGCCGCGCGCCGCCGTCACCAGCGGGCGCGCACTGGCACTGCGTTCGCTGGTCACGCCGTTCGTCTACCGCAAGTACCTGGACTACGGCGTCTTCGAAGGCCTGCGCCAGCTGCACCGCAAGGTGCGCGACGAGGCCCAGCGCCGCGCCGCCGGCCGGCCCGAACGTGCCAACGACGTGAAGCTCTCGCGCGGCGGCATCCGCGAGATCGAATTCACCGTGCAGCTGATGCTGGTGGTGCGCGGCGGCCAGTTCCCCGAGGTGCGCACGCGCAGCACGCTGCGCGCCCTGCAGCGCCTGGTGGCGCGCGGCCTGATGAAGGCCGACACGGCGCGCAGGCTGGCCGAGGGCTACGCCTTCCTGCGCCAGGTCGAGCACCGCATCCAGTTCCTCGACGACCAGCAGACCCACCTGCTGCCCACCAACGACGACGACCTGCGCTGGATCGCCCTGAGCCTCGGCTTCCACTGCTCGGTGCAGGGCAACCGCGAGACCTGCGAACTGCTCGACCGCCTGGGCGAGGTGCGCGAGCTGGTGGCCGCCGAGTTCGACGCGCTGCTGCGCGAAGGCCAGACCGGCGCCGACCCTGCCGGCGGCCCGCGGGTGTGCCGCAGCTGCGGCCCGGGGCCGCTGCCGGTCGACAGTGAAGCCCTGCTCGAACGCCTGCCACCGGAACTGGCCGAACGCGTCGGCCACTGGGCGCAGCAGCCGCGCGTGCAGGCCCTGCGCGACGAAGGCAAGCTGCGCCTGGGGCGGCTGGTGCAGAAAACGGCCAACGCGCTGCGCGAAGACACCTGCACGCCGGCCGGTGCCTTGCGCTTCATCGACTGGATGGACCCGCTGCTGCGCCGCGAAAGCTATCTGGCGCTGCTGCTGGAACGCCCGGAGGTGCATCGTCGCCTGCTGCGCCTGCTGTGCCTGGCACGCTGGCCGATGCAGTACCTGATGCGCCACCCCGGCGTCATCGACGAACTGGCCGACGAACGCCTGCTGCACCAGCGCTTCGACCGCGCCGCGTTCACTGCCGAGCTCGAAGGCCGGCGCGAAGCCTGGCAGCGCGCCGGCCAGGCCGACGAAGAACAGCTGCTGGACACCCTGCGCCGCGCCCACCATGCCGAGGTCTTCCGTACCCTGGTACGCGACGTCGATGGCGACCTCGGCGTCGAGGAAGTGGCCGACGACCTGTCGGCACTGGCCGACACGGTGCTGGACGTGGCGGTACGCTGGTGCTGGTCGCTGCTGAAGAACAAGCACCGCGAGACACCGCAGATCGGCATCGTCGCCTACGGCAAGCTCGGCGGCAAGGAACTGGGCTATGGCGGCGACCTCGACGTCGTCTTCCTCTTCGACGACGCTGCCGAGACCAGCCCCGCAGCGCAGCAGCAGGCGCAGGAGGTCTATGGCAACTTCGTGCGCAAGCTCATCACCTGGCTGACGCTGCGCACGTCGGCGGGCGAGCTGTTCGACATCGACACCGCGCTGCGGCCGAACGGCAATTCCGGCCTGCTCGTGACGTCCATCGCCAGCTTCGAGAACTACCAGCGCGGTCGCGGCAGCAACACCGCCTGGACCTGGGAGCACCAGGCGTTGACACGCGCCCGCCATGCTGCGGGCACCCCGGCCATCGCCGCGCGCTTCGAAGCCACGCGGCGCGACGTGCTGGTGGCCGCGCGCGACCCCGCCGCGCTGCGCGAGGAAGTGCGGGCGATGCGCGAGAAGGTGCGCGCCGCACGCCCGGTGCCGGCCGGGCGCTTCGATGTCAAGCACAGCCCGGGCGGCATGATGGACGTCGAGTTTGCCGTGCAATACCTGGTGCTGGCCCACGCCCGCAGCCACCCAACGCTGCTGGACAACGCCGGCAACATCGCGCTGCTGCAGCGCGCCGAGGCCTCGGGCCTGCTGCCCCCGGGCGTGGGCCGGGCCGCGGCCGACGCCTACCGCGATCTCCGCCGCGCCCAGCACCAGGCGCGCCTGGACGAACGGCCGACACAGTTCGACCCCGTGGCCATGGCCGGCCCGCGTGATGCGGTGCTGGCGCTGTGGCAGGCGGTGTTTTCCTGACCCAGCCGACTGCTGGCGGCCGCGCCTGGCTGGCCGTGGCTGCTGCCGGCCTGGCCGGTTCGCTGCTGGCCTGGTGGCTGCCCGCGAACCTGCTCGACTGGCAGCCCGAACTCGCCGGCCGCGAGCCCTGGCGGGCCGTCACCGCCGCCTGGGTGCACTGGAGCCCGCGCCATCTGGCGGCCAACCTCGCCGGCGCGGCCGTGCTCGCCACGCTGGGCTGGGTGGCACGACTGCCTGCCCGGGCGGCGCTGGCCTGGGCGCTGGCCTGGCCGCTGACGCAGCTGGGCCTGCTGCTGCGGCCTGAACTCGCGCACTACGGTGGCCTGTCGGGCGTGCTGCATGCGGGCGTGGCGGTGGCCGCCGTGTGGCTGGTGCTGGCGGCAGCCGAGCGCCGCCAGCGCTTCATCGGTGCGGCCGTCATGGCCGGCCTGGCCACCAAGCTGCTGCTCGAAGCGCCCTGGGGTGCGACCCTGCAGACCAGCGCCGAATGGGACATCGCCATCGCCCCGCTGGCCCACGCCAGCGGGGCGGTGGCGGGGACGGCCTGCGCTGCGCTTGCTGCCCTGGCCACGCGCGGCCAGACAATGCCCGGGTGAACACAGAACAGAACAAGCGAGACAACAGCCCGGCTGCCGATGGCCGCCGCCCGCATCTGGACGGCCGCGCGGTGGCCCTGCTGATCGGCTGCTGCGTGATCTGGGGCCTGGGCCAGGTGGCGACCAAGCTGACGCTGGCGGAAGTACCGCCGCTGCTACAGGCGACGCTGCGCTCGGCCGGCGCGGCGCTGCTGCTGCTGGCCTGGTCGCGCTGGCGTGGCCCGGACTTCTGGCGCAGTGTCGTCCGGCACGACGGCAGCGCCCGCGGCGGCTGGCTGGCCGGCGGCCTGTTCGCGGCAGAGTTCGCGTGCATCTTCATCGGCCTGCAGTACACCAGTGCCTCGCGCATGGTGGTCTTCATCTACCTGGCGCCTTTCGTCGTGGCCCTGGGCATGCCTTTCATCGCCCGCAGTGAAAAGCTCGGTGGCTGGCAGTTGCTGGGTCTGGTGGCGGCCTTCGCCGGTGTCGTGTGGGCGTTCTACGAAGGCTTCATGCGCCCCACCGCCGGCCCGAAGCAGTGGCTGGGTGACGCGCTCGGCCTGTGCGCAGCCCTGCTGTGGGGGCTGACGACGCTGGTGCTGCGTGGCAGCCGGCTGGGCCAGGTGGTGCCCGAGAAAGCCCTGCTGTGGCAGCTGGGGGTGTCGGCGCTGGCCCTGGGCGCAGCCGCCGTGGCGGCTGGCGAAGGCTGGCCGCAGCGGTGGACGGGGGCAGCCCTGGGGCTGATGGCGTTCCAGACGGTGGTCGTCACCTTTGCGAGCTACCTGGTGTGGTTCTGGCTGGTGCGCCACTACCCGGCCACGCGGGTGGCGGCGTTCACCCTGCTCACGCCGGTGTTCGGTCTCCTGGCTGGCGTGGGCCTGCTCGGCGAACCGCTGACGGTCCGGCTGGTGCTTGCCCTGGTGGCGGTGTGTGCCGGCATCGCCCTGGTGAACCTGGCGCCCCGGCGTCGCTAGACTTTGCAGCTTCCCACTCACGAGGCAGAAACGATGATCACGCTTTGCGGCCGCCCGCTGTCGAACTACTACAACAAGGTCAAGATGGTGCTGCTCGAGAAGGGCATCCCGTTCGAGGAAGAATTCGTCGGCACCGGCTCGCGCGACGAAGCCGTGCTCGCGGCCACGCCGCTGGGCAAGATCCCGTTCATCCGCGTCGACGGCGTGCCGCTGTGCGAGAGCCAGGTGATCTGCGACTACCTCGAAGCCGCCTACCCCACGCCGCCGCTGCTGCCCGCCGACGCGCTGGCTGCCGCCAAGGTACGCGAGATCGGCACCTTCGTCGACCTGCACCTGGAACTGGTGGCGCGCGACCTGTACCCGCAAGCCTTCTTCGGCGGCCAGGTGTCCGAAGGTACGCAGGCCCGGGTGCGCAAGCAGCTGGAAAAGAACATCGCCGGCTTCAAGCGCCTGGCGAAGTTCGCGCCCTATGTGGCCGGCGACCGGTTCACCCAGGCCGATGCCGCCGCATGGTGCAGCCTGCCACTGGTGGGCATGGCCACCAAGGCGGTGCTGGGCGAAGACCTGCTGCTGGCTTCAGGCGTCGACTGGCGCACCTACAACAAGCTGATCGGCGCGCGAGACAGTGCGCTGAAGGTGGCCGCCGACCGCAAGACCGACATGACGCCGGCCAAGTAGGCCGCGACAAGCTCAACCGAGTTTGCCCGGGAGCCCGGGCGCTCAGGCACCGGCCGGTGCCGGGCCGCCGACTTCCTGGCCCTGGCCGCCAGCGCCGGTGCTCGCCGCCAGCTTCGCCGCCACTTCCTTGCGGAAGCGGTTGAGTTCCTGCACGCTGGTAAAGCTGCGCTCCATCAGCAGGCTCATGTTGTGCAGGATGCGGTCGACGACCTTGTTCTCCCACACGGCGTCGAACTGGATCTGCTTGTCGAGCCACTGCTCGAGCCATTCCGGGTTGGGCAGGCGGCTCTGGATGGTGTCTCGCGGGAACAGGCTGACGTTGACGTGCAGGTTGGTCGGGTGCAGCGCCTGCGCGGTGCGGCGCGCGCTGGCCATCAGCACCCCCACCTTGGCGAAGGCGGCACGGGCCTCGTCGCCGAACTTGCCCATCGCCCGCTTCATGTAGCGGAGATAGGCACCGCCATGGCGGGCTTCGTCACGCGCCAGGGTCTCGTAGATGGCCTTGATGACGGGTTCGCTGTGCCATTCGGCGGCGCGCCGGTACCAGTGGTTCAGCCGGATCTCGCCACAGAAATGCATCATCAGCGTTTCCAGCGCCGGCGCGGGGTCGAATTCGAAGCGCACCGCATGCAGCTCTTCTTCGGTGGGCACCAGATCGGGCCTGAAGCGGCGCAGGTACTCCATCAGCACCAGCGAGTGCTTCTGTTCCTCGAAGAACCAGACGCTCATGAACGCGCTGAAGTCGCTGTCACCGCGGTTGTCACGCAGGAACATCTCGGTGGCCGGCAGCGCCGCCCATTCCGTGATGGCGTTCATCTTGATCGTCTGCGCCTGCTCTTCGGTCAGCAGTTCGGACTGGAACCGGTCCCAGGGGATGTCGGTGTCCATGCTCCAGCGCACCGCTTCCAGTTGCTTGAACAGTTCGGGATAGAGCATCGGTGTTGACCTTGCCAGGGGAGCCTGATTCTAGGCAGGCCCCTTCACTTTGATGACAAACCCTTACGCAAATCCCGGCGCGGCGGATGTCTCGCGCCAGTGGCGCACGCCGGCGGGAACATCGTTCAGGGTGGCCAGGGGTTCGACGCCGTCGACTCGGCGGCGGAAGAGCACCGGGGCCGTACCGCCGGCCCAGATGCGAACCCGCCCCGGCAGCTTCAGGCGCAATTCAGCCAGGCCGTCGACGACCTGGTTCGGGTTCATGCACCCGGTGAAGCTGAGCGCCAGGATGTCGCTGCGGTGGGCCTTGGCGGCCAGCACGGTGTCCCACAGCGGCGTCTGCACACCCAGCGACATGCAGGCGCAGCCTTCCAGCGAGAACATGGCTTCGGCCATGAGCAGGCCCAGGCCATGCGGTTCGCCGGGGAAGGTGGTCAGCAACACCCGCGGGTGGCTGCCGGCGGCGGCTTCGGGGATCCCCGCGATGGCCTGGCGCAACACCACCTGCACGATCTCGGTATAGAGATGCTCCTCGAACACCTCGATCTGGCCGCGCATCCAGGCGTCGCCCACCAGCGTGTTCAGTGGCCCGACCACCTGGCCGATGAAGCCCGCAACACCGCTGCGCGACAGCGCACGCGTGAGCGCCACGCGCAGGGCCGTGGCGTCGTGCTGGCGGATCAGGCCGATGTAGGCCTGCAGGTCGCTGCCGCCACCCGCCTGCGCTTCGGACTGCTGCGCGCTGACCTCGCGGGTCGCACCACTGAGCCCGACGAGCTCGCCGTAGGACAGCGGCACTATGCGCCCGGGCCGATGTCCGGCATCGAGCAGGCGCTTGATGAGCCGCAGCTTCTCGACCTGGTCCATCGAGTAGGCACGCTCGTCCAGGCTGTCGCGCCCGGGCGCGGGAAAGCCGTAGCGGCGCTCCCAGACACGCAGGGTGTCCTTGCTCAGGCCAGTGTCGCGTTCGACGGCGGCAATCGACAGGGTGATCGTCATCTGAGCGCTTCAGCCATGCCCACATGAAGGAGGGGCGGTGTTTTCACTGTCTTGTCCTGGACAAAGCGACACCAATGGCCGCGGTCCAGCCAAGATAATAGGACAGCCGTCCTGGTTTGAACAGGACAGGCAAAAGCCCCGGGCTGCGGGTCCGCGCATGTCGGACCGCGACGGAGCGCCGAAGTTACCGTATAGTCGTTGTGCGACTGACTCGTTCACAGCAGAATGCACTTAACGTTTCATGCCGCCTGCCGCTTCGGCTGCACCCGGAAATCGACATCCTGC
>JALHPF010000038.1 GCA_022842595.1 Rubrivivax sp.
CGCCTTGAGCTTGCGGGTGGCCACGGCCTTGGCCGGCACCGGCGTGCCGGCGACTCGGCGCACCAGGGCGCTGCTGCCTTCTTCGATGCGCTCGGCCACCAGGCTCACGGCCTGGGCGGCGGGGCGCACCACGCGGTTCAGCGTGTCCAGCGCGTTCACGTTGGCGGCGCGGTCCAGGCGCACGGCGCCTTCGGCGACGAGGCCGACACCCTTGGTCGCGAGGTCCACGGCCACGCCGACGACGCTCTGCACGCGGTCGGTGCCCAGATGGACGCCCCTGACGTAGTAGCCGGTGACGCGCTGCTGGGCGCCGATCAAGTTCGAGCGCAGGCCGGCGCGCAAGGCGGCGGCGCCGCGGTTCACCGCGCTGGCGAAGCGCGCGTCGACAAAGCCGACCAAGCGCTCGCCGCCGTAGCGGTAGCTGTTGATGACGTTGGTGGCGGTGATGCCGTAGGCGGCGATGACCTCGGTGGCCACGGTGGAAAGGTTCTTGTTCGACATGGTTCGCTCCTGTTGGTTGAGAGGATCGACCCGACCAGGTAAACCGTTCGCTCCGGCCGCGTTCAATCAGGGTTGCAGCGACTGTGCCGACAGCTTGTAGAGGACGCACCCCAGAACACGGGTTTTCCCTAGAGTGCGCAGTCTAGCCCGGCGCGAATGGCGCGACTGGCTCCGCCACGGCAGGGACCTGACTTCCGCTGATCACGCTCGGCCGGCCAAGGTCAGCTGTCCGGCGTGGCTGCGAATCGTCAGTCTCGGCCACAACCGGTCCTTGGTGATCCGCTCAGAATTTTTCCTGGTGGCCCGCCTTGGATGACCGGTTTGCGGCGGCCAACTTGAGCTCGACCTTGGCTCGTCCCGGCCAGGAGCGGGCACTCATGATCGTCGGGAGTCAGGCAGTCTGTCTGACGCGCGAAAGCATCGTACCGAGAGCACTGCTACTCAGATCTTCCGCGCAGAACATTGTTGCCCGCCGCCGATTGGCAACTTTCCCGTTTGCCCTGAGCCACTGGCTTCATTGGCGCGCTTCTTGACGAAAGCCGACCACTCCTGCGTCGGCAGGTCGGACGTGACCTGTTCGGCGCGCATGCCGGCGCGAACCCGTCTGGGCCTCCAAGTCCTCAAGGGAAGCCCCGCATCAGTCCGCACCTTGAGAAAGTCGCCTTTACGGCGCTTCACCCGCGTGTGCGTCGAGTTCAGTTCGCGGACACACGGCCCGCAGTGACCTCAGGCCTGCCCGTGCGCCGTCGGCGCGCCAGCGAAACCAGTGAGGCCAGGCCAACAGCCATCAGCCCGTAGGTGCCTGGCTCGGGCACGACCGGGGTGATGCCACCCAACTGGATATCGATGTTGTCGGTGTCGGCGCTGTAGAACAAATCGCCCGCCATGAACGGGAACCTGAAGTCAATGTCCAGCACCAAGTACAGATCTTCGTACCAGATGCCATCCACCGAGAGTCGGTCACGGTAGTTGCCTTGAGCGAAGCCAATGTTGTTGGCAGCGAAGACGTCTCCGAGTGGTTTCCCACGCAATGACCCAGGGCTGTTGACCGTGAACGGCACGACGTCAAACACGGTGTTGCCGGGACGGCCATCGAAAGTCAGACCCTTGATGGACCTGCTGCCGTCGTTGGAGAGCTTCCATGCCCCGGCAATGAATGAGTCATTCCTCAGCACCAAGCTCCAGCCCGTACCCAACGCCCCCGCCGCTGCCCACGAGACGGACTCGGTCGTGCCGTCGCCGAAGCGCACGGTGACTTGCGAGCCCACCATGTCTTCGGAGAAAGTGGCGAACTCGGTCAATGCTCTGGTGTCGTAATCGGTGCCGTTGGAGAAGGCGCTGGCTGAAGGAATGGGCGTCTGGGCGAGTGCGCCGACGCAAGCGCCAGCAAGGGTGATGGCCGCGAAGCTGCGTGCATGTGGTCTCACGAGTAGGCCTCCTGATGAGTGATGCCTGTACGGGTAGGCGGGCAGCACATTGCGAATGTAGGCAGGCGGCCCTCGTTGCGCACCTTGCAAACTGGGGGGGGGGCGGTTGCGTTTTTGTCGATCGCCCTAGATTCGACGCCATCACCAAAGCCCCGTCCAGAGCCGGTACCCCGCGTGGGCCTGGTCTGTCAAGGGCGGGGCCGATGCTCTTCCGGAGTCCGGCAACTTTGCGTTCGCTTGCCGCAAGCCGCTTGGCCCAAGCTGGTCTCGTCGGTGTTTCAGGTGGTGCTGCGTGTGCTGATGGGGATCTCGGCGCCGGACTTCACGGGGCGAAGTGCTTGGCACTCTGAGTTGCTTGCAACAGGCCCCCCCGAGCGACAGCTTCCCCGGCGCCAAATCGCCGAAGTCGGCGGGCCGCATAGGGTCGGGACATGCCGCCCGCTGCTCGTGGAAGCTGACGTCGGCGGAGCATCCCCCAGTGGCCAGGTTTCTCCCCCGCGCGCCGTCGCAGACATGCGGCAGCCTCCGAGGCAAAGCAGCCGGGCAGCACCATCCCGGGCGCCCGTACTCAATCCGCGTGTTTGACCGCAAGGTGCGCCAGCCAGGTTGCGGCTGGGTGCAGGCCAACCGCGAGGCGGCCGCCGACAATGCGCGAATGGAAACGCTGATCCGCCACGCACGCCAAGCTTGTACCGCTCTGGTGGCTACCACTGCGGCCATGGTCACGATGGCCGTCGCGGACGGGTCTTCACCGCCGGCGCCTGCGCGGACGCAGGTGCATGCACTCGACGGCCACAGCGT
Organism: Rubrivivax sp.; assembly: GCA_022842595.1. Lineage (GTDB taxonomy): Bacteria > Pseudomonadota > Gammaproteobacteria > Burkholderiales > Burkholderiaceae_C > Rubrivivax. The sequence continues at coordinate 2,730 of JALHPF010000038.1, forward strand.
GACGATGGACGTCTACCCTGCCGTCGGTCCTGTGCGGGGGGCCGCAATCCTCTCGCACGGCTTCACGCGTAGCCGGCGCACGCTGGCCGGCCATGCGCAGGCGCTGGCCGATGCCGGCGTGTTGGCCCTGACGCCGGACCTACCCTGCACCTTCGACTTCCGCTGCAACGCCCGCACCCTCGCTGCGCTGGTGGGCTCGCTGCGTGCTGGCGGAATTTTCAGCGCCCCGGTGGAGAGGGTCATGCTCGTGGGCTTCTCCGCAGGCGGGCTGTCCAGCCTGCTGGCGGCGGACACGCCAGGCGTGGTCGGTTTCGTCGGCCTGGACCCGTTCGACCGCACGATGTCTGGCGAGGTTGAGCGCTTGGGTTTAACTGCGGCCGGCCGGCTGCGCACCGAGGCGCTGCTGCTGCGAGCCCCGCCGTCGCGCTGCAACGCCGAAGCCGTGGCCGCACCCTGGGGCACCGCGCTGCCGGCGCTGTGGCGCGACGAGCTGATCGCGGGCGCTTCCCACTGCGACTTCGAGTCGCCCACGGACTGGATGTGCCGCCTGGCCTGCGGCGAGACCGACCCGGCGCGCCAGCAGCGGGTGCGACAGGGACTGCTTGACGCCGTGTCACGCTGGATGCGCTGAGCCGGCCGCCCTCGAGCGCGCGGGGTCAGGGTCCGCTGGCAGCCCCTTGGCGGCAGGCATCGGCCTTTCCGCATTTCCTGCGGCGAATGCAGCCAAGCTGGTCATGAGCGCGTGCACCCGCTCGGCTCGCAGGCCAATTGCCTCAACGACGATACGGGCGTTTGAAGAGACGATCCGCCAGCTTGTGCCTGGCCGTCGATTGAGCTTAGAGTCGACCGCGGTTTCCAGCCGTTTGCCAGTGGTCCACGAACAGACAAAGGATGAGATATGCCCTCTGCCGCCACCATCGTGCAAGACATCGTTAACGGCAGCATCACGGAGACCGGCAACTACCCGAAGGACGGCGGCATCCTGCTGGACTATGACCACAGCAAGCCTCATTGCCTGCGGGCGGGTTATGGGTTCTTCAAGTGCGAGTTTGCGGGCAGCAAGGTCCACTTCACGTCCAAGCAGAAGGTCCTGCAAGTCGAAGGAAGCTTCGCCGAATTCGATGTCGACAAGAGCGTCTTCGCGGTGATGGACCACAACTGCAAGATTTCCGCGAGCGGCTTCTTTTCGGGGTGCGAGTGGCAAATCTATCGGGTGAAGCCGGCGCTCTACTACGGGGTGCACGTGCCACGGTCCCTCGACAAGCCCGACAAGTGGACTGACCTCATGGCGGCGTATGCGCATACTGCCGGCTGGACGCTTCTGGCGGCTTACCCTTCGCGGGGCGCTATCCAGACCAAGGGTGAAACCGTCTGGTTCGTTTCCCAGCTGTTTCCAAACCTTCGCATCGATACGGTGCGGTTCGTGAAGAGCCCGGTGACCACCATCGGCGGGGAGGCCGACGAGTTCGGCGGGATCAAGATGGGAACGGCGACGACGGTTCCTTCTCGAATCGTTCGGACGGCTTCCTACAGCGTCAACGTCTAGCCGCTCGGCGGCCAGGCGGCAGATCGGCGCCAGCCGATCCGAGGCCAAGGTCTGGCGGGGCCAGCGCCGCGCTCACCTCCACGCGAACCGCGATCGCAGTCGTAGGCCTCCTCCGTGACGGCGCTGGCAGCGCCATCGGCTGCAGCCGTCGGTGGCACTGGATCATGCAGCTGGCGTGATCAGCGACGACTCAGGAGAAGCACGGCCGCCTTCGAAGTGTCAGCGCGCGCCTTTGGCGTCGCCAATGCAGCGTCGATGACGCCCGCACACAGAAATGCGCTGATGGCGCTGCGGTCACTGGGACAACGGCTACGCACATCTGGCCAAGACCGGAAAACCAGGCACTCTGTGCCGGGAGCAGAGTCTGCAGAGTCTTGTCGCAGGTAGCTCAGGCCCATAGCCGGATGGATTGGCAGCCGCTCCAGGACAGGTTTCAGATAAGCACCCGACGGACTTTATTTATCCCCCTCAGCGGCTCGCTGTGTTTTCGACTTTGATGACCTGTTCACGACTATTTTGGGTCGGAACAACAACGAGCCAGCCCCCGGCCCCCTCACTCCACCGTCACACTCTTCGCCAGGTTCCGCGGCTTGTCGACATCCGTACCGCGCGCGCAGGCCGTGTGGTACGCCAGCAGCTGCAAGGGCACCACATGCAGGATCGGTGACAAGGCCCCGTAGTGTTCCGGCATGCGGATGACGTGCACCCCCGGCCCGCTGTCGATGTGCGTGTCGGCATCGGCAAACACATACAACTCGCCGCCGCGGGCGCGCACTTCCTGCAGGTTGCTCTTCAGCTTTTCCAGCAGCATGTCGTTCGGCGCCACGGTCACCACCGGCATCTCGGCCGTCACCAGGGCCAGCGGGCCGTGCTTCAGTTCACCGGCGGGGTAGGCCTCGGCGTGGATGTAGCTGATCTCCTTGAGCTTCAGCGCGCCTTCCAGCGCGATCGGGTAATGCAGCCCGCGGCCCAGGAACAGGGCGTTTTCCTTGCGCGCGAATTCTTCGCTCCAGGCAATCACCTGCGGCTCCAGCGCCAGCACCGCCTGCAGCGCCAGCGGCAGATGGCGCAGAGCCTTCAGCTCAGCGGCTTCCTGTTCGTCGCTGAGCCGGCCACGCACCTGGGCCAGTGCCAGCGTCAGCAGGTACAGGCCGGCCAGTTGCGTGGTGAAGGCCTTGGTGCTGGCCACGCCGATTTCCACGCCGGCACGCGTGATGTAGGCCAGCTTGCATTCGCGCACCATGGCACTGGTGGCCACGTTGCAGATGGTCAGGGTGTGTTCCATGCCCAGGCTGCGGGCGTGTTTCAGCGCGGCCAGGGTGTCGGCGGTCTCGCCGCTCTGGGTGATGGTGACGACCAGGGTCTTCGGGTCGGGCACGCTGTCGCGGTAACGGTATTCACTGGCGATTTCCACCGTGGTGGGAATGCCGGCGATGCTTTCGAGCCAGTAGCGCGCCGTCGACCCGGAATAGAAGCTCGTGCCGCAGGCCAGGATCAGCACGCGATCGACTTCCTTGAACACCCGCCAGGCGCCGTCGCCGAACAGTTCGGGGCTGATGCCGGCCACGCCTTCCAGCGTGTCGGCCAGCGCGCGCGGCTGCTCGAAGATCTCCTTCTGCATGTAGTGCCGGTACGGCCCCAGTTCGGCCGCGCCGCTGTGCGCCTGCACGGTGCGCACCGGGCGCTGCACCGGCAGGTAGCGGCCAGGGCGCGCCGCGTTGGATGTGTCCAGCGCGCTGATCCAGGTCTTGCCCAGCTGCAGGTCGACGACGTCGCCTTCTTCCAGGTAAACGATCTGGTCGGTGACGCCGGCCAGGGCCATGGCGTCGCTGGCCAGGAAGTTCTCGCCTTCACCCACGCCCAGGATCAGCGGCGAGCCCTGGCGCGCGCCGATCACGCGCTGCGGCTCGTCGCGGCAGAACACGGCAATGGCATAGGCCCCGCGCAGCCGCGGCAGCGCGCGCTGCACGGCGTCGAGCAGGTCGCCGTCGTACAGGAAGTGCACCAGGTGGGCGATGACCTCGGTGTCGGTCTGGCTGGTGAATTCGTAGCCGCGGCCCTGGAGTTCGGCACGCAGTTCATCGTGGTTCTCGATGATGCCGTTGTGGACCAGGGCCACGCGGCCACTGCTGGCCGCTTTGGCATTCGGGCCGCTGCTGGCCGCCTGGGCCTGCGGGCCGCTGCTGAAGTGCGGGTGGGCGTTGTGCACGGCTGGCGCGCCATGGGTGGCCCAGCGCGTGTGGGCGATGCCGGTGCCCGAGGCGATGCCGTCCTGCGTCACGCTGGCCTGCAGTTCGGCCACCCGCGCGGTGCTGCGCGCACGCCTGAGTTCGCCGCCCTGGTGCACGGCCACGCCGCAGCTGTCGTAGCCGCGGTATTCCAGCCGCTTCAGGCCTTCCAGAAGAACCGGAACGATGTCTCTGGGGCTGACGGCGCCGACGATGCCACACATGATGTTTTGCCTTCCTTGCTTGAACGTTGGCGCATGCTAGGCCAGAGACAGTGGCATGAGTGAGCACTATGACAGCGATTGTCGAACTTTTATTGCATCGACTTCGACGCCAGGCAAATTAGTTCATTCATATCGTACTTGCGCAATAAACTTTCGCCATGCCCCTCGACGATCTCGACTTGCGCCTGCTGGACCTGCTTCAGACCGACGCCTCGCTGTCCAACCTGGCGCTGGCCGAACGCGCTGGCGTTTCACCGGCCACGACGCTGCGGCGGGTGCGCCGGCTGGTCGACACCGGTGTCATCGAACGCCAGGTGGCCCTTCTGAACCCCGCCGTGCTCGACACCGGGCTCACGGCGCTGCTGGAAGTCACGCTCGACCGCCAGGGCGCCGAACATCTGGACGCCTTCGAAGCCCGCGCCGTGGCCGAAGCCGCGGTGCAGCAATGCTGGCGCGTCAGCCCCGGCCCCGACTTCGTGCTGGTGCTGTGGGTGCCGGGCATGCCGGCCTATCAGGCCCTGGTGCAGCGCCTGCTGACGCAGGACGCCAACGTGCGCAACGTGAAGGCCTACTTCAGCGTGAAGCGCGCCAAGTTCGAACCTCGCATCACGCTGCCGCCTTCAGCAGCGCCAGGCCCTTGAGGTATTCGCCCTCGGGGAATTCGATCGTCGTCGGGTGGTCGCAGCTGGCTTCCAGGCGCTGCAGGATGGCGGCGTTCACCTCCGCGTCCAGCCCGGCGCCGGCCACGATCTTGTGGAACAGCTCGGCACCGATGCCGCCGCTGCAACTGAAGGTGAACAGCAGGCCGCCCGGTTCCAGCAGGCGCAGCGCCAGCCGGTTGATGTCCTTGTAGGCGCGGGCGGCACGTTCGGCATGGGCTGCCGTGGGCGCGAACTTGGGCGGGTCCAGCACGATGCAGTCGTAGCGTGCTCCGCTCTTGAGCGCATCTCGCAGGAACTGGTTGACGTCGGCGTCGACCACCGTGCTGCGTGCGGCGTCGAAGCCGTTCAGGGCCACGTGCGCCTGCACCCGCGCCAGCGCCGGAGCCGATGAATCGACGCTGGTGACATGCGCGGCACCCCCGGCCAGCGCCGCCACGCTGAATCCGCCGGTGTAGCTGTAGCAGTTCAGCACCCCCTGGCAGCCGAAGTGGCGCACCCAGCGGCCCAGCAGCGCGCGGTTGTCGCGCTGGTCCAGGTAGAAGCCGGTCTTGTGGCCTTCGGCCACGTCCAGCGTCAGCTGCCAGTCGTGTTCGGTGATGGTCGCTTCCGTGGCGCCGCTGCCGCGCAGCCAGCCGGCCACCGCGGGCAGGCCTTCGAGGCCGCGGGAACCGCTGTCCGATCGTTCGAAGAGGCGTTCGCAGCCGGTGGCGGCCAGCAGCGCGTCGGCGATCACGGCCTTCCAGCGCTCGGTGCCGGCGCTGCCGAACTGCGCGCACAGCAGCTCGCCATAGCGGTCCACCACCAGGCCGGGCAGGCCGTCGGCTTCACCGTGCACCAGGCGCACGCCATTGCTGGCCACGGGCAGGCGCGTGCGCAGCGCCACGGCGCGCTGGACGCGGCGTTCGAAATGGGCGGCGTCGATCTTGTCGGTTTCCACGAAGGACCAGGCGCGCACGCGGATCAGGCTGCTGGGGCTGAAGGCGCCCCAGGCCAGGAAGCGGCCGTCGGCGGCTTCCACGCGCACGGTCTCACCGGCGTCGGCGCCGCCCTTGGCGATGCTGCTGTGGAACACCCAGGGGTGGCGGCGCAGCAGGCTGCGGTCCTTGCCTTCGCGCAAGCGGATGGTTTTCATCGACGGCGATTGTCCCAGCACAGTCCGGATCGTCCAGCCAAACAGATCCAAGCTTCCCGAGGCGGAGCCGGCTTGGCCGCACCGCTGACGGACGGCGAACGGCGGACGGTGAGAAAACGGCCCGCGCTCGAGGACGGAACACTGTCGGCAGAGACCACTTTTCGGCCGCCTCGCCCCACCTGGGGGGTATCAGACGCTGGCGTGGTGCGCTCGAAGCACTTGCACCTGTTGGCGCAGGTCAAGGTCAGCTTTGCCAAATTTCGAACTCAAGCACCCGGCCAGGAACAGCCGCCCGGTTCTCGCGGGCAGACGACTGCCTGGTGCAGACAGCGGCCAATTGTTCTGATCGCGTCATCGGTTCGCGTGTGACGCGCGCCCCACGTAAGCTCGTTGGCCTTCTCCCTCCCTGCAACCGTCCGCGGCGACTTCACGCCGCTCCGCGACTTCCAACGCCAGCTTGTCGCGCGGCAATGGCGCCGGGCACCCGTGATGCCCACAGTTCCACGTCTGTTCACGACGGGGATTCGTCATGCGAACCATGCTGCGCGCCACCGCCTTCTTGGCACCTTTGATCCTGATCGGCGCTCTCGCGCCGCCGGCGTGGGCAGGTGGGGTTTGGCTGTGCGGCGGTCTGCTGATGATCATGCTGGCCGCGCGCGGCCGAAGTTGGACGGAGTGGGCCGCGGCGCCCGACTGGCCCGGAATGACCTACGACCCCTTGTTCAAGCGCATCAACGCGTCACTGTCAGCGTTGTGGGGTGGCATCTTCGCAGTCTCCGGCATGGCGTTGCTGGTGGGCGGCGGGCCGATCTGGCGCTGGGTGTTGATGCCCCTGGGTGTGCTGATCGCAGCCGCATTGCCACCCTGGTGGTCCGAACGGTCCTTGCAACGCCGGCTGCGGGACGCCGATCCCAACGCCTGGCCTTCGCCGCTGCATGGCACCGCCGCCGTTGACATGGACATCGATGTCGCGGTCGTCGGCGCCGGCATCGGCGGCTTGACCGCCGCAGCGTTGCTGGCACAAGCCGGCCAGCGTGTGGCCGTGTTCGAGCAGCACGACAAGCCCGGCGGGTTCTGCCACTGCTGGGAAGGCATCGGCACGGACAGCGGCAATCTGGTGCCGTTCCGCTTCGATGCGGGCGTGCACGACATCTCCGGCTGGTTCGAGGGCGGCACCGTGCGCGAGATCCTGCGCCGGCTGAATCTCGATGCGGGCCTGGAGTGGCGCCGCATGGACCACAGCTTTGTCGACAGCGGCCAGCGCTGGGACGCGCCGCGCGGCTGGGACACCTTCACCGAGTCACTGGCGGCGCGCCATCCGACCATGGCGCCGGCACTCAGGCTGCTGCTGGCCGACGTGCGCGTCATCTTCGAGGCGATGTACGCCACGTCGAAGCAGCGTGGCGGTGTACCGGGCCAGCCGGACAGCGTGGAAGGCTTGAAGGCGTTTGCCCGCGAGCACCCGCTGGCCGTGCGCTGGATGCCGCTGCCCTTCGGCGACCTGCTGGCCCACCACGGTGTTTCCGGTTCGGCGCGCGAGCAACTGCTGGCGCTGTCGGTCTATGTCACCCATGACGCGACCACGCTGCGCGTGCGCGACATGGTGCCCTTGCTCGGCTACTTCCTGCATGGCGGGCACTACCCGCTTGGCGGGTCCGGAGTGCTGTCGCAGGCATTGGCCGACAGCCTGTCGCTGGACGGCGGCGCGCTGCACCTGTCGACTCCGGTGAGCGCGGTGGAACTCTGGCCCGACGGTCGGGGTGTGCAGGCTTTGCGCCTGGCTGATGGCAGGCTCGTGCGATGCCGTGCCGTCGTGATGAACGGCGACGCCGTCGCCGCGCAGAGGCTGCTTCAGCCAGCCGGCGCAGCCCCACTGGCGCTGCGCGCCGAACTGGCCGCGCTGCAGCCGGCGACGTCGATGTTTGCGGTGCACCTGGGCGTGCGCGGTGACCCTCCGAACCTGCCCCCGATCGTGCACCTGCACGATGCCGCCCGCGGCGGGGCCTTGGAGATCGTGCTGCCATCCAGCGTGGACGCTTCCGCCGCACCGCCTGGGTACTTCACCGTCGAGATGATGCGCCTGGTGCCACCCGAAGACATGGCCGGCTGGTTCGATGACGCGTCCGCCGTCGACCCCGAGACCCAGCGCCAGTCTGCCGGGTACCAGACGCGCAAGGCGCTCGCAGCCGATCAGATGATCGATGCTGCCGAAGCGCTGATTCCGGGTTTGCGCGCGCGAACCGTGTTTCGTCGCGAGGCGAGTCCCGTGACCTTTCGTCGCTATGGCTACAGCACGCACGGTGCGGTCTACGGAGCGCAGGGGCCCGACGGCCGCCTGGGCCCGCTGCCACGTCGCAGCCCGGTGCCTGGACTGGTCTTCGCGGGAGCAGCAGCCATGGGGCCCGGCGTCGAGCCGGCCATGATGTCCGGCGCGGAAGCGGCCGACGCGCTGTGGCCTGGCCTGCTGCGCTCGACTGGTTGCCCAAGTTGACAGTTGCGGCCTTGAATTGGTGGAAGCGGCTGGCTCGGCAAAGGGCGCCAGGGATCAACAGCGCGTGGGCGGCTTCCGACGAACGGCCGCTCCCAATGCCTTGCTGACTTTGGCTGAACATCGGCGAACTACCGCAAAGGGTCGTGAAGCGGCGCTCGACTTGCCGCTCGATAGCAGACATCCGGCCTCGCCGACACCTGTGGCAAGCGATCGTCACGAGCAAGGCGTCGGGATAGCAGGCGACTACTGCGCGCGTCGATCGATAAGTACCTAGCGGGGCGGCACACCCCCTTAGCGGGCGGGGGGGCGCCTTTTCGCCCGCGGGTGTGCGGCGTCGTACACCTTGGCCAGGTGCTGGAAGTCGAGCTTGGTGTAGACCTGGGTGGTGCTGATGCTGGCGTGGCCCAGCAGTTCCTGCACGGCGCGCAGGTCGCCGCTGCTCTGCAGCAGGTGGCTGGCGAAGCTGTGGCGCAGCATGTGCGGGTGCACGGCGGTGGGCACGCCGGCGCGGCGGGCCTGGTCCTTCAGGCGCGAGCGCAGCTGGTTGGGCACCAGCCGCGTGCCGCGCTGGCTGACGAACAGTGCCCGTTCGCCGGCCGCCGCCAGCTGCGGACGCAGCGCCAGCCAGGCCTGCAGCGCGGCCAGCGCACTGCGGCCCACCGGCACGCTGCGGCGCTTGCTGCCCTTGCCCAGCACATGGGCGGTGGCGTCGGGCAGGTCGACCCAGCCGGCGGCATCCGTGTGCGCCGCGATGTCCAGGCCCAGCAGCTCGGCAATGCGCAGGCCGCTGCCGTAGAGCAGCTCGACGATGGCCGCGTCACGCGCGGCGAGCGCGGGCGTGTTGGCACGGCCGGCCACCACCGGGTCGGTGATGGCGCCAGGGTGGTCGGCCAGGGCCATGGCCTGTTCGACGGCCAGCGCCTTGGGCAGGGGCTTGGGCGCTTTCGGCGGGCGGATGCCGTCGACCGGGTTGGCCTGCACCACACCTTGGCGGCCCCACCAGCGGAACAGGCCACGCCAGGCCGCCAGCGCGATGGCGATGCTGCGCGGCGCCAGCCCGCGCCGGCGCAGCTGGCCCACCCAGTGGCGCAGGTGCAGCGGCGTCGCCTGGGCCAGCAGCACGCCGTCGGCCTGTGCATAGGCCTGCAGGCGCAGCAGGGCTTCGGTGTACATGGCCAGCGTACGCGCGGCCAGCCGTCGCTCTACCTGCAGGTGGCTGACGAAGGCCTGCAGTTCTGGGGAAAGCGTGGCGGCGGCGGCGGTTTCCATCACACGCAGCGCGCCGGGTCAGCGCGGTGGCAGCAGCCGGGCCAGCGCTGCACCGGCGATGTCGCCGATGCGCACGAGGAAGTCGGTGCCCATGTCGGCGGCAAAGCGGGTGGGGTCAGGCGAGCCGAGCACCAGCATGCCGAAGCAGCCGTCATCGTCGCCTTCACCCGTTCTCGGGCTGCTGCGCAGCGGAATCATTGCCAGCGATGCCACCGTGGCGCCATCGTCCAGCCACTCGCTGGCCTCGAAGCCGGAATTCACGCCGCAGTAGGGCAGTGCCAGGCTGCTGCTGAAGGCACGGATGTCGCTGCTGACGGCGGCGGCCCAGGGCTGTGCCGGCAGGTCCGCACCCGCCCCTGCGCCCGTGCCCCACACCCGCACGGCGGCCTGCGGAATCAGGAACTGGTGCTTCAGCTCGGCCACCGCCACGCCCGGCAGTGCGCTGGCGTCGGTGGTCAGCAGCATGGTGCGGGTCCAGCGGTGCAGGCGGTCGGCGATGGCCACGTTTTCCTGGCTGTGGCGGATCATTTCCATGATCCGGCCTTCCAGCCCCTTGATGCGCTCGCGCAGCATTTCCATCTGCCGTTCCTGCAGCGACACGGCGCGCTGGCCGTGCGGGCTGGTCAGCTGCACACTGGCCAGCAGCTCGGCATGGCGCTCGAAGAACCCCGGGTTGTTGGCCAGGAACTGGGCGATGTCGCCCTCGGTGATGCCTTGGATGGGGCATTGGGTGATGCTGCTCACAGGTCGATCTCTCCTTCGAATACGGTTTCGGCCGGGCCAGTCATCAGCACCGGGGCGTTGTCTTGCGGCCATTCGATCAGCAGCTGCCCGCCGCGCGCCTGCACTTCCACGCGGCGTGCCAGCCAGCCCAGGCGGATGCCTGCCACCACGGCGGCGCAGGCACCGGTGCCGCAGGCCAGGGTTTCGCCGGCGTCACGCTCGTGCACACGCAGGCGCACCACGTCATGCGAAAGCACCTGCAGGAAGCCGACATTCACACGGCGCGGAAAGCGCGGGTGCGTCTCGATGCGCGGGCCCAGGGTGGCCACGGGTGCGGTGTCGACGTTGTCCACGCGCAGCACGGCATGGGGGTTGCCCATCGACAGCACCGCCAGCGGGTGGTCTTCCACGCCTTCGATGCGCCATTGTTCGAAGCCGCCCACGGCCAACGGCTGCAGGCCGGTGGCGTCGAAGGGCACACGCGCGAGGTCGAAGACGGGGCGGTTCATGTCGACGCTGACGCGGCCATCGGGCTGCAGCTGCAGCGTCAGCACGTTGTTGACGGTTTCGACGCGCACGGTGGTCTTGTCGGTGAGGCCGCGGCCATGCACGTAGCGCACGAAGCAGCGTGCGCCATTGCCGCAGTGTTCGACTTCGTCGCCGCTGGCGCCATTGAAGATGCGGTAGCGGAAGTCGACGCCCGGCGTGCGGCTGCGTTCCACCGCCAGGATCTGGTCGGCGCCCACGCCGAAGCGGCGGTCGCCCAGGCGTTGCAGCTGCGCGGGTGTGAGCGTGATGGGCGCGGCGGTGCCGTCGAGCACGACGAAGTCGTTGCCCGCGCCTTGCATCTTGGTGAAGCGCAGTCGCATGGCGGGGATTATCCCCGCCAGGGCCGCGGCGCCAGCCGCGGTCAGCGACGCAAGGCGAAGATCAGCGGCGCTTCAGGGCGCCCGCCAGCAGGGCCAGGCCCGCCAGCATGCTCAGCGCGGTGGCCGGCTCGGGCACGGCGGTGACGGCGAAAGAAAATCCGTAGGGCGCAACGCCGACACCGGTTTCCTGCACCCAGAAGGCGTAGTTGCCGGCCGGCAGCGGCGGCGTGAAGCCGCTGGAACCGAGCGCCGGGATGGCCATCGCCGGCAGGATGTCGTTGCCGATGTCGTTTTCGCTGTACAGCGCAAAACCCAGCAGGCCGGCGGCGCTCTGGGTGTCGGGCGGCACGGTGAAGGTGTTGCCGTTCATCACGGCGATGAAGCCGACGTTGACCAGGGGCACGGTGCCCGGCAGCACGATCAGTGCAGACAGCTCGAAGCCGGCCGGGACGACGACGGTGAAGTAGTCGCGGTCGACGGGGCTGCCGAATTCCGCGCGGCCGGTGACGCCCCGCACGGTGGTGTCGCCAGCCAGCAGGTTCACGAACGTGGGCGAGAGCCCGTCGCCGGACAGGTCGCCATTGACCGATTCGTCCCAGCCAACGCCACCGGCCTGCGCCGCGGCGGCCATGGCCAACAGGCCGACGGGCAGCGCGATGCGACGAAAAAGGGAAAACGAAGTGGGGGTCATCCGGAGTCTCCTGGCAGCGATATCCACAAGACGGTGGTTCTACCGCAACTGCGGGCCGCTGCGGAGGGTCGCGCACCCCCGATCCAGGGCATGGACGAGGCCGCCGACCGGCGGGCCATTCAGCCGTAGACCGGTGGTTCGCCCGGCGGCCGGGTCTTGAAGCGCTTGTGGACCCACAGGTACTGCGCCGGGCAGCGCCGCACCTGGGCTTCGATGAAGCGGTTCATGGCCGCGGCGTCGGCCACGGCGTCGTCGCTGGGCCAGTCGGCCCACGGCTCCAGGAAACGCACGACGTAGCCCTGGCCGCCGGGCAGCATCTCTGCGACCACCGGCTGCACCAGCATGTTCAGCCCGCGCGCCATGCGCGAAGGCGCCAGCAGCGTGGCCGCCGGGTGGCCGAAGAAGGGCACGAAGGCGGCGTCGCGGGGGCCGAAGTCCATGTCGGCCGGGTTGAAGAAGGCCAGCCCGCGCTTGATGGCCCGCACCACGGCGCGGGCGCCGTCCTGGCGCCGGTAGAACTCGTCGTGGCCCAGGCGCGAACGACCGCGCAGCAAGGCGGCGTCGAGCACCGGGTTGCTTTGCGGTGCGTAGATGTCGACGCCCGGCCGGGGCTGGAACAACTGGCAGGCGGCACCGGCCACGTCCACCGCCAGGAAGTGCGGCACCAGCCAGAGCGTGGGGCGCTGCTGCTGCTGCCACGTGCGTTCGGCCAGCAGCACGTCGCCTTCGACGTGGATCAGCCGCCGCAGCCGCGCCGCCGGGGCGTGCCACAGCAGCGAACGTTCGAGCAGGCTGCGCGCCAGCCACTGGAAATGTTCACGAGCCAGCACCAGGCGTTCGGCCGCTGAAAGCTCGGGCAGGCAGAGTTCGAGATTGCGCAGCGCTACGCGCCGCCGCGCGCCGGCCAGAAGAAACAACAGCCGGCCCAGGGCCCGGCCCAGCGCGGCCAGCAGCGGCAGTGGCAGCCAGTGGAGCAGCCAGACCCCCGCCAGCAGCAGCCTGGACAGGCCGTTCATCAGCATCGCCTTCATGCCGGCGCCTCGGCCTGGCGCGGCTGCTTGTAGCGGTGGTAGCCCCAGAGATATTGCGATGGCTTGGCCAGGATCAGGCTTTCCATGTTGCGGTTCATCGCCGCGGCGGCGGCGCTCAGGTCGCCGCCTTCGGCGGCCGGCGGCATGGGTTCGGCCAGGGGCGAGACGCGCACCACATAGCCGGCACCACGCGGCAGCCGTTCACCCCAGATCAGCAAGGGCACGGCCCCGGTCTGCAGCGCGAGGCGTGCGCCCAGCGTCATGGTGTAGGCCGGCTGGCCGAAGAAGGGCACCCACACGCCCATGCCCTCGGGCGGCACCTGGTCGGGCAGCAGGCCCAGGGTTTCGCCGCGCTTCAGGGCCCGCATCATCTGGCGCACGCCGGCCAGCGTGGCCGGGGCGGTGGCCAGCGCCGGTCGAGCGCGCGCGGTTTCTTCCAGTTCGCGCAGCCAGGCCTGCCGCGCCGGGCGGTAGAGCACGGTGATGGGCTGGCGCATGCCGAAACGTTCGGCATAGGCCTGCGCCGCCACCTCGAAGCTGCCCATGTGCGGTGTCAGCAAGACCATGCCGCGGCCGGCCTGCAGCGCGGCTTCGACATGTTCGGTGCCTTCCCAGCGCACCGGGTCGGCAATGGGATCGGCACGCGGGCGCAGCCACAGCCGCGGCAGTTCCAGCGTCAAGCGCCCGGCTTCGGCCACCGCGGCGCGGCGGTCGGCCAGGCTCACGCCGGCCAACTCAGCGTTGGCATTCAGCCGCCGCCGATAGCTGGGCGACAACAGATAGGCCAACCAGCCCACCAGAGCGCCAATGGCGTGCAAAAGCCGCAGTGGCCACTTGGACAGGGTGTGCAGGAACCGCGCAAGCCACCAGGACATCGTTCGTATAATTTGGGCGTCGCCGAGTTAAAGGACAACTTGCGGGGCGACTGTAGGGCCGGGAGCATACCCAGCCCTGCCGGGCCAGCGGCCATGCAACACCGGTTGCGTGGCGCCAGGCAAACAAAACCGCTAAAGCGTTCGCCGCGGGCTCCACCGCACCGGCGACGCAGCCAGTGCAACCCAACCGGAGCTCTTCCAAGTGGCGAACGACTTTCTCTTCACATCCGAATCCGTCTCTGAAGGCCACCCCGACAAGGTGTCCGACCAGATCAGCGACGCCATCCTCGACGCGATCTTCAAGCAGGACCCGCGCAGCCGCGTCGCCGCCGAGACGCTGTGCAACACCGGCCTGGTGGTGCTGGCCGGCGAGATCACGACCAACGCGCATGTCGACTACATCCAGGTGGCGCGCGACACCATCAAGCGCATCGGCTACGACAACACCGACTACGGCATCGACTACAAGGGCTGCGCGGTGATGGTCTGCTACGACAAGCAGAGCAACGACATCGCCCAGGGCGTGGACCATGCGTCCGACGACCACCTGAACATCGGCGCCGGCGACCAGGGCCTGATGTTCGGCTACGCCTGCGACGAGACGCCCGAGCTGATGCCCGCGCCCATCTACTACGCCCACCGGCTGGTGGAGCGCCAGGCCCAGCTGCGCAAGGACGGCCGCATGCCCTTCCTGCGCCCCGACGCCAAGAGCCAGGTGACGATGCGCTATGTGGACGGCAAGCCGCACAGCATCGACACCGTGGTGCTGAGCACCCAGCACGACCCGAGCCAGAGCGAAACCGCCACGAAGATGAAGGCCAGCTTCACCGAGGCCATCATCGAAGAGCTGATCAAGCCCGTGCTGCCCAAGGAATGGCTGCTCAACACGCGCTACCTGATCAACCCGACCGGCCGCTTCGTCATCGGCGGCCCGCAGGGCGACTGCGGCCTGACCGGCCGGAAGATCATCGTCGACACCTACGGCGGCGCCTGCCCGCACGGCGGTGGCGCCTTCAGCGGCAAGGACCCGAGCAAGGTCGACCGCAGCGCCGCCTATGCCGCGCGCTACGTGGCCAAGAACGTGGTCGCAGCCGGCCTGGCCAAGCAGTGCCAGGTGCAGGTGGCCTACGCCATCGGCGTGGCCAAGCCGATGAACATCACGGTCTACACCGAAGGCACCGGCGTCCTGAGCGACGACAAGCTCGGCGCCCTGGTGGCCGAGCACTTCGACCTGCGCCCCAAGGGCATCATCCAGATGCTCGACCTGCTGCGCCCGATCTACGAGAAGACCGCAGCCTATGGGCACTTCGGGCGTGAAGAGCCCGAGTTCACCTGGGAGCGTACCGACAAGGCAGCAGCGCTCCGCGCGGCAGCCGGTCTGTAAAGGCTGCCGGGTGCGGCATTGAACGCGGGCGGCCGGGCCGCCCGTCTTCACATTTCCAGGTCGGCCTGGATGGCTGCGATGCCGGCCTTGGCACAGACGTCGTCGGCCTCGCCGGTGGGCGCGCCCGAGACGCCGATGGCCCCCATCAGGTTGCCGCCACCCTGGATCATCACGCCGCCCCCGAAGGCCGCCACGCGCGGAATGCTGCGCAAGCCCGATGAGGGCTGGCCAGGCTGCGTGGCCTTGCCCAGCTCGGTGGTGTCGGTGCGGAAGCTCACGGCCGTCCAGGCCTTGTCGGCGGCAACGCCTGGCGTGTGCGGGCCGGCAAAGCGGTCGCGGATCATGGCCTGGGTGACGCCGGAACGATCGACCACGGCCACCGCCACCTGGAAGCCGGCCTTGCGGCAGGCCGCCAGCGCGGCATTGACCGCCTTCTGAGCGGCCTCGGGCGTGAGCATTCGCACGCTGAAGGTCGCGTCGTCCGCGGCGGAGGCCGCCATCGGCAACGCGCTCAGCGCAGCCGACAGCAGCAATGGGGTCAGGGCATGGGTTTGCATCACGGTCTCCTTGATGTGGACCGGCGCCCGCACCCGAGCCGGCGCCAGGGGTTGCATATCAGCCGCGGCTGATGCTTGAGTGTCGCACAGGCGGCAGGCCTCAGGCGTCCACCAGCATGCCCCCCTGGCGCGCCGCCGCACCCTGGGCCACGAGTTCGTTCACCAGGGCTCGAGCCCAACCGTCGCGAAGCGCCGCGTCCATCCCACCCTGCGCCTGCAGCAGCCCGGCCACCAGCGGCGTGGCCTGGGCCCAGGGCATCAGCTCAGACTCGGGCATCGAACCCAGCTCCATCAGGTGGTACTTCACCAGCACCTTGAAGGCATAACGCGCGTGGCGCTCGGGGCCGGCGCGAAAGCTCGCCAAGCGGGAACGGGCGCGGTCCAGCGCCGCTGCCACGTCGCTGAAGGGTGCGCCGTGCCCGGGCACCACCACGCGCACCGGCAGGCCGGCGATGAGGTCCAGCACCGATGCCACGTCGTCGAAGCCGGGCTCGCCCTCGACCTCGGGGAAGACGACGCCGAAGCCATTGCCCCACAGCGCGTCGGCCGAGAGCAGCACGCCGGCACCTTCTTCGAACAGCATCACGCTGTGCGGGTCGTGGCCGGGCGCGGCCAGCACCTGCCAGTCGCGCCCACCGGCACGCAGCGGCTGCCCGGGCACCAGCACCTGCTGCGCCGTGAAACGCTCGATGCGCTGGCCGGTCGCGCGGTAGGTGAGCTCGTCCTGGTCCCAGGCGGCGACCGCGTGGGCATGGCCAGGGGGGATGTGCAGCGGCACGGCAAAGGCCTGCTGCAGCGTGGCATTGCCACCGCAGTGGTCGGAATGAAGATGGCTGTTGACGATGCCGGCCAGCGCCTGCCCGGCCAGCGCATGCTGCACCAGGGCCAGGGTTTGCGCAGCATGGTTCACGTGGCCGGTGTCGACCAGCAGCGCGCCCGCTTCGCCTGGCACGGGGCGGATCAGGATGTTGTTCGACGACAGCCAGCCGCGTTCCAGCACGGTCAGGCCGCGCAGCGCGGTGGATTCAAGCACGCGCATGGTGGGTCAGGCGCGCGTGTCCAGCGCCGCGTCGGCCTGTTCCTGGCGCGCGGCCTCCCACACCTCCCAGGCGGCATCGGCGTTCATCGCGGCGATGCCCAGGCCCACGATCAGGTCGGGCCAGCCCGAAGCCGTGAACCAGGTGGCGGCCGCCGCGCCGATGATCGCCAGGTTGGCATAGGCATCGTTGCGCGCCGAAAGAAAGGCCGCCCGCGTCAGGCTGCCGCCCTGCTGGCGAAAGCGCGCCAGCAGGGCGGCGCAGCTCAGGTTGACGGCCAGCGCGCCCAGCGCGGCAGCCGACAAGGCCCAGGCCGCCGGGGGCAAGGGCGCGTTGAACTTCTGCCAGGCCATCCACAGCGTGGCCAGGCCGGGCAGCAGCAGCACCACGGCCATCAGCATGCCCACGCGCGAGCGCGCCGCCAGGCTCCAGCCCAGGGCCAGGGCGATCAGCAGGTTGACCGAAGCGTCTTCCAGGAAGTCGATGCTGTCAGCCAGCAGGCTGACCGAACCGATGCTGCGCGCCACCGCGAATTCCACGCCGAAATAGGCCAGGTTCAGGAAGGCGACGAGGAGGACGACGCGGCGCAGGGCCTGGTTGCGCGCCGCTTCGGCCATGGGAAGGTGGGTGTCGGACATGGCGGCATCATCGCAGCATGGCCCGCAACCCGACCCTCGCCGACCTGAAACGGTATGCCGTCGCACGGTCGCTGTTCACGCCCACCACCTTGCCGCGGGCGATCGCCCGGCTCGGCTTCGTGCAGGCCGACCCCATCCGCGCCCCGGCGCGGGCCCAGGATCTGACGCTGCGCCACCGCGTGAAGGGCTACCGCGCCGGCGACCTCGAACGCCGCTACGCGACCCTGCCGGTGGAGGAAGACTTCTTCGTCAACTATGGCTTCCTGCCGCGTGCCACCCACGCGCTGTGCCACCCGCGCACGGCGCGCACGGTCTGGCCGAAAGCCAGGTGGGCCCAGGCACAGGCGGTGCTGGCATTCGTGCGTGAACGCGGCGTGGTCCACCCGCGTGAAGTCGACGCGCAGTTCCGGCATGGCAAAGCGCTGAACTGGTTCGGCGGCAGCGGCAACGCCAGCACGCAATTGCTCGACGGCATGCACTACCGCGGCCTGCTGCGCGTGGCGCGGCGCGAAGGCGGCGTGCGGCTCTATTCGGCACGGCCGGAAGGGGAAACGATGTCGGACCCTGCCACCGTGCTGGACGCGCTGGTCGACGTGATCGTGACCAAGTACGCGCCCTTGCCCGAGCGTTCGCTGAGCGAACTCGTGGCCCATCTGCGCGCTGCCGTGCCGCAGTGGGCCGACGAGCGGCCCGCTGCGCTGGCCCGGGCCAAGCAGCGGCTGGCTTCGGCCCAGGTAGAAGGCCTGCGCTGGTTCTGGCCCGCAGGCGAGAACCCAGCCTCGCGCCGCCACGCGGTGCCCGAGGAAGTGCGCCTGCTCGCACCCTTCGACCCCGTGGTCTGGGACCGACGCCGCTTCGAGGCGTTCTGGGGATGGGCCTACCGTTTCGAGGCCTATACCCCGGCACCCAAACGTGTGCGCGGCTACTACGCGCTGCCCCTGCTGTGGCGCGACGAGGTCGTCGGCTGGGCCAATGCCAGCGTGCAGGACGCGGCCTTGCAGCTGGAGACGGGCTATGTGGCCGGCCGTGCCCCCGCGGAGCGTGCCTACCGGCAGGCGCTGGACGCCGAGGCCGGGCGGCTGCGCGCTTTCCTGCAGCTCTAGGAGCGCGGCATTGCGGCGCAGCGCCGGTGATGGCAGAGTAAGTGCGCCGGAACGGCACGACGTGCCGGCGCCCGTGTTGCCCACCCCGGGGAGAATGCCATGTCCGAACTGACTGCCGAGAACGCCGCCCGTGCGATCCAGCTGGTGAAACTGAAGTACGCCGCCATGCTGCCAGCCAACTTCGTCATGCCGGACAAGGACCGCTTCAAGTTCTACACATTGGCCGGCGGCTTCGACACCGTGTTCCAGTCGATCTACATCAAGACTTTCCGCAAGGCCAACAACGCCATCTTCGGTGACGAAAAAATCGGCGCTGCCGGCATCAACGGCTTCGTGACCCCGGACGTTGACCCGCGCGATCGCATCATCTACATCAACCTCGACGGCGCCGGCAACTTCGGCACGCTCGTGCACGAGACGCTGCATGCCATTTCGCATGCCGATTTCTACCCGCGTTACTACTGCGTGGGCGGGCAGGCGCCAGCGGTGGTGGAAGGCATCACCGAATACCTGACACGCAAGACCAGCCTGACCGTCGGCATGAACCGCAGCAGCTATGAAGACTGGTACCTGACCACCGAGTCCTGGGTGGGCGCCGAGGGCAGCACCCGCCATCAGCAGATGGCCAACTGGATTTTCCGCGGCCAGATGCCCGCGGTCTGGCCCGGCAACTACCTGTAGCCGTCTATCCAGACCCGGCGGCGGGCCGGCGCCCTGGCCGCGCCGCCAGCACAGCGTCAGCCACCTCGGCAAAGCCGACGCCTCTTTCACCCTCAGTGATGTACGTCGGCCAGTGCCGCAGCTGAGCCGCAAAGCGCCGCAGGTTGGCCACGCCCACGCTCAGCGGGAAGGCTTCGAACATCGGCTGGTCGTTGGTGGAGTCACCCACAAACAGCCAGTCCGGCAGCTCGTCGGCCAGCGTGCGCCCGAACAGCCGCTCCAGCATCCACTGCGCTGCCGTCAGCTTGCTATGGCCGCCGAACCACCCGTTGACGTGGATCGAGCTCACCGTGGCGACCATGCCTTCGCACTGCATCAGCGCCACCACGGCCGCGATGGCGGCATCGTCCAGGTGCGCGAATTCGCTGTGATCGATGGCGATGTCGGTGGCGCGGCCGGCGCTGTCCTGCGCCAGGGTGGCGTTCGGCACTTCGCGCAGGACACGGCCAGCCACCGCGCGCAGGCGGGTGGCGTTGGCACTGCGCGTAGCGGCGTCCTGCGCAAACTCGGTCAGAACCTCTTCGCCCTGCTTCACCAGGGCGACGGCGCCGTTTTCGGCGACGATGGCGTGCACCGGCCAGTCGCGGGCAAAAGGCTGGCTCCAGCCCAGCGGCCGGCCGGTGATGGCCACCACGGGCAGGCCGGCTGCGGCCAGCGCGTGAAGCGCCGTCAAAGCGGCGGGCTCGATGGCACCATCGCGCGTGAGCGTGTCGTCGATGTCCGTGAAGACACCGCGCACCCGCGCCAGCGCATCGGGCGGGCACTGCGACCAGGGCCTGGAACGTGGAACAACACCGGACATGCCGGCCAGTGTGACATGCAGGATTCACAGGCCTCCGCTACACTGCGGGGCTTCCGAGGAGCGTTGCAACCTTCACCCGAGTTTTGGTGAGAAGGCCAGGCTCGGAACTTCAATTGCAACCGCGCTCACCTGCACGCAGTCCGTCGTGGGTGAGTCGAAATTCTCCCCCCACGCCGTGTGCGCGCAGGTCCTTCCACTGAATGGAGCCTGCCCATGAACGCCGTCCTCAAGCCCGTCAACAACACCGATTTCCACGTCGCCGACCTGTCGCTTGCCGACTGGGGCCGCAAGGAAATCAAGATCGCCGAGACCGAAATGCCCGGTCTGATGGCCATCCGCGAAGAGTTCGCCGCCATCCTGCCGCTGAAGGGTGCCCGCATCACCGGCAGCCTGCACATGACGATCCAGACCGCCGTGCTGGTCGAGACCCTGCAAGCACTCGGCGCCGACGTGCGCTGGGCCAGCTGCAACATCTACAGCACCCAGGACCACGCTGCCGCAGCGCTGGTGGTGGCCGGCACGCCGGTGTATGCCTACAAGGGCGAGACGCTGAAGGACTACTGGGACTACACCCACCGCATCTTCGAATTCGGCGCCAAGGGTGACGTGCACGAAGGCCCGAACATGATCCTGGACGACGGCGGCGACGCGACGCTGCTGATGCACCTGGGCAAGAAGGCCGAAACCGACCCGAGCGTGCTGACGCACCCGCACAGCGAAGAAGAAGGCGTGCTGTACGCGGCCATCAAGGCCAAGCTGGCCGAAGACCCCACCTGGTACAGCCGCAAGGGCGCGCAGATCATCGGCGTGACCGAGGAGACCACGACCGGCGTGCTGCGCCTGAACGAGATGGCCGCCAAGGGCACCCTGATGTTCCGCGCCATCAACGTCAACGACAGCGTCACCAAGAGCAAGTTCGACAACCTCTATGGCTGCCGTGAAAGCCTGGTCGACGCGATCAAGCGCGCCACCGACGTGATGATCGCCGGCAAGGTGGCCGTGGTCGCCGGCTACGGTGACGTCGGCAAGGGCAGCGCCCAGGCACTGCGCGCGCTGTCGGCGCAAGTGTGGGTGACCGAGATCGACCCCATCAACGCCCTGCAGGCCGCGATGGAAGGCTACAAGATCGTCACCATGGAATACGCCGCCGACAAGGCTGACATCTTCGTGTCGGCCACCGGCAACCTGAGCGTCATCACGCGCAAGCACATGGAAGCGATGAAGGACGAGGCCATCGTCTGCAACATCGGCCACTTCGACAACGAGATCGATGTCGCTGCGCTGGCCGACTGCACCTGGGACGAGATCAAGCCGCAGGTCGACCATGTCATCTTCCCGGACGGCAAGAAGATCATCCTGCTGGCCAAGGGCCGCCTGGTGAACCTGGGCTGCGGCACCGGCCACCCCAGCTTCGTGATGAGCGCCTCGTTCGCGAACCAGACCATCGCCCAGATGGAACTGTTCCAGCACCAGGACAAGTACGAAAACGGCAAGGTCTATGTGCTGCCCAAGCACCTGGACGAGAAGGTCGCGCGCCTGCACCTGAAGAAGGTGGGCGCGATGCTGACCGAGCTGACCGACGCGCAGGCCGCCTACATCGGCGTGACCAAGAGCGGCCCGTACAAGGCCAACACCTACAGGTACTGACACCCCCCCGTAGCGCCTGCGGCGCTCCCCCCAGGGGGCGGCCGCCAGCGGCCCGGCGAAGCCGGTTCCGCGGCGGCTGCTTGAAAGGGCCCGCGGCGTTGCCGGCGGGCCCTTTTTCATCGTCGGACACCCTTCGTCATGAACACTTCCGTACCGATCAGTTTCGAGTTCTTTCCCCCCAACACGCCCATCGGCGCCGACAAGCTGCGCAAGGTGGTTCAGGAACTCTCGGTGGTGAAGCCCGAGTTCTTCAGCGTCACCTATGGCGCCGGCGGTGCCACGCGCGACAAGACGCTGGCCACCGTGCAGGACATCGCCGGCATGGGCTTCGAAGCCGCGCCGCACTTGTCCTGCGTGGGCAGCACACGCGCGAACATCGCCGAGATCCTGGCCACCTACCGCGCCCAGGGCATCCGCCGCATCGTCGCGCTGCGCGGCGACCTGCCCAGCGGCACGGCCACGGCCGGTGAATTCCGCTATGCCAACGAGCTCGTCGAGTTCATCCGCAAAACCCAGGGCAGCGACTGGCACATCGAGGTGGCCGCCTACCCTGAATACCACCCGCAGCAGCGCTATGCCAAGCGCGACATCGAACACTTCGCTGCCAAGATGAAGGCCGGTGCGAACAGCGCCATCACGCAGTTCTTCTTCAATCCAGACGCCTACTTCCATTTCGTCGAAGAAGCGCGCCGAGCCGGCGTCACGCAGCCCATCGTGCCGGGCATCATGCCCATCCACAGCTACGCCAAGATTGCGCAGTTCGCGGCCCGCGACGGCATCGAGATCCCGCGCTGGGTGGCGCTGAAGATGGAAGGCTTCATGGACGACGCGGCCAGTGTGCGTGCCTTCGGCATCGAGGTGGTGACGCGGCTGTGCCAGAGGCTGATCGTCGGCGGCGCTCCCAGCATCCATTTCTACACGCTGAACCAGAGCGGGCTAGCGCTGGAAGTCTGCAAGGACCTCTGAACACCTGGTGCGGCGCGCGCGCAACGGGCGTTGGCCTCCGGCTTGACGCGCATCAAGGCCGGTTCATCTTCGGGCCGCGCCGGCCTTGTTTGTCAGCTTCACAGCAGGCACGGGGCATCGAATGGGATCCTGGCCATATGGCCTGATTTCTTCGAACCCTGGAGTTCCTGCCATGAACAAAGTCTTCGCCCTGGCCGCCCTGGCCGCTGCCGCCGCTACTGTCGCCCCCATCGCTGCCCAGGCCGCCGATGCGGGCCCGTGGCTGGTGCGGGCGCGCGCGCTGCACCTGGATTCAGCCAACAAGGACACCACCGGGCTGAACCTGAGCGTCAACAACAAGACGTTCCTCGAAGTCGACATCAGTTACTTCTTCAGCCCCAGCTGGGCGGCCGAGTTGGTGCTGACGGTGCCGCAGAAGCACACACTGAAGAGCAACGGCGCCCAGATCGGCACCCTCAAGCACCTGCCGCCCACGCTGCTGGGCCAGTACCACCTGAGCGGCCTGGGTGCGTTGCGGCCGTACGTGGGGGCCGGCATCAACTTCACGAACTTCTCTGACGTGAAGTTCGAACCCGCTGTCGTCACCGCACTGCGCCCGAACATCAAGCGCACCAGTGTCGGCCTGGCGCTGCAGGCCGGATTCGACTATGAACTGGGCGGCGGCTGGCTCGTCAACGTCGACGTGAAGAAGGTCAAGCTCGACACCGACGTCACGTCCGGCGGCACGAAGGTGGGCACGTTCACGCTCGACCCGGTGCTGTTCAGCGTCGGTGTGGGCTACCGCTTCTGAAGTCGCGGTCCAGGCCGGGCGTGCCCGGCCGCTGTCATCGCAGGTGATGCACCGGCGCCTGCCCGTACACGGGGGTCGCCAGGCCCTCGTACCGGGCCTTCAGCTGCAGGCTCAGGAACTGGCTGTAGTGCCGGCTCTGGTGCAGGTTGCCGCCGTGGATCCACAGGTTGGGCTGGTTGGTGGGCTTCCACATGTTGCGCAGCTCGCCTTCCCAGGGCCCTGGATCCTTCGTGGTGTTGCTGCCCAGGCCCCAGACCTTGCCCACCCGGTCGGCCACCTGTGGGCTCACCAGGTCGGCCAGGAACTGGTTCATCGAGCCGTAGCCGGTGGCGTAGACGATCAGGTCGGCCGGCAGCTCGGTGCCGTCCGTGAGGGTCACGCTGTTCGGGTTGATGCGCTCGATGGTGACGCCGCTCTTCAGCTTGATCTGCCCATTGGCCACCAGCTCGCTGGCGCCGACGTCGATGTAGTAGCCCGAGCCGCGGCGCAGGTACTTCATGAACAGGCCTGAGCCGTCGTCGCCGAAGTCGAGCATGAAGCCGGCCTTCTCCAACCGCGCGTAGAGGTCGGCGTCGCGCTTCTTCATCTCCTCGTACACGGGGATGTGGAAGCTGTGCATGATCTTGTAGGGCACGCTGGCAAAGATGAGGTCGGCCTTGTGATGGTCGATGCCGTTCTTCACCGCCTGTTCGCTGTACAGCCCGCCCAGCGCCAGCTCCATCAGCGACTTCGATGGCGCGATGTGGGTGCTGGTGCGCTGGACCATCGTCACGTCGACCCCCTGCTCGACCAGGGCTGCGCAGATGTCGTGCGCACTGTTGTTGCTGCCCAGCACCACCACCTTCTTGCCGACGTAGCCTTCGGGCCCGGGGTGGCGGCTGCTGTGGTGCTGTTCACCCAGAAAGGTCTCGGCGCCGGGAATCTTCGGCACGTTGGCATAGCCGGAAACGCCCAGCGCCAACACCAGCTGCTTCGGGTGCAGCACCACTTCCTGGCCGGCGCGGTCGACGACCACGGTCCACTGGCCGCTGGCTTCGTCGAACGTGGCCTTCTTCGCCGTGGTGCTGCCCCAGTAGTTCAGCTCCATCACCTTGGCGTACATCTCGAGCCAGTCGCCGATCTTGTCCTTCGGCGCGAACACCGGCCAGTCGTCCGGAAAGGGCAGGTACGGCAGGTGGTCGTACCAGACCGGGTCGTGCAGGCACAGGCTCTTGTAGCGGTTGCGCCAGCTGTCGCCGGGCCTGGCGTTCTTCTCGACGACGATGGTGGGCACGCCCAGCCGCCGCAGCCGTGCCGCCAGCATGATGCCGCCCTGGCCGCCGCCGATGATCACGACGTAAGGCTGTTCCTCATAGCCCAGCCGCGCCTGTTCTTCGGCCCGGCGTTCGCCCCAGGTCTTGCGGCCGGGGTGCACCCCGTGTTCGGCGCCGGCGACGCGGCGATCGCCCTTCTTTTCCTCGAAGCCCTTCAGTTCGACCATCGTCGTCAGAAAGGTCCAGGCCTTGCCGCCGCGCAGGCGCAGGTGGCCGCGGCCGCGGGCCACCCGGGTTTCGAAGGTGAACCAGGCGTCGGTGATGCCGTCGGCTTCGGTGGCATCACCTTCCAGCTGGAAGTTCGACGGTGCGGTGTCGGCCAGGCGCGCGCGCAGCATATCGGCCATCGCCGCCGGGCCTTCCTGGGTGCGGATGTTCCAGGTGAAGGCCACCAGGTCGCGCCAATAGGCGTCGTCGGTAAAGAGCGCGGTGGCTGCGGCGATGTCCTGGCGCTGCAGCGCGGCGCCGAAGTCGGCCAGCCAGCGCTGCGCCTGGGTGGTGGGGGACGCTGAGGTGGCGGTGGCGAGGTCGGTCATGGGCTGGGTCTCCATCGTGGTGCCGATCTCGGGATGGATCGGTCAGGGACACAGCCTCGTGCTTCCGCGCGGGACGGGCTGCGTGCCTTGGACCTTGGCCTGCGCGAGGCCACCCTGTCAACCAGGGGTTCGCCCGCAGCCCCGCAGTGGCTCGTTACAACGCCGACCAGGCCAGGCCCTCATCGGTCAGGATCACGTCCAGCGGCACGTCGTGCGCCTCGGCCTTCAGCCAGGGCAGGAAACCTTGCGAATAGGCCAGGCCCACGGTGATCGGCCGCGGTTCCAAGCCGGCCAGGGTGCGGTCGTAGAAACCCCCGCCATAACCCAGGCGCACACCGCGCGGGCCATAGCCGACGCAAGGCACGAGCAGCAGCGCAGGCTCGAAGGTGGGCGTGTCCTTGGGCTTGGGGATGCCGTAGGCGTCTTCCTCCATCTCGCAGCCGGGGTACCAGACGTGAAAGCTCAGGTGCTTGGTCTGCTTGTTCATCACCGGCAGGCCGATGCGGCGGTTCGCGTCGGCCTCGCTCCAGCGGAAGAGCGCCGGCAGCGCGTCGAACTCGCCCTTGATGGGCCAGTAGGCGCCGATGCTGCCTTCCTGGCGGCCCACCAGCCATACCCGCAGCACTTCCTGCAGGTGCATCGAGCGCTGGTGGCGGTCGATCAGGCTCTGGCGTTCGGCCTGCAGTTGGCGGCGCAGCGTCTTCTTGTCTTGTGAAGGCTCCAGGGGCGGCAGGGGCAGGTTCATGCGTTCGGGCTCGCGGCGGGCTGAAGCCTGGATTGTCAACCCGGTTTGCCAGCCTGACGCGCCTGCAACGCTGCCGGGGCCGCCTGCACCACCGCCACACGGGCCTGCGGCCAGCCTTCCAGCACCCAGGCCGTGCCAGGCGGCAGGGCATGGGCTTCACCGGCGGCCAGCCAGATGTCGTCTGGCAGGGCATCGGGTGCCGTGGGAGCCATGGCCGTCAGCCAGACACGGCCTTCGGTGACGGTGAGCCAGCGCGCGGTGTCGGTCCGGGGCAGCACTGCCGCTTGCCCGGCGGGCAGCGGCCACAGCCAGGGCGCGGCGGCAGAGCTTTGATGCGCAGCGGGCATGAGCGTGGAAGTCATGGCGGTTCTTTCGGTGGTCGGTGGATCGAGGAGCAGTTTCAGTCCGGCCGGAGCCTGCGTCCAATCACGTTCGAGACCGGCATTCATAATGATCCGTCATGAATGCACCCCCCTACACAAACCGCCAGCGGCCCTTGTCGGTGGGCCCGCTGCGGGCCTTCGAGGCGGTGGCGCGCCTGCTCAGCTTCCGCGGCGCGGGTGAGGAACTGCACCTCACCCAGCCGGCCATCAGCCGGCAGATCCGCAGCCTGGAAGACGAGATCGGTGTCACGCTGTTCCTTCGCGGCACCCGCCATGTGGAACTCACCAGCGCCGGCGCGCAGCTGTTGCGCACCGTGGTTCCGGCGCTCGACGGCCTGGACGCCACGGTGCGTCAGCTGCGCAGCAGCCAGCGCCGCCAGCCCGTGGGGGTGACCACCTTCGCGTCCTTTGCCTCGCTGTGGCTGCTGCCGCGGCTGCAGGACTTCCAGGCCCAGCACCCCGACATCGACATCCGCATCTCGGCCTTCGACCACCTGGCCGACCCGGACGACCCGGAACTCGACTTCGCCCTGCGCTACTGCCTGCCGGCGAGCGCCCCGCCCGGTTCGACCGCGCTGTTCGGCGAAGTCATGACACCGGTCGTGAGCCCGGCGCTGCTGGCGCGGCTGGCGATCAGGAAACCGGCCGACCTGGCACGCCACACGCTGCTCGAAGAAGACGATGACCGGCCCAGCGCCCAGTACCTGAGCTGGCGCCACTGGCTCGGCCTGCACGCGCCCGCCGGGCTGGAACCGCGCGGCTGGATCTACCTGAACTTCACGTACCAGCAGATCCAGGCCGCCCTGGCCGGCCAGGGCGTGGCACTGGCCCGGGTGGCCCTGGTGCGAGAACTGCTGGACCGCGGCGAGCTCGTCGAGCCCTTCGGCATGGCCGGGCGCATCACCTCGCCCTACGGCTACTGGCTCGTGCGCTGGCCCACCCGGCGTGAGCGCCCGGCGCTGGCGGCTTTCGAGGCCTGGTTGCTGGCCCAGGCCCAGGCCACGCAGGCCGGCCTGGCGGCCAGCGCGGTGCCCGCGTCATGAATAAGGGCGACACCCACGTTAAATTCGATGCCTTGGCAACCCGGTTCGGCCCTAATCTGTCCTGCATGAACCACCTGACGATCACCCTCACGCTGGCCGCTGCGCTGGCGGGCTGCAGCCTGGCGCCTGCTGCCCTGGCGCAAACGCCCGCCAGCACCGGCGCTTCAGTTTTGGACAGCACCCTGGTGCAGGCCCGTGACGCGCTGCGCCGGCGCGACGCCGCGCAACTGCTCGCCGCGCGCGACAGCCTTAGCGCGGCCAACCACCCGCTGGCCAGCTGGGCCGACTACTGGGAACTCGGCAACCGCCTGGCGCTGGCCCAACAGCCGGAACTGGACGCCTTCTACGCACGCTGGCCTGGCAGCTATGTCGAAGACCGGCTGCGCAACGACTGGCTGCTGGAACTGGGCAAACGCCGCGACTGGGCCAAGCTGCGCGTCGAGTTCCCGCGCTTTCGCATGAACGACGACCGCGAGGTCACCTGCTACTGGCTGCTGGCACAGCACCTCGACGGCGTCGACGTGCGCGCTGCCGCCCTGCCCGCCTGGCGCGAGCAACGCGATGGCGACGATGGCTGCCCGCTGCTGGGCCAGACCCTGTTCGACGCCGGCATCTTCAAGGCCGAAGACGCCTGGGAGACCGCCCGTGGAGCCGCCGAATTCAACCGGCCACGTGCGGCCCGCGCCGCCGCCGCGCTGCTGGGGCCGGCCGCTGCCGACGGCGTGTCCGAACTCTGGCGCGACCCGGCCCGCTTCCTGAACCGCCCTGCCGGCGTTGCGCTGCAGCGTGAACTGGGGCTGCTGGCGCTGATGCGCCTGGCAGCGAGCGACGCCGAAGCCGCCGCGGCCCAGCTGGAAGCCAGCTGGCAGCGCGCGCTCACCCCCACCCAGGCCGCCACGGCCTGGGCCGTGGTGGCGCGCCAGGCGGCGCAGAAGCTGCACCCCGAATCCGCCCGCTGGGCGCAGCGGGCCTGGTCGCTGCGGGGCCAGGGCGAACGCACCGGGCATGCGTTCAGCTGGTCCGACGATCTTCTTGCCTGGCATGTGCGCGCCGCATTGCGCCAGCCGGCGGCCGACGGCGAACGCTGGCCGCTGGCGGCCCGCGCCATCGGCGCGATGAGCGCCGCCGAGCAGCGAGACCCGGCCTGGGTGTACTGGCGCGCCCGCGCCGTGCAGGCCATGGCACCGGCCGGTGCCGCAGGTGACGAGGCCCGGGCCGCCGCCCGCGGCGCTCTGCAGACCCTGACCACCCAGACCGGCTTCTATCCCAAGCTCGCCACCGAAGACCTGGGCCTGCGGGTGGCGCTGCCGCCGGCGCCGGCGCCCTTGTCGGCGGCAGAACGCCAGGCCGCGCGCCAGCACCCGGGGCTGAGCCGGGCGCTGCAGCTCGTCGAACTGGGCCTGCGCAACGAAGGTGTGCGCGAGTGGAATTTCTCGCTGCGCGGGATGAGCGAACGTGAGCTGCTCGCCGCCGCCCAGCGTGCCTGCGACAGCGAGGTCTGGGACCGCTGCATCAACACCAGCGAACGCACGCGCAGCGAAATCGACATCGCCCAGCGTTTCCCCACGCCGCACCGCGACGCACTGCGCAGCGTGGCCAGCCAGGTGGGCACCGACCCGGCGCTGATGTACGGGCTGATCCGCCAGGAATCGCGCTTCATCACCGACACCCGCTCGCACGTGGGCGCATCGGGCCTGATGCAGCTGATGCCGGCCACGGCCAGCTGGACGGCACGCCGCATCGGCCTGGCCTACAAGGCTTCGATGATCAACGACCGCGACGTCAACCTGCGCCTGGGCGCCAGCTACCTGAAGCTGGTGCTCGACGACTTCGGCGGCTCCGAGGCCCTGGCCACCGCCGCCTACAACGCCGGCCCCGGCCGGCCGCGGCGCTGGCGCGAAGGCCCGCCGGTGGAGGCAGCGGCCTGGGCCGAGAGCATTCCGTTTGCCGAGACCCGGGACTACGTGAAGAAGGTGTTGTCCAATGCGGTCTACTACTCCCTGGTGCTGAACCCGGCTGCCAAGAGCTCGCTGAAGGACCGGCTCGGACCGCTGGTGGGCCCGCGGCCCGCAGTGGCACCGGCCAGCGACACGCAATTGCCTTGACATGACGAAAAGATGAACAAGATCCTGGTCCTGGGCGGCACTGGATTCGTGGGCCGCGCGGTCTGCGAAAGACTCGTCGAGCGCGGCGCCGGCAGCGGCCTCGTGCGTGTGCCGACACGCCGCCTGGCGCGCGGCAACAACGTGCGCGCGCTGCCCACCGTCGAAGTCGTCGAAGCCAACGTGCACGACGCCGCGCAGCTGCAGAAGCTGTTGTCGGGCGTGGACGCGGTGATCAACCTGGTGGCCATCCTGCACGGCAGCGCCGCCGACTTCGAACGCACGCACGTCACCCTGCCGCAGACCCTGGCCACGGCCTGCAAGGCGGCAGGTGTGAAGCGGCTGGTGCATGTCAGCGCCCTGGGCGTGGGGGCGGACGCGCCGTCGAATTACCTGCGCAGCAAGACGAAGGGTGAAGCCGTGCTGCAGGCCGCCGGCCTGGAACTGACGATGCTGCGGCCTTCGGTCATCTTCGGCACCGAAGACCGCTTCCTCAACGTCTTCGCCAGCCTGCAGTCGGTGGCACCGGTGATGCCGCTGGCCGGCAGCGGCGCGCGTTTTCAGCCGGTGTGGGTGGAAGACGTGGCCAGCGCCGTCGTGCGCTGCCTGGACCAGCCGGCCACGGTGGGTCAGGTCTATGAATGCTGCGGGCCGACCGTCTACACGCTGTCGCAGCTGGTGCGGCTGGCCGGCCGCTGGTCGGGCCACGAACGGCCGCAGATCCCGTTGCCCGAGGCCGTGGGCATGCTGCAGGCGCTGACGATGGAGTTCCTGCCCGGCGAACCGCTGATGTCGCGCGACAACGTGGCGTCGATGCGCCGACCCAATGTCGCCAGCGGTCAGCTGCCCGGCCTCGCGGCGCTGGGCATCACGGCCACCGCGATGGAGGCGGTGGCCCCCGGCTATCTGGGTGGCCAATTCGGCCGGGCGCGGCTGGACCGCTGGCGGGCCGGCGTGCGCAGCCGCTGAAGACACCACCGAAGGCAGCACCATCACGCCGGCGCATCGCCACGATGCGCGCTTTGCATCGCGGCCCGGCCGCTGCCGGCCTAGCATCGCGGCCTGACTTATCGAGAGCACGCTCATGGCCCTGCAACTCATCATCGGCAACAAGAACTATTCGTCCTGGTCGATGCGCCCCTGGGTGCTGATGTCCGAACTCGGCATTCCCTTCCTGGAAAAGAAGCTGCGCTTCGATTTCACCGAGGGCTCGGCCTACCGTCAGGAAGTGGCGCGCTACAGCGAAAGCGGCCTGGTGCCGGTGCTGATGGACGAAGGCCTGGCGGTGTGGGACAGCCTGGCCATCGCCGAGTACCTGCACGAACACTCCCCCGAAGCCGGCGTCTGGCCGGCCGACCGTATGGCCCGCGCCCGCGCGCGGTGCCTGGCGGCCGAAATGCACAGCGGCTTCGGCGCCCTGCGCAGCCATTGCCCGATGAACATCGAGGCTTCGATGCCGGACGTGGGCGAACGCGTCTGGGCCGAGCAGGCGGCCGTGCGCGCCAACGTGGCGCGCATCGAAGCGGCCTGGGCCGGCGCACTGCAGGCCCATGGCGGGCCTTTCCTGTTCGGTGCGTTCAGCGCGGCCGACGCGATGTTCGCGCCGGTGTGCATGCGCTTCATCACCTACGCGCTGCCAGTGTCAGACTCGACCCGTGCCTATGTCCAGCGTGTGGCGTCCAGCGCGGGCGTCAGGGCCTGGGTGGCCGACGCCCTGGCCGAAGAGGACTTCCTCGACTTCGACGAACCCTACCGCACGCAACGCGGGCCCTGACCGGGCCTGGCCGATGCCTGCCCAGTTCTACGTGGTCGGCGGCGCGGTGCGCGATGCGCTGCTGGGCGAACCTTCGGCCGACCGCGACTGGGTGGTGGTGGGCGCAACGCCCGAAGCCCTGCGCGAACAGGGTTACCGGCCCGTAGGACGCGACTTCCCGGTCTTCCTGCACCCGCAGACCAACGAGGAAGTGGCCCTGGCGCGCACCGAGCGCAAGTCGGGCCGCGGCTACCACGGCTTCACCTTCCACGCCGACGAACATGTCACGCTGGAAGAAGACCTCGGCCGGCGCGACCTGACCATCAACGCCATCGCCCAGGCGGCCGACGGCAGCCTCGTCGACCCCTACGGCGGCCAGCGCGACCTGACGGCCCGTGTGCTGCGCCATGTCTCCGACGCCTTCGTCGAAGACCCGGTGCGCCTGCTGCGCCTGGCGCGGCTGGCGGCGCGTTTTCACGACTTCAGCATCGCGCCCGAAACGCAGGCGCTGCTGCGGCGCATGGTCGACGAAGGCGAGGTCGACGCGCTCGTGCCCGAGCGGGTCTGGCAGGAACTGTCGCGTGGGCTGATGCAGGCGCGGCCCAGCCGCATGTTCCAGGTGCTGCGCGACTGCGGCGCACTGGCGCGTCTTCTGCCCGAAGTCGACCGCCTGTGGGGCGTGCCGCAGCCGCCCGAACACCACCCTGAAATCGACACCGGCGTGCACCTGATGCTGGTGCTGGACTGCAGCGCCCGGCTGGCTGCACCGCTGCCAGTGCGCTGGGCCTGCCTGGTGCACGACCTGGGCAAGGGCACGACCCCGCCCGCGGAATGGCCCAGGCACCACGGCCACGAGCAGCGCAGCGCCAGGCTGGCCCAGGCCGTGGCCGAACGCCTGCGGGTGCCCAACGACTGCCGCGAACTCGCCGACACCGTGGCCCGCGAGCATGGCAACGTGCACCGCAGCGCAGGACTGTCGGCGCAGGCGGTGTTGCGCTTGCTGGAACGCTGTGACGCCATCCGCCGGCCCGAACGTTTCCCGCTGCTGCTGCAGGCCTGCGAGTGCGATGCCCGCGGCCGCACCGGCCTGGAAGACAGTGCCTATGCGCCCGGCCAGCGCCTGCCGCCGCTGCTGCAAGCCGCACTGGCGGTCGACACCGCCACGGTGGCCGCGGCGGCAGCCGAGCGTGGCCTGAAGGGCCCGGCCATCGGCGAGGCGGTGCGTGCAGCGCGCGTGCAGGCGCTGGAAGTCCAACTGCAGCCATCGGAATCAGCATCCCGCGACGCTTTGTGACAGCATGGCCACCAGGAGGTGGCGCCATGAAGCTGGCCGAGGGCATCCGCAAGCATGGTTTTCGCAAGTGGTACGAACGGCAGCTGCTGCAGAGCCATGCGCACCTGGCGTTGACGTTCCTGTGCCTGGTCGGTGTGTTCGCCGCCTTCGAGGGCCTGACCCGCTTCCGTTCGTGGCCCGACCAGGCCACCGACCTGCTCGCCATCCTGCTGTGCGCCGCCACCGGGCTGTGGGCGCTGCGCCGCTATCTCTACCTGCTGTCCACCGCCGAAGCCACGGCCAACCAGGCCGACTGCCCGAAATGCCAGGCCTACGGGCGGCTGGAGCTGATGCAGGCCAGCCCCGACGGCGAACAGGCCCGCGTGCGCTGCCGTGGCTGCGGCCATGTCTGGGACATCGGCCTGTAGTGCCGAGTCAGCGCCGCCCTAGAAAAACGCGCCGATCGCCATCATCAGCACGCTCAGCACCACCGAACTGGCCAGCGGGATGTGCCAGTCGCGGCCGCGGAAGCGGAAGCTGAAGTCGCCCGGCAGCCGCCCCAGGCCGAGCTTGCGCAGCCAGTGGTTGAGCCCGTTGAACAGCAGGCAGGCCAGCAGGAAGACGATGAGCCAGCGCATGACAGGTGGCGGTGCCTTGCGCGCCTAGAGCGTGTGCGTGCGGTCGCCGACCGCAAAGCCCAAAGGCCAGAAGCCTGGCAGGCCGCGAGCGAACGCAATGACCTTGAACAGCTCGCCCATCTCGTGTTCGGTCAGCAATTTCTGGGCGTTGGCGCGGGTGCGCAGGTCGGCCGTCTGCAGCAGGTCGAGCAGGCCGCAGTTCATCAGGAAGCGCGCCTGGCTGGTGTAGCCAACGACGTTCAGCCCGGCCTCCTGCGCCACCAGCGCGATGGCGGTGAAGTCGACATGGGCCGTGATGTCCTTGTCGCCCACGTCCGCCAGCGGGTCGGTGTCGGCACGGTGTGCGCGGTGGCACATCAGCGTGCCGCCACTGCGCTGCGGGTGGTAGTACTCGGCCTCGGGGAAGCCGTAGTCGATGAAGAAAGCCGCGCCGCGGCCCAGGCGGTCGGCCAGCGTGCGCATGAAGGCCTGGGCCTGCAGGTGGATCTCGGTGACGGCGCCGGGCACGAAAGCAGCATCGTCCACCGGCGGGCGCAGCGGCGTCGGACGGTCCTGCCAGGCATAGCCGCCATCGGCTACGACCACGCCGCGTTCATGCCAGGCGGCGCCGTCGAAACGCAGCAGCTGCACAGGCATGGCGTCGAGCACCTCGTTGCCCAGGACCACACCGTCCAGCGTGGCTGGCAGTTCGTCCAGCCATTGCACCTGTTCGCCAAAACGGGCCAGCCGCGCCGCCTGGCGCGCCCGCAGCGACCCCGACACATCGACGATGCGATAGCAGCCCACCCGCGGCCCCAGGGCGGCCAGCACCTGCTCGGCCAGCGCACCCGAACCGGCGCCGAATTCCCAGACTTCGTCGGCCTGCGCCGCGTCCAGCGCCTGTTCGACCTGACGCGCCAGAGCGGCACCGAACAGCGGCGACAGTTCGGGCGCAGTGACGAAGTCGCTGCCGCCGACCCCAGGCAAGTGACCGAATTGACGGTCGCCACGCGCGTAATACCCCAGACCCGGGGCGTACAGGGCTAGCGCCATGAATTGGTCGAAGGGCAGCCAGCCGCCTGCGGCCGCCATGCGGCGGCCGATCAGCGTCGATAAACTGGCCGATTGCCTTGCCTCGCTGGTGGGGTCGTCGCCGGCCATGCCGGCATTGTAGGAACGCATCTGCCCATGACATCTGCACCCGTGGCCCTGGTCACCGGAAGCGCGCGCCGGCTGGGCCGCGCCATCGCGCTGGAACTGGCCGCCCACGGCTGGCGGGTGGCCGTGCACTACCGCGGCGATGCGAAGGAAGCCGCCGAGACCGCCCGCGAACTCGGCGAGGGCACGCTGACGTTTGCGGCCGACCTCGCCGTCGAAGCCGAGTGCCAGGCCCTGGTGCCGGCCGTGCTGGCGGCTTACGGGCGGGTCGACGCGGTCGTCAACAACGCCTCCTTGTTCGAGGTCGACGACGTGCACAGTTTCAGCTACGACGCGATGGACCGCCACTGGCGCACTAACACCGCGCCGGCGATCGTGCTGGCGCGTGCGCTGCACGAGGCACTGGCCGCAAACGGGCCCGAAGCGCGGGGTGCGGTCATCAACCTGCTCGACCAGAAGCTCTTCAACCCCAACCCCGACCACCTGTCCTACACGCTGAGCAAGGCCGCGCTGCAGTTCGCCACCACCGTGCTGGCCCAGGCACTGGCGCCGCGGGTGCGGGTGTGCGCCGTGGCGCCAGGCCTGACCCTGGGCAGCGACATGATCGACCCAGCCCGCCTGGCCAGGCTGCAGGCGGCCACGCCCCTGCAGCGCGGGGTGGCCGCAGCAGATGTTGCGCGCACGGTGCGCTTCCTGCTGGAAAATCCCTCGGTCACCGGCAGCACCGTGCTGGTGGACGCCGGCAGCCACCTGGCTCCGGCGGCACGCGATTTTGCGTTTCAGGCCCCACCCCCCAACGCATGAGAACCCTCTGCATCGACCGCCTGCGGGTGCAGGCCAGCGTCGGCATCCTCGACCACGAACTGCGCTCGCGCCAGCAGTTGCTGATCACCGTGGAAGCGCAGCTGCCCGAGGCGCCCACCCTGCCCGCCGGCGACGACGTGCATCATGTGCTGGACTACGCGCAGCTGCGCGATATCGCCAAGGAAGAGGCCGAAGGCCCGCATGTGAACATGCTGGAAACCCTGGCCGGGCGCATCGTCAACCGGCTGCTGGCCCTGCCGGACGTCGGCCAGGCGCGGGTGCGTGTGGTCAAGCCTGGCATCTTTCCGGACTGCGATGGCGTCGCCGTCGAAGTCATCGCCCAACGAGCATCCCCATGATCCAAGCCCCAGCCCCAGCCCCAGCCAAAGACCCGCGCCGCGCCGCGCACGAGACCAACAAGCTCAGCAAGCGCCTGCACCACCAGGTGGGCCAGGCGATCGCCGACTTCAACATGATCGAGCCCGGCGACCGGGTGATGGTCTGCGTCTCGGGTGGCAAGGACAGCTACAGCCTGCTCGACATCCTGATCAGCCTGCGCAAGCGTGCGCCGGTGGACTTCGAGATCATTGCCGTCAATCTCGACCAGAAGCAGCCCGGATTCCCCGAACATGTGCTGCCGCAGTATCTGGCCGGCCTGGACATCCCCTTCCACATCGAGAACCAGGACACCTACAGCATCGTCAAGAAGCTGGTGCCCGAGGGCAAGACGATGTGCAGCCTGTGCAGCCGGCTGCGGCGCGGCATCCTGTACCGCGTGGCCGGCGAGCTGGGCGCGACCAAGATCGCGCTCGGCCACCACCGCGACGACATGGTGGTGACGCTGCTGATGAACATGTTCTTCGGCGGCCGGACCAAGGGCATGCCGGCCAAGCTCGTCAGCGACGACGGCAAGAACATCGTCATCCGGCCGCTGGCCTACGTCGCCGAGGCCGACCTGCAGCGCTGGGCCGAACACCGCGAATTCCCGATCATCCCGTGCACCCTGTGCGGCAGCCAGGACAACTTGCAGCGCGTGCAGGTGAAGAAGATGATCCACGAGTGGGAACGCCAGTACCCCGGCCGCATCGACAACCTGTTCCACGCCATGATGCACGTGACGCCTTCGCACATGCTCGACCGGAACCTCTACCCTTTCACCACGCTCCAAGCCACCGGCGTGGCCGCGGCCGACGGCGACAAGGCATTCGACGACGAACCTTGTGCCCCATCCACACCGCCAGCACCGCGCGTGCTCCAGGCCATGAACTTCGCCAAGGGCCTGCGGCTCGAACCCCTGGCATCGGAGGATTGAAGCCATGAAACTCTTGCGTCTTGCATCACTGGTTCTTGCAGCGGCCCTGCTCGGCGGCTGCGCGGCGCTGTCCAGCATCAGCAGCGACGTGTCCAGCTTCGGCGAATGGCCAGGCGGCCGTACGCCAGGCACCTACGCCTTCGAACGCCTGCCATCGCAGCAGGCCCTGGCGGCTGAAACCGAAGCCCTGGAAGCCGCCGCAGCGCCCGCCCTGGCCAAGGCCGGCTTCCGACCTGCGGCTGCCGGGCAGGACCCCGACGTGCTGGTCCAGGTGGGCGCACGCGCCCAGCGCAGCGAAGGCTCGTACTGGGACGAACGCCTGTGGTGGTCGGCCGGCTTCGGCTTCCCGCGGCGCGGCTACCTGCTGTCCCCCCGCTGGAGCCTGGCCTACAGCGAACCCACGCGCTACGACCGCGAAGTGGCCGTGCTGATCCGCGACCGCGCAACGGGCAAGCCGCTGTACGAGACGCGGGCCACCAACGAGGGCAGTTACCGCGGCGACCCGGTCCTGCAGTCGGCCATGTTCGAAGCCGCGCTGGTGGACTTCCCGAAACTCGGCTTGAACCCGCGCCGGGTCACTGTGGCGCTGCCGGCTGCGAAATGAGCGAACGCAGGTCGTCTTCCCAGCCCTTCAGCCGCTGCTGAGCCTTCAGGCGCTGCGCAGCTGTGGTGGCGTTGTGGACCTGGGCTGCAAACTCGCAGTTGTATTGGGTCAGCCTGCGCTGGTAGGCACGGTAGGCCGGGTCGGGCGACAGCTGGCTGCGTTCGGCCAGCGCGCGCAAGGCCGCGATGCGCTGGTCGCGGTCGGCTTTTTCAGCGACCAGCCGGCGCAGGGTCTGCAAGGTATCGGCCTGGCGGCGCCGACGTTCGGCCAGCCAGGCCTCGGGGTCGAAAGGTGACTGCGCCAGGCCAGCGGCGATGACGCGGCGCTGCGCTTCTTCCAGGCTGCCGTAAATCTGCTCGACGCGGCTGATCGTGCGCTTGCTGGCTTCGGCGCGGCGCTCGGCCGGGTCGGCCTGCAGATAGTCGCCGCGCATCTCCTGCTGGCCTTTGGCGTAGCGCTGTTCGAGGTGCTTGAAGTTGGCCTCGGTCAGCGTCGGCACGATGTCTGCCGCCTGCACCAGCGCGCGGTCGATGCTGGGTTCCAGCCGGTCACGCACCCGGCCGTACCAGGCACAGGCGTTGTCGGGGGTGGTGGCTTCAGCCAGGGCGGGCTGCGCGCTGGCGAGCAGCGCGGCCAGTTCCGGCAGCTGCGTGCGGCGATGCCAGTCGAAGAAGACGTCCACCGACTGTCGTGCCGTGGGTGACTGCGCGCTGGTGAAGTCGAGCTGGCCGTCCAGCCACCACCAGCTGAGCTGCGGCGCGGTGTTGTAGCCCAGGCGCAGGGCGCTGCAGCCGGCAAGCATCCCTGCGAGGCCGATGGCAAGGGCGCCGATAATCCCGGCTCGGGCCGCGCGGGCGGCAGCAAAACGGAAGATGGTGATGGCGCTGAACGTGGTGATCATGGCTGCGGGCAAGGGTACCCGAATGAAGTCGGCCCTGCCCAAGGTGCTGCATCGCCTGGCCGGGCGTGCCCTGCTGCAGCATGTGCTGGACACGGCCGCGGCGCTCGAGGCTGCACGAACCGTCGTCGTCACCGGCCACGGGGCCGAGCTCGTGGAAGCCGCCGCCGCACCCAGCGGCGCCCTGTTCGCGCGCCAGATGCCTCAGCTCGGCACCGGCCATGCCGTGCTGCAGGCCGCGCCGCTGCTGGACGACGCGCAGCCGACGACCCTCATCCTCTATGGCGACGTACCGTTGATCAGTGCCGCGAGTGCGCGCGCGCTGCTGCAGGCCTGCGGCGGGCAGCGGCTGGCGCTGCTGAGTTTCGAGCCGGCCGATGCGGCGCGCTACGGCCGCATCGTGCGAGACGGCCAGGGCGCCGTGCAGGCGATCGTCGAGTACAAGGACGCGACGCCGGCCCAGCGCGCGATCACCGAGGTCTACAGCGGCATCATGGCGGCACCCACCGCAGCGCTGAAGCGCTGGGTGGCGGCGCTGGGCAACGACAACGCCCAGCAGGAGTACTACCTGACCGACGTCGTCGGCATGGCCGTGGCCGAAGGCATGCCGGTACTGGCGCAGGTGACACCCGACGAAACCGAAGTGGCAGGCGTGAACGACGCCGCGCAGCTGGCCGGCCTGGAACGCGAGGTGCAGCGCCGCATCGCCCGGGCGCTGATGGACGACCAGGGCGTGCGCCTGGCTGACCCCGCCCGCCTGGACGTGCGCGGCACCCTGCGCTGCGGGCAAGACGTGGAAATCGACGTCAACTGCATCTTCGAAGGCGAGGTCACCCTGGCCGATGGCGTGCGCGTCGGCCCGAATTGCGTCATCCGCCAAGCCCGCATCGGCACCGGCGCCGTGATTCATGCCTTCACGCATATCGAGGACGCGAGCGTCGGCGCAGGTGCGCTGATCGGGCCTTACGCCCGGCTGCGGCCCGGTGCCGTGCTCGGCGACGAAGTGCACATCGGGAATTTCGTCGAGGTCAAGAATTCCACGCTGGCACGCGGTGCCAAGGCCAACCACCTGGCCTACCTGGGCGATGCCACGGTCGGAGAGCGCGTGAATTTCGGTGCCGGCAGCATCACGGCCAACTACGACGGCGCGAACAAACACCGCACCGTCATCGGCAATGACGTCCACGTGGGCAGCAATTGCGTGTTGGTTGCGCCGGTTGCGCTGGGCGACGGCGCGACGATCGGCGGCGGTTCCACCATCAGCAAAGACGCGCCTGCAGGCCAGTTGACCGTGGCCCGGGCCCGGGCATCCACCATACCCGGCTGGCACAGACCGAAGAAACCGGGCACGGGCGGCGACAAGCTCGGGTGAGTTGCTTGCACGGCACGGGTGGTCTTATCGCGCCGCTGCCTATGGGCGTCGGTGCCGGCCCCGATCCGGTTTTGCCAGGGATCTGGCTATCGTCGACGACCACTGCATGGCCCTGTTATCCCAGTCGCTGCACTTCGTGACTGCGGACAGGTGTCGCGCCGGTTTCGACGACTTCCACCCCGCGTTGGCTCAGGCCCGCTAGCGGCGGGCCTGCTTCATGGCGGCAGGGCTTCCAGTGTCGAAGCCGCCAGGCACAGGTCAGCCCACGCCTTGGCCTTCTCGCCGGGGCTGCGCAGCAGGTAGCTGGGGTGGTAGGTCACGACCACCGGGCGGCCGCCCATGCGGTGGACCTGGCCGCGCAGCTGGCCCAGTGGCGCGTCGGTGCGCAGCAAGGCCTGGGCGGCGTAGCGGCCCATCGCGAGGATGATGCGCGGCTGCAGCAGTTCGATCTGGCGCTGGAGGAACGGCGCGCACTGCTGAAGCTCTGCCGGCAGCGGATTGCGATTCGACGGCGGCCGGCACTTCAGCGTGTTGGCGATGTAGGCCCGCTTCGCGGGGTCGCCGTCGGCATCGCGCGACAGCCCCAGCGTTTGCAGCATGGTGTCCAGCAGCTGGCCGGAGGCGCCGACGAAAGGTTCACCGCGCTTGTCCTCCTCGGCGCCTGGCGCCTCGCCGACGATCAGCCAGTGCGCCTGCAGGTGGCCGGTACCGAACACCGTCTGGGTGCGGCTTTCACACAGCCCGCAGGCCCGGCAGCCCGCCACGGCCTGGCGCAGCGCCGTCCAGTCGAGTGCGCCAGCATCGGCAGCAGCGGCTGGCTGCAGCACGGTCGGCGCGGCGACTGGCGCGGTGGTCGGCCGTGTCGGGGGTACCGGCCGGCCACGGGCCGCCAGGGCGGGGGCAAGGGCTTCGCCTCGGCCTGGGGCGTCCGGGCCGGGCTCGGGCTCGGGGTGCGATGAAGGCGCGAGTGCAGGCTCGGGTGAAGGCTCGGGTGAAGGCTCGGGTGAAGGCAGCCACAGGCGCAATCCCATGGCGCGCAGCATCTGCACCTGTCGATCGTTCCAGCTCATGCTTCGCCTGCCGCCATGGACAAGCCCAGGCGCATCACGACTGCGTCTTCGCGGCCATTGGCGGCGGGGTAGTAGGCACGCCGCATGCCGACTTCGATGAAGCCGAAACGCCGGTACAGCGCCCGTGCCCGATGGTTGCTTTCGCGCACTTCCAGGAACAGCTGCGACAAGCCGCGGTCGCGGCCCAGTGCGCTGACCGCGTGCAGCAGGCCCAGCCCCAGGCCCTGGCCCTGCCATTCGGGGGCGACGGTGATGTTCAGCAGATGCAGTTCATCGACCCCGGCCAGGGCCACGTAGTAGCCGGCCAACGTCACCTGGCCAGCTTCCAGCACGTGCAGGACTTCAGCGGCATAGCCGGCGGCCAGCGAGTCGATGAAATTGCCGCGTGTCCAGGGAAAGCTGTAGGCGCGCGCTTCGATGGCGGCAACGGCGTCGACATCACGCACCGTCATCGCACGGCGGGTCTGCTGCGTCTGGGGCCGGGCGCTCATGGCTGCTGGCCACTTCCGGCCAGGCGGGACTCGCGGACGGCCTGGCGTTCGGCTGTGGTCTGCGCGACCTTGTCGCGCAGGTAGACCGGCAAGGCCGTTGCCGGGTCGATGGTCTTGCCGGCCTGCCAGGCTGCAGCGGCCAGGCGGGCGAGCGCCGCCGCGCGATCCAGTTCGGTATCGAACTGGCGTGGCCCTGGCTCGCTGCCTACTCGGTCGCCGAACGCCGACCAGGCCGACCCGGCACGCCAGGCGGGTGCGCCCGTGCCTGCCCAAGTGGCCAGCAGCGCCGGCAGGGTCAGCAAGCCCGGCGCCTGCACGATGTGCCAGCCGGCGGCTGTGTGAACGTAGCGGGCGGCATAGGCCTCGTCCATGCGTGCGTCCATCGCCACGGCGACATCGAAGACGGCGTCGGCCGGCACATTCGCCTGGGCTCGCGCGTCCTCGGCCACGATGAGCAGGCTGTCGATGGCCAGCAGCGGGCAGCCGAGCCCGTAGGCCAGCCCCTGCGCCACGGCGCAGCTGGTGCGCAGGCCGGTGAACGCGCCCGGGCCCGCGCCGAAGGCCACCGCATCGAGCGCGCCCATGGCCAGCTGCGCCTGCGCCAGCAGCGCGTGGGCCTGGGGCAGCAGCTTGGCCGACGCCTTTGCGCCCCCGTCGCCGTTGCTGCACCACAGCCGGTCACCCTGCACCAGCGCCACGGCCAGCTGTTCGGTGGAGGTATCGAAAGCCAGCAGGGTTGGCGGCGTGTTCATGGCGCCACCGGCGCGGTGGCCAGCCGCGGGGCTGGCGCCGCCGCCCGCAGCCCGACGAGCAGGCCCAGCCCGACACACAGCAGGCCGCCGAGCGCGGCCATGCCCAGCGGCTCACCCAGCAGGGGCACGGCCGACAACGCGGCCAGCGGCGGCACCAGCGCCGTCAGCATCGTCGTCTTCAGCGGTCCGAAGGTCTGCACCACCTGGGTGTAGGCGAGGCCTGCCGCCAGCATGGCCAGGCCGCCCTGGTAGGTGGCCTGGAACACGATCTCGCCCCACGGCGCCTGGGCCAGCCGGCTGGGCACCCAGCCGGCGACGACACCCAGGCCGTACAGCGGCACGTAGCTCACCAGGCAGCCCAGCGCGATGGCGAGCGTCGCGTCGACAGCGCCCAGCCGCCAGCGCCGGCACATCACACCGTAGCTGGCCCAGGTGAGACTGGCGGCCATGAACAGCAGGTCGCCGATCCAGGTGTCGCCACCGTCGAAGGCCTGCATCAGGCTGGTGCCGCCGACGAGCAGGCCCCCGAGCGCGATCAGACCCAGGCCCAGCGCCCGCCCACGGCTCAAGGCTTCGCCCAGCCACAGCCACGCCAGCAGGGCCGTCCAGAGCGGCAGCGAACCCGGCAGCAGCACGGCGGCATGGGCCACAGGTGCGAAAAAGAAACCGGAATAGGCCAGCATGCAATAGCCGATGCCGGCCGTGGCCGCCAGCGCCGCCCCGCGCCGCAGTGCCTGCGCGGGGCTGGCGCCCAGCCCGGCCTTCAACCGCGGCCAGCGCCAGGCCACGAGCGGCAGGACCAGCAGACCCGAGAACGCGAAGCGCAGCCAGGCGATGTCGAAAGGCGTGAGGTGGCGCGTTGCGCTGGAGCGGGCCACGAGGATGAACGAGGTCCAGATGAGCAGCACCGCGGCAGCGCACCACGCACCGGTCCGGAACGCGTGCCGCGACACGGACGCAATCGGCGTGGAAGGCATGCGACCAAGTTTAGCCGTGCCATCATGGCGCTGCTGTGAGCCCGAGAACACTGAACCCGCACGCCGGGCATACCCCCTGCGACCGCCACCTGATGGCGCTTCAGGTGAGGCAGGCGAGCGCCCTTGCTTTTGCCCTGGGTCTCGCTCTGTCGCTTGCCCTTGCCTTGCCGATCACGGCCCAGGCCAAGCCGCGGGCCGACGAGGCCGAAGGCCGCCCCTTGCCGCCCGAAGTGAACGCGGCGCTGCTTCGCGCCCAACTGCCGTCATCGGCACTGTCGGTGGTGATTCACGATGCCGGCACCGGCGAGCGGGTGCTGGAGCGCCAGGCGCGCCAGCCGGTGAACCCGGCTTCGTTGATGAAGCTGCTGACGACCGCCGCAGCGCTGGACCGCCTGGGCCCTGCCTGGCAGTGGTCGACGCCCGTGCGGCTACGCGGAACCGTGCAGGCCGGCGTGCTGGAAGGCGACCTGCACATCCAGGGCAGTGGCGACCCCGGGCTGAGCCAGGAAAGGTTGTGGCTGCTGCTGCGCCGCGTCCAGCAGCTGGGCGTGCGCGAGATCCGCGGCGACATCGTGATCGATCAGGCCGCCTTTGCAGTGCCCGCGGCCGACGCCGCCAACTTCGACGGCGAACCCCTTCGC
Organism: Rubrivivax sp.; assembly: GCA_022842595.1. Lineage (GTDB taxonomy): Bacteria > Pseudomonadota > Gammaproteobacteria > Burkholderiales > Burkholderiaceae_C > Rubrivivax. The sequence goes on from JALHPF010000038.1 coordinate 45,959, forward strand.
CCCTACAACGTGGGGCCTGCCGCCCTGATGTTGAACCTGCGCAGCCAGATCTACAGCTTCGTGCCCGACCCGACTGCGAAACTGGCGCGGGTGCTCGTCGAGCCACCGCTGGCCGACCACGCTGTCGACCGCAGCGTGCCGCTCGTGAACGGGCCCTGCGGCGACTGGCGCGCCGCGCTGAAGGCCGGCTTCGAGCCGACCCGCACGCACTTCGCCGGTAGCTACAGCGCGGCCTGCGGTGAACTGAACTGGCCCGTGGCCGACCCCGAACCCGCCAGCTTCGACGCCCGGCTGCTTCGCGGCCTGTGGCGTGACCTGGGTGGCACGCTCGCCGGCAGCGTGCGCAACGGCCCGGCACCACCGGGCTTGGCACCGAGCTTCGAGTTTGCGTCGCGGCCGCTGCTGGACACGGTGCGGGACATCAACAAGTTCAGCAACAACCTGATGGCCCAGCAGCTGTTCCTGACACTGGCGCTGCAGGCCACGCCAGGCAGCCCGGCGACGCTGGAAGGAGCCCGCGAGACGCTGCGTTCCTGGTTGCAGGCGCGCCTCGGCGACGAGGCACGAGACATCGTCGTCGACAACGGCTCGGGCCTGTCACGCGACAACCGCATCAGCGCCCGCCTGCTGACGCAGGTGCTCGTGCAGGCCTACGACAGCCCGGTGATGAGCGAGCTGATGTCGTCGCTGCCGATCAGCGGCGTCGACGGCACCCTGCGGCGCAGCAAGGCCACCGCCGGTCGGGCGCATCTGAAAACCGGGTCGCTGCGCGACGTGGCCGGCGTGGCGGGCTACGTGCTGTCTAACAGCGGCCGGCGTTATGTGCTGGTGGCCATCGTCAACCACGCCCAGGCCGGCGCAGCGCGGCCGGCGCTGGACGCGCTGGTGCAGTGGACCATGCGCGACGCCCCCCTGCGCTGAGCGCCAGTCGAGGGCCGCACCCTTCAGGCGCGGCCACGGGGTCGTTCAGAACGGGTTGCGCTGGGCCCGGTCCACGGCCAGCTGGGCCAGCTGCGCATGCCCGGCGGTTGCAATGCGGGTGTCGTCGGCCCAGAGATAGACCGCGGGATCGCCGCCGGTCACCAGAGTGGCTGTCGTGCACTGCGGCAGGGCCACGGTGCAGACGGGGTTGACGTTGTCGGCAATGCCGAAACTGGGGGGCGAGCGATCGATCGCCTGGAATTGCAGGTCGGCCTGCACCAGGCCCACGAACCGGCCGTCGAGCACGACGCTGACCCCCAGCTGTTCGTTGAACGCGGCGGTCAGATTGGTCAGGAATGCGGCCCGGTCGATGTCCTCGAACGCGCGCTTCTGGGCGCGGCCGAAGGGCGTGAGCCCCATGTCCGGCACGGTCGAGACCACCACCTTCACGCCCAGCCCCACGAGCCGGTTCACAGTCTGCGCCAGCACCCCGCCACGGCCGCGGGCATCGGCCAGCAGACTGGCAGCGGAACGGGCCGGATACTGGCTGTAGAGCTCGAGAACGTCGTTCGCGCCGACCAGCACCGTCGCCAGATCCTTGTCGCGGAAGCCGCCGGCGGCCACCTGCGCCTCGACCTGCGCCGTCACGTCGCGGGCCTTGGCGCCAGCGCGTGCCAGCATGCGCGCATTGGTGTCGGGCAGGAACGTCGGATTGCATTCCGCGAAGGCAAAGCCATAGGCGCTGGCCACCTGCTGAACCCAGATGGGCTGCTGCGCGCAGTCGAGCCGGCCGCTGCTGTCCAGGGCGTTGACGGCGTACTTGCGACCGCCGGTTTCGAGCACGCTGGTTTCGTCGCCGAAGGCAAAGTAGCGCAACGGCTGGAAGGTCTCGACCTGCGACGTGCCGCCACCGCAGGCGGACAGCAGAACCAGGCCGGCGACAGCCGCGGAGCGTGGCAGGAACGAACGGGGGAAGCGCAAGGACAGGCTCCGAACAAGTCGCTGAAGCAGGCGCTGGGCCTGGCTGCTGAGGATCATCGGGGCTCCGGGGAATCGGGAAATCGGTCGGGACAGGGGCAAGGGGGTTCAGGCGGCCGCGGCGCGCTGCAGCCGGTCGCGCACACCGTCCCATTCAGGGCTGGTGGGCAGTTCCTCGACGAGGATGCAGTCCACGCCCAGCGCGTCGAATTCGCGCAAAACGCTGAAAAGCTCGTGGGCCGCCTCAGCGGCCGTTTCCGGCATCCGCCGCCAGGCCCTGACGGACCCTGCAGCGCCGGGCTCGCGCCGTGAATATACAGCGGCGCCCTGCGGCCCCTGGGGCAGCGCCGCCAGCGCCGGGCCCAAGGCGGCGGCCGGCAGCAGGCGAACGCTGGCCCCGGGGGCGTAGTGCGCCGCGAGTGTGCCTGGCGACCGTGGCGACAAGGCATCCTGGCCACCCAGCACCAGGCCGAGCTGCCATTCGAGCTGTTGGCGACCCAGCTGCCCGGGGCGCAGCAGCGAGGGCGGCTCGCGGGTGCAGTCGACGATGGCCGATTCGATCCCCACTTCGCAGGCACCGCCATCGAGCACCCACAGCGCGCTGCCGAATTCCTGCACGACATGGTCTGCCGTGGTGGGGCTGACACGCCCGAACCGATTGGCACTGGGCGCTGCGACGCCGGCCACCCCCAGCGCCGCGGCCTCGCGCAGCAGCGCCAGCGCCACCGGGTGGGCGGGCATGCGCAGGCCGATGCTGGCCAGATCGGAAGAGCA
>JALHPF010000039.1 GCA_022842595.1 Rubrivivax sp.
CTTGGCCGCCAGGATCGTCGTGATCGCCGCCGTCAGCGTGGTCTTGCCATGGTCAACGTGACCGATCGTGCCCACGTTCACGTGCGGCTTGGTGCGTTCGAATTTACCTTTTGCCATTTTTCATTTCTCCGAAAGAAAGAGCAGTTGCCAGTGATGTGTTTAAGGTTTCCGCGGGGCCGTTGATTCACCTGCCACTGGCAGCAGGCGGCAACCCCGCGAAGACCGGCTTCGTTGCTTGACTCTGGATTACTTGCCGCGCGCGGTGATGATGGCGTCGGCGACGTTCTTGGGAGCTTCGGCGTAGTGCTTGAACTCCATCGTGTACGTCGCGCGGCCCTGGCTCATCGAGCGCAGCGTCGTGCTGTAGCCGAACATTTCCGACAACGGTACTTCGGCCTTGATGACCTTGCCACCACCGGCCATGTCGTCCATGCCCTGGACCATGCCGCGGCGGCTGGACAGGTCACCCATCACGCCACCGGCGTAGTCTTCCGGCGTTTCCACTTCCACGGCCATCATCGGCTCGAGAATCACCGGGCTGGCCTTGCGGCAACCGTCCTTGAAGCCCATGCTGGCGGCCATCTTGAACGCGTTTTCGTTCGAGTCGACCTCGTGGTACGAGCCGAAGGTCAGCGTGACCTTGACGTCGACCACCGGGTAACCGGCGAGCACGCCGCTGGGCAGCGTGTCTTCGATGCCCTTCTTGACGGCCGGAATGAACTCACGCGGCACCACGCCACCCTTGATGGCGTCGACGAACTCGAAACCCTTGCCCGGCTCCTGCGGCTCGACCTTCAGCACGACGTGGCCGTACTGGCCCTTGCCGCCCGACTGACGCACGAACTTGCCTTCCACGTCGGACACGGCCTTGCGGATGGTCTCGCGGTAGGCCACCTGCGGCTTGCCGACGTTGGCTTCCACGCCAAATTCGCGCTTCATACGGTCGACGATGATTTCCAGGTGCAGCTCGCCCATCCCGGAAATGATGGTCTGACCCGATTCCTCGTCGGTACGCAGGCGGAACGACGGGTCTTCGGCGGCCAGACGGCCCAGCGCGATACCCATTTTCTCCTGGTCGGCCTTGGTCTTGGGCTCGACAGCCTGCGAGATCACCGGCTCGGGGAAGATCATCTTTTCGAGCGTGATGATGCTTTCCGGGTCGCACAGGGTCTCGCCTGTGGTGACGTCCTTCAGGCCCACGCAGGCGGCGATGTCGCCGGCCAGAATTTCCTTGATTTCCTCGCGCTGGTTGGCATGCATCTGCAGGATCCGGCCGATGCGCTCCTTCTTGCCGCGAATCGGGTTGTAGACCGAATCGCCGCTCTTCAGCACGCCGGAATACACACGCACGAACGTCAGCTGGCCGACATACGGGTCGGTCATCAGCTTGAACGCCAGGGCCGAGAACTTCTCGCTGTCGTCGGCCTTGCGCGTCACAGGCTTGTCGTCCTCGTCGGTGCCAGGCACCGGCGGCACGTCGATCGGCGAAGGCAGGAAGTCGATGACGCCGTCGAGCATGCGCTGCACGCCCTTGTTCTTGAAGGCGGTGCCACAGAACATGGGCTGGATTTCGGCAGCCAGGGTGCGCGCGCGAATGCCGAGCTTGATCTCTTCCTCGGACAACTCGCCCGATTCCAGATACTTGTTCATCAGGTCTTCGCTGGACTCAGCGGCGGCCTCGATCATGTTCTCGCGCCACTTCTGGGCGTCGGCCAGCAACTCGGCGGGGATGTCCATGAACTCGAACTTCATGCCTTGCGAGGCCTCGTCCCAGATGATCGCCTTCATCTTGATGAGGTCGATCACGCCAGTGAAGTTCTCTTCGGCGCCGATGGGCACGACGATGGGCACGGGGTTGGCCTTCAGGCGCAGCTTCATCTGGTCGTAGACCTTGAAGAAGTTGGCACCCGTGCGGTCCATCTTGTTGACGAACGCCAGACGCGGCACCTTGTACTTGGTGGCCTGGCGCCAGACAGTCTCCGACTGCGGCTGCACGCCACCCACGGCGCAGTAAACCATGCAGGCACCGTCCAGCACACGCATCGAACGCTCCACCTCGATGGTGAAGTCGACGTGTCCGGGGGTGTCGATGATGTTGAAGCGGTGCTCCGGGTAGGACATGTCCATGCCCTTCCAGAAGCAGGTGGTCGCAGCCGAGGTGATCGTGATGCCACGCTCCTGCTCCTGCTCCATCCAGTCCATCGTGGCCGCGCCGTCGTGCACTTCACCGATCTTGTGATTCACACCCGTGTAGAACAGGATGCGCTCGGTGGTGGTCGTCTTGCCGGCGTCGATGTGCGCGCTGATACCGATGTTGCGGTAGCGCTCGATGGGGGTCTTGCGGGCCATGGTCTATCTCCAAAAATCAGATGCCGCCCTCGGGTTGGTGTTAACCCGAAAGAGCGGCTTGAGGCCTAACAGGGAAGGTGCAGTCGCCTTGAACTCGCGCTCGGCGATTTAGAAACGGAAGTGCGAGAACGCCTTGTTCGCTTCGGCCATGCGGTGCACTTCGTCGCGCTTCTTCATGGCGCCGCCGCGGCCTTCGCTGGCTTCCAGCAGCTCATTGGCCAGGCGCGCAGCCATCGACTTCTCGCCGCGCTTGCGCGCGCTTTCCTTCAACCAGCGCATGGCCAGGGCCTGCCGGCGAACGGGGCGAACTTCCACGGGAACTTGGTAGTTCGCACCGCCCACACGGCGGGACTTGACTTCGACCATCGGCTTGATGTTGTTCATGGCGAGCATGAAGATTTCAAGCGGGTCCTTGCCGGACTTGGTTTCGACCTGCTCGAGGGCACCGTAGATGATGCGCTCGGCGATGGCCTTCTTGCCCGATTCCATGATGACGTTCATGAACTTGGACAGATCGACGGAACCGAACTTCGGGTCGGGCAGGATCTCGCGCTTGGGTACTTCGCGGCGACGTGGCATTTCGTTCTTCCTTCTTCGGTTTCAGTTGGTGCGGCCATCTGGCCGCCACCGCGAAAGGCCATCGAGGCCCTTCACTTACTAGGCTGCTAGGCCTGGGATTTACGCCTTTTTCGGGCGCTTGGCGCCGTACTTCGAACGAGATTGCTTGCGGTCCTTGACGCCTTGCAGGTCAAGCGAGCCGCGCACGATGTGGTAGCGCACGCCAGGCAGGTCCTTGACCCGGCCGCCGCGCACCAGCACGACGCTGTGCTCTTGCAGGTTGTGACCCTCGCCACCGATGTAGCTGATGATCTCGAACCCGTTGGTCAGGCGCACCTTGGCGACCTTCCGCAGGGCCGAGTTCGGCTTCTTGGGGGTGGTGGTGTAGACGCGGGTGCAGACGCCGCGGCGCTGCGGGCTGTTCTGCATCGCAGGCGATTTGCTCTTGGTGGCTTCGACCTGACGGCCGTGGCGCACGAGCTGGTTGATGGTTGGCATAAAAGTAACTTGTTCCCGTTTGAAGCTACGCTTGAGAGCCCCCGACCGGCTGGCCAGGCCGCTGGCGTTCGCCCTCGGCCCTGCCCTTTCGGGCTCTCTCTTGACTCTCTCCGAGCAACTTTCATGGGTCTTGTTACCCATCGCCGCTAGTGCCGCCCCGTCGAAATGGGCAGATTCCCACGTGGGTGTCTGCTCGGTTTCTTGGAAGTTGCAGCCAGGGTGCCGCGCAGCATGAAGCGCAGCAAAGTCTGCCGAAAAGCCTTCTAGTATAAGCCGCTCGCGCACGTGGAGCAAGAAAGCCTCCTTTTGCACCTGAACGCCCCCGAAGGACCCGATGAAAACAGCCGGCGGCTGGTTCTGGACACGAACGCCTGCCTGGACTGGCTGGTTTTCCGTGATTCCGGTGCGCAAGCCGTTGGCCAGGCGCTCGCCGAAGGTCGGGTGCGGCTCCTGTCTTGCGCCGCGATGCGCGACGAACTCTCGCACATGTTGCGCCACGCCAGCCTGGCGCGCTGGCTGGTCGACGCGGACGCAGCACTTGCCATCTACGACCACCACTGCCGGCTCCTGCCGAACCCTCAGCCCGGTGCCGGCCAGCGGCTGGCTTGCAGCGACCCCGACGATCAGGTGTTCATCGACCTGGCCGTCACCCAGCGCGCGTACTGCCTGCTGACGCACGACCGAGCTCTGCTGAAACTGGCCCGGCGCGCACGCAGCCTGGGCGTTCGAGTCGTCCGCCCGAAGGACTGGCTGGCGCCCGGGTTCAGCCCGGGCCAGACGACGGAGACGCCATCCCACCACCCGCCTCAGGCGCCCCAGCCGCCGACGCCGACGCCGACGCCTCCCAGCGGTCGATCAGCTGAACGCCCCCGGCGCTGACCCCCAGCAGGTATTCCCGGCCCCGGTGCTGCACCAGCACCAGGCGTTCGCGCGGGCCCAGCCCGGCGCTGTGCAGCACCTGCGGCACACCCGCCGTGCGACCACCCAGGCCAGGCTGCAGGCGGCGCAATGTGCGCAGGACCAGCCAGGCCAGACCGAGCACGAGCGCCAGCGCCAGGCCGGTGGCCAGCAGTTGCGGTAACCATCCCGTCGACGGGGCCGTCATGGCGGCGCCCCCGGCGCGTCGCCGTAGCGTGTCAGGTCTTCGCCCGGTGCCACGATGCGGCGCGAAGCGTCGGCCTGGCCTTCCAGCGTCTGGCGGACTTCACGCGCCCACAGGATGACCTCGGCCACGATGTCGAAGAGATCGGCGGGCACCAGCTCACCCACCTCGCCCCGCGCCAGCAGGTCGCGGGCCAGCGGCACGTTGCGCACGATCGGTACGCCGGCTTCCTCCGCGGCTTCGCGCATCGCGCGGGCAACGTGGTCCTCGCCCTTGGCGCTGACGGTGGGTACCGGGCAGCTGTCGCGGTCGTAGTCGATGGCGATCGCCACATGGGTGGGGTTGACCACGAGCACGTTCGCCTGGCGCGCGGCCTGCTGGGCATTGCGCTGGGTCCACTCCTGGTGGGCCTGCTTGCGATGCTGCTTGACGTGTGGGTCGCCTTCGGCCTCCTTGGATTCCTGCTTGATGTCGCGCAGGCTCATGCGCAGCTTCTTTGTGAACGAATGGCGTTGGTAGGCGATGTCCAGCGCCGCCACGAGCAGGAAGGTCACCAGCGTCCAGATCACGGTCTGCAGGGTCACGTCTTCGAGCAGGGCACTCAGCGGCGCTACCCCACCCGGAGCGCTGAGCAGGCGGGCGGCGTCGGGCACCGCCGCACGCAGCACGAGCCAGCCTATGCCCAGCAGCAAGGCCGTCTTTGCCAGCGACTTGATCACCTCGATCACGTTGTCCATCGTGAACATGCGCTTGATGCCCTCGACCGGGTTCAGGTGTTCGGCCTGCGGTTTCAGCTTGTCGGCACTGAACACCGGCCCGGCCTGCAGGAATTCGGCCAGGATGCCCACCAGCACCGCGGGCAGCACCGCCAGCACCGTCACCAGCACGCCGGTCTGCCAGGCCAGCGTGCCCAGCGCCGGCGCGGCCAGATCGAAAGGCTGCGACATGGCATCCAGCGAAGCCTGCATCAGTGCCAGAAACTGCCGCGCGATGAAGCCACTGGCCATGATGAGCACGCCCAGCCAGGCGAGCAGGGTGACCGTGCTCGTCAGGTCGCGGCTCTTCGGTACCTGGCCCTTCTTGCGGGCATCCTGCAGCTTCTTCGACGTCGGCTGTTCGGTCTTGTCGCCGCCGTCGTTCTTGTCGGCCATGACCACCCCTCGATGAGTCAACGATGGCCGATGCTGCAGGCCAAAACGCGCGGGTGCCGTCGTCGCTGTAACTGTTCGTTTCAGTGGCACGAAGGCGGTTTGTCTAACGCCATAAAGAAGGAGCCAGGTGACGCGCCAGAAACAACTAGAAACGGCTGAAGCGTGACCGACATCACGGATTTCGCACTCACCCGGTAGTGTTGAGTCTTGCGCAGTTGCTGCAACCGGCGCATGCCGCACCGACTGCGGCCAGCGCCTTCCACCCAACCATCGACCATGCCCGGGAGCCTGAGTGCCTGCCGTGAAACGCCATTGTCATGGACTTGCCACCAGCCCCTTGCGGCTGATCGCTGCACTGGGTGTCGCGGCTTGTGTCCTGCCCCGTGCCGGTGCTGCCGAACTGACGCTGGACGCCGCGAGCTGCGCCGCGCTGACAGCAGCGGCTGCACGCGGCGGCGGACATTTCCCGCTGGGGCGTGCTGCCTGCGGCTTGGTCGAGCCGCCACAACAGCGCGTGGCACCGGCCACGAGCCACGCGCGCCAGCTGCAGCTGTACGCCCCTGAAGCCACCCCTGCGCCCGTGGCGCCGGCAGCCCCCGCAACAGGCGCGGCAGCGCCCTTGCTGAAAAAGGGCATCAAGGGCATGAAAGGGAGCCCGGGCCCCGCGCCAGTTTCGACCTCTCGACCGCTGCCTGCGCCACTGGTGCGTGCCGTGCAGCTGGCGCCGGAGATCGACCGTGTTGCCGCCGGCAACCAGATCGACCCGCTGCTGCTGCACGCCATCGCCCGCGTCGAATCGCGCCACAACCCGGCGGCGGTGTCCCATGCCGGCGCCCGCGGCTTGATGCAGGTGATGCCGGCCACTGGTGCGCGCTTCGGTGTGGTCAGCGCCGAATCGCTACACATCGTGCCCATCAATCTCGAAGTTAGTGCCCGCTATCTCAATGTCCTCAAGCGGCGCTTCCCGGGCGACCTGCAGCTCGTGCTGGCGGCCTACAACGCCGGCGAAGGCGCGGTCGAACGCCACGGCCGCCGCATCCCGCCCTATGCCGAGACCCAGGCCTATGTGCGCAAGGTGCTGCACGAATACAGCCTGCTTCGGCAGGCAGCGGGGGGCTTGCGGTGAGTCTGTCGCGCTATTTCGCCTCGGTCGCGAACAAGCCCGGCAACGCGCTCTCGCGCTATGGCGACCTGGCGCTCGTGGCCGGGGTCATCGCCGTCGTGGCGATGATGGTCCTGCCGCTGCCCACCTTGCTGGTGGACATGCTGGTGGCCGTCAACATCTGCACTGGCGTGATGCTGCTGCTGGTGGCGATCTACGTGCGTTCGCCGCTGGAATTCTCGGTATTTCCCAGTGTGCTGCTGCTGACGACGCTGTTCCGGCTGGCGCTGTCGATCGCGACCACGCGCATGATCCTGCTCGAAGGCGATGCCGGCCACATCATCGATACCTTCGGTCGCATGGTGGCGGGTGGCAATCTCGTGGTCGGGCTGGTGGTGTTCCTCATCATCATCGTCGTCCAGTTCATCGTCATTGCCAAGGGCGCCGAGCGCGTGGCCGAAGTGGCAGCACGTTTCACGCTGGACGCCATGCCCGGCAAGCAGCTGTCGATCGACAGCGACCTGCGCTCAGGACTGATCGACAAGGACGAGGCGCGCCGCAAGCGCCGCGAGATCGAGCTCGAAAGCAAGCTGCACGGCAGCCTTGACGGCGCGATGAAGTTCGTCAAGGGCGACGCCATCGCCAGCATCGTCATCGTCGTCGTCAACATGCTCGGCGGCCTGGCGGTTGGAACCCTGCAGCGCGACATGCCACTGGGCGCTGCGATGCACACGTATTCGATCCTGACCATCGGCGACGGCCTGGTCTCGCAGATTCCGGCACTGCTCAGCGCGATGGCCGCCGGCTTGATCGTCACCCGTGCCACCGACGAAGACCGCGACCGCCACCTGGGCGACGCCATCGGCCGCCAGGTGGGTGCCAAGCCGCGGGTGCTGCTGGTGGCTGGCGGCGTGTGCCTGCTGATGGCCATGGTGCCGGGCTTCCCGGCCGCTGTGTTCATCGTGCTGGCCTTGTTGCTGGGCGGCGTCGGCGCCTGGCTCACGCCCGAGCTGCGCGGCCACGCCACACGGCTGGCCCGGCCCGCAGTGCAGTCGATGCGCGCACCCGAGCCTTCGGCGCCCGTGCTCGCGACGCAGGTCGCCGACGTGCAACCCACCGTCCCTCTGCTGCTGGAACTGCCGCGAGCAGCCCTCTCCGCCACCCAGGCCGCCGAGCTGGTGCAGGCTCTGCAAGCCATGCTCGACCGCGTGCAGCTGCAGCTGGGACTGCTGCTGCCACGCGTGGCGGTGCACACCCTGGCCCGCGATGACCTGCCCGCCGACAATGCGCTCGAAAACGGCTGGCGCCTGCTTGCCTTCGAGGTACCGATTGCTGCGGGCCAGCTACCCGCCGACGACTTGCCGCAAGCGCTGGCCCAGGCCTGCTGGCAGGCTCTGCGCCGGCACGCCACATTGTTTCTGGGCACCCAGGAAACAGGCGCGATGCTCACCCGCGCCGGCATCGACTACCCCGATGTGGTCAAGGAAGTCCTGCGCGCGCTGCCACTGGCCCGAGTCGCCGAGATCCTGCGCCGGCTGGTCGAGGAAGAAGTGCCGATCCGCAACCAGCGCGACATTCTCGAAGCACTGGCCGACGCCGCCCAGCGCGAGAAGGACGTCTATGCCTTGACCGAACTGGCGCGCATCGCCGTGAAGCGCCAGACCAGCCACCGGGTGGCGCCGAACGGCACGCTGCGTGCCGTGCTGCTGGCCCCTGAATTCGAAGAGCAGTTGCGCGCGGCCATCCGCGTCAGCAACGGGCAGCAGTCGCTGGCACTCGACCCGATGCAGGCGCAGGCGACGATGCAGCGTCTGGTGCAGGCGGTGCATGCCAGCCGGCCCGCCGCCCTGGTCACCGCGGTGGACGTGCGGCGCCACGTCCGCAAGCTGATCGAGGTCGAGTGCTTCGACACCCCCGTGCTCAGCTACCACGAACTGATGCCCACCCTTCAGCTGCAGGTGCTGCAGCGCGTGGGGCTGGAAGACACCGTGCAGCTCGAAGCTGCCTGACCGCCAACCGCCCATGCACCACGCCCAACCCAGCGCCATGTCCACACATTCCATACATGCCCCGCGGCTGCAGCCCGGCAGCCGAAACCGGCGGCTGCGGCTGGCCCTCGTCGCGGGTCTGGCCTGCCTGGCGGGGCTGGCATCCGGCTTGTCGGGCACCGCCCAGGCCGCGCCGATCCCGTTCGCCGAACGTGAAGTGCAGCTGACCGCACGTGAGCTGCCCGTGGCACGCTTCCTGGAAGACTTGTTCGGCCTGATCGACGTGCCCGTCGTCGTCAGCGAGAAAGCGCGTGGCGCCGTCAATGGCAACTTTCGCGGTGACGCTGCGCGGGTCTGGGCGAGCATCTCGCGCAGCTTCAACCTGGTGGGCTACTACGACGGCGCCGTGCTGCATGTCGCCACGCCCGGTGAACTGACCACGCGCACCCTGCCGCTGGGCGCCGGCGTGGCCGACCGCATCGTGCGCCTGGCCCGCGAGCTGCGCATGATCGACGCGCGTCACAGCTTGCGCACGACGGCCGAAGGCACTCTGGTGGCCACCGGTTCGCGCCGATTCATCGAACAGGTCGAAGAACTGGCGCGCGGCCAGGCAGCCGCCAGCGTGGCCCGGCCGCCGCAGGGCTTCGACGTGCATTTCCTGCGCTACGCCTGGGCGCACGATGTGTCGGTGGGCTTTGGCGGCCGCCAGGTGGTGGTACCGGGTGTCGCTTCGATCGTGCGCGCGCTGATGACGGGCCAGAGCAGCAGCCAGATCCAGGTCAGCCTCAACGAACAGCGGCAGGCGCCGACCGTGCCGAAGCTGCGCGGCCAGGGTCTCATCGGCCAGGCCAGCACGTCCATGGCGGCACCGGCGCAGGCGCCGGGCAGCAACAACGGCTCGGTGGCTGCGCTGCTGGCGGCCTACGCCGCCGACAACGCCCGCGCTGGCGCCGCTCCGGGCGCTGCGGCCACGGAACTCAGCCTGCCGGCCCCCGGCACCGACCCGGCGCTGGCACGGGTGGAAGCCGACACACGCCTGAACGCCGTGATCGTGCGCGACGCACCCGAGCGGCTGTCGCAATACCGGCAACTCATCCAGGCTCTCGACGTCGAGCCACAGGCCCTGGAAATCGAGGCCCGCATCATCGACATCGACACCGACCGCATGCGCGAGCTCGGCATCAACTGGCGGTTGAACAGCTCGCGCGGCTCGTTCCTCTTCGGCAACGGCTCGGCCAGCGACCTGCGCTTGTCCGGCACCACGGCACCCGAGCAGATCACGCCATCGGGCAAGGGCGGCTTCCTCTCGGCCGTGCTCGGCGGCGGCAATGAACTCGCCTTGCGCATCAACGCCTTGCAGGAGAACGGCGCAGCGCGCGTGGTGTCCAGCCCGCAGGTGCTGACGCTGTCCAACGTCGAGGCCGTGTTCGACACCAGCCGCACGTTCTACGTGCGCGTCGCGGGCCGCGACGAGGTCGACCTGTTCTCGGTGTCGGCCGGCACCACGTTGCGGGTGACGCCACATGTCTTCCGTGACGGCAACGACGTGCGCATCAAGCTGCTGGTGGCCATCGACGACGGCAGCCTGTCGGGCGCACAGGTCGACCAGATCCCCATCGTCGACCGCGCCACCATCAGCACCCAGGCCCTGATCTTCGAAGGCGAGAGCCTGCTCATCGGCGGCCTCACCCGTGAAGCCAGCAGCAACGGCGTGACGAAGGTGCCTTTCCTGGGCGACATCCCCCTGCTGGGCCACCTGTTCAAGACCAGCAGCGAAGGTTCGCGCCGCACCGAACGACTGTTCCTCATTGCCCCGCGGCTGGTGCCGGCGAGGCGCGCGGTCGCTGCACCCGCTGCGGAAACGCCAGTCACCGCGCCCATGCCGAGCACCCCATCCAACGAACCGGCGCCACCGCCTGCGGCCGTGACGCCCTTGACACAAGCCTGGCCCGCACTCACCGGAGGTTTCGCATGACCACGCCCCTGGCTCAAGACCCCGGCATCGACGCCCGTGAACTGCGGGTGCTGGCCGGCCCGCAGAGCGGCGCCATGCTGGCGTTGCTGCCTGAGCGCAGCTACAGCATCGGCACCGACGTCGGCGCCGACATCGTGCTGCGCCAGCCCGGCGGGAACGGCGAAGGCCGGAGTGGCGGGGAAGGCCGCGCCAGCATCAGCCTGCGGCCGGAAGGCATCCTGCTGCAGGCACAGAGCGGCCAGGTGGCGGTGGACGGCGTCGCGCTGGCCGCTGGCGAAAGCCGGATCGTGCCGTGGACCACGCCGTGGCAACTGGCTGGCACGACGTTGGCGGCGGGTCCGCAGGGCGCTTGGGAAGCAGCACCGGCCAGCGCCAGCCAGGCGGCCCCCGCACGGCCAGCAGCACCACCCGCCCCCACGCCGGCACGGCTGCGTGGCTGGGGCCGCCGTCTGGTCACAGGCGGTGGTGCCGTCGTGCTGGCGTCGGTGTCGATGTGGGCACTGGCCATGGCCATTGCACCGGCTTCGCCACGACCCGAGGCGCTGGCCCAGCGCGCCCAGGCCACGTTGCACGCCGCGGGCATGACGGCCGTCACCGTCAGCCTGCCCGCCGGCCATGCCGACCCGGTGGTCGAGGGCTACCTGGACACCCATGCCCAGCGCACGCGCGCCGAGAGCCTTCTCGCGGGCCAGGGGCTGCAGCCGCGGTTTGCGGTCTGGATCAACGAGAACCTGGCCCAGGCGGTGCAGGACGTCTACCGCGTGCACGGCATCAGCGCGCAGGTGCAAACGCTGGGCCCCGGCCGCGTTCGCGTGAACACGGCGCTGGCCGACGCCTCGGCGCTGCCGAACGTCGAAAAAGCCGTGCGCCGCGATGTGCAAGGCCTGAACCTGCTCGACACCCGCAATGCGCCGCCGCCGGGCGTACCCAGCCCCGTGCCGGCGCTGGACGACCCGGGCAAGCGTGTCGCGTCCATCGTCACCGGTGACGAGCCCTACGTCGCCACGCAGGACGGCACGCGCTACTTCATCGGTGCGCTGTTGCCCACCGGCCACCGCATCCTGGCCATTGCCGATGGCCACGTCCAATTGGAACGCGAGGGCCTGAACACGGCCCTCGCCTTCTGATGCCCCTGAAGCGAGAAGTTTCCCAACCCACCCTGGAGTACCGCATGAGCAACAGCATCAACCCCATGAGCCTGGTCGCCGCCGCCCCCGCCGCAGGCAGTTCGTCCAGCAGCGGCAGCAAGTGGTTCGAACTGATGGCCGAGGCCTGGGGCAAGACCCTGGACGCCAAGGCCACTGAAATGGAGCAGACGGCCGCGCAGATCAGCGGCGGCGACGACAGGCCGGCCACGATCACGCAATTGTCGGCGCAGTCGCTGCAGATGGGCTTCCTGTCGCAGAGCGCGCACACCGGCATCTCGTCGGTGGGCTCGGCACTGGAAACCATGGCCCGCAAGCAGTAAGCCAGGAGCGCAGCCATGACCAGCTTCAGTGCCGCAGTGGCGCCTGCCGTCGCCCCGGGCCTGGCCGCCGCGCCAGCGGCCACGGCCCAGGTCCAGGTCGGCTACGGCGCCTCGCTGACAGACCTGTCGGCCTTCAATCAAGCCCTGGCCGGCGCCGGCCAGCGCATGGAGGCGCGCGCCGCCTCGGCCCCGAACGCCGCCCTGCAGGCGGTGTTCAGGCCGCTCGAACAGCTGAACACCGAAGCCGCCCAGCTGTCGCAGCATGCCCAGGCGGCGATGCAGGCCGGCACCGACCTCACACCGGGCGAGATGGTGATGCTCACGGTGAAGTGCCAGGAGTTCATGTTCCACAGCCAGCTCACCGCCAACGTTGCCAACCGCACGTCGGACGGTCTGCAGCAGTTGTTCCGGCAGCAGGCTTGATATGGCGCCCCCAAGCTCGCTGGCGCTCGCACCCCCCCGAGGGGGGCGAGCTGGACGAGGAACAGTCCCTGCGGACTGTTCCTCGCCTGCAAGCGCCTACGGCGTCCTCGCCGCAGGCCGCCCGCCTACGGCCCGGCAGAGCCGGTTCCGTGGTGGAAAGCTTGGCTGGGTGTCGGTTCGGCGCCTTGGCTTGATCGCCTTCGTTTTGGCGCTCGTGGGCTGCTCGCAGCAGGAGCTGTACGGCCAGCTCAGCGAGCGCCAGGCCAACGAAATGGTGGCGCTGCTGCGCAACCAGGGCATCGACGCCGACAAGCAGAAGGGCAAGGAAGGCCTGAGCTTCGCGCTGATGGTGCCGGCCAGCGGCTTTTCCCGCGCCGTGGAACTGCTGCATGGTGCGGGCTACCCGCGCGACGAGCACGACACGCTGGGCGGCGTGTTCAAGAAAGACGGCTTTGTCACGACTCAGCTCGAAGAACGTGCACGCTTCATGCACGCGCTGGCGCAGGAATTGGCGACCACCATCCAGAGCATCGACGGCGTGGTGCTCGCCCGCGTCCACCTGGCCGTGCCGGAAAAGCGGCGCTTCACCGAGAAGCCCGAGACTTCGGCGGCATCGGTGTTCATCAAGCATCGCCCCGGGCTCGACCTGAGCCCGCAACTGGGGTCGATCAAGGCCCTGGTCGTGAATGCGATCGAGGGGCTGCCGTACGAGTCGGTCACCGTCGTCACCTTCGCCGCCGAGCCATGGGGCGGCACGGCTCTGCGTGCCAGCCAGACCGAACCGACCTTGCTTGCCGGCCTGAGCGTGCCGCTGATGGCCGCTGCCGGCCTGGGTGGCACGGCGCTGCTGGCCGGTGGTGCCCTCTGGGGCTGGCAACGGCGGCGGATGCCCGCGGTCGTTGCCAGCGTCCCGCAAGCCTCCGCCCACGGCGGCGCGCTGGCCACCGTAGCGAACACCGGCGTGGCCAACCCACGCATGCGCCAGCATGACTGAGTCACCCACCCGTCCAACCCAGACGCAGCGGCCGGTCGGGCCCGGGCT
This sequence comes from Rubrivivax sp., assembly GCA_022842595.1. GTDB lineage: Bacteria > Pseudomonadota > Gammaproteobacteria > Burkholderiales > Burkholderiaceae_C > Rubrivivax. The sequence continues at coordinate 13,657 of JALHPF010000039.1, forward strand.
GCTGGCCGGTCAGCGCGCCGTGCAGGCCGCAGAGCTCGCTGCCGCTGCCGGCCAGCCGCGGCTGGCATGGGCCAGCCTGCGGCAGTGGCCGGCCTGGGCCGTTGCCGCGCAACCGCCCGGAGCGTGGCAGCGCGCACTGGGGGCCTGCTGGCACGCCGCCGAACTGCAGCAGTGCATCGACGGCGCGCGCCTGAATGCGCTGTCTGACGACCTCGGCCCGCAGACCTTGCAGGCCGTGCTGCAACTCGACGCCAACCTGCCCGCCGGCGCCGCGCCAGCGCGGCGCCTGCCCACCAGCGGCAGTGCCGCCGATTGGCGCGATGCCCTGGCCGCAGATGGCCGCACCGTGGCACTGGCCAGCCTGGCCGACGCACCCTTGCGCACGGCAGTGGCCGCCGTGCTGGGCTGGCAGGAAGTGCCCTTTCGCCTGCCCTCGGCAGCGGCCAGAGCCTGGATCAACCTGGTCCAGCCCGGCCGCACGTGAACCCACTCAACATCGACGTCAGCGCCGTGACAACAGCCCTCGTCCCCACCCTGTCCGGCGCTGGCGAGCCGGTGGCCTCGCCCTACGTGCTGTTGCACACCAGCCCCTATCTGTCGCTGGCCAGCGACCAGCTGCTGCTGGCGCCCGACCAGGCCCCGGCCTTTGCCAACGCCCTGGCTCTGGCCGAAGCCCTGGCGCAGCTGCGCGACGAAGAAGCCGGGCGTGTGCAGGCCGCTGTTGCGGCCGGTCATGCGCAGGGCCTCGCCGAGGGGCTGGCCGAAGGCCGTGCCGAAGCCCTGCAGAAAGCCGCGCGTGACACAGCCGACACCACCCAGCGCCTGGCTCGGCAGGCCGCCGAAGAAGCGGGTCAGCTGCAGGAGCACGTGGTGGCGCTGGCCCTGCTGGTGGTGCGCCGCATCGCCGCGGACCTGGCACCCGATGTCGTGCTGGCAGCGCTGGCGCGGCAGGCCTTCGAGCACCTCGCCAGCACACGCGGCCCGGCCACGGGTGAAGGCGCTGGCGGCTTGCTCTGGCAGGCTTGCCAGCTGCGGCTGCATCCTTCCCAGCTACAGGCGGTGCAACTGCAGCTGGCCGACGCACCCGGCCTGCACCTCGTCGCCGACGACAGCCTGGCACCGCTGGACTGCGTGCTCGACACGCCGGGCGGCCGTCTGCTGGCCGGCCTGGAAACCCAGTTGGCACGTGTGCAGGCGCGGCTGGCCCGGGCCGGCCGCACCGACCTGGCCTTCACCCCATGAAACCGGCCGACACCGCCTGGACCGACACCACGCGCTGGCGCCGCCTGCTGGCCGACGCGCAACCGCTGGTCGAACGCGGGCGCGTGGTTCAGGCTTTCGGCACCACCCTGCATGTCAGTGGCCTGACAGCCCGCATCGGCCAGCCTTGCCGCGTCATCGACCCGCAGCACCCCGAGCACACCGTGCTGCGCGCCGAAGTCATCGGCCTGGCGGGTGGCCATGCCATCCTGGCCCCGCTGGGCGACCTCCGCGGCGTGGGTGTGGGTGCAGAAGTGGAACTGCTGGACAGCGCGGCGCGCATCCCCTGCGGGCGCGGCTTGCTGGGCCGCGTCGTCGACGCCTGGGGCGAGCCGCTCGACGGCCGCCCGCTGCCGCCCGGCCTGCCCTGGCAACCGCTGCGCGGCCCCAGCCCGAACCCGATGGCGCGCACGCCCGTGCGTCAACCGTTTGCCACTGGCGTGCGCGCGATCGACGCCGCGTTGACGGTCGGCGTCGGCCAGCGAGTCGGCGTGTTCGCGATGGCCGGCGGCGGCAAGAGCACGTTGCTGTCGATGCTGGCGCGCGGCGCGTTGTGCGATGTCAACGTCATCGGCCTCATCGGCGAACGCGGCCGCGAAGTGCGCGAGTTCATCGAAGACGGCCTGGGCCCGGAAGGGCTGGCGCGCTCGGTGGTGGTGGTGGCCACGTCCGACCGGCCGGCGCTGGAGCGCGTGCGCGCCGCCGAAGCGGCCACCGCCCTGGCCGAGGGCCTGCGGGGCGAAGGCGCCAACGTGCTGCTGATGATGGACAGCGTGACACGCTACGCACGTGCGCTGCGGGAAGTCGGCCTGGCCGTGGGTGAACCGGCCGTGCGCCGCGGCTACCCACCCAGCGTGTTCGCCGAGCTGCCGCGCCTGTTCGAACGCGCCGGCAACGACGCCCACGGCACGATCACCGCGTTCTACACCGTGCTGGCCGAAGACGAAGACGGCAGCGACCCGGTGGCCGAGGAAGTGCGCTCCATCCTCGACGGCCACATCGTGCTCAGCCGGGCGCTGGGGGCTGCCGGCCACTACCCGGCCATCGACGTGCTGGCCAGCGCCAGCCGTGTGTTCCAGCGCGTCAGCGGGCCCGAACACCAGGCTGCGGCACGCGAGCTGCGGGCCTTGCTGGCGCGCCACGCCGAGATCAAGTTCCTGCTGCAGGTGGGCGAATACAAGCCCGGCACCGATGCCGTGGCCGACCGCGCCATCGAACGCATGCCCGCCATCGACGCGCTGATGCAGCAGTCACCCGATGAAAGCACGCCGCTGGCCGACACGGTCGCCCGGCTGCAGGCCCTGATGGCTTGACCGGTTTGACGAGGACACCGTCCATGACACCCGAACACCGACATCTGGACCAAACGCGACAGCTGCTGCGGCTGCGCGAGCTGCGTCGAGGGCAGGCCGAAGCCCAGGCGCGCCAGGCCCGTGAAGCCCAGGCCCGCGCGCTCGCCGCGGCACAGGCCACACAAGAACGTGTGGCCGAGCACCAGGCCGAACGCCTGGGCCTGCTGCAGCAGATGACCCAGGGCCATCTGCTGGTGCGCTGGGCCAGCCAGGCGCAGGCCTGCCGTGACCTGATCGAAGACCGCCTGGAGCGTGCCGAGTACGCCCTGAGCGAGGAAGAAGACACCCTGCACGCCGCCGACCGCGATCTCGACCACGCCAGCGCGTCGCTGCGCACCGCGCTGGCCCGCAGCGACGCGGCAGACCGTGCGCAACACCAGGCCCGCCAGCGGCTCGCAGCAGCCCTCGAAAAGCGCGCCGAGCGTGAAGACCCCATCCCCACCGCCCTGCCACCCGGAGCCCCGCGATGAACCCCAAACCCCCACGCACTGTCTTCCTGGTCGACGACAACGCCGACTTCCGCCACAGCGCCCAATGGTGGCTCAGCGGCGCGGGCTACCGCGTCTGCGATTTCGGCGACGCCGAATCGGCACTGCAAGCGCTCAGCGCGCTGGCCGCCGACAGGCCCGAGGAATTGATGAGCGCCTGCCTGCTGCTGGACGTGCGCATGCCCGGCCTGAGCGGCCTGGACCTGCACGACCGGCTGGCCGCTGGCGGCCTGGCGATGCGCGCCACGCTGCACGACGGCTACTGCGCGGCACCGCGTTCGGCGCCACCGCTGCCCGTGGTCTACATGACCGGCCACGGCGATGTGCCACTGGCGGTGGCCGCCATGCAGAAAGGCGCAGTCACGCTGCTCGAGAAGCCCTTTGCCGACGACGCCCTGGAGCATGCGCTGGAACGCGCTTTTGCCGCGGCCGAATCGGCCTGGGCACGGGCACAGATGGAAGCCGTGTTCAGGGACAACCCGCCGGCCGCGCGTGCCGAGGCCGAGGCCGACCCCGGCTGGCACACCGCGCCCGACCCCAGCCACGCCGGGCGGCTGGAGTACCAGCGCCGGCTCGAAACCCTGTCGCCGCGCCAGCGCCAGGTGCTGGACGGCATCGTTGCCGGCAAGCTGAACAAGCAGATCGCCTTCGACACCGGCGTCAGCAGCAAGACCGTCGAGTTCCACCGCAAATGCCTGATGGACAAGATGCAGGCACGCAATGCGCTCGAACTGGTGCGCATGGCGATGCGCGAGAACATACGCGGTGATGTCGGAATCGCCGCCTGAAGTGCTTCAGGGTGGGCTTGCCACCGGCACGAAGCGCCGGCCGTCCCAAGCCCAGCGCTGCGGCGGGCTGCCCGCGGGCATGGCCCGTTCGAGTTGCAGGCCGCGCCGGGGCAGAAGGTAGTCCCGCGCCGGCTCGAAGCCTGGCAACACGGCAGCCGACACGTCGGCCCAGACCTGCGCGCCCGTGGCAGGCAGCCGCATGAACCAGGTGCGCTGGCTGTCGGGCCAGCGCTTCTGCACCGCCAGCAGCCAGCCGCCTTCGGCATGGCGGAACAGCGCGGCCTGATAGCCCGGCAGGCCGGCGTCGCCGCGAATGTCGAGGAAGCCGTTGGCGCTGTCGTAGGTCTTGAACGCCGGGTGCCCCGGCGCCAGGCTTTGCAGCCTTTCCAGGCTCGTCAGTTCCACCTGCGGCCAGGGCAGCGTGGCGAACAGAGCAGCCAGACGTCCGGGCACGGCAGGCAGCAGGCGGCGATAGGCGGGTGCCAGTCGCGCACGGGCGGCACGCACGTCGGGGGCGTCGCGCAGCAGGCTTGCCAGCGCCGGCACGCTTTGAACGCCATCGGCAACGCGGCGGTAGACGCTGCCGGCGACCTCACGCGCGCCGCCAGCCGGCGCCGGCCGGCTGAAGGTTTCGAGCATGACGATGTCGCGACTGAGCGCCGGGCCAGCAGCGAAAGCCGCGCGCACTTCGACATCGACGCCGAAGTCAGCGTCGCGCGGCTCGCGCAGCCAAAGCCAGCGCTGCTGGCGTGGGTCGTCTGCATCGGGCGTGAGGTAGACCACGGCATAGCCCCCTTCGGCCGTACGCCAGGCCAGCAGCAGGCCGCCAGCATGCGCGCCAAAGGGCAGCGCCACCGGCCCGTGCAGCAAGCGCGCGCCAGCGGGCAAGACCTGCGGCAGCCACTGACCCGCAGGCGCAGCGAGGTCCAGCGCCAGGGTGCGCGGTGGGTCGGCAGCCATTGACGTCGCGCTCGCTGCAGGGGCAAGCCCGAAGAACAGCGCCCACCCCAGCACGGCGGCCCAGCTCAAGCCGCCACCCGGCCAACGCCAGATGGACCTTTTATTCATGGCCCGACGATAGGCCAGCGGCATGGCAGCAGCTGGCCTGCCCCTGTCACTGGCTGAAACGCGCGTAAGCCTCGGCCATGCGGGTGTCGTACTGGTTGGCGGCATAGCCTGGGCCGTTGTACGCGGCGGCAAAGCTGGCCCAGTCGTGGTTGCGCAGTGCTCGGTGCATCGAAGGGTCGGCCTGGATGAAGCTGACGAAGGCGTCGAGCTGTCGGCCTTCACCCTGCTGCATCGCAGCCACGAAGTCGCGCACGTTGGCATAGCCCGCCGCGACATGGTTGAAGCCCATGATCTGGAAGCGCCCCCAGGACGCCGACTGCAGCGCCGCGTCGCCGTTCAGGGCCATGGCCTCGTTCAGCCGCGTGTATTCGGCCGTGCCGCCCTGGTACAGCTCGCGGTTCCAGCGCGGGCTGGAAATGCCGGGGTGGCTGCGGTCGTACTGGCCGCCGGTGCGGCTGCTGAACTGGTGAGCCTCGAACAGGATGCGGGGCCGTCCGTCGGCCAGGAAGCCGGTACGCGGCGCCTCGACCTCGGCCACGGCCTTGATGGCCGCCACGTCCACGCCCAGCGTCGTGGCCGCGCGCTGCCAGTCGGCTTCGGTGAGGCCGCGCTGCGCCGGCTGGCTGGGTGCCGCCGGTGCAGCCGGAGCAGGGGCGACTTCACCGGCGCTCAGCCGCGCCGTGTTGACGACCACGCTGCGTACATTGTTCTGGCTGCCCAGTGCCTCGAACAAACGGGCGTGTTCGCCAGGCGGCAAGGTCAGGCAGCCCGCCGAATAGGTGTTGCTCTGGCCACCCACGTGGATGTGCATGCCGTAGCTGCCACGCGCGGTGGTCACGCCGTCGTCGAAGCGGCCGTTGTGGTTGGTGTCGCGCTGCGTCACCTGGTCGCTGCCGGCCATCAGGGCCACCGCGCCCTGGAAGGTGCCGCGCGTGAAACGGTAGGTGCCGTCGGCCAGGCGGCCCTGGTCGCCGCGGGCGTCGCCACCGTAGTTGCTGCCGACCGCGCGCCGCATGAACGGGCCGCCGTCTTCGTACTGGCCCGAAGGGTCGGTGTTGGCGCGCAGTTCCACCGCATGCTTGCTGCCGTCTGCCCCTTGCCAGAGCACCACCATGCGGTCGTCGTACTGGCCGCGGCCCTGGTTGATGCGGGTGTCGGTGTCGTTGCGCAGGCTCAAGATGACGCGGCGGCCCGCTGCCAGGTCGGCCTGCACGCCTGCGTCGCCGAAATGCTGAACCTGCGCGGCATACAGGTCGTAGCGCTGGGCTTCGCTCAGGCCTGCCGTGTCGGGCAGCTGGCCGGGGGTGACGCGGCCAGCGGCCACGTCGGGTGGCGTGCCTGCCTGGGGCGTGACAGGCGCTGCTGGCAGGGCCGCGCGGGCCGGGGCCGACGGCACGCGCAGCACGTCGCCCGGGAAGATGAGGTTCGGGTTGTCGATGCCGTTGGCCCGGGCCAGGTCGCTCACCGAAACGCCGAAGCGGCTGGCGATCTGCCCGAGCGAGTCGCCCGCGCGCACGGTGACCTGCCGGTCTGCGGCAGGCAGGTTGATGCGCTGGCCGATGTTGATGCGGTCGGGGTTGGCGATCTGCGGGTTGGCCGCCAGCAGGGCATCCAGGCCGACACCATGGCGCGCGGCGATGCCGCTGAGCGTGTCGCCACGTTCGACACGAACGTTGGCGCTGCGGCCGGCGAGCCCTTCGTCTGAAAACGAACGGGGCTGTGTCGACGTCGAACTAAGGGCTTGAAGGCTCATGGGGCGGCTCCGCAATCTGGAGCAGCCAGCTTAGGCAGCGAGGCACGGGTTGAATACTGAGGATCGGCCATAGGGTTGTGTGCAACTCGTTGCCCTTTGCACGCGATACCTGGCTCAGCCACGGGCCTCGGCAAGCACACACGGGCCTCGAAGCCGCAGACACCCTAGGCGAACTCCCAGGGTCAGTGGCACAGAACCGTAACGGCTTGCAAACGACGCTGGGCAGAGGCGCGGTGCTGCGCAAACATGCAACCCCATTCAGGAGCAAGCATGCACCGCCATCGCCCCTTCGAAGCCCACCGCCTGCTGGCCTCGGCCGCTCTCTGCCTATTGCTGTCCGCCTGCGGCGGCGGGGGCGGTGATGCCGGCAGCAGCGCGCCCGCACCCAGCCCAGCCCCACCCACTGGCCCGGGCACCGGAGGCAACCCAGGCCCGAGCACCGCGCCCACGGGCCGGCTGTGGCACAACAACTACGCGCTCGACATCGTCGACGGCACCCAGGTGGCGAACCTGGACAACACGGCCCCCGGGGTGATCGACTCCGACCGCTTCGCCGTGCCTTGGCCCGACGGCACTCAGTATGTGTTGACCGACTATCGACCCAGCCGTGGTGAAACCACCATCGCGGTGAAAGAGACCGGCACACGGCGAACCGTGTTCGAGGTCGTCTACAACGGCTACGCGACGACACCGCAGCCATCCCCGGTCAGCAAGGACATCGTGCTGATGACCGTAGGCAACAGCATCACCGACCCCGCCGACTACGCCTTCATCAACCTGCGAACGCGCAGCATCGTCAGCCGTATTGCCCAGGCCGGCGTCAGGGCGGACTGGCTGCCCGACGGCCGCTACCTGCAACTGTCCACCTCCGGGCAGATCTCCCTGGGCACGCCCGGCGGCGCGCGCACCCCTGCCGGCAGCTTCAACCTGCAGGGCCGCCGCCTGGAGGCCGTGCGAGTGAACCCGCAAGGGACGCAGTTCATCGTGACGCTGGTCGACACCAGCGGCGCCCTCACCCGCAGCGACCTGTGGGTGGCCAACATCGACGGCAGCAATGCCGGGCGCCTGACCGGCACCGACATCACCCACTATGGCCACTGGTCGCCCGACGGGCGGCACGTCGCGTTCGATGCCGACACGGGCTCGGTATGCAACAACTCGGGCTGCCTCGGCTCCTGCGAGATCTGGTATGTCGCCAACACCGTCCGCAATGCCCAACCCTTGCCTTCGTTCCCTGGCGAGGCAGCGGCCTTCCAGGTGCGCGACCAGCGCGGCAGCAGCAAGCGCCTGGGTTGCGAGGTTCTGGCCTGGCTGCGTTGATGGGCTTGCGGACCGCCGGAGCCCCTTCAACCCTGGGGTCGCACCTAGGGTGATGACAGTTCGAAGCCAGAAAACCGCTGCACCCTAGGAACGATCACAGGTAGGCAGCCAGCACCCGACAGCGTTCAATTCAGGCCATCGGTTGCAGCTTCCGAACTCACAGACGAAGCGACATGCAGCGATAGCGGTGGCAGGCAGACGCGGAAGGCAAACCTCGGCAGACAGCAGGCCAGACATCTGATCAATCTTTGAAGGAGAGAGTCATGAGTGGAGCACTGAACAGCGTTTTCGGCGGCGGCAACATCTTCGGCGCACTGCTGAGCATCGCCAGCATCGCGTTTCCGCCGATGGCCTTGGCGACCTCGCTGTCCAACATGGTGACCCAGGCGATCGGCCAAGCCTTGACGGGCGCCGTCAGCCAGCTTGTCCAGAACGGGATGCCGCGCTTCCTGGGCGAGGCCATCAAGCAGATGATCCAAGGCATCCTGCCGAACCTCACCCAGCCGAGCGACAGCCAGGCCGACGAAGCGGTTCAGTCCAATTTCCAGTCGGAGATGCAGGACCTCACCAACGACCTGATGGAAGCCATCGTCAAGGGCGCGCAGGCGATCATGCAGCAGGACAAGGGCGACGGGAAGTCGGGCAGCAGCGCCAAGGGCTCCAAGTCGGTCAGCTGGCTTGAAGCGATCGCACTGGCGATGGGCGAGGCCGCGGGCAACAAGGCCGCCAAGATGGTGGAGCTCAGCAACAAGCTGGCCACGCTGTCGTCCGCAGGCGGCGGCGAGAAGGCTCAGCAGCAAGCAGCCAAGGAAATGAACGCAGTGAACGCGCAGTTCCAGGCCACGGCGCAGGAGTACAACATGCTCCAGACCGCGTTCTCGACCGCGATCAAGGCCATCGGTGAAGGCCTCTCTGCGATGGCTCGCAAGCAGTAAGACCGCTCACTCCCCATCGGCCAGCCGCAGAGCCACAGCGCTCTGCGGCTGGCTTTTTTCGTTCGGTGTCTGGCCCAGGGCATCTCATCGGCCGATTGGCTGCACCGACGGCTGCATTCAGTCACACGGACCGGGCCCTGCTGGCCTACGATGTAGTTTCAAAGCAGGAGCGACGCTTCATGATCAGTCAACTCGGCCGGCTTTTTGTCCTGTGTGCCGCGAGCCTGATGGCCCCCCCATCCATGGCTCAGATGCTCAGTCCTGGCTATGCGCTCAGCGGTGCGCCGATGTCCAACTTCCTGAGCACCAGCTACCTCACCCAGAGCGTCAGCAACAGCCTGTCCGCCCCGTCCGATGCCAAGCCGGCGCAGCGGGCAACGCCGCCACTGCGACTGCAGAAGGACAGCGGGGCGTCCTTCGGACTGAAGGCAGCGACTACCGGCCCCAGCGTGATGCCGGCCAGGCTGGCGCAGCACTACCCGGTGCAGCAGCGCGCCCAAGCCCAGGCGCTGTTCGAAGAACTGCTGTCACGCTATGCGCAGGTCGAAAGGCAGTTCGACCTGCCGCGCGGTGACCTTCCCGGTGCAGTGGCCGCCTTCCTGGCCGGTAGCTGGATGGGTCTGCACAACGCCGACTTTCCCGATGCGCAATTCCGCCCGGTCGCCGAGCAGATGCGGTCGATCCTGGCGAACAACTTCCAGGTGCAGGCTGCCGCCGAGGCCGAAAAGCGCGAGATGTACGAACAGATGGCCATCCTGGGCATGCTGATGGCAGGAACCCAGATGGGCCTCAAGCAAAAAGGCGATCCGGTCGTCGAGCGCAACATGCGCGCCACGGCGCGTGGTTATCTCGAGCAGTTCCTGAAGACCAATGCCGACCGGGTTCAGATGACGCCGGCCGGGCTCGTGCTGAAGTGAACACCGCCGAAGCGGCACCCTGCTGCGGCGCCGTGGGAACCCCGGGATCCGCGAACGAGGCAGCGCAAGACAAACCGAACGCGCGATACCGGCAGCTGAACCACCACGCCAGCCTCGATCGCCACGCGCTGGCGCGCCAAGACCGCTGTCGCCTGGGCCACCCAGACACCGGCTGACTCCAGGGCGGGTTTGCCGCCCCGTTCACACAAAGTTTCGAGCCCCTGGGGCGATTCCGCAGTAGCCACGGCCCGGTGCCTTGGGTCCACTGCAGGGCAGGCCGACAGCGAAACCCGCTCGCTGGTTCAGCCCTCAGCAACAAGGGGACCGCCTCATGTCCGACCCGATGACCGCCGGCCGCGTCAGCGACAGCACATCCGCACAGGCGTTCGGCGCGCGCCAGACCGCGCTCGAGCAAGGCACGGCGGACCTGTCGCCGCAGCAGCAGGCGCTGCTGCTCGACCTGACACAGCTGACGCTCGACCTGGTCGGCATCGTCGACCCCACCGGCGCTGCCGACCTGGCCAGCGGTGCCATCTCGCTGGGCCGCGGCGACTGGCTGGGTGCCGCCATCTCGGGCATCAGCGCCTTGCTGCCGTATGCCGGCGACCTGGCCAAGCTGGGCAAGCTGCCCAAGCTGGTCGAGACGCTCGGCAACATCGTCCAGGTCGCGAAGACCGACGCGCGTTTTGCGCAGGCGGTCCGGCCGATGATGGACCAGTTGCGCGGCGCTCTGCGCGGCGCCGACTTCAGCTTCCTGCCCGAAGGCGCCCAACGCGCGGTGCGCAGCCTGCAGGCCAAGGCCGACGAGTTCTTCCGCACGGCCAAGCTGGCGCGCGGCGAAGGCGCGTTTGCGCTGGCCGAAACGCTGCCTTACACCCCAGCCGGGCGGGTCTTCGGGCAGATGAACGAATCGTCCTGCGTGGCAGCGTCCATTCGCATGGTGCTGCGCAATGGCGACCAGGTACCAGAATCGATCGTCCGCCAGGCCGCGAATGTGGACAAGCTCGGCGGCACGATGACAGATGCCGCACGTGCGCTGCAGGCGTTGGGCGCCAGCGGGTACCGCGCGGCCGAAGGCCTGAACCTGCGAGGACTGGAAACGGCGCTGGCAGGTGGGCAACCGCTGATCGTGTCGGTCCGCACCGAGCTGACCGGCGGCGCCCACGCCCTGGTGGTGGACGCCGTCCGGGATGGCAAGGTGTTTGTCCGTGACCCCTATCCGCCCGGCATGGGCGCCAGCTATGCCATCGCCGCCGACGTGTTCGCTGCGGCCATGACAGGCCGCGCCGTCATCCCTTGAACAACCACGGGCTGCTGTGTCAGCATTGCCCTCATGGCCGAGGTTTCCATGGACGTCTACCTGATCGAAGGCTGCCGCACACAGCCCAGCCTGCCGAGCACCTTCGCCGGACTGGCCGAATTGAGCCTGCCCGTACGACTGATGGAACGCCGGCCTGGCTTTCTCGGCCTGGACCTGCCGATGGCACAGGCCCGGGCGTTGCTCGACACCTGCCGCGCCGCGGGCGCCCGCGGTTCGGTGGTTGCCGCACGGTACCGCCAGGCCCAGGTCGTTTCGATGGAATCGGCTCTCGACATCGCTGACGAGGAACTCAATCGTCAGCAGCGCCTGCTGGCCACCAAGCTTGCTTTCGAGCCGACTCGATTCGTGCGCGAAGAGGCGCTGTGGTGGGTGTTCTGCCGGCCGTCAGAGGCGCTGATCGCCGCCGGCCATGTGCCGGGGGCCTTGTTCGTGGCTGTCGACAAGCTCGACGGGCATGTCTGGACCGAGGACTCGCAAGCCGAATTTCTACAGGCGGCATGACCCCGGTCAGCCGGCTGGCTGGTCGCCCGCCCCTGGCGACAGGCAGTGCCAGCAGGGGAGGGAAGGGGCAAACGCCGGCGAGCGAATCTGAAGCCAAGCCCCTGGATGCCTGCCCTGAATGCCTGGTTTGCGCCATCTGGCCCGGCCGAGATCAGGCTGGGCCGAGGCGGATGGCCGGCCGACCACCGTGGACCACGACCCGATGGCTGGCCGGCCCAACGCTGCCGCAGGCCTGGCTGCACAGCCCATGCCGCGCGTCTGAAGCGGCAGCTGTGAGCCGGCGGCCGACGTACCGGCGCTGCCTGCGTTTTCGAAACGGGTTGGCGCACGGCCCTGCCCGGGCCCGCGCCGCCACGCCGGCATCGGCAGCACCCCAGTCCACCCAGACGGCAGGCCTGGGGGCATCATCGGCAGCCTGCCGGACCCGCTGGCGCTGCGCCAGGGACTGCAGGCCGATGCCTGGCGACGACCCGGCCACCGGCAGGCCGCAGTTCCGTGCAGCCCGCCACCTGGCGACGGATCACCCCAAGCCGCGTTGGCGGCTCCGTGATGCCAGCCAAGACGGCGGCCAACCACCCGGTCGACCGGCGGCCCATGGCCGTCCAGGCCTGTTCCGGGGCGCTGCATGGCAAGAGGGGGATCGAGGCGCAGCGAGAGATCACCTGCCGCGGCGCAGAACGGCCCGCCCGCCACTTTCGGCCGCTGTGGCGCCGATGCGCCAACTGCCAGGCCCCGGTGTCGGGCCTGGGACCCTCACGGCCACAGGGCAGCTCGCCGACCGGGTCTGGTTCGCCGGCGACAACGTCGCCCGAGCATTCACCCGCTGGGCCGTCGGGGCGCGGGCCTGCCGAACCGCGTGACAAAAAAGGCGTCGGCCCTGGGACCGATCCCAGGTGGGCAGTTTGGCGGCCAGGCGCTAGGGTTGCAGGCCTGCCGACAGCGCCCCGGGGCCAGCGTGTGCCCCGCCACCACCTCGTCTGCCATGCTACCGACTACCCCTGCCGCCCTGGCCTTCGCCAACACCCTGGCACCGCGCACGCCAGCGCTGCGCGTGCCCGAGCCGGCGCAGGTGCTGCAGCATCTGGCGGCGCTGACGCAGTTGCTGACACCCTGGGACCTGCAGGCCCTGGGAATCTGGCCCGACGCCTCGGCCCGCAGCGGCATGCGCCGGGTTCGCGCCAGCGACGGCTGCGGCCTGCCCGACGGCCAGCTCAGCGTGCATGAATCGCCGGCCGGCAGCCACCGCGCGCTGATCTGGTCGCCCGGCACAGACCCCTGGTGCCTGGTGTGGGTCGACGGCCAGGCGCTCGACGTGCCGGTGCGCGCCGACGGCCGGCCACTGACCCTGCTGCCAGGTCACTGGGCGGGCGAAGACTTCTTCTGTCTCGAAACCCAGCTTGACGAAGCGGCATTCGGGCAGGAAGACGGCACGCCGGCCAGCGGCCAGGCCGCGCAGCACGGCCTGTGGGTGGGCCAGGTGTCGACCGGGCTGCACTGGCAGCTGCACCCCGCCGCCGACGAGCACTGGCCGTCGCCCTGGGCGCGCTGGGTGGCCGGCACGGGGCTGCGCGTCTGGGCCGACAGCCGCCTGCAAGGCGCCGCCCCGGCGCGCGAACTCGTGCTGGAAGCGCAGCGGCGGCCATGACCGTCGCCGAATGGGTCTGCGAAACACCGCGGCTGCGCATGCGCCGCTTCCAGGGCAGCGACCATGGCCAGTTGCTGGCCATGCACCGTGAACCGCGGCTGCGCGAGCTGTTGGTCGACGACTTTGACCTCGACCGCCCCGAGCGCGCCTGGCAGTTCCTGGCGGGCCTGGCCGATCTGCAGGAACGCCACCCGGGCCTGGGCATCTGGCACACCGAACGCTGGCAGGCCCCGGAGGCCGCGGTTCTGGCCGAAGCAGAAGCCGCAGTGCGGCACGGCGAGATCTCGGCAGAAGCCCTGCAATGGCTGCAGGCTGGTGAATGGCACTTCTGTGGCTGGTTCAATTTGATGCCGATGCCCGAAGACCCGCAGCGCGTGGAAATCGGCTGCCGGCTGCTGCCTTCGGCCTGGGGCACGGGCCTGGTGCTCGACGGCGGCGAGGCGCTGCTTGCGCAGGCCTTCGGGCCCCTGCAGCTGGACGAGGTGTGGGCCGTGTGCCACCCTCGGCACCGCTCTGTGCATGCGGTCCTGGCCACGCTGGGTTTCGCGCCGCTGGGGCTGCAGACTTACTGCGGCGGCATCGCATCGCACCACCGCCTGAAGGCGGCCGACTGGGCCGGGGTGCAGGAACAGCCGCGCCGCCAGCGCCAGCGCCTGGCCACGCAGGCCCTGCGGACCCAGCAGGCGCCGGCCGCCTTCGAAGCGCTGGTCTGATTGCATTCAGACACACCCGCCCCGGGGCCGATCCCAGGTTGCCAGTGGCGGGTGGGCGCTGTGAACTCCAGGCCTGCCGCCATGACGACCACCCCATCCGCCGCCCCTGCCTCGCCACCTGCTCGCACAAGCCTGCATGAACGTGAGGGCCAGCCCCGCCCGCCGGCTGACCCGGCCTTGCGCCAGGCCTTCGAACAAGCCCTGGCGCGCAGGCCGAAAACGGGCTCCGAAGACGAAGCCCTTGCAGTGCCGGCAGGCCAGCCCCTTCCAGCGGCCGCGCAGTGGCCCGGCAGCGACATGGCCGGCCGCACTGGAGCCGACCTGCTGCTATTCGTCAGCAGCCAACCGGTCTTGGCCCCGGCACCCCAGGCAGCGCAGGCATCGGCGGCTGGGGGTGGCAGCCCGGTACACGCCGGTGGCCAAGCGCTTCCCATGCCGGCGGCACTGGCCGCCACCCTGTCGGCGCTGGCCATGCCCGCGTCACCCGAAGGTGTTCAGCACTGGCAGTTCAGCTTTTCGCAGCCAGGCTCGGCGCTCAGCGGCGTGGCTCTGACCGCACAGCCCGACGCCCCCTGGCAGCTGCAGCTGCAGCTGCCGGTCCATGCGCGGGACCGCGGCGCGCTCGACGCCCGGCTCGGCGAACTGCGGCAGCGCCTGGCCGGGCGCGGCGCGCACATCGGAGATATCGAATTTCATTCGCCGCTCGACGCCTTCGAAACCCCTGACCGCCCAGACCGCCGATGAACCCGACCGACACCCCGACGATCAGCAACGCCGCGCAGCCACTGGCTCGTGAACTCTCGCAACTGGTGCACAGCACCATGGCCAAGACACTGCGCGAAGCCGCCGCCGCTGACAACAAGCAGCCCCGCCTGCGAACGCCGCGGGCCCAGCAGAGTGCTGGCGCTGCGGCCGTGGGGCCGGGCGTTCAGACTCTGGCCGCTCTGCACCCCGGTGGCGCTGCTGGCCGACAGGAAGCGCAGGCGCTCTACACACGCTGCCTGCAGCATTACCGCCGGCATGTGCAGCCGCAGCTCGAGGGCGGCGTTCAGGCCCAGGACGACATCGGCATCGCAGCGGCCTTCTTCGTGCTGGCCAACCTGGGCGCGTGCCAAGAGGTGGAGCCCGACGTCGCGGCCCTGCCCGCCGTCGAACGACAGCTGCGCAGCCTGCTGGCGCAAACGGCCGCGTGGCGTCAGCTGGCCAGCACCGAGCGGCAGTCGCTGTTCGAACAGTTCGCACTGCTGGGGGTGCTGGTGAACGAATCCCGCGTCGCGGCACAGAAACAGGGCGCTGAAGCGCGCGCCCATGTTCAGCAAGCGGCGCGGGGCTATCTGCAGCAGCTGCTGGGCCTGTCGCCCGACCGGCTGAGTGCCTCAGCCCAGGGCCTGGTCGTGGCCGACAAGGTGCATTGAGCCCAGGCCGCTGAATTGGACTTCCGCGTTGCTCCCGTTTCTGCGGTGCCCGGCCAGGGCCCGATGGCCGGGCCGACGGCGGGCCTGGCTGCAGCGCTGGCCACCCTGGCGGCCACACCGGCCGCGGAACATGGCAGCAGCGCCATCCTGGCCGGGCTGAACAGCCCGCTGGCCAGCGCCGGGCTGATGCCGACGATGGCGGTCGAAGAAGCCGCCCTGACCCCCGCCAAACTTGCCCACCCATCGACAGCGGAAACCCAGGCACCAGCCTGGCAGGGCCTGCTCGGTGCCGCATCCGGCCTCGCGGGCCTTGCCAACCCCGGCGCGCAAGCAGCGATGCCCGGTGCGAGCGAAACTCCCGCGGCGCCACAAGCCGAATCCACCCGTGCCGGGCAGCCGGCCGCCAACCACGCGCAGGCCGAAGCCGCAGCCACACAACCGCTGGCACCGGCCTGGATCACGGCGCTGCATACGCCAGAAGTCCGTGTCGGGCCCTGGCCGCGGCCCCACGGCCAACAGCGCCAGGATGGACATCCACCCGAAGCCCGGGATGAAGGCGAAGAAACCGACACCGAGGCGGCACAAGGCAACGCGTCAACCCAGGCCCCTGAAACCCCGGCGGATGACAGGGCGCCGCCGCCTTGGCCGGGCGAGTTGCACGCCCAGCTGCCCGCTGAAGCCCAGGCCGAGCTGGCTCGCTACCGCAGCGTGCTGGTGGTGGCGCCGCCTGGCCCGGGGCAGCGCGGTCTGCAGTTGGTGTGTGTGGGTTTCGACAGCCGGGCGCGACCGGTCTGCCACCGCTGGGCCGTGCGTGGCGCCGCGGCCGCCACCGACCCTGGCCGCGAGTGGCGGCTGTGGCGGGTGCGCCGTGAAGGCGACGACGGCCAGCGCCCGGTGCTGAGTGCACGTGCGGCGGTACCCGGGCAAGCCTTGGCCGGCGGCCTGGTTCTGCGCGCCACGGCCACCGTGCTGCCAGCACCGCTGCGCCCGGCCCACCACGCCTGGCTCGATGTGCTGGAACCGCAGCGGCTGTGGCGTGACCTGGGTTCACAGTGGACGCTGTTGCTGGCGTGGAGCCCGCAGGCCTTGCCGCTGGGCCGCGCATGAACGCCGATGAACCGATCATGAGCCGGACATTGCCGAAGGCCCTGTCGGCGGACGCGCGCCAGGCCGGCACGAAAAACGCTGCAGCCGCGGCCGACGACATCGCACTGGCCTTGGCCCGCCACCTGCGCGACCGCGAGGAACTGCTGTTCACGTCGCGCAGCATCAGCATTGGCGAGATGGCCAGCACGCTGGCCCACGAGATCAATCAGCCGGTGGGCACCATCGTCAACGTGCTCCGGGGGGTGTCGGCGCGGCTGGCGCGCTTGCCGGTGGCGGCCGAGCACCAGGCGCAGCTCGACGACCTGCACCAGGGTCTGAAACTGGCGCTGGACCAGGCCCAGTTCGCCGGCCGCATCGTCGGCCGCATCCGCGAATTCACGCAGGCTCGCCAGCCCGAACACAAGCCGCTTGATCTGCGCGCGCTGGCGCTGGAATGCGTGGCGCTGCTCGACTGGGAATTCACTCGCCAGGGCGTGCCGGTGGCCACCGAGATGCCAGTGCCTTTCTGGGTGGTTGGCGACACGGTGATGCTTCAGCAGGTGGTGGTGAACCTGCTGCGCAACGCGCTGCAGGCGCACCGCGGCCTGCCGGCACAGCAGGCACAGGTGGTGTTGCGGCTGCAGGCGCTGGGTGAGGCCGAGGTCGAGCTGGCCATCGTCGACCAGGGCTGTGGCATCAGCGGCAGTGCTGAAGGCAAGCTGTTCGTGCCTTTCCAGTCGAGTAAACCCGACGGCATGGGTATCGGCCTGAACATCTGCCGCAGCTTCGTCGAACTGCACCAGGGCCGGCTCTGGTTCACCCACAACCCGGCGCCACCGGGCGGCTGCACCTTCCACTTGGCGCTGCGCACGACGGCGGCCGGCTGAGGCCGTGCCGGGCAGGCCTTGTCAGCGCACGCCTGGCGCCCAACCCGGCCCGGTCCAGGCTGATGCCACACCGGTGGCACCGCTGGGCGTGGCCTGGCGGGCCGCCCGCAGGAAAGCGTCGACCGGCACCGCCGGCGCCACGCCGGCCTGCCAGGCCTGCACAAGAGCGCTGAGTACGGCCCGGTCGTGACGCGACCATGTGCCTTCCAGCGGGTCGGCAGCGGCGGCCGAGAGCCGCGCCCGGTACAGCGCATGCGCCTGGCTGTCGTGTGCCACGAGGCCCAGCAAGGCACGCGCCGACTGGTCGAAGCCGTTGGCTGACAGGGTGTCGCTGCTGCCCGGGTGCAGATACCAGGCGCAGAGAAATTCGATGGGGCCCTGCTGGCGCGTTGCCGCGCCGGCTGCTGCGCCCCAGGCCGTCTGCCGCCCCGAAGGCAGGCGGCCGCTGGCCAGTGCTTGCGTGAGCGTGGCGGCCACGGCCTGCTGGGCCAGCGGTTCGCCATGTTCACCCACCAGGCACAGCACACGCAGGAAGGCGGGGTAAAGCTGGTCGCCCAGGCCCAGGCACAACTGTTCGAGCCAGCGCACCCGCTCGGCAGCAGGCAAGGTGCAGCAGCCTTCGATCAGCGTCTGCGCGGCGCCCCACCAGTCGGGCGGATGTCTCGGCACTGCGGTCACGCGGTCGTCGGACGGGCGTTCAGGCTGAATCGGGCACCAGGCAACCCAGGAAGCGCTGGCACAACGCCTGCGCATCACCCATGGCGGCCTGAACGGGTGCACGCAGCACCTGCGAGCCTCCGACCAGCGGTTCGTTGAACCAGGCCGCCGCCTGCCGGCCGGCCGCGCTGTCTGTGGCGGCCAGGGTCGGGGCCGTGGGCCAGCCCGCCGGGCCCAGACCAGCGCCACGCAGCGCAAGGTGGGTGGGTGACAAGGAACTCATGGGTTGCAGGATAGGCGCTTGCAAACGCCGCCGCTACTGAGGATCGATCCTAGGGTCGCCGGTCCGGATGTCAACGCGGCACCCAGGCCTGCAGCGCCGGCAGCAGCCCGGCAATGCCGGCTTCGATCTGGTCTTCCATCGCCGTCACCAGGGGCACGAACAGCACCAGCCACACCAGCGTGGCGGCCAGGCCCTTGATCGACATCGACACCGAGATCAGGTTGAGCTGCGGCGCATAGCGGTTCACCAGACCCAGCGCCAGGTCGACGACATACAGCACCAGGATGCACGGCGCGGCCAGCATCAGTGACAGCACGGCGAAGCTGGCAAAGGCAGCTTCGAACACGGCCAGGGTGTCGCGCGGCAAGGCCAGGCCAGGGTTGGCCAGCGGCCAGAGCGCAAAGCTTTGCACCAGCACCGCCACGAACATCATGAAGCCACCACCAGCCATGAAGATGAACATCGCCAGCCGCGACAGCAGCGCGCCCGACAGCGATGTCTGGTGGCCGGACATCGGGTCCAGCACCTGCGCCATGGTGGCACCGACCTTGGTGTCGACGATCTGACCGGCCGTTTCGAAAGCCCACAGCACCGCGCCCAGCAGCACGCCGAAGCCCAGACCGAGCAGGGCCTCGCGACCGAAGAGCTGCAGCCATTGAGCGGGTGTCCAGTCCTGCACCGGCAGGACGGGCTGCACGGCCAGCGTGACGATGGCCAGGCCGACGAAGATGGCATTGCGCACCATCGCCGGCACGGTTTCTGGTGCGAAGATGGGGAGCAGCAGGAAGGCCACCGCGAAACGCGTGCAGGCCAGACCGACGAGCAAGGCCCGGTCACCCAGGCTGGAAATGGCGGCCAGGGCTTCCATCGGGCGCGCTCAGCGGCTGCCGACGATGCGCGGGAAGTCGCTGAACAGCCGGTCGCTGAACTGCAGCAGCGTGCCGCCCAGCAGTGACGCCGTGGCGAAGAGCGTGAGCACGATCGCCAGCAGTTTCAGCGCGTATTGGAAGGTCTGCTCCTGGATCTGGGTGGCCGCCTGCAGGATGGCCACCAGCAGCCCCACGAGTGCCGCCACCAGCACCGGCGGCGCCGACAGCAGCAGCACCAGCCACAGGGCCTGCAGCGTCAGTTGCATGGCTTCGCTGCCGGCCATGTCAGGCCCCCCCGGCCGTTGCGAAGGGCCCGAGCATCCCCTCGCGGGGCAGCGAACAGCGCGAACCTGGGGGCAGCATGTCAGTAGGAGAGCACGAGACCATGTGAGAGCTTCACCCAGCCGTCCACCAGCACGAACAGCAGCAACTTGAAAGGCAGCGACACCGTGGTCGGCGACAGCATCATCATGCCCAGCGCCATCAGGATGTTGCTGATGACGAGGTCGATGACGAGGAAGGGCAGGAAGATCAGGAAGCCGATCTGGAAGGCGATGGACAGCTCGCTGACGACGAACGCCGGCACCACGACGATCAGGTCACGGTCGCTGATCAGCGCCGCCTGCGCCGGCGTCAGGCCCCGGCGCAGCGTCTCCAGGAAAAAGCGCCGCTCTTCAGGTGCCGAGTGCTTCAGCAGGAAATCGCGCAGCGGCTCCTTGGCCGCCGTGGCTGCGTCCATCAGGGCCTCGGTGCTGCTGCCGATGCGGTCGACCCGGCCGACGTTGTCGGCCATCTGCAGGCCCACCGGGTACATGACGTATATCGTCAGCACCAGGGCCATGCCGTTGAGCACGACGTTCGGCGGCACCTGCTGCAGGCCCAGCGCGTTGCGCAGCAGGCTGAGCACGACGATGATCTTCGTGAACGACGTCACCATGACGCCGACGAACGGCGCCAGCGCCAGCACGATGACGGTGATGAGCGCCGACGACGGCGTGAACTGGCTCAGGTCCATGCCGCGGCCTTCACCAGGCCCTCCGGGCTCGCCTGCCCTTCGACACGCTCGATCCGCAAGCCCCAGCCGGCCCCGCAAGGCAGCAGGCTGCCCACGGCAACGGGCTCGCGGCCAAGGCGAAGCTCTGCCCGGGTTGCGGGTACCAGCGGTGCCGACGGGCACCCGCCAAACCAGGCACGCAGGTCGACGGCCAGTGGCGCCGTCAGCCAGACCGACCAGACCTCGGCCACTGCCGAGTCAGTGGCGCCCTGCACGGGCCCGCCGGAAAGCGAGAGGCGAGCGTCGCGGGGCTGCCAGGTGGCGGCGACCAGCCAGCCGGCGGGTGGCGCGTCACCGCCTGAACCCAGGCCATGCAGCTGCGCGGCCCATGGGCCCAGGAAACCAGCGGGCAACAGCAGCACGGCGCCGGCGACCAGGCCACTGGCTGCGATGCGGGCACGAGGCAACACCTGCAGGCACAGTTGCGCGGGCAGTTGAGGCCACTGCACGGGCAGGCTCGAAGGCGCCTGCCGGCCTGGCTTCAATGCCGACCACGGCAGCACCAGCTGGCCTCCCGCCAGAACCGAGCCTGGCTCGAACGTCAGAACCAGATGGGACGCGGCAGCCGAGCCGGCGCCGGCCACAGGCGCAGGCACCGGTTCCGGGCAAGGCAAGTCGACCGCGAGCCAGGCCTCCAACGCTGCCAGTGCCGGCAATGCCGCACCCAGCGCGCGCGCCTGCGACAGCCCTTCGCCGGGCTCGGTACATGGCAGGTCCAGCCAGGCCAGGCCCTGCGCGAGCGGAAGTTCGAAACGCTGGGTGGGCGTCATGCACGACGCCACGAGAAGACCAACACGCTGACAGCAACCATGGTGAACGGAATCGACGCAACAGCGCTGTTTGCGCCCCTGTGGAGTTCACCAGAACACAGCGCTTGCGGCACCCTGGGACACAGCCCAGGGTGAACGCAAGTACTTGTGTCAGCGGTTCAGGGTCCAGTTGAACAGGGCCGGGCTGGCATCACCAGGCGAGGCGCGCAGGAAATCGAACAGGTTCGGTGCCATGCACCGCGGTTGTGGGTCGTCGCTGCGGCTGTTGCTGCTGAAAAGGCTGCCCAGCGAGCCGAGGAAGACGCCCACGAAGGAGATCGCCACCAGGCCTTCGAGCATGCGGAATGCGCCTTCGAAAGGCTGCGTGAGTGCACCGCCCTTGAGCAGGTCGGTCTCGTTGATGTACTGCTGGTCGACCTGGCGGATCTTGCCGCTGCTGTCCATGGCCAGGAAGCCCTTGCCGAAGGTGTTTTCCACCAGCACGTTGCCATCGTCGACGGCGAGGTCGACCAGGCCACCCCAGCCCTTGCCTTCGTCGATGGCCAGGTCACCCAGGGTATTGGTGTCGACACCCGTGATCTGCACGCCGTAGTCGCCATTGGTGATGGTGACCTTCGACGAGATGGTGGCGTTGGCGTTGCCAGCCCAGGGCGTGGTCTCGATCGTGACCTTCGTGCCATCGTCGAGCACGAAGGTGGTGGTGCCCCAGAAGTCGAACTCGTGCTTGCCGTCGATGTCCATGTGCGGGTCGCCCCAGGCACGGTAGGTCTCGCCGGTGTTCTTGTTCCGGATCAGCACTTCGTTGTCGTCGCCCGCACTGATGCGGTAGTTGTCGTTCTCGAACACGGCCTTGCCGCCCTGCATCTGCGTGCTGGCATTCGTGGGGTTGCTGAGCGTGCCGGGATCGACGAAACAGCCGACCGAGCCACGCACCGCGGTGGCACATTGGCTGGCAGCGGCAGCCCACAACAGCGGGGATGACAGGGCGTTGATCATGGGAAATTCCTCCTGGTGCCGAGACGGGGTGAATTCGCCTGCCGCTGCCTCGGGTTCGGGCGGCTGACGCGATGTGCGCCAGTAGACGGCAACCCACTGCGCCTGACAGCCTGGGATCGGTCCTAGCCTAGGATCGATCCCAGGGTGCCGCTTCCTGCAAAGCCGAGCGACCATGAAAAAGGGCGGCCGAAGCCGCCCTTTGCAATGCCCAGCCCTGCGGGCTTATTCGGCCAGTTCGTTGCCCGCCGCCGCAGCAGCAGCGGTGGCAGCGTCGACCTGGGCCATCTGCACGGCCGCCAGTTCTTCGGCTTCCTGCATCGCGATGGCCTTGCGCTCGCTCTCATCCATGGCCTCCTTGGCGCGGCGGGCGTCGTGGAAGGCCATGCCGGTGCCTGCGGGGATCAGGCGGCCGACGATGACGTTTTCCTTCAAGCCACGCAACTCGTCGCGCTTGCCCATGATGGCGGCCTCGGTCAGCACCCGCGTGGTTTCCTGGAAGGAAGCCGCCGAGATGAAGCTGTCCGTCGACAGGCTGGCCTTGGTGATGCCCAGCAGCACATCGGCGTGCGTGGCCGGCACCTTGCCTTCGGCGCGCAAGCGCTCGTTGGTGTTGAGCAGCTCGGAACGCTCGACCTGTTCGCCGTTGATGTAGCTGCTGTCGCCGTTGTTGGTGATCTGCACACGACGCAGCATCTGGCGAACGATCACCTCGATGTGCTTGTCGTTGATCTTCACACCCTGCAGGCGGTAGACGTCCTGCACCTCGTCGACGATGTAGCGCGCCAGCTCCTCGATGCCCAGCAGACGCAGGATGTCCTGCGGGTCGGCGCTGCCGTCGACCACCAGTTCGCCGCGGTTGACCACCTGGCCCTCGTGGACCAGGATGTTCTTTTCCTTGGCGATCAGTTCTTCGTGCACGCGGCCTTCGGGGTCGGTGATCTGCAGGCGGTTCTTGCCCTTGGTCTCCTTGCCGAAGCTGATGGTGCCGGTGATCTCGGCCAGCAGGCCGACATCCTTCGGCGAGCGGGCCTCGAACAGCTCGGCCACCCGCGGCAAGCCGCCGGTGATGTCGCGCGTCTTCTGGCCTTCCATCGGGATACGTGCCAGCACTTCGCCCGGCGCCAGGTCTTGCCCGTCGCGGATCTGGATCAGCGCGCCGACCGGGAAGCCGATGGTCACGGCATGGTCGGTACCGGGGATCTTCACCTCGACACCGGCGGCGTCCAGCAGCTTGACCTGCGGGCGCACCACCTTGGCGGCGCCGCGGCGCTTCGGGTCGATCACGACCAGCGTGCTGAGGCCCGTCACTTCGTCCAGCTGCTTGGCGACCGTATTGCCTTCCTCGACGTTCTCGAAGGTCGCCTTGCCGGCGAATTCCGTGATGATCGGGCGGGTCAGCGGGTCCCAGTTGGCCAGCACGGTGCCGGCCTTGACGCTCTGGTCGGGCTTGACGTTCAGGATGGCGCCATACGGCAGCTTGTGGCGTTCACGCTCGCGGCCATGCGGGTCGCTGATGACGATCTCGCCGGAACGCGAGATGACCACCAGGTCGCCCTTGCTGTTGGTGACATAGCGCATCGTGGCGTTGAAGCCGATGATGCCGTCGCTCTTGGCGTCGACGCTGCTGGCCACCGCGGCACGCGATGCCGCACCACCAATGTGGAAGGTGCGCATCGTCAGCTGCGTGCCGGGCTCGCCGATCGACTGTGCGGCAATCACGCCGATGGCTTCGCCGGTGTTCACCAGGCCACCGCGGCCCAGGTCGCGGCCGTAGCACTTGGCGCAGATGCCGAAGCGCGTGTCGCAGGTCAGTGCCGTGCGCACCTTCACCTCGTCCACGCCGGCGGCTTCCAGCACGTCGATCAGGTCTTCGTCCAGCATCGTGCCGGCCGTGACCATCAGTTCCTGCGTCTCGGGGTGCAGCACTTCGACGGCCGTGACACGACCGAGGATCCGGTCGCGCAGGCTTTCGATGACTTCACCACCTTCGACCAGCGCACGGCGGTTCATGCCGTTCTGCGTACCGCAGTCGACTTCGGTGACCACCAGGTCTTGCGTGACGTCGACCAGGCGGCGCGTCAGGTAGCCCGAGTTCGCGGTCTTCAGCGCCGTGTCCGCCAGGCCCTTGCGGGCGCCGTGGGTGGAGATGAAGTACTGCAGAACGTTCAGGCCTTCGCGGAAGTTCGCGGTGATCGGCGTCTCGATGATGCTGCCGTCGGGCTTGGCCATCAGGCCGCGCATGCCGGCCAGCTGGCGGATCTGCGCCGCGGAACCGCGGGCACCCGAGTCGGCCATCATGTAGATGCTGTTGAACGACTCCTGGTCCACGGTCTTGCCGTGGCGGTCGACGACCTTCTGCTTGGACAGCTGGCTCATCATGACCTTGCCGACCTCGTCGCCGGTCTTGCCCCAGATGTCGACCACCTTGTTGTAGCGCTCACCAGCCGTCACCAGACCCGAGACGTACTGCTGCTCGATCTCCTTGACTTCCTTCTCGGCGCGCTCGATCAGGCCCGGCTTTTCCTTGGGCACCAGCATGTCGTCGATGCTGATCGAGATGCCGGCACGCGTGGCCAGTCGGAAACCGGCCTGCAGCAGCTTGTCGGCGAAGACCACGGTCTCCTTCAGGCCGCAGCGGCGGAAGCTGACGTTGATCAGGCGCGAGATCTCCTTCTTCTTCAGCGCCTTGTTGATGTTGCTGAACGGCAGGCCCTTCGGCAGGATCTCGCTCAGCAGCGCACGGCCGACCGTGGTGTCGGTCAGCTTGGTGACGGCCTCGAACTCGCCCGTGTCCTTGTTCTTGAGGTACTCGGTCAGCAGCACCGCGATCTTCGCGGTCACTTCCACGGCGCCGTTGTCCAGCGCGCGCTGCAGCTCCAGCAGATCCATGAAGATCATGCCTTCGCCCTTGCCGTTGATGCGCTCGCGGGTGGCGTAGTACAGGCCCAGCACCACGTCCTGCGACGGCACGATCGACGGTTCGCCGTTGGCCGGGAACAGCACGTTGTTGGACGCCAGCATCAGCGTGCGGGCTTCCATCTGCGCTTCGATCGACAGCGGCACGTGAACGGCCATCTGGTCGCCGTCGAAGTCGGCGTTGAAGGCCGAACACACCAGCGGATGCAGCTGGATGGCCTTGCCTTCGATCAGCACCGGCTCGAAGGCCTGGATGCCCAGGCGGTGCAGCGTCGGCGCGCGGTTCAGCAGGATCGGGTGTTCCTTGATGACTTCTTCAAGGATGTCCCAGACCACCGGCGTGCCGCTCTCGACTTCCTTCTTCGCCGCCTTGATGGTGGTGGCGATACCCATCGCCTCCAGGCGCGAGAAGATGAAAGGCTTGAACAGCTCGATGGCCATCAGCTTGGGCAGGCCGCACTGGTGCAGCTTGAGCGTGGGGCCGACCACGATGACCGAACGGCCCGAGTAGTCGACGCGCTTGCCCAGCAGGTTCTGGCGGAAGCGGCCGCTCTTGCCCTTGATCATGTCGGCCAGCGACTTCAGGGCGCGCTTGTTCGCGCCCGTCATCGCCTTGCCACGGCGGCCGTTGTCCAGCAGGCTGTCGACGGCTTCCTGCAGCATGCGCTTCTCGTTGCGCACGATGATTTCCGGCGCCTTCAGCTCCAGCAGCCGCGCCAGGCGGTTGTTTCGGTTGATGACGCGGCGATACAGGTCGTTCAGGTCGCTGGTCGCGAAGCGGCCACCGTCCAGCGGAACCAGCGGGCGAAGGTCAGGCGGCAGCACCGGCAGCACTTCCAGCACCATCCAGTGCGGCTTGATGCCGCTCTTCTTGAAGGCTTCCATCACCTTCAGGCGCTTGCTGTTCTTCTTGATCTTCAGCTCGCTGCCGGTCATGTCGTTGCGGATCTTGTCGATCTCAACGTCCAGGTCCATCTCTTCGAGCAGCTTGCGGATGCCTTCGGCGCCCATCATCGCGACGAACTCGTCGCCATGCTCGGTCAGCTTGGCCTCATAGTCGTCCTCGGTCATGATGCTGAATTTCTTCAGCGGCGTCATGCCCGGGTCGACCACCACGTAGGCTTCGAAGTACAGCACGCGTTCGATGTCGCGCAGCGTCATGTCCAGCACCAGGCCCAGCCGGGACGGCAGGCTCTTCAGGAACCAGATGTGCGCGCACGGCGCGGCCAGGTCGATGTGGCCCATGCGGTCACGGCGGACCTTGGTCTGCGTGACTTCAACGCCGCACTTCTCGCAGATGACGCCGCGGTGCTTCAGGCGCTTGTACTTGCCGCACAGGCATTCGTAGTCCTTGATGGGCCCGAAGATCTTGGCGCAGAACAGGCCGTCGCGTTCCGGCTTGAAGGTGCGGTAGTTGATGGTCTCGGGCTTCTTCACCTCGCCGAACGACCACGAGCGAATCTTCTCGGGTGACGCCAGACCGATCTGGATGGCATCGAAATGCTCATCGGGGGTGAATTGCTTGAAAAGGTCGAGTAGTCCCTTCATGCATCTGCTCCTTAGTTCTTGACCAGTTCAATGTCGATGCCCAAGGAACGAATTTCCTTGACCAGCACATTGAACGATTCCGGCATGCCGGCTTCGATGGCGTGTTCGCCCTTGACGATCGACTCGTACACCTTGGTGCGGCCGTTCACGTCGTCGGACTTGACGGTGAGCATTTCCTGCAGGATGTAAGAAGCGCCATAGGCTTCCAGCGCCCACACTTCCATTTCGCCGAAGCGCTGACCACCGAACTGCGCCTTGCCGCCCAGAGGCTGCTGCGTCACCAGGCTGTAAGGGCCGGTGGAACGTGCATGCATCTTGTCGTCGACCAGGTGGTGCAGCTTCAGCACGTGCATGTAGCCCACGGTGACGTCGCGCTCGAAGGCTTCGCCGGTGCGGCCGTCGTGCAGGCGAGCCTGCGTGCGGGTGGCGTTCAGGCCCTTCTTGGCGGCGATGTCGTCCGGGTAGGCCAGGTGCAGCATGGCGCGGATCTCTTCTTCCGCAGCGCCGTCGAAGACCGGGGTGGCGAAGGGCACGCCATGGCTCAGGTTCTTGGCCATCTCGATGACTTCGCTATCGCTCAGGTCGTCCAGATGCTCGGTCTTGCCACCGCTCTTGTTGTAGAGCTGGTCCATGAACTTGCGGATGTCGGCGATCTTGGCCTGCTCTTGCAGCATGTCGCCGATACGCAGGCCGATGCCCTTGCCGGCCCAGCCCAGGTGCACTTCCAGCACCTGGCCCACGTTCATGCGCGATGGCACGCCCAGCGGGTTCAGCACGATGTCGCACGGCGTGCCATCGGCCATGTAGGGCATGTCTTCGACCGCAACGATCTTCGACACCACGCCCTTGTTGCCGTGGCGGCCGGCCATCTTGTCGCCCGGCTGCAGGCGGCGCTTGACGGCCAGGTAGACCTTGACCATCTTCAGTACGCCGGCCGGCAGTTCGTCGCCCTGCGTGAGCTTCTTGCGCTTTTCCTCGAAGGCCAGATCGAAGCTGTGACGCGTCTGATCGTTGGCGTTCTTGATGCTTTCGAGCTGGTTGGCGACGTCGTCGTCGGCCGGGCGGATGTCGAACCAGTGGTACTTGTCCAGGCTGGACAGATAGTCCTTGGTGATGACGGTGCCCTTGGCGATCTTGTTCGGGCCGCCGTTGGCGGGCTTGCCGGTCAGCAGCTTCTCGATCCGGTCGAAGGCGTCGCTCTCGACGATGCGCAGCTGGTCGTTCAGGTCCAGGCGGAAACGCTTCAGCTCGTCGTCGATGATCTGCTGGGCGCGCTTGTCGCGCACGATGCCTTCACGGGTGAAGACCTGCACGTCGATGACGGTGCCGTTGGTGCCCTGGTCGACACGCAGCGACGTGTCCTTCACGTCGGAGGCCTTCTCGCCGAAGATGGCGCGCAGCAGCTTCTCCTCAGGCGTCAGCGTGGTCTCGCCCTTCGGCGTGACCTTGCCCACCAGCACGTCGCCGGGGTTGACTTCGGCACCGACGTAGACGATGCCGCTCTCGTCCAGGCGGCTCAGCTGCTGTTCGCTCAGGTTCGGGATGTCGCGGGTGATTTCTTCGCTGCCCAGCTTGGTGTCGCGGGCCATCACCACCAGTTCCTCGATGTGGATCGAGGTGTAGCGGTCTTCGGCGACGACACGTTCGCTGATCAGGATCGAGTCCTCGAAGTTGTAGCCGTTCCAGGGCATGAACGCGACCAGCATGTTCTGGCCCAGGGCCAGTTCACCCAGGTCGGTCGAGGCGCCATCGGCGACCACGTCCTTCGCCGCGACGTGGTCGCCGCGCTTGACGATCGGGCGCTGGTGGATGTTCGTGTTCTGGTTCGAACGCTGGTACTTGATCAGGTTGTAGATGTCGACGCCGACTTCACCGGCCACCGTTTCCGCGTCGTTCACGCGAATGACGATGCGGTTGGTGTCGACATAGTCCACGATGCCGCCGCGGCGTGCGGTGACGACCGTGCCCGAGTCGACCGCGGCCACACGTTCGACACCGGTACCGACCAGCGCCTTCTCGGGGCGCAGCACCGGCACGGCTTGGCGCTGCATGTTGGCGCCCATCAGCGCGCGGTTCGCATCGTCGTGCTCGAGGAACGGCACCAGCGACGCCGCCACCGACACGATCTGCGTCGGCGCCACGTCCATGTATTGCACGCGCTCGGGGCTCAGCAGCACCGATTCGCCGTTTTCACGGGCACTGACGAGTTCGTCGATCAGCTTGCCTTCAGCGTCCAGGCCGGCGTTGGCTTGGGCGATGACGTACTTGCCTTCCTCGATGGCCGACAGGTAGTCGATCTGCATCGTCACCTTGCCGTCGATCACGCGACGGTACGGCGTTTCGAGGAATCCGTACTCGTTGAGCTGTGCGTACAGCGCCAGCGAATTGATCAGGCCGATGTTCGGGCCTTCCGGCGTCTCGATCGGGCAGACACGGCCGTAGTGGGTGGGGTGCACGTCGCGCACCTCGAAGCCGGCACGTTCACGCGTCAGGCCGCCCGGGCCCAGGGCCGAGACACGCCGCTTGTGCGTGATCTCGCTCAGCGGGTTGGTCTGGTCCATGAACTGCGACAGCTGGCTCGCCCCGAAGAATTCCTTCAGCGCGGCGCTGATGGGCTTCGAGTTGATCAGGTCGTGCGGCATCAGGGCCTCGGTCTCGGCTTGGCCCAGACGTTCCTTGACGGCTTTCTCGATGCGCGCCAGGCCACTGCGGTACTGGTTCTCGGCCAGTTCGCCGACACAGCGCACACGCCGGTTGCCCAGGTGGTCGATGTCGTCGACTTCGCCGTTGCCGTTGCGCAGGTCGACCAGGATCTTGACGACGTCGAGGATGTCCTCGTTCGACAAGGTCATCGAGCCTTCGGGGGCGTTGCGGCCCACGCGCGCGTTGAACTTCATGCGGCCCACACGCGATAGGTCGTACGTGTCGGCGCTGTAGAACAGGCGGTTGAACAGGGCCTCGACCGCATCTTCGGTCGGCGGCTCGCCGGGGCGCATCATGCGGTAGATGGCCACGCGGGCGGCCAGCTGATCGGCGGTCTCGTCAGAGGCCAGCGTCTGGCTGATGTAGGCGCCCTGGTTCAGCTCGTTCGTGAACAGGCACTGGATTTCCTTGATGCCCGCCGAACGCAGCTTCTTCAGCACGGCTTCGGTCAGCTCGTCGTTGGCTTTGGCGACGATCTCGCCCGTGTCGGGGTCGACCTGATTCTTCGACAGCATGCGGCCGACCAGGAAGTCTTCAGGCACGGCGACAAAGCCGGTGCCGGCGGTTTCCAGCGTACGCACATGGCGCGCGGTGATGCGCTTGTCCTTCTCGACGACGACGACGCCGTTCTTGTCGGTCAGGTCGAAACGCGCGACTTCACCCTTCAGGCGCTCGGGCACGAATTCCATCTGCGCACCAGTGTCCATCAGACGGAAGGTGTCGTTGACGAAGAAGTGCGCGAGGATGCTTTCCGGGTTCAGGCCGATGGCCTTCAGCAGGATCGTCACCGGCATCTTGCGACGGCGGTCGACGCGGAAGTACAGGATGTCCTTCGGGTCGAATTCGAAGTCGAGCCAGCTGCCGCGGTAGGGGATGATGCGCGCGCTGAACAGCAGCTTGCCGCTGCTGTGCGTCTTGCCCTTGTCGTGCTCGAAGAACACACCCGGGCTGCGGTGCAGCTGGCTGACGATGACACGCTCGGTGCCGTTGACGATGAAGGAACCGTAGTCGGTCATCAGGGGCACTTCGCCCATGTAGACCTCTTGTTCCTTGATTTCCTTGACCGCCTTGGCCGGGTGCGATTCCCGGTCGTAGATGATCATCTGCAGCTTCGCGCGCACGGCGGCGGCGAAGGTCAGGCCGCGCTGCTGGCATTCGCGCACGTCGAACGGCGGCTTCGCGATGTTGTATTCGATGAACTTCATCTCGACAAACTGGTTGTGCGAGACGATGGGGAACGCGGACAGGAAGGCAGCTTGCAAGCCCTCCGGCTTGCGCTTTTGCGGCGGCACGTCCTTCTGAAGGAACGCGACGTAGCTGTCGCTCTGCATGGTCAGCAGATACGGTACGTTGAGGACACTTGCACGCTTGCCGAAACTCTTGCGAATCCGCTTGCGTTCGGTGTAGGTGTAGGGGGTTGCTTGCGCCATAGATCTCTCCGTGTCGAGAATGCCCACCTGGCCTAGGCAGACATTCATCAACGACTGGCTACTCGAACATTGCGTTCGAGGCTTGGTGGCAGGCCACTACCTGCCGCTGGCGGACAACCCCGGCGTTGCACCGGAGTCCGACCAAACCTGTTCTCTGCAGTCGGATCAGAAAACACTTGCAAGGGCAGCACGCCGCCCTGGCAGGTGCCCCCGCAGCGCCAGGGCGCCACAGGGACTGAAACCGATTACTTGATCTCGGCCTTGGCGCCGGCGTCGACCAGCTTCTTCAGCGCGGCGTCGGCATCGGCCTTGGGAATCGCTTCCTTCACGGCCTTCGGAGCGCCGTCGACCAGGTCCTTGGCTTCCTTCAGGCCCAGGCCCGTCAGTTCGCGCACGGCCTTGATGACCGACACCTTGTTGGCGCCGGCTTCGAGCAGCATCACGTTGAATTCGGTCTTCTCTTCGACGACCGCGGCAGCAGCGCCACCACCACCGGCGGCCGGGGCGGCCATGGAGGCGGCAGACACGCCGAACTTCTCTTCGATGGACTTGACGAGTTCGTTCAGTTCCATCACCGACATGCTGTCCAGGCTGGACAGGAATGCGTCTTTATCGAAAGCCATTTTGATTTCCTAACAAATTCAAGGGTTCTGGGGTTGATGCCGCTCGGGGCATCAGGCCGCGGCAGGCGCTTCGGCAGCAGCTTCGGCAGGTGCAGCGTCGGCCGGAGCTTCGGCACCAGCACCACGCTTTTCAGCCAGCGCAGCCACGACGGCAGCGATGCGCTGCACGGGCGACTTCAGCAGGCCGGCGATCTGCGACAGCAGCACTTCACGGCTCGGAATGGCGGCCAGCGCTTTCACGCCGTCTGCATTCAAAGCCTTGCCGGCGTAGGCGCCGCCTTTGATGATCAGCTTGTCGTTGGTCTTGGCGAAATCGGAAATCACCTTGGCGGCTGCCACGGCGTCTTCCGAAAAACCATAGATCAGCGGGCCGACCATCTCACCTTGGGCCACCTCGAACGGGGTGCCGGCAACGGCGCGACGGGCCAGGGTGTTCTTCAGCACGTGAAGGTACACACCCTTGGACCGCGCGTCGACGCGCAGCTTGTTCAGGTTTTCCACGGTGAGGCCGCGGTACTCGGCCAGTGCCAGCGTCTGCGAACGGGCTGCTTGCGCAGCGACGTCCGTGACCACGGCGGCCTTTTCATTGCGATTGAGACTCAAGGTCTGTTCCTCACACAAAACGTGCCTGGCGCGATGTCTCGCGTTCGGCACACCCGAAATTCAGCGACCTTGCTGTTTGTCGGAACCCCAAAAGGAATCCTTTGCAGCGGGACCGCCATCTGCGCTGGCTGGGCCTGGCGTCTTGCGGACGCCTGGCTCGATTAAGAGACATCGGGCGGGATGGAACCCCGTTCAACGCCTCGCCAGCGGTCTTGGATGACCTGCCGCCCTCTTCTTTCGATCAGCGCGGCAGCCCACCAAAATCTGTTGTCTTGATCAGCCTGCGGCTTGCAGCGCGATCGATTGCGTGTCCACGCGGACACCCACACCCATCGTCGACGACACAGCCACCTTGCGCAGGTACACACCCTTGCTCGTGGCCGGCTTGGACTTGTTCAGGGCTTCGAGCAGCGCACGCAGGTTGGCCACCAGCTTGTCGTCGTCGAACGAGCGACGGCCGATGGTGCCGTGGATGATGCCGGCCTTGTCGACCCGGAACTGCACCTGGCCCGCCTTGGCGTTCTTGACCGCGGTCGCGACGTCGGGCGTCACGGTGCCGACCTTCGGGTTGGGCATCAGGCCGCGCGGGCCCAGGATCTGGCCCAGGGTACCGACGATGCGCATCGTGTCCGGCGAGGCAATGACGACGTCGAAGTCCATCTTGCCAGCCTTGATCTCGGCGGCCAGGTCGTCCATGCCGACGATGTCGGCGCCGGCGGCCTTGGCTTCTTCAGCCTTGGCGCCCTGGGCGAACACGGCCACGCGCTTGGTCTTGCCGGTGCCCGAAGGCATCACGACGGCGCCACGCACCACCTGGTCGGACTTCTTGGCGTCAACGCCCAACTGCACGGCCACGTCGATGGATTCATCGAACTTGGCGGTTGCAGCGCTGCGCACCATCGTCAGCGCTTCGGCCAGCGGATACAGCTTGTTGCTGTCGACCTTGCCTTGCAGGGCCTTGGCTTTTTTGGTCAGCTTCGTCATCTTCAGACTCCTTCGACCGTCAGGCCCATCGAGCGGGCCGAGCCGGCGATGATCTTCACGGCGCCAGCCAGGTCGGCGGCGTTCAGGTCCTTCATCTTGGTCTTGGCGATCTCTTCGAGCTGCTCGCGCGTGACCTTGCCCACCTTGTCCAGGTGCGCCTTGCTCGAACCCTTGTCGATCTTGGCGGCCTTCTTCAGCAGCACGGTCGCCGGGGGCGACTTCAGGATGAAGGTGAAGCTCTTGTCGGCGAAGGCGGTGATGACCACCGGCAACTTCAGGCCGGGCTCATAGCCCTGGGTCTGGGCGTTGAACGCCTTGCAGAACTCCATGATGTTCAGGCCGCGCTGGCCGAGTGCCGGGCCGATGGGCGGCGACGGGTTGGCCTTGCCGGCCGGTACTTGCAGCTTGATGAAGCCGACGATTTTCTTTGCCATGAATGGCTCCTATACCGAGTTCAAACGCCTTGCCGGAACGGTTCCGGCGCAGCTCCTCGTCCGTTGAAAAAACTAGACCTTTTCGACCTGTGCGAAGTCGAGCTCCACACCGGTGGCGCGGCCAAAGATCGTGACGCTGACCTTGACCTTGCTCTTTTCGTAGTTGACCTCTTCGACCGCACCATTGAAGTCGGTGAAGGGGCCTTCCTTGACGCGCACCAACTCGCCCACGATCCATTCGACCTTGGGCCGCGGCTTGTCCACGCCCTCCTGCATCTGGTTGACGATCTTGGCGACCTCGGCTTCCGAGATCGGCGCCGGGCGGTTGCGCGCGCCTCCGACGAAGCCAGTCACCTTGCTGGTGTGCTTCACCAGGTGCCAGGTGTCGTCGGCCATGTCCATTTCGACGAGCACGTAGCCCGGGTAGAAGCGGCGCTCGGTCACGGACTTCTTGCCGTTCTTCAGCTCCACGACTTCTTCGGTGGGCACCAGGATGCGGCCGAACTTGTCCTGCATGCCGGCGCGGTCGATGCGCTCGCGCAGGTTGCGCTCGACGGCCTTTTCCATGCCCGAATAGGCATGCACCACGTACCAGCGCTTGGTCGACGGAATCGCCGGCGGCACGGCAGGGCCGGATTCGGGGGTCGGGTCGACCAGGATGTCGGTTGTATCGCTCATGGCTTACCTCAACTGCGCCAGCCCAGGATCAGGTTGAAGATGGCCCATTCCAGCGTCTTGTCGGTCAGCCAGAGGAACAGGGCCATCACGACCACGAAGGCAAAAACATAGCCTGTCATCTGCCCGGCTTCCTTGCGGGTGGGCCAGACGACCTTCTTCACCTCGCGCACCGAATCGCGGCCGAAGGCGATCAGCTGCTTGCCGGTTTCGGCCGTGAAGAACAGCGCGATGGCGGCAGCCAGCAAAACCAGAAGGGCGATGACGCGCACCCACAGGTCCTGCTTGCCCAGCATGTAGAAGGCCACGATCGAGCCCACCAGCAACAGCACGGCGCCGGCCAGCTTGGCCTTGTCGGCGCTGGTGGAAACGGTTTCGACTTGCGGTGAGGTGGACATGGGATTGGGG
Source organism: Rubrivivax sp. (assembly GCA_022842595.1). GTDB lineage: Bacteria > Pseudomonadota > Gammaproteobacteria > Burkholderiales > Burkholderiaceae_C > Rubrivivax. Next base: position 48,059 of record JALHPF010000039.1, read on the forward strand.
AGCAACGAAGCCCGCAGGGCTGCTTTCGGGGCAGCACCACGGGCTGGGAGGGGCGAATCTACAGGCTTGTCAAATTTCGGGTTGCCACACGGTTTTCACCGGGTGGCAGGGGCAGAGGGAATCGAACCCCCAACCTTCGGTTTTGGAGACCGACGCTCTGCCAATTGAGCTATGCCCCTGCGGAAAACCTTATTCGATGATCTTGGCCACGACGCCGGCACCGACGGTGCGGCCGCCTTCACGGATGGCGAAGCGCAGGCCTTCTTCCATCGCGATCGGGTTGATCAGCTTCACGGTGATGCTGAC
>JALHPF010000040.1 GCA_022842595.1 Rubrivivax sp.
GGGTGCCGGCGGCAGCGCGGTACAGCCGGCCAGCAGCAGCGCCGCGCCAGCGGCGGGCCAGCCGCGCGCGGGCCGGGGCAGGAGATCAGTCGGGAAAGGCATGCGGGAGTTGAATGCGGAAACGGGCGCCAGGGCCTGCATCATGCGGCAAGGCGCTGGCCGGGTTGGCCGGCATGCACGTGATGTGCCCGCCGTGCGCGGCCACCGTCTCGGCGACGATGGACAGGCCGATGCCGGTGCCCGCCAGGCCCTGGCCGGTGGGGTCGGCGGGCTGCACCTGGCCACGAAAGAAGGGTTCGAAGATCCGCGTGCGTTCGGCTTCGGGCACGCCCGGGCCCTCGTCGGCCACGTCGATGGCCAGGCTGTCGCCCTCGCGCGCCAGGGTCACGACGATGGCGCCACCCTGGGGGCTGTAGCGGATGGCGTTGGACAGCAGGTTCGACAGCGCCGTGCCCAGCAGTTCGGCGTCGACCTCGGCCACCATGTCGGCGTCGGGCGGCAACCGCTGCAGCGCCACTTCCAGCCCGCGTGCGCGCCATTGCAGCTGTTGTTCGTCGACCAGGCGCTGCACCAGCGCGGCCAGGTCGGCAGGCCGGCGAACGAGGCGCTGCGCGGCAAAGGCCGCGGCGTTGAAGCGCAGCAGATCCTCGATGCGCCGCTGCAGCGTGGCGGTGTTGTCGGCCAGGATGTGCGCCACTTCCTGCTGGTTCGGCGACAGCGGGCCGGTGACGCCGTCGTTGAGCAGGGCCACGCCTTCGCGCAGCGCTGCCAGCGGCGTCTTCAGTTCGTGCGAGACATGCCGCAGGAAACGTGCCTTGTCGGCGTCGGCCTCGACCAGCCGCTGGCGCAGCGCGTCCAGGCGCCGGCCGATCTGGCGCACGTCCGACGGGCCCTGGATGTCGATGCGTTCGTCGAGCCGGTTTTCGCCGAGCCCGACGATGGCCTGCTCCACCCGCCGCAGCGGCCGTGCCAGGCCGAGTGCGAGGGCCAGCGCCAGCACCAGCGCCAGCACGATCGCCCCGGCCACCTGGCGCCCCCAGGCGGCGCGGCCCTGGTCGAGTTCGGCCTGGAGTGCGCCATTGCGGGCTTCGGCCAGGCCGCGCACCTGCTCGGCCATCTCGCCGACGAGTGCGTCGAGTTCACGGAAGTCCTGAGAGACCTGGGCGTCGCGGGCCAGCGGCGCGGCGCCGCCGCCGTCGAGCCGGTCGCCGATGTCGGCGACCTGGGCGCGCCAGCGGCTGCCGAGCGTGACAGGCACGTCGGCCTGTTCGAGCGCCTTGACCTGCGCGTCGGCGTCGGCGGCGGCGCGCTCGAAGGTCTGGCGCAAGGCGCGGTCGCCGAGCACCAGGAACTGGCGCGCCGCGCGCTCCATCGTCAGCGTGTGTTCGCCCAGGCGTTCGACATGGGCGTTGAGCTGCAGCGCCTGGCGCGCACCGTCCTGGCTGCGGTCGAGCAGGCCCTGCAGCGTGAACAGGCCGCGCAGCGACACGGCCGCGAGCAGCAGCGCCACCAGCAGGAAGGCCACCAGCAGCAGCTGGCGAAACGATGGGCGCGGCAGGACGTTGAGCAATGCAGGCCGATGGGAGTGGCGGCTACATCCCGGCGTAGTTGGGCCCGCCACCGCCTTCGGGCGTGACCCAGACGATGTTCTGGGTCGGGTCCTTGATGTCGCAGGTCTTGCAGTGCACGCAGTTCTGGGCGTTGATGACCAACTCGTCGGCGCCGTTCTTCTGCACGTATTCGTAGACCGCCGCCGGGCAGTAGCGGGCTTCGGGGCCGGCGTACCTGGCCAGGTTCACGGCCACGGGCACGGCGGCGTCTTTCAGCGTCAGGTGCGCCGGCTGGTTCTCTTCGTGGTTGGTGTTGCTGATGAAGACGCTGCTCAGGCGGTCGAAGGTGAGTTGGCCGTCGGGCTTGGGGTAGACGATGCGCTCCACCTGGTCGGCAGCGTGCAGCCGGGCGTGGTCGGGGGTCTTGCGGTGGATCGTCCACGGCGGTGACTTCAGGCCCAGCTTGGGCAGCAGCCACTGTTCCACGCCGGTCATCAGCGTGCCCACGGTGTTGCCTTGCTTGAACCACTGCTTGAAGTTGCGGGTGCCGTGCAGTTCATCGAACAGCCAGCTGGCCTCGAACGCGGCGGTGTAGTCCGAGAGTTCGTCGTGGCTGCGCCCGGCCTTCAGCGCCGGGGCGATGGCTTCGGCCACCAGCATGCCGCTCTTCAGGGCCGCATGGCTGCCCTTGATGCGCGCGGCGTTCAGCATGCCAGCCTCGCAGCCCACGAGCGCGCCGCCCGGGAAAACCAGCTTGGGCAGGCTCAGCAGCCCGCCGGCGGTGATCGCGCGCGCGCCATAGCCGATGCGCTTGCCGCCTTCGATGTGGGCGCGGATGGCCGGGTGGGTCTTCCAGCGCTGCATTTCCTCGAACGGGCTCAGCCAGGGGTTCTGGTAGTCCAGGCCTGTGACGAAGCCCAGCGTGACCTGGTTGCCCTGCAGGTGGTAGAGGAAGCCGCCGCCATAGGTGTTCTCGTCCATCGGCCAGCCGGCGCTATGAACCACCAGCCCGGGCTTGGCCTTTTCTGCCGGAATCTCCCAGAGTTCCTTCACGCCCAGCGCGTAGCTCTGCGGGTCGCGGCCTTCGTCGAGCGCGTATTTCGAGATGAGCTGGCGGCCGAGGTGGCCCCGCGCACCCTCGGCGAAGACGGTGTACTTCGCCGTGAGTTCCATGCCCAGCTGGAAGCCTTCGTGGGGCTCGCCGTCCTTGCCCACGCCCAGATTGCCGGTGGCCACGCCCCGCACCCGGCCGGCTTCGTCGACCAGCACTTCGGCGGCGGTGAAGCCGGGGAAGATCTCCACGCCCAGGGCTTCGGCCTGTTCGCCCAGCCATTTCGTCACCGCACCCAGGCTGATGACGAAGTTGCCCTCGTTGTGCAGGCAGCCGGGGATCAGCCATTGCGGCGTGCGGCTGGCGTGGTTTTCGCCGAGGAACAGCACCTCGTCGCCAGTGACGGGCTGGTTCAGCGGGGCGCCACGTGCTTTCCAGTCGGGGAACAACTCGTTCATCGCGCGCGGGTCCATCACGGCGCCACTCAGGATGTGGGCACCCGGCTCGCTGCCCTTTTCGAGCACGACGACGTTGATCGCGGGGTCGAGCTGCTTCAGGCGGATGGCAGTGGCCAGCCCGGCAGGGCCGCCACCGACGACGACGACGTCGTAGTCCATCGCTTCACGGGGGCCGTGCTGGGCCAGGATCTCGGCAGGTGTCATGGGGTTCGGGTCTAGCGCAATGGTCGCGTGGTTTGCCTGCAGGTGCGGCGCGCTTGCAAGGCGCCGCGATTTTAGGTTCGCCCCTCGGGGCCGCGCTGGGTTTGCGCCCCTAAGCCCTGAACACGGTGCTTGTGGCCATGCCCGCAAACGTGAGCGCCACCGAGCCGACCACGTGCACGCCCACGGTGGCGGCAGCCCAGCCCAGCCGGCCCTGCTGCATGGCATGCACCACCTCAGCCGAGAAGGTGGAAAAGGTCGTCAGGCCGCCGAGAAAGCCGGTGATGACGAAGAGCCGCCATTCGGGCGGCAGTTCGCTGTGCAGGCTGAACAGCCCGACGGCCAGCCCGACGAGATAGCCGCCCAGAAGGTTCGCCGCCAGGGTGCCCAGCGGCAGCGCCGGAAAAGCGGCGTTCAGGCCCAGGCCCAGGCCCCAGCGCACGAGGGCGCCGAGGGCAGCACCCAGGCTGACGGCCACGACGGAAGCAAGGGCTGGCATCGCCGAATTATCAGCATGCTGTCAGCCCCAGCCGCTGGCTTTCACGAAACACCGGCTGCGCTTCATCGCCTTCGGCGGCAACGGCGCGCGAACGGCCCTGGCGCTTGGCCTCGTACAGCGCCTGGTCGGCACGGCGCAGCGCCTCGGGCAGCGCCTCGCCCGGCGCCATCTGCACCACGCCGAAGCTCAGGGTGATGGTGGGCAGCAGGTTCACGCCGGCGCGCCTCTGCACTTCCTGCACGATGCGCGAGGCCACGCTCATGGCGTGGCGCAGGTTGGCCTGGCGCAGCAGCAGCACAAATTCGTCGCCGCCATGGCGGCCGGCGACATCCTGCGAGCGCAGGTGTTCGAGCACGCTGCCGGACACCAGGCAGAGCGCGCGGTCGCCCGCGGCGTGGCCAAGATGGTCGTTGATGTGCTTGAAGTGGTCGATGTCGAAGATGAGAAGCACGGCGCTGCCGGCCGGGTCGGTGCGCAGGGCGCGGCTGGCCAGGTCGTGGAAATGGCGGCGGTTGGGCACCTGCGTCAGCGGGTCCAGGTTGGCCAGCACCCGCAGCCGCCGGCGCGACGCGCGCAGCTGCCTTTCGGTGCGTTCGTACAGCAGCGTGAGCACGACGAAGGCCATGACGACGGCAGCCAGGCCTGCGGCCAGCGCCTGCGCTGCCAGCCAGGCCGGTGCGTCGCCGGTGGGCAGCACGGCCAGCGCCGGGGCCAGCCCGGCCAGCGCGGTGGCCGCGCCCAGGGCCTGCAAAGGCGTGCCGTCGCGCCCGCCCTCGCCCATGAAGATCAGGGTGGCGACGTACAGATGCAGCGCAGCGGCGGAGCCGGCGGCGGCCCAGGCCAGCGCGGGCACTTCATGCCAGAGCGCGGCCAGTGTGTGCACGACCGCCGCAGCGCCAAGCACGCCCCAGTCGCGGGCGCTGTCGGCCGGCAGCCCTTGCCGGCCATTGAAACGGCGCAGTCCGGCCAGCAGCAGCATCGGCCACTGCAGCAGCAGCAGGTGCACGGTCCAGCCGACCAAGGCCGCACCGGCGGCATGCACGGGCCACAAGGCCGCTAGCGCCGTGCCCCCGCCGGCCAGCCAAAGTGCCGCCTGCCACCACAGCAGGCCTCGGTGCTGTGGGTGGCGCAGTGCCGCGCCGCTGAGTGCCAGCGCCGACAGCAGCATCAGCACCGCCGCGGCCCCCAGGGCATCGAGCGACAGCGGGGCAGCCAGTGAATCGAAGGGGGCTTGCATCGTGTCGGTAATTTTGCGCAGCCCTGGGCGATTCGGCCATCGTCAAAAACGACGGCTGTGCAACTGCGTGCAACAAGCCCCGGCCCCCGGCCCCACTGGCGTCACTGCCTTTCGTTACCATCAGAGGCTGTCTGGGGCAATAAGCCGAATCGAGGAGCAAGGGCGTGGGCATGGACGTGGTGGACTACGAGATCAAGGGCGCAGAAATGCAGTTCGTCGAGGTCGAGCTCGACCCGGGCGAGGCCGCGGTGGGCGAGGCCGGCAGCATGTTCTTCATGGACCCGGTGATCACCATGGACACGGTGTTCGGCGACGGCCGCCAAAGCACGGGTGGCGGCCTGTTCGGCAAGCTGCTGGGCGCAGGCAAACGGCTGGTGACGGGTGAATCGCTGTTCACCACTGTTTACACCAATGGCGGGCATGTGAAGGCAAGGGTGGCCTTCGGCGCCCCCTACCCGGGCAAGATCCTGCCGATGGACCTGAGCCAGCTCGGCGGCCTGCTGATCTGCCAGAAGGACGCCTTCCTCTGTGCCGCGCGCGGCGTCTCGCTGGACATCGCATTCCAGAAGAAGCTCGGCGTGGGCTTCTTCGGCGGTGAAGGCTTCATCATGCAGAAGCTCGAGGGCAACGGCCTGGCCTTCGTGCATGCTGGCGGCACCGTGCTCAAGCGCGAACTGAAAGCCGGCGAGTCGCTGCTCGTCGACACCGGCTGCGTCGTGGCCTACACCGGCAGCGTCGACTTCGAGATCCAGTACGTCGGCAAGATCAAGACCGCGCTGTTCGGTGGCGAAGGGCTGTTCTTCGCCAAGCTCACCGGCCCGGGCACGATCTGGCTGCAGAGCCTGCCGTTCTCGCGCCTGGCCTCGCGTGTGTTCGCCGCGGCACCGCAGAACGGCGGCTCCCGCGAACAGGGTGGCATGCTCGGCGGCCTGGCGGGTGGCGGCCTGCTGGGCGGCGTGTTCGGCGGCGGCGACGACGAGTGATCACGCGCCGACATTGCCTGGCGTTGCCTCTGCTGGGGAGCGCCGGGGTTTCCCCGGCTGCGGCCACCGGGGTGGCTGCGGTGGCGGCCGTCAGGCCGATCTTCGTGCTGAATTCGCAGGACGCCGATGTCAGCCAGATCGACCCGGTCACGTACACGGTGACACGGCGCATTCCCACCGGCAAGGAACCGCACCATCTGTACCTGACGCCCGACGAGAAGAGCGTGATCGTGGCCAACGCCGGCAGCAATTCACTCACCTTTCTCGACCCCACCAACGGCGCAGTGCAGCGCACGGTGGCCGACATCCTGGACCCCTACCACCTGCGCTTCAGCCCCGACATGCGCTGGTTCGTGACCGCAGCCAACCGGCTGGACCACGTCGACCTCTACCGCTGGCTGCCGGCCGAAACCCTGCCGCTGCAGCTGGTCAAGCGCATCAAGGCGCCAAAGACGCCCAGCCACCTGTCGATCGACAGCCGCAGCAGCGTCGTTTACGTCTCGTTGCAGGACAGCGACGAGCTGCTGGCCATCGACCTGGCCACGCAGGTGCCGCGCTGGAAGGTGCCCGTGGGCCGCATGCCGGCCGACATCTTCCTGACCGGCGACGACCGCACGCTGCTCGTGGCCCTGACCGGTGACCGCTTCGTCGAGGCCTGGGACGTTTCCGGTGCCGCGCCCAAGCTCACGCGGCGGATCGAGACCGGCGCCGGCGCGCACGCTTTCCGCGCCCGCGGAGACGGCCGGCATGTGTTCGTCAGCAATCGCGTGGCCAACACCGTCAGCCTGATCGATACCCGCAGCTTCGCCGTGGTCGCGCAACTGCCGGCGCCTGGCGGCCCTGACTGCATGGACGTCACGCGGGATGGCCGCACGCTGCTCGTGTCTTCGCGCTGGGCGCGCAAGCTCACCTTCATCGACATCGAGGGCAGACAGATCGTGCGCCAGGTGGCGGTGGGCCGCTCGCCACACGGCGTGTGGACGCTCGACCATGCGCCGCGCCAATAGCGCCCTGGCCACCGCCGCGCTGCTGCTGGGCGCAATGGCGATGGCCGGTCAGGCCTTCGCGGCCACCTGCGCGCGGCCGGTCTACCTGACTTTCGACACCGGCCACATGGCCGTGGCCCCACTGGTGGCCGACGTCCTGAAGCGCCACGAGGTTCGCGTCACTTTCTTCCTGGCCAACGAACGCACCCAGACCGGCGGCAGCAGCCTCGACGACCGCTGGGCGCCATGGTGGCGCGATCGTGTGGCCGAGGGCCATGCCTTCGGGTCCCACACTTGGGACCACGACGTCTGGCAGGCCGACGTGCCCGGCGGCCTGCGTGTGCGCCCCACCGCCGGCCCGCAGGCCCAGCGCCCGCGCGTGCTCGACGCCGCGGCGTACTGCGCCGAACTGGCGCGACCGGCGCAGCGCCTGGCCGCCATCAGTGGCCAGCCGATGGGGGCCATCTTCCGCGCTCCCGGCGGCAAGACCTCGCCGGCCCTGCTGAAGGCGGCCCAGGCCTGCGGCTGGACGCATGTGGGCTGGTCGCCCGCCGGTTTCCTGGGGGACGAACTGCCCAGCGCCAGCTACCCGAACGCCCGGTTGCTGCAGCGCGCGCTTCGCGACGTGCGCGAAGGCGACGTGCTGCTGGCCCACCTGGGCATCTGGTCGCGCCAGGACGCCTGGGCGCCGGCGGTGCTGGAACCGTTGATCGTCGGGCTGAAGGCCCGCGGCCTGTGTTTCGCCACATTGCGGGAACACCCGGACTTTGGCGCCGCCGCCCGCCGGCCGGCGCTGGCGCCTTGAGATGAACGCCTGGTCGGACGGTTTTGGTCAGATCCAGCAGGCGCTGTTCGAAAGCCTGGTGCAGCCGCTGCTGTTCGCTCTGGGCCTGGGCAATCTGCTCGAAGACGCCTTTGCGGCCACCGGTTGGCTGCTGGTGGGCCTGCTGCAGATCGGCGTGATGCTGACGCTGTTCCGCGCGCTCGAACGCTGGCGCCCGGCCGAGGCCGTGACCGACCGCTCGGCGGTGCACGTCGACATCGTCTACACGCTCGTCCACCGGCTCGGCCTGTTCCGCGTGGTGCTGTTCTTCGCCGTGCAGCCGCTATGGGACACGCTGGTGGGCGAACTGCGACTGGGCGGCCTGCCGGCCTGGTCGGTGGACGCGCTGTGGCCTGGCATGACCGACCTGCCCTGGGTCAGCTTCTTCGTCTACCTGCTGCTGTTCGACCTGGTCGACTACGCCATCCACCGTGGCCAGCACAGCCTGGGATGGTGGTGGAAGCTGCATGCGCTGCACCACAGTCAGCGCCAGATGACGATGTGGAGCGACAGCCGCAACCATCTGCTCGACGATCTGCTGCGCGACAGTGCCTTCGTGCTGGCCGGTCTGCTGCTGGGTGTGCCACCGGCACAGTTCGTGGCTCTGGTGGCCTGCAAGAAGCTCGTGGAAAGCCTGTCGCATGCGAATGTGCGCCTGGCCTTCGGCCCGGTGCTCGGGCGGCTCGTCGTCAGCCCGCAGTTCCACCGCGTGCACCACGGCATCGGCGTCGGCCATGAATCCGCTGGCGCTGGCAGCCTGGGCGGCTGCAACTACGCGGTGCTGTTCCCGGTCTGGGACATGCTCTTCGGCAGTGCGCGCTGGGACGACGCCTACCCGCCCACGGGTGTGCGCGACCAGCTGCAGGGCCGCGACTACGGCCGCGGCTTCTGGGCCCAGCAGTGGCTGGGCCTGAAGCGGCTGGCTGGGCGTTGAGGGCGGTCGTTGCCGCGCTGGCCCATGCCGTGGCCAGCTGCCTGCACCCACGCCTGATGCTGTGGTCCCTGGCGCCGCTGCTGCTGGGCGGAGCGACGCTCTGGCTGCTGGGCTGGTTCTACTGGGAAAGTGCCGTCGACGGCACCCGTGCCGCGCTCGAACACTGGTCCTTGTTGCAGGCCCTGCTGGACTGGCTGGATGGCCGCGGCCTGCAGGCCCTGCGCAGCGTGCTCGCCCCGCTGATCGTCGTGGCGCTGATGGTGCCTGTGGTCGTGCTCGGTTCGCTGCTGCTGGTGGCCACGCTGATGACGCCGGCCATCGTCGAGCGCGTGGCGGCGCGGCGTTTCCCGGCGCTGCAGCGGCGCCAGGGTGCGGGCTGGCTGCATGGGCTGGTGCGTACGCTGGTGGCCACCGCGACGGCCGTCGTCGCCCTGGTGCTGACCGTGCCGCTCTGGCTGGTGCCGCCCCTGGTGCTGGTGCTGCCACCATTGATCTGGGGTTGGCTCACGGCGCATCTGCTGGCCTTCGACGTGCTGGCCAGCCATGCCAGCGCCGATGAACGACAGCTGCTGCTGCGCCGCCAGCGACTGCCACTGCTGGCCATGGGCCTGGCCTGTGGTTTCCTGGGCGCCGTACCGTCCTTGGTGTGGACCCTGGGCGCCGCGGTGCTGGTGTTGGCGCCGCTGCTGGTGCTGGTTTCGCTGTGGCTGTACCTGGTGGTGTTTGCTCTGGCGGCAGCCTGGTTCGCCCACTATCTGCTGGCCGAACTGCAGGCCATGCGGGCTTCAGTTCCAATGAGGGCCATGGCCAACCCGCAACCCGCCCTGACGGCTCCACCCTGACGACACGAAGCACCCATGGACATCGGCCTCATCATCGTCGGCGACGAAATCCTCTCCGGCAAGCGCCAGGACAAACACCTGGCCAAGTGCATCGAACTGCTCGGCGCCCGCGGCATGATGCTGGCCTGGGCGCGCTACGTCGGCGACGACCGGCCGCGCATCACGCGCGCCGTGGCCGACGCGCTGGCCGGCGGCGACTTGGTGTTTTCCTGCGGCGGCATCGGCGCCACGCCCGACGACCATACGCGCCAATGCGCCGCAGCCGCGGCCGGTGTGGCGCTGGAACTGCACCCGCAGGCGCGTGAGTTGATCCTGGAGCGCATGCGCGACGTCGCGCTGGAACAGGGCCAGCCTTTCGAGCCCGAACGTGCCGACAACCTGCACCGCCTGAACATGGGCGTGTTCCCGGCAGGCGCGGCGATCGTGCCGAACCCTTACAACAAGATCCCCGGCTTCAGCCTGGGCCATGTGCATTTCGTGCCGGGCTTCCCGGTGATGGCCTGGCCGATGATCGAGTGGGTGCTGGACACCCACTATGCGCACTTGCAAGGCGGGGCGCGCCAGGTCGAACGCTCGGTCATCGTCTATGGCGCCATGGAAGCCAGCCTGACGCCACTGATGGAGGCCATCGAGGCCCGTTTCGCAGGCGTCAAGGTCTTCAGCCTGCCCAGCGTCGACCACCCCGAGCACGGCCGGCACATCGAACTGGGCGTGAAGGCCGGCACCGACCCGCTGCACGCTTTTGCAGCATTGCGCGAGGGCTTGCTGGCGCATGGCGCCCGCCTCGGCCCGGAGATGGTGCGCTAGACCGGGCCAGTGGCTGCCAATCTGGTGCAAACCCACGCACCAACTTTGTGCGTGTGAGCGGGTCTGGGCGCCCAGTCACCGGCATGCTTTCTGCTAGATTCAACTGCGCCTGAACGCTGCCTGGGTTCCAGGGTGTTCGCGGCCCGACAGAAACAATCAACCCAAACCCCGCGCCCGCTAGGAGAGATCTGCATGGCAAAAACCGTTGCCGACGTGATGAAGATGGTGAAGGAAAACGAAGCCAAGTTCGTTGACTTCCGCTTCACCGACACCCGCGGCAAGGAACAGCACGTGACCGTGCCTGTTTCCCACTTCGACGAAGACAAGTTCATTTCGGGCCATGCCTTCGACGGCTCGTCGATCGCCGGCTGGAAGGGCATCGAAGCCTCCGACATGCTGCTGATGCCGGACCCGGCCACCGCCAACGTCGACCCGTTCTTCGAAGAGCCGACGATCATCCTCACCTGCGACGTGCTCGACCCGGCCGATGGCAAGCCCTACGAGCGCGACCCGCGTTCGCTGGCCAAGCGCGCCGAGGCCTACATGAAGAGCAGCGGCCTGGGCGACACCGCCTACTTCGGCCCCGAGCCCGAGTTCTTCGTCTTCGACAGCGTGCGCTGGTCGAACGACATGTCGGGCTGCTTCAGCAAGATCGAAAGCGAAGAAGCCGCCTGGAACACGGGCAAGGAATACGAGCACGGCAACAGCGGTTTCCGGCCGTCGGTCAAGGGCGGCTACTTCCCGGTGCCCCCGGTCGACAGCGGCCAGGACCTGCGCTCGGAGATGTGCCTCATCCTCGAAAGCCTGGGCATCCCGGTCGAGGTGCACCACCACGAGGTGGCCAACGCTGGCCAGATGGAGATCGGCACGCGCTTCAGCACGCTGATCCAGCGCGCCGACTGGGTGCAGCTGCAGAAGTACGTCATCCACAACGTGGCCGCGGCCTACGGCAAGACGGCCACCTTCATGCCCAAGCCGATCGTCGGCGACAACGGCAGCGGCATGCACGTGCACCAGTCGGTGTGGAAGGACGGCGTCAACCTCTTCGCCGGTGACGGCTATGCCGGCCTGAGCGAATTCGCGCTGTACTACATCGGCGGCATCATCAAGCATGCCCGTGCGCTGAATGCCATCACCAACCCGGGCACCAACAGCTACAAGCGCCTGGTGCCCGGCTTCGAAGCGCCGGTGAAGCTGGCCTATTCGGCCAAGAACCGCAGCGCCTCGATCCGGATCCCGTACGTGGCCAACCCCAAGGGCCGACGTGTCGAAGCGCGCTTCCCCGATCCCTTGATGAACCCCTACCTGGGCTTCGCGGCGCTGCTGATGGCCGGGCTGGACGGCGTGGAAAACAAGATCCACCCTGGCGAAGCCGCCACCAAGGACCTGTACCACCTGCCGCCGGAAGAAGACGCCAAGATCCCGACCGTCTGCCACAGCCTCGACCAGGCGCTGGAACATCTGGACAAGGACCGCGCCTTCCTCACCAAGGGTGGTGTCTTCACCGACACCTACCTCGACGCCTACATCGACCTGAAGATGCAGGAAGTCACGCGCTTCCGCATGGCCACGCACCCGGTCGAATTCGACATGTACTACGCGCTCTGAACGGCAACCCGCCGCCAGCGCACCAGGAAAGGCAGGCCGCAAGGCCTGCCTTTTTGCGTTTTCGGGCATGGACGGCATGCGCGACAATCGCGCCATGAGCGTTTCCCCCTGGTTCTGGCGCGTGGCGCTGCTGCGTGCATCCGTGCTTCTGCCTGTGTTGTGCTCGGCGGGTGTCGCGCAGGCGCAGGACGCCAACAAGCCGGTCTACCGCTGCCCCGGCCCGCCGGTGCTCTACACCGACGCGCTCACGCCCACCGAGGCGCGCGACCGCAACTGCCGCACCATCGAAGGTGCACCGGTCACGGTGGTGCAGGTGCGCCCGCCGCGGCCGGCTGCGGCGAGCACCGCGCCGGCCGCCGGCAGCAGTGCGTCGCGCCCGGTCGACCGGGTCGACCCGGCCGCACAGCGCGCCCGCGACACCGATGCCCGCCGCATCCTCACCGAAGAACTGCGCCGCGAGGAAGAACGCCTGACGATGCTGCAGAAGGAATTCAACGGCGGTCAGCCCGAACGCCGCGGCGACGAGCGCAATTTCCAGAAGTACCTCGACCGCGTTGCAGAGATGAAGGCCAGCATCGCGCGCAAGGAATCAGACGTCGCCGCGTTGCGGCGCGAAATCGCCAAGCTGCCGCAGTAACCTCGCGGGCATGCAATTTCCTTTCCGTGTGCCCGCAGCCGAGCCCCCGGGCGGCTTCGAAGCGTTCGACCAGCTGGCCACGATGGTGGCGGTGACGCAGACCGATGGCCAATGCCTGCGCGCCAATTCGGCGCTCGAAAACACGCTGGGCGCTTCGCGCCGGGCGCTGCAACGCAGCAATGTCTTCGACTGGCTCGTCGACCCGGCGCCTTTGCGCGACACGCTGCAGATGGTCGCCGCCAACCAGGTGGCCACCAGCCGTTTCGACGCCTTGATCAAACGCGGCACGCTCGGCAGCGTCAGCGCACCGGGGGCATCCGAACTGCCGGTGCACATCATCGTCAGCCAGATGGACAAGCCCGACCGCGTGCTGGTGGAGATGATCGAGATCGAACAGCAGACCCGGCTCGACCGCGAGGAACGCGCCCACGGCCTCGCCCAGGCCAACAAGGAACTGGTGCGCAACCTGGCGCACGAGATCAAGAACCCGCTGGGCGGCATCCGCGGCGCGGCGCAGCTGCTCCAGATGGAAGTCACGAGCAAGGCGCTGACGGAGTACACCGAAGTCATCATTCACGAGGCCGACCGCCTGCAGGCCCTGGTCGACCGGCTGCTGGCCCCGCACCGCCGCCCGCAGGTGGTGGCGGAAGTGAACATCCACGAGATCTGCGAACGCGTGCGTTCGCTCATCCTTGCCGAATTCCCGCGCGGGCTGCAGGTGCAGCGCGACTACGACACCAGCATCCCCGACTTCCGCGGCGACCGCGAGCAACTCATCCAGGCGGTGCTGAACATCGTCCACAACGCGACGCATGCGCTGGCCTCGCGCATCGCCGCGGGCGACGCGCAGATCGTGTTGCGCACCCGCGTGGCCCGCCAGGCCACCTTCGGCCGCCAGCGCTTTCGCCTGGCACTGGAATTGCATATTCAGGACAACGGGCCGGGTGTGCCCGAGGCCATCCGCGACCGCATCTTCCACCCCCTGGTGTCGGGGCGGGACGGCGGCTCTGGTCTCGGCTTGACCTTGGCCCAGACCTTTGTCCAACAGCATCAGGGCACCATCGAGTGCGACAGCGTTCCCGGCCGCACGGTCTTCAAGCTGCTGATTCCGCTGCCCTAGTCAGAACTTCCATCGCGAGCGCCCAACCCGCATGAAACCGATCTGGGTCGTCGACGACGACCAATCCATCCGATTCGTGCTCGAGAAAGCGCTGACCCGCGAGCAATTCAGCGTGCGCGTGTTCAGCAACCCGCGCGACGTGCTCGCCGCGCTGGACGAGGACCAGCCGCAGGTGCTGGTGAGTGACATCCGCATGCCCGGCGGCACCGGCATCGACCTGCTGGCCCAGGTGAAGCAGCGTTTTCCCGGGCTGCCCGTCATCATCATGACGGCGTACAGCGACCTCGACAGCGCCGTCAGCGCCTTCCAGGGCGGTGCCTTCGAATACCTGCCCAAGCCCTTCGACGTGACCAAGGCGGTGGACCTGATCCGCCGCGCCGTCGACGAAAGCCTGCGCGAAGCCGTGCGCGACGTCGGTACGGTGCAGATGCCCGAGATGCTGGGCCAGGCACCGGCCATGCAGGACGTCTTCCGTGCCATCGGCCGCCTGAGCCAGAGCAACGTCACCGTGCTCATCACCGGCGAGAGCGGCTCGGGCAAGGAGCTGGTGGCGCACGCGCTGCACAAGCACAGCCCGCGCGGCGAGCAGGGCAACAAGGGGCCTTTTGTGGCCATCAACACCGCCGCCATTCCGAAGGACCTGCTGGAAAGCGAACTCTTCGGCCATGAACGCGGCGCCTTCACCGGTGCGCAGACCACCCGCCGCGGCCGCTTCGAGCAGGCCGATGGCGGCACGCTGTTCCTCGACGAGATCGGCGACATGCCTTTCGACCTGCAGACCCGCTTGCTGCGGGTGCTGAGCGACGGCCAGTTCTACCGCGTCGGCGGCCACCAGCCGCTGAAGAGCAATGTGCGCGTGATTGCCGCCACCCACCAGAACCTGGAAGAGCGCGTGCGCCAGGGCGTCTTCCGCGAAGACCTGTTCCATCGCCTGAACGTCATCCGCCTGCGCCTGCCGGCGCTGCGCGAAAGGCGCGAGGACATCCCGATGCTGGCGCGCTTCTTCATGCAGAAGAGCGCCAAGGAACTGGGCGTGGACACCAAGCGCATCACCGAAGCCGCGCTGGCAAGGCTGGCCGGCTTCGACTTCCCCGGCAACGTGCGCCAGCTGGAAAACATCTGCCACTGGCTGACGGTGATGGCGCCGGCGCAGGTGGTCGAAGCCAAGGACCTGCCGCCCGAGCTGCTCGCGCCTGCACCCCCTCCACCTGCTGCACCCGTTGCCGCCTTCGCAGCCCCGGCCCCCGGCTTGGCGGCGCCGCCTGCGGCGGCGGTTCCAGTGGCGCCGGCTGCCGGATTCGGGGATGCCGTTCCCGCGTCGGCACCCGCGGCGGCCCCGCCACACCCCGCCGCCGCCGTAGCCGGTTCCTGGCTGGTCGACCTCGAACGCGAGGCGCGGCGCCGGCTCGAGGCCGGCGAACCCGATGTCTGGGAAGCATTGACCGGGCAGTTCGAGGGCCGGCTCATCCACACCGCCCTCGACATCACCCGTGGCCGCCGCATCGAAGCCGCGCAGAAGCTCGGCATTGGGCGCAACACGATCACGCGCAAGATCCAGGAGCTGGGGCTGGACGACTGAGCCGACTGCGGGCCTGCGGCATCCGCATGCGCCTCAGCGGCCGCCGCCGTCCCAGCGCGCCACCAGGCGGCCCACCTCGGCCAGCACCGCCTCGTCCTGCGCGCGCCAGTCGGTGCTGCCGCTGAGCGGTCCGTCGTAATACGCCGCCACCAGCCAGGGTGCGCGCCCCGGTGGCCAGACGATGGCCACGTCGTTGATCTTGTCCGGCATGCTGGGGTGCATGCCGGTGCCGGTCTTGTCACCGGCGCGCCAGCCCGCGGGCAGGCCGGCGCGCAGGCGCCTGCGGCCTGTCTGGGTGGCCTCGGCCCAGGCCGTCAGCCTGGCGCGGCTGGCGGGGCTGAGCGCGTCGCCCACCAGCAGCCGGGCCGCCGTGCGGCACATCTGTGCCGGCGTGCTGGTATCGCGCACTTCGCCGGTGGGCACGCGGTTCATCTCGGGTTCCCAGCGGTCGACGCGGGTGACGTCGTCGCCCTGCTCACGCAGCCAGGCGGTGAAGCCGGCCGGGCCGCCGAACAGCCGCAGCAGCAGGTTGGCTGCGGCGTTGTCGCTGGTCAGCTGCGTGGCTTCGGCCAGGGCCAGCGCCGTCATGCCGCCGGCCGCCAGATGCTTCTGCGTCACCGGGGCGTGCGGCACCATGTCGGCCTGGGTGATGGGCAGCCACTGGTCGGCGGCGAGCTGGCCGCGGTCCACGCGCTGCAGCACCGCGCCGGCCAGCAGCAGCTTGAAGGTGGAACACAGGCCGAAGCGTTCGTCGGTGCGGTGGCCGCTGGCCGCACCGCTCGCCGAGGCGAGCACCGCCGTGCCCAGCCGGCCGCCGGCGCGGCGTTCCAGCTCGGCCAGTGCCGCGGTCAGGCCGGCGCTGTCCAGGGGGCGGGCGGGCGCGGCGGTGGCATGCAGGGCCGGGGCCAGGCCGGCCAGGATGAGCACGTGGCGACGGGGCAGCATGGGTGAGCGGTGGGGCATGTTGGCATGGGGTTCGGGTGGCTGAGGCTGCCGATTCTTCGGTGCCAGGCCGGCGCCGGCCAACTATGCTTGCTAGCAGCGAACCCCAGTTTTTCTCATGGCCCTTGCCCGCTATTCCCTGAACACCCTGCATGCCTTTGCGGCCGCGGCCCGCCATCTGAACTTCACCCGTGCGGCCGATGAGCTCTGTGTCACCCAGGCCGCCATCAGCCACCAGGTGAAGCTGCTGGAAAGGCAGGTCGGCAAGCCGCTGTTCCTGCGCAGCGCGCGCGGGCTGCAGCTCAGCGACGAAGGCGCCTTGCTCGCAGCCCCGCTGCAGCAGGCTTTCACGCAGATCGACGAGGCCCTGCACCGTCTGGAGGACGGCGCCCCGCGTGAACGCCTGCTGCTCGGCGTGGTCGGCACCTTCGCCCACGGCTTCCTGCTGGAACGGCTACCGGCGTTTCGCGCCGCCCACCCCGGCATCGACCTGCGGCTGCAGACCCACAACAACAAGCTCGACGCCGGTGCCGACGCGCTCGACGCCGTGGTGCGCTTCGGCGACGGCGCCTGGAATGGCGTCGAAGCGGTGCCCTTGTGTGCAGCGCCGTTGACGGTGCTGTGCAGCCCGGCCCTGGCCGCCGACCTGCAGCGCCCCGCCGACCTGAAGCGCCAGACCCTCCTGCGTTCCTACCGCAGCGGCGACTGGCCTGCCTGGGCGCTGGCCGCGGGCGTGCCCGAACTGGCCACACCGGCCGGCGGCCTGGCCTGGGGCCCGCAGTTCGACAGTTCGGTGCTGATGGTGCAGGCGGCGCTGCTGGGCAGCGGCGTGGCCCTGGCCCCGGCCACGATGTTCGGGCGTGAACTGCGGCAGGGCCGTCTGCTGCGGCCGTTTGCGGTGGAGGCCGACACCGGCCGCTACTGGCTGACGCGGCCGCTGGCGCGCGAAGAAAAGCCTGCCGCCCGCGTGTTCCGCGAGTGGCTGTGCGCGCAGGTGGCGGCCGCATGAATGCCGCCACCCGCCCCCATGTGCTGGTGGCCGAAGACCACACGCCGCTGCGCGCGCAGATCGTCGGCCTGCTCGAACGCGCCGGTTTGCAGGTGGACGAAGCCGCGGACGGCCGCCTGGCCCTGCACAGCGTGCTGACCCAGCCGCCCGACCTGCTGGTGCTGGACCTGGGCCTGCCCGGCCTGGACGGCCTGCAGCTGTGCCAGCAGCTGCGGCTGCGGGCGCCGCGTCATGTGCCGGTGCTGATGCTCACCGCCCGCGACACCCTGGCCGACAAGCTGGGCGGTTTCGAGGCTGGTGCCGACGACTACCTCGTCAAGCCCTTTGCCAGCGAGGAATTGCTGGTGCGCGTGCAGGCCCTGCTGCGCCGGCGCACGCTGGGGCAGGACTACCTGCTGCGCGTCGGCGAACTGGAAATCGACCGCCGCGCCCAGCAGGCGCGCCGCGCCGGCCAGCTGCTGGCACTGCCACCGAAGGCCTTCGCCATCCTGCTGCTGCTGGCCGAGGCCTGGCCTCGTGCTTTGACGCGCAGTGAGATCATCCACCGCCTGTGGGACGACGAGCCGCCCGAGTCCGACCCGCTGCGCAGCCACCTCTACCTGCTGCGCCAGCACCTCGACCGACCCTTCGTCTCGCCGATGCTGCACACCGTGCACGGTGTGGGTTTCAGGCTTCGTGTCGACGACGCCGAAGGGCCGGTGTCTTGAAGCAGCCGCTGCGGCGCCGCTTGATGGCCGTGCTGGCCGCCTTCACGCTGGGCGTGAGCGCGCTCTTCGGGTTGCTGGCGATGGGCTATGTCTACACCGTCGAGGACCGCTTCCTCGAACGCCTGCTCGAGGCCGAGGCGAAGCGCCAGCGCGCCCACTTCGCCGCGCAGGGTGCCTGGCTGCCGCCGGCGGGCGAAGGCATCAGCTTGCACACCAGCCTGGCCAGCCTGCCCGACGACCTGCGCCGCACGATCGCGGCTGAACCTCGCCGGCGCGAGGCTCCCGGCGATGCTGGCCGCCACTACCACCTGCTGGCATTGCAGACACGTGGCGCGGCGCCCTGGCTGGTGGCCGAGGTCAGCCAGCAGCTGATCGTGCGGCCGATGCGCAACGAACTCCTGGGCTGGCTCCTGGGTGGCGGTCTGCTGCTGGCGGCGCTGGCGCTGCTGCTGGCCCACGGCCTGGCGCGCCGCATCAGCGCGCCGCTGGAGCAGCTGTCGGCGCGCGTCGTCGGCGCGCCGCCCGGGCAGCTGCCGCAACGCCTGGCCGCGGGCCTGCGCGACGACGAAATCGGCGCGCTGGCCCGCGCCTTCGACGCCCTGCTGGACCGCACCCGTGCCTTCATCGACCGCGAACAAGCCTTCACGCGCGACGCCAGCCACGAGCTGCGCACACCGTTGTCGGTGCTGCAGTTGGCCATCGAACGCCTGCAGGCGGAAGCCACGCTGGCGCCCGCAGCGCGCCTGCAACTGGCGCCGATGCTGGCCGCCACACAGCTGATGACGCAGACCGTGCAGACGCTGCTGCTGCTGGCACGTGAAGGCGAGGTTGGTGCGGCGCCCTCCATGCCGACGCCGATGCTGCCGCTGGCCGAACAGTGGGTGCTGGCGCATGCCGACTGGCTGGACGCGCAAGGCATGACGCTGGACCTGGCTGCTCTGCCACGCCAGGCGGCCATGGACATCCCGGCGCCGGTGCTTCAGCTGGCGTTGTCGAGTCTGCTGGCCAATGCCGTGGCGCATGGCCGGCGGGGAGGCTGCATCGAAGTGCGCGCGGAAGCGGCAGGCCTCGTGGTGCGCAACCCCAGCGCCCCGCTGCCAGCGAGCGCCGGCGAACTGCCGGCCAAGGGCGAGGCCAGCAGCGGCTTCGGACTGGGCCTGGCCATCGTGCAAAGGCTGCTGCAGGCGCATCGCAGTGCGCTCAGCCTGGGCCATGACGAGGGGGTCACCTGGGCCTGCATCGCCCACCCCGCGCCTTCGCCTTCGCCGCCCTCGTCTTGATCTTGCCTTCACGCCGCGCGTGCAAGCTCGGCGGCATGACTTCAATCCACTTCAAATGCCGGCTGGCTGCGGTACTTGCCGTACTGGCTGCATTCGGCATGTGTAGCGCGCAGGCCCAGGCGCAGGCCCAGGCCCAGGCGCCGGTCCAGGCACAGGGCCGAGTCCAGGCGCCAGTGCTGGCCACCGATCTTCAGCGCTTGATGGCCGAGCAGCAGCTGGCGGGTGCCGTCGTCGCGCTGGTCGATGCGGGCCGCACCGAAACACTGGCGCTGGGCCTGTTTCACACCGGCACGCGCCAGGCGCTGCAGCCGGGTGACCGCGTGATGGTGGGCTCGGTGGCGAAAACGGTGCTGGCGCTCGCCGTGCTGCGGCTGGCCACGCAAGGGCGCGTCGATCTGGATGCGCCACTGTCGACCGTGCTGCCGCAACTGAAGCTGCACAACCCCTGGGCCGCCCGCAGCCCGCTGCGTGTGCGCCATCTGCTGGACATGACGTCCGGCCTGCCCGACCTGCAGCTGTGGCACCTGTTCAACCCCGGCCACAGCGCACGGCAGCCGCTGGCGCTGGCGCTGCGCCCCGAACTCGGGCCCGTGGTGCTGCGCAGCGAACCGGGCCGGCAGTTCAATTATTCCAACCTGGGCTTCACCGTGGCCGCGATGGTGATCGAGGCAGTCACCGGCGAAGCCTACGAGACCTGGGCCGAACGCGAACTGCTGCGCCCGCTGGGCATGGTGGACAGCCACCTGCAGTTCCGCAGCCAGCACGATGACGCACGCCTGGCCTGGGGTCATCTGGACGATGGCCAGCCCTGGGCCGAGCGGCCCGTGGCCGTGCGCCCGGCCACGCAGTTCGCCACCACCGCCGCCGACATGGCGCGGCTGATGCATTTCCTGCTGGGCGACGGCCGGCTCAAGCCCGAGGCCGGCGCCGCCGACTTCATCAGGCCCGACCTGATGGCCGCGCTGGGCCGGCCACAAGGCACCGACGCCGCGCGCGCCGGCCTGCCCAGCGGCTACGGCCTGGGCTTCTACAGCCGCGACCGCCATGGCGCGCTGGGCCTGTGCCATGGCGGCAGCATGGCCGGCTGGCGGGCGATGCTGTGCGTGTTCCGCGCGCAGCAGCGCGGCTTTTTCATCGCCTACAACAGCGACCGCGAGGACGCCGACTACGGCCGCTTCGACACCCGCCTGGTGCAGCACCTGGGCGTGGCCACGCCGGCGATTCCGGTTGTCACGGCCGACCCTGCTGTCCAGGCCGCGCAGATCGCCTGGAACGGCTGGTACGTGCCCGCGCCAGGGCGCCTGGAAGTGCTGGCCCTGCCGGACCGCCTGTTCGGCTTCTGGCGGCTGCAGCTGCAGCCCGGGCAGGCCACGCTGCAGGAAGGCTTCGCTGCGCCGCGGCCGCTGTTGCCGGCCGGCACGCTGTTCCGCCAGGCCGACCGGCTGCTGCCGACGCTGGCCCTGCTGCGCGGTGACGACGGCCAGCCGCGGCTGGCCGGTGGCCACATCGTGCTGCGGCGGGTGAGTTTCTGGGCGCAAGCCGCACTGTGGGCCGTGGCTGCGGCAGGGGCCACGGCCGTACTGGTGGCCTGGCCGTTGGCGGCATGGCGCTGGCGCGCGCAGGGTCTGGCCCAGGCCGTGCGGCGTGTGCCGGCCGCGTCCGGCCTGCTGCTGCTGGCCGCTGCACTGGGTGCCTGGGCCGCACGCGGCTGGCCGGACGTCGGCGCCCCTGGGCCGCTGGCCTGGGCAGTGGCCGCGGCGTCGGTGGCCGTGGCGGCCACCAGCCTGCTGCAGCTGTGGTGGGCGCTGAGGCATCGGGCCCCCGGGGCCTGGCTGGACGCTGCCGTGGCGCTGGGCCTGCTGGGCCTGTGTGCGCTGCTCGCGGCGCACGGTGTCTGGCCGGTGCGGCCTGACCGGCTGTAGTCATCTCGAACCCGATTCCGTCTTCACCTCGGCCGGCCATGCTGGCCGGCTGCCCCAACCGTCGAACCCGCCCATGACCATGAACCCGACCCGCCGCCGCCTGGGTGCGGCCCTGGCTGCCACAGCCGCCTTCGGTCTTCTGCCCGCCTGCCAACGTGCCGGTGCCAAGCCCAGGAGCGCCCTGCTCACGCCCGCCCAGCAGCAAGCCGACCTGGCGCAGTGGCGCCTGGCGGTGCTGAACCGCCACCCGCGTTTTGCCGGCCAGGTGCGCCTGGACGACGAACTGGAAGCCGCCTTCGCCGCCGCCCAGGCGCGTGCCGCGCAAGCCCTGGCGCTGCAGCCGCTGATGGCCTCGTTCGCGCGCGTGAACCCGGCCTTCCGCGACGCCCACACGCTGCTGCTGCCCTGGCTGGACGGCAGCGCGCCGGGCGATGCCGTGCGCCGACAGCAGTTCCCGTTCGGCGTGCGCCTGTCGGCCGACGGCCGCCTGCGCCTGCGCAGCCACTGGCGGCGTGAACGTGACGGCACCGATCTGGTGGCCGGCAGCCCGGTGCTGGCGATCAACGGCATGCCGGCCGAAGCCCTGCTGCAGACCCTGGCTGCCTGCAGCCATGGCGAAACCGCAGCGCTGCGCCGCCATATGCTCACCGTGATGTGGCCGCAGTGGCTGCAGGCCGTGCTGGGCTGGAGCGGCCGCTTCCAGCTGACGCTGGGAATGGCCGGCGGCCCGGACATCGAACTGCAGCTGGACGAAGCCGACCGCTGGCAGGCCGTGCAGAGCCCGCCCGAGCTGCCCACGCTGCAGCCCCTGGCTGCGGGCGCGGCCTGGCTGCGGGTGCCGAGCTTCGATGTCGACGACGACCCGGCCGCCTTTCGCCGCGCCGTGGACGCGGCATTCACGCAGTTGCTGCGCGACGGTGCCGACCGCCTCGTCGTCGACGTGCGCGGGAACACCGGCGGGCAAAGCGACGCTGGCGCCGAGATCGTGCGCCGCTTCATCAGCCGCCCGGTGCAGCCGGTGGCGCGGGCGCGCGAACGCTTGAACGAGGACAACAACGGCTGGCTCGGCCACCGCGGCGCAGCCGGCACGATGCGTGAATTCGACCTGGCACGCGAAGGCCTGATCGAACCCTTGCCGGAAGCGCAGCGCTACCGCGGCCGCGTGGCCGTGCTCATCGACGAGATGACGTATTCGGCCGCCATCCTGTTTGCCACCACGATGCAGGACCATGGCCTGGCGCGGCTGGTTGGCCGCCCCACGGGCGGCCACGCCAACCAGACCGGCAACATGATGCCCACGCGGCTGGCGCACAGCGGTTTCACGGTCTTCATTGCCACGCGCGATTTCATCCGCCCCAGCGGGAACCCCAGCCTCGGACCGGTGATGCCGGACGCGCAGGTCGACGCCGCTGTCGAAGCCGCTGCAGCCTTGTCCGGCGGCAGTGCCGACGCCGTGGTTCAGCGCGCCCTGGCGGTGCTGCAGGCCGGTGCCTAGGCGATGTCCACCACCACCGGCGCGTGGTCGCTGGGCCTTTCGTTCTTGCGCGGCAGCTTGTCGATCACGCAGCCCTGGACACGCCCGCGCAGCGCCTCGCTGACCAGGATGATGTCGATGCGCAAGCCCTGGTTCTTGCGGAAGGCCAGGTTGCGGTAGTCCCACCAGCTCCAGCTCTTCGGGGGCTGTTCGAACAGCCGGAAGGCGTCGACCAGGCCCAGGCCACACAGCTGCTGGAAATGCGCGCGCTCCTCGGGCGTGCAGTGGATCTGCCCGGCCCAGGCCACCGGGTCGTAGACATCGCGGTCTTCCGGGGCGATGTTGAAGTCGCCCATCAGCACCAGCTGCGGGTGGCGTGCCAGTTCGTCGGCGACGAAGGCGCGCAAGGCATCGAGCCAGCGCATCTTGTAGACGAACTTGTCGCTGTCGGGCGCCTGGCCGTTCGGGAAGTAGCCGCCGATGACGCGCAGCGCCCCGTTCGCGCCAGCCACCGTGCCGGTGATGACGCGGGCCATGTCGTCGTCGAGGCCCGGGATGTTCTTCACCACGTCCTGTACGGCGCCGCCCCGGCTGAGCAGGGCCACGCCGTTGTAGGTCTTCTGGCCATGGAAGGCGACGCTGTAGCCCGCGGCCTCGATCTCGGCCTGCGGGAACTTGTCGTCGGTGAGCTTGGTTTCCTGCAGCACCAGCGCATCGACCGGATTGGCGGCCAGCCAGTCCAGCAGCTGCGGCAGGCGCACGGCCAGGGAGTTCACGTTCCAGGTGGCGAGTTTCAAGGGGGCTCCGGCGGCGGCAGGCTTCAGGGCGTCCCTTTTACTGCATGACAGGGGCTGCGGCCGCTGCAGGCAGAATCGCGGCCGACGCCAGGTGGGTTGAACACGATCCACGCGCACCCATCGACGGAGATACCCCGCATGAGCATCCACGCACCGCCCGCTGCCGGCACGGCGCCGGTCACCCTGCCGCGCCTGCGCGACATGGCCGCCCGCGGCGAGAAGATCGCCATGCTCACCGCCTACGACGCCACCTTCGCCCAGGTGCTGGATGCCGCCGGCGTGGACGTGCTGCTGGTGGGTGATTCGCTGGGCAATGTCATCCAGGGCCAGCCCAGCACGCTGCCGGTGGCGCTGGAGCACATGGCCTACCACACCGCCTGCGTGGCACGTGGGCTGGCGCAGGCCGGCGGCCGTGCTTTCCTGGTGGCCGACATGCCCTTCGGCAGCTACGAAGCCGGGCCGCAGCTGGCTTTCGAATCCGCCGTGACCTTGATGCGCGCCGGCGCGCAGATGGTCAAGCTCGAAGGCGGCGGCCCCATCGTCGACTGCGTGCGCTTCCTGGTGGACCGCGGCATCCCCGTGTGCGCGCACCTGGGCCTGACACCGCAGCGCGTGCATGCGCTGGGCGGCTTCCGCGTGCAGGGCCGCGACGACGCCGCGGCGGCCGTGCTGAAGGCCGATGCCGCCGCGCTGGCTGCCGCAGGCGCGGCCCTGCTGGTGCTGGAACTGGTGCCTGCGCCGCTGGCGCGCGAGATCACGCAGGCCCACCCGGGCCTGGCCACCATCGGCATCGGCGCGGGCGCCGGTACCAGCGGCCAGGTGCTGGTGCTGCAGGACATGCTGGGCCTGACCCACCGCCCCAGCGGCAAGGTGCCGCGCTTCGTGCGCGACTTCACCCGCGTGCCGGCCAGCGCCGCAGATGCCCCCGGCCTGACAGTGCGCCAGGCGGTGCAGGCCTATGTGGCGGCCGTAAAGGACGGCAGCTTTCCCGACGACGCCATTCACGCTTTCTGAACCCCTCGATGCAGACCCTCCACACCCTTGCCGAACTGCGCGCCGCCCTGGCCGGGCAGGCCCGCACCGCTTTCGTTCCGACCATGGGCCACCTGCACGAAGGCCATCTGGCCCTGGTGCACGAAGCCAGGCGCCGCGGCGGCCCGGTGGTGGCCAGCGTGTTCGTGAACCGCCTGCAGTTCCTGCCGCACGAAGACTACGACCAGTACCCGCGCACGCTGGCGCGCGACGCCGAACTGCTGGCCGAAGCCGGCTGCGACCTGCTGTTCGCACCCAGCGAACACGAGCTCTACCCCGAACCCCAGGCCTACAAGGTGCAGCCGCCGGCCGCGCTGGCCGACCTGCTGGAAGGCGAGTTCCGGCCTGGCTTCTTCACCGGTGTGTGCACGGTGGTGATGAAGCTGTTCCAGTGCGTGCAGCCGGCGGTGGCGGTGTTCGGGCAGAAGGACTACCAGCAGCTGATGGTGGTGCGCGGCATGGTCCGGCAGTTCGCGATGCCGGTGGACGTGGTCGGCCTGCCGACCGTGCGGGCCAGCGACGGCCTGGCGCTGTCGTCCCGCAACGGCTACCTGGGTGCCGTCGAGCGCACCCAGGCCATCGAACTGCCGTTGGCGCTGCAGCGCCTGGCCACCGAGGCGCGTGACGGCACCCGGCCACTGGCCGTGCTGGAAGCCGCTGCGGCCGAGGTCCTGCGCACGCGCGGCTGGGCGCCCGACTACCTGACCGTGCGCCGCCGCAGCGACCTGCTGCCGCCCAGCGACGCCGAACGTGCTGCTGGCGAACCGCTGGTGACGCTGGGCGCGGCCCGGCTGGGCGCCACGCGGCTGATCGACAACCTCGAATTCTGAAGACGAGCACCGGGAATGCAGGAGACAGCAATGAATGTGGATTTCAAGGGCCGGGTGGCCATCGTGACCGGTGCGGGCGGCGGTTTGGGGCGGCAGCATGCGCTGGCCCTGGCCGCGCGTGGCGCGAAAGTGGTGGTGAATGACTTCGGTGGTGCCCGTGACGGCACCGGCGGCAGCAGCGCCGCGGCGCAGGCGGTGGTGGACGAAATCCTGGCCGCCGGCGGCCAGGCCATGGCCAACGGCGCTTCGGTCACCGACATGGCGGCGGTGCAGGCGATGGTCGACCAGGCCGTGGCCGCCTGGGGCCGGGTCGACGTGCTCGTGAACAACGCCGGCGTGCTGCGCGACAAGAGCTTCGCGAAGATGACGCTCGACGACTTCCGCTTCGTGCTCGACGTGCACCTGATGGGCGCGGTGCACTGCTGCAAGGCCGTGTGGCCGCTGATGCAGGCGCAGAAGTACGGCCGCATCGTCATGACCACCTCGTCCAGCGGCCTGTACGGCAACTTCGGGCAGAGCAACTACGGTGCGGCCAAGCTGGCGCTGGTGGGGCTGATGCAGACGCTGGCGCTGGAAGGCGAGAAGTACGACATCCGCGTCAACGCGCTGGCGCCCACCGCGGCCACCCGCATGACCGAAGACCTGATGCCGGCCGAGGTGCTGGCGCTGCTGAAACCCGAGGCCGTGGTGCCGGCGATGCTGGTGCTGGCGGCGCAGCACGCGCCCACGCGCACCGTGCTGTGCGCGGGTGCCGGCGCCTTCGAGGCCGCGCACATCACCCTGACCCAGGGCGTCTATGTCGGCAGCGGCGCCGACGCCCCCGAACGCCTGGCCGCCGCGCTCGACGCCGTCTGCGACCGCCAGGGCGACACCGTGCCCGGCAGCGGCTCGGCCCAGGGCACGCAGGAAGTGGCGCGGGCTCAGGCCGCCTTGCGGCGGTAGGTCACGAACGCAAAGCGCGGGCGCTCGTCGCCCGCTGCTTCCTCGCGCTGCACGGTCTGCCAGGCGGCAGGGTCGATGGGCGGGAAGACGGTGTCGCCGGGCAGGTCGGCATCGACTTCGGTAAGCACCAGCTCGTCGGCCAGCGGCAGCGCCTGCGCGTAGAGCTCGCCGCCGCCGATCACGAACACCCGGGGTGCCGCTGCCAGCGCGGCCAGCGCCTGCGGCAAGGAAGCCTGGACTTCGGCACCCGGCAGCTGCAGCCCGGGCCGGCGGCTGACGACCAGGTTGCGCCGGCCGGGCAGGGGGCGGAAGCGCGCCGGCAGCGAGTCCCAGGTCTTGCGCCCCATCAGCACGGCATGGCCCTGGGTGAGGGTGCGGAAATGCTTCAGGTCGGCCGGGCTCGACCAGACCAGGCCGCCGCTTTGCCCGATGACGCCGTTGCGGGCCACGGCGGCCACGAGCGTGATGTGCGGGGCCCGGGCGGTGGTTGCGGATGAATTCATGGCTCGCTGATTCTGCCTGTTGCCCCGGGGCAGAATGGCCGCTCCACGTCTCGACACCCTGACCACCGTGCGTTCACGCTTGAAGTCGCTTTCCTTCCTTCTGGCGTTGTGCACGCCGCTTCTCACGGCTGCGGCCACCGATACCGCTGCGCTCGACGCTGCCGTCGCGCGTGAACATGCAGCCGGCCGCTTCGACGGCGTGGTGCTGGTGGGGCAGGGTGACGCCATCGCGTACCAGCGCGCCATCGGCCTGGCCGACCGCGCGGCCAGGCGCCCGCACCAGGTGGGCGACACCTGGCGCTGGGCCTCGGTCAGCAAGCAGGTGGCGGCCGTGCTGGCGATGCAGCTCGTCGAAAGAGGCCAGCTGTCGCTGGACGCAACCCTGGCCACGCTGCTGCCTGCCTTCAAGGCCCCGCGCGCTGCCGACATCACCGTGCGCCAGCTGCTGCAGCACACCAGCGGCCTGCCCAACCCCGATGCCCGGCCCGGGTTCTACATGCAGCAGTTCGGCGACGAAGGCGGCCCGGTGACGGCAGCGTTGCGTTTCTGCAGCGGCCCTGCCACGGGTGAACCCGGCGCACGCTTCAACTACAACAACTGCGACACGCTGGTGCTGCAGGCGGTGCTGGAACGTGCCACCGGCCAGCGTTATGCGCAGCTGGTGCAGTCGGCCGTCGCCCAGCCATCGGGGCTGCAGACGCTGGCGCTGGCCCCGGCACGGCTGCGCCCGGGGCAAATGCCTGCCTCCACCGCCATGGGCTACCTCGACGCCACGCGCGAGGAACCCGGCCTGAACCTGCCCAGCTTCGGCGCCGGCGGCGCGTTGCAGGGCACGCCCGAGGACCTGTGGCGCTTCGACCGGGCCCTGATGCAGGGCCGGCTGCTCGGTGCGGATGCGCGGCGCACGCTGTGGCAGGGCGAGCCGAAGCTGGGCTATGTGGCGCTGGGTGCCTGGAGCTTCAGCGCGCCGCTGGCCGGCTGCACGGCACCGGTGGCGCTCGTCGAGCGGCGCGGGCAGATCGGCGGCGTTCAGGTGCGAAACCTCATCGCACCCGAACTCGGCGCCGCGCTCATCGTCTTCAGCAATACCGCGCTCACCGAGTTCGGCGAGATCTGGCAGGGCAGCGGCCTGACGCACGAGCTGGCCAGTGCCGCCTTCTGCGCCCAGGCCACCAGGACAGCCGCCCCGGGCGGCGGTGGTGCGGCCGTGCCTGCCCCGTCGGCGGAACCCGTGAAGCCCGCCAAGCCGGCCAAATGGGACGTCAACCGCCCCCCCGGCACCGCCCGCAGCGTCAACATCGACACCCGCACCGGCACCTGGATGAGCGTGGACGTCAGCCCCGACGGCAAGACCCTGGTCTTCGACCTGCTCGGCGACCTCTACACCCTGCCCGTCGCCGGTGGCGACGCGACGCCGTTGACCAGCAGCATCGCCTGGGACCACCAGGCCCGCTTCTCGCCCGACGGCAGGAAGATCGCCTACGTTTCTGATGCCGGCGGCGGCGACAACGTCTGGGTGATGAGCGCCGATGGCTCGGGCGCACGCGCCGTCACCAGCGAGGACTACCGCCTGCTGAACAACCCCGCCTGGCACCCCAGCGGCCAGTACATCCTGGCGCGCAAGCATTACACCGGCACGCGCTCGGCCGGGTCGGGCGAGATCTGGATGTACCACCTGGACGGCGGCAAGGGCGTGGCCCTGAACGAGAAGCCGAACTGGCAGAAGGACCTGGGCGAGCCCGCCATCAGCCCCGATGGCCGCTTCGTCTACTACTCGCGCGACAGCACGCCGGGCAACACCTTTGAATACAACAAGGACTCGAACAAGGAAATCTTCAAGATCTTCCGCATCGACCTGCAGGACGGCAGCACCGAGGCCTTCGTGCAGGGCCCTGGCGGCGCCGTGCGGCCGGTGCCTTCGCCCGACGGCCTGCACCTGGCCTTCGTGCGCCGCGTGCGCAACCAGAGCACGCTGTTCCTGAAGGACCTGAAGACCGGCGCAGAGAAGCCGGTGTGGGGCCAGCTCGAGCGCGACCTGCAGGAAGCCTGGTCGGTCTACGGCGTCTACCCGTCGTTCGCCTGGACCCCCGACGCCAAGGCCATCGTCGTCTGGGCACAGGGCAGGCTGTGGCGGGTCGACCCGTTCGCCACGCCCATGGGCAAGGCCACCGAGATTCCCTTCCGGGTGCGCCACACGCGCGAAGTGCGCGACGCGCTGCGCGTGCCGCAGCAGGTGTCGCCCGACAGCTTCCCGGTGCGCCAGCTGCGCTGGGCCCAGGTGTCGCCCGACGGCAAGGCGGCCGTGTATTCGGCACTCGGCTACCTCTACATCAAGGACCTGGCGAACAACACCGAACCGCGCCGGCTGACGACGCAGACGTCGCACTTCGAGAACTTCCCGAGCCTGGCGCGCGACGGCCGTTCGCTGGTCTATGTCAGCTGGAACGACCAGCAGCAGGGCCAGGTTCGCCGGCTCGACCTGGCCAGCGGCAAGGACACCATCGTCACGCCGACGCCCGGCAAGTACCTGTTGCCGCGGCTGTCGCCCGACGGCAGGCGTGTGGTCTACGTCAAGTCGCGCGGTGGCTTCCTGACGCCGCCGTGGCAGGGGCTGGACACCGGCGTCTACATCGTCAACAGCGACGGCAGCGGCGAGGCGCTGCGGCTGACCAAGGACGGCGACGCACCGCAGTTCGGCGCGCGCAACGACGAGGTCTTCGTCACCCGCACCAGCCAGCCCGCCGAGACCGAGGTGCGGCGCTCGCTCTGGCGCATCCACACCAGCGAGCGCAGCGAAACCGAAGTCGCGCGCGGCGAATTCATCGGCGAATACAGCGTCTCGCCAGACGGCCGCTGGCTCGGCTTCGTCGAACGCTTCCATGCCTTCGCGGCGCCGATGCCGCTGACCGGCAAGCCGCTGACCGTGGGCCCGCGCATGGACGCCGTGCCGGTGCGCCAGCTGAGCCTGAACGCCGGCCAGAACCTGCACTTCAGCGGCGACGGCCGGCAGGCGCATTTCACGTCCGGCGACCAGCTCTTCAGCGTGGCGCTGAGCGCGGCGTTCCCGCCCGTGGTGGCCCCGCCGCCGAGCGAGAAGGCCGACGACAAGCCGGCCGCGTTCAAGCCGCCGGCCGAGGGCCGCGCCATCGGCTTCCTGGCGCGCAGCGACCGTCCCACCGGCCGCATCGCCATCACCGGCGCACGCGTGGCCACGATGCGCGGCACCAATGCCGAAGAAGTGATCGACGACGCCGTGATCGTCGTCGACGGCCACCGCATCAGCGCCATCGGCCCGGCCGCCAGCGTGGCCATCCCGGCCGATGCGCGGCGCGTGGACGCGCGCGGCAAGACCATCGTGCCCGGCTTCATCGACGCGCATTGGCATGGCAGCATGGGTGAAGACGGCATCGTGCCGCAGCAAAGCTGGGTGAACCTGGCTTCGTTGGCCTTCGGCGTGACCGCCCTCCACGACCCCAGCAACCGCAACGACCACATCTTCACGCAGGCTGAACTGCAGCGCACCGGGCAGGTGCTGGGCCCGCGCATCTACAGCACCGGCTCGGTGCTGTACGGCGCCAAGGGCGGCAGCACGGCCATCGTCAACAGCCTCGACGACGCGCTGACGCACCTGAAGCGCCAGCAGGCCAACGGCGCCATCAGCGTGAAAAGCTACAACCAGCCGCGCCGCGACCAGCGCCAGATGCTGCTGGAAGCCGGCCGCCAGACCAGCACGATGGTGGTGCCCGAAGGCGGCTCGATGTTCCAGCTGAACATGAGCCAGATCGTCGACGGCCACACCGGGCTGGAACATGCGTTGCCGGTCGCCGAGGTCTACGACGACGTCACGCAGCTGTGGCAACAGACGAAGGTGGGCTACACGCCCACGCTGAACGTGGCCTACGGTGGCCTCGACGGCGAGCACTACTGGTACGCACGCACCGACGTCTGGCGCCATCCGCTGCTGTCGCGTTACGTGCCACCGGGCGTGCTGCAGGCCCGCAGCGTGCGCCGGCCCACGGCACCCGAGGAAGACTTCAACGTCATCCGCGTGGCCCGCACCGCGGCGGCGCTGCAGCGCGCAGGCGTGCCGGCGATGATCGGCGCACACGGCCAGCGTGAAGGCCTGGGCGCGCACTGGGAGATGTGGATGTTCGGCCTGGGCGGCATGACGCCGCTGGAGGCGCTGCGCACCGCCACGCTGAACCCGGCGCGCCACTTCGGCCTGGACGCCGACCTGGGCAGCCTGGACGTGGGCAAGCTCGCCGACCTCGTCATCATCGAAGGCGACGTGCTCGCCGACATCCGCAACAGCGACCGCATCACCCACGTCATGCAGAACGGCCGCCTGTTCGAGGCCGCGACGCTGAGCGAGGTCGTCTCGCGCAGCCGGCCGCGCACGCCCTTCTTCTTCGAAGGTGCCGACGCGCGCTGGCAGGCGATGCTGGACGCCCACACCTTCTGTGCCGGGCACTGACAGCGCGTGAACGAAGACAGTCAGATCGTCGTCCCGCCCTCGTTCATGGCGCTGTTCGTGCCGCCGGGTGGCGTCAAGCCACGCGAAAGCCGGCTGCACATCACCGAACGTTATGAGTTCTGCGAGGACCTGGCGCAGATGCTCACCGACACCGCCAGCACCAAGCTGTTCGAGCTGAGCGTGACCGAGGCCGACGTGCTGGAGCGCATTCACCGCGGGCTGCTCGTCGAAGGTGCGCCGGTGGACGCGGCCGAGGCGCGCTGGGTGGTCACGCGCCTGGCGGAACTGCTGGGCTGGCCAGCGCCAGACTGAAGGCCGCGTCGGCCACGATCTGGCCGTTGATGCGAATGTCCAGCACATGCCGGCCGGGGTAGTAACGCCGGGTGGTGATCGGGCGCACGGCGTGGCGCTTCGCCAGATGCAGACGGCCGTGCGCCGGCAGTTCGACGCGCCAGCCCTTGAAGACTTTTGCCGTGGTGCTGCCGTCGGCCTTCACGTGATGCACGGCGTAGTCGATCTCCAGCCGCTGTGGCTGCGCCGCCGTGCTGGCCAGGTCCAGCGTCAGTGCCAGCGATTCACCCAGCACGATGCGCCTGGGCGCCAGCGCCAGCCGCACCCGGCCCTGGAAGGCCTGGCCCAGGCCCCAGGCCAGCAGCGTCGCGCCATGGCCCTGCTTGATGAGGCTGCGGCTGGCGTGGCGCAGCAGCGCACGACGCTCGGGCGATGCACTGGGCAGGTGGGTGTGCAGCCAGCTCGACACCAGGTCGGGGTGGTCCTTGGCGATGTCGTTCAGGTGGTTGGCGACACTGCGGCGCACGACCTCGCTGGGGTCGTCCTGAAGGGCTTCCAGCAAGGGCAGGGCGGGGCTGGGGTCCAGCACCAGCGCCTGCAGGCGCAGGCCCCAGGGCAGGCGCGGGCGGCTACCTTCGCTGACCAGGCGGCGCACGTGTTCGTTCGGGTCCCGCACCCAGCGCGCCAGCTGCCTGAACACAAGTTCGGGGTGCTGCACGATGAAGGGCCGGATGGCAAATTCGGCCGTGAAGCGCTGGGTCAGGGCATGCAGCACGGGCAGGGCCCGTTCGGGCTGCTGCAGGCCGGTGCGCGCGACGAATTCGCCGAAGGGCCAGAGCACCCAGCCCTGCAGCGCATCGCTGCCCTGCAGACAGGCTTCGATGTGGCCGGCAGCGGTGTCGAAGTCGGCCGACAGGGTGGCCTGCAGCGCCGTGCACAGCCGCAGCGCGCGGGCCTTGAATTCCAGCGCGTCCAGGTCTTGCAGGGCCAGGCGCTGGAAGCTGTGGGCATCGAAGCCGGGCCAGACGGCCTGCAGCTTGCGGGCTGCCGTCTCGACGGTCTGGGCATTGATGAGGTTCTTCAGGGGCTCGGCCATGCCCCGGGATGCTACGAGACGGTGGCTTGCAGCTCCGCGTGCGCCCAGTCGGCCTGGCAGGCCAGCAGCACATTGCCCACCAGCAGGATCGCCGGGCTGGCGATGCCGGCCTGCGTGGCGTCTTTCACCAGCCGGCCCAGGGTCGTCACCAGCCGCCGTTCCTGGGCGCTGCTGGCGTGCTGCACCAGGGCCGCTGGCGTGGCCGCGCCCAGCGTGGCCAGCAGCCCTGCGCGGATGCCGGCCAGCCGCTGCACGCCCATGTAGACCACCAGGGTGAGCCCCTGCGCGGCAGCCGCGGCCAGGGTGGGCCAGTGCAGGTCGGCATTCGATTCGCCGGCATGGCCGGTGACGAGCATCACGCCATGGGCATGCTCGCGGTGGGTCCAGGGCACGCCGAGCGCGGTGGCTGCTGCCAGGCCTGAGGAGATGCCATTCACGATGTCGACCTGGATGCCCGCTGCGCGCAGGTACTCGGCCTCTTCGCCGCCGCGGCCGAAGACGAAGGGGTCGCCACCCTTGAGCCGAACCACGGTTTCACCGCGCCGGGCTTCGGCCACCATCAGCTTCTGGATGAAGGCCTGGGGTGTGCTGGCGCAGCCACCGCGCTTGCCCACGTGCACGATGCGGGCGCTGCGGCGCGCATAACGCAGAACGCCTTCGCCGACCAGGTCGTCGACCAGCAGCACCGTGGCACGGCGGATGGCCTTGATGGCTTTCACGGTCAGCAGTTCGGGGTCGCCCGGGCCGGCGCCGACCAGGCTGACGCTGCCACTGTCACGGCTCAAAGGTGTGTGCTTCATGCGGCTTCCAGGGGTGCGGTGGCGGGCGTGCGCGCCACGTGCTGGCGCAAGGCCGGCAGGCAACTGCCGCACTGGGTGCCGCACTTCAGCGTGGCCTGCAATTGCGCCAGGCGCTGTTCGGGCGTGCCGCTGCAGCGTGCCAGGCAGGCGCCGATGTCGGGCTCGCTGATGTCGAAGCAGTTGCACACCTGCACGCCGCGGGCGGCCACGGCCACGGGCGGGTGGGCCGTGCCGGCGAGGAGAGCGCGGCCGAAGGCCTGGGCGGGCAGCTCGTCCATCAGCAGGGTGCTCACCCAGCCCCCAGCCTGGGTGTCGCCAGACAGCAGGAAGGACTGCACCCGGGCACCGCCGGCGGCATGTCCCACCAGCCTGATGCTGCGGCGCTGGCCGCGCTGCACATCGGCATAACGCAATACGTCGGTGGCTTCCAGGCCGAGCAGGGTTTCGATCTTCGCCAGCCATTCCGCGTCTGGCGCAGCGGGTGCCGCGGCGCGCAGCCAAACGCCCACGGCGCCCGGTTCACGGCCGAAGGGCATGCAGGTGGCGTAGTCCAGCGTGCTGCAGGCGGCCAGCAGTTCGGCCCGGCGTTGCAGCGCCAGGTGGGCAGGCAGCCAGGCGCGGGCCAGCAGCTGCCAGGGCAGGACGGCGGGGCTGATCTTCAGCGCCGTGTGCTTCAGTTCGGGCTGCTTGCTTTGCGGGCAGAAGGCCGGTGAAGTGAGGGCATTCACGCCGCCGGTGTGGCGCCCACCCAGAACTTCGTCGCCCCAGTGCATGGCCACGAACGCCTGCGTGGGCGCGACTGCGGTGCTGGCCGCAGCGGGCAGCACCAAGCTGCCGCGGCGGGATGTCAGCTTCACCAGGTCGCCGGCTTTCAGGCGCAGGCGCGCCAGGTCGCTGGGGTGCAGGTCGACGGTGGGCTCGGGCGCATGGCCGTACAGCCTGCCCAGCGTGCCGGTGCGCGACAAGCCATGCCAGTGGTCGCGCAGCCGGCCGGTGTTCAGGCTGAAGGGGTAGTGCGCATCGCGTCTTTCGGCCAGCGGCCGCGGCTGCATCGCGGCAAAGCGCGCGCGCCCGTCGGGGGTGGGGAACTGGCCGTCGGCATAAAGGCGCACCGCGCCGGTGGCCTCGCCTTCGCGCAGCGGCCATTGCTGCGGTCCCTGGGCATCGAGCATGGCATAGGACAGGCCGGTGATGTCCAGGTCATGCCCGCGGGTGCTTTCGCGGTGCTCGTTCCACAGGCTCTCGGCGCTGGCGAAAGGGAAGAGCGTGGCGCCATCGGTCCGGCGCCTGGGCAGCAGGGCTTCGATGCGCTGGGCGACGTCGACCGCGATGCGCCAGTCGTGCCGCGCCTGTCCCGGTGCCGCAACCGCCGGGCGCACGCGGCTGATGCGGCGTTCGCTGTTGGTGACCGTGCCGTCCTTCTCGCCCCAGGTGGTGGCGGGCAGCAGCAGGTCGGCGTAGGCAGCGGTGGCCGTGGTGGCAAAGGCTTCCTGCAGGACGACAAACTCGCAGCGTTCCAATGCGCGCCGCACCGTGGCCTGGTCGGGCAGGCTCTGCGCGGGGTTGGTGCAGGCAATCCACAGCGCGGCAATCTCGCCATCGGCGGCGGCCTGGAACATCTCGACAGCGCTCTTGCCTGGTTGGGCCGGTACATCCGGCACGCC
Organism: Rubrivivax sp.; assembly: GCA_022842595.1. GTDB lineage: Bacteria > Pseudomonadota > Gammaproteobacteria > Burkholderiales > Burkholderiaceae_C > Rubrivivax. The sequence continues at coordinate 35,079 of JALHPF010000040.1, forward strand.
CCACAAGACTGCCACTTCGGCGCGGTGCTGCGGGTTGGCCAGCTCGCGGTGGGCCGACAGCAGGTTGGCCAGACCGCCCACTTCGCGGCCGCCCATCGCATTGGGCTGGCCGGTCAGGCTGAAGGGGCCGGCGCCGGGCTTGCCGATCTGCCCGCTGGCCAGGTGCAGGTTGATGAGCGCAGCGTTCTTGTCGGTGCCGCTGACGCTCTGGTTCAGGCCTTGGCAGTAGAGCGACAGCGTCGGCGTGCGGCGACTGCTGGCGCCTTCCATTTCGATGCTTGCGCCATCCAAGGTTCCGCCGAACCAGCGCGCGGCCTGCACCAGGTCGGCCTCCTTGATGCCGCACAGCTTGGCCGTGTCGGCCGGCGTGGCATTGCGCACGATGTCGCGCAGCGCGTCGAAGCCAGTGGTGTGGGCGTCGATGAAGGGCCGGTCGACCAGGCCTTCCCACAGCAGCAGGTGCAGCATGCCGTTGAACAGCGCGACATCGCTGCCGGGCTGGATCTGAAGGTGCAGGTCGGCGGCTTCGGCGGTTTCGGTGCGGCGCGGGTCGACGACGATCCACTTCTGCTGCGGGTTGGCGCGCCGCGCGTCTTCGAGCCGGCGGAACAGGATCGGGTGGGCCCAGGCCATGTTGCTGCCGGCGATGAAGACCGTGGCTGCATGGTCCAGGTCTTCGTAGCTGCAAGGCGGCGCGTCGGCGCCCAGCGTGGCCTTGTAGCCGGCCACGGCGCTGCTCATGCACAGGCGGCTGTTGGTGTCGATGTTGTTGGTGCCCAGCAGGCCCTTGGCCAGCTTGTTGAAGGCGTAGTAGTCCTCGGTGAGCAATTGGCCGCTGATGTAGATGCCGATGGCGTCCGACCCGCGCGTCCGGGCGATGTGGGCAAGCTTGGAAGCGGCTTCATCGAGGGCGCTGTCCCAGCTGATGGTTTCTGCCGCCGCGCCGCGCTGCAGCCGGCGCATGGGCTGCAGCAAACGCGTCTGCCGGGTCACGCCAGCGCTGGCCGTCAGGTGCAGGGTGCTGCCCTTGGTGCACAGCCGGCCGAAGTTGGCGGGGTGGTCGGGGTCACCACGCACGCCGGTGATCTGCGCGCCAACGGCCTCGATGATCACCCCGCAGCCCACGCCGCAGTAGGGGCAGGTGGACCTGGTTTCGTTCACGCCGCTGCCTTGGCCCCGATGGCTGGCGCGTCGATGGCCAGGGACCGCAGTTCCTGCGCGTCCAGCAGCACCTGCCCGCCGTTTTCACCCGGCTCCACGCGCACCGCGAAAGGCGTGGTGCAGCCCTCGTCGGGCGCGCGCGCACAGCCGTCGGCCAGGCCGATGGTCCAGTTGTGCAGCGGGCAGGCCACGCTGTGGCCGAAGACGATGCCCTGGCTCAGCGGGCCGCCCTTGTGCGGGCAGCGATCGAGCAGTGCAAAGACCTGGTCGTCGGCGCTGCGGAACACGGCCACGGCGGCGCCTTGCGCGCGCGCCACGCGGCGCGAGCCGAGCACGGGGATGTCGGCCACGAAACAGATGGAAACCCATTCGCTCATCAAGTCGCTCCTCAGGCCGGTGCCGTGGCAGGCACGGGCACCGGCAGCGGGTTGAACTGCCGCAGGTCGACCTGGGCCTGGTCGAACTGGAACCAGGGGTCGGGCTCGCCGTCCAGCGAGAACTGCAGCTTCGCCCACAGCGCCTGGCGGCCGGGTGCGTCGTCCAGGATGCGCTTCTTCACGTGGTCCAGGCCGACGCGGTTGACGTAGTGCACCGTGCGTTCCAGGTACCAGCCTTCCTCGCGGTACAGCTGGCAGAAGGCGCCGGTGTACTCCAGCACTTCCTCAGCAGTCTTCAGCTTCACCAGGAAATGCGCGACCTCGGTCTTGATGCCGCCGTTGCCGGCCACGTACATCTCCCAGCCGCTGTCGACGCCGATGATGCCCACGTCCTTGATGCCCGCTTCCGCGCAATTGCGCGGGCAGCCGCTGACGGCGAACTTCACCTTGTGCGGGGCGTACATGCGCCACATCGCGCGTTCCAGGTCCTTGCCCATCTGGGTGCTGTCCTGGGTGCCGAAGCGGCACCACTCGCTGCCGACACAGGTCTTCACCGTGCGCAGCGCCTTGGCATAGGCGTGTCCGCTGGGCATGCCGATGTCGGCCCAGACCGCGGGCAGGTCTTCCTTCTTCACGCCCAGCAGGTCGATGCGCTGGCCGCCCGTCACCTTCACGGTGGGGATCTTGTACTTGTCCACCGCATTGGCGATGCGCCGCAGTTCGTCGGCCGTGGTCTCGCCGCCCCACATGCGCGGGATCACGCTGTAGGTGCCGTCTTTCTGGATGTTGGCGTGGCTGCGCTCGTTGATGAACCTGCTTTGCGGGTCGTCCAGCGCTTCCTTGGGCCAGGTGCTGATGAGGTAGTAGTTGACGGCCGGGCGGCAGCTGGCGCAACCGTTGGGGGTACGCCAGTCGAGCCAGCGGTAGACGCTGTCGATGGTGAGCAGGTGGTGGTCGCGGATGGCGTCGCGCACCGCCTGGTGGCCGTGCTCGCTGCAGCCGCACATCGCCTTCATCTTCGGTGCGGCGCTGTAGTCGCCGCCGGCGGTGAACATCAGCAGCTGTTCGACCAGGCCGGTGCAGCTGCCGCAACTCGCGCTGGCCTTGGTGTGCTTGCGCACCTCGTCCAGCGTGAACAGGCCACGCTCCTTGATGGCCTTGCAGATGGCGCCCTTGGTGACGCCGTTGCAGCCACACACTTCGTCACTGTCCGCCATGGACGCGGCCTTGCTGTGGCCCTGGTGGCCGGTGTCGCCGATGTTGCTTTCGCCGAACATCAGCTTGTCGCGGATCTCGCCGATCTTGCGGCCGTCGCGAAGAAGCTTGAAATACCAGGAGCCGTCCACCGTGTCGCCGTACATCACCGCGCCCACCAGCTGGTCGTCCTTGATCACCAGCTTCTTGTAGACGCCGCCGAAGGGGTCGCTCATCACGATCTCTTCATACCCCGCGCCGCCCATGAAGTTGCCGGCGCTGAAGAGGTCGATGCCGGTGACCTTCAGCTTGGTGCTGGTCTGGCTGCCGGTGTAGCGGCCGATGCCGAACTGCCCCAGGTGGGTGGCGCAGACCTTGCCCTGTTCGAACAGGGGCGCCACCAGGCCGTAGGCGATGCCGCGGTGCGCCGCGCATTCGCCCACCGAGTAGATGCGCGGGTCGGTGATGGTCTGCATGGTGTCGTTGACGACCACGCCGCGGGCGCAGTGCAGGCCGCAGGCCTCGGCAAGGTCGGTGTTGGGGCGGATGCCGGCAGCCATCACCACCAGGTCGGCGGGCACCTGGGTGCCGTCCTTGAACTGCACGGCGGCCACACGGCCGTTGTTTTCGAAGTTCCTGCCGGGCACGAGCGCCGCCGTCTGTGCGCCCATCAGGAACTTCAGGCCGCGCTCTTCCAGGCTCTTCTGCAGCAGCCGCGCGGCCACGTCGTCGAGCTGGCGCTCCATCAGCCAGGGCTGGATGTGCACCACCGTCACCTGCATGCCGCGCAGCATCAGGCCATTGGCTGCCTCCAGCCCGAGCAGGCCGCCACCGATGACGACGGCGTGCTTGTACTTGGTGGCCGCATCGATCATCGCCTGGGTGTCGGCGATGTCGCGGTAGGCGATGACACCGGGCAGGTCACGCCCCGGCACCGGCAGGATGAACGGGTGTGAACCGGTGGCCAGCAAGAGGCGGTCGTAGGGTGCTTCGGTGCCGTCCTCGGAACGCACCACGCGCTTGACGCGGTCGATCTGCGTGGCCTTCTTGCCCGCGTGCAGGGTGATGCCATGGTCGGCATACCAGCTCAGCGGGTTCAGCACGATCTCGTCGAGCGTCTGTTCACCCGCCAGCACGGGGCTGAGCAGGATGCGGTTGTAGTTCGGATGCGGCTCGGCACCGAACACGGTGATCTCGTACAGGTCGGGCGCGATCTTCAGCAGCTCTTCGAGCGTGCGCACGCCGGCCATGCCGTTGCCCACCATCACCAGCTTCATCTTCTTCATGTCCAGGCTCCAGGCGGGTTCAGAAAGTCCAGACCACGACCGCCGCCACGCGGCCGGCGCGCAGCACGGGCAGGGCGAAGACGGCTTGTGGCTGCTGCAGGCTGGCAGCGTCGACCTGTGGCACGCCGCTGGCCAGTGCACGCGCCGCGGCGGCGGGCGCTGCGGTGTTGCCGACATCGAGCACACCGTCGGTTTCGCAGAAGCCTTCCAGCCGGCTCAGCTGCGCGCCTGCGGCGTCGGGCAGCCAGGTCTCGAAGCGGCGCACGATGGGTGTGGCCAGGGCCGAGAGGAAGGCCATGACGTAGGCGTCCGGGCCGGCGGCGTTGCAGGGAATGGCGAATCCGCGGTTGATGCCGACCTTTTGCGCGCTGTCGGCGCGCAGGAAGCGGCCGCCCTTGCCCAGGTCGGCCATGAAGACGGGCAAGCCGCTTTCCCAGGCCAGGCCGGGCAGGCCGGTGCCCTTGCGGAAGGCGGTGCGGCGCGAGATGTATTCGAAGACGTTGCTCGTGGCGCCGTAGTAACCGTCTTCGAGCAGCATGTCCTTCGAAACGGCGGCTTCATTGCGCCAGAGTTCGATGGCGCCGGCCTGCAGAGGTTCGGCGCCGGGGCTGTCGCCGCAGAAGATCAACACCACGGCCTTCAGCGTTTCGCCGTTGAACACGGGCAGGGCGATGCCGCAGGTCAGGCCGTCGGCATGCGCTGCCGCCGTGCGGCGGAAGGCCGAGCCGTCGAACTGCTTCAGCACGATGGGGTGGCCGGCGTCCCAGGCCTGGCCTGGCAGGCCCTCGCCTTTTCCGAAGCACATCTGGCGGCTGCTGGCGCCGAAACGCGTGGCCGCGCCGTAGTGCGCGCTGCCCAGCACCAGCAGAGTGCCCACCTCATCAGGCACCCAGACCTCGACGACGCGGATGAAAGTGGGTGACTGGCTCATGCAGTTTTTTCCACGTGGCTGTGACGCATGTAGAGGAAGTCGATGACTTCCTTGCGGTACTGCACGTATTCGCGGTCCTCGGCCAAGGCGACGCGGTCGCGCGGGCGAGGCAGGTCGACCCGCAGCACCTCGCCGATGGTCGCGGCGGGCCCATTGGTCATCATCACGATGCGGTCACTCAACAGCACGGCTTCGTCGACGTCGTGCGTCACCATCATCACGGTCGCACCCGTGGCGGCGACGATCTTCAGCAGCTCGTCCTGCAGCCGGGCACGTGTCAGCGCGTCGAGCGCGCCGAAAGGCTCGTCCATCAGCAGCATCTTCGGTTCCATCGCCAGGGCACGGGCGATGCCCACGCGCTGCTTCATGCCGCCGCTGATCTCGTGCGGGCGCTTGGCCGTGGCGTGGCTCATGCCCACCAGTTCCAGTGCCGCCTGGGTTCGCTCGTTGAGCTTGCCCTTGCTCTCGGTCTCGCCGAAGACACGTTCGACCGCCAGGTGCACGTTGTCGAAGCAGCTCAGCCAGGGCAGCAGCGAATGGTTCTGGAACACCACGCCGCGGTCCGGGCCCGGGCCCTTGAGTTCGCGGTCGTCGAGCAGCAGCACGCCGCTGGTGGGGATGGTCAGGCCCGACACCAGGTTCAGCAGCGTGGACTTGCCGCAGCCCGAATGGCCGATGAGGGTGACGAACTCGCCGCGTTCGACGTTCAGGCTGATGTCGCGCAGCGCGACGAAGGGGCCCTTCTTCGTCGGGAAAGTCATCCCGACGTCGTTGATCTGCAGCATGGCCTTGCCGTTCATTCGCATGGCGGCACCCATCAGCTGTAGTCGAAGCGCTTGGCCACCGCCATCAGCATCCATTCGAGCAGCAGCCCGACGATGCCGATGACGAAGATGGCGATGATGATGTGGGCGACGTTGAGGTTGTTCCACTCGTCCCAGACCCAGAAGCCGATGCCCACCCCGCCGGTCAGCATCTCGGCTGCGACGATGACCAGCCAGGCCGTGCCCACCGAGAGCCGCACGCCCGTCAGCATGTAGGGCATGACGCTGGGCAGCAGGATGCGCGTGGCGATCTTCCACTCGCTCAGTTTCAGCACGCGGGCCACGTTCAGGTAGTCCTCGGGCACGCGTTGCACACCCACCGCGGTGTTGATGACCATCGGCCAGATGCTGCAGATGAAGATCGTCCAGATGGCCGCCGGGTTCGCCGACTTGAACACCAGCAGGCCGATCGGCAACCAGGCCAGCGGCGACACCGGCTTGAGCAGGCTGATGATCGGCGAGACCATGCGGTTCATGGTCGCGAAGCGGCCGATGATGAAACCCAGCGGAATGCCCACCAGCGCTGCCAGGCCGAAGCCCACGCCCACGCGTTCCAGCGAGAACAGGATGTTCCAGCCGATGCCCTGGTCGTTCGGGCCATTGCTGTAGAAGGGGTCGCTGAACAGCTCCACCGCCGCGTCGAAGGTGGCGCTGGGTGTCGGGAACTCACCGCCCGATTTCGTCGCCAGGCCCCAGATGCCGACCAGCAGCGCCATGCCCACGAGCGGCGGCACCAGCCTGCCGAACAGGGCGCGCCAGTCGAAGGGCTCGCGCGTTGGGCGGGGTGGGGCTTGGGCCAACGGTGGTGCGGCGGCCGCGGTGGCGGTCTCGCCCGCCGCCTTGGCTGCGGCCAGGGCCTGTGAAGCCTCCAGCGGGGAATGGAACACGGCGCTGACCATGGGAGTTCTCCAGTTGCGGGCGTGAGCGGCGGCTTCAGGCCGCCAGGGCGCGAACCTTGAAGCTGTCGGCGTACTTGGCGGGATCCTTGCCGTCCCAGACCACGCCGTCGAAGAACTTGCTGCTACGCATCGGGTCCTTCGGCACGTTGATCTTCAAGCCGGCCGCGGCCTGCTTGTAGATGTCGATCTGGTTGATCTGCCTGGCCACCGTCAGGTAGTCGGGGTGGGCCTTCAGCAAGCCCCAGCGCTTGTGCTGGGTGAGGAACCACATGCCGTCGCTCAGGTACGGGAAGGTGGCCGCACCGTCGTTGAAGAACTTCATGTGGTTCGGGTCGTCCCAGGTCTTGCCCATGCCGTTCTGGTAGCGGCCCAGGATGCGCTGATTGATGGCGTCGACGCCAGTGTTGACATAGCTCTTGTCGGCGATGGTTTCGGCCATCTTGTTCTTGTTGCTCAAGGACGCGTCGATCCAGCGGCCGGCCTCGAGTACCGCCATCGTCACCGCGCGCGCGGTGTTCGGGTACTTCTTGACGAAGTCGCCGGTCGTTCCCAGCACCTTCTCGGGGTGGTCCTTCCAGATGTCCTGGGTGGTGATGGCCGTGACACCGATGCCGTCGATGATGGCGCGATGGTTCCAGGGCTCGCCGACGCAGTAGCCGTCCATGTTGCCCACGCGCATGTTGGCCACCATCTGAGGCGGCGGCACGGTGATCACCTTCGCCCCCGTCATCGGGTTGATGCCGGCGGTGGAAAGCCAGTAGTACAGCCACATGGCGTGGGTGCCTGTGGGGAAGGTCTGGGCGAATGTGTAATCGCGCTTTTCCGAAGCCATCAGCTTGGCCAGGCTCGGGCCGTCGACGGCGCCCTTGTCCGCCAGCTTCTTGCTCAGCGTGATGGCCTGGCCGTTTGTGTTCAGCGTCATCAGGATGGCCATGTCCTTCTTCGGTCCGCTCACGCCCAGATGCACGCCGTAGATCAGGCCGTACAGCACATGCGCCATGTCGAGTTCGCCGTTCACGAGCTTGTCGCGCACGCCGGCCCAGCTGGCTTCCTTGGTCGGCACGATCTTCACGCCGTACTTCTTGTCGAAGCCCAGTACGCTGGCCATGACGACGCTGGCGCAGTCGGTCAGCGGAATGAAGCCGATGCGCACTTCTTCCTTCTCGGGCTTGTCGCTGCCCTGGGCGTAGGCGGCGGCGCGCAGGGCGGGGTCGATGACGAGGCCGGCCGTGGCCACGGCGGCGGTTTGGATGACTCGGCGGCGTGTCATGGCAGGGGCTTCGGTGGGGGTGGCGGGGCTGGGGGTGGAGTTCGTCTGGTCGCTCATCGCATGCCTTTCGGAAATGAAAGAAGCCCGCCGCACGATGTCTCGCGCTGCGGGCTCCGTTGCCCTGTTCGATCCTGGTGCCACGACGCCATTGCCGCGGGGTTTGGCCCAACCGTACGCAAAGGCCGTGCCAATGGGTCCATCAAGCGCTGGCCCAGGGTGAGGGGCTGTCAGGCCTGCCTAACGACTTTGGTGCGTTGCACCATGCTGGTTCAGCCGAGCAGTGATTCCAGGTCGATCACCCGTTCTGCGGCGTCGCGCAGCTTCAGTCCCTTCCTCATGGCCAGGTCCTGCAGGAAGCGGTGGGCTTCCGGTTCGCTGAGCTTCTTGCCGTTCATCAGCAGGCGCTTGGCGCGGTCGATGGCCTTGCGGTCGGCCAGTTCGGTGCGGGCGGCATCGAGTTCGCCGCGCAGGGCCTGGTCGCTGGCGAAGCGTTCCACCGCAACGTCGATCACGGCCTGAACCCGACCCGGTTTCAGCCCCTTGACGACATAGGCGCTGACGCCGGCACCAATCGCGCTGCGCATCGTGGGGCGGTCGCCATCGTCGGTGAACATCACGATCGGCCTGCGCTCGTCACGTGTGGCCACCACGATATGTTCGAGCACGTCGCGCACGGCGCTGTCGCTCTTCACGACCACCACGTCGGGTTTCAGCCGCGCCATGGCTTCGGGCAAGGTGGCGTCGCCGGCACGCACGCCCAAAACCAGGTGGCCCTCGTCGGACAACGCGCTGGCAATGGCCAGGGCGTCGTCCGAGGTTTCCGCGAAGGGGTCGGTGACGATCAGCACCGACAGGGTTTGTCCGTTGACGGCCATGCTGCAGGGTGAGCAATTCGCGAGCCAGCCGCGGCGGCGGGCGTGGGGCGCTTCTGGGTTTCGGCAACGTCTTCCGTTATCGGCTCGTTGCGGTCGTTAGCTTGAAGGCGTCTGGCTTGCCGCCGTATCCCTGGGATCAGGCGGCTGGGGTGTGTTGCTCCGCTCATGCCCAGGGCTTGCGCCCTGGGCGCTCGCCAGGCACAAACAGTCCACTGGACTGTTTGTGTCCGGGCTCGCTCCCCCGCCTCCTTTACCTCGCTACGCAACACACCCCAGCCACCTGATCCGGCAATGTGTCTTGCTTTCCACCGTTGCGCGCCGACACGGTGGCGGGCTGGGTGAGTCGGGTGGCCCCTGGAGCGAAGTAAAGGAGGAGACGTCTGCCGACCCTGAGCCGCAGGCTCAGGGTCGGCAGACGTCGGGGGACATGAGCGGAAGGGGCCACCCGGCTCGCCCAGCCCTGGGGACTAGAGCAGCACCCCGAAGGGTCCGAGCGAACGTCAGCAACTTGCCGTGACCAGTCAGATGGCCACCGGCGCCTTGATGGCCGGGTGCGGGTCGTAGCCGGTGATTTCGAAGTCCTCGAAGGCGTAGTCGAAGATCGACTCAGGCCGGCGTTTGATCACCAGTTGCGGGAAGGGCCGCGGTTCACGGCTCAATTGCAGCGCCACCTGTTCGCTATGGTTGCTGTAGATGTGGCAGTCGCCACCGGTCCAGATGAATTCGCCGACGTCCAGGTCGCACTGCTGCGCCAGCATGTGGGTGAGCAGGGCGTAGCTGGCGATGTTGAAGGGCACGCCCAGGAAGATGTCGGCGCTGCGCTGGTACAGCTGGCAGCTGAGCTTGCCTTCGGCCACGTAGAACTGGAAGAAGGCATGGCAGGGCATCAGCGCCATCTGCGGCAACTCGGCCACGTTCCAGGCGCTGACGATGATGCGGCGGCTGTCGGGGTTGGTCTTCAAGGCTTTCACTACGTCGGCGATCTGGTCGATGTGGCCCCCGCCGGGCGTGGGCCAGCTGCGCCACTGCACGCCGTAGACGGGGCCCAGGTCGCCGTCGGGCCGGGCCCATTCGTCCCAGATCGTCACGCCACGCTCCTGCAGCCACTTGACGTTGCTGTCGCCGCGCAGGAACCACAGCAGCTCCAGCGCAATGCTCTTGAAGTGCACTTTCTTGGTGGTGATGAGCGGGAAGCCCTGGCGCAGGTCGAAACGCATCTGGTGGCCGAACACGCTGGTGGTGCCGGTGCCGGTGCGGTCGCCCTTGGCCACGCCTTGCGCGGCGACATGGCGCATGAAGTCTTCGAAGGCGGTATTGAGCACGGGTGGGGCCATCAGTAGCTGCCGAAAAGGGTGTCCAGGGCATCCAGGATCTCGCCGGCGGAGGCTTCGGCGCGCGCCACGGGCTTGCGCAGCAACGCAGCGGGAACGGGTGCCAGCGCTGCCGTGTCCAGGACGGCCCGCTTGCCGCCGACCTGCAGCACAGGGTTCAGGCTGCGAGCGGGCTGGGGCATGAAGGCGGGGGCGCGCAGGGGAATGACCACCCGCGTTTCCAGGGCGCCCAGGTGATCGTTCTGGACATCCAGGACGAAAGGCGTGTGAGACCGCTCCGACGGGTCCGGGTTGGCATAGATGTCGAATCGCGCCATGCTGGAAAGGCCTCAGGCGGCGTCCTTGTCCGCTTTGGGGCGCATGAAGCTGCGGTACTTGTCGGAAAAAAGCCCTTCGCTCGCGACCCGGGCGTTGTACTGCTCGATCGCCTCGCGGTTGTTCACCTGCCACTCGGCCCAGTAGCGCTTGAGCACGGCCTCGGTCAGCAGTTCATCGACGGTCTGCGAGATGTTCATGCCCATCTCCTTGGCCATCTCCAGCACCTTGCTGTTCAGGCTGAGGTTGACGGGGCGCTTGGGGGCGAGTCGAACGCTGCGCATGCGGGGCTTTCGAGGCTGCGGTGCCGGCAGTCTATACCGGTGTTTCGTGCGCAGCTTCCATGCGCATGTCGAACTGCATCGCTGCCAGCCGGGCATACAAGCCGCCGCGTGCCACCAGCTCTTCGTGGGTGCCGGTGTCGACGATGCGACCGGCTTCCAGCACCACGATGCGGTCGGCGCGCAGCACCGTGGCCAGGCGGTGGGCGATGACGAGCGTGGTGCGGTCCTGCATGGCCGCTTCCAGCGCCGCCTGCACGACACGTTCGCTTTCAGCGTCGAGCGCGCTGGTGGCCTCGTCCAGCAGCAGCAGCGGCGGATTCTTCAGCATCGCCCGCGCGATGCTGATGCGCTGGCGCTGGCCGCCCGACAGGCGCACGCCACGTTCACCCAGGTAGGTGGCGTAACCCTCAGGCAGGGCGGTGATGAACTCGTGGGCGTAGGCGGCGATGGCGGCGCGCACCACTTCTTCGTCGCTGGCCTCGGGGCGGCCGTAGCGGATGTTTTCCAGCGCGCTGGTCGAGAACACCGTGCTGTCTTGCGGAACGATGCCCACACGTTCGCGCAGGCTCGCCAGCGCGGCTTCGCGCACGCCCACGCCGTCCACCCGCACCTGGCCCTGCTGCGCGTCATAGAAGCGCAGCAGCAGCTGGAAAACCGTGCTCTTGCCAGCCCCGCTGGGGCCCACCAGGGCCACGGTTTCGCCTGGCTGCACGTTCAGGCTGAAGTCCACCAGGGAAGGCTGGTTCGGTCGCGATGGGTAGTGGAAGGTGACATGGTCGAAGCTGACCGCCGAACCACCGCGGGTGGCCGGCAGCACACGCGGTGCAGCCGGGTCTTCGACCGGCGACTTCGCATCCAGCAGTTCCATCAGGCGTTCGGTGGCGCCGGCGGCACGCAGCAGGTCGCCATAGACCTCGGACAGCACCGCCACGGCGCCGACGAAGATGACGACCAGCACCACCGTCTGCCCCAGGTGGCCGGCACTGATCTCGCCGGCAATCACCGCCTGCGTGCCCTGGTACAGCCCCCACAACAGCGCGCCGAAGGTGGCGGTGATGATGAAACCCACCAGGAAGGCGCGCACGCGGGTGCGCTTGCGGGCGGTGTCGAAGGCGGCTTCGGTCGAGTCCTTGAACCGTGCCGCTTCGCGCGCTTCCTGCACATAGCTCTGCACCACCGGGATCTCGCCCAGCACTTCGGCGGCGATCGCACTGCTGTCGGCCACGCGGTCCTGGCTGGCGCGGCTGAGCTTGCGCACGCGGCGGCCGAAGTACAGCGTGGGCAGCACCACCAGCACCAGGATGCCCAGCACCTGCGTCATCACCAGCGGGTTGGTGACGACCAGCGCGATGAGCGCGCCCGTGCCCATGACCACATTGCGCAGGCCCATGCTCAGAGAACTGCCGACGACCGTCTGCACCAGGGTGGTGTCGGTGGTCAGGCGGCTGAGCACCTCACCGGTCTGCGTGCTCTCGAAGAACTCCGGGCTCTGCCGGACGACGTGGGCGTAGACCGCGTCGCGCAGGTCGGCGGTGATTCGTTCACCCAGCCAGCTGACCATGTAGAAACGCGCGGCCGAAAAGACGCCCAGCGCCGCGCCCACCGCGAACAACTGCAGGAAGTGGCCACGCAGGGCCAGCAGGCGCTCACCCGGATCGGCGGCGACCAGCCCTTCGTCGATCAGTACCTTCAGCGCCACCGGGAAGGCCAGGGTGCTGAGTGCCGCCATCACGAGAAAAACGCCCGCCAGGGCAATGCGGCCGCGGTAGGGCCGCAGAAACGGGGCCAGGCCCGTCAGCGAGCGGGGTGTGGCCGCGGCCGGGCGCGAAGAGTCTTTGGACATCGCCTGAGTCTATCGGGGCCCGGCGACGGCTTTGTCGGCGCTGTCGGCGCCGGCCCGGTTGCCGCCGTGTGTCCAGGCGTGCAATTCCTGGCCCACAAATGCGGGGTGGAGCCCTACAGTTTCCGGCCGATGTGGTCGAATAAGGCACTGCGAGTCTGCCTATGCTGCCCGAGCCCCCTTCTCCCCCTTCTCCCCCTTCCCCGCCGTCTCCTTCCGCCCCGAAGCCGTCTGCGGCGCGTGACGGCCAGGCCGCTGCGTCTGCCCCGGCCCGTCGCGGTTCCGACAAGTCGGCGCCCACGGCGCTCTCGCCGCCGGTCTGGCCCGCGTCGCCAGCCGCCGCGGCAGCGCCGGCGTCGCTGCCGGCCAT
>JALHPF010000041.1 GCA_022842595.1 Rubrivivax sp.
GACACGCCCGAACCGATTGGCACTGGGCGCTGCGACGCCGGCCACCCCCAGCGCCGCGGCCTCGCGCAGCAGCGCCAGCGCCACCGGGTGGGCGGGCATGCGCAGGCCGATGCTGGCCTGGCCGCCGGCGGCGGCCGTGGCCACGCCGGGCGTGCGCGGCACGATCACGGTCAGGGGGCCGGGCCAGAAGCCGGCCATCAGCTGCCTGGCGTTGCTGCCCAATGCCGGAGTGAACTGCAGCGCAGCGTCGACGCTGGCCACATGCACGATGAGTGGGTGACCGGTGGGCCGGCCCTTGGCCGCATAAATGGCGGCCACGGCCGTGTCGTCCAGCGCATTGGCGCCCAGCCCGTACACCGTCTCGGTGGCGAAGGCCACGAGCTGCCCTTCGGCCAGGTGCGCAGCGCAGGCGCGCACGTCGGCAGGAATGTTGCCAGACAGGACGGGCATGGGGATGGCGGCTGCGCCTAGAACGCCGGCAGGCCGAGCAGCGCAGTCGCCTGCAGCGCCGTGTCGCGGGCCTGCGCGACGCTTGCAGCGGTCACCGTCAAGTGGCCCATCTTGCGGCCCCGCCGCGGCTCGGTCTTGCCATACAGGTGCAGATGCACGCCCGGCAGCGCCAGTACGGCCGGCCAGTCGGGCGTTTGCGCTGCCGAGCCCGCTTCCGGGAACCACAGGTCACCCATGAGGTTGAGCATGACAGCGGGCGAATGCAGCCGGGGCGGCGTCAACGGCCAGCCCACCAGCGTACGCAATTGCAGGTCGAACTGCGACACGTCGCACGCGTCCAGGCTGTAGTGGCCGCTGTTGTGCGGGCGCGGCGCCATCTCGTTGGCCACCAGGCGACCGTCGGCCAGCACGAAGAATTCGATGCAGAGCACGCCCACGTAGTCCAGCTTGGCAGCCAGTGCCGCGGCACAGGCCACCGCCTGGCGTGCCGTGTCAGGTGGGACATCGGGCGCCGGCACCTGCGTCACCGCCAGCACGCCCTGGCGGTGAAGATTCTGCTGCACGGGCAGGTGGACGATGGTGCCGTCGCGGCCGCGCGCCACGATCACACTGATCTCGAAGGCCAGTGGCAGCTTCTGTTCGAGCACACAGGAGACCCGGCCCATCGCCTCCCAGGCGCTCGCCAGTTCTGCCGACGTCGCCACTGAAGCCTGCCCCTTGCCGTCGTAGCCCAGCGTGGACGTCTTCAGAATGCCCGGCAGCAGCGAAGCCACGGCAGGCGAGTCGAGCTCGCTGCTCGACTCGATGAGCGCATATGGGGCGCAGGGGACGCCTGCGGACATGAAGCACTGCTTTTCGCGGGCCCGGTGCTGGCACACCTGAACCGCAGCGGCCGGCGGCGAGACCGCCAGCCCGGCCAGGGCAAGATGCTGCAGCACGGCAGATGGAACGTTCTCGAATTCGGTGGTGACAGCGGCACACGCGGCCTGCAGCTGCGCCAGGGCATCGGCATCGTCATAGGCCGCACCCAGGTGGCTGTCGGCAGCCGCGCCTGCCGGACTGTGCGGGTCGGGCTCGAGCACCAGCACGCGGAAGCCCTGCGCCTGCGCGGCATGCACGAACATCCGGCCCAGTTGCCCGCCGCCCAGCACGGCCAGCATGCCTGCGGTGGCCGGGCTTGCTGCCGAGGCTTCTGACATCAGCTGAGGTCCTTCGTCATGCCCATGGCCACCGTGGTTTGGCGGGCGCGGAAATCGAGCAGCTTCTGATGCAACGCGGCATTGCCGGATGCCAGCATGGCGACTGCAAAAAGCGCGGCATTGGCCGCCCCGGCCGGGCCGATGGCGAAGGTCGCCACGGGAATGCCCTTGGGCATCTGCACGATCGAATAGAGCGAATCCACGCCCTGCAGATGTTTGCTCGCCACGGGCACACCCAATACCGGCACCGTCGTCTTGGCCGCGATCATGCCCGGCAAGTGCGCCGCGCCACCGGCCCCAGCAATGATCGCCCGCAACCCGCGGCCCGCGGCAGCCTCGGCAAACCGGAACATCTCGTCGGGCATGCGGTGCGCGGAAACCACCTGCTTTTCGTAAGGCAGATCAAACTCATCGAGGATCTGGGCAGCGGCTCGCAGGGTTTCCCAGTCGCTGGAGGAGCCCATGAGGATTGCAAGTAAAGCGCCTCTTTTGTCAGTCTTCATTGGACTACCGTCGCAGGGTGGCAGGTATTTCGACAAGCTCTTGGAGAACCGGCATAAGCGCTGCGCGCTCAGCGTGGAAAAGCTGCGTCAGCGGCGAAATGTTCTTGGCGTTATACAATCCAAGAAAGTTCGAAGGGGCCTTTTCCAAGGCGCGATTCAGATTCGAATAGACAATGATCAGATCTTCCACTGGCAATCGATCGATGTTTGAGCCCAGCAAAACTTCCAAATGTGTCTTAGCTTCAATTCCGAAGCCCAAACTGGCATAACAAAGAATCATATCTGACAACAAGACTAAACGATAGAGATAACTGCTAGGCAGTTCACCATCTCGCGACATAATTATCAACAAGTCCAGAGCATCCGAATATCTCTCATGGAGCATGTGAACCCCAACCTTGACGCCAGTTAGCAGGTGATCCAAAGACGTCACACCTGCAGCCGACTGGTAATTTGCAGCACTTCGGCTTTCTGCATCTGCCAATTGTAAAGCGGCAGGGTCAAGCTGTAGATTCCACGCTGATTTTAAGCGCAAATCAAATACCCTGAATGCAGATTTATTATAGGTGATCGCCCCCAGCGCAGCTTGATCTCCATATTCAACCGCGGCTTGTCGCGCATGAGCGTACCAACGCCTGGATGAGTCCAAGTCTCCAGCCCAGAAAAATATGTCGCCCATCACACAAGAGATTCGGCACACCGCAGCGCTATGACTAGCCTCCGTGGCCTCGATAGCCAAACGAATGGTTTCGACTGCCTCGTCAATACGATCCTCTTGAAACTGAATGTGTGCTAGCCATGCAGAAGTTATCGCCGTAAGCTCTCTGTTTTTTGCCGCTCTACTCAGAAGTTGAGCACGCATCAGGCGATCCTTAGCATCTCCTCCTAGTGATTTAAAGTAGCTTTGTAGCCCTTCAAGTAGCATCACCAGGACGGAAACCTTGAGGGCATGACCATCACCGAAACCCAGTCGCAACTCAGCTCTGATGGCGTCTGCGCTTGAATTGTCGCCAATGCGAGTTAGGTAGCAAGCTTTCTCTGCCAATAGGCAAGCTTTCTCGATAGCATCACTAGCTTCTGCGATTCCTCTGTCAAGACGTAGTATGCAAGGCGCTGCCATTACTTCCCCCAACGAATTAGGTTGATATTTCTTGCGAGGCATGCAATTAAAAAAGCCCAGCGGCTGCTGGGCTTGATACTACAGCGAGGTCTCGGTCTCGTCCCGCACTAGGTGGGACTAAGCGAAGCCTAAGGCTTGTTCCCTGTCGGAAACGGCCAAGCGGCAGCAGGGTTCAAAGTCGTCTTCGCCGGCGCAGGGGCAGGCGCAGCAGGGGTTGCGGGGGCCGGCTTCTTGGCAGCCTTCTTGGCAGCGGACTTCTTCGCAGTTGGCTTCTTAACCGCAACCTTCTTTGCCGCCGCCTTCTTGGCCGGAGCTGCCTTCTTCGCCGGTGCGGCTTTCTTTGCTGCCGCCTTTTTTGCCGGCGCCGCCTTCTTCGCGGGCGCTGCCTTCTTCGCGGGCGCGGCCTTCTTCGCAGCGGCCTTCTTGGCCGGAGCCGCCTTCTTCGCGGGCGCTGCCTTCTTGGCCGGAGCCTTCTTCGCCGGAGCGGCCTTCTTCGCAGGGGCGGCCTTCTTTGCCGGGGCCTTCTTGGCCGGAGCGGCCTTTTTCGCAGTTGCCATAACGATCTCCTTGATCAAGTTGCAAATGGCACCAGACCCCAGCTAAGGGCCTGGAGATTCATCGTCCGATGGTCTGCTTTCGGGCATTGGCCCGTCGACGGTCGCCTCGGTGCGATGAATGGGTCAGCAAGCTCGGCATGAATGGGTTCTGATGCCTGCCTTGGCTTGCAATTCTTGGATTCTTGATCTCTCACGTGACCCGTCATGCCCAGGCACGACGGGGTTGCGGCTGTACCGGCCGGCTGAGCGACATGCTCAGTCCCAAGCCAGTGCCCCGCCAGTCTGGTAGTCGATGACGCGCGTTTCGAAGAAGTTGCGTTCCTTCTTCAGGTCGATCATTTCGCTCATCCACGGGAACGGGTTCTCTTCGTTCGGGAACAGCTCGTCAAGGCCAATCTGCGTGGCGCGGCGGTTCGCGATGTAGCGCAGGTAGCCCTTGAACATGCTGGCATTCAGACCCAGCACGCCGCGAGGCATCGTGTCTTCGGCGTAGCGGTATTCCAGTTCGACGGCTTCTTCGAACAGCGCATTGATCTCGGCCTTGAACTCCGCCGTCCACAGATGCGGGTTCTCGAGCTTGATCTGGTTGATGAGGTCGATGCCGAAGTTGCAGTGCATCGACTCGTCGCGCAGGATGTACTGGTACTGCTCGGCCGCACCCGTCATCTTGTTCTGCCGGCCCAGCGCCAGGATCTGCGTGAAGCCGACGTAGAAGAACAGGCCTTCCATCAGGCAGGCGAAGACGATCAGGCTCTTCAGCAGCTTCTGGTCGTTCTCGGGCGTGCCGGTGTGGAAGTGCGGGTCCATGATCGCCTGGATGAAGGGGATCAGGAACTGGTCCTTGTCGCGGATCGACTTGACTTCGTTGTAGGCGTTGAAGATCTCGCTCTCGTCCAGGCCCAGGCTCTCGACGATGTACTGGTAGGCGTGGGTGTGGATCGCCTCTTCGAAGGCCTGGCGCAGCAGGAACTGCCGGCACTCGGGCGCCGTGATGTGGCGGTAGGTGCCCAGCACGATGTTGTTCGCGGCCAGCGAGTCGGCGGTGACGAAGAAGCCGAGGTTGCGCTTGATGATGCGGCGCTCGTCTTCGGTCAGGCCGTTGGGGTCCTTCCAGGTCGCGATGTCGCGCGACATGTTGACCTCGTTCGGCATCCAGTGGTTGGCGCAGGTCTGGAGGTACTTCTCCCAGGCCCACTTGTACTTGAAGGGCACCAGCTGGTTGACGTCGGTCTGGCCGTTGATGATGCGCTTGTCAGAGGCCTTCACGCGCCGTGTGCTGCCGGCCTCGAGGCTCAACGCGGCTGCGGCCTCGGCCACCGGCGGCTGTGAGCCGACCGTGGTGGAACTCGCGCGCGGTGCGGCCACAACGGAAGGAATGGCTGCCGGCTTCACGGCCGCACCCTTCGCTTCACTCTTGGCTTCTTCTTCCCAGACCAACATGTATTGACTTCCTATCTATGAATTATCTGAGTGTTGCTCGTGAACACCAAGCATTGATTGACATTCAGGCCCTGATGCTGTTGTCGCGCGGCATCGGTGGTGCACACGCAGACGGACAAGCAGCAGCGCCTCGCATCACTGGCAGGCTTCGCAGTCGGGGTTGTCGATCGAACAGAACTTGATGTCACTGCCGGGTTCGCTGGCAGGTTCACCGGCACTCGCTGTCACTGCACTTGCAGCGCTAGCCTTCACTGCCGCCGGTGTGCTGCCACCCTTGGAAACCGCGTTCATCGCGCCGGGCGCCACCGTGGACTTCTCGGCATACGTGGCGCTGGTGGTGCGCAGGTAGTAGGTGGTCTTCAGGCCACGCAGCCACGCCAGCTTGTAGGTCTCGTCGAGCTTCTTGCCAGAGGCTCCGGCCATGTAGATGTTCAGCGACTGCGCCTGGTCGATCCACTTCTGGCGGCGCGCCGCCGCTTCCACCAGCCACTGCGTTTCGATCTCGAAGGCTGTCGCGTACAGGCGCTTCAGCTCTTCGGGCACGCGGTCGATGGGCAGCAGCGAGCCGTCGAAGTGCTTCAGGTCCATCACCATCACGTCGTCCCACAGCCCAAGGCGCTTCAGGTCGCGAACCAGGTACTCGTTGACGACGGTGAATTCCCCCGACAGGTTGCTCTTCACCGAGATGTTGGCAAACGACGGCTCGATCGACGCGTCCACGCCGATGATGTTGCTGATGGTGGCGGTGGGCGCGATGGCCACGCAATTGCTGTTGCGCATGCCGTGTTCGGCGATGCGGGCACGCAGCGCGTTCCAGTCCAGCGTGACGCTGCGGTCCACCTGCACGTACTGGGCGCCGCCGCGGGCCTGGGCCAGCATGTCCAGCGTGTCCTGCGGAAGCAGACCACGGTCCCACAGGCTGCCACGGTAGCTGCTGTAGCGGCCGCGCTCGGCCGCCAGTTCACTGCTGGCCCAGTAGGCGTGGTAGCAGACAGCTTCCATGCTGCGGTCGGCGAATTCCACCGCAGCCTCAGACGCATAGGGCACGCGCAGCTGGTACAGGCAGTCCTGGAAACCCATGATGCCCAGGCCCACCGGGCGGTGGCGCAGGTTGCTGTCGCGGGCTTTCTTGACGGCGTAGTAATTGATGTCGATGACGTTGTCGAGCATGCGCATCGCCGTGGTGGTGGTGCGCTTGAGCTTGTCGTGGTCGATCTCCTTGCCGTTCTCACCGTCCTTCAGGTGCTGCGACAGGTTCACGCTGCCCAGATTGCACACCGCGATCTCGGTGTCGCTGGTGTTCAGCGTGATCTCGGTGCACAGGTTCGAGCTGTGCACCACGCCCACGTGCTGCTGCGGGCTGCGCACGTTGCAGGCGTCCTTGAAGGTGATCCAGGGGTGGCCAGTCTCGAACAGCATCGACAGCATCTTGCGCCACAGGTCCTTCGCGGCCATGCGCTTGAAGAGCTTGATCTCGCCGCGGTCGGCCTTTTCCTCGTAGGCCACGTAGGCACGCTCGAATTCGGCCCCGAACAGGTCGTGCAGGTCGGGGGTGGTGCTGGGGCTGAACAGCGTCCACTGGCCGCCTTCCATCACGCGGCGCATGAAAAGGTCGGGGATCCAGTTGGCGGTGTTCATGTCGTGCGTGCGCCGGCGGTCGTCGCCGGTGTTCTTGCGCAGCTCCAGGAACTCTTCCAGGTCGAGGTGCCAGCTTTCCAGGTAGGCGCAGACCGCGCCCTTGCGCTTGCCACCCTGGTTCACGGCCACGGCCGTGTCGTTCACCACCTTCAGGAAGGGCACCACGCCCTGGCTCTTGCCGTTCGTGCCCTTGATGTAGCTGCCCAGGGCGCGCACACGCGTCCAGTCGTTGCCCAGGCCGCCGGCGAACTTGCTGAGCAGCGCGTTTTCCTTCAGCGCTTCGTAGATGCCGTCCAGGTCGTCGGCCACGGTCGTCAGGTAGCAGCTTGAAAGCTGGCTGCGGCGCGTGCCGGCGTTGAACAGCGTGGGCGTGCTGCTCATGAAGTCGAAGCTGGACAGCACGTTGTAGAACTCGATGGCCCGCGCCTCGCGGTCGATCTCGTTCAGCGCCAGGCCCATGGCCACGCGCATGAAGAAGGCCTGCGGCATCTCGATGCGCTGCTCGTCGATGTGCAGGAAATAGCGGTCGTACAGGGTTTGCAGGCCCAGGTAGTCGAACTGCAGGTCGCGGCTGGCATCGATGGCCGCGCCCAGTCGGGCCAGGTCGAACTGACCCAGCTTCTCGTCGAGCAGTTCGGCGCCGATGCCTTTCTTGATGTACGCCGGGAAATACTCGGCATAGCGCTCGGCCATCTGCGCCTGCGTGACTTCACCGCCCACGATCTCGCGGCGGATGGTGTGCAGCAGCAGGCGTGCGGTGGCGCGGGTGTAGGAAGGGTCTTTCTCGATCAGCGTGCGCGCGGCCAGGATGCAGGCCTTGTAGACCTCGTCGATGGGCACGCCGTCGTACAGGTTGCGGCGGGTCTCGGCCAGGATGGGCTCGGCCTTGACGTCGGCACCCAGGCCGGCACAGGCGGACTCGACCAGGGCGCGCAGCGCCGCCATGTCCAGCGGCACGCGCTGGCCGCGCTCGAGAACATAGAGCTCGACCGCCTTCACGGCGACCGGCGCCACCTGGCGCGCACGTTCCTGCGAACGGCGCTCGCGGTACAGCACGTAGGCACGCGCCACGTCGTGCTGGCCGCTGCGCATCAGACCCAGTTCCACCTGATCCTGCACGTCTTCGATGTGAAAGGTGCCGCCACCCGGGCGCGAACGCAGCAGGGCCCGCACCACGCTTTCAGTCAGGCGGTCAACCGTCTCGCGCACGCTGGCCGAAGCCGCACCCTGGGTGCCATGCACGGCCAGGAAGGCCTTCATCAGGGCCACCGCAATCTTGTTGGGCTCGAAGCCGACCACGGCGCCGTTGCGCCGGATGATCTGATAGCCGGCGTAGGCCGAAGCGGCGGGCACCGAACCGGCGACGACTGCGGCCCGCGAGGCGGCAAGGTTCTCGGTGGTCACGACTTGAGCTGATTGCATGGACGTCCCTTCTCTCTATGTTTGTTGGGGTGTTGTTTCTGGGCCTGCCCGGGGGCGGGGCACGCTCGACGCCGGAGCGGACAGACACGGCGCCCGACCCTGGCCGCCTGCAGCGGCAACGCCACGAACGAACGACGATCGTTGACGCTGGATTGCGGCGCTTGATGGCGCTTTACGGCATTTTCTGGCGGTTTCAGCGGGGCACCGAGCTTACCACTGCTCGCTCCAGCGGGCACTATATATGGGGGCTGAGAGGCCTACAAGCCACTACGGGTAGCGTTTCTCCGAAGAATCTCGCCGCAGCCCGGCGCCTCGCCAGGGCCACCTGGCTGAGCCCACCGCCGGCCCTTGACGGGCAACACGGGCGATCGCCGCGCCCTGACTGCATCGAAGCCCGCACACCCGCACGGATGCTTCGTTCTCAGCCGGTTTCGCCCCGTTCGGCCAAGGGTTCTGCGGGCCCGGCGCCCGCGCCGACGCCCAGCCGCGCCATGCGGTAGCGCATCTGCCTGAGAGACAGCCCCAGGCTGGCGCCGGCGGCCGTGCGGTTGTAGCGGTGGCGCTCCAGCGCCGCTTCCAGGATTTCGCGCTCGACGTCGTCGAGATACGCCGCGAGATCGGCCGGCAAGGCCACGTTGTGCGGCGCGCTCGGCGTTGCAGCACCGGCGGCCGGGGCGGCGACCGGGGCAGCCCCCAGCCCGGCCAGCGCTTCGGCGGCATCGGCAGCAGCGCTGTCTTCCAGCAGCGTGCTGGGCAGGCCGAGGTCGGCGCACTCGATCATCGGGCCGTTGGCCAGGGCCACGGCACGATGCAGCAGGTTCTCGAGTTCGCGCACGTTGCCCGGAAAGGGGTAGCGCATCAGGTGGTCCAGCGCGTCCGGCTTCAGGGTGGGCAGCGGCGTCACGCCGGCGTCGCGGGCAATGCGCTCAAGCACGGTGCGGCAGATGGCGGGCAAGTCGGCCATGCGCTCGCGCAGCGGTGGCACGGCGATGCGGATGACGTTCAACCGGTAGTACAGGTCCTGGCGGAAACGGCCAGCCTGCACTTCGGCGCCCAGATCCTTGTGGGTGGCGCTCACCAGGCGTACGTTGACTGGGGTTTCGTTGACGGCACCCACGGGCCGCACCGCCCGTTCCTGGATCACGCGCAGCAGCTTGCTCTGCATCTGCAGCGGCAGGTCGCCGATCTCGTCGAGGAACAAGGTGCCGCCTTGCGCGGCCTGGAAGAAGCCTTCGCGATCGTCCTGCGCGCCCGTGAAGGCGCCTTTGCGGTAGCCGAAGAATTCCGCCTCGAGCAGGGCCTCGGGGATGGCGCCGCAATTGACCGCGATGAAGGCCTGCCCGCCCCGCGGCGAGACTTCATGGATGGCCCGTGCCACGAGTTCCTTGCCCGTGCCCGATTCGCCCTGCACCAGCACCGGCGCCATGCTGCGGGCCACCTTTGCGACCATGTCGCGCACGTCCTGCATGGCCCCCGAGGCGCCGGCCATGCGCTCGAGCGCCGGGTGCCCGGACGGCATGCTCACCACCGGTCGCGCGGCACCGGCCCGTGGCCCGGCGGCCCCCGCGGCTGCCATCGGCCGGCCCAGGGCCGAAGCGACCACGGCGCGGAACTGGCGCAGGTCGACGGGCTTGGTCAGATAGTCGTAGGCGCCAGCCTTCAGGGCCTCGACCGCGTTCTCGGGCGAGCCATAGGCAGTGATGACGATGCCCTTCTCGCCCCGGCCCGCAGCCTCGATGCGCCGCAGCAGGTCCAGGCCCGTGCCATCGGGCAGGCGCATGTCGGTGATCAGCAGTTGATAGGCCTCGGGCCCGCGCTGCTGCAGCAGGGTCCAGGCTTCTTCCACGGTGGCGGCGGACTCGACGTCATAGCCCTCGCGCACCAGGGTCAGCTCATACAGGGTGCGCAGGTCGGGTTCGTCGTCGACGACCAGCAGGCGTGGACTTGCGGGGATGCTCATGCGGGCAGCGGGTAGGTGGCGCTTGCGGCCCGGGGCGGCAACGCGTCGCGGGCCATCGTGACGATGAATTCGTTGCGCAATCGTTCAGCCGCCGGCCGTGGCCGGTATTCGATGCTCGCGTCGTAGCGTTCGCACAGCTCGCGACAAATATACAAGCCCAGGCCGGACCCGCGACTGCGTGTCGAGAAGAAGGGTTCGAACAGGAAACGTTCGACTTCCGGGGGAATCGGCGGGCTGTCGCTCAGAACCGAGAGCACCGCACTCGCTTCGTCGCGCGCAGCCAGGCGCAGGAAGATCGCGCCCGGCTGGCGGCTGGCGTGGCGCAAGGCGTTGTCGAGCAGGTTGACGAGCACACGCCGCAGGTGCTCGGCGTCGAAGTGCGTGCCCAGAGGCTGCTGCGGCAGGTCGAAGCGCAACAGGCTGTCGGCGCCCAGACCGACACCCGCCGTGCGCGCCCAGTCGGCCACGGCGCGGCCCACGACATCGGTGGCATCGATGGCGTCGATGCTGCTCGCATGGGGGCTGCCACCCGGCGCCACTTCCATGACGTCGTCGACCAGCCTTTTCAAGCGCTCGACGTTGTCGGCCACCATCTGTGCCAGTTGCCGCTGGGCTGGCGGCAACGGGTCTTCCAGCAGCAGCGCATTGGCCTGGGCAATGGCCGCCAGGGGGTTGCGGATCTCATGCGCCACGCCGGCCGAGACGCGCCCCATCGCCGCCAGTTTTTCCTGCCTGATGCGCGCCTGCGCGGTGCGCACGTCTTCCAGCAGCACCACCACCACGGGCTCCCGATTGCCGTTGTCGCGCCCGCTCTTGCCGTCATCGGCCGCGGCCAGGTCGCCAAGCGCGCGGGTGCGCATGAAGCGCACCCGCATGCGCAGGGTGCGCACGTGCCCCTGGCTGAAGCCGATGGCCAGCTCGCGGCCGGCCTCGGGCCAGTCGTTGTCGGCCAGCGCCTGCTGGATGGCGCCGGCCAACCCGGCCCAGGCCGCCTGCTGGTTCAGCGGAAACGGTGCCGGCGGGCTGAGACCCTGGTCGACGAGCAGCGCCCGCGCCGCCGGGTTGGCCGCCCGTACACGCAGGCGGCTGTCGACCACCAGGACGCCGTCGACCATCTCCTCGATCACCAGCCGGTTCAGCTGCGCCTGCTGCCGCGCCAGCTCCATGCTGCCGCGTGCGGCCAGCTCCTCGCGTGCCAGGCGGCTGGACAACTCACCAGCCAGGAGCGTGATGACAAAAAGTCCCAGGCCCACCAGGCCCGACTGCAACAACAGCGCGGGCGCATTGCCGCTGGTCGCGCCCGCCAACCAGGCCACGGACAGCAGCAGCAACGCCGCCGCCGCCGCCGTACCCAGCGCCATCAGGCGCGAGGTCAGAACCCCGGCCATCAGCACCGGCAACGCCAGCAGTGCGCCATAGTTCAAGGTGGAACCCGAGGCCAGCACATGCAGCGCGCCGAAGGCGACCAGATCGACGCCCAGCGTGGCCAACCAGGGGCGCACCCGGCCGCCGGCGCCCGCGGGCAGCGAACGGGTACCAAACCGTGGCAGCAGCCACAGCGTGATGGCCTGGACGGCATAGCCGACGCTCAGCAGCGCCACCCATTCGGAAGCAACGGCGCCCAGCAGGCTGCTGGCACCCAGCGCTGCCACCAGACCCAGACCGATGGCCGCGCGTGCCGCGGCATAGGTGCGCAACACGCGGGCCAGGGCGCTGCCCTGCCGCGCGGCGGCCAGACGCGCCTGGCGGCGGCGAAAGCGGCTGTCGGGTGGCCGGTCGCCGGCAGCGAGCCAGCCTGGGTCGAAGACCGAATCGCCTTCCTCGATTTCGCTGTCGCTGGTGTTCAGGCTGTCGAACAGCGAATCCTCGCGCCGCCGGCCCCGCGGTGTGCGCCGGTCGTCGGTACGGCGATCGCCCTGCCGCCGCTCGCCCGGCATCGATGGCGCGGCCGCCGCGACCGGGTCGGGTGCGCCCGGCTCAGCGTGGCCCGGCAACACGATGCTCGGGCGTACAGAACGGGTGCCCGGCAACGTCGAAAGCGGCCTCGCTGCGCGGCAGGTGAACGCCGCAGTGCGCGCAGGCCAGCATTTCGACCTGCAGCGGCTCGCTCTTTTCCTTGGGCGGTGGCGGCTTGGGCTTGGCGCGGCCACGGCCGAAGAACCAGCCGACCACGACCGCCAGGATCAGCAGCAGGACGAGGTACTTCATGCCCGACGCGCTTGGCTGGAACGGGCCATCATCATCCGCCCCCTGGGCCGAGCAGCACTTCCATCACGAAGCGCGACCCCACGTAGGCCAGCAGCAAGAGCCCGGCACCGACATACAGCCAGCGCGTGGCCCGCCGGCCGCGCCAGCCGCGGAAATGGCGGCCAGCCAGCAGTGCTGCAAACACGCCCCAGGCCAGGAAGGAGAACACCGTCTTGTGGTCCCACTGCCAGGTGTCGCGCTGGGCCGTCGCCACCCCGAGCACCAGCGTCGCCGTCAACACCACGAAGCCGGCCTCGACGAAGCGGAATGTCAGGCGTTCCAGCTGCAGCAGCGGCATGCCCAGCGCGCCGCGCCCGGCCGCGGCGCCGGCACCCCCGCCGCGCAGGCTGCGCTCGGCGCGGTCCAGCAGCGTGGCATGCACCACCGCCGCGCCGAACAGGCCGTAGGACCCGACACCCAGCGCGAAGTGCAAGGGTGCCAGGGCCGACGACAAGGGGCGAAGCTCGCCAGGAAACAGCAAGGTCAGCAACACCGCGGCCACGCCTGAGACACCCAGCAGCACGCGGATGGACGGCAGCGGCACGAGCCGGCTTTCGATGCTGTAGACGGCAATCACCAGCCACACCGTCATCGACAGCACCGGGGCGAAACCCAACCGCGTACCCGGCACGGGCTGGCCGATGCCGCCGATGTCCACGACCAGGAGCAGCCCGTGCAGCACCCAGCCGCCCACCAGGGCTGCGGCCGACAGGCGCCTGAGCACGCCCGTGGGCAGGGCGGCGAGCACGTAGAGCACCGTCGCCACCGTGGCCAGCAGCAGCCCGCCCATGGGCGCGAGTGCGGGAGATGGCGTCGATAGAATCATCCGGACAGTGTAATCACCGGCCACGCTGTCACGCGGGGCCGCAACCGGCAACGCACCCCATGGCATCCGCCCTTTCCGACCGCCTGTCCAGGCTGGTCAAGACCATGCGCGGCCAGGCGCGCATCACCGAAGCCAACGTGCAGGACATGCTGCGCGAAGTCCGCATGGCCCTGCTCGAGGCCGACGTGGCCCTGCCGGTCGTTCGCGACTTCATCGCCCGCGTGAAGGACAAGGCGCTCGGCCAGGAAGTGGCGAACTCGCTGAACCCGGGCCAGGCCCTGGTGGGCATCGTCCACAAGGAACTCTCGTCGACGATGGGCGAGGGCATTTCCGACATCAACCTGGCCGCCCAGCCGCCCGCCGTGATCCTGATGGCCGGCCTGCAGGGCGCCGGCAAGACCACGACCACGGCCAAGCTGGCCAAGCACCTGATCGAGCGGCGCAAGAAGAAGGTGCTGACGGTGTCGGCCGACGTCTACCGCCCGGCCGCCATCGAACAGCTGAAGACCGTGACCCGGCAAGCCGGCGCGGAATGGTTCCCGTCGACGGGGGAACAGAAGCCGCGCGACATCGCCCTGGCTGCTCTGGACTACGCCAAGCGCCACTATTTCGACGTGTTGCTGGTCGACACTGCCGGCCGGCTGGGCATCGACGAAGCGCTGATGGCCGAGATCCGCGAGCTGCATGCCGCGCTGAACCCGGTCGAAACACTGTTCGTCGTCGACGCCATGCAGGGCCAGGACGCGGTCAACACCGCCAAGGCCTTCAAGGACGCCCTGCCCCTGACGGGCGTGATCCTGACCAAGCTGGACGGCGACAGCCGCGGCGGCGCGGCGCTCTCGGTGCGGGCCATCACCGGCGCGCCGATCAAGTTCGCCGGTGTTTCCGAAAAGATCGACGGCCTGGAAGTCTTCGACGCCGAACGCCATGCCGGCCGTGTGCTCGGCATGGGCGACATCGTCGCCCTGGTCGAGGAAGTGCAGAAGGGTGTCGACCTCGGCGCGGCCAAGCAGCTGGCCGACAAGGTGAAGTCCGGCGGCGGCTTCGACCTGAACGACTTCCTGATGCAGATTTCGCAGATGAAGAAGATGGGCGGCCTGTCCGGGCTGATGGACAAGCTGCCCAGCCAGCTGGCGGGCAAGGCCGCCGGGGCCGACATGGACCGCGCCGAACGCGACGTCAAGCGCATGGAGGGCATCATCTGCGCGATGACACCGCTGGAACGGCGCAAGCCCGAGCTCATCAAGGCCAGCCGTAAGCGCCGCATCGCAGCCGGGGCCGGCGTGCATGTCCAGGAAGTGAACCGCATGCTCAACCAGTTCGAGCAGATGCAGGGGATGATGAAAAAGATGAAGGGCGGCGGCCTGATGAAGATGATGAAACGCATGGGCGGCATGGGTGGCATGGGCGGCGGCGGCTTCCCCGGCATGCCACGCTGATACATCGCGAAACGCGCGCGCCGGCCGCGGGACTGAAGTTCCGCCGTCAAACGGCCGATGTACGGGGCAGGTCGAATCTCCTGTCGCACCACCCGCACAACGCCCGATGGAACTGCTGCCCGCTTATCTGGACCTGGCCCTGCCAGGCGCCGCCATCTTGCTGCTCACCTGGCTGGCCGTGCGCCTGCGCAGCCGCAACGGCGGCCGCAGCCGCCGCAGCCAGCCCTTCCTGGACACGGTGGCGAGCTGGCCGCCCGAGGCCGCGCGTGTGCTCAACCGCCAGGAGCGCCAGGCCATGGAACTGCTGCGCCAGGCCGTTCCCGGCCGTCTGGTTCTCGCCCAGGTGCCGCTGTCGCGCTTCGTGCGCGTGCCGCTGCAGCACAGCTACAACGACTGGCTGCAACGTGTCGGCTCGCTCAGCGCAGACCTGCTGGTCTGCGACCACGACGGCCGTGTACGTGTCGTCATCGACATCCGTGCCGCGCAGGAAAGCGCCCGCAGCCGCCAGCGCCACGAGCGCATGGGCCGGGTGCTGCGGGCCGCCGGCATCCATGTGTGCGTCTGGCGTGAAGGCTCGATGCCGACAGCGCTGACGGCACGCAGCGAACTCGCTGAGCTTCTGCCAGCGAGCCAGGGCAACGGGCAGGCCACGAATTCACGCCCGATCCCCTTGATCCCGGTGCCGGAAATGGCCGAACTGCTGGCCGAAGGCGACGAGCGCCACTTCGCGGAATTCGACGCCGCGATGGAACCGGTGCCGTCGGGCTTCTTCGACGACATGGAAGCCGCGCCGACCACGGCGCGGCGCTGACCGGCCAGGCGGCCGGCGGCTGCCGGCTACTCGCCCAGCAGGGCCTGCGCGAATTCGCGCGCGTCGAAGGTCTGCAGGTCTTCGACCCGCTCACCGATGCCGATGAAGTAGACGGGGATCACACGCCCCTGCTCCGCGCCCCAGCGCGCAATGGCCGCGAGCACGCCGCCCTTGGCCGTGCCGTCCAGCTTGGTGACGATCAGCCCCGTCAGGCCGAGCGCGGCATCGAAGGCCTTGACCTGGGCCAGCGCGTTCTGGCCGGTGTTGCCGTCGACCACCAGCAGCACCTCGTGCGGCGCGCCTTCCTGGGCCTTGCCGATGACGCGGTGGATCTTCTTCAGCTCTTCCATCAGGTGCAGCTGGGTCGGCAGGCGGCCGGCGGTGTCGGCAATGACGACATCGCAGCCGCGCGCGCGGCCGGCGGCCACGGCGTCGAAGGTCACGGCCGCCGGGTCACCGCCCTCCTGGCTGACCACCTGCACCTGGTTGCGGTCGGCCCACACCGCCAGCTGTTCGCGCGCTGCGGCGCGAAAGGTGTCGGCCGCCGCCAGCAGCACCTTGCAATCGGCGGCCGCCAGGTGGCGGGTGAGCTTGCCGATGGTGGTGGTCTTGCCTGCGCCATTGACCCCGGCCACCATGATCACCGTCGGGCTGGCACTGCCGATGGCCAGCGATTTCTGCAGTGGCCGCAGCAGGTCGGCCACGGCGTCGGCCAGCAGCCGCTTCACGGCGGCGGGCTCGGTGGTCTTGGTGTCCTTGACGCGGCGTTTCAGGTCGGCGAGCAGGAATTCGGTCGCGCCGACACCGGCGTCGGCCATCAGCAGGGCGCTTTCGAGGTCTTCGTACAGGGCGTCGTCGATACGCGTGCCGGTGAAGACCTGGGCGATGCTGCCTCCGGTCTTGCGCAGGCCCTGGGTCAGACGCGACAGCCAGCCCTTGCGCTCGGCGGGCGCCGCCGGCTCGGCTGCCGGCGCAGGAGCGGCCGCCGGAACCGGGGGCGCCATGACGGGGACGGCGGGAAGTAAAGCCGGGGGCGCTGGCGCCGGCGCCGGCGTTGCCGCGGCGACCGGTGCTGCCTCAGGCGCCGGCGGCGGGGGTTTCTTCTTGAAGAAGCTGAACATCGTGTGCTGTTTGCGACAAAGGCGGTGGACTGGGGCCCGGGGTTCGGCGGGCCGGCCTGCGCCGCGCGACAAACGCGCCAAGGCGCCGATATAATCGTGGGCTAAGGCGCTTTAGCTCAGCTGGTTAGAGCGACGGAATCATAATCCGCAGGTCCGGGGTTCAAATCCCTGAAGCGCCACCAGACACCCGGCCCGAGACCGCTTCAACGCGTCTTGGGCCGTCTTTTTTTCCAGTTCTCTTTCCACAGCCCCTGGATCAACACCATGTTTCGCTGTGCCCTGCCCGGCCTTTCCGTCCTGGTGCTGCTGGCTTTCGTGCAGCCTGCACAGGCCCAGCTGCAACGGAATTTCCCTGCCAACGCGCTGCGCGGTGAACTGCGCATCACGCAGCCGCCCGAAGCCCTGCTGAACGGCGTGCCGGTGCGCCTGGCACCCGGCGCGCGCATCCGCGACACCCGCAACATGCTGGCGATGTCCGGCGCCTTGGCCGGCCGCCCGATGGTGGTGAACTACACCCTGGACACCCTGGGCCTGGTGCTCGACGTCTGGGTGCTGACCGAGCAGGAGCGCGCACGCCAACCCTGGCCCAGCAGCCCCGCTCAGGCCAGCACGTGGGTGTTCAACGCGGCCGCGCAAACCTGGAGCCGGCCATGAGCGCGCCGGGCCGCCCCCAAGCGCTCATCCCGGAGCACGCAGTTCGGAGGGTAGTCAAGTGAGCGAAACCGCCAAGAAGGTCTATATCCGCAGCTTCGGCTGCCAGATGAACGACTACGACAGCGACAAGATGGCCGACGTGCTGTACGCCGCCAAGGGCTACGAGCCCACCGACGACCCCGAGCAGGCCG
Organism: Rubrivivax sp.; assembly: GCA_022842595.1. Lineage (GTDB taxonomy): Bacteria > Pseudomonadota > Gammaproteobacteria > Burkholderiales > Burkholderiaceae_C > Rubrivivax. The sequence continues at coordinate 17,579 of JALHPF010000041.1, forward strand.
ACCTGATCCTCTTCAACACCTGCAGCGTGCGGGAAAAGGCCCAGGAGAAGGTGTTCAGCGACCTCGGCCGCGTCAAGCACCTGAAGGCCAAGGGCGTGCTCATCGGCGTGGGCGGCTGCGTCGCCAGCCAGGAAGGCGCGGCCATCATCGACCGCGCGCCCTATGTCGACATGGTGTTCGGCCCGCAGACCCTGCACCGGCTGCCGCAGATGATCGACGCGCGCCTGGCGCAGCGCCGGCCGCAGGTCGACATCAGCTTCCCCGAGATCGAGAAGTTCGACCACCTGCCGCCGGCGCGCGTCACCGGCGCTTCGGCCTTCGTGTCGATCATGGAAGGCTGCTCGAAGTACTGCTCGTACTGCGTCGTGCCCTACACCCGCGGCGAGGAAGTCAGCCGCCCGTTCGACGACGTGCTGACCGAAGTGGCGGGCCTGGCCGAGCAAGGCGTGAAGGAAGTGACGCTGCTGGGCCAGAACGTCAACGGCTACCGGGGCACGATGGGCCCCACGGCGGAAATCGCCGACTTCGCCTTGCTGCTGGAAGTCGTGGCCGAAATCCCGGGCATCGAACGCATCCGCTACACCACCAGCCACCCGAACGAATTCGGCCAGCGGCTGATCGACGCCTACGGCAAGACGCCCAAGCTGGTGAACCATGTGCACCTGCCTGTGCAGCATGGCAGCGACCGCATCCTGATGGCCATGAAGCGCGGCTACACCGCGATGGAATACAAGAGCACCATCCGCAAGCTGCGCGCCGTGCGGCCCGGCATCAGCCTGTCCACCGACTTCATCGTCGGCTTCCCGGGCGAGACCCAGGACGACTTCGACAGGACGATGAAGCTCATCGACGACGTCGGCTTCGACGCGTCGTTCAGCTTCGTCTTCAGCGTTCGCCCGGGCACACCCGCCGCGGCCTTGCCCGACGAGACACCGCAGACGCTGAAGCTGCAGCGCCTGCAGCAGCTGCAGGCGCGCATCGAGGAAAACGTGCGCCGCATCAGTGCCAGCCGCGTCGGCACGGTGCAGCGTATCCTGGTGGAAGGCCCCTCACGCCGCAGTGCCAGCGAACTGATGGGCCGCACCGAATGCAACCGCATCGTCAATTTCGACGGCGGGCCGCTCTCCGCAAGACTGGTGGGGCAGCTCGTCGACGTCACCATCACCGAAGCGCTGCCGCATTCACTGCGCGCCGTGGTCCTGACCGAGGGCCGGCAGATCACTTCCGCCCCGGCCCAAACCCCCGCCACCACAGCGTGAAAGCGCAGGCTGTCACCATCGCGGCGTACATCGCCATCGAGCCGTCCCGCCCCAGCAAGACCAGGGCGGCCAGCACGACGGCGGAACTGGCGGCGCAGGCCGGCAGCGCCAGCCGGCGCCAGCTGACGGTTGCCAGTCCCTTGCGCCAGGCCAGCTTGGCACCGGCGGCGGACATGGCCCCCAGCAAGACGGCCGGCAGGAACAGGTTCATGAGGTGGCCGATTGCGTCCAGAGGTCCCATCGTTGACGTGTGTGGCTGGCTGAAAGATCATCTGAAACAAGGGTCTGGCCGGCTCCTCCGGGGCGCCAGGGCAATTCCGTAGACCCGCGTGTGTCAAGCTAGATTTACAATTTCATTGTGAGCGTTCTGGCCCTCGGGCTCAACCATACGACTGCCCCGCTCGACCTGCGGGGTCGCCTGGCCTTTGGCCCCGACCGTCTGGTGCCGGCACTGCATGGCCTGCGCGAGCAATTGCGGGGTGCCTCGCCCGAAGCCGCGCTGGTGTCCACCTGCAATCGCACCGAACTGTACGTTGCCGCGCCGGCCCATGCCGTACAGGAACTGGTGCAGCCGGCGGTGGACTGGCTGGCCCAGCAAGGTGGCGTCAGCGGCAGCCATCTGCAGGCCCACGCCTACGTGATGGAGGACCAGGCCGCCGCCCGGCATGCATTCCGGGTGGCATCGGGGCTCGATTCGATGGTCCTGGGCGAACCGCAGATCCTCGGCCAGATGAAACAAGCGGTGCGCCAGGCCGACGAAGCCGGAACCCTGGGCAGCACACTGCACCAGCTGTTCCAGCGCAGCTTCTCGGTCGCCAAGGAAGTGCGCAGCTCCACCGAGATCGGTGCCCACTCCATCAGCATGGCCGCCGCTGCCGTGCGCCTGGCCTCGCAGCTCTTCGAAGACCTGGCCGAGACCCGCGTGCTGTTTGTCGGTGCCGGCGAAATGATCGAACTGGTGGCCACGCACTTCGCAGCCAAGTCGCCCAAGGCCATGGCAGTGGCCAACCGCACGCTGGAACGCGGCGAACGGCTGGCTGCGCGCTTCGGTGCCAAGGCGCTGCGCCTTTCCGACCTGCCTGGCAGCCTGCATGAATACGACGCCGTCATCTCGTGCACGGCGAGCAGCCTGCCCATCATCGGTCTGGGGGCTGTCGAACGTGCGCTGAAGGCGCGCAGGCACCGGCCGATGTTCATGGTCGACCTGGCGGTGCCGCGCGACATCGAACCCGAGGTCGCCCGCCTGTCCGACGTCTACCTGTACACCGTCGACGACCTCTCCCAGCTGGTTCAGACCGCGGGCGAAAAGCGCCAGGCGGCAGTGCAGCAGGCCGAGGCCATCATCGAAACCGGCGTGCAGAACTTCGCCCACTGGCTCGACCAGCGCACGGCGGTGCCGCTGATCCAGGCGCTGAACCGCCAGGCCGACGACTGGGCGGCCATCGAGATGGCAAGGGCGCGCAAGATGCTTGCGCGGGGCGAGCCGGTGGACGCCGTGCTCGAAGCGCTGACCCGCGGCCTCACCCACAAGATGCTGCACGGCACTTTGGCCGAGCTGCACACCGCCGACGGCGAGGAACGCGCGCAGCTGGCGACTACCGTGTCGCGCCTGTTCCTGCGCCAGGGCGCCCGCACGCCAGGCGGCGAAGGGCCTGCAGGGCGTTAGCGCCCCGGCCCGGGCCGGCTGCACCGCCATGGTGTGGGCCGGGCCCCGGCTGCTCACCACGAAGCCCGTTGTCCATGACCCCTTTGCTGCGCGACCAATTCGAACGCCTGGCCATGCGCCTGGCCGAACTCGACGCGACCCTGTCCGACCCGGCGATTGCCAGCGACATCCAGCGTTGGCGTGTGCTGTCGCGCGAGCAGTCGGAAGCCAGCAGCATCGTCGAGCGCTACCGCCGATACCAGCAGCGTGAGCGCGACCTTGCCGCGGCGCGCGAGATGCAGGCCGACCCCGAGATGACCGAAATGGCGCAGGAGGAAATCACCAGCGCCAGCGCAGACATCGAACGCCTTCAGGCCGAACTGCAGGCCGCCCTGGTGCCGCGCGACCCGGACGACGAACGCAATGCCTTCCTCGAGATCCGCGCCGGCACCGGCGGCGACGAATCGGCCCTGTTCGCCGGCGACCTGGCACGCATGTACCTGCGTTACTGCGAACGCCAGGGCTGGCGCACCGAGGTGCTGAGCCAGAGCGACAGTGAACTCGGCGGCTACAAGGAACTGGTGTTGCGCATCGAAGGCAACGGCACCAACCCGGCCGTCTATGGCCAGCTGCGTTTCGAAAGCGGTGGCCACCGCGTGCAGCGTGTGCCGGCCACCGAGAGCCAGGGCCGCATCCACACCAGCGCCTGCACGGTGGCGGTGATGCCCGAGCCCGACGAGGCCGAGGAAGTGCAGCTCAACCCCGCCGACCTGCGCATCGACACCTTCCGCGCCAGCGGCGCGGGCGGCCAGCACGTCAACAAGACCGATAGCGCCATCCGCATCACCCACCTGCCCACCGGTCTGGTCGCCGAATGCCAGGACGACCGCAGCCAGCATCGCAACAAGGCCAAGGCCATGGCCGTTCTCGCCGCGCGCCTGCGCGAGAAGGACCGCAGCGAACGCGCCGCCAAGGAAGCCGCCACCCGCAAGGGCCTGATCGGCAGCGGCGACCGCAGCGACCGGATTCGCACCTACAACTTCCCGCAAGGCCGGCTCACCGACCACCGCATCAATCTGACGCTGTACAAGCTGGGCGCCATCATGGACGGTGACCTGGCCGATGTCACCGCTGCCCTGAAGGCCGCGCGTGCCGCCGAACAACTGGCGCTGCTGGAAAGCGGCGAGGCCTGACGATGGACGTGGCCCAGGCCCTGGCCGCGGCGCGCGCGCTGGGCGTGGACCGGCTGGACGCGCAGTGGCTGCTCAGCCATCACCTTCAGCGCCCGCGATCCTGGCTGCTGGCCCACGACGACCATCCTTTGCCCAAAGCCACGGCACAACTCATTGCCGAGCAGTTGGCCCGGCGCGCTGCTGGCGTACCCTTGGCCTACATCGTGGGTGAACGCGAGTTCTGCGGGCTCGTGCTGCACGTCAGCCCGGCCGTGCTGGTGCCACGCCCGGAAACCGAAATGCTGGTCGATTGGGCCCTGGAGGTGTTGCCCGAGGCGCCAGCACGGACAGTCGTCGACCTGGGTACCGGCAGCGGCGCCATCGCGCTGGCCTTGGCCTCGCGCGAGCCGGACCTCCAGCTCACGGCCACCGACGCCAGTGCCGACGCACTCGCTGTCGCCCGCGGCAATGCCCTTCGCCTGGGGCTCGCGGTGGCTTTCGCGCAGGGCTCCTGGTGGGCACCGTTGGTCGGACAAGGTTTCGGTCTGGCCGTGGCCAACCCACCGTACGTCGCGCTGGGCGACGCCCATCTGCCGGCTCTGGCCCACGAGCCGGCATCGGCACTCACTGCAGGGGCCGACGGACTCGACGACCTGCGCACCATCGCGGCCGGCGCGCCGGCCCACTTGCTGCCCGGCGCCTGGCTGCTGCTCGAGCATGGCCATGACCAGGGCCCGGCGGTGCGGGCCATGCTGGCGGCAGCCGGCCTGGTCGCCACACAGACGCGCAAGGACCTGGCCGGTTTCGCGCGCTGCACCGGCGGCAGGATGCCGGCCATAGGCGAAGCAATCGACGAGGATTTAACAACCGAAGCGCACGGATAAAGGCACGAGTTCCCCATGTTGACGGGGTTTCGGCGCATCATGAGACGCCAGACACTGGTGTCCAACTGCTGCGGGGGTTCTTCCGATGTCTGCTCCTCTTGCCTTCCCGACGCTGGCCCTGGCCGCCTTGCTGGCTTTGCCCAGCCCCGAGGCCCTGGCCTCTGGCGGCCTGCAGGCCCCAGCCAGCGATGTGCTGTGGCCAAGCCTGCGCGCCCGCATCGCCATCCAGACGGCAGCGGTTTCACCCTTGTCGCTGGCAGGGCTGGTCGAAGGTGGCCAGGGGCTGCGCGGCGGGGCTGTCCTGGGCGACTACGTCTTCGCCGAACCGTCTTTCGGCAGCTTCCGTGCGACCAGCGGCGTGGTCTTCGGCAGCCATGCCGGGGCCCCGCAATTCAGCATCATGGCGCCCGGCGCGGCATCTCGGCTGGGGCTGACGCTCAACCAGGGCTGGGCCATCCCTGCGGCCACCCAGGCCGACAGCTGGCAGGCGGCCGCCTACCTGGGCCTGGGCTTCAGCAGCCCCCTGGGTGACAGTGGCTTCAGCCTGAGCGCCGACCTGGGCTGGGTGGCCGAGGCCAGCACGCCCGGCGGCGACAGCCTGCGCACACCGCTGGGCGTGCAGGGCAGCGACAACCAGCGCCGCGCCCTGCGCCTGTCGCCCCTGCTGCAGTTCGGGATGCGCTACACGTTCTGATGGGCTTGGCCGGCCCGGGGCTGGCAGCCACAGGGGCTTGGCGCACAATCCAAGATTGAGTCAACTGAGCATCAGGAAACGCCCATGAGCGACGCACAGCAACGCATCGACGAGCTCGTCAAGAGCAACCCCGTCGTACTCTTCATGAAGGGAACGGCCCAGTTCCCGATGTGCGGCTTCTCCGGCCGCGCCATCCAGGTTCTGAAGGCCGCCGGTGCCACGCAATTGAAGACCTTCAACGTGCTGGAAGACGAGGAAGTGCGCCAGGGCATCAAGGATTACGCCCAGTGGCCCACGATCCCGCAGCTCTACGTCAACGGCGAGTTCGTCGGCGGCTCGGACATCATGATGGAGATGTACGAATCGGGCGAGCTTCAGCAGCTCCTGGCCAAGGGCTGAGCCCGCGCCTTGAAGCCCCGCCTCGTCGTCGGCGTGACCGGCGCCACCGGCGCGCTGTACGCCGTGAAGCTGCTGCAGCGGGCACGTGAGATCGGCGTCGAGACGCATCTCGTCGTCACGCCCTCGGGCGTGCTCAACGTTCACCACGAAACCGGGCTGGACCGCCGCGCCATCGAAGAGCTGGCCGACCATTCCTATTCGCCGGGCGATATCGGGGCCTGTGTCGCCAGCGGCAGCTTCGACACTGCGGCGATGGTCGTGGCGCCATGCTCGATGAAGTCGCTCGCAGCCATTGCCCATGGCTTTGCCGACAACCTGCTCACACGTGCTGCCGATGTCACGCTGAAGGAACGCAGGCGGCTTTTGCTGATGGTGCGTGAAACGCCCTTCAACCTGGCCCACCTGCGCAATATGACGGCCGTCACCGAAATGGGCGGCATCGTGTTTCCACCGCTGCCGGCCTTCTATCACCGGCCCACGAGCATCGACGAACTGGTGGCCGAGAGCGTCGAGCGGGTACTTGCCCTGGTCGGCTTGCAGGGCGCCGAACCCAAGGTCTGGCACGGCCTTCAGGCTGGCGGGATGTCCCAGGCGCGGCGCGCGCCGTAGACCAGGTTCGGGTACTGCGGCTTGCCACGGCTGCCGTTGTAGCGGCCCAGGGCCAGGAACTGGTCACCCCGTTCGCGGTCGAGGTAGTGGCGCAGGATGACGCAGCCGAAGCGCAGGTTCGTCTGCAAGTGGAAAAGCCGCCGGTCGTCACCGTCGCCGATGAGGCGCGCCCAGAACGGCATCACCTGCATGTAGCCGCGGGCACCGGCGCTGCTGATGGCGTACTTGCGGAAGCCGCTCTCCACCTGGATGAGCCCCAGGACCATCGCGGTCTCGAGCCCGGCGCGGCGGCTTTCGTACCAGACGGCCTCGAGGAATTCGATCCGGGTATGGTGGTCGGTCTTGCGGCGCTTCAGCCGTTCACTGGCCTCGCCCAGCCAGCGCAGGTAGGCCAGGCGCTGAGCCATGGTCTCGAAGCTGGGCTTGGGCGGGGCAGCGTCGGCCACCGACGCTGAAAGCGCCGTTCTGACGGCATTGGCCAGGGGCTCTTCGACTTGCGCCCCGGCGGTTGCCGCTGAATGGCAGAACAGGCCCGGGCCTGCCAGCAGCAGCGCCCGGCGGCAGGGGTTCATGCCGCCAGGCGGCCCTTCAGCAGGGCAGCCGCCTCGGCCAGCGGGGCGACGGTCGCTTCGGCTTCCTTGCGGCCCTGGAGCTCGACGGTGCCGGCTTTCAGACCGCGGTCGCTGATGACGACACGCTGTGGAATGCCGATCAGTTCCCAGTCGGCGAACATCGCGCCCGGGCGCTCGCCGCGGTCGTCGAGCAACACGTCCACGCCAGCGGCGGCCAGCTCGTCGTGCAGCTGCTCGGCCGCGGCCTTCACCTCGGCGCTGCGGTCCATGCCGATGGGGCAGATGACCACCGCAAACGGCGCCATCGCCAGCGGCCAGACGATGCCGCGTTCGTCGAAGTTCTGTTCGATGGCAGCGCCCAGCAACCGTGTCACGCCGATGCCGTAGCAACCCATCTCGAAGGGCTGGGGCTTGCCGTTCTCATCCAGGAAGTTCGCCGCCATCGGCGCGCTGTACTTCTTCGTGCCGAGGTAGAAGACATGCCCGACCTCGATGCCGCGCTGCAGCGCCAGCACGCCCTTGCCGTCGGGGCTGGGGTCGCCCTCGACGACGTTGCGGATGTCGGCCACCAGGTCGGGTTCGGGCAGGTCGCGGCCCCAGTTGACGCCAGTGAAATGGAAGTCGGCTGCGTTGGCGCCGCAGACGAAGTCGGCCATGTTCGCGACGGTGCGCTCGGCCACGATCTTCACGGGCTTTTTCAAGCCGATGGGGCCCAGGTAACCCGGCTTGCAGCCGAAATGGTCCTCGATCTCGGCCACGGTGGCGAAGCGGAAGCCATCCTTCAGGCCTGGCAGCTTGCCGGCCTTGATCTCGTTCAGACTGTGGTCGCCGCGAACCAGCAGCAGCCAGACTGTGGTCTTGACGACATCGCCGGCCTCGTTCAGCACGTCGGTGGCCAGCACCAGCGACTTCACCGTCTGCGCCAGCGGCAGCCCGAGCAAGGCGGCCACGTCTTCGCAGGTGGCCTTGCCAGGGGTGGGCGTTTTGGCACAAACCTGGCCAGGGGCAGCACGCTCGCTGATGAGCGACAGGGCTTCGGCGAGCTCGACGTTGGCCGCATACGGGCTCGTCGGGCAATAGGCGATCGCGTCTTCCCCCGTGTCGGCGATGACCTGGAATTCGTGCGAGGCATCGCCGCCGATGGCGCCGGTGTCCGCGGCCACGGCGCGGTACTGCAGGCCCATGCGGTCGAAGATCGCGCAGTAGGCCCTGTACATCGCGTCGTAGCTCTTCAGCGCCGAGGCCTTGTCACGGTCGAAGGAATAGGCGTCCTTCATCGTGAACTCGCGCCCGCGCATGACGCCGAAGCGCGGCCGGCGCTCGTCGCGGAATTTGGTCTGGATATGGTAGAAATTTCGCGGCAGTTGCTTGTAGCTGCGCAGTTCCTGCCTGGCGATGTCAGTGATCACTTCTTCGCTGGTGGGCTGGATCACGAAGTCGCGGTCATGCCGGTCCTTCACGCGCAGCAGTTCGGGCCCATAGGCCTGGAAGCGGCCCGTCTCCTGCCACAGCTCAGCGGGCTGGACCACGGGCATCAGCAGTTCGATGGCGCCGGCGCGGTTCATCTCCTCGCGGATGATCGCCTCGACCTTGCGAATGATGCGCAGGCCCAGCGGCATGTAGTTGTAGATGCCGGCGCCCAGGCGCTTGATCAGGCCGGCGCGCAGCATCAGGCGGTGGCTGGCGATCTCGGCGTCGGAAGGGGCTTCCTTGAGCGTGGAGATGAAGGTCTGGGAGGCTCTCATGTCGGCTGGTTTCGCGCTCGGCGTCAGGGGTTGGACACCGTGTTCGCGGCCTGGGAGAGCGGCTCCGGGTTAGCGAGGGTTCGCTGTCCGCACCGCGCCGGTGCAATAATGAAAATAGTCACAAATCCGAGGTCTGATTATGCTCGACCGGGAAGGCTTCAGGCCCAACGTCGGCATCGTCTTGCTCAACTCGCGCAACCAGGTCTTCTGGGGCAAGCGGCTACGCACCCATTCGTGGCAGTTTCCTCAAGGCGGCATCAAGTACGGTGAGTCGCCCGAGCAGGCGATGTTCAGAGAGCTGCACGAAGAAGTGGGGCTGCTGCCCGATCACGTTCAAGTCATCGGTCGCACCCGCGACTGGCTGCGATACGAAGTGCCCGACCACTTCATCCGCAAGGATGCCCGCGGCCATTACCGCGGGCAGAAGCAGATCTGGTTTCTCTTGCGCCTGGTCGGCCGCGACAGCGACATGAACCTTCGCGCCACCGATCACCCCGAGTTCGACGCCTGGCGCTGGAACGACTACTGGGTGCCTCTGGATGTGGTCATCGAATTCAAGCGCGGCGTCTACGAAATGGCGCTGACCGAGCTGGCCCGTTACCTGCCCCGTGTTCACCACCACAACCGTTTCCTGCGTTCGGGTCTGCGCGCCCAACGACAGGACCAGGAACGTCCGCACGTCGAGCCCGACGACCCCTGCCCCGGCGCGGCCGGGGCGGCTGCGCCTACATCAGCACCAGGTTCGTTCGGTGAATGAGTTCGGGCTCATTGGCGTAGCCCAGTAACGATTCGATCTGCGACGACGGCTTGCGTGCGATCAGCCGGGCTTCGCCGGCACCGTAGTTGGCCAGGCCGCGCGCCACGTCCTCCCCCTGCAGTGTTCGCACCGCGATCACGTCACCACGAACGAAATCGCCCTGCACTTCGAGCACGCCGATCGGCAGCAGGCTCTTGCCGTCGCTGCGCAGCTTGTTCGCCGCACCTTCGTCGACGATCACCGCGCCACGCATCTGAAGATGGTCGACCATCCATTGCTTGCGTGCGGCGACTTTTGGCGTCGACGCCAGCAGCGTGGTGCCGATGCGTTCGCCGGCCGCCAGGCGCACCAGGACGTCGGTTTCCCGGCCCCACGCGATGATCGTGCTGGTGCCGCTGCCCGCCGCACGCTTGGCCGCGAGGATCTTCGTCAGCATGCCGCCGCGGCCAATGGCCGTGCCGGCACCACCCGCCATGGCCTCCAGGGCAAGGTCCCCGGCCCGTGCTTCTTCGATGAAGCGTGCGGCCGGGTCGCGCCGCGGGTCGGCCGAGTACAGACCGCGCTGGTCGGTGAGGATGACATACGCATCGGCGTCGACGAGGTTGGCAACCAGCGCACCGAGCGTGTCGTTGTCGCCGAACTTGATCTCGTCGTTGACGACGGTGTCGTTCTCGTTGATGACCGGAATCACCCGCAAGCCCAGCAGCGTCAGCAGCGTCGAGCGTGCATTCAGGTAGCGCTCGCGATCGGCCAGGTCGGCATGCGTCAAAAGCACCTGGGCGCTGGCCATCCCTTGCTCGGACAGCCGGCTTTCGTACATCTGGGCCAGGCCCATCTGGCCCACGGCCGCGGCGGCCTGCAGTTCGTTCAGCTCTTTCGGCCGCTGTTTCCAGCCCAGTCGCTTCATGCCTTCGGCGATGGCGCCGCTGGACACCATCAGCACCTCGCGGCCCTGTCCGGCCAGCACGGCCAGCTGGCGTGACCAGTTGGCGATGGCCTGGGCATCGATGCCGCGGCCTTCATTGGTGACGAGGCTGGAGCCCACCTTCACGACAATGCGCCGTGCGCCTGTCAGGACGCCCGGCGGCAAGGCTTCGATCACGCCGGCTCTCCCGGGCTGCCCCCGGCGTCGGACACGGGAACAACAGGTACCACAACCGGCACGTCGAAGCGCTGGTCAGGCACGGGTTCTGGCCGCTGTTGTGCCGCCACATGCTCGTAGATCTTGTCGACCAGGGGCTTCAGACCGTCACGCGCCAGGGCAGAGATCGCGAAGACCGGGCCCTTCCAGCGCAGGCGGCGAACGAATTCCTTCACGCGGGCCTCGCGCTCTTCGACTGGCACCATGTCGAGCTTGTTGAACACCAGCCAGCGCGGCTTGGCATGCAGCGCGGGGTCGTATTTCTTCAGCTCGGCAACGATGGCTCGGGCCTGCACCACGGGGTCGGCGTCGTCGAAGGGCGCCATGTCGACCATGTGCAGCAACAGCCGCGTGCGCTGCAGGTGGCGCAGGAACTGGTGGCCCAGCCCGGCGCCTTCGGACGCACCTTCGATCAGGCCGGGGATATCGGCCACGACGAAGCTCTTCTCGGGCGCGACACGCACGACGCCCAGGTTCGGGTGCAAGGTCGTGAACGGGTAGTCGGCAATCTTCGGGCGCGCGTTCGAGATCGCCGAGATCAGCGTCGACTTGCCGGCGTTGGGCATGCCCAGCAGGCCCACGTCGGCCAGCACGCGCAATTCGAGCTGCAGCTTGCGCGCCTCGCCAGGCCAGCCCGGCGTTTTCTGGCGTGGCGCGCGGTTGGTGCTGCTCTTGAAGTGCAGGTTGCCAAAACCACCGTCGCCACCCTTGGCGAGCAGGGCCCGCTGGCCATGCTCGAGCAGTTCGACCAGGGTCTCGCCCGTTTCAGCGTCGCCCACGATGGTGCCCACCGGCATGCGCAATTCGATGTCCGGCCCGGCCGCGCCAAACTGGTCCGAACCGCGGCCGGCTTCGCCATTTCTGGCGATGTGCTTGCGCGCGTAGCGGTAGTCGATCAGCGTGTTGATGTTGCGGTCGGCGACCGCCCACACGCTGCCGCCGCGGCCGCCGTCGCCGCCATTGGGGCCGCCGAACGGGATGAACTTCTCGCGCCTGAAGCTCATGCAGCCAGCGCCGCCATCGCCTGCGGCGATGTCGATGGTGGCTTCGTCGACGAACTTCATGGTTGGGGCTGGGCTAGGCGGTCAGCAGGCTGGCACCAAGCAAAAGCCCCGGCGAACCGGGGCTTCGGCAAGCGCTGCTCGTGCACAGCTCAGGCCGGCGTGACGACAACCGTCTGGCGGTTGAGAGCGCCCTTGATCTTGAAAGACACCGCGCCGTCCGCCAGTGCAAACAAGGTGTGATCCTTGCCGATGCCGACGTTCGTGCCCGGGTGGAACTTGGTCCCGCGCTGACGCACGATGATGGCGCCGGCCGACACTTGCTGCCCGCCGAAAACCTTCACGCCCAGCATCTTCGGCTGCGAATCGCGGCCGTTGCGGGTTGAGCCCCCGCCCTTTTTCTGTGCCATGGAATTACTCCTTCAGTCGTTGACGGCTTCAGGCCATCAAGCGACGACCAACGAGCCGATCTGCAGCTCGGTGTAGTTCTGGCGATGACCGCCGTGCTTCTGGTAGTGCTTGCGGCGACGCATCTTGAAGATGCGCACCTTGTCGTGCCGCCCATGCGCCAAGACCGTGGCCTTGACACTGGCGCCCGCAACCCAGGGAGCCCCAACCTGCAGGTCGGCGCCGCTGCCGACAGCCAAGACCTGCTCGATCACGATTTCCTGGCCCACGTCCGCAGCAATCTGTTCTACCTTGATCTTCTCGCCGGCTGCAACCTTGTATTGCTTGCCACCGGTTTTTATGACCGCGTACATATGTGACCTTTCAAACGAAGCGCCCGGTTGCTTCCGCCTCTTGGTGCGTGCATTCCGGACAGCCTTTGAATATAGCACGGCCCGGCGCGTTTCGAGAGCAACTTTATCGCCTGGATCGGGCTGCCGCCTGCCCGCCGATAACCGCTGCGGCCGCCGAAGCCTGATTCTTATAGACTAGAGCGCTCTCGACAGGCCTCCCGTGCTAGAGACTACCGCTCCTCCAACCGCCGCGCCCGACATCACCGACCTGGCCATGCGGCAGGTGGATGCGGTCATCCGCGAGCGGCTTTCGTCACGAGTGGCGCTGATCGATCAGATCTCCCGCTACATCGTCAACGCCGGCGGCAAGCGCATCCGGCCACGCTTGGTGCTGCTGTTTTCCGAAGCCCTGGGTTTCGACGGGCCGGAGCGCTTCGAGCTGGCCGCCGTCGTCGAATTCATCCATACGGCCACGCTGCTGCACGACGACGTCGTCGACGAATCCGACATGCGCCGCGGCCGGCCCACGGCGAATGCGATGTTCGGCAATGCCGCCAGCGTGCTGGTCGGCGACTTCCTCTATTCCCGAGCCTTCCAGATGATGGTCTCGGTGAACCGCATGCGCGTGCTCGAGGTGCTGGCTGATGCGACCAACGTCATCGCGGAAGGCGAAGTGCTGCAGCTGATGAACATGCATGACCCCGATCTCGCCGTGGCTGATTACCTGCAAGTCATCCGCTACAAGACGGCCAAGCTGTTCGAGGCCAGTGCCCGACTGGGGGCCGTGCTCGCAGGCGCCGACGCCACGCTCGAAGACGCCTGCGCAGGTTACGGCCGCGCCTTGGGCACGGCCTTCCAGCTGGTCGACGACCTGCTCGACTACGAAGGCAACAGCAGTGAGCTGGGCAAGAATGTCGGTGACGACCTGCGCGAAGGCAAACCCACCCTGCCGCTGTTGCTGGCCATGGAACGGGCCAGCGGTGCCGAACGTCAGGTCATCCGGCACGCCATCGAACAAGGCGAAGTGCAGGGCCTCCCGGAAATTCTGAGCATCGTTCGTCGCACCGGGGCCCTGGAGGCAACGCGTGAAGCGGCGCGCCGAGAAACCGAACATGCCTGCGCGATGCTGCAGGCACTGCCTGACTCTCGGGCGCGCCGGGCTCTGCTAGAATTATCGGTTCTGGCAGTGCAGCGGTCTTCCTGACTTCGCACCTGCCTGCGGCGGCGCGCCTTGCGCCCGCCACCACATCGGGGTGTAGCTTAGCCTGGTAGAGCGCTACGTTCGGGACGTAGAGGCCGGAGGTTCGAATCCTCTCACCCCGACCAGGTTTTCATGCCACATCGCACGGCAGGCACCCTGCTCAGGGGCCCCTCAAGCGCGGCTTGCGTTTACACCCCGGCCAGGATAGGCGATCATCAAGCGCTATGAATGCTGCGGGTAAGCCCTGCCCTGCCGAACTGATACCCCATGGCCACCGAAACCCTCGTTGAACCCTCTTCCTCGACCCTCACGGGTGTCGCACGGGTGTTGGTCAACGCAGGCAAGCTCAGCGCAAAAGCAGCCGACGATCTGGTCAAGGCCTCGCGCGAACGCAAGTCCAGTTTCATCACGGCAGCCATCACTGCCGGGGCCATCAAGCCCGACGACCTGGCGCATGTGCTGTCTGCGGCGCTGGCTCTGCCCTTGATCGACCTGAACGCCGTCGACCTGCAGAAACTGCCGCGCAACCTGATCGACCAGAAGATCGCGCAGCAATACCAGGTGCTCGCGTTGGGCAAACGCGGCAATCGCCTGTTCATCGGCGCAGCCGACCCCACCGACCAGGAAGCGGTGGAGCGCATCAAGTTCGCCACGCAGCTGACGCCGGAATGGGTCATCGTCGAATACGACAAGCTCCTGCGCCAGCTCGAGGCGCAAGGCGCCAGCGCCAGCGAAACGCTCGAGTCGCTGTCGAGCGCCGAATTCGACTTCGACGTCACCGAGGAAGACACCGCAGCGCCGGAGAGCGCCGATGTTTCCACCGAGGTCGAGGACGCGCCGGTGGTGCGCTTCCTGCAGAAGATGCTGATCGACGCGATCAACATGCGCGCGTCAGACCTGCATTTCGAACCCTACGAATACAACTACCGCGTGCGCTTCCGCATCGACGGTGAACTGCGCGAGATCACCCAGCCGCCGATCGCCATCAAGGACAAGCTGGCCTCGCGCATCAAGGTCATCAGCCGCATGGACATCGCCGAGAAGCGTGTCCCGCAAGACGGCCGCATGAAGCTGAAGTTCGGCACCAAGGCCATCGATTTCCGCGTCAGCACCTTGCCGACGCTGTTCGGCGAGAAGGTCGTGATCCGGATCCTCGACCCGTCCAGCGCCAAGCTGGGCATCGAGGCGCTGGGTTACGAGAAGATCGAGCGCGACCGCCTCACGCAGGCCATTGGCCGGCCCTACGGGATGATCCTGGTCACCGGCCCCACCGGCAGCGGCAAGACGGTGTCCTTGTACACCTGCCTGAACATCCTGAACCAGCCCGGGGTGAACATCGCCACGGTCGAGGACCCGGCGGAAATCAACCTGCCGGGCATCAACCAGGTGAACGTCAACGACCGCGCGGGCCTGACCTTCTCCGCGGCGCTGAAGAGCTTCCTGCGCCAGGACCCGGACATCATCATGGTCGGCGAGATCCGCGACCTCGAAACCGCCGACATCGCCCTGAAGGCCGCCCAGACCGGCCACCTGGTGATGAGCACGCTGCACACCAACGACGCCCCCACCACGCTGACGCGCTTGCTGAACATGGGCGTGGCGCCGTTCAACATTGCATCCAGCGTGTTGCTCATCACCGCCCAGCGGCTGGCGCGCAAGCTCTGCGAAAACTGCAAGAAGCCGGCAGATTACCCCCGTGATTCGATGCTCAAGGCGGGGTTCAAGCCGGAAGAATTGGACGGTAATTGGAAGCCGTACCGCGCGGTCGGCTGCAGCGCCTGCAACAACGGCTACAAGGGCCGCGTCGGCATTTACCAAGTCATGCCCATTACCGAAGCCATTCAACGCGTCATCCTCAGCGAAGGTACAGCGCTCGACATCGCCAAGCAGGCTGCGTCCGAAGGCGTTCGTGACCTGCGTCAGTCGGGCCTGGTCAAGGTGCGCCTGGGGGTGACGACGCTGGAAGAAGTGATCACGGTCACGAACGAATAACGCCGCCGCATCCGGCCAGCGCCCACCAGGAAAAGCCAAAGAACCATGGCCACAGCAGCACTCGCCAAGAACTCGAAGGAAGCCATCTTCGAGTGGGAAGGCAAGGACAAGAACGGCAAGCTCGTGCGTGGCGAGATCCGCGCCGGCGGCGAGGCCGTGGTCAGCGCCAGCCTGCGCCGACAGGGCATCCTGCTGACGAAGGTGAAGAAGCGCCGCACCAGCGGCGGCCGCGCCATCAAGCAGAGGGACATCGCCATCTTCACGCGCCAGCTGGCGACGATGATGAAAGCCGGCGTGCCGCTGCTGCAAAGCTTCGACATCGTCGCGCGCGGCAGCACCAACCCGCGCATGACCAAGCTGCTCACCGACATCCGCAACGACGTCGAGACCGGCACGAGCCTGTCGGCGGCCTTCCGCAAGCACCCCCTGCACTTCGACTCGCTGTACTGCAACCTGGTGGAAGCCGGCGAGGCGGGCGGCATTCTTGAAGCCCTGCTCGACCGCCTGGCCATCTACCAGGAAAAGACGATGGCGATCAAGAGCAAGATCAAGTCCGCCCTGATGTACCCGGTGGCGGTGATCGTGGTGGCCTTCGTCGTGCTGACCGTGATCATGATCTTCGTGATTCCGGCCTTCGAAGACGTCTTCAAGTCCTTCGGTGGCGAACTGCCTGCGCCGACGCAGGCAGTCATCTGGATGTCGAAGTTCTTCGTCACCTGGTGGTGGGCCATCTTCGGCATCATCTTCGGCGGCGGCTACTTCTTCCTGGAAAGCTGGAAGCGGTCCGAGAAGATGCAGATGGCCATGGACCGGCTGCTGCTGCGCATACCCGTGTTCGGTGACCTCATCAACAAGTCGGTCATCGCGCGCTGGACGCGCACGCTGTCGACCATGTTCGCCGCCGGTGTACCCCTGGTCGAAGCGCTTGACTCGGTGGGCGGGGCTTCCGGCAACGCCGTCTACGCGCAGGCCACGGAACAGATCCAGAAGGACGTTTCCACCGGTTCGGCCCTGACCACGTCGATGACCTCGACCGGTGTCTTCCCCACGATGGTGCTGCAGATGGCTGCCATCGGCGAAGAGTCGGGCTCGCTCGACCACATGCTGGCCAAGGCCGCCGAGTTCTACGAGGACGAGGTCGACGAAATGGTCAAGGGCCTGTCGAGCCTGATGGAGCCGTTCATCATCGTCATCCTGGGCACGCTGATCGGCGGCATCGTGGTTTCGATGTACCTGCCGATCTTCAAGCTGGGCGCCGTCGTCTGATGCTGGACCCGGGGCTGGCCGCGGCGCTGTTGTCGCCGCCGGGCCTGGGCGTGCTGGGGCTGCTGATCGGCAGCTTCCTGAACGTCGTGGTGCATCGGCTTCCGGCCATGATGTGGCGCGCCTGGTGGAAGGACTCGGTCGAATTCCAGCTGGCCGACCCACTGGCCTGGCAGCCGCTGTTCGGCAGCCAGTCCAGGCCGCCGCCGCAGCTGGCCCTGGCCGCCAAGGCGATCGACGCCGAACTGAAAAAGCTGCCGCAGGAGACCCTGCTGCACCCCCGATCGCGCTGCCCGCAATGCGGGCATGTGCTGCGCTGGTGGGAAAACATCCCCGTCTTCAGCTGGCTCGTTCTGCTGCGCGGCCGCTGCTCGGCCTGCGGCACGCGCATCGCATGGCGCTACCCGGCGGTCGAGCTCGTCACCGGCGGCCTCTTCGCGGCCGCGGCCGCCAGCTTCGGCGCACAGCCCAGCACCTTGCTGTGGTGCCTGGCCATCGCGCTGCTGCTGACGATGGCGCTGATCGACCTCGACACCACGCTGCTGCCCGACAGCCTGACCCTGCCGCTGATCGGTGTCGGCCTGGGCGGCGCACTCGCCGGCGTGACCGGTGTGACGCCGGCTGAATCGGCGGCCGGCGCACTAGCCGGCTATGGCGTGTTGTGGTTGGTGGGTTTTGTCTGGCGGCTGGCGCGCAAGGTCGACGCCATGGCCGAAGGCGACATGAAGATGCTTGCCGGCATCGGCGCGCTGCTGGGCTGGCAGGCCCTGCCTTCAGCGCTGCTTCTGGCCGCGGGCCTGGGCGCGGTCGTGGGCCTGGTCATGATCGCGGGCCTGGGCCGCGACCGCAGCAAGCCCATTCCCTTCGGCCCCTACCTGGCGCTGGGCGGCCTGTGCTCGATCTTCTTCGGGCCCGCGCTGCGGTCGGTCTGGCTGCTGTGAACGCCCCGAAGCCCGGGCTGAAGATCGGGCTGACCGGGGGCATCGGCAGCGGCAAGAGCACGGTCGCACGGCTGTTTGTCGAACGGGGTGCCTGCCTGGTGGACACCGACGCCATTGCCCGCAGCCTGACCGCCGCACAGGGCGCTGCGATGCCTGCCCTGGTGGCCGAATTCGGCCCGGCCATCCAGGCCAGCGACGGTGCGCTGGCACGCGAGGTGATGCGCGAACTGGCGTTCACCGACACCACGGCCCGGCAACGCCTGGAAGCGATCCTGCACCCGTTGATCGGTGCCGAAGCCCAGGCCCAGGCTGCCGCTGCCCGTCCCGGCCAGACCGTCGTCTTCGACGTGCCACTGCTTGCCGAGTCGCGCCATTGGCGCGCGCGTGTCGACAAAGTGCTGGTCGTCGATTGCAGCGAAGCCACGCAGGTCGCCCGTGTCGCCCAGCGTCCCGGCTGGGACATGCTCATGGCGCAGCGGGTGCTGGGGCAGCAGGCCAGCCGCGCCACCCGCCGCGCCGTGGCCGACGCCGTGATCTTCAACGACGGTGGATTGACGCTGGCGGCGCTGGCGCAGGCGGTCGATGCGCTGGGTCGCGCCTGGGGCCTGTGGAACAATCCGCCTGCAGGGTGACTCCACCTTCGCCGCCCCCAACTTCCACGCGCCGCCTTGGTTCTTTACGAGTATCCGTTCAACGAAGGCATTCGCACCATGCTGCGGCTCGAGCACCTGTTCGACCGGCTGGGCGTGCTGGTTTCTCGCGACGCTGCCGTCGACCACCACTTCGCGCTGGTCACGATGTTCGAGATCATGGACGTGGCCTCGCGCGCCGACCTGAAGAGCGACCTGCTGAAGGAACTGGAAAAGCACCGCAGCCAGTTCGAAAGCTATCGCGGCCACCCCAGCATCTCCGAGCAGGCGCTGGACGAGGCCGTCGCCAGCATCCAGCGCGCCCATGAAGGCCTGAACGCGCTGCAGGGCAAGGCCGGGCACAGCCTGGCCAGCAACGACTGGCTGATGAGCATCCGCAGCCGCATCAGCATCCCCGGCGGCACCTGCGAATTCGACCTGCCGGCCTACTACGCCTGGCAGCAGCACAGCCCCGAGCGTCGCCGCGCTGACCTGAACGGCTGGCTCGCCAGCCTGCTGCCGCTGGCGCTGGCACTGCAGGTACTGCTGGGCCTGCTGCGCGACAGCGGCCCCTTGCAGCGCATGGCCGCACCGGGCGGCATCTATCAGCAAAGCCTGCCGCAAGGCCGAAGCTACCAGTTGATGCGGGTGCGCATCGACGGTGAGCTGGGCCTCGTGCCCGAGATCACCGGCCACCGCCTGATGGTGGGCGTGCGCTTCATGCGTCCCGACGCCGAAGGCCGGCTGCGAAACGCTGGCACCGACACCAGCTTCGAGCTGGCCCTGTGCGCATGAGCGCGCCGGGCCGCCCCCAAGCGCTCACCCCGGAGCGCGCAGCGCAAAGGGCTTCCGAATGACGGCCCCCGCGCCACCAGCGCCCCGCCGCGTGCCCTGCCCCACCTGCAAGGGGCCGGCGCTTTTCGACCCGAGCAACCGCTGGCGGCCCTTCTGCAGCCAGCGCTGCCGCACTGCTGACCTGGGCGCCTGGGCCAGCGAACAATTCCGCGTGCCCGGCAGCGTGCCCAGCGAAGACGACCCGAACGTGCCGTCGGCACACTGATGCAGCAGGCTTCAGGCACGGCCGTCATCCAGGGCCATGTGCTCGGCCCGGCAGGCTTCGTTCGCGGCAGCCTGCGCCTGGTGGACGGCAAGGTCGCCGGCATCGCAGGCACTGCCGTGACCGATGCTGAAGTCCAGGCCGGCATGCTGCCGATCGTGCTGCCAGGCTTCATCGATCTGCATGTGCACGGCGGTGGCGGCTTCGACACCATGGCCGCTGGCGACGCGCTGGCGCACATCACCCGTCTGCACGCACGCCACGGCACCACCTCGCTGCTGGCCACGACGATGACGGCTCCCCGCACCGAAATCGAAGCCGCGCTGCGCGCCGCCGCACCCTTGTGCCGCGAACGCCCCGCAGGCAGCGCGCGCGTGCTCGGCGTGCATCTGGAAGGCCCGTACATCCACCCCGACAAGCTCGGCGCCCAACCGCCGTTTGCCACCACGGCCACGCTGGGCGAGCTGCTGGCCTTGCACGCCATCGCCCCGATCCGCCTGGTGACCATCGCACCCGAAGTGCCGGGCCACCTGGCACTGATCGTCGAGCTGCGGGCGCGCGGCTTCGTCGTCCAGATCGGCCACAGCAACGGCAGCTACGAGGACGGCGTGGCCGCGTTGCAGGCCGGGGCCACGGGTTTCACGCACCTGTTCAACGCCATGAGCGGCCTGCACCACCGCGCCCCGGGCCTGGCCGGTGCCGCCCTGGCCCATGCCGAACGCGCCGAGATCATTCCCGACCTGCTGCATGTCCACCCGGGCGCCATCCGTGCCGCGCTGCGCTGCATCCCCGGGCTGTACTGCGTCACCGACGCCACCTCGGCCACCGGCATGCCCGACGGCGACTACCCGCTCGGCCGCCACACCGTCACCAAGTGCCTGGGCGGCGTGCGCCTGGCCGACGGCACCCTGGCGGGCAGCACGCTGACGATGGACCAGGCGCTGCGCAACCTGGTTGGCCTGGGCCTGCCACTGGCTGAAGCCTCGCGCCGCACCGCGACCCTGGCCGCGGAGCACCTGGGCCTGGCCGACCGCGGCCGCCTCACGGCCGGCGCCTGGGGTGACGTGGTGGTGCTGGACACCCGGCTGCAGCTGCAGCAGGTGTGGGTGGAGGGGGAGCGCATTGATCTCGATGCCAGCCGCTGAAGGCAGCCAGATGCGCGCCGAGGCGCTGCAGGCGCCGCAGGCCGTGGCCCAGGCGCTGGCGCTGGACGCCGACAGCTACACCGCGCTGGCGGCGTGGCTGCGCGAACAGCCGCCGCGCGCGCTGCTGACGCTGGCGCGCGGCAGTTCCGACCATGCCGCCAGCCACTTCGCCTATCTGGTGATGGCGCGGCTGGGCGAACTCGTGACCTCGCTGCCGATGTCGCTGGTGACCCTGCAGCCCCCGCGCCTGCGTTGCCAGGGGCTGGCGGCGTTTGCGTTCTCGCAGTCGGGCCGCAGCCCCGACCTGGTGGCACCCACCCAGCACTTTCGTGCGGGTGGCGCCTGCACCGTGGCTTTCGTCAACGACGCCGGCTCGCCACTGGCACAGGCCGCACAGTGGCTGCTGCCGCTGCATGCGGGCGTGGAATCGAGCATCGCCGCGACGAAGAGCTACATCGCGCAGCTGGTGGCCGGGGTGCGCCTGGTGGCAGCCTGGGAGGCTGATGCCGATCTCGCACAGGCCTTGCAGGCACTGCCCGACGACCTGGCCCGCGCTGCCGCCTGCGACTGGACACCGGCCTTGCCGGTGCTGGCAGCGGCTGAACGGCTGTACGTCGTTGGCCGCGGCACCGGCCTGGCCATCGCGCTGGAAGCGGCGTTGAAGTTCAAGGAAACCTGCGGCATCCAGGCCGAGGCCTTTTCCGGCGCCGAGTTGCGCCACGGGCCGATGGCCCTGGTGGGTGCCGGGTACCCGGTGCTCGTGTTCGCGCCGCGTGGCCCGGCGCAGCCGGGCCTGCTGGTGCTGGCGGCTGAACTGAGGGCGCGCGGCGCAGCGGTGTTGCTGGCCGCACCGGCCGGCACGCCCGGCGTGGACCTTCTGCTGCAGCCCGCCGCCCACGAGGCGCTGGGCGCCATCACCGCGATCCAGTCCTTCTACCCCTTCGTCGAGGCCCTGGCCCGTGTCCGCGGCCACGACCCGGACGCACCGGCCTTCCTGTCGAAGGTGACGCTGACGCGCTGAGCCGTCAGCGCGACAGGCTGCGCAGGAAGGCCAGCAGGTCGGCGCTGTCTGCGGGCTGCAGCTTCAGCGGGCGCAGGATGCGTTCGCCGTCGGCATGCAGGCGGTCTTCGTTCAGTTCGCTGTAGTGGCGCACCACGGCGTCCAGCGTGGCCAGGCTGCCGTCGTGCATGTAGGGCGAGGTCTGCACCAGGCCCCGCAGCCCGGGCACGCGGAATTCGCCGAAGTGGCGGTGTTCGACGAGCACATGCCGGGTGGCCACGGCGCGTGGGTCGTCGGCAGCGGCAAACGGGCCCAGGCGGTTGTACGGCGACGCCAGCAGCGCCTTCAGGCCGGCATGGCGGCCGGGGTCGACACCCCCGGGCACGAAGAACGGCACGCCGATGTCGGCGAACTCGCCGTTCGTGAAGGCCGGGCCGGCATGGCAGACGCTGCAGCGGCCCTCGCCGATGAACAGCCGCAGCCCGCGCTGTGCCGCCAGCGGGTAGCCAGCGGCGGCCTGGGTGTCGCCGCGCAACAGGGCGTCGCGGAAGTCGTCGAAGGCCGTGCGCGGCGACACCAGCGTTGCCTGGTAGGCCGCCAAGGCCTTGGCCAGGTCGACGGCCAGGGCTTCGTCGCTGGCGGGCAAGGGGCCCAGCGCGCGCTGGTAGCCGCGGGCCAGGGCGGGCGTGGCGCGCACGCGCGCAGCCAGGCTGGCCACGCTGTGGCCCATCTCATTGGCGGCAAGCAGCGGCGCGAGGCTTGCCGCCCACAGCGAGTCGTGGTCGCCGCCCCAGCCCAGCCAGCGCCGCTGTGCGCTGTCCAGCAGGCTCGGCGTGTTGCGCGGGCTGGCGGGCAGGCCGTCGCGCAACCGCGGGACGGCCTGCCCGTCCTGGAACGCCAGCGCCGGCACATGACAACTGGCGCAACTGGCGCGGCCATCAGCCGACAGTCGGCGGTCGGTGAACAGCTGGCGGCCGTAGGCCACGGCAGCGGCCTGCGACGCAAGTGCGTTGGCGACGTCTGCCGTCTGAACTGGCGGCCAGGGGCCATGGCTGGCGATGCGCGCCTTCTCATCCGCCGTGAAGTCGAGCAAGCCGACCGATGCCCCGGCCTGCGCCAGCCACAGCAGTGCCAGCGCTGCGAACAGCCGGTGCATCGTCAACGCAGCATCACCGAAGCGCGCAACACCTCGGCGCGGCCTTCGTCCTGCACGTCCCAGCGCAGTTCCCAACGGCCGGCCATGTGCCAGAGCATGCCGTTTACCTGCCAGAGCCCCGGGCCCAGCGGCTTCAGCGTGGGCCGGTAGTTCATGCCGTGGCGGTGTTCGGGCATGGTCGCGTCCACGCGCAGCAGCTTCGCCGTCTGCGGGCACAGCGCCACGCGCAGCACGAACGGCTGGCCATTGGCGATGGTGCCGGGCTCGCTGCGCCAGGCCAGCTGCACGCTGCCCTGCTGCACCAGCGCGCCGTCGGCGGGCGTCAGCGGGCAAGCCTGGGCGGCAACCGGGCACACCAGCAGAACCGCGGCCAGCCGCATCATTTCGCCGCCATCATCGAGCCGAACAGGTCTTCACCGTTTTTCCAGCCGATGCGCTCGGCCACTGCGGGCGGCAGCGTCGCCAGCCACTGCCGTGCACTGTTGGCGTGTTCAACGACGTAGTACCAGCGCTCGGGCGTGAAGGTGTCGGTGCCGACCATGAAGCGGTCGGGGAACTCCAGGAAGGCTGCACGCCAGCCCTCGTCGACGCGGCCCATGCTGGCGTGGTCGCTGCGAAAGGCCAGGTCGCACCACAACCGCGGGTGCCTGCGCAGCATCTCGCGCACTTTCTCGGCGCTGTCGAAGCCCGCATGCGCCCACAGGATGCGCGCGTTCGGGTCCTGCCGGAACTGGCGTTCGATGGCGTCGGCATCGCTGTGCGAATGCAGGAAAAGCTTGTGTTCACGCGCAAGCGCCACGACACGCCGCATCACCGCGCCATCAGCGTCGGAGCCATAGATGTGGTACTCCCCCAGGGCCACATAGCGGTACTTCGCCAGCCGAGCTTCCAGGTGCGCCACCACAGTGCCATCGTTCATCCAGGTGCCGATCTCGCCGCGGCTGCGGTAGGGCCGCAGCGATGGCAGCACGAGGTCGGGCGCGGCCTGATAGAGCATTTGCGTGCCCTCGTCGCTGCTGCTCGACACCATCGCCCGCTTCAGCCCGGCCTGGCGCAGCAAGGCCACGGCCTGCGGCGGCGGCAGCCGCTCCCAGGCGTCGTGGCTGTAGTGCAGATGGGCGTCGAAGATCGGCAGCGGCGTGCTCGCACCGGCTTCAGCACTGAACGGCAGCAGCGCCAGTGCCGCTGACTTCAGCAAGCGCCGCCGATGCACAACGGTCGTGTCGAAAACTGGTTTCATGAAACGATGCTAGCTCCGGCGCCGCAATTCTGCCGGCGGCTTGCGGCAGGTTGCGGACGTTCGCAGCCTGCTTGCTTGGCCCCTTGGGCTGGGCGAGCCGGGTGGCCCCCTCCGCTCATGTCCCCCGCCCACGGTCCGTCAGGTGCCAGAGGCACCTGACGGACCGTGGGCTCCTCCTTGACTTCGCTGCGGGGGCCACCCGACTCACCCAGCCCGCCACCGTGTCGGCGCGCAACGGTGAAGAGCAAATCACGGTGGTTGCAAAGGCGGGCTGGGGCTGGC
>JALHPF010000042.1 GCA_022842595.1 Rubrivivax sp.
TGCTCTTCCGATCTCGCGGCGCAGCCGCCACCCCGCCGGCCGGCAGCGGCGCTCGTCACCCTGGCCTTCTTCGGCCAGGTGCTGCAGGCCAGCTGGCGCACGCTGCGCGGCCGGGCCGGGCGCGGCAACCTGCCGGCCGACAGCCTGCTGCAGCAGATGGACCTGACGGGCCCGCGTTCACTGCCCATCGTGCTGCTGGCCTGTGCGCTGCTGGGCGTGATGCTGGCCTACATGGGCGGGGCGCAACTGGGGCGCATCGGCGCGCAGGGCTTCCTGGCCGACGTCGTCACCGTGGGCATGGTGCGTGAACTGGGCGGGCTGATGACCGGCATCATTCTGGCCGGCCGCGTGGGCGCGGCCTTTGCGGCGCAACTGGCCAGCATGCAGGCCAACGAAGAGATCGACGCGCTGCGCGTGCTGGGGCTGGACCCGGTGGGCCACCTGGTGCTGCCGAGGCTGCTGGCCCTGCTGCTGGTGGCGCCGGGGCTCATCGTGCTGGGCGCACTGGCCGGGGTGCTGGCGGGCTGGCCGGCAGCGGTGTTTGCGTACGGCGTGGGCAGCGAAGAGTACCTGCACCAGAGCCTGGCGGCGCTGACGCCGGTGCATCTGTGGATCGGCCTCTTCAAGGGCATGCTTTACGCCGCCCTGGTGGCCCTGGCCGGCTGCCGCGAAGGCCTGCATGCTGGCCGCAGTGCCGAAGCGGTGGGCGAGGCCACCACCCGCGCCGTCGTCAAGGCGCTGGTGTGGATCGTGGCTGCGGCCTGTGCCACCACCGTGTTCTTCACCGGACTGGGCTATTGATGGACACCGCCGCGCCGCTGATGCAGGTGCAGGGCTTGAGCGTGGCCGCCGGCGGCCCCGGCGGGCGCGTGGTGCAGCAGGGCCTGAACTTCGAGGTGCTGCGCGGCGAAGTGCTGGGCGTGGCTGGCGCCAGCGGCAGCGGCAAGAGCACCCTGCTGCGCCACCTGGCCGGGCTGGACGTGCCGGCCGCCGGCCAGGTGCTGCTGGCCGGGCAGGACCTGAACCAAGGCAGCGAAGCCACCCAGGCCGCCCTGCGCCGGCGCATGGGCGTGATGTTCCAGGCCGGGGCGCTGTGGTCGTCACGCACGCTGGGCGACAACCTGACTTTGCCGCTGAAGCTGTTTACCCC
Source organism: Rubrivivax sp. (assembly GCA_022842595.1). GTDB lineage: Bacteria > Pseudomonadota > Gammaproteobacteria > Burkholderiales > Burkholderiaceae_C > Rubrivivax. The sequence goes on from JALHPF010000042.1 coordinate 1,151, forward strand.
GCTGCCACGGGCCGCGCGCGAGGAACGTGCGCGTTTCCTGCTGGCCCTGGTGGGGCTGGACGGCGCCTTCGGCCAGATGCCGGCGCAGCTTTCCGGCGGCATGCGCAAGCGCGCAGCGCTGGCCCGCGCGCTGGTGCTGGAACCCGAACTGCTGCTGCTGGACGAACCCGGCTCCGGCCTGGACCCGATGAATGCCGCGCGCCTGGACGAACTGGTGCTGAACCTGAGGCACCATCTGAACTGCAGCGTGGTGATGGTGACGCACGACGTGGCCAGCCTGTTCAACGTGGCCACCCGCGCCTTGTACCTGGACGAAAACGAACACACCATGACGGCCATTGGCGCCCCGCACCACCTGCTGCAGCACGGCCCCGAGCCCGTGCGCCTATTCCTGCAACGCGGGGCCCCGGCATGAGCCTGCCGGGACACCCCAAGGGCGAATACTGGCGTGCGCCGCACGAGGTACTCCGATGAAGCCCGCTGCGCTGCGCGTGGGCTTGTTCGCCGTGCTGGGCCTGGCCGCTTTGGTGGTGGCCGCGGCCCTGGCCGGCGGGCGCTTCTGGGCGGCCACCGAACGTGCGGTGATGCGTTTCGATAGTTCCGTCTATGGCCTGCAGACCGGCGCCCCTGTGGTGTACCGCGGCGTGAAGCTGGGGCAGGTGCAGCGCATCGGGCTGGCCAGCCCGGGGGCGGGGCAGGGCGCGGCGGCACCGGCGCAGGCCTTGCCGGCGGTGCCGGTGGAAGTGGAATTCGAACGTGAACGGCTGGTGGAGCTGCTGAACGCCGTGGCCGGCCCGGCCGCAGGCGCTGGCGTGCCCGCCGGCAGCGCGGTGCCCGCCCTGGTGGCCCGCGGGCTGGTGGCGCGGCTCGCGATGCAAAGCCTGCTGACGGGCCAGCTCTACATCGACCTGGACCTGGTCCCGGCCGCGGTGCCCGTGGCCACGGCCCTTGCGCCCACCACGGCCGTGCGCGCGGTGCAGGCCGCCGCACCCGGCCTGCCGCAGGTGCCCACGGCCCCCACCCGCCTGCAGACGCTGCAGACCCAGCTGGAAAACCTGGACCTGGCGCAATTGGGGCAGGACGTGGCGGCCGTGGCCGCAGCCGCGCGCCAGCTGCTGGCCGGGCCCGAGCCCACCCGGGCGCTGGCACGTGCCGCCGACGCGGCGCAGGCCCTGGAACGGGTGGCCAACAGCCTGCAACGCGACTTGCCGCGCCTGACAGGCGGCGCCGAAACCACCCTGGCCGAAGGCCGGCGCAGCCTGCAACAGCTGGGCCTGGCGGCGCAGCAGGTGGCTGCTGCAGCGAGCCAGGTGCAGGCCCTGGCCGGCAGCGGCACACCCGTCATCGCCGAGGTGCAGCACAGCGCCGCCGAACTGACCCGCGCGGCGAGGGCGCTGCGCGAAGCGGCGGATGCGGATTCGTCGCTGCGCGTGAATGCCGAACGGGCCTTGCAGGACGTGTCGCGAGCGGCGCAGTCGTTGGGGGAATTGGGCGAGACCCTGGAGCGGCAGCCGGATGTGCTGTGGCGGGGGCGGGCGGCTCCGATTGGGAAATGAAGCAGCGCAGAATACTGGCGGGAACAGGGGGCTGCGTGACAGGATTTCGAGCAGCAGACGAACTTGCCGCGAACGAAGAGTAAGTCTTGCTTGCGCCCAGCAGCTTTGGCAGCAATGTTGAAGTCGGGATGGATGCACTGCCCGAACTTCAACAAAAGTCTGGCGCGGCAGAGTGACGGCCAGCATTTCGCGCAACCGGAGCCGCTACGGCCAGGGCACCAGGCTTCCGCGGCCCAGTCAGCGCTTTGTTGGGCCCCACAAGACCAGCTCTCGCGGCATCTGCGCGAACCCCAGTTCGAGGAGTCGCTCCCATGACCAAGCGCGCATTCCTGAAGGCGGCGATCGTCGGCTTCGGACTGGTTTCAGAGTCTGGGCGATCGTCGGCTCAACCCAGTCTGTCAGCCGGCTTCATGGCGCCCGGGGAGTTCGAGCCCCAGGAGTACATCTGGCTGAGTTGGATCGAGAAGGGCAGTCTTGGGAGCGCGCCCTTCTCCGATGTGGCACTGGACGTCATGAGAGCGATCACACCGCACGTGAAGGTCCGTCTGATGTACAGCAACCTGACGGCCGAGGACCCTTCGTACTTCGGCCCCTATCGCTTGGCCCAGCCCGACGCCGAGGCCCGCTTGCGCGCAAGTCTGGAGTCAGAGCGGGTGGACATGTCGCGTGTCGAGCTCTTCTACTACGCCCAGCCCTTCGGGGCGATCCAGGACCCTGGACCCTACTTCTTGCGCGCTCGCGACGGACGTCTGGCGATCGCCGACTATCGCTTTGACCACCCCGACCGGCGCACCGAAGAAATGGATCGGAACATCGCCGACACCCTGGGCTTGCCCACGGTCAAGTCCGACCTCATCAGCGAGGGTGGAGCCCGTCAGGTCAATGGAAGCGGCACGCTGCTGCTGGTCGAAGCCGTGGAGCTTTCGCGAAATCCCAAGCTTGGCCGGGATGCGATCGAAGCGGAACATAAGCGCGTACACGGCGCGAGAAACGTCGTCTGGCTCAAGCAGGGGCCAGCGGATGAGGCCTGGGGACGTCTGCCAGACGGAAAGTGGGGCATTGGAACCGGCGGTCATGTCGATGTCTTCGCACGCTTCGCCGATGCGCGCACCATCCTGCTCGCAGAGGTCAGCGAACGGCAGAGGTCCACAGACCCGATGCTGCTGCAGACTCATGAGCGAATGGAAGAGAACTTCCGAGTCCTCTCCAAAGCAAGAGACGAACGTGGCCGCCCGTTCCGCATCATCCGCGTGCCTGTGCCTGACACGATGACCGCAAAGCTTCCCTATGACTCCTTGTCCAGGGAGGAACGCAGTTGGTTCGAAGGCGCCAAGCCGGGAGACACGGTTGAGTTCTACCTGCCGGGTGGATACCTCAACTTCATCATTGCCAACGGTGTGGTCGTGACTGCGAAGTTCTGGCGCCTGGGTCTGTCCGAGACCCTGCGAACGACAGATAAGCTTGCACGGTCGGCGCTAGAGCGTGCCTTCCCGAAGCGACAGATCATCCAAGTCGATGTGCTGCCACTGATCTACGATGGCGGCGGCTTGCACTGTCACTCGCGCAATCAACCGTTTGCCGTTCCTGGTCAACATTGAGAACATTGAGCATTGCGGACAGGCTTGGCACCTCACGCAAGCCGACCTGCTGCGGCCGGCGCGGTTGGCTTAGCTCGAACGTTAGCCTTCAAACCCACGCCGTCTCCATCACATGCGCGCGCACCTTCTCGCCCTTCTCCTTGCCCTGTGGTCATCTGCCGCGACTGCGGAGCAGGCGGCATCCAAGATCGGCAGCACCTACTCTCGACCTGCCCTCGGAACACTGGTTCTTCTCCTTCCACCCAGCGCCGACACGGTGGAGCTCGAGCCGGGGTTCCCCATCCCCTCCTCCAGGCCCTGCACGCAGAACTCTCCGCCGCAGGCTACAAGACGGCGTCGTTGGAGAAGTCGAACTACGAAACCTTGTGGGCGCAGGAAGTCGACGCCGTAGGCGGCATCTTCGATCCGGTGACAGGCAAGCTGAAGCCCCCCCAACAGGCCGCTGCGCTGGCTTCGTTGGCCCAGCGTCTGGCAAGGGAGACCTCTGCCACCCTGGTCGTCCTTCCAAAGCTCGTGACGCGCAAGGCGGAACTTCACGGGACGAAAGCCGAATGGGACGGTCGCCTCGAACTGATCCCCACCCGAGGACTGTTCGGTGGGTCGTCCCAGCACCGCGGCTCCACGACGGCGGTCTCCGTCCAATTGATCGCGATGGCCTCCAGCGGCAGCTTCGCGTTCAGTTCATTCGGTGGCATCGCGCTGCCGTACACCGTCAACTTCGTCACCGAGAAGCCCGAGTTGCGAAAAGACATCTTCGAAGCACAGACCGACGTCGCCAAGGGGGCCCGGATCGCCTTGACACCGCTTATCCTTAAATAGTCCGAGCGATCGGGAGCGTTGCCGAAGCCTTCGCCCAGGCAGAGTGTTGACGCGAGGCCGCTTGGTCCTTGGCTATGGATTCAGAGTTGGAGCCCACCATGAAACGAGTCACCGGCATCGGCGGCATCTTCTTCAAGTCCAAGGACCCGGCTGCGCTCGGCGCCTGGTACCGGGACCATCTGGGTGTCGGCGTCGAGGAATGGGGTGGCGCCGCTTTCCGCTGGGCTTCGCCCGACAACCCGTCAGGCACAGGCACCACCATCTGGAGCCCGTTCAAGGAAGACACCGAGTACTTCGCGCCGGGCAAGGCCTCGTTCATGGTCAACTATCGCGTCGAAGACCTGCACGCACTGCTGGCCCTGCTGCGCAGCGAAGGCTGCGAGGTCGACGCCAAGGTCGAAGAGTCGGAGTACGGCAAGTTCGGCTGGGTCATCGACCCGGAAGGCAACAAGATCGAACTCTGGCAGCCGCCTGAAGGGCAATGAGTCCGCAGCTTTCGCCGCGCTGCGAAGCCTGGCGGCAGAGCCTGTCGTCGCCAGGGTCTGCTGGTGCCTGACTGCCAGCCCATCGCGTCGAACGGCACCGTCAACGCCATCTTCCCCAGTGAACCGATCCCCATGACCGGGCATCCTGATGAATACGCCAGCGCACCGGCCTGGGCTTGCCTCGACGCCGCGCTGCCTGGCGTCGACAGACAGCTCCTGCCGTTGCAACCGCCGGAGGCGGGCTGAGCCTTCGCGCAGTCAGGCGCTAGCGGCAGCACCGCAGGTATCGCAGCCGATGCGGCACGTCGTACCTGTCATTTCGTTCCCTGCATGGCCTGCAGCAGAGTCAGGCCGCGAGCTTCCTTTCGGCGCAGGTTTGAGCCCGCAGGTGGCGCAAGGCGCATGCCTCAGACCGCCCCCACCTGGTGGGCCACCTCACCCCGCCTGTGCCGGTGCGGCGCTGGGGCGGGGTGTCTGAAAGCGCGGTGCGCTGGCGCCGACAGCGCAGGGACGGCCCCGAGCCGCTCGCGCAAGCCGTGGGTGCCGGCTTGCCCCGGCTCCGGAGATGCCGCCGAGATCAGCCGCCGCATTGAGCTCCATCAAAGCTGACACCGCGAAGAAGTGTAGAAATCAGCTGGCCGGGAGCTGTTTGAGTGGGGATGCGGGTTCGGGTTTCAGCCAGTTGCACGTCCCGCGCGGGGAACTCTGGGAGTGTGGTCATGGACGTGTCTGATGACGCTGAAGCTGAGGCGCCCGCGCGAGTGCTGGCGCTGATCCTGTCGGCCGATGGAACGGTCAGCGAGCGAGCGCTGGGCTTGCTCGACGAGCTGGGTGCATTCGGTCTGCTGGGCGTGAGCCGCAGCAGGTTCGTCGAGCTGGCTCGAGATTGCAGTTGCAGGATCGACCCCGGCCTGTGCGAGCGATCGTGGCTGTCCGACCAAGACATCGCCTGCACCGAAGTCCTGCTCGATGCGGTACGCCAGTCAGGTGATCGCATGCTCGTTTGCCGCCTGGCTGCTGCGGCGATGGAGGACGACGGACTGGTGACCCATGGCGCACGCCTGGTGTTCGGCCATGCGCTGGCGCACTGGCGGATCGATCTGGGGAGGCTGCCGCAGGCGAGCCGCAGGGCTCGCGCCGGCTGATTGGCGCCGGGCCGGCGCCTGCGACCGCGCGGAAGCTCGCCGCTGCTTCCGTGGGTGCGGGGTCCGGACAAGAGCATCAGTGACTGGGTTCCAGCATGATGCATCCGAGGGGAGGAGTGGCTATGTTTGCCGGTGACGCTGACATCGAACGTGCCGTGGCCGAACTGGGCCTTGCACTGCCCGAGCGCTTGAAGCCGCTGGCGCAGATGGCCTACGACTACCGTTGGTCGTGGTCGGCTGACGGAGCGGCGGTAATCCGCGCGATCGACCCCGACTGCTGGGAACGCACCCACGCCAACCCGCGACGGCTGCTTACCGAGACCGGTCGCAGGCAGCTCGAGCAAGCTGACCGGGACTCCGCGTTGACCGACCGCATCGAACGCCTGTCGAGCGAGTTGCGCAACGATCGCCAGCGGCCCTGGCGCGAGGGGGCGTTCAGCCCGCAGCATCCGGTGGCCTTCTGCTGCGCCGAGTTCGGTCTGCATGGCTCCTTGCCCATCTACTCCGGCGGGCTGGGCATCTTGGCCGGCGACATCCTGAAGGAGGCCTCCGACCTGGCCCTGCCGATGGTCGGCGTCGGCCTGATGTACCGCACGGGCTACTTCCACCAGCGCATAGACGTCACCGGCTTCCAGCACGAATACTGGCTCGACGCCGATCCCGAGCGTCTGCCCTGCGTGAGGGTCACCGGCGCCGATGGGCAGCCTTTGACGGTGACGGTGCCGATCGGCGACGAGGATGTCGTTGCGCAAGTCTGGCGGGTCGATGTCGGGCGAGTGCCTCTGTATCTGCTCGACACCGACCGTCCAGAGAACAGCCCGCTCGGCCGCTGGGTCACTTCGCGCCTGTACGAAAGCAATCGTGCGATCCGGCTGGCGCAATACGCCGTGCTTGGCGTGGGCGGCGTGCGCGCGTTGCGCGCGATGGGTATCCAACCCGGTGTCTACCACCTCAACGAGGGTCACCCCGCGCTGGGTGTCTTCGAACTGCTCGCGCAGGCCCGGGCCGAACAGCCGACCGGCCACGACGACCTGGCCTGGCGGCGGGTACGCGGACAGGTCGTGGTCACCACCCATACGCCGGTCGCAGCGGGCAACGAAACCTACCCGCGCGATGAGCTCCTGGCCATGCTGGGCCGCATCGCTGACCTGGCGGGCGATCGCGAACGCTTCCTGTCCATGGGCCGCATCGACCCGGACAATCGCGACCAACCCTCGGGCCTGACGGCACTGGCACTGCGCGCCAGCCGCCACGCCAACGGGGTCAGTCAGCGCCACGGCCAGGTGGCTCGCGGGATGTGGCAGCCTATGTTCCCGGGGCGTGCGGTGGAAGGCGTGCCGATCGACCATGTCACCAATGGCGTGCACGTGCCGACCTGGCTACAGGGGCCGATGCGCGAACTGCTCGACCGCCACCTCGGGCCGGGCTGGCTGACGCGTGCCGACCAGACCGAAACCTGGGCCCCGGTCAACGACATACCTGCCGCCGAGATCTGGGCCGCGCGCTGCGCGGCGCGCCGGCAACTCGTCGAAATGATCACCGGCCGCGCTATCGGTGACCGTCTGCGCCGGGGCGAGCCGCTCGACTACGCGTCGGCCGCCAACAACGGCTTTGACAACGGGCGGTTGACGATCGGCTTCGCGCGTCGGCTGGCAACCTACAAGCGGCTGCACCTGGTGGCGCTGGCGCCCGAGCGCGCGATCGCGCTCGTCGGCGGCGAACGCCCGGTGCAGTTTGTCTTTGCCGGCAAGGCCCATCCCGCCGACCACGAGGCGAAAGAAGTGGTGCGCCGGCTGTTTGCGCTCAAGGGCTTCCCCAGCGTTTCGGGGCGCGCTGCTTTCCTGGAGGATTACGACATGGCGCTCGCCGGCCAATTGGTGAGGGGCTGCGACCTCTGGGTCAACCTGCCACGGCCGCCGCTCGAGGCCAGCGGTACCAGCGGGATGAAGTCGGTGCTCGGCGGCGGCCTGCAGCTGTCCGTGCTGGACGGCTGGTGGGCGGAAGCCTACGACGGTGGCAACGGCTGGGCGATCGACGGCCATGTGGACGCCGACCACCAGGCGCAGGACCAGCGCGACGCCAATGCGTTGTTCGAACTGCTCGAGAGGCAAGTGGTGCCGATGTTCCACGAGCGCGATGCGGAGGGCGTCCCGCAACGCTGGGTGGCGATGATTCGGCGCAGTCTGGTGACCAACGGACCGCGCTTCTCGGCCACGCGCATGCTGCGCGAGTATGCCGACCGGATCTACTGCAACGGTTGACGAGCGCCCAGCGGACGCAGGTCGAATCAAGACCAGGCAACGGCGCGGCCCTCTTTGGCCCTTTTCGGCCCGATTCGGCGCTCGCACGTCTGCATGCGGACCTTGCTCGCGGGCGGTGCCGTGTCATCTTCGAGAGGGTCATCGTTTCCCTCGCCCATGAAGCAGCGCAGTCGGCGGCGTGCGATGAATCCCGGCTTGTGCGTGGCGACCGCCGCAGCGACTGCGAAAAGATCGTGCGCCGAACCCGGGCACGCGGGGCCGGAACGTTCGACGAGGTCCGTCGCGGGGATCAAAATGCGGTTCGTCCTGGGTCCAGGCATCGCCACCTCGACACCACTGGCCTCATGGCCCAGGAGATCGCGGTCGAACCCGCCGAGCACCTGTCCAGTCAATCCCCTGCGGCCTGTGCCCCCACGGGCCGGTCGCCCAGCTCAGGAGACACGCCATGCCCAGCCTCGATGCCGTCTTCACCGAACTGCGTTCGATCATGGCGCCCTATGCCGCCCAGATGGACGCGAAGAAAGACGATGCTTCGGAGCTCTACGTCGACACCCGCTTCGTCCAGAAGAACAAGAAGCCCTTGTTCTTCGGCGCGGTGCAGATGAAGAAGGCCTACGTCAGCTTCCACCTGATGCCCGTCTACGCCAAGCCCGAACTGCTGGAAGGGCTGTCGCCGGCGTTGAAGCAGCGCATGCAGGGCAAGTCGTGCTTCAACTTTGCCGAGGTCGACAAGCCGCTGTTCAAGGAACTGGCCGCGTTGACGAAGGCGGGTTTTGCCAGCTACCAGGAGCAGGGCTTCGTCTAGCCGGGCTGCTGCGCCATTCCCGAACGCTCGCCCACCCGGACACCGCATGCGCATCGCCCTCGTCTCCGACATCCATGGCAACCTGCCCGCGCTCGAAGCCGTGGTGGCCGACATCCGCCGGCGTGGCGCCGACCAGATCGTCTGCCTGGGCGACAACGTCTCGGGGCCCTTGTTGCCCAGGGAAACGGCGCACTACCTGATGGCGTCTGGCTGGACGGTGCTGGCCGGGAATCATGAACGGCAGGTGCTCGAAGTCGAGACCCGAGGGGGTGGCGCTTCCGACCGTTATGCGCACGCGCAGTTGACGGCTTCTGAGTTCGACTGGATGAAGTCGCTGCAGCCGCATGTGCAGCCGTCGCCCGGGATCTTCCTGTGCCACGGCACGCCACGCAGCGACTGCGAACACTTTCTCGAGTCGCCTCGTGGCGGCACGCTGGTGGTGGCCAGCCATGCGGAAATCACCGGCCGGCTGGGTGATGTCTCGGCGGCACTCGTGGCCTGCGGCCACAGCCATGTGCCGCGCTCCGTTCGGCTGCCCACGGGGCAGCTGTTGGTGAACCCGGGCAGCGTCGGTCTGCAGGCCTACACCGACGACCACCCTGCGTTCTACGCCATGGAGCAAGGCTCACCCGACGCGCGCTACGCCATCGTCGAAAGCACGCCCGCCGGCTGGGTCTCGTCGCACCATGCGGTGCCCTACGATCACGGCTCGATGGCGCAGCTGGCCAAGCTGCGCAACCGTCCCGAATGGGAGAACGCACTTTTGAGAGGTTACGTCGAGTGAAACCCGAACGCCCGGCCCTGGGCCGCGCCACCGCCCAGCCAGCGGGCCATGCCTTCCCGACCGCCAGGCCGTTGGCCTGGCCAGCGGCGCTGTGCGCGCTGTTGCTTCTGGCCGCTTGCGCCACGGAACCCGTGGCCACGGTGCCTCGTGCCGTGGCGATGGGCGCCAGTACCTGCACGCAGCCGCCATACCCTGCCGAAGCCAAGCTGGACGAAGCGCAAGGCTCGACGCAGCTCGAATTCGAGGTGAATCCGCTGGGCAAGGTCACGCGGGTCGTCATCGTCAAGCTCAGCGGCAATGGCCCCGGGCACAAGCTGCTGGACGCACTGGCTTTGGAGACCTTGAGCAAGTGCAGCTTTCCGCCGGCGCCAGGCTTTCTTTCTGCGACTTCGCGGGTTGAATTCGTCTGGCGGCTGAAGGACTGAAGGCGCGGGCCCCGAATCGACGCAGCGCCATGGCCGAACTTGTCCTCGTCGACTACGAACCCGGCTGGCCCTCGCAGTTTGCCGCGGTGGCCAGCGAGCTGGGCGCCGCCTTCGAAGGCGAAAGCGTTCAGATCGAGCATATCGGCAGCACCGCCGTACCCGGCTTGTGTGCCAAACCCGTGCTCGACCTATTGCTGGGCGCGCAGGCGCTGGCCGTCATTGAAGACCGTTTGCCGGCACTCGCCAGGCGCGGCTTCGTCTACCGGCCAGAGCACGAAACAGCGCTGCCCGAACGACGTTACTTCGTGCGTGCCGCGCAAGCCTTGCCGCCGTTTGCGCGCGTGCACCTGCACGCGGTGGTCGTGAACTCGCGCATCTGGCGGCAGCACATCGCTTTCCGCAACGCGCTGCGCGCCAGCCCGGCCCTGCTGCTGCAGTACGCCGAACTCAAGCGCGCCTTGGCGGCGGCCCACTGCCACGACAAGCTGGCCTACACCGACGCCAAGGCGCCGTTCGTCACACGTGTCTTGGCCGCGCAGGCCGCGCCCGCGCCGGCGCGGCGTTGCAGGGCCGGCAAGACAGACTCGCCCAGATGACAGCCAAGCAAGCACCACCGCCCATGCTCACATCACGGCCACTGCACCAGGTGCCACGGCTCGCCGCCACTGTGTCGGGCTGGTTGTTGGCCGAATGGCCGCAGTGGTATGGGCCCGACGGGCCGGGCAACCTGGCGGGTGATGTCCAGGCCTTCGGCCGGTCTGAAACCGAGCTGCCCGTCGGCTTCGTCGTCTTCAGCGGCAGCGAAGCCATCGGTTTTGCTGCGCTGAAGCAGGAGTCCATCGCCAGCCACAAGCACCTGTCGCCGTGGGCCGCAGCAGGCGTCGTGCTGCCGCAATACCGAGGCCGGGGTGTTGGCGCCTTTCTCTTGCAGGCCATGGTGGCGCATGCCGGCCGATTGGGGTACGCGCAGGTGTACTGCGGAACGAGCACCGCCGCGTCAATGCTGCAGAGGGCCGGCTGGCAGTTGCATGAGCAGATCGTTCACGCGGGCCAACCGATGGGCATCTACCGCAGTGGCGGCTGACAGGTTCGCGGAAACCCGGGTGGCCGCGATGTCGATCGGCGCCATGGACCTTCGTCGTGGAACACGGGGCGCCGCGGTTTCTCGTGAAGCAGCCTCTCAGCCAAGGAGTCAACGTTGAAGATCACCATCGAAGCCCTCGTCCATGCCCCGATCGACGCGGTGTGGAAGGCCTGGACGACGCCCGCCGACATCGTCCAGTGGAACGCTGCGTCGGACGACTGGCATACGACCAGGGCAGCGGTCGACCTTCGGACCGGTGGTGCCTTCTCGTCGCGCATGGAAGCGAAAGACGGCAGCTTCGGCTTCGACTTCGCCGGAACCTACACCGCCGTCGTGACGAACGAGTTGCTCGAATGCGCGCTCGGGGAACGGAGTCTCCGGATCGAATTCGTGGCTGTGCCCGACGGCGTGATCGTCCGCGAGACTTTCGACGCTGAAGCCAGTCATTCGATCGAGCAGCAACGCCAGGGCTGGCAGGCCATCCTGGACAGGTTCGCCCGGCACGTGGAACGCCAGCGCTGACCCGGGCGCCGCCGAAACCTGCCCGGCCTTCCAGCCTTGCTTCGGGCAGAAACAGGCACAGAAACAGGCATGCCCTTCCCATCGCACGAGGCCTACTTCGCGGCACAACCGGCACACCTGCGTGCCCGGCTCGAACAGATTCAGCAGGCAGTCGAGCGGCAGGTTCCCGGGGCGACGAGGACCATCCGCTACAACCTGCCTGCGTTCAGGCAGGCACGCAGCTTCTTCTACTTTGCCGCCTTCAAGCGTCACATCGGCGTGTTTCCGCCAGTCACGCAGGACCTCGAGCTCATCCGGGAGACCGAGGCCTTTCGCGGGCCGAAGGGCAACCTGTCCTTCGCCCACGACCAGGAACTGCCCCTGCCCCTCATCGGAAGAGTCGCCCAGGCCCTGGCCTTGCAGTACGGTGGCCGATGACGCCAGCCCGGATGAAGGCCGCAGGCACGTGGTGCATCATCCCGGGCAGGCCGACCCACCACCACCGTCATTCGCCATGAACACCCTCGAGACACTCTTCGCGCAGAAGTCCTGGGCCAACAACGAACTCTTCGGTGTGCTCGCCGCCATCCCGGCAGGACAGAACGAGCCCGAGCTGCACGCCGCCATCCGCATGCTCAATCACATCCATGTGGTCGACCGCATCTTCCAGGCGCATCTGCTGGGCCAGCCGCACGGCTATTCGGCCACCAACACCGAGGCCACGCCAGCGCTCGGTGAACTCGAGTTCAACGTGGCCGAAACCGACGCTTGGTTCGAGCATTACGCCGCCGCCATTTCTGCCGAACAGATGCAGCAGCGCATCGAATTCCAGTTCACCGACGGCGATGCCGGCACCATGACGCGCGAGGAAATTCTGGCCCACGTCATCACCCACGGGTCGTACCACCGGGGCAACGTCGGCCAGATGCTCAAGGCCATCTCCGTGGCCCCACCACGCGATCTGTACACGAAGTTCCTGCATCTCAGCGAGCCGGGGCGCAGGCAGGCGCGTGTCGCTCAGCAGATCGCATGACGCACCACCGCGGCACGGCACGGGACGGCACCCAGCGCCTTTGCGCCGCCTGGCGCGTGGCGTTGCTGGCCGGCCTGGTCGGCATGGCAGCCTGTGCGGGGCCGCTGCCAGCGGTGCAATGGCTGCACCTGCCGGCGCAAGCCCCCGGGCCCGTGCTGCCGCCGGCCGCCGCCAGCGGCTCCGCTGCCATGGCCGTGCAGCTGGTGGGTGCCGTCGGTCTGCCCGGGCATCTGGACCGCAGCGCCCTGCTCGTGCCCCAGGGCGCGGCCAGCCTGCAGCCGCTGGGCACGACACGCTGGGCCGAGCCCTTGCGCGACGCCGTGCCGCGCCTGCTTCGGGCCGACCTGGCCTTGCGGCTGGGCGCACCGGTGTGGGCTTCACCCTTGCCGCCGGGTGTGCCGCCGCCCCTGCAACTGCGCATCGAGCTGCAGGCGCTGGACGTGGCGCCCAGCCTGCGCAGCGTGCGGCTGCAGGCGCGCTGGACGCTGGCCGACCCGCAGGCCGCACGCGAGCCCGGCATCTTCGAGGCGCAGTTCGACACGCCTGCCGCCGGCAGCGATGCCGACGCACTGGCCCAGGCACACCGGCAGGCGCTGTGGACGCTGTCGGCCCAGGTGGCGGCCAGCGTGGTGGGCTGGCGCTAGGCCTCGCTCGGCCCGCTCGCTGCGCCTACTTCGGCGCGGCCTTCGAGGCCGCCACCAGGCGCGCCAGTTCCTCGCCGCTCTTGTAGTGCGGCACACGCAGCACCATGCGCTTGCTGCGCTGCCACAGGCTGTTGCTGCCGGCCACTTCGCCGGCCCAGTACTGGTCGGCCAGGCGCCGATTGCCGGCCACGTCCAGCTCGAAGGCCTCCAGCGAACTGCGGCCGCCGAAGATGTACAGCTTGCCGTCGATCAGTCGCCAGGTGTCGGCATCGCCGCCCCAGGGGATGCCGTAGACGATGCCATTGGCGCAATAGCCACCGTATTGCGGCAGATATCTCTGCGGCGCGGCGTCGAACAGCGCCTTGTTCGCAGCGCTGGCGAAGTGGAAGTTCACGCCTTCGTAGACGCTGCTGAAGCGCGCGTCGCCCTGGCTGTAGCGGCCTTCGGTGAAGTAGGCCACCAGGTCGGCGCCCTTGAGCATCAGCCGGTCGGCGCCGGGTACGGTGACGGCGTTCACGGGCCGCAGCGCACCGCTTGGGTTCTGCGCGGTCATTGCGCCGCAGCCGGCCAGCAGCGCGGCGGAAACCGACAGGGCCAGGGCCAGGCCGCGGCCGCGCTTCGAGGTGGTGGAATTCATCGTCGTGGTCACGGCATCACTTCATGGGGCCTGCGTGTTTCGGCCGGCAGGGGCGCCAGGCTGGCAGGGGGTTCGTCGAGATAGGGTGCAGTCCAGCCGAACAGGGCGCTGGCGGCTTCGGCGCGATCGCGCAACTGCTGGCGGTCGCGCCCGTCGAGGTGGATGATGGCGTAGCGGTGGCTGCCCAGCCACTTGTAGTCTCGCGCCAGGCTGTGGCCCTGCTTGGGGAAGGTGAACAGCAGCCCTTGCGGGAACCGGGCTTCGAAGGCCGCACGGGCTGGTGCGCCGGGCTCGGCCGGGGGCAGCGTGGCCGGGTCGAAATGGCGGTAGACGAGGCTGGCCGCGGCCCCGGCGCTGGGCGCGGCGCGGGGCAGGGCCAGCGGGTCGCGCCCCAGCGCCAGGGCCACCGCCATGGCGTGTGCGTCCAGGCCCTGCACACGCAGGTACAGGTCGGCGAACTGAGAGGCCAGGCGCGGGTTGCATTCGATCACCGTCAGCCGGTCGGTCGCGGCGTCGTGGAAGAACTCCAGGTTGAAGAAGCCGTGGCGGTAGCCGATGGCCCCCAGGAAACGCCGCGCGACGTCGAGCGCCCGCTGCTGCAGTGCCAGGCCGGCGCGGCTGGGGTGGTCCCAGCGCATGAACGCCTGGGTGCCGGGGTACATGATGGCGTCGACCACGCCCAGCGCGTGGATGCGGCCTTCCTGCACCCAGCCGTCGAGGTTGTACTGGGCCACGTGGGCGGGCACGGGTTCTTCCAGCAGCATGCAGTGGGCCGTGCCGGCCTGGGGCAGGCGCTGGCGGCAGATGCGTTCGAAGGGCTCGACCAGGCGGCGGATGACCCACAGCTCGCGCCGGCCGAAGCGGGTGTGGGCCTGCAGTTCTTCGCGGCTGTCGACGCGCCGCGCCAGCACCGAAAATGCCGCCTTCACCGGCTTCACGTAGCTGGGGTAGGGCAGGCCGGCAGGAATGTCTTCGCCGTAAGCCGCGGGCAGCGGCTGGCAGGGCAGGTTGGCTTCGGGCGCCACCTGCTGCAGCACGCCGCGCGCATGCAGCTTGTGCTGTGCGGCCAGCACCGATTCCGGCGTGGCACCGGGCAGGCGCAGCCGCTCTGCCACCAGCGCGGCGGCCAGCGCGCCGAACTGCTCATGGTGCGACAGCACGCCCTGCCAGCCCAGCCGCCGGCCACGTTCAGCCTGGCGGCGGGCAAAACGGTCCAGGTCGAAGCTGACGAGCGCGGCGTTGCTGGGGAAGGAAAACAGGTCGAAGCCGGCCTGGTCGAACTGCGCCATGCCGCTGCCGAACTGCAGGCGCTGCAGCGCCTGGGCGTCCCAGTCGTAGGCAAAGAACCAGCCGACGCGCGGGGGGCTGCTCATCGGCGCAGCCGTGGACTGGTCCTGGCGGCCCAGGCGGCCCAGGCCGCCAGCGCCACCAGGCCCGCAGCGGCCAGGGTGCTCCAGGCCACCTGGCCGGTGTGCCAGAAGTCCATCAGGCTCAGCCCGGCCAGCACGTAAGGCAGGCTGCCCAGGGTCAGACCGGCCAGGCTGGGCCAGAAGAAGCGGCGCACCGGCATGGCGGTCAGGCCCAGCAGGGGGTTCAGCACCGGGAAAGGCACCACCGGCACCAGCCGCAGGCCCACCAGCCACAGGCCGGAACGGCGTTGCATCATCGCTTCCAGTTGCCGCATCCGGGGCCCCCATCGGCCGTGCAGCCGTGCCTGCCAGGGCGCCGGCATCAGGTGCCGTGCCACCAGGAAGCTGAGCATCGCGCCCAGCGTCGAGGCCAGCCCCACCAGCAGCGTGCCGCCGACCGCGCCGAACCAGGTGCCGGCCAGCAGCGACAAGGCGGCGCACCCGGGCAGCGTGAATGCCGCCAGCACGGTGAATACCGCCAGGAAGATCAGCAGGAAAAGCCCGGGTTCACGCGCCTGCCAGGCCGTGCACAGGCCCAGCTGAGCCTGCCACCAGCTGCTTTCGAGCAGCGCCATGGCCTCCGCCTGGGCCGCCAGGGGCACGAGGAGCAGGCAGGCGGCAAGGGTATGAAGACGGGGCACAGATGACTGGGTCGGCAACCCCCCACTGTATCTAACAAGCCGCCGCGTCAGGCGACGCCGGCCCGCGTGGCCCGTGACGATGTGGCGTTCAGCTGTCGGCCGTGAACCCGATGCGCTTGACCAGCGGCCCCCAGCGTTCGAACTCGGCGCGCTGGCTGCGCGCCATCTCCTCGGGCGTCGAGCCCTGCGCCAGCAGGCCGACGGTGGCCAGGCCTTCGACGAGGCCCTTGTCCTTCAGTGCCGCGTTGATGGCGCTGTTGGCTGCAGCCAACACGGCCGCGGGCGTGCGCGCCGGGGCGTAGAAGCCGAACCATTCCTCGGTGGTCAGCTCGCCGAAGCCCTGTTCGGCGAAGGTGGCCACGTCCTGGGCGAACGGCAGGCGCTGGCTGCCGCTGGTGGCCAGCAGGCGCAGCTTGCCGGCGCGGTGGTTGGGCAGGGGGTCGCCGGCCGGGCAGAACATGCAGGCGATCTGCCCGCCCATCACGTCGACCAGGCCGGGCACGCTGCCGCGATAGGGGATGTGCTTGAACTCCATGTTCTGGCTCAGCCCCAGCAGCGCAGCCAGGAAGTGCGGCGTGCTGCCGGGGGCAGGCGAGCCGTAGTTGGCCTTGTCGGGGTTGGCCTTGGCCCAGGCGACGAAGCCTTTCACGTCCTTCACGCTGTCGGGCACCACCGGGCCCACCGACAGGCCGTGGTGCATGATGGCCGCGATGCTGACCGGCGCGAAATCCGCCACGGGGTCATAGCTCAGCTTCTTGTAGACATGCGGGTAGATCGAGGTCGCGGAAAACGGGCTCAGCGCCAGTACCGAGCCGTCGCTGGGCGATGACTTCAGCGTGTCCAGCGCGATGCGGCCGCCGGCACCGGGCTTGTTCTCGACGATGGCGGCGTTCTTCGCGTAGGCGCTGCCGCCCACGCGCTCGGCCACGCGGCGGCAGGCGATGTCGCCCGAGCTTCCGGCCGGAAAGCCGTAGAGGAACTTCGGCTGCTCGAAGCCTTGGGCGCTGGCGCGCCAGGGCAGGCCGGCACCGGTGGCGAGTGCGGCCAGGGCCAGGGTTTGACGGCGGGTGATGTTCATGGGGTTGTCTCCAAGGGTGGGTGAACGGGCGCGCTTCACAGGCACATGGCGCGGATATCTTCAGGCACGGGGATGGCCTTGATGCGATCGGGTTTGCGGGGGTCTTCGGGGTCGGCCACGCGCACGCAGAACGCGCGTACCTCGGTGCCTTCGCACAGCACGGTGTCACCGCGCTTGACCACATGGCGGTGGCTGAAAGTCTTGGCCGCCCAGCTCTCGACGCTGGTGTGGATCTCGATGGTCTCGCCGTAGGTGGCGGGCCGCAGGAACCGGGTGTGGATCTCGAGCAGCGGCGTACCGAGGATGCCGCGTGTCTTCACCAGTTCGCGCCAGGGCGGCACACCACAGGCCATGAAGAAGGCGAGCGAGGCTTCGTCCATCCAGCGGCTGAAGTTCGGGAAGAACACGATGCCGGCCGGGTCGCAGTCACCGAACTGCACGTTCACGGTGTAGATGTTCGTCTTCATGCGGCCTGCGTGTTCTCGACCAGCAGCGCGATGCCCTGGCCGCCACCGACGCAGGCCGAGGCGATGCCCCAGCGCGCACCGATGTCCTGCAGCTGCCGGGCGACGGTGATGGTGAGCCGCACGCCGGTGGCTGCCAGCGGGTGGCCCAGCGCAATGGCGCCGCCCTTCACGTTCAGCTTGTCGATGTCCAGCCCCAGTTCACGCGCCACGGCCAGTGTCTGCGCGCCCTGGGCTTCGTTGATCTCGAAGCGGGCGATGTCGGCGAGCGTCAGCCCGCTGTGCTGCAGCAGCAGCCGGATCGCCGGTGCCGGGCCGATGCCCATGATCTCGGGCGGCACGCCCACCACCATGGCGGCAGCCAGCCGGGCCAGGGGCCGGTGGCCCGTGGCCGCAGCCCATTCACGGGCCACAGGGCCGCTGGCCACCAGCGCGGCTGCCGCAGCATCGGTCAGCGCCGAGCTGTTGCCGCCGGTCTGCACGCCGTCCTTGAACACGCTGCGCAGCTTGGCCAGCACCTCGGGCGGGGTCGGCCGCGGGTGGGTGTCGCGGTCGGCGATCGTGGCCTTGCCGGCCAGCTTCAGTTGGCGCGCGGCGTAGCCCGGCAGTTCGAACACGGTGTTCGATACCGGCACCACCTCGCCTTCGAACCAGCCGGCTTCCTGTGCCGCCACGGCGCGGGCGAACGAGGTCGCGGCAAAGGCGTCGACCTCGGCGCGGCTGATGCCGTATTTCAGCGCCAGATTCTCGGCGGTCTGGATCATCGAGACCGCGGCCGGGTCGCTGAGCGCTTCCCACATGAAGTCCTTGAAGCCGATCGGCGCGCCCAGCCGGAAGCCGCCGCGGTGGTCGAAGGCGGCAATCGGGTTGCGCGTCATGCTTTCGGTGCCCACCACCAGGGCCAGGGTGGCGCTGCCGGTGCCGATCTGTTCACCGGCCTGGCGGAAGACTTCGAAACCGGTGCCGCAGATGCGTTGCACGTTCAGCGCCGCCACCTGCTGCGGCACGCCGGCATACAGACCGATGTGGCGCGCCACGTAGAACTGGTCGAAGCCGCCCGGCGCCATGTTGCCGGTGATGACGCTGTTGACCTCGGCAGCGTCCATGCCGGCCCGTGCCAGCAGCATACGAGCGGCGAAGATGCCCAGGTCGATGGGGTTGGCGTCGGCAAACGCGCCCATGTAGTCCACCATCGGCGTACGGCAGCCGGCCAGGATGTAAATGTCGTCGAAACGCTGGAACATGGTCTTCAGCCCTCCTTGCTGACCTTGCTGGAGCGCTTTTCCAGGAACGCCCGCACACGTTCCTTCGCGGCTTCGTCGCCCTGGGCGATGCTGCTCATCAGCGATTCCAGGAACAGGCCTTCGGCTGGCGCCATCTCGGCAATGCGCGGCAGAGCCTGGGTGATGGCGTAGTTGCTCAGCGGGGCGTTGGCGGCAATCCTGTGCGCCAGCGCGATGGCCTTGTCGACCCCGGCGCCATCGGCGACGCGGTAGTTGCTGATGGCGAAGGCCTGGCCTTCGTCGGCGTCGAAGACGCGGCCGGTCAGCATCATGTCGGTCATGCGCGCCACGCCGATCAGCCGGCTGATGCGCACCGAGCCGCCACCGCCCACGAAGATGCCGCGTGTGCCTTCGGGCAGGCCGTAGAAGCTGCTGTCTTCGGCCACGCGCAGGTGGGCCGAGCTGGCCAGTTCGAGGCCGCCGCCCACCACGGCGCCGTGCAGCACCGCCACCACGGGCACCGGCCCGTACTGGATCGCGTCGAAGCAGGCGTGCCAGGCGCGGCTGTGCTGCATGCCTTCGGTGACATTGCGTTCACTCACCTCGCTGAGGTCGAGGCCGGCGCAGAAGTGTTCACCTTCGCCGCTGATCACGGCCGCGCGCACGTCGGCGGGCAGGTTCACCCAGACGGTATGCAACTGGCTGAGCAGCTCGTCGCTGATCGAATTGCGCTTGGCCGGGCGATTCAGGCGCACGTGCAGCACGGGGCCGTCGCGTTCAAGGCGCAGCAGGCTCAGGCCGGACAGCAGCGGGGGCAGGGTGGTCATGGGGTGGGGATCGGGTGGAGTGGCTTCAGGGCGTGACGACACGCGGGTCGGCAGGTGCGGCGTACAGCGCCTCGACATCGGCAGCGCGGCGCGCGAGCACGGCGCGCTGGTTGACGTAGCCCTTGTCGGTGATCTCGCCGGCGGCGGCGCTGGGTGCGTCGGGCAGGGGCAGCGCGCGCATGGGCGTCTGCGACGAGCCGCTGTGTTCGTCCTTCATCGCGCGCAGGCCGGCGCGCAGATGCTCGCGAAGTTCGGCGGGCGGCAGGCGGCGCGCAGCTTCCGACAGGAACACCAGCACGCCGATCTCGCTGCGGTCGTGGCCGGTGACGACCACGTCCTGCGCCCAGGGCGCCAGCGCACTGACCACCTTCACGCGCAGCGTGCCGACGCTGACCCAGGTGCCGCTGGTGAGCTTGAAGTCCTCGGCCACCCGGCCGTTGAAGACGACACCCTGCAGAGGGTCGGCCTCGTCAAGCAGGTAGCCGGCGTCGCCGATGCAGTAGTAGCCCTCGGCGTCGAAGGCGGCCTGGGTGGCTTCGGGGTTGTTGCGGTAGCCGGGGAAGATGTTGTCGCCCTTCACGCGCATTTCGAGCTTGCTGCCCGGACCGAGGACAGGCACGAACTTCAGCGACACGCCGGGCAGCGGCAGGCCGATCACGCCCGGGCCGTCGAGCCGCCACGTCGGAAAGGTGACTGCCGGCGCCGTCTCGGTGCTGCCCCAGGACGTGGTCAGCCACAGCGGTTCACTGCGCACCTTGGCGGCCACGGCCTGCAGCCGCTGCCAGGTCGACACCGGCATGCCGGCGCCGGCGTAGAAGACCATGCGCAGGCGCTCGAAGAAGCGGCGGGCCAGGGCCAGGTCGGCTTCCAGCGCCGGCAGCATCATCTCGAAGCCGCGCGGCACGTTGAAATAGAGGGTGGGCTGCACGCTCTGCAGGTGCGCCAGCGTGCGGTCGATGGCGCCGGGCAGGGGCCGGCCGTCGTCCAGGTACATCGTGCCGCCGCTCCTGAGCACGATGTTGGTGTTGTGGTTGCCGCCGAAGGTGTGGCTCCAGGGCAGCCAGTCCAGCAGCACGGGCTTTTCATGGTCCAGGAAACGCAGCGTCTGCCCCAGCTGCTGCTGGTTGGCGCAGAGCATGCGGTGGGTGTTGATCACCACCTTCGGGTGGCCGGTGCTGCCGCTGGTGAGCAGGTACTTGGCGTGGGTGTCGGGGGTGATGGCGGCGAAAGCCTGCATCACGGCCGGGCTTTCTTCAGTGTCTTCGAGCTGCGCCAGCGCATGCGCACCCGGGTGCCCGGCCGCACCCTGGCTGAACACGGCGACGGCGGTGATGCCCGCTTCCAGCAACGGTGGACCGTAGACCGCGGCGTCGCTGCCGTAGACCAGGGACGGGTCCAGCGTCTGCAGGATGCCGTGGATGCGGCTGAAGTCGCTGCCGGCCAGGCGGCAGTAGGCGCTGCTGACGGTGCACACCGCGCGGCCGATGTGCATGCCGGCCAGCAGCAGCACCAGGTGGTCGATGCTGTTGTCGGACAGCACCACGATGGGCTTGCCCGGCGGCAGCTGCAGGTCCAGCAGCGCCTGGGCCAGGCAGCCCGTGCGCTGGCGCAGTTCGCGCCAGGATGTGCCGCGCCAGCCACCGGCGCCGTCGGGTTCGGCAAAGGCCAAAGCGTCGGGCGTGGCCCGGGCCCAGTGTTCCAGCCATTCGCCCACGCAGCGCACGTAGGGTTGCAGCGGCTCGGGCGAGCGCAGCACGAAGGCGCCATCGCCCAGGTCGACGCGTTCGGTGCGGGCTGGCGCCAGCATGCGCGGGTCGCTGCAGAAGTCGGGGCGGGTGGCGTCGTCTTGAGTCGTGGCCTGGACCATCGCTGTCTCCATACACAACTGTATGTACTGGCTGGCGATGCTAGGCCCTGGGCCGTGGTCTGGCATCCGGGTTTGCACCGGGGTCCATACACCCCTGCATGGCATGATGACAAGCACCGATGGTTCAATGGCGCCCGTGATGACTGCTCCCGAGATTCCAGGCACACCCGCTGCCCCCACCGCCAGAAAGCCCCGACGCGCTGCCGCTTCGCCGCCCCGGGCCGTGGCCACGGAAGCGGCCGCGGCGGGTGAAGCCGTCGACACTGCGCGCGCCCCGCTCACGCCCGACAGCTGGGTCGAGGCGGCCACCGCCGTGCTCGTCGACCAGGGCATCGACCATGTGCGCGTGGACACCCTGGCCACCCAGCTCGGCGTCACGCGTGGCAGCTTCTACTGGCACTTCCGCGACCGCCAGGACCTGCTGCGCCGCGTGCTGGCGGCCTGGCGCGAGCAGACGACGGTGCAGCTCACGCGGCGTCTGTCCAACGCACGCAGCAGTGCCGCCGAGCAGCTGCACGATGTCCTGACCCTGCCGTTTCGCGGCCGCGCGGCCCTGCGGGCGGCGCGCATCGAACTCGCCATCCGCGCCTGGGCCCGGCGCGACGACATGGCGCGCGAAGCCGTCGACGAGGCCGATGCCGCGCGCATCGCCTACCACGCCAGCCTGTTCACGGCGCTGGGCTTCGAGACCCAGGAAGCGCAGCACCGCGCCTTCCTGCTGTACAGCTACGAAGTGGCCGAATCGCTGATGCACCGCCATGGCAGCGCGGCGCAGAAGCAGGCGCGGCGCGACTTCGTCGAACGCCTGGTGGTGCGCGGCTCGGCGCCGGCATGACGGCGGCGGCCGTCCGGCTTCAGGGCCTGTGCCTGCACTACACGCTGCAGGGCGCTGGCCGTGCCGGCGAGCGCATCGACGTGCTGCGCGGTGTCGACCTGGACATCGCCGCCGGCCAGACGGTGGCCATCGTCGGGCCTTCGGGTTCGGGCAAGACATCGCTGCTGCTGCTGCTGTCGGGCCTGGAACGCCCCGCAGCGGGTGAGGTGCTGCTGGCCGGCCAGGCGCTGGGCGCGCTGGCCAGCGACGGCCTGGCCGACCTGCGGCGCAGCCGCATCGGCATCATCTTCCAGTCCTTTCACCTGCTGCCCAGCCTGAGTGCGCTGGACAACGTGGCCCTGCCGCTGCAGATGGCCGGGCAGCGCGACGCCCATGCGCGCGCCAAGGCACTGCTGCAGCGCGTGGGCCTGGGGGCACGGCTGCAGCAGCTGCCTGCCACCTTGTCGGGCGGTGAACAGCAACGCGTCGCCATCGCCCGCGCGCTGGTGCACCGGCCGCAGCTGCTGCTGGCCGACGAACCCACCGGCAACCTCGACGACGCCACCGGCGAGACCATCCGCGACCTGCTGTTCGAGATGAACCGCGAGTTCGCCACCACCCTCGTGCTGGTGACGCACGACATGGCCTTCGCCCGCCGCTGCAGCCGGGTGCTGCGCCTGCACGACGGGCTGCTGCACGAGACGACGGGCGCCGATGCCGTTCCTGCCTAGCCTGGCCTGGCGCGACCTGCGCGCCAGCGGCCGCAGGCTGTGGATCTTCGTCGCCTGCCTGGTGCTGGGCGTCACCCTGGTGGCCGCTGCCGGTGGCCTGCACACGCAGGTGGCGCAGGCCCTGCGCGCCGACGCGCGGGCGATGATGGGCGGCGATGTCGAGGTCGAAAGCCGCAGCCCGCTGGCCGCCGAGGTGCTGGCCTGGATGGCGCAGCGTGGCGAAGTCTCGCGCGTGGTCGAACTGCGCAGCATGCTGCGCACGCAGGACGGCCAGGCCCAGCTGATCTCGCTGCAGAGCGCCGACGCCGCCTACCCGCTGGTGGGCACGGTCGAACTCGCGCCCGCACAGCCGCCGGCGCAGGCCCTGGCGCTGCAGGCCGGGCGCTGGGGCGCAGCCATCGACGGCGCGCTGGCGCAGCGCCTGAACCTGAAACCCGGCGACGAGGTCGACATCGGCGACCTGCGTCTGGCCGTGCGCGCCGTCATCACGCGCCAGCCCGACCGCAGCCTGCGCGCCGACTGGTCGGGAGCGCCGGTACTGGTGGCCGAAGGCGCGCTGCAGGCCACCGGCCTGGTGCAGCCACTCAGCCGCGTGGATTACCTCTACCGCGTGCGCAGCAGCATGCCCGCAGCGCCCTGGCGCGACGCCTTCGCCGCGGCCTTCCCGCAGCTGCCGGTGGAACTTCGAACCTTCGAAGAACGCAGCGCGCGGCTGGCACAGACTCTGGCCCAGGTGGGCTCGGGCCTGATGCTGATCGGCTTCTCGGCGCTGTTCATCGGCGGCCTGGGCGTGTTCAACAGCATCCAGGCCTACCTGCAGGGCAAGCTGGCGACGCTGGCCACGCTGCGTGCCATCGGCCTGCGTGACGGCAGGCTGGCGGCCATGGTGCTGCTGCAAATTCTGATGCTGGCCCTGCTGGCCAGTGGCGCGGGCGTGGTGCTGGGCAATGCGCTGGCCATCGCTGGCGCCTGGGCCATGGCGCAGCAGGTGCAGCAGGGCGCTGCGCCGGTGGTGAACCTGGCGGCGCTGCTGTGGCCATCGCTCGCGGCCGGGGCCTTCGGCATGCTGACGGCGCTGGCCTTCGCGCTGCCGGCGCTGGGCCGGGCGCTGGCGGTGAGCCCGGCGGTGCTGTTCCGCGGCGTTGAAAGTGAGGGGCTGCGCACACCCGCGTGGGCCTGGGCGGCGGCATGCGCCCTCGCGCTGCTGCTGGCCGTGGGCGTGGTGGTGGCATTGCCCGACCCACGCTTCGGCGCCGCTTTCGTGGTGTCGACAATGCTGCTGCTGGTGCTGCTGGAAGGCATCGCCGCCGGCCTGCGCCGGGCCGCGCGAGCGCTGCTGGAGCGGCCGGGGCTGGTGCTGAAGTTCGAAGCACGTCTGGCCCTGGCCGGCCTGCAGCGCCCGGGCTCGCCGCTGCGCGCGGCCCTGCTGTCGCTGGGTGCGGCATTGAGCCTGCTGGTGGCCTGCACCCTGGTGGTGGCGGCGCTGCTGCGGGTGATCAACGAGACCGTGCCGAACAATGCGCCGGCGCTCGTCTTCTACGACGTGCAGACCGAGCAGCTCGACACCCTGCGCCAGACCCTGGAGGCCGGCCCGGGACTGCAGCGCCTGCAGACGGCGCCGCTGGTGCTGGGGCGCATCGTCGGCGTGAACGGCGAGGCCTTGCGCGACAGTGCCGACGCCAGCCGCGCCAACGAAGCACGTGACGAGCAGAAGCTCAGCACCCGCGCCGGCAATGTCGACGACGTGGTGGTGCAGCGCGGCCAATGGTGGCCAGAGGGCTACCGCGGCCCGCCGCTGGTGGCGATGGAAGACCGCGAAGCCGACCAACTCGGCCTGAAGGTGGGCGACCGTCTGCGCTTCGAGATCACCGGCAACAGCGTCGACGCCGAGCTCGTGGCCATCTACGGCCAGCGCCGCACCCAGGCGCGGCTGTGGCTGGAAGCGATGTTCAGCGATGGCGCGCTCGACGCCCACATCACCCGCCATGTCGGTGCGGCCTATCTGGCCGAAGGCACGGCCATCGGCGCGCAACAGCGGGTGGCGCAGGCCCTGCCGGCCGTGGCCAGCGTGCGCACCGAAGCCGTGCTGCGCGAAACCCGCGCGCTGATGGGCCGTGCCACCGGCGGCCTGACCGTGGTGGCCGGTGTCTGCCTGGTTGCCAGCCTGCTGGTGCTGGCCAGCGTGGTGGCGGCCAGCCGCGCGCGCCAGGTCTACGACGCCACCGTGATGCACGCCCTGGGCGCGCGCCATGCCAGCCTGCGGCGTGTGCTCGTCTGGGAATACAGCCTGCTGGCCGTGGTCACCAGTGGCTTTGCGATGCTCGCCGGGAGCGTACTGGCCACCGGCTTGCTGCGCTGGCGGCTGGACATCGACCCCAGCGGCCTGTACTGGACGGCTGCACTCGCTGCCGTCGGCGTCAGCGTCTTCAGCCTGGGTGCCGGCGCGCGCTATCTGATGCTGCAGATGCGCCTGAACCCGGCCATGCTGTTGCGCAGCGGCGCCTGACCGGCCGGCTGGCAAGTCCCCGCGCGTGCCCGCAGCGCAAGGCTGCTGGTGGCCACAGGTTCGGCCACTGCGCGTTGGCGCTGCAGGGTGCGCAGAGGGGTCTGGGAGTCCGTGTCGGGACACCGCCAGCTTTTGGCATCCTCGTCAGGCCTCCTGTGCGGTCCGCGAAGCCCTGGGTTCGCAAAGCCCTGCGGGATCATCAGCAGGATGGCGGCCGGAAGGGCTTCGGTTTGGCCTGACACTCTCGCCCCATGAAACAGCCCACCGCCCGCCTGCTGCGCGTCTTCTTCACCGGCCTGCTGGCCGCCTTGCCCCTGGTGGCGACCATCGCCGTGTTCTGGTGGCTGGCCAGCTTCGTATTCCGCTGGCTGGGGCCGGACAGCGCCATCGGCAGCGTGCTGGTCGCCGTGGGTTTCGGCGTCACTGGCTCCGAAGTCATCGGCTACCTTGTCGGCGTGGGCGTGGTGCTGCTGGGCATCTTCGGCCTGGGCCTGGTCGTCACGAACGGCCTGCAGCGCGGGCTTTCGAGGCTGATCCAGCGCGCGCTGCAAAGCATTCCCCTGGTGGGCAGCGTCTACGACCTGGCGCGTCGGCTGGTGGGCCTGTTCGCCCAGCGCAAGGACGGTGGCATGAATTCGATGCACGCGGTCTGGTGCCACTTCGGCGGCCCACCCGACGACCGCGACGCCGACGCCAGCGGCAGCCAGGGCGTGGTCGTGCTGGCGCTGCTGTCTACCCCAGCGCCGGTGTTGATCGACGGCCAGCCTTATCTGGGCGTGATCGTGCCGACGGCACCCGTGCCCGTGGGCGGCGGGCTGCTGTACGTGCCGCAGCGCTGGGTGCGCCCGGCCGGCATGGGCATCGAAGCGGTGACGAGCATCTACGTGTCGATGGGCATCACCTCGGGCGAGCACCTGCCAGCCGCTGCGGCGGCGCGCTCCTGAGCGCCGCGCCGTGAAGTTCAGCAAGCTGGCGCGCCCCTGGGCGCGTGCCTTCCAGCGCAGCCTGAAGGCCGCGCTGAAAGCGCCTCGGAAGGCGGCGCTGAAGCCGGCCAGGGTGCGTCCCAAGAGCACGCTGGTGCCACTGGGTGGTACGGGCACCTGGCTGCCCGGCGTGGCTGTGGGTGCTACCGGCGCGCGGCGCTACCGGCTGTACATCCCCCCCGGCCGGAAACTCGGCGAGCGCTTGCCGCTGCTGGTGATGCTGCACGGCTGCGGCCAGGACGCGCAGGCCTTTGCCGACAGCACGCGCATGAACGCGCTGGCCAGGCAGCAGCGCTTCATCGTGCTCTACCCCGAACAGGACCGCCTGGCCAACCCCCAGGGCTGCTGGAACTGGTTCGACACGGGGTCGGGCCGCGCCCAGCGCGAGGCCACATCGATCCTGGCGGCCATCGACCAGGTGTGCCTGCTGCACGGGGCCGACGCGGCGCGGGTGGCCGTGGCCGGCCTGTCGGCCGGGGCCAGCATGGCGGCACTGCTGGCCACGCGTCACCCCGAGCGCTTCTGCGCAGTCGCCATGCATTCGGGTGTTCCCACCGGCACGGCACATTCCACCCTTACCGCGCTGGGGGCGATGCGCGGGCGGCGGCCGACGGCGGCACTTGCCGAGGCGCCCGCTGGCAGCGCCGGCCTGCCGCCCCTGCTGGTGATCCACGGTCTGGCCGACCATGTGGTGGCGCCGGCCAACGGCGAAGCGGCCGTGCGGGTGTGGGCCGAGGCCGCGGGCGCCCATTCGCAGCCCCGGCGTTTCGTGCAGCGCGGCAAGCGCTACCCGGTGGCGATCACCGACTACCGCGAAGGGCGCCGGCTGTGCGCCACGCTGGTGGAAGTGGCGGCGCTGGGCCATGCCTGGAGCGGCGGTGCCGCGCGGCAGGCCTTCAGCGACGCCAAGGGCCCGGATGCCTCGCGCATGGTCTGGGCCTTCGTGCGCCAGGCGCTCGTGGACTGAAGGCGGCCTGCGCGGCAGCGGTCGCACAGCCGGGCGAAGGCACGCCGAAGACCAGTTAAGGTCGCCGACTGGTGGCCCAGCGGGCCGGGAGCCCAACTCATGACACACCAACGCCCACATCAGGCTCTGCTCGGGCTTGCCGCCTTCATGGCCATGTCGGCGACGTCGCCGCCGCTGGCGGCAGCAACGATCTGCCGCTGGGTGGACGCCAGCGGGCGCACGCAACTGGCGGAAGTCGTTCCCGAACGCTACAAGGCGGTGGCCGTCTGCACCGATTCGAAGCAGTACGAACTGTCGCCCGCGCAGCAAGAGGCGGCGGCACAGCGCCGGGCCGACGCACAGGCGAAGGCGGCGCGCGCGGCGGCCAGTGCGCCGCCGGCGCCAGCCTCGGCCGCGGCAGGGCCGGCGGGCGCCGCATCTCGCCCGCGGGTGAAGCGGCCTGCGGAAATGCCTACCGCCGCCACCCCTTGCGCCACCTGGTGGCGCCTCTACGATGAGAGCGTGGCCTGCTTCGGCCCCTACCGCACCACACGCGGGGCTACCAAGGTCGAGGCCTTCGATGTCTGCAACGAGGTGCCGAGCCCGGTGCCGAAGTGCGGCCCCCGGGTTGACTGAGGCGCTGGCGCGTGCCGGCCTGAATCACCGGCTCAGCCCGGCCGGCCGGCGAGGGCGACGGGCGCATAGCGGGGCCATTCAAGCTGTCGGCCACCGGCGAGCCGCGGCGCGCTTTCAGGTCGGGGCAGTGTGTCGCCATCTGCCGACCGGGTTTCGGGCGCTGCTCAGCGGCGCCTTCGATGCAGCCACTTGATCCCTTCGAACCAGACCACGCTCAGCAGGCCCAAGCCGCCGGCTGCCGCCAGCAGGTGCGGGGGCAGCGGTGAAAACCGCAAAACGCCGGCCGCCCACGGCAGGTGCAGCGCCGTCATCAGCACGGTGAACGCCAGTGCCACCACCACCCACAAGGTCCTGTTGGGTGTGCGCAGGGTGGCCCACAGGGAACGCGTCGCTGAACGGTTGGACAGGATGAGCGCCAGGTTGCCGATCACCAGCGTGGCGAACGCAAAGGCCCGAGCCTCCGTTTCGGCCAGGCGCGGGTGGGCCCAGGCGAACGCCGCCATCACCACCACAAGTGCGCCGAAGCCCTGGGCCAGCGCCAGCCACAGGGTGGCGCCGCCGAACAGCGGTGTGGCGGCGTCCCTCGGGGGCCGTTGCATCACATCGCCTTCCGCGGGTTCGTTCTCGAATGCGAGCGAGCAGGCCGGGTCGATGATGAGTTCGAGCAGGGCAATGTGCATCGGGAAGAGCAATGCCGGCCAGCCGAACAGCACCGGCAGCAGCGCCATGCCGGCGATGGGCACATGCACCGCCAGGATGTACGACATGGCCTTGCGCAGGTTGTCGAAGATGCGCCGGCCCAGCCGCACTGCCGCCACGATGGCGGCGAAGTTGTCGTCGACCAGCACCATCGACGCGGCCTCGCGGGCCACGTCGGTGCCGCGGGCTCCCATCGCCACACCCACGTGCGCGGCGCGCAATGCCGGGGCGTCGTTGACGCCGTCGCCGGTCATCGCGACGATTTCGCCACCTGCCTTCAGCGCCTGGACGATGCGCAGCTTCTGTTCGGGCGCGATCCGCGCGCAGACGCTGGCGGTGGCCAGGCGCTCGCGCAGGGCCTCGTCGCCGAGCGCCGAGATGTCGTCGCCCGAGAGCACGTCGGCAGCGTCGGCCGCCAGACCGGCCTGGCGCGCGATGGCCAGCGCCGTGGTGGGGTAGTCGCCGGTGATCATCAGCACCCGAATGCCGGCGGCGCGGCATTCGGCCACGGCCGCGGGCACCTCCGGCCGCACCGGGTCGGCCAGGCCGAGCAGGCCGACGAATTCGAAGTTGAAGTCGTGCTCGCTGGCCGGCCAGTCCTGCCCCTGGAAGGTGCCGCGGGCCACGGCCAGCACCCGCAGGCCTTCAGCGGCCATCGCGTCGACGGCCTGGGCGATGCGGGCCTGGCCGGCTGCGTCCAGGTGGCAGAGGTCGATCACCGCTTCCGGGGCCCCCTTGGCGGCCACTGTCTGCCGGCCGTCGCCCGCTGCCCAGACATGCGACATCGCCCGCAAGGAAGGGCTCAGGGCGTAGGTCCGCAACAGCTGCCAGTCTCGGTGCAGGTGTTCGGTGTCGACCAGGAAGCGCTGGCCCAGCTCGTGGAAGGCCTTCTCCATCGGATCGAAGGGGTCGACGACGCTGGCCAGGATGGCCACTTCCACCAGCGCATGGAAGGCCTCGGGCAGCCGGCCGTCGGTGAGCTCATCGAGACGCAGCCGCGGTTCGGCGTCCAGGCCGCCGGCCACCAGCTGCGTCACGGTCATGCGGTTGACGGTGAGCGTGCCGGTCTTGTCGCTGCACAGCACCGTGGTCGCACCCAGCGTTTCGATGGCATTGATGCGCCGTGTCAGGACGCCTTCCTTGGACAGCCGGCGCGCGCCGAGGGCCGGGAACACCGCCAGCACCACCGGGTATTCCTCGGGCAGCATGGCCATGGCCAGTGCGATGCCGGCCAGCAGCGCCTGCAGCCAGTCGCCCCGCATCAGGCCGTGCACCAGCACCAGGGCCAGGCTGAGCGCCAGCGCCAGCAGGGCCAGGTTGCGCACCAGGCCCGCCGTCTGCTTCTGCAGGGGCGAACGTTCGGTCTCCAGACTGCCCAGCGCCGTTCCGATGCGCCCGATCTCGCTGCGTGCCCCGGTGGCCGTCACACGCGCGAGTGCGTGCCCCTGGACGATCAGCGTGCCGGCGTACAGGCTGGGCAGTTCGTCGCCGCCGGGTGCGCTGCGCGGCGGGTCGGCCGGCCCCGCACTGGCGGCCAGTTCATCGAGAAGCGCCGTGCGTTTTCCCACCGGCACCGCCTCGCCGGTCAGCAGCGATTCGTCGACGCGAACGCCATCGGCTTCGACCAGCAGGGCATCGGCTGGCACGCGGTCGCCTTCGCTCAGCTTCAACAGGTCGCCGCGCACGACATCGCGGCCGGCAATGCGCTGCGCCTGGCCGTCGCGGATGACGAGAGCCCGTGGGCTGGTCAGGTCGCGCAGGGCCTGGATGGCGCGTTCGGTCCTGCCTTCCTGGAACAGCGTGAGTCCCAGTGTGATGAGGACGAATCCCAGCAGCGTGAGGCCTTCCTGCAGGTCGCCGAAGGCGAGGTAGAGCGCACTCGCAGCCAGCAACAGCAGGAACATCGGCTCGCGAAGGGTGTCGGCGGCAATCGACAGAAGCGACCGGCTCTGCCCGCCGGGCAGGGTGTTCGGACCGTCCTCGGCCAGGCGCTGGCCGGCCTGCGCGGCGGTCAGCCCGTCCGGGGGCGCCAGGGTGGGGGTGGCGGTGTCGGGTCGTGTACTGGCCATGGTGTCGATGGGTTGAGATCAGCCTGCGGCTGAGGGCCTTCAGCGGAGCGTGCCGAAGACGCGCTGGCTGATCAGCCGCAACGCGGCATCGATGCGATTTGCGCCTTCGGTGGTGCCGACGTCGATGCCTGCAAAGCCGCCCGCCGAACTGTCGCGCAAGGCCAGATGCTGCAGGCCGGCCAGCAAAAGCGCATGGATGGCGGGTGCATCGACGCCCGCCGGCGCTGGCCGGGCGGCGGCACGCAGCGGCTGGGTCCAGCCGAACAAGGCCGCAGAGCGCAGGTCTTCCAGTTCTGCAGGCAGCTTGGCCGGTTCCACCAGTTCCCAGGCCATCAGCCGCAGCACCAACGGGTTGTGGCGCAGGGCCTGGGCGTAGGCGAGCAGCAGCCGCTGCATGGCTTCGGCATAGGCCTCGCCCTCGCGGGCCGGCAGCGGCGCGCCCAGCCAGTTTTCGGTCTGCCCGACGAGGTGCCGCACCACCCCTTGCAGGCCGCCGAAGTGGTAGTAGATGAGTTGTTTGTCGACCCCCGCCGCTGCTGCCAGGCTGTTGACGCCCAGGCCCGGAAAGCCGCGATCCAGCAGAAGTCCGACGGCCGCGTCGATGATCGACTGGCGCGTGGCTTCGGGGTTGTGAGGGCGCTGCGGCCGCCGGGGGTGGGCGGGGGCGGCGCTTTCTGGTGGGGCCATCGGGCGCTCCGGGTTCATCTGCACCAATCGGTGAAGCTTAAGGCGGCTTCGGCTCGCGGCCCGGGTTGCAGTTGCTACAGGGGGTAGCCAGCTTCGATCCGACATCACCCCGTCATACGACTGCACTACTATTCGAGAATTGTCGAAATCAATGAGCAAAACTTGTGGGTCATCCAATGAAGGTGGGTATCAACGGCATGGGACGTATCGGCCGCCTGGCCCTGCGCGCCGCGATGGGCGCCGCCGAACGCCCGGGCGATGACCCGCGCGCCGGCAACCGGCTGCAGGTGGTGCACGTCAACGAGATCAAGGGCGGCGCCGCGGCCTGCGCCCACCTGCTGGCCTTCGACAGCGTGCAGGGCCGCTGGCGCGCGCCAGTCGCGGCCGACGGCGACGACGCATTGCAGGTCGATGGCCAGCGCATCCGCTTCAGCAGCCATGCCACCCCGGCCGAGGTTCCCTGGGGCGACCTGGGCGTGGACCTGGTGCTGGAATGCACCGGCAAGTTCCTCACGCCCGAGGTGCTGCAGGGCCACCTGGACCGTGGCGCCAAGCGTGTGATCGTGGCCGCTCCGGTGAAGACCGGCGACGTGCTGAACATCGTCGTCGGTGTCAATCACGAGCTGTACGACCCGGCACGCCACCGCATCGTCACTGCCGCCAGCTGCACCACGAATTGCCTGGCGCCGGTGGTGAAGGTGGTGCACGAGGCCATCGGCATCCGCCACGGGCAGATCACGACCATCCACGACCCGACCAACACCAACCTGGTGGTCGACGCGCCGCACAAGGATCTGCGCCGCGCCCGCAGCGCGATGCTGAGCCTGGCGCCCACCACCACCGGCAGCGCCACCGCGATTGCGCTGATCTACCCTGAACTGAAGGGCAAGCTCGACGGCCACGCCGTGCGCGCGCCGGTGCTCAATGCCAGCCTCACCGACTGCGTGTTCGAGCTGAAGCGCGAGACCACCGCGGCCGAAGTCAACGCCTTGTTCGCGGCGGCTGCGTCCAGCGCGCCGCTGCAGGGCATCTTGGGTTTCGAGCAGCGTCCGCTGGTCAGCGCCGATTACGCCCGCGACACGCGCAGCAGCATCGTCGACGGGCCGTCCACCCTGGTCACCGACGGCACGCTGCTGAAGGTCTACGCCTGGTACGACAACGAGATGGGCTATGCCTGCCGGATGGTGGACCTGGCCTGCCACATGGCCGCCCATGGCCTCTGACAGCGCCACCGTGGCCGTGCCGCCGAACCGCGGGGCACGGGACTACGCGCTCGTCACCGCCGCCTATTGGGGCTTCACGCTCACCGACGGCGCGCTGCGCATGCTGGTGCTGCTGCACTTCTACCGGCTGGGCTATTCGCCGTTCACGCTGGCCTTCCTGTTCCTCTTGTACGAGGCCGCGGGGGTGCTTGCCAACCTCGTGGGCGGCTGGCTGGCCACGCGCTACGGCATCCAGCGCATGCTGGTGGTGGGGCTGGCAACGCAGATCCTGGGTTTCCTGCTGCTGTCGGCGCTGCAGCCGGGCTGGACGGCGGAGATGTCGGTGGCATGGGTGGTGCTGGCGCAGGGCGTGTGCGGTGTCGCCAAGGACCTCACGAAGACCGCGAGCAAGAGCGCCATCAAGCTGACTGCCGGGGCCAGTGGGGAAGGGGCCCAAGGCCAGCTCTTCAAGTGGGTGGCCTTCTTCACCGGCAGCAAGAATGCGATGAAGGGCGTGGGCTTCTTCCTGGGCGGGCTGCTGCTGCAGACCCTGGGTTTTTCGGCATCGCTCTGGCTGATGGCCGGCCTGCTGGCTGTGGTGCTGGTGGGTGTGGTGGCCTTCGTGCCACCGCTGATGGGCAAGGCCAAGGCCTCGAAATCGGCGCGTGAGCTGTTCGCGAAGAACCGCGGCATCAACCTGCTGGCGGCCGCGCGGGTGGCGCTGTTCGGCGCACGCGATGTCTGGTTCGTGGTCGGCGTGCCGGTGTTCCTGTATTCGGTGGGCTGGACCTTCACGATGGTGGGCGCCTTCCTGGCGCTGTGGACCATCGGCTACGGCGTCGTGCAGGGCCTGGCGCCGAACATCGTGCGCCGCAGCGCCGACGGGCTCAGCACCGAGGTGCCGGCCGCGCGGCTGTGGTCGGCGCTGCTGGCTGCGGTGCCGGTGCTGCTGGCCGGGCTGGTACTGGCCGAAGTGCCGAACCTGGAATGGGTGGTGGTGGCCGGCCTCGCCGTGTTCGGCGTGGCCTTCGCCGTCAACTCCTCGGTGCATTCGTACCTGGTGCTGGCCTATGCCGGCAGCGAGAAGGCTGCCGAGGACGTGGGCTTCTACTACGCCGCCAATGCGCTGGGCCGCTTCATCGGCACCTTGCTGTCGGGCCTGCTGTACCAGGGCTTCGGGCTGGTCGGTGCACTGGCCGGCTCGGCGCTGATGCTGGCGCTGTGCTGGGCCATCACGCTGGGTCTGCCGATCAGGAAGGAACTGGAATGAACGAAGCCGATGCCGTCACCGCACTGGCCGCACTGGCCCAGGGTATGCGCCTGCGGGTGTTCCGCGCCCTGGTGCAGGCCGGGCCGCAGGGCCTGACGCCGGGCGCGCTGACCGCTCTGCTGGGCGTGGCGGGCTCGACGCTTTCCTTCCACCTGAAGGAACTGGCCCACGCCGGGCTGGTGGTGCCCCGGCGTGACGGGCGCCGCCTGATCTACCGCCCCGAACTGTCCCGCATGAACGAACTGCTGGCTTACCTGACCGACGACTGCTGCCAGGGCCAGGCCTGTGAACTGCGCCCCCTGGCCGTGGCCGTGCCCGGGCCCTGCTGCTGAGAACCCCACACCCTGAGGAAACCGTCATGAATGCCACCGCCGACAAGGTCTACAACGTCCTCTTCATCTGCACCCACAACTCGGCCCGGTCGATCCTGGCCGAAGCCCTGCTGAACCACCTGGGCCGGGGCCACTTTCTGGCGCATTCGGCGGGCAGCCAGCCCGGGGGCAGCGTGCACCCGCGTGCCCTGGCCACGCTGGAACGCATGCACATCGCCGCTGACGGCCTGCGCAGCAAGGACTGGGCGGAGTTCGCCCAGCCCGGCGCGCCCGCCCTGGACTTCGTTTTCACCGTCTGCGACAACGCCGCGGGCGAGACCTGCCCGGTCTGGCCCGGCCAGCCGATGACCGCACACTGGGGCGTGCCCGACCCGGCACTGTTCAAGGGTGGTGACGAAGAAACCGCCCGCGTGTTCTGGGACACCGCCATCGTGCTGAAGCGCCGCATCGAGCTGATGCTGGCGCTGCCGCTGGCTTCGCTGGACCGCCTGGCCATCCAGCGCGAGATCACCGCCATCGGACAGCAGTGAAGGCAGATTCCGGCGGCGCACCCAGCCCGGCGCTGGGGCTCTTCGAACGCTGGCTGAGCCTGTGGGTGGGCCTGGGCATGGCCGCCGGCGTGGGCCTGGGCCTGTGGCTGCCCGGCTTGTTCCAGGCCGTGGCAGCGCTGGAGTTTGCACAGGTGAACCTGGTCGTGGCCCTGTTCATCTGGGTGATGATCTACCCGATGATGATCCAGGTCGACTTCGCTGCGGTGCGCAGCGTCGGCCAGCGCCCGCGCGGGCTGGTGCTCACCCTGGTCATCAACTGGCTCGTCAAGCCCTTCACGATGGCGGCGCTGGCGGTGCTGTTCTTCGAGCATGTGTTCGCGCCCTGGGTCGACCCGCAGAGCGCCAGCGAGTACATCGCCGGGATGATCCTGCTGGGCGTGGCGCCTTGCACCGCGATGGTGTTCGTGTGGAGCCAGCTGACCCGCGGCGACGCCGCCTACACGCTGGTGCAGGTGTCGGTGAACGACTTGGTCATGGTCTTCGCCTTTGCGCCGCTCGCGGCCTTTCTGCTGGGTGTGACCGACATCACCGTGCCCTGGCAGACGCTGCTGCTGGCCACCGTGCTCTACGTGGTGCTGCCGCTGCTGGCGGGTGCGGCCACCCGCTGGGCCTGGCTGCGCAGCGGCGGGCCAGAGCGGCTGGCGCGGGGCGTGGCAGCGCTCAAGCCCTGGGCCGTGGGCGGGCTGGTGGCCACCGTGGTGCTGCTGTTCGGCCTGCAGGCCCCCACGTTGCTGGCCAAGCCGCTGGTGATTGCGATGATCGCGGTGCCGCTGGTGCTGCAGAGCTACGGCATCTTTGCGCTGGCCTATGCTGCGGCCTGGAAGCTCAAGCTGCCGCATAACATCGCCGCGCCGGCCTGCATGATCGGTACCTCCAATTTCTTCGAACTCGCCGTGGCCGTGGCCATTTCGCTGTTCGGCCTGAATTCCGGCGCCGCCCTGGCCACCGTGGTGGGCGTGCTGGTCGAGGTGCCGGTGATGCTGTCGCTGGTGGCCCTGGCCAACCGCACCCGGCACTGGTTTCCTGCCGCACCCGACACCGTATGACCGATTCTGCCGAAGCACCGAACCTGAGCGATCTGCCGCTGATCGACCCCACACATTTCCAGGTGCCTCAGCAGGGCGCACTGCAAGTGGCCGCGCGGGCCCCGCACCCACCGCGCATCCTGCTGCTCTACGGTTCTCTGCGCGAACGCTCGTACAGCAAGTTGCTGACCCTGGAAGCCGCCCGCCTGCTGCAGGCCATGGGCGGCGAGGTACGCCTGTTCGACCCCGCCGGCCTGCCGCTGCCCGACGCTGAACCCGCCAGCCACCCCAAGGTCCAGGAACTGCGTGACCTGGCAGCCTGGGCCGAAGGCATGGTCTGGACATCGCCCGAACGCCATGGCGCGATGACCGGCATCCTGAAGGCGCAGATCGACTGGATTCCGCTCGAGGTGGGCGCGGTGCGGCCGACGCAGGGCAAGACGCTGGCGGTGATGCAGGTCTCGGGTGGCTCGCAGTCGTTCAACGCTG
This sequence comes from Rubrivivax sp., assembly GCA_022842595.1. Taxonomy (GTDB): domain Bacteria; phylum Pseudomonadota; class Gammaproteobacteria; order Burkholderiales; family Burkholderiaceae_C; genus Rubrivivax. Next base: position 37,377 of record JALHPF010000042.1, read on the forward strand.
TCAACCAGATGCGCGTGCTCGGCCGCTGGATGCGCATGCTGACGATCCCCAACCAGAGCTCGGTGGCCAAGGCCTACCAGGAATTCGACGAGGCCGGGCGCATGAAACCTTCGCCGTTCTACGAGCGCGTCGTCGATGTGATGGAAGAGCTGATGAAGTTCACCGTGCTCACGCGCGACGTGGCGCCGTATCTGGTGGACCGCTACAGCGAACGCCGTGAAAACGCCGCGGCGCTGGCCGCACGCATGCGGCAGGACAGCTTGTGAGCGCAGCGGCGCCGCCGGGCCATGCGCTGGAGGTGCTGCAGGTCTTCACGCGGCTCGGGCTCACTTCGTTCGGAGGGCCGGTGGCGCACCTGGGCTACTTCCGCACCGAATTCGTCGAGCGCCGGCGCTGGCTGGACGAAGCCGCCTATGCCGAACTGGTGGCGCTGTGCCAGTTCCTGCCCGGGCCGGCGAGCAGCCAGGTGGGCATGGCCATCGGCCTGGGCCGGGCAGGGTGGCTGGGTGCGGCGGCGGCCTGGGTGGGCTTCACGCTGCCTTCGGCGCTGGCGCTGATCCTCTTCGCGCTGGGCGTGGCGCAGTGGCAGGGCCTGGCCCAGTCGGGCGCCGTGCATGGGCTGAAGCTGGCGGCCGTGGCCATCGTCGCGCAGGCGGTGTGGGGCATGGCGCGAACACTCTGCCCCGACCTGCCGCGGGCCGCGCTGGCGGCAGTGTGCGCAGCGCTGGTGCTGCTGGTGCCCGGCACTGTCGGGCAGGTGACCGCCATCGTGATCGGCGCCGTGGTCGGGCGCTGGGCCCTGCAAGAGGTGCGGGCAAGCGCCGCCAACGACAAGCCCCAGCCGCCATCACCGGTCGGCCGGGCGACCGGCGCGATGCTGCTGGGCCTGTTCGTTCTGCTGCTGCTGGCGCTGCCGCTGGTGGCTGCTGCCAGCGGTTCGATGCTGATGCAGGCCGTGGCCGCGTTCTACCAGGCCGGGGCCTTGGTGTTCGGCGGCGGCCATGTGGTGTTGCCGTTGCTGCAGGCGGGTGTCGTGCCACCGGGCTGGGTCGGCGCCGACGTCTTCCTGGCTGGCTACGGCGCGGCCCAGGCCGTGCCCGGGCCGCTGTTCAGCTTTGCCGCCTATCTGGGCGCCGTGATGCCGGCGCCGCTGGGCGGCTTCGGCGGCGGAATGTTGTTGCTGGGGGTGATCTTCCTGCCGGCGTTCCTGCTGGTGGCCGGGGTCTTGCCGTTCTGGGACGTGGTTCGCCGGCGCGTCGGCGCGCGCAGCGCGATGGCCGGAGTCAACGCCGCCGTGGTGGGTGTGCTGGCCGGGGCGCTGGCGGGGCCGGTCAGCGCAGGCGCCGTCAACTCGCCGGGCGACTGGGTGCTGGTCGCCGTGGCCTTGGGGCTGCTGCTGTCGAGGCGTGTGCCAACGCTCGTGGTGCTGGCCAGCGTGGCCGTGATCTCGCAGTTCGTGGCCACCTGACGTTGCGGCGTCAGTTGTTCGCCGGGACGTCCTTGCGCCACTTCAGGCAGTCCGGGTGTTGCCGGTTCTCTGAACGCCAGCACATGCGTTCCATGCACGCGAAGTAGCGCAGATGCGGCCGGGTGCTGCAGGTCGCTTCCGGGCCCTGGGCTGCCGGGTCGCCAGCGGAGTCTGGCGCGGTGGTCTCGGCCGGCCCGGCCGGCGTTGTCGACGTGGCATTCGCTGTCTGCTGGCGGCCACCGGCAGGTGCTGTGAGTCCTGCCGCTCGGGATTCAGTGGCCGGTGACAGGATCCGGGCGGGGGCAGGCGGGGCGGCTGCGGTGTCGCCGCGCGGGCTCTGCCTGGCGGTCACCGGAAGTTCGACGGACCTGGCCATCGTCGCGGCTGCCGGCGGCGTGCTGGCAGCAGCAGCGGAAGGCCTGGCCGCGGTCGCGTCCGCGGGTGCGGCGGTGGCTGCAGGTGCGGTTTCGGATGCGGGTGCGGCTGGTGGCTGCAGCTGTGGCTGGGCCACGACTTCTGCTGGCGTGGCGGGCCCCATGGCGGCAGCCGGAGGCGCCACGGCCGGCTGCATCCACAGGGAGCCCCCCGCCACGATGGCCAGCAGGGCTACTGCGGCCCCGCCCAGCCACACCGCGACCGAACGACGGGCAGGAGCGGCCCGGGCCGCAGGCGCCGCAGCCAGTGCCTGTGGCCGGGCCATCAGCACGGTGCGATCGATGTCCTCTGAAGGCACCGCGCCGGGCGGCCCTGCCGCCCGTCCAGGCGCCATGCGCCGGCCCTGGAGCACTTCGCGCAAGGCTGCCACGCTTTGCGGCCGGTCGGACGGTTTCGGCGCCAACATCCAGTCCACCAGACGCAGCCAGTCGGCGCTGTAACCCGCGGGTGCACGTTCGACAAGACTCGGGGCATCGTCGTGCAGCGTGCGTGCCGTGGCCGGTGCCGGCGGGCGGCCGAGCAGCAGGAAGTGCAGCGTGGCGCCCAGGGCGTAGAAGTCGGTCCACGGCCCCTGCCTGACCGAGCCGGCTTCGCCGTACTGCTCGATCGGGGCATAAGCGGGCTTGAGGATGGCCGTCAGCGTCTGGCTCTTGTCGGCGGCCACGCGGCGCGCGGCGCCGAAGTCCAGCAGCACGGCGCGGCCGTCGGGCTCGATCTGGATGTTGTCTGGCGAGATGTCGCGGTGGTAGACGTTGGCGCCATGCAGGCGTTCAAGCGCGTCCAGCATCGACGCCAGCAGCTCGCGCATCCAGGCCTCTTCCGGCGCTGCGCTGGCGGCCTGGCGCATCTGCTTCAAGGTTTGCCCACGCAGCACGGGCATGGCCATGTAGGCCGTGCCGTTGGCTTCCCAGAAGCGCAGCACCTTCAACAGCGACGGGTGGTCGAAGCTGGCCAAGAGGCGCGCCTCGTTGACGAACGACTTCAGCCCGATGTCGAAGGTTTCGGCGTCGGCCTGCGAACGCAGCGACACATGCAGCGTGGCCGTGCGCCCGACCAGGGACGAGGGCATGTATTCCTTGATCGCGACTTCACGCTCGAGCGCATGGTCGAAAGCCAGGTAGACGATGCCGAAGCCACCCACACCCATGACCCGGCGCACCTCGAACTCGGCCAGGCGGGTGCCGGGCGGCAAGGCGCTGGGGTTGCCCGCGCCGGTGAGGTCTGTGGCTGCAGTGGACATGGTCGAACGAGCTTAGCAGCGGCGGCCTGCAGACCCATCCTTTCGACACGTGACGTTCGTGAACTAAGGGGCGGCAGTGGGGCGTGTCTCCCGCCATCGAGCGCTTGCCCCCGCCAGGAGCCGTTCCCGTACGCTTGATGCTGCCCACTCTTCAGCTGGCTCGGACCGGTCCTTGGCATCCTGCTGTCGACGTCGTGGTGTGCCACGGGCGGCGCGCTGTCTGCCGGGTGTCGGCTTGCGGCCCGTTGCAGTCGTTCGCTCGGACCCCTTCGGCTGTCGATGCGGGTCCCTTGGGCTGGGCGAGCCGGGTGGCCCCCTCCGCTCATGTCCCCCGCCCACGGTCCGTCAGGTGCCAGAGGCACCTGACGGACCGTGGGCTCCTCCTTTACTTCGCTGCGTGGGCCACCCGACTCACCCAGCCCGCCAACGTGTCGGCGCGCGACGGTGGAATGCAAAACCCGCGGCCGGATCAGGTGGCTGGGGTGTGTTGCGCAGCGAAGTAAAGGAGGAGCCGGCTG
>JALHPF010000043.1 GCA_022842595.1 Rubrivivax sp.
CCCTGGAGCGAAGTAAAGGAGGAGACTTCGGCCGCCCATGAGCCGAAGGCTCATGGGCGGCCGAAGGCGGGGGACATGAGCGGAAGGGGCCACCCGGCTCGCCCAGCCCACGGGACCCACTTCGACAGCCGAAGGGGTCCGAGCGAACGACCGCAACGGGCCGCAAGCTGTCACAGACTCCCCCCCGGCGCGCCGTCGTACACCACCCGCCCGTCCTTCAGCCGCACCAGCCGTTTGGCGTGTGCTGCGACATCGTTTTCGTGCGTCACGAGCACGATGCTCAGGCCCTGGTCGCGGTTGAGCGCGTCCAGAAGGGCCAACACGTCCTCAGTGGTCTGGGTGTCCAGGTTGCCGGTGGGCTCGTCGGCCAACAGCAGTGGCGGGCGGCAGGCCAGGGCACGGGCGATGGCCACGCGCTGTTGCTGGCCGCCGCTCAACTGGCTGGGCAGGCGTTGGCTCAAGGCGCCCAGACCCACCTGGTCCAGCAGTTCCTGCGCGCGGCTGCGCGCCGCGGCGCGCGAGAGGCCCGCATAGAGCAGTGGCAGCGCCACGTTCTCGAGCACGTTCATGCGCTTGAGCAGGTTGAAGCTCTGGAAGACGAAGCCGATGGTCTGGTTGCGCACCTCGGCCTGCTGCGCGGCGCTGAGCTCGGTCACGTCGCGCCCGGCCAGCACATAGTGGCCGGCGTCGGCACGGTCGAGCAGGCCCAGCAGGTTCATCAGCGTGCTCTTGCCGGAACCGCTGGGGCCCATCAGCGCCACGTATTCGCCGGCGCCCACCGTCAGGTCGATGTCGTGCAGCACCGGCGTCACGATTTCGCCGTTGCGGTAGCTCTTGCTCACGCCCGTCAGGCGGATGACGTCGGCTGCCGCCATGTTCGCGCTGCCGTTCGTCGCGTCTTCAGCGCGCATTCGCCGGCGTGTCGGCGCGGCGCGTGATCAGCGCGTCGCCAGCCTTGACGCTGCCGCTGAGGACCTGTGCCAGTTCGGTGAAGCGGGTGTTGGCGATGCCCACGGTCACCTCGTGCGGCTGCGGCACTTGATTCGGCCCCACCGTCCACACGCGGTAGACACGCTGGCCGCCACGTGTGCGCGTGAGCACGCCATCGTCACCCGCCAGTGCGGCCTGGGGTGCGGCACTGGCTGCCGCTGCCGCCGCGGCCGCTGCCGCCGCGGCGGGGGCAGACGCCCCCTTGGCCGCTGCCGCCGCGATGGCCTTGCGGTCGTCGTCGTCGGGCTGGTAGCGCAGCGCGGCGGTGGGCAGGCGCAGCACATCGGGCTTGCTTTCGAGCACGATGCGCGTCTGCGCCGTCATGCCCGGCTTGAGGCGTTCGTCGCTGTTGTCGACGCTGACGATGATGTTGTAGGTGACCACGCCCTGCGCTGTCGTCGAATTCAGCCTGAACTGCTGCACCTGGCCCTCGAATTCGGCCTGCGGGTAGGCGTCCACCGTGAAGCGCACCTGCTGCCCGGGCTGCACCTGGCCGACGTCGGCCTCGCTGACGTTGGTGTGGATCTGCATCTGCCGCAGGTCGCGCGCCAGCAGGAAGAGTTCGGGCGTCTGGAAGCTGGCGGCCACGGTCTGGCCGACGTCGATGTTGCGGCGGATGACGACGCCGTCGATCGGGCTGCGGATGACGCTGTTGTTGACGTCGGCCTGCGCCGCGTCCACCTGCGCGCGGGCCAGTTCCAGGCTGGCGCGGGCGGCGTCGAACTCACGCTGGCTCTGGTCCAGCGCCAGGCCGCTGATGAAGTTCTGCGCCACCAGCTGGCGGTTGCGTTCCAGGCTGGCCGTGGCCAGCGCCACGCCGGCCTGGGCGCTGGCGGCCTGGGCCTGGGCCTGGCGCAAACGCGCCTGCAGGTTGGTGGGGTCCAGGCGCAGCAGCACCTGGCCGGCCTTCACGCGGTCGTTGAAGTCGGCCAGGCGTTCCATCACCGTGCCGCTGACCTGGGTGCCGACGGTGATGGTCGTCACCGGCTGCACCGTGCCGGTGGCCATCACCACCTGCGTGATGGGGCCGCGGTCGACGAGCGCGGTGCGGTACTTGTCTGGCGGCGGCTTGACGGGGCGTTGCTGCCACCACCAGGCGGCGGCTGCGGTGGCGAGCAGCAGCACGGCGGCGGCCGCGGCCTTCGTGGAACGTTTCATCGGTGTCGGTCGGGTCGTACGGCTGCGCAGGCGTGCCCGCGGAGTTTAGGCCGCACCGGTGGCCCCGCGCTGCGCCGGTAGTTGCGTTAGCGTCGCGGTTCATGACCGCGCCCACCCCTGCCGACCTGGCCTGCCCGAACTGCAGCCGTGCCCTGGGCGAAGCGCCGCCGCCGTTCTGCCCGGGCTGCGGCCAGGAAGTGCGCGTGCGGCCGCCTTCGGTGGGCGAATTCCTGCAGCAGTTCGGCGGCGCCTACCTGTCTACCGAAGGTGCGCTGTGGCGCACGCTGAAGCTGCTGTTCACGCAGCCCGGTGCGCTCACCCAGCACTACCTGGCCGGACGGCGCAAGCACTATGTGCTGCCGCTGCGGCTTTATCTGAGCTTGAGCGTGCTGGCCCTGCTGGTGGTGCGCTTCGTGGCCGAGGTGACGCCGATTTCCGGGCTCGACAACCCGGCACTGGCGTCGGCATTGCGCAGCGGCAAGCCCACCGCGGTGCTCAACTTCTATGGCAGCAAGGCCGGCATTCGCGACGGCGTGCTGGTCTGCGAACGCATGCCGCGCTGGGTGTGCGTGCGCATCAGCGAAGCACTGCAGGCCGACCCGCCGGGATTCCTGGTCAAGCTCCAGCAGGCCAACCAGCGTGTCGTGGCCAACTGGAGCGTGGTCATGTTCCTGCTGCTGCCGCTGTTCGCGCTGGGTCTGCGTGTACTTCACGCCGGCAGCGGCATGGTCTATGCCGAGCATCTGGTGTTTGCGCTGCACCTGCATGCCTTCTGGTCGGTGATGCTGCTGGCGCTGCTGGCCAACTGGCTGCCATTGACCGTGCTGGCCCTGGCGATCATGGTGGTCTACACGCTGATGGCCGGGCAACGGGTGTACGGCGGCCGCTGGTGGTCGCGCTGGGTGCGGGGGCTCGCCCTGTCGGGGTACTACTTTGCCTTGCTGAGCGTGGCGGTGCCGCTGGCGGTGCTGGCGAGTGTGTTGCTGTGAACCCGAACCCAGCCACGCCTGCACCCGCCCTGGTGCACCTCGCATGCCTGAACTGTGGCGAACCACTGCTGCCCAGGGCCGGCGGCCAGCCGGCCTTGCATTGCCCGGCCTGCGGCCAGGAAACCCATGTACGGCCGCCGAAGCTGGGTGAGTTCCTGCAGCAGTTCGGTGGTGCCTACTTCGCCACCGAAGGCGCGCTCTGGCGCACGCTGAAACTGCTGCTGCTGAAGCCGGGCGAACTCACGGCGCAATACCTGGCCGGCCGGCGCAAGCACTATGTGTTGCCCTTGCGGCTGTACCTCAGCGTCAGCCTGGTGGTCCTGCTGCTCTTTCGCATCAGCGCGACGGCCAGCCTGGAAGCGCCGGGCCTCGTGCGCATGGACGGCACCGAGCCGCGCAATGGCAGCATCAGCCTCGGGCCCGGCCGGGCGGGCATGAAGGACGGCGTCTTCTTCTGCGAACAGCTGCCTGGCTGGCTGTGTCAACGCATCCAGCGCCGCATTGACGTCAAGCCCGAGGCCCTGGAAGGTATGGTGCGGCAGGTCAGCGAACGCTTCGTGGCCAACCTGGGCGCGTCGATGTTCGTGCTGCTGCCGGCGTTCGCGTTGTGGCTGAAGCTGGCCTACCGTGGCCGTGGCCTGCGGTACACCGAGCATCTGGTGTTTGCGCTGCACGTGCATACCGCGTGGTTCCTGGTGTTCGGCCTGCTGCTGCTGCCCTGGGGCTGGCTGAACCTGCTGTGGCTGGCCGTGCCGGTCTACACGCTGATGGCCATGAAGCGGGTCTACGGCGGCCGCTGGTGGGCGCGCTGGCTGCGTGCCGGGCTGGTGGCTACGCTGTACCTGCTGACGCTGGGCCTGGCCACGTCGCTGCTGGGCTTGTGGGCCTTTCTCGGCTGAGCATTCCGCATCCAACCTCAGCCCGCACCCAGGGCTTGTGCCAGGGCGAGGAAGTCGTCGGCCACCAGGTCGAATTCCCCCGCCGTCCAGGCTTCCATCGTGCCCCCCGGCCCCCTTTCCTGCGGCCGCGGCACATAGGCCGTGCGCAGGCCGCAGGCGGCAGCGGCGCGCAGGTCACTCGGGTGGGCGGCCACCATCATCACCTGCGCCGGCGCCAGTCCCAGCAGCCGGGCCGCACCCAGGTAGACCTCGGGGTCGGGCTTGTAGTGGCCGAAGAGTTCGGCGCTGAGCACCATGTCCCAGGGCAGGCCGGCGTTTTTGGCCATGTTCAGCAACAGCGCCACATGGCCGTTGCTCAGCGTCGTGATGGTGAACCGGCGTTTCAGCTTCGTCAGCCCGGTCACGCTGTCGGGCCAGGGCTGCAGGCGGTGCCAGACTCGGTTCAGCTCGGCGGCCTGTGCCTCCTGCAGGGCAATGCCACGTTCGGCGAGCAGGCGGTTCAGGATGCGGCGGTGCAGGCCATCCAGGTCGGTCCAGGGCAACGCGCCACTGCGCACGTCCTGCATGGCCGGTGCGTAGCCGGCGCGCCAGGCCAGGGCGAAGTCGCCGCCATCCACAGGCAGGGCCAGGCGCTGAACTTCGGCCTGCACGCTGCCGTACCAGTCGACGACGGTGCCGAAGACGTCGAAGCACAGCGCACGCACGTCGATGTGTTTCGGGACCAGCATGGCGGCAGTTTAGGACGGTGCGGCAACTTGGCCAAGTTGTCAGAGTTTTTTGACGCAGCGCAAAGTGGCGTTCGCCTGACAGTCAGACGATGGCCTCCCCGCCCGAACTCAGTGAGCTCCGCGATGCGCATCCTCTTCGTCCACCCCAACTACCATTCGGGCGGCGCCGAGATCGCCGGCAACTGGCCGCCGGCCTGGGTGGCCTACCTCACCGGCTACCTGAAGGCCGCGGGCTACACCGACGTGCATTTCGTCGACGGGATGACGCATCACCTGAGCGACGACCAGGTGCGCGCGCGCATCGAGGAACTGCGCCCCGACGTGGTGGGCTGCACCGCCATCACACCCGCCATCTACAAGGCCGAACGCCTGTTGCAGGTGGCCAAGGAAGTGAACCCGGCCATCGTCACCGTGCTCGGCGGCATCCACGGCACCTTCATGTACCCGCAGGTGCTGAAGGAAGCGCCCTGGATCGACGCCGTGGTGCGCGGTGAAGGCGAGCAGGTGTTCCTGAACCTGGTGGGCGCCATCGAGGACGGCAGTTTCGCGGCCAACCCGCATGCCGTGGCCGGCATCGCCTTCCTGGACCGCGCAGCCGGTGCTGGCAAGGTGGTGGCCACGCCTGCCGAGCCGCCCATCCAGGACCTGGACCGCATCCAGCCCGATTGGGGCATCCTGGAATGGGACAAGTACATCTACATCCCGATGGGGGTGCGCGTGGCCATCCCGAACTTTGCGCGCGGCTGCCCGTTCACCTGCAGCTTCTGCAGCCAGTGGAAGTTCTGGCGCGACTACCGCATCCGCGAGCCCAAGGCCGTGGTCGACGAGATCGAGGGCCTGGTGAAGAACCACGGCGTCGGCTTCTTCATCCTGGCCGACGAGGAACCCACGATCCACCGCAAGAAGTTCATCGCCTTCTGCGAGGAATTGATAGAGCGCCAGTTGCCCGTGCTGTGGGGAATCAACACCCGCGTCACCGACATCCTGCGCGACGAGAAGCTGCTGCCGATGTTCCGCAAGGCCGGCCTGGTGCACGTGAGCCTGGGCACCGAAGCGGCGGCGCAGCTGAAGCTGGACCGCTTCAACAAGGAAACCACGATCGAGCAGAACAAGAAGGCCATCCGCCTCTTGCGCGAAGCCGGCATCGTGACCGAGGCGCAGTTCATCGTCGGCCTGGAAAACGAGACCGCCGAGACGCTGGAGGAAACCTACCGCATGGCGCGCGACTGGAACCCCGACATGGCCAACTGGGCGATGTACACGCCCTGGCCCTTCAGCGACCTGTTCCAGGAACTCGGGGACAAGGTCGAGGTGTTCGACTTCGAGAAGTACAACTTCGTGACGCCGATCATGAAGCCCGACGCGATGGACCGCGCCGAGCTGCTGGACCGGGTGATGAACAACTACCGCCGGTTCTTCATGAACAAGAGCTTCTTCCAGTACCCGTTCGAGAAGGACAAGGTCAAGCGCAAGTATCTGATGGGCTGCCTGAAGGCCTTCCTGAAGAGCGGCTTCCAGCGCACCTTCTACGACCTGGGCCGGGTGGGCTACTGGGGCCCCTTGAACGCATTCGGCAAGAAGGGTGTGGACTTCGCCTTCGACACCACCCGCACCTTCACCCGTGCCGACCCGGGCGCTCTGGCCGAGGCCGACGCCAACTGGGTGACCATGCACGGCCCGAAGATCGAACACAAGCGGCGCAAGGGCGAAGAGATCGCCGCCGCGGCGATGGCCTGCGGTGGCGGCAGCGAACAGCTGGCTGAAGGGGCGGGAGTCGGCGACCAGAGGGCACCCACATGACAGCGGCGGTGCAGGCCGGTGGCCCGAAGCTGGGCCGCATCGGCCCGAACGCCATCACGCGCGTTGCGCAGGCCCTGCCGCCGCGGGTGGGCAGCGGCGCCACCTGGGCGCTGTTCGAACGTGCCGGCCTGCTGCACCACCTGCTTCAGCCGCCGAAGGACATGGTCGACGAGGCCGAGGTCCGCAGCTTGCACCATGAACTGCAACGCGAACTGGGCCAGGTGCGGGCCAGCGAGGTGTCGCGTGCTGCTGGCCGGGCCACGGGCGACTACCTGCTGGCCCACCGCATCCCGCGCCTGGCCCAGCGCCTGCTGCGCAGCCTGCCCGCATTCGCGGCGGCACGGCTGCTGCTGACGGCCGTGCGCCGCAATGCCTGGACCTTCGTCGGCAGCGGCGAATTCAGCGCCAGCGCCGCCATCGGCCAGCCGGTGGTGCTGCGCATCCGCCACAACCCGCTGTGCCAGGGCCTGACCAGCAGCGTGCCGGCCTGCGACTACTACGCCATGACTTTCGAGCGCCTGTTCCAGGTGCTGGTGCATCCGAAGGCGCGGGTGTTCGAAGTGGCCTGCGAGGCCTGCGGCGACCCGGAATGCCGCTTCGAGGTGCGCTGGTAGCGGGCGGCTGGTTCGGCGCCGGCACCTAAAATCGGCGGATGCCTGCCACCACGCCTTCCGCCGCTTCTGCCCCTTCCGCGCTGAGTGCGCTTTCCCCGCTGGACGGGCGCTACGCCGCCAAGGTGGCTGCGCTGCGCCCGCTGCTCAGCGAATACGGGCTGATGCACCGGCGCGTGCAGGTCGAGGTGGAATGGTTCATCGCCCTGTCCGACGCCGGTTTCGGTGAATTCAGGCCGCTGTCGGAAGCCGCACGCGGGCTGCTGCGTGGTCTGGTGATGCGTTTCAGCGAAGCCGACGCGCAGGCCATCAAGGACATCGAGAAAACCACCAACCACGACGTCAAGGCGGTGGAGTACTGGCTGAAGTCGCGCTTCGCCGACCACCCGGAACTGCTGGCCGCCGGCGAATTCGTGCACTTCGCCTGCACCAGCGAAGACATCAACAACACCAGCCACGCGCTGATGCTGGGCGCCGCGCGCGCCGACGTGCTGCTGCCGGCGCTGGACGCGGTGCTGGCCAAGCTCACGCAGATGGCGCACGAGATGGCGGCGCTGCCGATGCTCAGCCGCACCCACGGCCAGACCGCCAGCCCCACCACCGTGGGCAAGGAAGTGGCCAACGTCGCCGCCCGGCTGGCCACGGCGCGGGCGCGCATCACCGCGGTGCCGCTGCTGGCGAAGATGAACGGGGCGGTCGGCAACTACAACGCCCACCTGGCGGCCTACCCGGGCTTCGACTGGGAAGCCTTCAGCCGCCGTGTCGTCGAACAGGAACTCGGCCTGGCCTTCAACCCGTACACCATCCAGATCGAGCCGCACGACTGGATGGCCGAGCTGTTCGATGCCATCGCCCGCGCCAACACCATCCTGGTCGACTGGTCGCGCGACGTCTGGGGCTACATCTCGGTGGGCTACTTCAAGCAGCGCGTGAAGGCCGGCGAAGTCGGCAGCAGCACCATGCCGCACAAGGTGAACCCGATCGACTTCGAGAACGCCGAGGGCAACTTCGGCCTGGCCAATGCGCTGCTGTCGCACATGGCGCACAAGCTGCCCGTGAGCCGCTGGCAGCGCGACCTGACCGACAGCACCGTGCTGCGCAACATGGGCGTGGCCCTGGGCTACACGGTGCTGGCGCTGGACAGCCTGGCGCGTGGCCTGGGCAAGCTGCAGGTGAACGAGGCGCAGCTGGCCGCCGACCTCGACAGCGCCTGGGAGGTGCTGGCCGAACCCGTGCAGACGGTGATGCGCCGCCACGGCCTGCCCGACCCCTACCAGCAGCTGAAGGACTTCACGCAAGGCAAGCCGATCACGCGCGAGCTGATGCAGGGCTTCATCCGCGGGCTGGCGCTGCCCGAAGCCGACAAGCAGCGCCTGCTGGCCATGACACCCGGCAGCTATACCGGCCTGGCCGAAACCCTGGCGCGGCGCTGGCTGTGACGGGCATGGTCCCCGCCGCCAACCGCCCCGACTTCCGCAGCCAGCTGCTGGCCGCGCAGGCCGCCCACGATTCGCTGCTCTGCGTGGGCCTGGACCCGGAACCCGCGCGTTTCCCCGGCGCCTGGAAAGACGACCCGGCGCGCATCTTCGACTTCTGCAGAGCCATCGTCGACGCCACCGCCGACCGGGTGTGCGCCTTCAAGCCGCAGATCGCCTACTTCGCCGCGCAGCGCGCCGAAGACCAGCTCGAGCGCCTCATCGCCCACATCCGCCAGCGCGCGCCGCAGGTGCCGGTGATCCTGGATGCCAAGCGCGGCGACATCGGCAGCACCGCCGAGCAGTACGCCCGCGAGGCCTTCGTGCGCTACCAGGCCGATGCGGTGACGCTGTCGCCCTTCATGGGCCTGGACTCGCTGGAACCGTACATGCACTACAGCGGCCGCGGGCTGATCCTGCTGTGCCGCACCAGCAACCCCGGCGGCAGCGACCTCCAGGCGCAGCCGCTGGCCAGTGGTGGCCTGCTCTACGAACACATCGCCCGGCTGGCCGCCGGTGAATGGAACCGCGGCGGCCAGATCGGCCTCGTCGTGGGCGCCACCTTTCCGCAGGAACTGGCGCGTGTGCGTGCCCTCGCGCCGACCTTGCCGCTGCTGATCCCCGGCGTCGGCGCCCAGGGCGGCGACGCCCAGACCACGGTGCGCGCGGCCTGGGGCCCGCAATCGCCAGTCATCGTCAGCTCGTCGCGTGCCGTGCTGTATGCCGGTGGCGGGGCCGATTTCGCTTCTGCTGCACGCGCGGCGGCCGAAGCCACGCGCGCCGCCCTGAAGCCGGCTGCCGCCTGAAGCGACCCAGGCGAGCGGCCTGTTCGTCGCGGCCCGACAATCGGGGTGTCTGCGGCCGAACCCACCTGTGAACACAGAAACCCCGTCTCACCTTTCGCAGCTGACCGATTTCGTGCCCCGGCCCTCGGCCGCCCGCGAACCCTTGCCCTACGCGCTGCAGGCCGGGCGCCTGCTGCGCCGCGGCCTGCTGCTGCTGGCGGCGGGCTGCGGCCTGTGCCTGCTGGCCTTGCTGGCCTTTCACGGCACCGAGGGTCGCGCCATCGGCTCGGCGCTGGCGATGGCCGGGCTGGGCCTGGCGTGCCTGGCCAGCCAGCGTGCGCCCGATGGCTGGCTGCCCACGCTTTTCAGCCTGTGGGCCGGGGTGGCGGTGCTGGTCATCACCGGCAGCGGCGTGGCGCTGGGCTGGGGCCTGCTGAACCCGGCCTTGCTGCTGCCGCCGCTGCTGGTGCTGGGTACCGCCGCGGCGGTGGGCCCGCGCCCGGCACTCGGTCTTGCCGCGCTGGCGGCGGCCTGCCTGATGATGGTGGCCTGGCAGGGCCTGCCCTGGCCCGCGGCGTCCGTGCCGCCGCCGGGCCATGTCCTGGTGCTGCACCTGTTGGCGCTGGCCGTGGGCTGGCTGGCCGGGCTGCTGCTGTTCAACAGCCTGGAACGCCATCTGACCATCGCCCGCCAGCGCGAAAGCCGCTACCGCGGCCTGCTGGCGCTGGCCGCCGACGCCTATTGGGAGCTGGACACCGACTACCGCATCGCCGCCGCCGTCTACCACGACGACGAATCCGGCAAGCTGACGGCGCAGGGCGGCCTGGGCTCCGTGCCGTGGCGGCTGCCACGTTTTGTGTGCGACCCCGAAATCCTGGACCAGCTGCTGGCCGAACTCGACGCACGCGCACCCTTTCGCGACCTGCCCATCGGCTGGCAGGCGCTGGACGGCCGCGAGCTGCATTTCCTGGTCAGCGGCGAACCGCGTTTCGGTGAACGCGGCCAGTTCACCGGCTACTGGGGCGTGGCGCGCGACATCACCGCCGACACCGCCGCCCGCGAGGCCCTGTTGGCCACCGAGACGCGCTACCACGAGCTGTTCACGCGCATTCCCACGCCGCTGGTGCTGCACCGCCAGGGCCGCATCCTTGGCGCCAACCCGGCGGCGCTGCGGCTGTTCGACGTGCCCGACCTGGCGACGCTGCGCTCGGGCGAGTTGCTCAGCTACTACGAAGCCGGCGACTCGCGTGAACGTGCGCGCCGGCGTCTCGAAGAGCTGGAGCAACTGCCCCCCGGCGCCGCCGTGCCGGTCACCGACTTCCGGCTGCGGGCGGGCGAGCGTACGGTCTGGGTGCGCGCCGCTGGCGTGCGCGTGGCCAGCGAGGGTGGGCCGGCGACACTGGCGATCTACATCGACGACACCGAACGGCGCAGTGCCGAGGAAGCCGTGCGCCGCAGCGAGGCCATGCTCTCGCACCTGGTGGCCACCAGCCCCGACCTGATCACGCTGACCGACCTGGCGACGGGCCGCTATGTCATGGTCAACCATGCATTCGAAGCGGTGACCGGCCATGCCGCGGCCGATGCGGTGGGCCGCACTTCGCTGGAGCTCGGCGTCTGGCACAAGGACGAGGAACGGCAGAAATTCGTGGCGCTGATGCAGCAGCATGGCCGCGTGTCCGACCTGCCGGTGCGCTTCGTCAAGCGCGATGGCGAAGAGTTTTCGCTGCTGGTGTCGGCGGCACGCTTCGCCATGGACCGCCGTGACTACATGGTCATCAACGGCCGCGACGTCACCGAGAACGAACGTGCCCGGCTCGATCGGGAGGTCATCCTCGCCAATGCGTCGGTCGGCATCGCGGTCACATCCGACAGCAAGTTCGTGCTCGCCAACCGCCATTTCGAGGCGCTCTATGGCTGGGGCCCGGGCGAGATCATCGGCCAGCCTGGCAGTGCCGTCTGGCCCAGCGAGAGCGACTACGCCGAGGTTGGCGCCCTGGTGCGCGAACCCCTGCAGCGCGGCGAGGCCATCGAGCTCGAACGCCAGGCGCGGCGCCGCGACGGCAGCAGTTTCCTCGTCCGCATCCGCGGCCGTGCCATCGACCCGGCGCGGCCGGCCCATGGCGGCACGGTCTGGATCGTCGAGGACATCACCGAGCGGCGCGAGTTCGAGCTCGCCCTGGCCCGCGCCCGCGACGACGCCGAAGCCGCCAGCCGCGCCAAGAGTGCGTTCCTCGCCAACACCAGCCACGAACTGCGCACGCCGCTGAACGGCATCGTCGGCCTGGCCCACCTGGCACGACAGCCAGCGCTGGACGAAATCCGCCGCCAGCAGTACCTGGAGCAGATCTCCGAAAGCGCACAGGCCCTGGCCGACATCATTTCCGACATCCTCGACCTGTCGAAGATCGAGGCCGGCAAGCTGCAGCTGGAAACCGCGGCCTTCGACCTGGGCCAGCTGCTGCTGTCGCTTCAGCGCACCTGGGGCACGCTGGCCACCGCGCGCGGCCTCGTGTTGCATGTCGACGCCCCGGCCGACGTGCGCGGCCTGGTCTTCGGCGACGCTGTGCGGGTGCGCCAGATCCTGACCAACTACCTCGGCAACGCCCTCAAGTTCACACCGGCCGGCAGCGTCACGCTGCGCGCGACCCGCCTGCCTGGTGCTGGCGCGGTGGTGCGGCTGGAAGTGCAGGACACCGGCGAGGGCATCAGCGCCGAGGTCCAGGCCCGGCTCTTCGAACCCTTCACCCAGGCCGACGAGTCGACCACCCGCCGTTATGGCGGCACCGGGCTGGGCTTGTCGATCTGCCGTGAACTGGCGGTGCTGATGGGCGGCCGAGTCGGCCTGGACAGCACACCCGGCCAGGGCAGCTGCTTCTGGGCCGAACTGCCGCTGCCGGCCGCGCCGGTGGCCGTGGCGCCGCTGCCGCTGGCGGTTTCCGGGCCGGTCGCTTCGGCCGGCGTGCTGCACGGCCGCCGCGTGCTGATGGTGGAAGACAACCCGGTCAACATGATGATCGCCGTGGCGATGATGGAAGGCTGGGGCCTGCAGGTGACCCAGGCCCACGATGGCCGGCAGGCGCTGCTGGCGGTGCAGCAGGCCTTCGACACCGGCCAGCCCTTCGACGCCGTGCTCATGGACGTGCAGATGCCCAACATGAGCGGCCACGAGGCCACGCGCGCCCTGCGCGACACCCAGGCCGGATGCCACCTGCCCATCATTGCACTGACGGCGGCTGCGCTGGTCAGCGAACGAACTGCCGCGCTCGATGCCGGCATGAACGACTTCCTGACCAAGCCGGTCGACGCCGAACGGCTGCGCGCGACGCTGGCGCGCTGGCTGCTGCCGGTCGTCAGCTGATCTCGGCGGCTGGGCTGCCTCTGGCCGGCGGGTCTGCCGCCGGCGGGTGCAGCGTCTGCAGAACGTCGCGCACCATGATCTCGACCAGTGCCGCCTTGAAGTGCACGGCCCGGTGGGCGCCGTCCTTCAGCAGCAGCGCGGCTTCTTCGGCATTGGGTGCACGCACGACGACGCGGATGCCAGGGTTGAGGGTGCGGGCGGTTTCGATCATCGGCCGCACGTCGGTGCCTGCGGACACCGTCACCACCAGCATGCCGGCGTTGGCGATATGGGCCTGCACCAGCACGAGCGGGTCGCTGGCGTCGCCGAACACGGCCTGGATGCCGCTGCTGCGCAGGCTCTCCACACGTTCGCGGTTGTGTTCGACCACGATGAACGGCAGGTTCTGCGCCGCCAGCGCCGCGGCGATGCGTTCGCCGACGAAGCCGCTGCCCACCAGCACCACCTGCTGGCTGAGGAAGCGGCGGTCGGTGCTGACGGGCAACTCGGCCAGCGGGTCTTCGTACGCCTGCAGCCCGCGCAGGAAGCTTGAACGCGCCAGGAACCAGCGCTCGAACGGGTCCACCAGGGAAAAGAGCAGCGGGTTCAGCGCGATCGAGAGCAGCGCGCCGGCCACGATCAAGCTCTTGGCCTCGGGCGGCAGCACGCCCAGGCTGCCGCCGAGGGCCACCAGGATGAAAGAGAACTCGCCGATCTGCGCCAGGCTGACCGACACCGTGAGCGCCGTCTTCAGCGGGTAGCGCATCGCCAGCACCAGCAAGGCTGCGGCGAGCGACTTGCCGAACATGATGACCGCCGTGACGGCCAGCACCTGCAGCGGCCGTTCCACCAGCACCAGCGGGTCGAAGAGCATGCCCACCGACACGAAGAACAGCACGGCGAAGGCATCGCGGAAGGGCAGCGATTCCTGCGCCGCGCGGTGGCCGAATTCGGATTCGCGCAGCACCAGACCGGCAAAGAACGCCCCCAGCGCCACCGACACGCCGAACAGCGCCGAGGCGCCATAGGCAATGCCCACGGCCACGGCAATCACGCACAGCGTGAACAGCTCGCGCGAGCCGGTCTTGGAAATCTGCCACAGCAGCCAGGGCAGCACGCGCCGGCCACCCACGAGCATGAGCGCGACGAACGCGCCCACGGCCAGCAGCGTCTTGGCTAGCGTCAGCCAGATGCCGGCCCCGGCGCCATCCCCTGGGGCAGCGCCTGGCGCTGAACCGCTTTCGCCGGCCAGCCCCACCAGCGCCGGCAGCAGCACCAGCACCAGCACCATCGCCAGGTCTTCCACGACCAGCCAGCCCACGGCGATGCGGCCGTCCTGCGAGTCGAGCGCGCCGCGCGATTCCAGCGCACGAAGCAGCACCACCGTGCTGGCCACCGACAGCGAAATGCCGAACACCAGCGCCCCGGCGGCAGACCAGCCCCACCAGAGCGCCAGGCCGGCGCCCATGGCCGTGGCCACCGCCATCTGCACCACCGCCCCGGGCAGGGCGATGCGCCGCACCGACATCAGGTCGTCGAGCGAAAAGTGCAGGCCCACGCCGAACATCAGCAGCATCACGCCGATCTCGGCCAGCTGCGCGGCCAGCGACACGTCGGCGACGAAACCCGGCGTGTGCGGGCCCAGCAGCACACCGGCCAGCAGGTAGCCCACCAGCGCGGGCATGCGCAGGCGCGCTGCCACGAAGCCCAGCACCAGCGACAGCCCGAGCGCGGCGGCCAGGGTGACGATGAGGGGCATGTGTGCGTGCATCGTTTCATTGTCGGCCATGGTCCCCGTGGGGCAAGGCGCGGCCTGCCGGACAATCCGGCCTTGTTCGTCTAGCCTCCCCCGGTTCATTCACGACAAGGATTTCCCGATGCCCCTGTGGGCCTGGCTCGTTCCCGTGTCCGCCGCCATGCTGCTGGGCGCGACCTTCTTCCTGAACCTGGGTGCGGCCCTCGTCGCCGGCTGTGCGCTGGCGCTGATCGGCGCCGTCATTGCTGCCGTGCACCATGCCGAGGTCGTGGCCCATCGCGTGGGCGAACCCTTCGGCACGCTGGTGCTGGCGGTGGCCATCACCGTCATCGAAGTCGCGCTGATCGTCTCGGTGATGCTCGCCGGCGGGCCCGACAAGGCCACGCTGCCGCGCGACACCATCTACGCCGCGGTGATGATCATCACCACCGGTGTCGTCGGCATCTGCCTGCTGGTGGGCGGCCTGCACCACCACGAGCAGAGTTTCCGCCTCGAAGGCGCAAATTCAGCGCTGGCCGCGCTGGTGGCCCTGGCCGGCCTGTCGCTGGTGATGCCGAGCTACACCACGAGTTCGAGCGCCGGCACCTACACCGTGTCGCAGCTGGTCTTCGTGGCCGTTTCTTCGCTGCTGCTCTGGGGCGTGTTCGTGTTCGTGCAGACCGTGCGCCACCGCGACTATTTCCTGCCCCCGGCCCAGGCCGCCAACGAAGACGTCCATGCCGCGCCGCCGCCGGTTGGGCAGGCCTGGGCCAGCTTCGGGCTGCTGCTGGTGGCGCTGGTGTCGGTGGTCGGCCTGGCCAAGCAGCTGTCGCCCACGATCGAGTCGGCGATCAGCGTGATGGGCGCGCCCAAGGCAGTGATCGGCATTGCCATTGCCCTGCTCGTGCTGCTGCCCGAAACCTGGGCCGCCGTGCGCGCGGCGCGTGCCGACCGGCTGCAGACCAGCATGAACCTGGCCCTGGGCTCGGCCCTGGCCAGCATCGGACTGACGATTCCGGTGGTGGTGGTGGCGTCGGTGCTGCTCGATCTGCCCCTGGTGCTGGGCCTGGAGGCGAAGGACATGGTGATGCTGGCCCTGGCCTGCCTGGTCAGCACCATCACGCTGGCCACCGGCCGCACGAACCTGATGCAGGGTGCCGTGCACCTGGTGCTGTTCGCGGCCTTCCTGTTCCTGGCCCTGGTGCCCTGAGGGCGACTTGCGCCCGGACCGGCCCGGGCGCCTTCAGATGTCGAAGCTGTCGCCGGGGGCCAGGCTCGCGGCCTTTTCAACCACCGCGCGGGTCAGGGGTGGCGCGAACTGGGTGATGAAGTCGTAGGCATAAGCCCGCAGCCAGGCACCGCGGCGCACCGCCAGCCGGGTGGTATTGGTGGCAAACAGGTGGCGGGCGTCGATGGCCACCAGGCCGCTGTCGCGGGCCTCGTCGAAGGCGATGGCCGCGATGATGCCCACGCCCATGCCGAGCTCGACATAGGTCTTCACGACGTCGGCGTCCATCGCCTCGAGCACGATGCCGGGCTGCAGTTGCTGGCGGCGGAAGGCGTCGTCGATGTGGCGCCGGCCGGTGTAGCCGGTCTCGTAGGTGACGATGGGGAAGTCGCACAGGCGCTGCAGCGTCAGCGGCTGTTCGGTGGCCAGCGCATGGCCGCGCGGCACCACCACGCAGTGCGTCCAGGCATAGCAGGGCAGGGCTGCCAGTTCGGGGTATTCGGCCAGGGCTTCGGTGGCCACGCCGATGTCGGCCTCGCCGTCGAGCAGCCAGCGCGCGATCTGCGGCGGCGAACCCTGGTGCAGGCGCAGCTGCACGCCCGGATGCGCCGCATTGAAGTCGCGCACGGCCGGCGGCAGGGCATAACGCGCCTGTGAATGGGTGGCGGCGATCGTCAGGGTGCCCTGGGTGGCATTGGCGTAGTCGGCCCCGGCGCGCTGCAGGTTGTCGGCGCCGTGCAGCAGCTGTTCCACCAGCGGCAGCACCGCAGCGCCGGGTGCGGTCAGGCCGGTGAGCCGCTTGCCGGCGCGCACGAAGATCTGGATGCCGAGCTCGTCCTCGAGCTCGCGGATCTGGCGGCTGACGCCGGGCTGCGAGGTGTGCAGCGCCGCCGCCACTTCGGTGAGGTTGAAGCCGCGGCGCACCGTTTCGCGCACCGAACGCAATTGCTGGAAGTTCATCGAAGCCCACCGTGCCAGGGCTTCGATTATCGCGGCGGGCCCAGTCGCGGCGGCGAGTGGCTTGCGCCAGCGCGCCCAGCGTCGGCAGGCTGGCCAGGAGCATCGCGGCGCTTCGCGGTTTCGGCACGGCGGTGATTTGCACGCTGAGCAGGGGGCGTTCGGGCTGTCCGGTCCAGTCGGCGCTGGTGATGTCGAGCGTCAGGCTGGCACTCGGGACGGTGCTGCCTGGGGCGATCTGGCCCTGCCGGAACAGCAGGGTGCTGGCCTGAGCCCGGGCGGCGCCATTAGCGCCTTCAGCAAAGTTAGGCAGGTCAGGCAGGCCAGGCAGGTCAGCCATGCCAGGCAGGCCGGCGCGACAGCGGCACTGACATGGCCAGGTCATACGCGCCCGGCATCGTCCGCCGCAGTTCACGCCGACCACGAGGAGTTCCCCTGGACACATCCACCGACAGCCGCCGCCGGGGCCTGCTCAAGGGCGGTTCGGCTGCCATCGCTGCTGCCTTCGCCGGCCCGGTGGCGGCACGGGCCGCCTTGGGCCGCTTCTCGCACGAGGCCAGCGCGCTCGACTTGGCGACCGGCGGCACGCTGTGGGGCCTGGCGGTGCGCGGGCTGCCCGACGCCTTCGGCATCACGCTCGCGTCGACCCTGGGCGATGTCGTGGCCAGCGGCCCCTGTGCCCAGGCTTACCAGAACGGCGCGGCCATCTTCGGTGCCAACGAAGGTTGCTGGGTGGCCGGCGGCATCTGCTGCTTCACCGACAAGGCCACCGGCACCAACGCGAACCTCTACTGCGGCGTCAAGCTGGCCATCACCGGCCCGTTCGCCAACGTCACCCTGTGAACAAGGACAAACACACCATGAAGAAACATCTGTTCGCCACGGCATCCGTGGCCCTATTCGCGCTGTCCGCACTGGCTGCCGCCCCGGCATCGGCCATCACGCTGGAAGGCGCTCTCACCCAGGGCGGCACCGTCGTCACCGACTTCAGTGGCACCCGCCTCGTGTCCTTCGACATCGACTTCGCCAACCTTGCACCGGCGGTGCTGGAGTTCCGCGTCGACGCCGGCGACATGGGCGCACCGATCGCACTGGACGCGATGCTGCGCAACTTCACCGGCGCCGGCTTCAGCGGCTTCAACTTCACGCTGGACCGCGGCAGCTTTGCCTCGGTCGGCAGCGTGACGCCGCAGTTTGGTGGCATCGCCAGCATCACCGCCAGCGGCGGCACGGCGACCATCCGCTTGAGCGCCCTGGAGTTCCTGGACGTGGAAATCGGCGACGCCCTGGGCACCACCGCCGGCGCCACCGACTGGACGCTGGCTGGCCTGGCCGCCGGCGACCGCTTCACGTTGACCGTGACAGCGGTGCCCGAACCCGGCACCACCGCCATGCTGCTGGCCGGCCTGGCGGTGCTGGGCTTCATGGCGAGCCGCCGCCGCGGCTGAAGCGCCGACTCTCTGGGCGGCTTGGCTGACGCTGCGGCTGGCGCCGAACTCAGCGCTTGATGTCGGGCGCCTGCAGCGAACCATCGGCCGTGACGGCATCCAGCGCATACCGGCGGCCGGCCTCCGCGTCTTCCAGGCAGCGCAGCACCAGCGGGCTGCGCAGGCGGCCCGCCAGGCTGGCCGCGCGCACCTCGTCCAGCGTCAGCCACAGCGTGCGCACGATGCCGTCGTCCAGCGCGCGCGTGGGGTCGGGCGCGCCGGCGGTGCCGAGGTAGGCAAAGCGCATGTAGGTGACGTCCTCGCCATGCGTCGGCCGCTGGAAACGCGACAGGTACACGCCCAGCAAGAAGCTCGGGGTAAACACGCAGGCCGTTTCTTCCAGCGCTTCGCGCATCACGCCCTGTTGCGGCCCTTCGCCCGGTTCCAGGTGGCCGGCCGGGTTGTTCAGTTTCAGTCCTTCGGGCGTGTGCTCCTCGACCAGCAGATAGCGGCGCGGCTGGTGTGCGACGTGCGGCACTTCCTGCACGATGGCGGCGACGGTCACACTCGGTGCCCAGCGGGGGGTATTCATGGCGAGCATGCTAGTCCTGCCCGTTTGGAATGGGTCTTTGTGTTAGCTTCGCGGACCCTTGGCGCGAGCAGTTTCCCCGCCATCATCACCTACAAAAACTTCGCGAGGAGCACTCGATGCTGATAGGCGTTCCGCTTGAGACCGTGGCAGGAGAAAAGCGTGTTGCCACCGTGCCCGAGGTGGTGGAAAAGCTCATCAAGCTGGGTTTCCAGGTGGCGGTGCAAAGCGGCGCGGGTGACGCGGCCAATTGCAGCGACGACGCCTACCGCGCTGCCGGCGCCGAGGTCATTCCCGACGCAGCCGGCCTGTGGGGCCGAGCCGACATCGTCTTCAAGGTCCGCCCGCCCAGTGCTGAAGAAGTGGCGCTGCTGCGCGAAGGCGGCATGCTCATCGGCTTCGTCTGGCCGGCGCAGAACCCCGAACTGATGCAGCAACTGGCGGCCAAGCGCGCCACGGTGCTGGCCATCGACGCGCTGCCGCGCCAGCTGAGCCGGGCGCAGAAGATGGACGCGCTCACCTCGCAGGCAGGCGTCAGCGGCTACCGCGCCGTCATCGAGGCCGCCAACGCCTTCGGCCGCTTCTTCAACGGCCAGATCACGGCCGCCGGCAAGGTGCCGCCGGCCAAGGTGTTCATCGCAGGCGCCGGCGTGGCGGGCCTGGCAGCCATCGGCACCGCCGCCAACCTGGGCGCCATCGTGCGCGCCAACGACACCCGCGCCGAGGTGGCCGACCAGGTGGTGTCGCTGGGGGGCGAGTTCGTCAAGGTCGACTTCGAAGAAGAAGGCTCGGGCGGCGGCGGCTACGCCAAGGTCATGAGCGAAGGCTTCCAGAAGGCCCAGCGCGAGATGTACGCCAAGCAGGCCCGCGAGGTGGACATCATCATCACCACCGCCCTCATCCCCGGCAAGCCGGCGCCCAAGCTCATCACCGCCGAGATGGTGGCCACGATGAAGCCCGGCAGCGTGATCGTCGACATGGCGGCCGAGCAAGGCGGCAACTGCGAACTTACCGTGCCGGGGCAGGCCGTGGTGCGCCACGGCGTCACCATCGTCGGCTACACCGACCTGGCCAGCCGTCTGGCCAAGCAAAGCAGCACGCTGTATTCCAACAACCTGCTGCGCCTGACGGAAGAGCTGTGCAAGACGAAGGACGGCACCGTCAACGTCAACTTCGAAGACGACGCCATCCGCGGCCTGACGGTCATCAAGGAAGGCGAGGTCACGTGGCCCGCGCCGCCGCCGAAGCTGCCCGCCGCTCCGCCCAAGCCGAAGGCCGACGCTGCAGCGCCTGCCGCCAAGGCCAAGGGCCACGGCCACGGCACGGCAGAGCCGATGTCGGCCAAGACGCTGGCCATCGTGTTCGCGGTCGGTGCGGTGCTGTTCTGGTTCGTCGGTTCCTACGCGCCGGCGAGCTTCCTGCAGCACTTCACGGTGTTCGTGCTGGCCTGCTTCGTCGGTTATATGGTGGTGTGGAACGTCACGCCCAGCCTGCACACGCCGCTGATGAGCGTGACGAACGCCATCAGCTCCATCATCGCCATCGGTGCGCTGGTGCAGGTGGCGCCGCCGCTGGATGCCGCGGGGGCCGCCGACCGGCCCAACACGATGATCCTGGTGTGTGCGGTCGTGGCGCTGGTGCTCACGGCCATCAACATGTTCGGCGGCTTCGCGGTCACGCGGCGCATGCTGGACATGTTCCGCAAGTGACGAACGGGCAGACAAGAACATGAGCGCAAGCCTCGCCACGGTCGCCTACATCGGCGCGATCATTCTTTTCATCATGAGCCTGGGCGGCCTCTCGAACCCCGAGACGGCGCGCCGCGGCAACTTCCTCGGCATGGCCGGCATGGCACTGGCGGTGTTCGCCACGGTGCTGGGGCCGCGCGTCACGGCCGCGGGCATCCCGTGGATCGTGGGCGCGCTCGTCGTGGGCGGGGGCATCGGCCTCTACGCCGCGAAGAAGGTGCAGATGACGCAGATGCCCGAGCTCGTGGCGCTGATGCACAGCCTGGTGGGCCTGGCGGCCTGCCTGGTGGGCTTTGCGAGCTATGTGGACACCTCCACCGTCTTCCCGACGCCGGTGGAGAAGACGATCCACGAAGTCGAGATCTACATCGGCATCCTGATCGGAGCTGTCACGTTCTCGGGCTCGATCATCGCGTTCGGCAAGCTCTCCGGCCGCATCGGCGGCAAGCCGCTGCTGCTGCCGGGGCGCCACCTGATGAACCTGGCGGGGCTGCTGGTGGTTGCCTACTTCGGCTACGTCTTCCTGCAGTCGCACGACGTGAACGCCGGCATGCTGCCGCTGCTGGTGATGACAGTCATTGCGCTGCTCTTCGGCATCCACATGGTGATGGCCATCGGCGGCGCCGACATGCCGGTGGTGGTGAGCATGCTCAACAGCTACTCGGGCTGGGCGGCGGCGGCCACCGGCTTCATGCTGAGCAATGACCTGCTCATCGTCACCGGTGCGCTGGTGGGAAGTTCGGGCGCCATCCTGAGCTACATCATGTGCCGGGCGATGAACCGCAACTTCTTCAGCGTCATCGCCGGTGGCTTTGGTGGCGGCGCGCCGGCGCCGGCGGCTGCGGGCGGCGCTGCGCAGCCGGCTGGCGAGGTGGTACCGGTGAGTGCGGCCGAGACGGCCGAGCTGCTGAAGGAATCGAAGAGCGTGATCATCGTGCCGGGCTACGGCATGGCGGTGGCGCAGGCCCAGCACACGGTGTTCGAGATCACCAAGCTGCTGCGCGACAAGGGCGTGAACGTGCGCTTCGGCATCCACCCGGTGGCCGGCCGCATGCCGGGCCACATGAACGTGCTGCTGGCGGAAGCCAAGGTGCCGTACGACATCGTGCTGGAGATGGACGAGATCAACGAGGACTTCCCGACCACGGACGTGACCATAGTCATCGGCGCCAACGACATCGTGAACCCGGCCGCGCAGGACGACCCCACCAGCCCCATCGCCGGCATGCCGGTGCTGGAAGTGTGGAAGGCCAAGACCAGCATCGTGATGAAGCGCAGCATGGCCAGCGGCTATGCCGGCGTGGACAACCCGCTCTTCTACAAGGAGAACAACCGCATGCTGTTCGGCGACGCCAAGAAGATGCTGGACGAGGTGCTGGTGGCGTTGCGGGCTTGAGCGCCAAAGCCCGGCGCCACCGAATCCCGCAAGGGCCGGCATCGCCGGCCCTTTTTCGTGGGGAAGAAGCCGGCGATTCGGCAAGTTCGTGACCATTTGTTCACCTCAGGGGTGAACGAAAAGTGCGATGCAGATCGAGTTCCTGGACGCCAGGCTGAAGCGGCTCTGCGAAGACAGGTCGGCGCGGCAGCGCCGGTGGCAGAAGGCGGCGGCCGACATGCTGGACAGCCGGCTGGATGACCTGGCAGCGGCAGTCCACCTGGAACAGCTTCGCCATGCGCCGGGCAAGTGAGAAGAACTTACCGGCGATCGCAAAGGCCAGCTGTCCAGCCTCACGATCGGGTCGGCCTGGCGCTCGTGCGCCTGCGCGCCGATGCTGGCGTGGCCCTGGCGTTCGTGCCACCGCTGCCGAGCACGCATGTCTCGGGCGTGGCCCGCTTCCTCCATGGCAGGCCGCTCATCCAGCTGTCGCTGCTGGGCAAGCGCAACGACGTGTTCTGGTTCAGCTTCTTCCACAAGGTGGCGCACGTGCTCAAGCACCCGATGCGCGCCATCTTCCTGGACGACGCCGCTGCGGGCGACACCGTCGAATCGCCCGAAGAGCAGGAGGCCACCGAGATCGAGGCCTTCGCGGCCGAGATCGGCGTGCATCCTGCCATCGTGGTGGGGCAGTTGCAGCACCGCGACCTGCTGCCCCGGGCCCATGCGCTCACGCGCCCGACCACGGGCTACGACCACCTGGGCTGAAGCCCTGCCCGAACCCCCCGTTCCCGCCCACGCCCACCCTCGGCTGGCTCGACCGCGAAGCCGCCTTCCGCACCGCGCAGCAGGTGCCCACGCGCGTGAAGGCGGTGGAGTAGGGGCAACCCTCCGGACCCGCGGCATAGGCGGCAGCAACCTCAGGTGCCGTGGGGCTATGGGCTGGCGCGGCACCCGGCCGCCGCCCATCATCGCGGGCTACCCGAAGTGATGCCCGCCGATGCGACCGATAGACGACTCGGACCTCGCCGATGCCGAGCGTCTGCTGTGCGAAGGTTTCCCCCAACTGCCCGGGCCGTTCTGGAACGGCGCCCTGGCGCGCCTGAAGCGTTACGGCGGCAACGCCGAGGCCGGTGTGCCCCTGGGCTTCCTGCTGCTGGATGGCAGCGAACCGGTCGGCGTGATGCTGACACCGGCCAGCCTGCACCGAAGGCCCGACGGGCGCCTGCAGCGCGTCGTGAACATCAGCAGCTGGTACGTGCGCCCGGCCCACCGCTGGCGCGCGGGCTTCATGCTGCGCCATGTGCTGGCCGACAAGAACACGCTGGTCACCGACCTGACGCCCACGCCTGAAGTCCAGAAGATGCTGCCGCTGCTGGGCCTGCAGCCCCTCAACCGCGGGGTGGCCCTGCATCTGCTGCCGCTGCTCTGCCTGCACCCTGCTTCTGGCGTGCGGCTGCGCCCGCTGGCGCCCGACGAGCCGGCGCCCCCGGCCGGCCCGCCGCGCAGCATGATCGAAGCCCACCGCGAACTCGGCTGCATGCCGCTGGTGCTGGAACATGCCGGCGGCCGGTCGCTGGTGGTCTGCAAGCGTATGCGCGTGCGCGGCGTGCCGGCAGCGCAACTCATCTATGCCGAGAGCCGGTCGCTGCTGTTGCAGCACCGCGGCGCCGTGGCCCGCGGCCTGCTGGCGCTGGGGCTGCTGGTCTTCGTCCATGAAACCCGGCAGGCCCGCAGTTCGGCGACCCGGCTGTTCAGGCCGCGTGACATCTGGTTCGCCCGCGCGGCTGCCGGCGACGACATGGGGTCTGATGACCGCACCGATGTCTTTGCCTCGGAGCTGTGCATCGTCCACCCCTGGCCAGACCCGCTGAGCGAGGCTGGCGCCGCGGCGCAGCAGCCAGCAGGCCGCGCGGCCGTGCACTAGCCGCCTGTAGCGCCTGTAGCGCCCGGATGCTGTTCCGCCAGACCCTGGCTTACCTGCCGGCGCAGCTGCTCAGCCCGCTGGCGCAACTGGCCGCGGCGATCCTGCTCACGCACGCACTCGGCGCGGCCGACTACGGGCTGACGATGCTGATCTTCGCCAGCCAGGAACTGGTGTTCCTGGTCTGCCTGTCCTGGTGGACGA
Organism: Rubrivivax sp.; assembly: GCA_022842595.1. GTDB lineage: Bacteria > Pseudomonadota > Gammaproteobacteria > Burkholderiales > Burkholderiaceae_C > Rubrivivax. The sequence goes on from JALHPF010000043.1 coordinate 23,963, forward strand.
GCTTCTATCTGCGTTACGGCGGCAGGCTGGCCCAGGCCGGCCCCGCCACGGCGCTGGCCAGCACCGAAGCGGCGGTGCTGCTGCTGTCGTCGCTGGCACAGGTGGTGGTCACCGTGGCCATCATCCTGGCCACCGACCCGGGCCTGCCACTGGCCTTCTATGCCAGCGCCTGTGCGTTCACGGTCAGCCGCAGCCTGCTGAATTTCCTGAGCGAACGTGCGCGCCGCGAGGCCCAGATCGCCGCCTATTCGGCCGTGCAGGTGGCCGGGCCGCTGGGTGGGCTGGCCCTGGTGCTGGTGCTGATGGCGCTGGACGCGGCCACGCCGGCACGGGTGCTGGCGGCGTTTGCGCTGGTCCAGGGCCTGGTCGGCGCGGTGGTGGCGGCACGCTTCGGCCTGTTCGTGCGGCCGCAGGCGCTCGACCATGCGGTGCTGGCCGACGCCCGGCGCTTTGGCGCCCCGGTGGTGCTGGCCTACCTGCTCAGCTGGCTGGGTGGCAACGTCATCCGCTTCGTCGTGCACCATGGCGCCGGTGCCGTGGCCTTGGGCCTGATGTCGGTGGGCTGGGGCCTGGCCACGCGGCTGTCGGGCGTGGCGGCCATGGTCGTGGCCGCGGCCGCCTATCCGCTGGCCGTGAAAGCCATGGAAGCCGGTGACGCCGACGGTGCGCGCCGCCAGATGGCCAACAATTCGGCGCTGCTGCTGGCGTTGCTGGCGCCGGCAGGTCTGGGCTTCTGGGCGCTGGCGCCAGGTTTCGTGCCCTGGCTGGTGGCGCCTGAATACCAGGCCGTGACGCTGCAGATCCTGCCCTGGGCGCTGCTCGGTGCCTGCGTGCGCAACCTGCGCATGCACGGCTGGGACCAGATGTACCTGCTGTTCGAGGCGCCGCGCGACATGATCGCGCTGGACATCGTCGAAGCCAGCGTCATGGCCCTGGCCGCGGGGGTGGGGCTGTGGTGGGACGGCGTGGCCGGCGCCGTGGCCGTCAGCGCCTGGGCCACCGTGGTGCTGGCGGTGGGCGACGCTGCCTGGCTGCGCCATCGTTTCGGGCTGGTGGTGCCGCTGGGCGTGTACGCGCGCGTGCTCGCCGCTTCTCTGTTGATGCTGGGCCTGCTGGTGGGCGCGCAGGCGCTGGGCTGGCAGGCCCGGCCGAGCGCCGGGCCGCTGGCCCTGGCTGCCGGCGCTGGCGCGCTGGTGTATGCCGCGGCGCTGGCGCTGGCGTTTCCGCGCCAGCGGCGGGCGCTGGTGGCGCGGCTGCGTCCCGGCCGGGCCGTGGGCGCATGAGCCACTGAGGCACCGAGGCTGCGAGGCTGCGATCAGCCGAGCCCCGTGACCGCGGGGGTTCTCTGGCTGGCGCTTGCGCCGAACCGCCGCGGCGCGGTCGCTGGCATAACATGCCGTGTACTGTCACTTCCGTTCCACGGAGTTCCCAAATGCGTTTTGCTCCTCTCCTCAGTGCCCTGGCTGCGGCTGCGGCCCTGGCCGCGCCGTCTGCCCAGGCAGCCACCACCTGGATCACGCTGGGCGAGCGCGCCTACATGCTGCTGGTGCCCCTGGCCCCCGAAGCCCGCGTGCTGTCGACCCGCCGCGTTCCCGTCATCAAGCCCGAACTGCGCGGCAGCAGCACGCTGGTGAATGGTTCGGAAATGGTCTTGGCGGTCGAGGTCGACGAGAGCGCGCTCGAAGAGCTCACCGGCAGCGTCCACCAGGCGCTGCACAAGTGCGGTGGTTATGCCCGCCACGAGAGCGAAGCCGAGGCCCTGGCCGTGCTGGCCAAGCTGGGCACCGCACCCGTGGCTCAACGCCTGCCCAGCTACACCATCGACAACCCGGCATCGGTCAATGCCCGGCTGCCGCTGATGCAGTCCAGCAACATCCTGTCGACGATCGAGCAGCTGGCGGCATTCCAGAACCGGCGCTACAACAGCAGCCACGGCGTGGCCGCGTCGGACTGGTTGTTCAATCAATGGACGGCATTGAACGTCACCGGCCGGCGCAATGTGAAGGTGACGCAGATCACGCATGCGGGCTGGGCGCAGAAGTCGGTGGAACTCCTGTTCCAGGGTGCCGGCAACAGCGGCGAGACGATCGTGCTGGGCGCGCACCTGGACAGCATCAACGGTGGCGCCGCCACCGCCGAGACGCAGCGTGCCCCGGGTGCCGACGACGACGCCAGCGGCGTGGCCAGCCTGACCGAGATCATCCGCGTGATGCTGGCCACCAACTACCAGCCCAAGCGCAACATCCGCTTCATCGCCTACGCGGCCGAAGAGGTGGGCCTGCGAGGTTCCCAGGCCGTGGTGGCCGCCCAGGCCGGGCGCCGTGACCGGGTGGTGGGCGTGCTGCAGCTGGACATGACGGCTTTCCAGGGCGACGCCACCGACCTCTGGATCTACACCGACTTCACCAGCCCGGCGCAGAACCAGTTCATCGCCAGCCTCGCCGCCTTTTACCTGCCCACGCTGACGGTGGGCTACGACTTCTGCGGCTACGGCTGCAGCGACCACGCCAGCTGGCACAACGCCGGTTACCCGGTGTCGTTCCCGTTCGAGGCCAGCGACAACACCTTCAATTTCGCGTTGCACACCACTCAGGACACGACCGCCACCTTCGGCAACCAGGCCGACCATGCGCTGAAGTTCGCGCGCCTGGGCATGGCCTTCGCCGTCGAACTGGCCAGCGACGGCCCGGCGCCCGCGCCCACGGCCAAGGCAGCTGCGCCGGCAGCGGCGACAGCAACGGCGCTGGCCGCCGCGGTTCGCACCGCCGGCCGCTGACCGCAGAGCGCCGGCGCGCCTTCAGGGCGCCGGCAGCCGCAGGCGCACGGCGCTGGTCACGTCCAACGCCAGCACGGCGGCGGGCAGCGGCGGTTGGCGTTCAGCGCAGCCTGCCACTGCCACTGCCACTGCCGCTGCCGCTGCCGCTGCCGCTGGCGCGCCGGCAGTCCGGCCGTCGAGATCAGGCAGTCGATCTCGCCCAGCTCTTCACCTTTCCGGGTGGCGGCCTGTTCGCACGGGCGGCAAGCCGCCATGGCCTCGTCCAACCGCCGCATCCGGGCCCAGCGTTGCGCGCGGTTGCGCAGCCGGGCGTGGGCGTGGGCGCGTCCTGCGGCACGGGCACCCGGCGGCGGGGAAAGGTGCGTCAGACCCTGGGCGCTGCAGCGGCCCGGACGGCTATCGAATGTCCTGATGGCGTTTTGTCAGGCCGGCGTCAGAATCCGGCACCGGCCGCCCTTGGCCGAACGCTTCCTGGACGCCTGCCATTTCTGCTGTTCTGTCACCGTTGCCCACGCCTGCCCCGCCGGCCACGCTGGTCGACATCCTCGACGCCAGCTTCCTGAAGTGGCCGCGGCGCGAAGCCGTGCGCGCGCTCGGGCGGGCGTACAGCTATGCCGAACTCGACGCTGCTTCACGCGCCCTGGCTGCCTGGCTGCAGGCCAGCGGTCTGCAGCGCGGCGACCGGGTGGCCCTGATGCTGCCGAACATTCCCCAGGTGCCGGTGTGCGTGGCGGCGGTGCTGCGCGCTGGCCTGGTGGTGGTGAACATCTCGCCGGCCTGCCCGCCAGCCGAGCTGGAATACCTGCTGCGCGACTCAGGCGCGCGGGCCGTGGTGGCCATCGACGATGCCCTGCCGGCGCTGCAGCAGGTCTGGGCGCGTGTGCACGTCAAGCAGGCGCTCATCGCCACGCCGGGCGACCTGCTGGGCCCGCTGCGTGGCCGCTGGGTGAACCACCGGCGCCCTGCGCGGCCGCGCAACGCCCACCCGCAGGCCATGCCCGGTGCGCTGGCGTTTGCCGACGCGCTGGCCGCCGGCCGCAAGCTGGCGTTTGCGCCAGTGGCGGTGGCGGCCGACGACATGGCCTTGCTTCAGTACACCGGCGGCACCACCGCGCGGCCGCTGGGCGCGGTGCTGCTGCACCGGCAGGTGGCGGCCAACCTGCTGCAGTGCGAAGCCTGGTTCCGCCCAGCGCTCGGCGGCCTGCCGGCCGACGAACCCCTGCAGGTGGCCTGTGCGCTGCCGCTGCACCACATCTTCGGATTCAGCATCGCGCTGATGCTGACGCTGCACCTGGGTGGTTGCGCTTTGCTGCTGAACACCCCGAACGACCCCGCCACGATGCTGCGCACCCTGGCACGCCAACGCGTGCATTGCCTGCCCGGCACCGACGAACTGTTCCAGGCCCTGGTCAGCCACCCCGACTGCGACCGTGTCGACTGGAGCCATCTGCGCCTGGCCGTGGGCGGCAGCATGCCCGTACGCCAGGCCACTGCGCGCCTTTGGCTGCACAAGACCGGCTGCGTGCTCTGTGAAGGTTATGGCCTGACCGAGACCAGCCCCGCCGTCACCTGCACGCCGGTCGACGGCCCGGGCTGGGATGGCGGCATCGGCCTGCCTTTGCCGGGCACCGAATTGCGCCTGCTCGACGAAGCCGGCCAGGCCGTGCCGCTGGGCACCGCCGGCGAGATCGCCGTGCGCGGCCCGCAGGTCATGGCCGGCTACTGGCACCGCCCGGAGGAAACCGCGCGCGTGATGACGGCCGACGGCTTCTTCCGCACCGGCGACATCGGCGTGCAGGACGAGTACGGCGTCCTGCGCCTGGTCGACCGCAAGAAGGACACCATCTTCGTCAGTGGCTTCAACGTCTACCCGAGCGAAGTCGAACGCGTGGTCACGCAGATGCCCGGCGTGGCCGAATGTGCGGCCGTGGCGCAGCGTGACGCGCGCGTGGGCGAAACCGTGAAGCTCGTGGTGGTGAAGGCCGACCCCGGCAGCGCCAGCCCCAGCGAAGCCGATGTGCGCGCCCATTGCGAAACCCACCTCACTGGCTACAAACGCCCGCGGGTGGTGGAATTCCGCGCCGACCTGCCGCGCACGCCGGTGGGCAAGGTAATGCGGCGGGCCTTGCGGGAGCACGGCTGAGGCGGCGTGGCAAAGGGTTTCGGCTGGGGCTGTGGCGCTGGGACGTCGTGCGGGCCCACTTTCAAGCTGAATCTGGGGAAGTGCCAAAGGCTCTGCGCAGGCGTTGTGGCAAGCCTTGTCGGTTTGCCCCTTGGAGAGGGCGCCGCCGCAGCCCGGCCGTGTCAAGTTTTGGCGCAAGAGCTCCACAGCGATCAGGCCGGGATGAGTTTTCGGACAGACGGCGCAGGCCTAAGAAGTCGGTTACCCGCGTATCCCGCTGTCGGCGCTGCGTCAGCTGGCCAAGACGCTGGTGCCGCTGGCTGTAGCCCACACGGGTGCGCCGGCCACGGCCGTCGTAGGCGAACGTCAGGCCGCGGCTGGAGCTCAGCAGCTAGTCAACGATGTCGAAGCTGAAGAACTGGCCGGCGCGGGAAGAGACGTTGCGGATGGCGTCGTAGCCGATGCTGGCGTTGAGGTTGCCGGTGACGCCCACCAGCAACCCATGACGCTGCCCGATCCGCCCAAGAGCCCTATCGGGCTCATCAGCCCCGAGGACAAGGGCAAGAAGACTTCAAGTCAGGCAAAACGCAACACGTGACTCTGGCGCACTGCAGCAGCCAGGTCAATCAGTGAACCCCACTTTGTTGAGGGCAGTCTCCCAGAGTTGCTCAACGGACGCGTCCCCCGCTACCTTGACTTCGAGGGCTTTCAGGAACCCGGCCAACCTTTCTCGCAATACAGCACGATCAACAGAATCTTTTGTGGGCGTGGCCTTGACCGGTACGACTGAGACGAGACCGAACTTCGGTAGGCTGACCTCCCGTCGTTCCGCAGTTAGCTCAATTCGGAAGCCAGAGCTATTGACTGCCAAGTAGGCGTCGATATCGGGGGACTCTACATAGCGAGCGAGACCGGGCAGAGTTCTGAAGAAGCTTAGGTCGCCGCCCTCAATAAGTAAGTAGGATGAGTTCATCAGAAACGATCCCAAAAAGACTTGTCAGTGGACTTTGATTCCCAAGGTCGGTGACGTTTGATGCCTTGACCAGGTGCCGACTCTCCTGTCGCAGGATCCACTCCCCGACGATGGTAGTGAGGTAGTTCGCCCTGTGGGTGACCAGTACGATTCCCGAATGGCGCTATGCGGACGTTCTTTCCGAACTTAATCTCGCGCCCCAGTCGAAATCCAACACTGCCTGTACCAACTGTGAGCAGGGTTGTGGTTGTCTCTGTTGCTGTGTTCGGAGTCCACAAGGAAGCAAGCAGCCCAGGGATCATGTACAGGCCATTTCCTGTCTCCACGTGCTTGTTGGCCCAATACTGGGCAGCGCTGTCACCGGCTTCCGTGCCTGGAAGATAGCTACCCCATGTCCGGCTAGCGCCGGAGTTTGGCTGCAGGCCGTTTCCGGCCACTCCACCGCCATTTGCTCGTGACGCTTGACTGGAGGCACCACCATCACCGTAGTGGGTGGAGCTACCGCTGAGTGAGAAGGCCACGCCTCCACCTTGTGCGCAACCGCCGGCGATTCGCGTGCCTGTGCAGTCAGCCGTCCGCCCGTCAGGATCGATGTACTTGAAAGGGTTACTTTCGGCGTACTCGTACCTGTTGAAAAAACTACCTGTCTTCGCATCCGTCACCACCGGATCAACGGAGAGGAAGCGCCCCGCGATGGGATCGTAATACCGCTGCTGCATGTAGACCAGCTCGGTCTCGCGATCCTGGAAATGCCCGGTGAAGCCCACGCTGCTCGTGGTGAGCAGCTCGGTGAAGCCGTAGGGCTCGTGCCAGCGACGTGAGCCGGCCACCTCGGCGGCGGGCTGGGTGTCGGTGGACTTGACCACCGGGGAGCCCAGGGCGTCGGTATGCACGTAGTGCAGCACACCGGTGCTGGCGTTGTACTCGGCGATCAACCGGTCCTGCAGGTGCACGTACAGCGTCTGGCCGTCGGCGGGCACGCCCGGCGGGGCGGTGTGCTGGCCGAAGACCAGCTTGCCGTCGCTGCTGAACATTTGCAGCCGACTGGCGCCGCTGGGGTAGTCCACACGGGTGCGCCGGCCGTGGCCGTCGTAAGCAAAAGACAGGCCTCGGCTGGAGCTCAGCAGCCGGTTGCCGATGTCGAAGCTGAAGAACTGGCCGGCACGCGAAGAGACGTTGCCGTTGGCGTCGTAGCTGACGCTGGCGTCGAAACTGCCGGTGACGCCCACCAGGCGGTTGCGGGCGGGGTCGAACAGGTGGGTCAGGCTGCGGCTGCCCACCTGGCTGTAGCGCAGGTTGTCCACGGCGTCATAGCGGTATTCGGCCGTACCCCAGGGGCCGTTGGCCCAACGCAGCCGGTCCAGGCCGTCGTAGACCATCGCCTGGTTCCGGTTCGGGGCCAGCTCGTCGGTGATGGTCTCGACGTTGCCCGCCTCGTCGTAGCTGTAGACGTTGTCGACCAGGCTGCCGTGCCGCCACCGCTCCGGCAGGCCGCGGCGGTTCTGTGACTGCGTGTGCACCACCTGGTTGCTCAGCACGTACTGCTCGATGCCGCCGTTGGGGTGGTAGCGGATGTTGCTGGCCAGAACGAAGCCGCCCGACGTCACCGCCGTCGGCTGGCCCAGGGCATTGGGCGAATAAGCCAGTGGCACGCCGTTCGGGTAGGTCAGCGAAGCCCGGTTGCCGTAGACGTCGATGCCCCAGTTCAGCGGCAGGTTCTGCCCGCTGGCCGTCAGCCTTTCGCTGACCAGGATGCGGCGGTTGTTGTAGCCATAGGTCCACACCTGGTCGCCCGCACTCAGCACTTCCAACAGGCCATCCGGCGTGTAGCTGCGGACGATGGGCGGGCTCAGCTGGTCGGTGAAGTGGGTGGTTTCCAGCCGGTTGCGCTTGTCGTGGCTGAACATGACCCTCACACCGGCGGGGTGCTCGGCAATGCCGCAGCCGGAAGAAGCCGGCCGCCCGCTGGCACGCCAGGCCAGATTGCCGGCGGCGTCGTAGCCTTGCACGGTGGCGCCTGTCTCGGGCTCCACGGTCTTGCACAGCAATTGTTGAGAGTCGTATGTGTAGGTGCGCGTGACGCTGGTGCTGCCGCTGGCAGACGGCCCGGAGCGGGTGATCGATCGTGCCTTGCCGAAGACGTCGCGGTCGATGTTGACTTCTACACCCTCGGGCAGCTGCATCCGGACGATGTTGCCTTCGGTGGGCTCGTCGAATGCCTGGTAGGCGTAAGTGGTGACCTCGTTGCGCGGGTTGATCACCTCGCGCGCAAATTCGGCCAGGTGCTTGACCCGCGTGACCAGCGGTCCGCGTTCGCTGTCCGCCTGCGTGAGCACCAGACGCCGCAGCGGGTCGTAGGCATAGCTGATGCCGTCATGCACGGTGTTCACCCGTGCCAGCCCGCGCCGGGGGTAGCTTTCGAAGGTCTTGTTGCCCGCCGCGTCGTAACGCGTTTCGACGACGCGGCGTGTGTTGGCGGGGTCAGCGTCGTCGCGTCGCTCTTCGAGCCGCACGCGCCATAGGCCGTCGAGCCAGCGGTCGGTGACGTCGTTGCAGGTGCGAACGGTCTGGCGCCAATGCCCCGCTTCCAGGTCGCGGTCGGGCGCGGTCGACTGCCAGAAGGTGATGGTGGTGTCGCAGTAAGGCCCCCAGGACTCGGCGGGATGAATGACCCGATTCACCCGGCCCATCGTGTCGAACTGGAACCGAGTCGTCTGCAGCACTTCATTGGTGAAGCTCTCTGCCGCGCCAAGGGGGTTGATGGCCTGGCGCGCCACCCGCCCATCGGCAAACACCGCGAGTTGAGGCTGGCCCAGTCGGTAGTCGTCGAAACTTGTTTTGTTGCTGGCGCCATCTTTCAGGTCCTTCAGGGTGCCGTTGGCGTGGTAGCTCATGTCCCTGGTCACCCGGCCAAATTCGACCTTCAGCTTGGGCAAGGCGCTTGCGGCGTAAAAATCTGTTTGCTCGATGTTGGTGTTCGTGTTTTGTTCGACCACGATGCCGGTTTGTCCCATGACCCAAAGGTCGAGAAAGTCGCGATAGGCGGTGAAAAAGCGGCGCGAGTAGCCCAGGCTGCTCTCAGCGCGTGTTCGCATGGGTCGGGCATAGGTGTCGAAGCCCCCTAGCGCTTGACGCTCCACTTCCCACAGGAAAGTCACGCCCTGTTGCGAGGTTTCACGCCGGTCTTCAGGCCGGTTCAATGTGGAGACCAGGTCGGTGGTGATCCGGACACTGCTGCCGAATCGGTCAGGGAACTCACCTGCTCCCGGCACGCGATAGCGGATGTCCTTGCTGCGAAAGACGTTGCCGAACGCGTCGGCGTGTTCCACCTTGAGCAACTGGCCGTCGTTGACACGCCAGCGGATGCCGAAGGTGTGCCGCGTCAGCGTGCCACCAGGCTCCTTCACCACCACGCTCTTTCTGTCGGCACAGGCACCGCACGGAGCAAAGGCGCCGACGTTGCTGGCGTTGTATTCCCAGGTCATGGGCACCATGCCCGGGCCCGTGATCTTCTTCGACTGCAGGGTCTGGCTGACCGTGGTGTGCGGGAACACCGAGCCGTTGGTCCATCTCGTTCCGGGTGCTGACGTACAGGCACGTTGGACCTGGGTTCGCCCGTGGTAGACGAAGTTCGTGCCGAACTCGCCAACCGCGCCCGAAGGGTGCTGGATCCAGCCCGTTCGTGGATTGCCCAGGATGCTGGGCAATGAGTCGCAGTGGTAGTTCTGCTCGTCGATGATCGACCCCGAAGGCTGCACCAGCGAGCGCAGGCTGAACGTCCAGCGGCTCTGGTCGGGCAGAACGACGGATTGCAGGTCGCCGTCGGCCCCATACCGGTATGTCCAGTTCCGGGTGCCGTCGGTGACCGAGGACAGGCGACCCTGGCTGTAGCTCAAGGCAATCGTTCGCCCATCGGTGGCCACGATCGCGTTCAGTTGCAGAGGCTGGGTGGGTTCGTACTGGTACTCGACCCGGTTTCCGAAACGGTCGACCACCTGCGTGGCCATCAGGTACACGTCGTGGCGGGCCAGCACGACGTCGCCTTTGCGCAAGGGTGTCGTCTCGCGTGACGCCAGCCAGTCGAAGTAGTACGTCACGCCGTCGGGCGAGACGGCGATGAAGCCTTCGCCCGGTGCATTCCGCAGCGTTCTCAGGCAGCGCAGCTTCCACAGGCCCCGCGTCACCAGGGTCCAGGAGGCGTCTGCGTTCGGCAATTCGGTACGCCGCAGGATCTCCTGGCTGCCATGGCCCGGCACCACCAGTTGTGTGCCGTGCCAATACTCGTCGGGGGCGAACGAGTCCGGGCGAACCTCGCCGCCGCCCCTCGAGACGTCGGGTGGTGTGTTGAAGCCTGAGCATCGGTTGGCCGGGCTGCCGAACGCGGGCACGAAGCCTTCGATGTCGGCGAACGCGCCTTCAATGCGCGGTGTGTTCAGGTCCCAGTCGGCCAGTACGCCACGCACGTAGGACTGCCGGCCGGGGGAATGCTGCCGGTCCAGGGCCACCCGCAGCGTGCCGGTGCCTGGCAGCAGGACATCGGTGTGCTCGATGCTGAACGAACCGTTGTACAGGTTGACCTTGTCGCCGAACAAATCGGGGCCCAGGGTGGCGATGGCGTCGGGCGCGGCCGGGCGCTGGCCCTGCAGAAATGCCACGCTCACGGCGTTCTGTCGCCGCGTAACGGCCTTTTCCCGTTCCGTGGCGGACGGCTCCGTTATGGGTGCCGGAGGGGTGTTCTCAGCGGATTGCGCGAAGGCCGGATGAGGGCCGAAGGCGCTGGCAAGCAGCCAGACGGCGGCCGCAGCGGTGTTTGCCGCGACGCAGCGCCGCCAGTGCCTCGGTGCAGGCCTGCCGGAAGATGCGGCGGGGGGGCGTTGAAGGCTGTCCTTCGACCATGAAGTCTGCATGTGAGCTCCCAGTTGTGGCCATGCGCTCTGACGTGGTGCTTCGAGGTTAGGTGTCGTGGGCTCGAACAGTACCTGCAAAGGCTGCCTGGCTTGGCTCGTCACTGCGGGGGTGGGGCAGCGGGCGACCCCTGTGCAAAGAACCCTCAGGTGGGGGTGCCGCTTCCTCGGTGGCGCAGACCCAGGCCGCAGGCGCCGCGCGTCCCCCCATCCGGGTGCGCCCACTAAAGTACGCCCATGTCCCTTCCCACCCTCAGCGAGCTCCGCCGCACCCTCGTCACCCCCGGCTGCCACGAGGCCCTGCTCGACCAGGTGCTGGCCGCCGCGCAGGCGCCGGACGCGGCCCATGTGTTCACCGCCTTGTTCGTCGACGCCGCCCGCACCGCCGCTCGCGCTGCCGACGCGCTGCTCGCGCAAGGTTTACCGTGCGAGGGGTTGGCCGGCCTGCCCGTGTCGGTCAAGGGCCTGTTCGACGTGGCCGGCCAGGTCACGCTGGCCGGCTCGCGCTTGCGCCGCGGCGAGCCCCCGGCCCTGCAGGACGCGGCGGTCGTGGCGCGGCTGCGAGCCGCTGGCGCAGCCCTGCTCGGCCACAGCAACCTCACGGAGTTTGCGTTCTCCGGCGTGGGCATCAACCCGCACCACGGCACGCCGGTGAACCCGTGCGACACCCGCGTGGCGCGCATTCCTGGCGGCTCGTCCTCGGGCGCGGCGGTGTCGGTGGCGCTGGGCCTGGCGGTGGCCGGGTTGGGGTCGGACACCGGCGGCTCGATCCGCGTGCCGGCCGCGTTGTGCGGCTTGGTGGGCTTCAAGAACACCGCGGCGCGCACGCCACTGGCGGGCGCCTTCCCGCTGTCGTTCACGCTCGACACCGCCTGCGCGATGACGCGCTGCGTGGCCGACTGCATCACGGTCGACGCCGTGCTGGCCGGCGCGCCGCTGGCGGTGCCGGCCCGGGGCGTGGCCGGCCTGCGCCTGGCCCTGCCGCAGACGCTGCTGCTCGACGCGCTCGAGCCGGCGGTGGCCCGCGCTTTCGAACGGGCGCTGTCGCAGCTGGCTGCGGCGGGCGCGCAGATCGTGCCGCTGGCGCTGAAGGAATTCGACGAGATCGCGCAGATCAACCAGCCCGGCGGCTTTTCCGCGGTCGAGGCCTGGGCCACGCACTGCGCCGACATGCAGGCGCGCCGCGCCGAATTCGACCCGCGCGTGGCCAGCCGCATCGCCCCGGGTGAAGGCGTGAGCGCGGCCGACTACATCGTGATGGTGCAGCGGCGCCGGGACTGGATCGCCCGCGTCAGCGCGCGCCTGGCCGGCTTCGACGCCTACATCTGCCCCACCGTGCCGCTGCTGGCGCCGCCCTTGCAGCCGTTGCTGGACAGCGACGAGGCCTTCTTCACTGCCAACCGGCTTCTGCTGCGCAACACCTTCACCACCAACTTCCTCGATGGCTGTGCTTTCAGCCTGCCCTGCCAGGCCGTGGGTGAACTGCCGGTGGGCCTGATGCTGGCGGCGCCGGCCGGCCATGACGCTGCGCTCGCCGGCGTGGCACTGGCCGTGGAAGCCGCGCTCGCAGCCGGGCGGGCAGGCTGATGCGCTTCTTCGTTCCCGGCCCGCTGCAGGCCGACACCGACCTGGCGCTGCCGCCTGGGCCCAGCCGCCATGCCCAGGTGCGGCGCGTGCAGCCGGGGGACGCGCTGTGGCTGTTCGACGGCGGCGGCTGCGACTGGCCGGCGGTGGTGCTGCGCGTGGGCCGCAGCAGCGTCGACGTGCATGTCGGCCAGCCCCAGCCCGTGGACCGGGAATTGCCGCTGGCCGTGACCCTGGCCGTGGGCATGCCTGCCAATGAACGCATGGACACCCTGGTGGAAAAAGCCGCCGAGCTCGGCGTGGCCACGATCCAGCCCCTGCTGTGCGAACGTGCCGTGCTGCGGCTGGACGGCGAACGCGCCGAACGCAAGCGCGGCCACTGGCAGGCCGTGGCCGAAGCGGCGTGTGAACAGAGCGGCCGCGCCCGCGTGCCTGCGGTGGCGCCAGTGCTGCCCTTGGCGGCCTGGCTGGCCCGGGCGGCCCGTGGCCAGGCGCAGCGGCTGGTGCTCAGCTTCGGCGACGACGCCCAGCCGCTGGCCTGGGCCGC
>JALHPF010000044.1 GCA_022842595.1 Rubrivivax sp.
GCGCTCATTGCGCTCAATCACCCGCGATGAGTCAGAGGTTGAACCGCGCTGCGCGCGGGGGCCGCGGGCCCTGCGCTCCTCGGCGCCTCCCATGCGCGCCACAGCCAGCCCCAGCCCGCCTTTGCAACCACCGTGTCTGGGTCTCCCCCGTGGCGCGCCGATACCTTGGCGGGCTGCGGGCGTTGGGTGGCCCCTGGAGCGAAGTAAAGGAGGAGCCGCCGGCCCGCCAGGGCCGGCGGCGGGGGACATGAGCGCAAGGGGCCACCCAACGTCCGTAGCCCTGGGACCCAGTCGAATCGCCAACGGCCGCACTGGGCCGAAAGCAGGCAACTCGCCATGTACGAACTGACCCTGCGCGCGCCGCAGGCGCTGGTGGAACCGGTGTCGGACGCGCTGAGCGACGAGCTCGACGCCCTGTCGGTGTCGGTGGAAGACGCCGACGCCGACAGCGATGCCGAGCGCGCCTTGTTCGGTGAACCGGGCATGCCCCCGCCCGCGGCGGGCTGGGACCGTTCGACCTTGCGCGCGCTGTTCGAAACCGAAGCCCAGGCCGAGGCTGCCGCCGCGGTGCTGCTGGCACAAGACTGGACCCAGGGGCTGCACCTGCAGTCGCTGGCCGAGATGCCGGAACAGGACTGGGTGCGCATCACGCAAAGCCAGTTCGCACCCGTCGAGATCACGCCCGAGTTCTGGGTGGTGCCCAGTTGGCACGAGGTTCCGCCTGCTGCCAGCCGCGTCATCCGGCTCGACCCCGGGCTGGCCTTCGGCACCGGCACCCACCCCACCACCCGCATGTGCCTGCGCTGGCTGGCCACGCATGCCGCCAGCGTGCACGGGGCGCGCACGCTGGACTACGGCTGCGGCTCGGGCATCCTGGCCATTGCCGCGGTGATGCATGGCGCGGGCGACACCGACGCCGTCGACATCGACCCGGCCGCCGTCAAGGCCACCACCGACAACGCCCGCGACAACCAGGTGGCCCTGAACCCCGGCCTGCCCGACGCCGCACAGGGCCGCTACAGCCTGGTGCTGGCCAACATCCTGGCCACGCCATTGAAGCTGCTGGCGCCGCTGCTGTGCGGGCACGTGGCGCCAGGGGGCCAGCTGCTGCTGGCCGGCATCCTGGCGCGGCAGGCCGAAGAGCTGCAGGCCGCCTACGCCCCCTGGCTGGCACTGGCCGTGCTGGACCAGGAAGACGGCTGGGTGCTGATGGGCGCTGGCCGACCGGCTGGCGCCTGAGGCCGGCGTGCCCGAATCGGCCGTTCCGGGCTCGTCGTTGGCGGCGCGCTGCACGGCCTGCAGCACCGTCTTTCGTGTCGTGCCCGACCAGCTGCGCGTGTCCGAAGGCTGGGTGCGCTGCGGCCGCTGCTCGCAGGTCTTCAATGCCGCCGAAAACCTGATCGACCTTGACACCGGTGCGCCCCGGCGGCTGGACCTCTCAGGGCCGAAGGCCGAAGCTGCACCGGCCGAACCGCCGGTCGATGCATCGGCTGATGTCGAGGTCGACAACGCCATGGCCTCGACCCAGCCCCTGTACGGCCCGGCTGGGGACGACCAGCGGACTGAAGGCGATGGGCCCGTGCCCGCTGCCGAAACACCGGCGATGCCCGACATGCCGCCGGCCGACCCCGCAGGCTTCGACCACGACGCGCCCCTGACCAGCCCGATGCCTGGCGCGGATGGGCAAGCCAGGGCCGAAGCGGAACCGGTTGCGGTGGTGGCTGAATCCGAAGCCGGGCTTCAGCCCGGAACCGAGCCGGCAGCGGCGCCGGCGGAGCCGCCTGCAGCCGCCCCGGCCAGCCCATTGCCTTCGTTCGTGCAGCGCGCCGACCGCGCCGCGTACTGGCGCCAGCCGCGCATGCGCACGGCTCTGGCCGCGGGCGCGGTGGTCGCGGCGCTGCTGCTGGCGACACAGCTGGTGTTCACCTACCGCGACCTGGCGGCCGCACGCTGGCCCGGCCTGCGGCCCACGCTCGAAGCCGGCTGCCAGGTGCTGGGCTGCCGCGTCGGCCCGGCCCAGGCCATCGACATGCTCACGGTGGAAAGCAGCGGTCTGCTGCGTGTCGAACAGTCGCAGCTGTACCAGCTGACGGTAGGGCTGCGCAACCGGGCCGGCATCGACCTGGCCGTTCCGGCGCTGGAACTGTCGCTGACCGACGCCCAGGGCCGGCTGCTGTCGCGCCGCGTGCTGCGCGCCGCCGAACTGGGCGTGACCCAGCCCACCGTGGCCGCCGGTCGCGACCTGGCACTGCAAGCGACGCTGCAGACCGCGCCGCAATCCACGGGCGATGGCGGAGAAAGCGGCCAGGGCGGCGACGCCGTGGTCGTCGGCTATACGATCGAGCTCTTCTATCCCTAGCCGGTCGGCAGGGACACCCCCCAACCACGCCCTACGGAGCTGCCATGCCCGCGCTGATCTGCGGATCCCTTGCTTTCGACACCATCACTACGTTCCCGGGGCGTTTTGCCGAGCAGATCATGCCGGACCAGGTTCACATCCTGAACGTCAGCTTCCTGGTGCCCACCCTGCGCCGTGAATGGGGTGGCTGCGCCGGCAACATCGCCTACAACCTGCAGGCCATCGGCGGCCAGCCGGTCATCATGGCCGCATTGGGCGTGGACGGCGGCGAGTACCTGGCGCGGGTCCAGGGCTGGGGTTCCG
Organism: Rubrivivax sp.; assembly: GCA_022842595.1. Lineage (GTDB taxonomy): Bacteria > Pseudomonadota > Gammaproteobacteria > Burkholderiales > Burkholderiaceae_C > Rubrivivax. The sequence goes on from JALHPF010000044.1 coordinate 2,663, forward strand.
ACACCTCGCTCATACACCGCGACCCGGCCCTGCACACCGCGCAGTGCCACATCACCACCGACCGCGACAACAACCAGATCGCGGCCTTCCACCCCGGTGCCATGAGCCACGCCCACCACATCGAGGTGCCACTGAAGAGCGTGCGCAGCGACCTGGCGATCGGCATCATCGCGCCCGACGGCCGCGACGCGATGTGGCAGCACGCGCACCAGATGCACGCGCAGCAGATCCCCTTCATCTTCGACCCCGGCCAGCAGCTGCCGCAGTTCAACGGCGACGAGCACAAGGAGATCCTCGGCCTGGCCGGCTGGGTCGCCGTCAACGACTACGAAGCCAAGATGCTCGAGGAACGCACCGGCGAAAACGCCCAGGCCATTTCACGCCGCCCGAACATCCAGGGCGTGGTCGTGACGCTGGCCGAGCATGGCTGCGACGTCTGGGTACGAGGCGAATGCACGCGCGTTCCCGGCATTCAGGCGGCTGCAGTGCTGGACCCCACGGGCTGCGGCGACGCGTTCCGCGCCGCGCTGCTCTACGGTCTGGAAAAGGGCTGGGACCTGGCGCGCTGCGCTGCGCTGGGCAACCGGATGGGCGCCATCAAGATCGCCAGCAAGGGCCCGCAGAACCACAGTCTGGCCAGCGTCCTCTAGCCCCCACGCCCGCTGGCGCTCGCTGCCCCTGAAGGGGCGCGCGCCAGCGGAACGGCAGAGCCGGTTCCGCGGCGGCAAGCCGGTCGAGCCCTAGGCGGCGACCTGCTTCAGTTCGCCACTGGCATAGCGCTGGGCGATCGCGGCCAGCGTCAGCGGCTTGAGCTTGCTGCCCTGGCCTTCGCAGCCGAATTCCAGGTAGCGCTGCTTGCAGATCACGCGCGCCGCTTCGCGCGCGGGCTTGAGCCACTCGCGGGCGTCGAACTTCTCGGGGTTCTCGGCCAGGAACTTGCGCACCGCCGCCGTCATCGCCAGCCGGATGTCGGTGTCGATGTTGATCTTGCGAACGCCGTGCTTGATGGCTTCCTGGATTTCCGACACCGGCACGCCATAGGTCTCGCGCATCTGCCCGCCGTACTGGTTGATGATGGCCAGCAGGTCCTGCGGCACGCTGGAACTGCCGTGCATCACCAGGTGGGTGTTGGGGATGCGACGGTGGATCTCCTTGATGCGGTCGATGGCCAGGATGTCGCCGGTGGGCTTGCGGCTGAACTTGTAGGCGCCGTGGCTGGTGCCGATGGCAATCGCCAGCGCGTCGATCTGGGTGCGCTGGGCGAAGTCGGCGGCCTGGTCGGGGTCGGTCAGCAACTGTTCGCGCGTCATCGTCGCGTCGGTGCCGTGGCCGTCTTCCTTGTCGCCCTTCATGGTCTCCAGGCTACCCAGGCAGCCCAGTTCACCTTCCACCGAAACGCCGGTGGCATGCGCCATGTCGACGACCTTGCGCGTGACTTCGACGTTGTAGTCGTAGCTGGCGATGGTCTTGCCATCGGCCTCGAGGCTGCCGTCCATCATCACCGAGCTGAAGCCCAGGCCGATGGCCCCGCGGCAGATGTCGGGGCTCTGGCCATGGTCCTGATGCATCACCAGCGGCACTTGCGGCCAGCTTTCGACGGCGGCTTCGATCAGGTGCTTGATGAAGGGCTCGCCCGCGTACTTGCGGGCACCCGCGCTGGCCTGCAGGATGACGGGCGCGCCGACTTCGGCGGCGGCCATCATCACGGCCTGGACCTGTTCAAGGTTGTTGACGTTGAAGGCCGGAATGCCATAGCCGTTGTCGGCGGCGTGGTCCAGCAGCTGGCGCATCGAGACGAGTGGCATGGCGGTCTTTCGGAAAATGTGGGGTGCAGGAAGAACGGCTGGGCGCGGCAGCTCAGATCGTCTGTAACCGCGCTGAAACTCCTGCTGATTCTAATGGCGGCCCTGCGTTCGACCCAGCCCTGCAACCCGCTTGTGCCGGGGCCCGGGGCCGGCAACTGGGCGGCATTCGCGGCCTTTTTCTCGCTTCAGCGGCGGGCCAGGCGGCCGACACTGGCGGCCTGTTTCCGCCAGAAAGACCGTCATGGCCCAGCCCGCCCGCGCCCGCAGTCCCGCCACCGTGGCCCCGTGGATCACCGCGGCCGTGCTTGCGCACCCGCATGACCTGCCGCAACACCTGATGCAGCGCCTGGCCATCGGCCGTCGCCGCGCCGGCACGCTCATCCGCCAGCTCGCCGCCGCGCAGTGGCTGGTGGTCGAAGGCACAGCACGCAAGCCCTGCTTCCGCACCGGCGCGCTGCGCCAGGTGGTGCAGCAGTACCCCCTGCAAGGCCTGGAGGAGGACCTGCCCTGGCGGCGCGATTTCGCGCCCTTCTTCGACCTGCCAGCACCTCTGCGGCAGATGGCCCAGCACGCCTTCACCGAACTGCTGAACAACGCCATCGACCACAGCGGCGGCAGCCAGGTCACGGTGTCGCTGCGGCAGACGCCGCTGCACCTGCAACTGCTAGTGTCCGACGACGGCTGCGGCCTGTTCGAACGCATTGCCAAGAGCTTCGCCATCGACGACCCGCAGCTGGCCATGTTCGAACTGAGCAAGGGCAAGCTCACCAGCCAGCCCGACCGCCACAGCGGCCATGGCCTGTTCTTCGCGTCGCGGCTGGCCGACATCTTCGACGTGCATGCCAATCATGCGGCGTTCCAGCACCGCGCCTGGCAGGACGACACGGACACCGCAGCCTGGAGGGCCACCCGGCCGACGCCGCGCCGCGGCACCTCGATCTACCTGGCTTTTGCGCTGGACACGACCCGCACGCTCGACGCCGTGCTGCGCGCCCACAGCCGCGACAGCGGCGGCTACGGCTTCGAGCGCACGCAGGTGCCGCTGAAGCTGCTGGCCGGCACCGAGATGCTGATGTCGCGCGCCGACGCACGACGCGTCGCCTCGCGGCTGGCGTCGTTCGGACAGGCCGAGATCGACTTCGCGGGCGTGCCGGTGGTCGGCCATGGCTTTGCCGACGAGCTCTTCAGGGTGTTTCGCCGCGACAACCCGGAAGTGCAGCTGTTGCCCACAAAAATGGCGCCCGCAGTGGGCGCCATGGTGGCCAGCGTCGCGGCCTGAGGCCGCGCCGCAAGCGGCTGGTCGTCAGTCCTGGCGGCGGCGGCGCACGGCCGCCACGAGGGCCAGGCCGCCAACCAGCATCAGCGCCACGCTGCCCGGCTCGGGCACGACACTGCCCTGGATGATGAACGGGAACTCGACACCCTGCCCGTCACCTGCATCGACGACTTGCGCGAAGGCCGCATTCGCCAGGCTCTGCACGCCATTGCCAACCACGCCATCGGCAGTGGGCGGCTGCCACGGGCCAGAAGCGAGGCTGCCGGCCATGCCCCAGCGCAGCCAATAGTTGCCCGCGGGCAGGCTGAAGTCGGTGACGTTGGCGTTCAGCTGGAAGATGGCGCGATCTGTGTTGGTCAGCGTGGTCGAACTGACACGGTAGCCAGCGAGGCCCCCGTTCGTCACGGCCGTGGTGCCAGACGCCACCACCGTTCCGGACGTGACGTCGCCCGAGACCACGCTCCACGTGACGCTGTTGAAGGTGAATACGCTGCCGGCGAAGGACTGATAGGAAAAGAAGTTCAGGCTTTCAACGTTCCAGCCTGCACCCGTGACCGAGAAGTTGTCGGCCACCAGGTTGGGAATCGACGACTGTGCGCCAGCGCCCAGCAGGGAACCACCCAGGCGGATGACGGACAGTGGCGGTGTACCTGCAGTCGCAGCACCGTTGTTGAACAGCTCCACGGCTTGCGAACCGGTGGCGGCGACGGCAATCACGCCCAGAACCAATAGCTTCTTCATCCTCACTCCGTGATGTGGAAGGCCAGGGTCGTTTCAACCGCCCCGGCACTGTTGCACAAGCCAGCCGCAGCGCCGAATCGCGCCTGCAACCTTCGAGACACGAGACTAAGGGCCGGGCGGGGAATTGGGGGAAGAAACTGGCACGACACCCCTCGACCGAGGGGTGTGCGCCGCTGTCGAATGCTCTCAGCCGACCTGGCAGATCTTCAGCATGTTGGTGCCGCCCGGGAAGCCCATGGGCTCGCCGCAAGTAATGGCGTAGGTGTCGCCGGGCTTGAGCACACCCAGTTCGACGAGCAGGGATTCGGCCTTGGCCAGGGCTTGGTCGCGGTCGGTCATCTTGGGCATCAGCAGCGGGCGCACGTTGCGGTACAGCGTCATCCTGCGTTCGCTCTGCACCTGCGAGGTCAGGCCGTAGATCGGCACCTTGATGTTGTGCCGGCTCATCCAGAGCGCGGTGCTGCCCGACTCGGTCAGCGCCAGTATCGCCTTGCAGCCGAGGTGATGGGCAGTGAACAGCGCGCCCATGGCGATGCTCTGGTCGATGCGGCCGAAGCGCCGGTTCTTGAAGTCGCCGTCGAGCATCACGAATTCGGCGCGCTCGGCCTCTTCGGCGATCTGCGCCATCTGCTCGACGGTTTCCACCGGGTAGCGACCGGCGGCGGTCTCGGCGCTCAGCATCACGGCATCGGTGCCGTCGAGCACGGCGTTGGCGACGTCGCTGACCTCGGCGCGCGTGGGCACTGGGGCCAGGATCATGCTTTCCATCATCTGCGTGGCCGTGATCACGACCTTGTCGAGCTCACGCGCCATCCGGATCATGCGTTTCTGCAGCGCCGGCACAGCGGCGTTGCCAACCTCGATGGCGAGGTCGCCACGCGCCACCATGATGCCGTCGCTGGCCTTCAGGATGGCCTCGAGGTTCGGGATGGCCTCGCTGCGCTCGATCTTGGCGATCATCGCCGGGCGATGCCGGAAGGCCTCGCCGGCCACGTTGGCCAGGCTGCGCGCCATCTCCATGTCGGTGGCGTTCTTCGGGAAGCTCACCGCCAGGTACTCGCACTGGAAGGCCACCGCGGTCTTGATGTCTTCCATGTCCTTGGCCGTCAACGCCGGGGCCGTGAGGCCGCCGCCAGCCTTGTTGATGCCCTTGTTGTTCGACAGCTCGCCACCCAGCACGACCAGGGTGTGCACCTGCTCGCCGCGCACCGCCTCCACCGACAGCTTGATGAGGCCGTCGTTCAGCAGCAGCATGTCGCCCGGGCGCACGTCGCGCGGCAGTTCCTTGTAGTCCAGGCCCACGCCATGAAGGTCGCCAGGTTCGGTGCGCTGCGCATCCAGGATGAAGGCCGCACCGGCCTGCAGCATCACCTTGCCTTCGGCGAACTTGCCGACGCGGATCTTCGGGCCCTGCAGGTCGGCCATCAGCGCCACGGGTTTGCCGACCTTGGCCGCCACTTCGCGCACGAGCGTGGCACGGTCGATGTGGTCCTGCGCCGTGCCATGGCTGAAGTTCAGGCGCACCACGTCCACGCCAGCGCGCAGCAGCCGTTCCAGCACTGCGGGGTCGCTGGAAGCCGGGCCGAGCGTGGCGACGATCTTGGTGGCACGGGTCATGAAACAGGCTCCGGGAGTTGGCATTCAGCGCTGCAGGATTATGGGCGCGACATCTCGAGGACCCGTCCGGGTGTGGAGGGCTTGGCATGCCAGGCATGTTCCCTGCGTTCACAATCATGTCGCGGCGTCGCCGCTATCCGCCATGTTCGAACTCGGCAACCTCACACTCACAGACATCATCCGGCTGCAGAGCCAGTTGCAGCAGGAGTTGTCGCGCCGTTTCGAGCGCCCGCTGCTGATGGTGTTCTCCGACATGGTCGGCTCCACGCCCTATTTCGCGCGCCACGGCGACGCGATGGGCCGGCAGATGCACCAGCGACACTTCGATCTGCTCACCCAGGGCTTCGGGCCGAACGGCGGCCGCATCGTCGACGCGGTGGGCGACGGCGCGTTCTGCGCATTCCCCACCGCCAACTCGGGCGTTCGCGGTGTCATCGCCTTCCACCAGGCGATGGCACGCGACAACATGCTGCGCGCCCGGGCGCACCAGCTGTCGGTGCGCATCGGGCTGCACTGGGGTTCGGTGCTGACCGACGGTGTGGCGGTCACCGGCGACGCCGTCCACGTGGCCGCACGCGTGGCCCGCGTCTCCGAGCCCGGTGGTACCTGCCTGACGCGCCAGGTGTTCCAGGAGCTGGACGCTGCCCAGCGCTTGATGTGCCACGCGCTGGGCCAGCGTGAGCTGAAGGGCCTGGCCCAGCCGGTCGAACTGCTGGAACTGGACTGGCGGGACCCGGTGGCGTTCCCGCGCCGCCTGCTGATCGAGGAGACTGGGGAGTGGCTGGACCTTCCTCAGCAGGACATCGTCAGCTTCGGCCGGCTGTTCGAGCACGAAGGCTCGCGCGCCAACGACATCGTGCTGGTGCACCCGGAGCCCGAGCACGCGCGCCTGATCAGTCGCTGGCACTTCGAGCTGCGCCGGGTGGCCGACGGCCTGCGCCTGCGCCCCTTGTCCGACAGCCAGACTTCGGTCGACGGCAACCGCATCGACAAGGGCACCGACGCACCCGTGCGCAGCGGTTCGCGCATACGTGTCGCCGACACCCTGACCCTGCGCATGGTCGGGTCGGCACTGGACTTGCCGGACGACGACGACAGCGCCACGATGATCCGCTAGCCAGCGCCGTGGCCGGTGCCTGCCGGCGCCGCGCCACCCCGCCTCAGCCGGCGGCGCGCTTCGAGAGGATGTCCAGGGCCGGCAGGGTCTTGCCTTCCAGCACTTCGAGGAACGCGCCGCCGCCCGTACTGATGTAGCCCACGTCCTTTTCGATGCCGTACTTGGCGATGGCCGCCAGCGTGTCGCCGCCGCCGGCGATGCTGAAGGCCGGGCTGGCGGCCACGGCGCGGGCAATGGCTTCGGTACCGTGGCTGAAGGCCTCGAACTCGAACACGCCCACCGGGCCATTCCAAACGATGGTGCCCGCGGCCATCAGCTTGGCGGCCAGGATGGCGGCGGTCTTCGGGCCCACGTCCAGGATCAGGTCGTCGGCAGCGACATCGGCCACGGCCTTCACGGTGGCCGGTGCATCGGCCGCGAACTTCTTGGCGGTGACGACGTCCACGGGAATCGGTACTTCGGCGCCCCGCGCCTTCATCGCATCGATGACGGCGCGAGCCTCGACCACCAGGTCGGGTTCGGCCAGGCTGTGACCGATGGGCAGGCCCATCGCCAGCAGGAAGGTGTTGGCGATGCCGCCGCCGACGATCAGGCCGTCGACCTTGTCCGACAGCGCCTTCAGGATCGTGAGCTTGGTGCTGACCTTGCTGCCGGCGACGATGGCCACCAGCGGCCGCTTCGGGTGCGCCAGGGCCTTGGTGATGGCGTCGATCTCGGCCGACAGCAAGGGCCCGGCACAGGCCACCGGGGCGTACTGCGCGATGCCATAGGTGCTGGCCTCGGCGCGGTGGGCGGTGCCGAAGGCGTCGTGGACGAACACGTCGCACAGCAGCGCCATCTTGCGCGCCAGGGCTTCGTCGTTCTTCTTCTCGCCCTTGTTCAGGCGGCAGTTCTCGAGCATCACCACCTGGCCGGGCTGCACGGCCACGCCGTCGACCCAGTTCGACACCAGCGGCACCGGCGCACCCAGCAGTTCTGCCATGCGCGCAGCCACCGGCGCCAGACTGTCGGCGGGCTTGAATTCGCCTTCGGTGGGCCGGCCCAGGTGCGAGGCGACCATCACCGCCGCGCCGGCGTCGAGCGCCATGCGCACTGCCGGCACGCTGGCGCGGATGCGGGTGTCTTCGGTGATGGCGCCGCTGTCGTCCTGGGGCACGTTCAGGTCGGCGCGGATGAACACGCGCTTGCCGGCGAGTTCGCCGCGCTCGATCAGGTCTGCCAGTCGCTTCACGTTCATGGTCGTCTCCAGGTGTTTGCAAGTGGGAAAACAGGGGCGGGTGCCGGCATCAGGGCGGCCGGACGGCCTACCAGCCCAGGCCCAGCTTCAGCGGCAGCAGCACGGCCATGCCGGTGAGGATGGTGCCCAGGATGCCGCGGCGCCAGAAGAAGTAGCCCAGCGCCGCAGCCGCGGCGAACAGGCGTGCGTCCTGCCAGGTGCCGATGAGCTGGCCCTGGGTCATCACGATTTCGGGAACGACCACGGCCGCCAATGCCGCCAGCGGCGCAAAACGCAGGCCCTGCTGCACCCAGGCCGGGATCGGCAGTTCACGGTCCGAGATGAAGAAGAAAGCGCGTGTCACCACGGTGATCACGGCCAGGCCGAGGATGGCGATCGCGGCTTCCCAGGTTCCCATGGTGTTTCAGGCGGCGCGCCGGCGCGCGCCCTGGTCGATGATCAGGGCCATGGCCACGGCAGCGGCAATCGCCACGACGATGTTCAGCTTCAGCGGCAGCGCGTAGGCGGCCACCGCGGCACAACCCGCGACCACGCCGGCCACGGCGGTGGCACGGTCGGCCAGCAGCGACGCGGCAATGCCCAGCAGCGCCAGCGTGCCCGCGAAGCCGATGCCCCAGTGCACCGGAATGGTGTCGGCCAGGAAGATGCCCAGCAGCGAAGGCACCTGCCAGGCCAGCCAGTTGGTGGCCACGCCGCCCCAGAAGTAGGGTGCCTGGTCCGGCGAAGGCTTCGGCTCGGGGAAACGCCGCATGAACATCACGTAGTTCAGGTCGGCGGTGAAGTAGCCCATGCGCAGCCGCTGCACGCGGCTGTAGCCCATCATGTACGGGCGCCATTGCGCACTGAAGATGACGAAGCGCAGGTTCACGCACAGCGCCGTGGCCCACACCACCCAGATCGGCGCGCCGCTGGTCAGCAGCGGCAGCACCGCCAGCTGGGCGCTGCCGGCGAACACCAGCAAAGACATCATCACCGACAGCGGCACGCCCAGACCGCTGTTGCCCATGGCCACGCCGGTGATCAGCCCCCAGGCGGCAATGCCCAGCGCGGTGCCGAGCATCTCGCGCGCACCGCGCGCAAATTCGGGGTGGCGCCAGTGCGGTGATGGGGGCGGCGCGGTGGGGCAGGAGACAGTCACGGCGTGATTGTCGCCGCCCGCCCCGGGGCCGCGGGTTCAGTTCGTGTTCACAGGTCGTTCAGCGTTTTTTCACGGTGCCGCTGCCCATGACCGATTGCGACACCGCGGCGTCACCGCTGTAGACGACGTCTCCACTGCCGGCGATGCTGACCTTCAGCGCCTTGTTGGCATGGACCTTGGCGTCACCGCTGCCGGCGATGCGCGCGGAAACCTCGTCGGACTTCAGCGCGCTGAAGTCGACGTCGCCGCTGCCGGCGATGTTGATGCCCACCGACGTGGCCTGGCCGCTGCCCTGCACGTCGCCGCTGCCGGCCACGCTGACGCTCAGGTCTTCAGTGACCAGGCCCTGCAGTCGGGCGCTGCCCGAGCCGGCCACGGAAACGCGCAGCTTCGGGGTGTTGAAGGCAGCGAGCTCGATGTCGCCTGAACCCGCCACCGACAAGCCCGAGAGCTGCGGCATGACCACGGTCACCGTCACCGAGCCCAGGTTCCTTCTGGCGCCGTCCATCGACTCGCCACGCCGCCAGCGGATTTCGAGCCGACCGTTGTCGACGACGGTTTCCAGCAGCGGCAGGAGCTCGTCACTGGCCTTCACCTGCACCGAAGCCGTGTTGCCCTGGCTGACGAGCACCGTGCTGCTGTTGCGCAGTGCAATGCTGCTGAATTCGCCGACATTGCGGGCCTCGGTGCCGGCGTGGCTGGCCTGCGGCAAGCCGGCGAAGCCGACGAAAACGGCAAACAGCGCGGTGGCGAAAGGGGACAGAACGGGGCGAAGGGTCTTCATGCGGCACTCCTGGGCGATGTGGAATGCCGCGACTGTGCGGTTGCCGAACGCGTGGCGCATGGCTGGCGCGACGCAATGCGGAACAGGCCGACGAATTGCTGCCAGCCTTGCGCCGAGAGCCGTTCAGCCCGCCGTCAGGAGCCGGCCTTGTCGACCGGCTTGGCGGCTGCGGCGGACTTTTCCACCTTCTCGGGCTTCTCTGATTTCTCCGACTTGGCCGGCCTGGCCGCCTTCGCCGGCTTCTCGTCCTGGCCGGTCTCGGCTTCGGCTTGCGCTTCTGTGTCGCCTTCGGCTTTGGCCGTCAGGGTCTCGGCGGGGCCCGGCACGGCCTCGATCTTGTTTTCGCGCATGTAGTCTTCCATCTCGCGCCAGCCGGCAAACACCGCGGCCCGATCGGCCCGCTTGTTGGCCAGGTAGCACTGCTCGATGGAACGCGCGGCGTGGCGGCAGCCGGCGCCGACGGCCTTGCCATCGGCTTCGCGCTTGGCGGCAATGGCGGTGGCCGACTCGATACCCAGCTGGTCGCAGCCAGCCAGCCACAGGCCGGCCAGCAGGGCCAGCGACAGGCGGACATGGCGGCGGAGCGGGGAAATCGGGGCAGTCGGGGCAATCGGGGCGTTCGGCACGGTTGAACTCGGAACATCCTGGGATGCCGTCTTTATCGACACCCCTGACCCGCTTCTGAAGGACCCCGCCTCTTCAAAAGGCCGGAACTGCGCCGTTCCGGCCGGCCATTTCAGGGCGCCAGGCCCGGGAAACGCTGCCGCCATTCACGTGCCGTGATGCGCCGGCCGCCGGGCAGCTGCAGTTCCAGCCATTCCAGCGCGTCGGTGCCGCAGGCGGTGACGAGCCGGCCTTCTGCCGAGGGTACCCAGTGGCCGGGGGCGATGGCGCCTTCGTTGGCCACGACCCGGCCACGCCAGAGCTTCACGGTCTGCCCGGCCAGCTGGGCCGTGGCGCCGGGGAACGGGTCGAAAGCACGCAGGCGCCGTTCGATGGCAGCGGCGCCGGACAGCCAGTCGATGGCAGCTTCGGCCTTGTCGATCTTGTGGGCGTAGCTGACACCCTCTGAAGGCTGCGCCTGGGGCTGCAGCCGGCCGGCCTGCGCCGCCTGCAGGCCCTGCAGCACCAGCCGTGCGCCCATGGCCGCCAGCCGGTCGTGCAGGCTCGCCGTGGTGTCGTCGGCGGCGATGGGCGTGGCCTCTGTCAGCAGCATCGCGCCGGTGTCCAGGCCGGCGTCCATCTGCATCAGCGTGATGCCGGTCTGGGTGTCGCCGGCTTCGATCGCGCGCTGGATGGGCGCGGCGCCACGCCAGCGGGGCAAAAGCGAACCGTGGATGTTCAGGCAACCCAGGCGCGGCAGGGCCAGCACCCAGGCCGGCAGGATCAGGCCGTAGGCGGCCACCACCAGCACGTCGGGGGCGGCCGCCAGCAATGCCCGCCAGGCTTCCTGGGCATCGGCGGCAAAACGACCGTCCAGCTTCAGGCCGTGCGGCTGGGCCAGTGGCAGGCCACGTTCCAGGGCCAGAAGCTTCACGGCCGAAGGCTGCAGCTTCAGGCCGCGCCCGGCCGGGCGGTCGGGCTGGGTCAGCACCAAGGGCACCGTCCAGCCGGCGTCGACGATGGCCGCCAGCGCCACCCGCGCGAACTCGGGCGTGCCGGCATAGGCCACGCGCAGACCGGGCCGACCCGGCAGCGCGGGCTGGAGCGCTTCAGCCACGCTGCTCGTCGCGGGTCTTCTTCAGCATCTTGGTGCGGATGCGGTCGCGCTTGAGGTTGCTGAGGTATTCGACGAACACCTTGCCGATGAGGTGGTCCATCTCATGCTGGACACACACCGAGGTCAGGCCCTCGGCCTGAAGTTCGAAGGACTGGCCGTCGCGGCCGAGGGCGCGCACGGTGACACGGGCATGGCGCTCGACCTTGTCGTAGATAGCTGGCACCGACAGGCAGCCTTCTTCACCCAGCGCGAACTCGGCACTGCTTTCGATGATCTCGGGGTTGATCAGCACCAGAGGCTGGTTATGCTGATCCGAGGTATCCATGACGATGACACGTTCATGCACGTCCACCTGCGTGGCCGCCAAGCCGACGCCTTCGTTGGCGTACATCGTCTCGATCATGTCGTCGACGAGCCGACGGATGCGCTCGTCGACGGCAGCCACCGGGCGGGCAACCGTGTGCAGGCGGGGGTCGGGATAGCGGAGGATGGGCAGTTGGGCCATGGATCAGGGTGACGAACGTACGCCCGCAGGCAGCGTAGCCGTGACAGCATGCACAAGCCATGGCCTGTGCGGGCGGCCGCGGCCCATGAGTCGGGTATTTACGGGCAGAATCAACTGAGGTAGATGAGGCGCATGCCGCGCTTTCCAAGCCCGGCATGCCAGAACCCAATTTTGACATCGCCCCACCGCCTGCGCGAACACCGCGCCTACAGTGGCCACGGCCCCGATGCGGAGACCAGACATCGACATGCTTTCCAGCCCTCAAATTGCCCGCACCGCGCCGGCACTGCTCTGCAGCCTGCTGCTGGGCCTGGGTGCCACGGCCGCGCTGGCGCAGCCGAATTTTCCCATCACCCCCGCCCAGCGCAGCACGGCGCAACAGGTCGCCCAGGCCGGTGTCGCCCTGTCCGACCTGGCCGCCAACGCACCCGACTCGCACACCGTGCAGCGTGGCGACACGCTCTGGGGCATTTCCGGCCTGTTCCTGAAGCAGCCCTGGCGCTGGCCCGAGCTCTGGGGCATGAACCTGGAGCAGATCCGCAACCCGCACCTCATCTTCCCTGGCCAGGTGCTGGTGCTCGACAAGAGCGGTGGCCGCGCCCGGCTGCGCCTGGCCCAGCCCGGCGACGGCCAGAGCGGCGGCACGGTGAAGCTGTCGCCGCGGGTGCGCTCGGAGCTGCTCGACAACGGCGCCATCGCCTCGATCCCGCTGAACCTGATCGGCCCCTTCCTCACCGAAGCCGTCGTCTTCAACAGCGACGAACTGGCCAGCGCCCCGCGCATCGTGGCCACCCAGGAAGGGCGCGTGATGGTCTCGCGCGGCGAGACCGCCTACGTGCGCGGCAACCTCGGCGGCGCCCGCGACTTCCGCCTGTTCCGTGAACTCAAGCCGCTGCTGGACCCGGTCTCGCGCGAGGTGCTCGGTTACGAAGGCCGCTATGTCGGCACGGCCGAATACGTGCGCGCCGGCGTCGAAGGCAGTGGCGAAGGCGTCGCGGTGGTACCCGCCACCTTCAACGTCACCAGCACGCGGCTGGAAGCCGTGGTCGGTGACCGCCTCTCGCCGGTGCCGCAGCAGGAACTGGCGGCCTACGTGCCGCGACCGCCCGCCAACCCGGTGGACGGCCGCATCATTTCCATCTACGGCGACGGCTTGCGCGCCGGGCAGAACCAGGTGGTCTCGATCAACCGCGGGCAGCGCGACGGGCTCGAACGGGGCCATGTGCTGGCCTTGTGGCGCGCTGGCAAGCCAGGTTTCGACACCACCCAGGGTGTGCCGCGCACCGCGTTGCAGCTGCCTGATGAACGCCACGGCCTGCTGTTCGTCTTCCGCGTCTTCGACCGCGTGTCATACGCGCTGATCCTCAATGTCGCCGACCCCGTGGTGCCCGGCGACCGCTTCACCCAGCCCTGACCCCGGCGCGCGCGGCCCACCCCGTGCTGAGCGACGACGAGTTCCGCGCCTGGTTCAGGCTGCTCGAAACGCCTGAGCTCGGCCGCGGCAGCGCGCGCGCACTGCTGGCGGCGTGCGGCTCGCCGGATGCGGTGTTCGCGGCGCGGCCCGACACCCTGCGCCAGATCGTCGGCCCGGCCCTGCGCACGGCACTCGGGCAGGTGCCACCCGACTTCGAGCCACGCCTGGCCGCCGCGCAGCGCTGGCGCGATGGCGGCGCCGACCGCCACGTCGTCACGCTCGGTGACCCAGGCTACCCACCCCTGCTGCTGGCCACGGCCGACCCCCCTCTGCTGCTGTACGTGCAGGGCGACCCGGCCTGGCTCGTGAAGCCGGCCGTCGCCATCGTCGGCAGCCGCAGCGCCAGCGCCCAGGGCCTGGACAGCGCGCGCGCCTTCGGCCGGGCGCTGGCCGAGCAAGGCTGGGTGGTGGTGTCAGGCTTGGCGCAGGGCATCGACGCCGCTGCGCACGAAGGCGCGTTGCTGGCACCCGGCGGCGGCACGGTGGCAGTGGTCGGCACGGGACTAGACCGCGTCTACCCGCCAGCCCACCGCGACCTGGCACGACGCATTGCTGCCCAGGGCGCCCTGGTCAGCGAATTTGCGCCGGGTGTGCCGGCGCTGCCGGAGCACTTTCCGCTGCGCAACCGCATCATCGCCGGCCTGAGCCAGGGTACGCTGGTGGTCGAAGCGGCCTTGCGGTCGGGCTCGCTCATCACCGCACGCATGGCCCTCGAGGCCGGCCGCGAGGTGTTCGCGGTACCCGGGTCGATCCACTCACCGCAGTCCAAGGGCTGCCACGCGCTCATCAAGCAGGGTGCCAAGCTGGTCGAAGCGGCGGCCGACATCACCGAAGAGCTGCGCGGCCCCACCGGCACCCAGCCATCCTTGCCTGGCCTGGGGCCGGAGACGGTGGCCGACCCGCTGCTCGACGCCCTGGGCTACGAACCCACGACGCTGGACGCGCTGCAGGCCCGCACGGGCTGGCCGACGGCCGACCTGAACGCCAAGTTGCTGGAACTGGAACTGCTGGGTGAAGTCGCCCGGCTGCCCGGCGGACTTTTCCAACGCCGGGTTGCCGGTTGAGCGCGCGGCTCCGCCGACACCCTGGGGTATAGTGAATTCATGTTTGATGTCCTCGTTTACCTGTACGAGAACTACTGGCGCCCCGACGCCTGCCCCGAGCCGCAGCAGCTGCGCCGGAAGCTCTCGGCCGTGGGTTTCGAGACCGACGAGATCCAGGACGCCCTGCGCTGGCTCGACGGCCTGGCAAATTCGGCCGAAGGCGTCACCGGGGCCCAGGGCCCAGCCAGCCTGCGCATCTACACCGAAGGTGAACGCGAAGTGCTGGGCGACGATTCGATCGGCTTCATCAGCTTCCTCGAATCCGCCGCCGTGCTGCCGCCGCCGATGCGCGAAATGGTGGTCGACCGCGCCATGGCCGTGGGCGGCGGGCCGATCGACCTGGACGACCTGAAGGTCATCGTGCTGATGGTCTTCTGGAGCCTGGGCGAAGAGCCCGACGCGCTGATCCTCGACGAACTCTTCGTCGACCCCGAAGACAGATTGATTCATTGACCACCCCCGTAGCGGCTGCGCCGCTACCCCTCAAGGGGCGACGCCAGCGGCCTGGCAGAGCCAGATCCGCGGCGTCCGCTTGAATCTGATCGCGGCCTTCGGCCAGCGATCAGTTCAGCAAACGTGAGGCGTCGACGTCCAGCTTGGCCAGAGCACTGCGCGTGGCACGAACCGTCAAGGCCTCGTCCTGGGCCGGCAGCAGATGCCCGGCCTGCAGGTAGGCCGCCAGCCGGTGCTGCTGGAACAGCACGCAGCGCCCCTGCGGCGTGACGAACAGGCTCAGCTGCTTGCGCATGCCGTGCCAGGCCAGCTGCACGGCTTCGCTGTGGCCGCCGCGGTCCAGCATGTACCAGCTGCCCACCTGAAGTTCGCGCGCCCAGGCCACCATCGCCGGCGTCGGCATGCTGCCGCCGTCGAGCACCACTTCGAGCTCGGAACTCTGGTGGCCGGACAGGTCGAGCACCATCGACTCGTCGATGTCGACGTCCTGCGTCTCGGGCAGCAGCTCTTCCAGCGTCTCCAGGCGTTCCATCAGCTCTCGCAGTCGGTCGTCGGGAATGACGGCGGCCTTGGCGGTGAAGGCGGCGGCCAGTGAATTGTTCAGCTGCTGGATCTGTTCGTCCTGGCGCGCGGTGTCGATGCCGGCCGAGACCATGCCTTCGCGCAGGCTCTTCAGCAGCAGCGGCAGCCGGCGGATGACCTCGGCCCGTTCCTCGCGCGTGACCTTGGCGCTGGCGCTCCAGATCAGGTCGGCGGCGGCACGCTTCATCGTCTTGGTCTGCTCGCCCTGGCCGCCATAGCGCACGGCGGTCGTGGCCAGCACGTCGGCCCAGACGTGGAACAGGAACTGGCGCACCCCTTCCTGCACCGGTACCTCGTTGAGCATGCGCCGCAGTTCGATCGTGTACTGGATCGCCATGGTCTCGCGCTGCTCGACCTGCTGGGCCAGGGACACGCCCTTGCGCGTGGCCTCGTTCTCGTTCTTGAAGTAGTGCTCGAGGAACTTCTCGAATTCGGTGAGCACGGTCTGGAAGACGCGGCGCCCGGTGTCCGGGTAGGCCTCGACGACCTGCACCACGCGCTTGATCTCGCGCTCCAGCGCGTCGGCCGAGCTGCCGGCCATGCTTTGCGCGGCGCTGTCGAAACCCATCACGCAGGCACCCATGCGGTCGATCAGCCGGCGTGCCGGGTGGTCGATGGTGGCGAAGAAGTCGGGTTCGGTCACGGCCACGCGCAGCACCGGCATCTGCAAGCGCGCAAACCACACACGCACGCTCGGCGGAATGCGCTCTTCGGTCAGGATGCTCTGGAACAGCAGGGCCACGATCTCGATCGTGGCGCGCTCCTCGGGCGTGGCCGCGGCCTTCTTCAGCACCTGCTTGCGCTGGTGCAGTTCGTCCAGCATCACCGGGGTGGTGACCAGCGGCTCGCCCAGCTTCGAGGTCGGCGCCAGGCGCTGGCGGATGCCCTGCTGGGCGGTCTCGATCGCGCGCGCCAGGCCCGGCGACAGCGCCACAGTGCCCTGCCCGCCCGGCTGTAGGTTCATCGAACGTGTCGACACGCTGAACTGCGGCACATGGCGGCCGATCAGCCGGTTCAGCCGGCCGAGCACGGCTTCGGCGTGCTCGCGGCTGCGCGCCAGCGGTGCGGCTCGCGTCATCAGCCGGGTTTCGTCGCCGACACCGGCACCCGGATGGCCACCCTGCAACGGCGTGTAACCGGGCAGACGGCCCATGCCGCTGCTCCTGCCGCTGCTATCGCCACCGCTGCTGCTGCCGCCACTGCCGTAGCCACCCCCGTAGCCCTCGGCACCGCCACTCTGGCTGCTGACGCCGCCATAGCCCGAGGGACCGAAGAGCTGGCTGTCGCTGATGCCCAAGCCCGCGCCACCGCGGTTCAGCCCGGTGCCCGCCTGCCAGCCCAGGGGCGCGTTCGGGTGGGTGCGTGAACGCCGGATGAACGGCCGCAGGTCGACCTCAGGCAGCACGCCCTGCGCCACCAGCCAGCGGTTGGTCTCGTGGTAGGCCTCTTCGACGAGCAGCGCAAATTCCTCGTGCAGCACGGTCTGCAATTCGCGCCAGCTGTCCAGCGTCTGCGCAGAAGCGCACCAGGCCTCGAAAACGATGCGCGCCAGCACATGGGCGCGCAGCATGTCGTGCGGCTCGAGTTCGTTGCGACTTTCCAGATAGGCCACGCGCGAACGCAGGTCGGCGAATTCCCAGCTGGCGCGGTCCATGATGGCCAGCGCGAGGCGGGAGGTGACGATCTCGAGCTCGATGGTGTCGTCGGACACCAGCGTGAGCGTGTCGCGCGCCGAACCGGCCTGTGGCCATTCGGCGGCCTTGGTCAAGGACACGCCGCCCAGCAGCACATGCCGCAGTCCCGTGACGATGCCGCGGTGCCAGGCCTGGGCGCCGCTGTTCAGGCCCTGGAGCAGGTCGCGGCGGCGCTGGAACGTGGCGTGTTCGCTGGGCTTGTCGAGCAGGTTGCGCGCACCTTCCAGAGCCGCCTGCACCAAGTCGACCAGGCCCTTGACCAGTTCTTCGGTATAGAGCCTGCGCGCCTGGCTGGCGATGGTTTCGGGCGACGCGCTCAGGGCCATGTCAGCAGCTGGCAGGTGGGGTGTTCAAGTCACTCTACACCACAGCCCCGGCGTTGGGATCGTTTGGATCGATCTCCTTGCCACCGCTTTTGATGAGGTCCTCGCGCTTCACGCCCAGCCACATGGCGATGCCGGCGGCGACGAAGATCGACGAATAGATGCCGAACAGGATGCCGATGGTCAGCGCCACGGCGAAATAGTGCAGCGTGGGGCCGCCGAAGAGCAGCATCGACAGCACCATCATCTGCGTGCTGCCGTGGGTGATGATGGTGCGGCTGATGGTGCTGGTGATGGCGTTGTCGATGACCTGCGGCGTCGACAGCTTGCGGTACTTGCGGAAGACCTCGCGGATGCGGTCGAAGATGACCACCGACTCGTTCACCGAATAGCCCAATACCGCGAGGATGGCCGCCAGCACCGCCAGCGAAAATTCCCACTGGAAGAACGCGAAGAAGCCTAGGATGATGACGACGTCGTGCAGGTTGGCAATGATGCCGGCGACCGAGAACTTCCACTCGAAGCGCACCGCCAAGTAGGCCATGATGCCCAGGATGGTGACGGCCAGCGCGATGGCGCCGTCGCGCGCCAGCTCGGCCCCCACCGACGGGCCCACGACCTCGGTGCGCTTCAGCGTCATGGGCTCGGTGCCGGCGGCAGTGCTGCACGACGGCCGGCTCACCTGCTCGCCTTCGGGCGTGGTGTACTGCTTCGTGGTGACCGTACCGGTTTCGGCCTTGCACAGCGCGTCGAAGACTCGGCCCGACACCTCGGTCTGCTTCACGTCGCCCCGCACCGGCAGGCGGATGAGCACATCGCGCGAGGTGCCGAACTTCTGCACCTGCACTTCGCCGAAGCCCATGGCTTCGACGGTGGCGCGGGTGCGGTTGATGTCGGCGGTCTGCGTGTATTGCACTTCCATCACCGTGCCGCCGGTGAACTCGATCGACAGGTGCAGGCCGCGCGTGACCAGGAAGAACACGGCCAGTGCGAAGGTGATGAACGACACCGCGTTCAGCACCAGCGCGTGGCGCATGAACGGGATGTCCTTGCTGATTCGGAAGAATTCCATGTTGTTCGCTCCGCCGGGGTCAGGCTTCGGCCTTGGCCGTGGGGGGGTTGGGCTTGTCGGCGGCGCCGGCAGCACCGGCAGTGACACCCGGCTTCCAGATCTGCCCGATCGACACGCCCTTCAGACGCTTCTGGCCGCCGTACCAGAGATTCACCAGGCCGCGCGAGAACATCACGGCGCTGAACATGCTGGTCAGGATGCCCAGGCAGTGCACGACGGCGAAGCCACGCACCGGGCCAGAACCGAAGGCCAGCAAGGCCAGGCCGGCGATCATGGTGGTGATGTTGCTGTCGAGAATGGTGCCCCAGGCGCGTTCGTAGCCAGCATGGATCGCGGCCTGCGGACTGGCGCCGTTGCGCAATTCTTCGCGCACACGTTCGTTGATCAGCACGTTGGCGTCGATGGCCATGCCCAGCGTCAGCGCGATGGCGGCCATGCCCGGCAAGGTGAGCGTGGCCTGCAGCATCGACAGCACCGCCACCAGCAGCAGCAGGTTGAAGGCGAGCGCTATGGTGCTGAACACGCCGAACAGCAGGTAGTAGGCGCACATGAACACGGCAATGGCGATGAAGCCGTAGAGCACGCTGTTGAAGCCCTGGGCGATGTTCTCGGCGCCCAGGCTCGGGCCGATGGTGCGTTCCTCGATGATCTCCATCGGCGCGGCCAGGCTGCCCGCGCGCAGCAGCAGCGACTGGTCGCTCGCTTCCTGCGTCGTCATGCGGCCACTGATCTGCACGCGCCCACCCGAGATCTCGCTGCGGATCACCGGTGCGGTCACGACCTCGCCCTTGCCCTTCTCGAAGAGCACGATGGCCATGCGCTTGCCGACGTTGTCGCGCGTGATGTCGCGGAAGATGCGCGCACCCTTCGCGTCGAGCACGAGGTTGACGGTAGGCTCCTGGGTCTGGCTGTCGAAGCCGGGCTGGGCGTCGGTGAGGTTCTCGCCCGTCAGCACCACCTGGCGGTACAGGATGATCGGCGCCTGGCCACGTTCGGTGAAGCGTTCGCTGCCGAAGGGCACCGGGCTGCCGCCAGTTTCGGCGGCGCGGGCCTCGGCGGTCTCGTTGACCATGCGGATCTCGAGCGTGGCGGTGCGGCCGATGATGTCCTTGGCCTTGGCCGTGTCCTGCACACCCGGCAACTGCACGACGACACGGTCGATGCCCTGCTGCTGGATCACAGGCTCACTGACGCCGAGCTCGTTCACGCGGTTCTGCAGCGTCGTGATGTTCTGCTTGACGGCCTGCTCCTGCACCAGGCGCGCGGCCTCGGGTTTCAGGCTGCCGGTGAGGCGCTGGTCGCTGCCGTCGGCCACCTGCTGCCATTGCAGGTCGGGGAACTGGTCGGCCAGCACGCCCTGGGCCTGCTTGGCGACGGCCGCGTCGCGGAAGCGCAGTTCGACGTTGTTGCCTTCACGCGTGACACCGCCATGGCGGATGTTCTTCTCGCGCAGCACGCTGCGCACGTCGCCGGCCAGGGATTCGGCGCGCTTGGTCAGCGCCGCCTTCATGTCCACCTGCATCAGGAAGTGCACGCCACCGCGGAGGTCCAGGCCCAGGTACATGGGCAGGGCCCGCAGCTTGCCCATCCATTCGGGGCTGCGCGACAGCAGGTTCAGCGCGACGATGTAGCTCGGGTCGCTGGCGTCGGGGTTCAGCGCCTGGCTGAGGGCGTCCTTGGCCTTGATCTGGGTGTCGGTGTCGCCGAAGCGCGCCTTGACGGTGTTGCCGTCGAACTGCACGAAATCGGCCTTCAGCTTGGCGTCGTCCAGCACCTTCTGCACCCGCGGCGCGAAGCTGGCGTCGAGCTTGATCGTCGCCTTGCCGCTGGAGACCTGCACCGCCGGCGCCTCGCCGTAGAAGTTCGGCACGGTGTAGAGCAGGCCGACCAGCAGGGCGACTGCCAGGATCGCGTACTTCCAGAGCGGGTAGCGGTTCATGGGGAATTCCTCGGGGCGTGCGGTCGTGCGGCTTACTTGAAGGTTCCCTTGGGCAGAACCTGAAGCACGGCAGCACGCTGGACCTGCAGTTCCACGCCGTTCGAGACTTCGACATGGACGAAGGTTTCGCCGAGCTTGGCCACGCGGCCGACGACACCGCCACCGATGACGACTTCGTCGCCCTTGGCCAGCGCGTCGATCATCGCCTTGTGTTCCTTCTGCTTCTTCATCTGCGGGCGGATCATGATGAAGTACAGCACCACGAACATCAGCACCAGCGGCAGCAGGCTGATCAGGGTGGATTCGGTGCTGCCCGTGGCGGCGGTCTGGGCGTAGGCGGACGAAATGAACACGGCGTGCGGTCCTGTCGATGAGTGTTGAGCCGGCAGCGGAATGCCAGCCGGCGGGTGGATGTCGGGAAGTGGGGCTGAAGGGAGGGTTCGGCAAGCCCACACGGTCTGGCCAAGGGACAACCCTCGGGCAACCCGCTATTTTAGGCCCTGACCACCGTGGGCCGCCGAGGACGGCCAACTGCTGCAGGTCGAAGGCGCAGCCAACCGCGCCCACGACGAGCCGACTTGGCAGAGCCGATGGTCCTGCCAGGGCACGCGAGACCCTGCCAGCTCACACCAGCACTTCGGTGCAGTGCGGGTGCCCCAGGAAGCGCTGCGGGCTGGCACTGGCGCCGTAGGCCCCCGACTGGAAGACAACGGCCAGATCGCCTTCCTGCGCCACCGGCAGGTCCATGCGGTCAGCCAGCAGGTCCAGCGGCGTGCACAGCGGGCCGACGACGCTGGCGACTTCACGCGCATCGCCCAGCGGTCGGCCGGGCAGGCCCGGGCTCAACGCGACCGGGTAGTTCTTGCGCACGACCTGGCCGAAATTGCCGGAGGCCGACAGGTGATGGTGCAGACCGCCGTCGGTGACCAGGTAGACCTGCCCGCGCGAGACCTTGCGATCGGTGATGCGAGCGACATAGACGCCGGCCTCGCCGACCAGGTAGCGGCCCAGTTCGATAACGATGCTCGCCTGCGGCAGTTCGCGCGCGGCACGTTCGCAGACGAGCTGCAGGTTCGCGCTGATCGGCGCCAGGTCCAGCGGCCGTTCACCCGGGAAGTAAGGGATGCCGAAGCCGCCGCCGAGGTTCAGTACCTTCACCGGCGCCGGCGCGTCCGCAGCCAGGCGCAACGCCAGTTCGTAGCTCTTGACCTGGGCCTCGCAGATCGAATCAGCGTTCAGGTTCTGCGAACCGGCGTACAGGTGGAAGCCCTCGAAGGCCAGCCCTTCCCGTGCCACGAAGGCCAGCAGCCCGGGCACGAGCTCGACATCGACGCCGAACTGCTTCGGCCCGCCGCCCATCTTCATGCCCGAGCCCCTGACATCGAAGTCGGGGTTGACGCGTACCGCCACGCGCGCCGGCCGGCCCAGCGCCTGACTGGCCCGCGCCAGCACCGGCAGCTCGCGCATCGACTCGACGTTCACCAGCACGCCCGATGCCACGGCCTGCAGCAGCTCGGGGTCGCGCTTGCCCGGGCCGGCGAAGCTGATCTCGGCCGCTTCGGCGCCGGCGTCCAGCGCCACCAGCAGTTCGCCTGCCGAAGCGACGTCGATGCCGTCGACCAGACCTGCCATCAGCCCGACGACGGCGGGCATCGGGTTGGCCTTCATCGCGTAGTGCAGCTTCACGGCCGCCGGCAGCGCCGTGCGCAGCTGCGCGACGCGCTCGCGCAGCAGCCTGCGGCTGTAGGCGTAGAAAGGCGTGGCGCCGACCCGCGCCGCCAGCAGGCGCAGCGGCAGGCCGTCGACATGCAGCTCGCCGCCTTGCGTGACGAACTGGTCCATCGCGGCATGGACGGGCTTGGCGGGTGTGCTCATTTAGGTTTTCCGTTCGACCCACTGCGTGGCCAGCAGCTGGCGGTCGATCTTGCCATTGGGGTTGCGCGGCAGCGGGCCGGCGGCCGGCTCCACACCGGCCGGCACCATGTAGGCGGGCAGCCGTTGCCGGCAGTCGGCCAGGAGTGCCGCGGTGTCGAGCTGCGCGCTGCCGTCGACGGCGCTGGCGATGACCTGGATGACCTGCCCCAGCGTCGCATGGTCGACGCCGAAGGCCACGCATTCGCCGACACGCCGGGTCGCGTAGAGCACTTCCTCGACCTCGGTCGGGCTGACGCGGTAGCCCGAGGTCTTGATCATCTCGTCGCGCCGGCCGATGAAGTACAGGAAGCCCTCGGCGTCGCGGCGCACGGTATCGCCGGAGTAGACCGCCATCTCGGGCAACGGCAGCGCCGCGTCGCGCCCGGCCAGTGCGGCGGGCAGCGGTTTGAAGCGTTCCGCCGTCTTCCCGGCGTCGCCCCAGTAGCCCAGGCTGACGAGCGCACCGCGATGCACCAGTTCGCCGGGCTCGTCGGGCCCGCATTCGGTGCCGTCGTCGCGCAACACCAGGATCTCGGCGTTCGGGATCGCGCGGCCGATCGAATCGGGCCGGCGGTCGACCTCCTCGGGCGGCAGATAGGTGCTGCGGAAAGCCTCGGTCAGGCCGTACATCAGGAAGGGCCGGGCCTGGGGCACGCGCTGCCGCAGGGCCTGCAGCGTGTCGCGCGGCATGCGCCCGCCGGTGTTGGCGAAGTAGCGCAGGTGCTGGCTGATCTCTTCCGGCCAGGCCAGCTGCGACAGCTGGATGTACAGCGGCGGCACCGCGGTCAGGCCGGTCACCTGTTCGCGCGCCATCACCTTGAGCACGTCGCGCGGCAGCAGGTAGTTCAGCAGCACGACCCGCGCGCCGCTGTGGAAGGCGGTGCTGAGCTGGCTGAAACCTGCGTCGAAGGACAGGGACAAGGCCGCCAGCAGCGTGTCGCCGCGGTGATTGCCCAGGTAGCTGGCCACGCTCTTCGCCCCTGCGACCATGTTCCGGTGGCTCAGCACGACGCCCTTGGGCCGGCCGGTGCTGCCGCTGGTGTACAGGATGGCCACCATGTCGCTGTCGATGACACGGTGGCCGGTGGTGGCTGCCGCGGCGCACCAGTCGGCCCAGCTGTGCAGCGCCACGCCCCGCGGCAGCGCCGGCGGTGCGGCCACGGGCTCGGTGGTCACGATGTCGGTCAGCGCCGTGCAGTCGGCGAGCGCGGGCGCGACCAGCGCCAGCCTTTCTGGCGAGGTCACGAGCACACGAACGCCGCAGTCGCGGGCAATGAACGCCACCTGATCGGGCTTCAGCAACGGGTTCATCGGCACGAAGACGCAGCCTGCGGCCGGTGCACCAAAGCTGGCGACGACCGTTTCCACCCGCTTTTCCAGGTAGATGCCCACCCGCGCCGCCCGTGGCAGCCCGGCCCGGACCAGGCCGCCGGCGAAGCCCGCCACTGCCGCGTCGAGCGCAGCGTAGTCCAGGGTCTGCGACCCGTAGGTCAGGGCGGGTGCCGCCGGCCAGCGCTCGGCAGTCAGGCGCAGCAACTCGTGCAGAAGGATCGATTCAGGCATGGTGCCGGACACAGCGTAGGCCATCGAGTCTTGCACAAGCTTCGTGCGTCGACACAGGCGCTGCACGCGGGCGACCACGCACCCACGAGACGGCTCCAGGCCAACGGCGATGCTGACGCGGTCGGCGCTTAGACTCCGGCCCCATGCCCAGCGCTCGACAACCCTCCACTGCGGCCGACCAGGCCACCACCCAGCCTGCGAGCGTGCGCGACGACGTGCTGCGCCTGCTCGACGAGGTGTGCGGTCTGGGTGGACGCGCGGCAACTTTCACGGACGACACACCGCTTCTGGCCAATCTGCCCGAGCTCGATTCGATGGCCGTGATAGCGCTGATCACCGCGCTCGAGGAGCGACTGGGTGTGGTGATCGACCACGGCGCCATCGATGGCGACACCTTTGCCAGCGTGGGTTCACTCGTGCAGTTCGTGCAGGCCGGGCGACCTGGGTGAACACCCGGGCGTCGTCACCTTGAACGCTTGCCCCTTCCTCGTCGACAACGCCTAACCCGCTGCTAGCGTGGTGCGCCGCTGTGTTCTGCACGTATCGATCGAAGAGCGCAGGAGTCCCCTGTGATGCCAGCGCCTTGCTCAGGACGTTGCGAGTAGCGAGTAGCGAGTAGCGAGTAGCGAGTAGCGGGACGATCGCGCGGAGCAGACGTCGGCAACACCCGATGGCTGCTGTCGGGCGGTAGGTCGAGGGTCTCTTCCCGACCCCAGCCGCCCTTCGGGTCGCTCCAAAGCTGTTCGATGCTCAGCGCTGGCTTTTCCTGTTTCGCTTCCACGAAGCAGCCGTTCGTGACCTTCGGCAGGCGGCCATCAGCAGTCGGTCGCCACCGGTTGCTGACGCGCAGTTCAGCGAGAGCGCAAGCATCAGCCCGGTGCGGTCGCTCAAGTCCCAGTACCAGCTGAACTTTGAGCATGGATGGAGCTGCGATAGCGAGCTGAAGGTCATCGCCGCGCTCCTGTTCGGAGTTTTCCAGGCTGGTACCGCAAGCCTGATCTCGCGCTAAAAAATCAGGGCGACATCCGACAACGGACTACTCCCGTCAGGCTCAGTGCCATGAGCTCCAAGGTGGTTATGCTGGGCGGTCACGATGTTGGCGTCACCGACCGGCTTGGCAGTGCCACCGGACAGAGAGATGGCGTCTGATCCGCCGGAGCGCCTTCTGCTCCCCGGCACCAGCGCCTGATCTGAATCGTGGCACGACAGGTGTCGGCACCTCGCCGAGCGGCAGCCTCGAACTCTTGCACCTGCCCCGCGCAATGAGGCCGTAGCGCCTCGCCACCCTGCTAGCAAGCGCGGGCCTGTGCGGCTTCTTCGTCCGAAAACACCAGCGCGGTCACTTCGCCCGGCCCCATCAGGCCGCCTTCAGCGCGCAGCCGCGAAACCTCGGCATCTCCCAGGGCAGCGCTTGCCGCGGCCAAGGCCTGCTCGAACGAATGCAGCTCGTTGACTTGCCGCTGCGCGCCGATGCGCCGGTGTTGCCCGTCCGCAAATCCGATGAGCCGCGCGGCGCAGCGTGGGCGCTGCTGCTGCGCCGCCATGTTGGCCAGGTGGTCGACCCAGCTCGCCAGTTGGTAGAACGCGAGCGCCCCGGCCCAGTCTTGACGCGCCAAGGCCAAGGCGCGATCAACGCCCGCCGGACCGCCGCGCCTGAGCCAGGCTGCCGTCAGGTTGGCGCGCACCCAGCACAGCGAATTGTTTCGGCGAGACGCGCCGAACCGGCGCAGCAGGTCTTCGCCGATGCGGATGGCCTCGTCGACGTTGCCGTTGGCAAGCTCGATGTCCACCAGATTGGTCAACGCCACCGGTACCGGACGGGCGAGTATCGATTCCATTGCTGCGGCGTCTCTGCACAGCTGCAAGGCCTGCGCATGGTTTCCAGGCGTGTCGGCCGCGAAGAAGCGCGCCTCCAGCGCCAACAGGCGAAGCATCGGCCTTGTCGCCGGGGTCGTCAGCGTCTCGATCTCTCTCAGTGCCGCCTGCGCCTCCATGCCCTCGACGTCACCGATGAACCACAGGCCGGTGACCAGATTGCACAGTGCCAGTGTCAGATCGTGGTCGCTGCGCGCCGCGCGCGCGGCGGTGACAGCCAGCCGCGCCCATTCACACCCGCGCTTGGGATCGGTCGAGAGCGGCCCCATGCTGGCGCCCCAGCAGGCACGCGAGCGCCACAGCGGCGGCGTGTCTTCGGGCAGGCTGGCGATGATGTCTTGCCATTCTTCGGCGTGCTCCTGTTGCGGCCGGTTCTGCAGCACCAGGTAGCGTGTCAAGGCGATGCCCACGGCGTGCAGCGGCGCATGGGCCATCGCCCATCGCAAGGCCTCCTGACCGTTGGTGAGTTCGCTTTCCATCTCAAGCTGCCACAGGTCCCAGGGCACTTCGCTGTTGAAGTAGCTGTCGTAGGCTGCTTCGAAGAGTGCCGCGAACGCCGCTCCATGCTGCGCGCGCGCCCAGGCCTCTTCGCCCGAAGCGCGCAGCTGTTCGAGAGCGAAGGTGCGCGGCAGGTCGAGCAGCCGGTAGCGTGGCGGGTCGTCACCGCTCACCTCGACGATCGATCGCTCGACCAGCGTGACCAACGCGTCCAGCGCCGTGCCTTCGTCGCCTTCGGGGTCGGTGGTGATCTGCAACACGACGGGCAGCGTGGCACTGCCGGCCAGCACCGCCATGCGCCGGAACACGCGCTGCGCCGATTCGGTCAAAAGCGAGTGGCTCCATGCCAGCGTCGCGCGCAGGCTCTGATGCCGGGCGGGGCGGCCGGGCAAGACGCCCGCCGTGGCCAGGCGGCCCCAGTCGCCCAAGGCCTTGGCCACCCCCCGAACGCCCAGCCATGGCACCTGCCCGGCGGCCAGTTCCAGGGCCAGCGGCAGGCCATCCAGCCGCTGGCACAACTCGATCACCGCGGCGACGTTGGCCTCGCTCAGCACAAATCGCCGGTCCGCGGCGTTGGCACATTGGCAAAATAGCTGAAGCGACGCGTGCTGCAAGGCCGCTGCCACATCACTGCCGGGGGGCGCCACGGGCAGCGCGCCCACACGGAAGAGGCACTCGCCCGGCAGCCGCAAAGGCACCTGGCTGGTCACCAGCACGCGAACGCCAGGGGCGCCCTGGCCGATGGCGTGCACCAGGCGGGCCACGGGCTCCACCAGATGCTCGGCGTTGTCCAGTGCCAGCAGCAGGTCGAGCCCGCTCAAGGCGTTGACCAGACTCGCCAGAGGCTCGCCTGCACCGGTCTGCGAGCCCACGGCCGAGGTCACCGCTTCGACCAGGTGCGCGGGGTCGCTGAGCGCCCCCAACTCGACCCAGCACACGCCATTGCGCCGCAGGGGGATCTGGGTGCGAAGCAGGTGCTGCGCCAGCAGGGTCTTGCCGCTGCCACCGCAGCCTATCAGCGTGACCAGGGACTGCGCTTGCAGCAGCGCCAACAGCGCCGCGTGCTCCTCCGCCCGGCCGATGAGCGCCGGCAGTGCGGCGGCCGGCACGATGGGCAAAGCCCGCAACGCGGGCTGCGCAGCCTGCGCGGGACTGGCGCCGGGCGCGCCTGCCACCAGCCGGTAGCCGCGCCCCGGCACGGTCTGAATCACATCGGGCCCCAGGCACTTCCGCAGGCTGGACACCTGCACCTGGAGGTTGTTTTCGTTGACGTCCTCGTCGGGCCAGACCAGGTCGAGCAGTTCGCTCTTGCGCAACATCTGGCCAGGCCGCTGGGCGAGCGCGATCAACAGGTCCAGAGCGCGAGAACCCAGCGCCTGGGCGACACCGTCGACGAACAGCCGCCGTTCGCCGAATCGCAACACGAACCGACCCGCCGGGCCGAACGAGAAAGCAGCGGGTGCGGCGGTGGTTTCGACAGCGTCCATGGAAATTGCAGGGCGCTTTCGGCGCGGCCGGCTGGTGGATTCAGTGTATCCAAGGCGGCATGGCGCCCGCCGCATGTGGACCCCCCCAAGTGACGATGCGCGCAGCAGACGGCTTCAGGACTTTTCAGGATCGGGCGCAGGACAGTCGGCCTCATTCGAAACACAGAGGCCGGAGCTCGATATGACCCACCCCACCGCACACACTGCCTCAAGCCTGCGAGACGACTGCTTCGTCATCAGCCGCTACCCCTGCGCCTTGATCGACGTCTGGCGGCCCGACACGTGCACCGCCTTGACGCTGCGCCCGGTGTTGCCGCAAGACGAGCCGCTGGTGGGCAGCTTCTTCGCTTCGTTGCAGCCAGCCACGCGCTACCGGCGCTTCCATGCGACGGTCGGCACGCTGTCGGCAGAGCGGCTGATGCAGATGACCAGGGTCGACTACACGCGGCACCTGGCGCTGGTCGTCACCACACGCCAGGCCTCGGTG
Source organism: Rubrivivax sp. (assembly GCA_022842595.1). GTDB lineage: Bacteria > Pseudomonadota > Gammaproteobacteria > Burkholderiales > Burkholderiaceae_C > Rubrivivax. The sequence continues at coordinate 31,067 of JALHPF010000044.1, forward strand.
GAAACCGTCATCGCCGACGCGCGTTACGTGGTCGACGGCAGCGACAGCTCGGGCGAATTCGCTATCGTCGTGGCCGATCGCTGGCACGGCATGGGCATCGGCCAGCGCGTGATGCAGGCCCTGGTCGCTGCGGCAGCAGATCAGGGTCTGAACGGCTTGTGGGGCGACGTTCACGAAAGCAACTCGCCGATGCTGGCGCTGATGAAGCGCAGCGGCTTTCGCATCTCTACCGGGATGGCAGGCCAGGGCTTCGTTCGGGTGGAGCGGTCGATGTGCCCGGCGCTCGACCCCGCGCTGCCGCTGCGTCCGCCGCCAGCGGCCCGGCTCGGGCGACTGTGGGCACTCTTACGGCCGGCGGCCCCAGTGCCGGGCGCAGGCCTGCGCCAGGTCGGAGAGCGCTGATGCTTGCCCCGATCCGACCCCGATTTGCCATCGTTCTGGGCAGTGGCGGCGTGCGCAGCATTGCTGCGCTGGGCATGGTCGAAGTGCTGCAGCGCGAAGGGCTGGTGCCCGACCTGATCGTCGGCTGCAGCGCCGGCGCCATGTTCGGCGCACTCATCGCCGCCGGGCACGACGCCGACGAGGCTGTGCGCATCGCCACCACACTGTGGTCGGCCGAGGTCACGCGCAAGCGCCGCTGGGGCGCTATCCCGCAGATGCTGTGGCCACGCCTGGGCCGCTTCGACGCCGACTTTGCGTTGCGCGACGACCGTCTGGTGATGCAACGCCTGCAGCAGGCCTTTGGCGACGTGCCGATCGAGGCCCTGCCGCTGGCGCTGCGCATCACCAGCACCGACGCCACCACCGGCGAGCGAGTGGTGCTGCGCAGCGGCAGCCTGGTACAGGCGCTGCGCGCCAGCATTGCCTTGCCGTTCATGTTCAAGCCTGCGCACATCGGCGGCAGGCGCCTGATTGACGGGTTCGTGGCCGACCCCTTGCCCGTCAGCGCGGCCACTGACGCCCATGCCGTGCTGGCGCTGGGCTTCGAGTCGCCCATGCCGTATCGCGTCGACGGCCCCTCGCGCATGCTGGCCCAGGTGACCTCCGCGCTCACCAACAACCTGATGCAGGCGCGGCTGGCTGAGGCGCACGCCGGTGGCACGCGGCTACTGAGCCTGGTGCCGCACCTGGAGCGGCGCGTCGGCCTCTTCGACACTGCCGCCATGCCCTACCTGGTGGGCGCTGGTCGCCGCGCCACCGAGGCGGCGTTGCCAGCCATCCACGCGCTCCTGCGCCGCGAGCCGCAGTTGGCGGTGGCGTGACCAACCCCCCGGCGCACAGCGGCGGCCACATCCTGGCTTTGGCCGCCCCCTGATCGTTGTCACTCACGACCTTGGAGCGAGCGAGTGACTACCCTGCAACGAACCCCATTCTCGCGGCCCTGGTCGGTAATGTCGCCCGCCGGGCGGGCTCTCAGAAGCCAGTCCCGCCATCCGAGTACAGCAACAGGGCGCGCCAGGCGGTGGTGTGTGCCGGCGTGGGCACGCCCAACTGCTGCCCGAGCGCATGAACCCGGCCCGACAGCCACTGCAGTTCCAGCGGCTTGCCACGCGCCAGGTCTTCCGACATCGACGAGCGGAAGCCCGCTGGCATGCCCGCCAGCTTCGCCATCACTTCGTCGACCAGGCCGGCGCGCTGGGGCACGCCGGCGGCCTCGGCCACCGCCACCGCTTCGTCCACCAGCTGGCGCTGCAGCGCGCGGGTCTCGGGGTGGCCGAGGATGGCGCCCATCGGCGCACGCAGCAGCGAGGTGGTGGCCGAGAGCGAGCTCAGCGCGATGAACTTCTCCCACAACGCCAAGCGGATATCGTCCGTCGGCTTGGCCTGCAGCGCCGTCGCACGGCCACAGGCGGCGAAGAAGACCGCCATCACCGGGTCGCCGCCGGCGGCGTCGGCGACGATGACGTGCAGGCCGCCCGGGCTGCGGATCACGCCCGGCCGGTCGATCACGGCCGAGACGTAGATGACGCCACCGCGCACCGCCGTCGTGCCGACATGGACCTGGATCAGATCAACGCTGTCGATGCCGTTCTGCAGCGTCAGGATGCGGGTCTGGGGGCCGAGCACCGGGCCGAGCGCGCGCGCCGCGGCCTCGGTGTCGCCGAGCTTGACGGCGAAGACGACGAGATCGGCCGGGCCGCTGCGGGCCAGCTCGGCCGCATCGGCGCTCGCCTGCACCTGGGGCAGGTGCAGCGGGTGCTGCGGGTGCTCCAGGCGCAGGCCCTCGCTACGCAGGGCCTGCAGGTGGGCGCCGCGGGCGATGAAGGCCACGTCTTCGCCGGCCGCCTGCAGCCGCGCGCCCACGTAGGCGCCGACGCCACCGCTGCCCATGATCACGATCCGCATTGCTTGTCTCCATTGCACAGTGCAGCCCGCCGCGAGCCGCCCCACCGGGCCAGTGGCGACTATGTCAGGGAGTCATGCGCGTGCCGGAGAGGCGGTCGCCAGCTGCCCACAGGTCGCCAGCCCAGGAATGTCTGCTCCTGGCCGGGACGAGCCAGAGCGGAGTCAAGTTGGCCGCCGCAAACCAGTCGTCCGGGGCGGGCCGGCAAGGGAATTTCAAAGCGAAGCACCAAGGTGCCGGTTGTGGCCGGCTGCGTGAGTTCTAAGCCCTGAAAGCTGACCTTGCTCTGCGCCGATATGTGCTGGGACTTCGAGCGCACCACACTAGGGCCTGGACACCACCGGGGCCGTTCCGGCTTGGCGGGTCTGCCGCACCGGCGGCGTGCCGCCAGCCGGTCCGACCCGGCGCGCCTTGCGGGCCGCCAGCCAGACCAGGACCAGCAGCAGGAAGAGGAATCGCGGTTCGTCGATCAGCGTATTGAGCGTTCCCACCACGAGGAAGGCGATGGCCGCCCAGAGCGCGGCCGGCGCAGCAGCGCCACGGCGCCAGGCCAGCCGCAGCCCCCGGCCCAGGCCCAGGGCCAGCACCGCCCCCCACGCCAGGAAGCCCAGCGCCCCCTGCTCGAGCCACACCGACAGCGGCAGGCTGTGCACGTGCCAGGGGGGGTCGACATCGGTCGCGAAGAACCAGCGGTCCAGCCCGGCGCCGAAGTCGCCGTTCGCCAGCCACTCGCGGCCCTGGTCGTCACGCAGGCTCAGGCGGGCGACATCGACGGTGTCCTCCCCGGCGGGCGTGGCGATCGACAGCTTGACGGTCGGCCCGCCCGGGCGGGCGCCGGGCCGCAACGGCGGCGGGTCCAGCACGGCCTGCGCGCTGCGCCAGTCACCCGTGGCCTCGGGTGGCGGCGCCAGGCTCGCCTGCGAGCAGCCCACCGACGTCAGCATCGACTTGTGGCACAGGCTCACGCCCAGTTCCGGCTGGGGCTCGGGCTGCGCCGACCGCAGCACGGCCGTCAGCCGCAGCGGGCCGGTGGGGGCGCCGGGCAGCACCTGTTCGATGTAGATCGTGGCACCCGGCGCCAGCCGCAGGAAGCGCGTTTCGGCCACGCCCGCCGCGCCGCCTTCACGCCCCAGCGCATACGCTGCCGCGAGCACCGGCTCCTGGCTGCGCCAGTAGTGCAGCCAGGGGAACCGGCCCAGGCCGTCGCCGAAGAGGATGGCCTGGGCGCTGCGCTCGGTGCGCAGCTGCAGCGCGTCGTCCCAGTGGGCCTGGCGCACGGCCAGGTCATGGGCGCTGCGCTCCAGGCGTTCGCGCGCGTAGCCACCGCCGGCCGGCAGGGCCAGCAGCGCCACCGCCCCCAGCAGCACCAGCCCGGTGAGCGTGACCGCGGCCAGGAGCCGCTGCGCGGGCCCGGCGCGCAGCGCGACGAGCATCAGGCTGCCCAGCGCCATCACCGCATAGGCGGCATAGCCGCCGCGCGAGTAGGTCACCAGCACGGCATAGCCGGCCGCGGCCAGCAAGGCCAGCGCCAGCGCGCGCTCGGCCAGGTGGCGCGCCGCCAGCACCCGGTCGACGGCGAACGCCGAGGCCACCGCCAGGTAGCACTCGATGTAGGCGCCGCCCTTGTTCATGACCGAGAACGGCCCGGTGACCCGGTAGTCGGCGCTGAAGTCGAGCAGCCCGACATGGGTGACGCGCTCCCACAGCACCCAGGCCACCGTTCCCGCCAGGCCGGCCAGCATGCCGGCGCTGAAGCTCCGTTCGCGCGCCTGGCCCGCCGACGGCAGCCGGCGCCAGAGCAGCACGAACAAGCCGGCCCAGGCCGCCCCCTTGGCGATGCGCAGGCCGTTGAAGGCGCTGGTGTAGCTGGCCAGGCTGTTGTCGTCCCAGCCCGGCCACGGCCACAGCGGCAGCAGTGCGCTGACCAGCAGGCACACGCCGAACACCGCAAAGGCCCAGGCCAGCGCCGGCGCGCCCGTCGGACTCGAAGCCCGCGGCGGCGTGCGCACCGCGGCGACGCCCAGGCACATGGCGAGCAGCAGGTCGAACTCGGTCCAGAAGAAGCGCCCGCTCCACGGCGCCAGGTCGATCAGCGGCAGCGCCGCAGGCACGATGAACAGCGCCCAGCGCGGCTGCCACCACACCGCCGCGGCACAGGCCAGCAGCAGCGCGACCAGCGGCGCGCCGAACACCGGGAAGCTGGCGGCCCAGGCCAGCGCGGCCAGCGGCGCAACCAGCAACCACCAGGGCCGCTGCGCGGGCACCGCGGCAGCCCGCGGCGCAGCCACC
>JALHPF010000045.1 GCA_022842595.1 Rubrivivax sp.
CTCAATCACCCGCGATGAGTCAGAGGTTGAACCGCGCTGCGCGCGGGGGCCGCGGGCCCTGCGCTCCTCGGCGCCTCCCATGCGCGCCACAGCCAGCCCCAGCCCACCTTTGCAACCACTGTGTCTTCTCTCCACCGTGGCGCGCCGACACGGTGGCGGGCTGGGTGAGCCGGGTGGCCCCCGCAGCGAAGTAAAGGAGGAGCCCACGGACCGTCAGGTGCCCCAGGCACCTGGCCGGCCGTGGGCGGGGGACATGAGCGGAGGGGGCCACCCGGCTCGCCCTGCCCAAGGGGCCAAGGTGGCGTGTCAGTGGGAGTGAACCGAACGTCCGCAACCTGCCGCAAGCCGCCGCTCAACGTTCCTTGATGTACGGTCGCCCCAGGGCCTTGGGCGCCACGGCCTTGCCGATGAAGCCGGCCAGCAGCACCACCGTCAGCACGTAGGGCAGGGCCTGGATCGCCTGCACGGGGACTTCTGCGCCGCCCAGGAAGGCCGGCAGGGCCGTGCCCTGCAGGCGGATGGACACGGCATCGAGGAAGCCGAACAGCAGGCAGGCCCAAAGCGCGCCCACCGGATGCCACTTGCCGAAGATCAACGCAGCCAGGGCCATGTAGCCGCGGCCAGCGGTCATGTTCGGGATGAAGCTGGGGTTCTGCGCCAGCACCAGGTAGGCACCGGCAAGCGAGCACATCACGCCGTTCAGGCCCAGGGCCTGGTAGCGCAGCAGCTTCACCGAGACGCCGGCAGCGTCGACCATGTTCGGGTTCTCGCCGGCGGCGCGCAAACGCAGGCCGAAACGGGTGCGGTACAGCAGCCACCACACGCCGGCCACCAGGCCGAGCGTGGCGTAGACCATCCAGTTGTGGCCGAAGAAGGCCAGTTGCAGCGCCTTGCCCACCAGCGGCAGCTGCGCCACCGCTTCGCCAGCGCCGACGAACCAGCGGTCCAGGCGCACGCTGTCGGGGATGGGCGGCGTCTGGCCGCCCTGGTTGAACCAGGCGATGCCCAATACCACCGTCAGGCCCGCCGCGGTCATCGTGATGGCCATGCCGAGCACGACCTGGTCGCCACGGTGGCTGACGCAGGCATAGCCGTGCAGCATCGACAAGGCCACGCCCACCGCCACCGCTGCGGCCAGCGCCAGCCCAACCGAACCCGAGACCACGCCGACGCTGGCCGCGGCAAAGGCCGTCATCAGCATCTTGCCTTCCAGGCCCAGGTCGATGACGCCGGCGCGTTCGCACAGCACCCCGGCCAGCGCGCACAGGATCAGCGGGACGCTGACACGCAGCGTGCTGGCCACCAGCGTGCCGATGAAGACTTCATCCACCGGCCGACTCCGCTTTCGGTGCCGGCGCCAGCGCGTGCCAGATGCGCGCCAGCATCGGCGCCGCCACCTGCGCCATCGCCCCGGCGAAGAGCACGATCAGGCCCTGCAGCATGAACACCATGTCGCGGCTGAAGCCGTTGATCTCGAAGGCCAGCTCGGCCCCGCCCTGATACAGCGCACCGAAGAGGATCGACGCGAGCACGATGCCGACCGGGTGGTTGCGCCCGATCAGGCTGACGGCGATGCCGGCGAAGCCCGCACCGGCGACGAAGTCGGGCAGCAGCCGACCATGCACGCCGGCGATCTCGTTGACGCCGACCAGCCCGGCCAAGGCGCCCGACGCGGCCATCGAGATCACGATCAGCCGCTTCGGCTGCAGCCCGGCGTAGAGCGCGGCGTCGGGCGCGAAGCCGACCGCGCGCAGCGCATAACCCGGCCGCGTCTTCCACAGCGCCAGCCACACCAGCACGGCCGCGGCCACGGCCAGCAGCACGCTCAGGTTCAAGGGCGTGCTGGGCCAGTTGATGCCCAGCCAGCCCAGCGCTTCGTGCATGCCCGGCAGCCGGGCGCTGTCGCCGAAGGACTTGCTCTCCGGTGTCATGTTGCCGGGTTCCTTCAGCGTGTTGACGAGCAGGTAGCTCAGCAGCGCCGCGGCGATGAAGTTGAACATGATCGTCGTGATGACGATGTGGCTGCCGCGCCAGGCCTGCAGCGCCCCGGGCACCGCCGCCCAGACCATGCCGAACAACGCGGCGGCCAGCACCATCAGCGGCAGCATCAGCCAGGCCGGCAACACGTGCGAGAACGCCAGCGCGACCACGCCCGCCCCCAGCCCGCCCATGATGGCCTGGCCTTCGCCGCCGATGTTGAAAAGCCCGCCGTGGAAGGCCACCGCCACCGCCAGGCCGGTAAAGACGAACGTGGTTGCGTAGTACAGCGTGTAGCTGATGCCGGCCTGTGAGCCGAAGGCCCCCTTGATCAGCAGCGTCAGCACCTGGCCGGGCTCGAAGCCCACCAGCAGCACCACGCCGGCGGCCACCAGCAGCGCAAAGGCCAGGTTGACGGCGGGCAGCACCGCCACGTCCAGCCAGCGCGGCAGCTCGACCGGTTGGCTCATGCGAGGGCCAGTGCCGGTTCGGCGGTCGTGGCCCCACCCATCAGGCGGCCCAGCGCACTTTCGCTGCACTGCTCGATCGGCAGTTCACCGACGACGCGGCCGGCGTTCATGACGATGACGCGGTCGGCCAGGGCCAGGATCTCGTCGAGCTCGGAACTCACCACCAGCACCGCGCCGCCGGCGTCGCGCATCGCGCGCAGCCGGCTGTGAATGAATTCGATGGCGCCGATGTCGACCCCGCGTGTGGGCTGGCCCACCAGCAGCACCTGCGGTTCGCGGCCGGTGGCGAAGGCTTCGCGCGCCAGCACCAGCTTCTGCTGGTTGCCGCCGCTGAACTTCGACGAACGCAGGGCCGGGTTGCGCGGGCGCACGTCGTAGCGTTCCATCATTTCGGCACAGTCCTGCCGCATCACGCGCTGGCGCATCCAGCCCAACAGGCCGGCAAGACCGGTGGGGTGATAGCGGCTGCGGTCCTGGTAACCCAGCGCCGCCGATTCCCAGGCATCGAAGGGCAGCACCAGGCCACGGCGGTGGCGGTCTTCGGGCACATGGGCGATGCGCAAGTCGCGTGCCTGGCGCGTGCTGATCCAGCGTTGCGGCGTGAAGCTCTGCCCGGCCACCTGCAGTTCACCGGCGCTCGGCGCGAGCAGGCCGGACAGCACGTCCAGCAGTTCGCTCTGGCCGTTGCCCGAGACCCCGGCGATGCCGACGATCTCGCCGGCGCGCAGCTGCAGCGAGACATCGGCCAGCCGGGCCACGCCCAGCGCGTCGGTGACGCCCAGGCCGCGGGCCTGCAGCAGCACTGCGCCCGGCGCCTTCAAAGAAGCGCTGCGGCCGAGGTTCACGCGCCGGCCCACCATCGCCTCGGCCAGGCCGTCGATGCTGGTGTCGGCGATCAGCGTGTCCAGCACCACCTGGCCGCCGCGCATCACCGTCACGGCGTCGCACAGCGCCATGATCTCCTTGAGCTTGTGCGTGATCAGCAGGATGGTGGTGCCGCGCGCGCGCAGCTGGCGCAGCGTGACGAACAGCGCTTCGGTTTCCTGCGGCGTCAGCACCGCCGTCGGCTCGTCCAGGATGAGGATGCGGGCGCCGCGGAACAGCGCCTTCAGGATCTCCAGCCGCTGGCGCTCGCCCACGGGCAGGTCCTGCACCAGGCTGTCCAGCGCCACGTGCAGGCCGGTGTCGCGCATCAAGGTCTGCAGGCCCGCGCGCACCTCGGCGCGCGCCACCGACAGGCGCCAGCCGGGTTCGGCGCCCAGCATCACGTTGTCCAGCGCGCTCAGCGTGTCGACCAGCATGAAGTGCTGGTGCACCATGCCGATGCCCAGCGCGATGGCCTCGCGCGAACCGGTGATCTGCGCCGGCCGGCCTTCGACTTCGATGCTGCCGCTGTCGGCCTGGTAGAAGCCGTACAGGATCGACATCAGCGTGCTCTTGCCCGCGCCGTTTTCGCCGACGATGCCGTGCACCGTGCCGGCGCGCACCGTCAGGTTCACCTGGTTGTTGGCGTGGACCGCACCGAAGCGCTTGTCGATGCCGCGCATCAGCACCGCGGGTGAAGCGGCAGGCGGCAGGCCCGGCACCGTCATTTGCAGGCGGACGCAGCCATGTAGTCGATGACCTTGATCTTGCCGCTGATGATGTCGGCGCGCGCTGCGTCCACGGCCTTCTTCATCTCTGGCGTCACGAGCTTGGCATTGTTCGCGTCGATGGCGACATCCACGCCGCCTTCCTTCAGGCCGAGCGAAGTGACACCCGGGGTCACGCCCTTGAAGGCGTTGTAGACGGCCACGTCGACACGCTTGACCATGCTCGTGAGCATCGTGCCCGGCTGCACGTGGTTCTGGTTGCTGTCGACGCCGATGGCGAGCTTGCCGTTGTCCTTGGCGGCCTGGTACACACCCATGCCGGTGCCGCCGGCGGCGGCGAAGATCACGTCCACACCATTGGCGAACTGCGACTTGGCCAGTTCCGCGCCGCGGGCAGGATCGTTCCAGGCGGTGGGCTGGGTGCCGGTCATGTTGCCGCTGACCATGATCTTCGGGTTGGCGTACTTCGCGCCCTGCTCGAAGCCGCATTGAAAGCGGCGGATCAGCGGGATGTCCATGCCGCCGACGAAGCCGACCTTGCCGGTCTTGCTGGCCATCGCCGCCATCACGCCCACCAGGAAGCTGCCTTCGTGTTCCTTGAAGGTGATGCTCTGCACGTTGGGCAGGTTCACCACCGCGTCGATGATCGCGAACTGCAGCTTCGGGAAGTCCTTGGCCACGCGTTCCATCGTGCTGCCCATCGAAAAGCCGATGGCCACGATGGGGGTGGCGCCACGCTGGGCCATCCGGCGCTTGGCCTGTTCGCGCTGGGTCGGGTTGCTGATCTCGAATTCCAGGTACGGCTTGCCGGTTTCCTTCTTCCAGCGCTCGGCGCCGTCGAAACCGGCCTGGTTGAAGCTCTTGTCGAACTTGCCGCCCATGTCGTAGATGACGGCGGGTTCGGCGCGGGCCGCGCTGGCGGCGGCCAGGGCCAGGGCCGCGATCGACAGGGTCAGGCTGAGGCGGGCGGCAGGTCGCATAGGGTCTTGGTCTCGTTCTTGCGGAGAGGTGGGCGGTGACGGTTGCGGTGGCGTCACCGAAGCGTCGCAGGATAGCAAGACTACGATCCGCCCATGACCGAGCCCGCCGCCACGCCAACCCCCCATTCACGCGCCCTCGCCCTGCCCAAGGTGCTGCTGCACGAGCACCTGGACGGCGGACTGCGCGTGGCCACGCTGCTGCAGCTGCTGCAGGAACGCGGCCTGGCCGCGCCGGTGGGTGACGTCGCCAGCCTGGCCGCCTGGTTCGACGCCAATGCCCACGCCGGGAGCCTGGTGAAGTACCTGGAAGGCTTCGGCCTGACGGTGGCCGCGATGGCGACGCCAGCCGCGCTGGAACGGGTGGCCTTCGAGGCCGCCGAAGACGCCGCGGCCCAGGGCGCGGTCCTGGCCGAATTCCGCATCGCGCCGCTGCTGTTCGAAGCCCATGGCCTTGGCGGCGAAGCCGCCGTCGAGGCCATGCTGGCCGGCCTGGCCCGCAGCCCGCTGCCGCTGGGCCAGGCCAGCGGCCTGATCGTCTGCGCGATGCGCCAGCTGCCACCCTCGGAAACCGAACGCGCCGCCACGCTGGCGCTGCGCTATGCCGGGCAGGGCGTGGTGGGCTTCGACCTGGCCGGCCCGGAATTCGGCTTTCCACCCGCACTGCATGGCCGTGCGCTGCAGCTGGTGCGCGACGGCGGCCTGGCATTGACGCTGCACGCCGGCGAGGCCGATGCCGCCGTGCGCGTGCTGGAGGCCGCGCACCTGGGCGCCAGTCGCATCGGCCACGGTGTGCGCCTGGCCGATGCCATCGGCACGGCCGAGCAGCACTTGGTCGACGAGGCCATCGCGCTGGGGCTGCACCTGGAAGTCTGCCCCACCAGCAACGTCCATACCGGGGCGGCGGTATCGGTGGCCAGCCACCCGATCACCGCACTGTGGCGCGCCGGCGTGTCGCTCAGCTATCACACCGACAACCGCCTGATGAGCTGCATCAGCCTCGCCGACGAAGCCGAAGCGCTGCTGGAGCACACCCCGCTGCTTGAAGCCGACCTGCTGCAGATGGCGCTGCAGGCAGCGGCCCATTCCTTCCTGCCGCCGGCGGCACGCAGCGCTGCGGCGCTGTCGATCCGCCAGCGCGCCGCGGTGCTGGGGCTGTCGGTCTGAGGCAGCGCCCAGGGGTGGCGCGCTTGAAGTCGCCGACACGATTCTCGTGAGAGAAGTTTTGCGCCCCCTCAGCTCGAAAGGGTCCGCTTTCGGCCCGTTGCGGTCGTTCGCTAGGACCCTTCGGGACGCTGCTTTTGTCCCATGGGCTGGGCGAGCCGGGTGGCCCCTTACGCGCATGGGAGGCGCCGAGGAGCGCAGGGCCCGCGGCCCTCGCGCGCAGCGCGAATCAACCTCTGACTCGCCGCAGGTGTTTGAGCGCAGTGAGCGCAGCGAACGCAGCGAGTTCGGCGGCGGGGCCGCGGGACCGATGCACTGAGCCCGGACACAAACAGTCCAGTGGACTGTTTGTGCCTGGCGAAGGACCAGGCCACTGGCCTGGGCCGCAGGGAAGCCTGAGCGCAGCGAAGGCCGCCGAGGATAAGCGCCACAGCCAGCCCCAGCCCGCCTTTGCAGAGGGACCAAGCAGGCAAGAAACGAACGACCGCAACGGGGGCCGCAAGCGGTCAGCTCACCTGGCCCCGCCAGGCTGCTGACTGACGGGTGAGATCACCTGCCGTCAGTCGGCCTCGGCCGGCACGGCCTGCTTCGCCGCCCAGCGCGCGGCGAAACCCGGTATCTCGGCAGCCGGCAGCGGCTTGCTCATGAAGTAGCCCTGGGCCTCGTCGCAGTCGAGCGCGCGCAGCTGGTCCATGATGGCCTGTGTCTCCACGCCCTCGGCCACCACCGTCAGCCCCAGGTTGTGGGCCAGGTCGATGGTGCTGCGCACGATCTTCGCGTCCTCGGCGTCGCTGGCCATGGCCATGACGAAGCTCTTGTCGATCTTCAGTTCGTCCACCGGCAGCTTCTTCAGGTAGGCCAGGCTGGAATAACCCGTGCCGAAGTCGTCGATCGACAGCTTGAAACCAGCGGCGCTGAGCGCGTTGAGCATCGCCAGCGCGCGCTGCGGCTCGTCCATGATGGCGCTTTCGGTGATCTCCAGGCAGAAGGCCTGGGCCGGCGCGCCGCAGCGCTGCAGGCGGCTTTCCAGCTTCGTGAGCAGGTCCTGGTCGAGCAGGTCGCGGGTCGACAGGTTCACGCTCACGCGCTGCAGGCCCAGCGCGCGCAGCACCGGCCACTGGCGCGCGGTCTCCTCGAAGATCCACAGCGTCAGCTGGCGCACGAAGCCGGTCTGTTCGGCAAACGGGATGAACTGCATCGGCGGCACCAGCCCGCGCTGCGGGTGCTGCCAGCGCACCAGGGCCTCGGCGCCGAGCAGGCGGCCGCTGGCAAGCTCGATCTTCGGCTGCAGGTACAGGCGCAGTTCATTGCGCTCCACCGCCTGGCGCAGCTCGCTCAGCAGCGACAGCGTCTGCGCACTGCCGGCGTCGATGCCGGGGTGGTAGACCATGGCCGAAGCCGTTTTCTGCTTGGCCGTGTACATCGCGATCTCGGCGCGGCTCATCAGCATGTCGGCGGGGTTGCCGGCGTCCGACGCATGTTCGGGCCAGCAGGCCACGCCGAAGCCCGCGGCCAGGTCGACGGTGTGGTCGTCCAGCACGATGGGCTGCTCGAAGGCGCAGGCGATGCGCTCGGCCACGGCCAGCGCCTGCGCGGCGGTGCTGCCGGGCAGCAGCAACGCAAATTCGTCGCCCGACAGGCGCGCCACCAGATCGCCGGCGCGCATCGCCTGGCCCGCCAGCCTCTCGGCCACGGCCTTGAGCAGGCGGTCGCCGAAGGCGTAGCCGAGCACATCGTTCACATGCTTGAAGCGGTCGAGATCGAGCATCACCACCGCCAGCGGCGCGGCCGGCCCGCCGGGCACACCATGCGCGGCAGCGGCGGTGCTGGCGTCCATGGCCGCGGTCACGGCGTCGCGGAACTGGGCGCGGTTGGGCAGGCCCGTGAGGCGGTCCCAGTAGGCCAGCTGGCGGATTTCGTGCTGGTGCGAAGCCAGGTTGCCGCGCATCTGGTCGAAAGCGCGGGCCAGGTCGCCCACTTCGTCGGTGCGGCCGGTGTCGTCGACGCGGCTGCCGTAGTCGCCACGGCCGAGCCGTTCGCTGGCCTGCACCAGGCCGCGCAGCGGCGTGGTGATGCGGCCGGCCATGAGCAGGCTGCCGAAGCCGAAGAACAGCAGGCCCAGCAGCGTGATGCCGCCCAGCACCAGTCGCAACTGGGTGTAGCTGGCGACGGCTTCGTCGATCGAGCGCAGCAGCACCACCTGGGCGCCGGTTCCAGCAGCGCCACCGGCGCCGGCCAGGGGCACGCGCCGCAGCAGCAGGCTTTCGCCGCCCACCTGGGCGGTATCACCGGCCTCGGCCAGCAGCTTCGCGCTGGTGCCCGCGCCCGCGGTCGCGGCCACCAGCGCCGGCAGGCCGCCTTCGCTGCGCGTGAGCAGGGCCACCTGCAGCCCCGACAGCGCCCTCATGTCGTCGACGATGGCCTGGTCGATCGGGAACCCCATCACCACCCAGCCCAGATGCACCGGGGCGCGCACCGGAACGGCCACGAACTGCACCGGCCGGCCCTGCACCAGGCTGACCATGCGGTCGCCCGGCATGGCGCTGCCCGCGCTGGCGTTGCCACCGCCGCCGGCCAGCTTCATGGCGATGAAGCCGATCTCGCCGACGTCGCCCAACTGGCCATCGCGGTCGTGCAGGGCACGCACGGTGCCGTTCAGTTCCACCCAGGCGGTGACGCCCGCGCCGATGCGCTCGCCCACGTTCTCCAGCGCCGAGGCCAGGGTTTCGGGGTCGCCATCGCCGCCCAGGGCCGAGCGAAAGCCATAGTCTGCCGCCAGCACGCGCGCGCCCTGCACCAGGCCTTCGCTCTTCTGTTCCAGCAACCGGCGCCAGACGCGTTCGCCCACCGCCAGTTCACCGGCCAGCGACTGCCGGGCGTTGCGGCCGATGCTGGCCTGGGTGGCCAGGAAACCGGCCGCCTGGACGAGCAGCAGCAGGCCCAGCGACAGGCCGACGATGCGGCTGGAAAGCCGCCGCGGCGAAAAGAGCTCGAGCCCCGGCATCGTGCCCGGCCTAGAGCCCGCCGCCAGTGAGCGGCAGCACCACCGTGGCTGCAGTCTTGTCGCCAGCGACGACCAGGGCCTGATCCAGCGCCGGCGCGCCGGGCGGCAGGCCCGGGTGCCACGCTCTCAGGCGGTAGCTGCCGGGCGGCACGTTGTCCAGGCGCACTGCGCCATGGGCGGCGGACAGTCCGTGGTACGGGGTCTCGACCACCACCACCCAGGCCACCATCTGGTCGTGGATGTTGCAGCCCAGAACGGCGACGCCGGGCTTGTCGAACACCACCGGGTTGGCCGGCACGCCGCTGTACAGCTTCAACTCGAAGGGCTTGGTCGGCGACAGCGAGTAGACGTGATGGCGCACCTTGTCGCGGTTCGGGAAGAGCACGGCGCTGCCCGCGGGCAACACCGAGACACGTTGGCTGAAACGCTTGTCCTGCTGTTCGACTTCGACGCCGGCCCGCGGCTTGGTGGCGGCGCGCGCACTCGCCGACTCCAGGTAGACCACGGCTTCGAGCAGCGGCTTGCCATCCTGGCCGTTGAGCTGCACGTCGACCGTGGTGGCAGCTGCCGCGAAGCTGGCCAGCCAGGCGACCAGCGCCAGCCAGCCGGCCGCAGGGATGCGTGCTGGAGTGGGGCGGTGGGGGGAATTCATGACAGGGGCATCGGCAGCTGCGGCGCACGGAATGCAGCGCCATCACGCGGTTTTCGGCAGCCCTGCGGCCGGCTTGAGCACGCCCTGGCGGTGCGCTTCAGCCCGCCGTCAACTCGTACAGCACGTCTGGACAGCGTTCTTCGTTGTCGCGGCCGTCACCGAAGGCCAGGGCGACGAAGCCGCGTGCTTCGTAGAAGCGGCGTGCTCGTGCATTGGCCTGGAACGTGAACAAGCGCAAGGGCCGCGGCAGCTGCGCCAGAGCCTGGGCCAGCAGCCGGTGGCCGATGCCCTGGCCGACGCAGGAAGGTGCCACATAGAGCTGTTCGATCCAGCCACGCTGGTCGACCACGCGGACGGCCAGCACCCCGGCCAGCTGCGCGCCGCGCCAGGCGAGGGTGACGCCGCCGCCGGGCAGCAGCTGGCCGGCGACCCAGGCCCGTGTCTCGTCGTCGCTGTGCGGCGATGGGGCGAAGGGCATCAGTTCGCGCCGCGAGGCGATGAGCAATTCGGCCACGGCCTGGGCGTCCTGCGCCCGCGCCGGGGCCAGGCGCAGCGGGGCGGGCCGCGCGCCCATGGGTCGCTCAGGGCCTGGGCGCTGGAACGGGCAGCGGGTTCACCAGCACATGCAGCAGCGCCGCCGTCTCGGCGTCGGGCTGGCCGCTGAAGTTGGCGGGGCGGTAACGCATCTGGAACGAGGCCGTGACGTTCTTCAGCTCGTCGTCGAAGGTGCCGCCGGTCGCGAGCTCGTAGCCATGCCTGGTGAAGGCCTGGCGCCACCAGAAGGCGTCCGGCGGCGCCGCCTCGAAGGCCAGGCGCTGCGCCTCCACGCGCGCGGCATCGGGCCAGGGCGGGGTGATGCCCAGTTCCGAGAACAGCTTCCACGGGAAGGTGGGACCAGGGTCCTGCTTGGTCTGTGGCTGGATCTCGGCGTGGCCGAGGATGCGCTCGGGCTTGATCTGGTAGCGGCGGACGATGTCCTGCACCAGCGGCACCAGGGCGTCGATCTGGGCTTTCGGGAAGGGCAGGTATTCGCGGCTGCCATCGGGCAGGATCTTCGCGCCCGGGTGCACGATCTCGATGCCGATGCTGCTGGCGTTGAGCATGCGGTTGCCTTGCCAACTGCTGCGCCCGGCATGCCAGGCACGCTGGAATTCGTCGACCAGCCGCATGATGCGCGGCGAGGCTTCGTCACTGATCAGGTAGTGCGAAGACACCTGCTGCTCGGTGAGCACGCGGATCGAGTTCGGCAGGTCGAGCACGGTGTAGTGCAGGATGAGGAACATCACCCGGCTGTCCTGGCCACGCGCGGTGTGCGAGACATCGATGGGCACGCCGCCGGGGGTGGTGAAGGGCACGTTCACCGGCGGCGCAGCCGAGGCGGCTGCGGGCGGGGCGGGCGGCGGCGCGGTGGCGCAGCCGGCCAGCAAGGCGGCCAGTGCGAGCAGGCCGGGCAGGGCGGGACGTCGGCACAGGCGCCAGAAACTGGCGCCGCCGGGCACAGCGGCAAGCGGGCGGGCGGGATTCATCGGTTTCCTTTCGTGGCGGCCAGCACCGCTGCCAGGCGGTGGGCCGGATTGAGCAGGCGCTGCACCCGGCTGCCCGCGGGCATGCTGGCCAGCAGGCTGGCTTCGATGGCCGGGTGCAGCTCGAACACGCGGCCGGCCAGCGCCAGCGGCAAGGGGCCGAAACGCTGGTGCAGGCAGTGGGCCAGCCGCGCCAGTTCCTGCCCGGCCTGCTGCAGCAGTGCCAGCGCCGCCGCATCAGCTTCATCGGCTGCGGCGGCCACGGCCAGCGCCAGCGTGCCGACTTCGCCACGGCTGGCGCCGTAGACCCAGGCGCGGGTGTGCGCCCAGTCGCTGCCGCCGACAGCAGCAAACAGCTGCCGGCCCAGCGCGCTGTGCTGGCCGGCGCCGGGCGCGGCGTCTTCGGCGCGCCAGACCTGGCGCAGCGCCTCGCGGGCGATCCAGTGGCCGCCACCGGCGTCGTCGATCACGGCGCCGCGGCCACCGGCGCGGTGCAGCTCGCCAGCAGCGTCGACGAAGGCCGCGATCGACCCGGTACCGGCATAGACCACCGCCCCCTGGCCAGGCGCAAAGGCAGCATGGCAGGCGAGTTCGATGTCGCTCATCAGCTGCACGGCGTCGGCCGGCAGGCCGAAGGGTGCGGCCAGCAGCTGCTGCAGCATGGCCGTGTCGGCACTGGCAAAGCCCGTGAGACCAGCAACGATGCGGCCGGGCGTCGTGCCTGCCATGGCCGATCGGCCTGCCTGCGTCACATCGGCGGCCAGCGCGGCCAGCGTCTGCACCAGCGCGGCGCGGCCGCTGGCGTCCGCCAGCAGCAGGCCGGAGATGCCGGCCACGCGGCCTTCAGCCAACACCCGGCCCTGCGCGTCGGCCAGCGCCCAGCGGGTTTGTGTGCCGCCGCCGTCCAGGCCCAGGCCCGGGCCTGGGCCCTCATGGGCAGGCACGGGCTGACCAGCAGCGTGGAGGGGTTCTCTCATGGCAGGGCCGATTGTGGCCGGCCGACAATCGGGCCATGAAGCGCACCTTCGACACGACGTTCATCGGCCTGTTCGCCGCGCTGTGGCTGGCCGGCTGCGCCACCGCACCCGCGCCTTCCACCCCGGCAGCGCTGGCCGACGGCGTGCTGCCCGTCGCGGTGAGCCAGGCCATGGCCGAAGCCCGGCTGCCCGCCGCCAGCCTGGGCGCGGTGGCACTGCCGCTGGGCCACGACGCCCGGCCCTGGCACTACCGGGCCGACGTGCCGATGCAGCCGGGCTCGGCGATGAAGCTGGTGACCGCCGTCGTGGCACTGGACCGGCTGGGCACCACCCACAGCGGCCGCACGCGGCTGCTGGCCGGCGGGCCGGTGGTGGGCGGCGTGCTGCAGGGCGACCTGGTTCTGCAAGGTGGTGCCGACCCCGATTTCGGCGTCGCCCCCTGGTGGCTGCTGTTGCGCGAACTGCGCGACCAGGGCATCACCCGCATCGGCGGCGACCTGGTGCTCGACCGCCAACGCTACCGCCCGGCGCGGCTCGACGTCGGCGCAGCGCCCTTCGACGAACGGCCCGAAAGTTGGTGGAACGTGGTGCCCGACGCCCTGCCGATCGACCTGGGTCTGCAGACGCTGGAACTGGTGGCCGACGGCACCAGCCTGCGCGCCCGCATCATGCCGGCCGTGGCCGGCCTGCGCGTCGACACGAGCCAGATGCGTCTGAACGACAAGCCATGCCCGGACTGGTCCGACGAATGGCTGACACCGCTGCGTCAGGAAGACGTAGGCGGCGCCGGCGGCGCGGTGCTGGTGCTGCAGGGTGCCTTCCCGCGGAACTGCACGCGCAGCGAAGCCCTGCAGGCCGCCGACCGCACCCGCCACGCCGGGCTGGTGTTTGCCCAGACCTGGCGTGAACTCGGCGGCCAGTGGGACGGCCGCGTGCGCGAAGCCGAAACCGCCGCGCCCGACACGCTGCCCGTGCTGGCGCAACGCCGTTCCCGCCCCTGGGGCGAGATGCTGCGGATGATGGTGAAGACCTCGGACAACACGCTGGCGCGACTGCTCTTCCTGGAACTCGGCGTGCCGGCCATGGCCGCGCAGCCGCAGGCCACGACCCTGGACCTCGCGCGCCAGGCCGTACACGGCTGGTATGCGCAGCAGGCCATTGCTGCACCGGGGCTGGTGATGGACAACGGCTCGGGCCTGTCGCGCAGCGAGCGCATCACCGCCACGACGCTGGCCCAGACCGTGGCCTGGGCCTGGCACAGCCGCCATGCGCCTGACTTCCTGATGACGCTGCCGGTGGTGGGCGTGGACGGGACGATGCGCAACCGCGTTAAGGACAGCCCGGCCACCGGCGTGGCACGCCTGAAGACGGGCACGCTGCGCAACGTGCGCGCACTGGCCGGCGTGGTGCAGGACCCGCAGGGCCGGGCCTGGGCCCTGGCCGCGATGATCAACGACGACGAACACATCGAAGCCGGCCGCGCCGTGCTCGACGGGCTGGTCGACCGCATCGCCCGCGGCGACCTCGGGCGTTGACCCCCGGGGCAGCGCGCAAGGCGCTGCGCCGGGGACTGCCCGTCACCAGAACTGGTAGTTCGCGCTCAGGTTGAAGCGCCGGCCCAGGTGGCCTTGCAGGCCCGGGTCCCAGTAGGTGAAGGCGCCGGGGAAGCCGTCGCTGCGCCCGTAGTCGTTGGTCAGGTTGAACACCGTGGCCGACAGCGACAGGTTCTTCACCCCGGTGAAGGTGACGCCCAGGTCCAGCGTGCGTTCGGCGCCCACCTTGCAGACGCCGGCCTCGCGGCGCAGTCGCTCCGTGACCGTGGGGCTGGTGGCATTCAAGCAGGATGACGACGAAGCGGTCGAGATCGGGTCGGTGTGGTTGGCACGCAGGAAGCTGTTCCAGGCGTCACCGCCATCCCAGCGCAACGTGAGGCTGGCACGGGTACGCGGGATGTCGATCGTCGAGGTGCCCACCAGCCGTTCGATGCTCGCGCCTTCCAGGACCAGGCGGTCATAGCGGCGGGTGTAGGTACCGGCCAGCTTCACGCTGAACTTGCCGATGGCAGTGGCCGGCAGGCGCAGGTTCAGGTCGTAGTCGATGCCGGCCGTCTTCGTCCACTTGTAGTTGCCGTAGGCGCGGGTCAACAGGATGATCGGGCCGCTGTTGGGCACGTTGGGCAGCCAGGTGGCGGGGTTGGGGTCGCGCACCACGGTTCCCGCCAGGTTGGCGTCGAGCACGTCGACACCGCGCTGCACGCGGATCTCGTCATTGCGCTCGAAATACCAGGCGTCCAGCGCCAGGTCGACTTCCTTGAACGGCTCGAACAACAGGCCCAGCGTGGCCGACTGCGAGGTCTCGGCCTTCAGGTTGCGGTTGGCCGCCACCACTGTGGGCATGTTGCCCGGCGTCGTAGTGCCGGCCGGCACGGCGGTGAAGTTCAGCACGTTGCAGTCGCGCGGCACGTTGACCAGTCCACCGGTGGTGACGAGCGCGGTGGTGTCGCAGCGCAGCCGGTCGAAGACTCGGCGTTCCTGGAAGTTGTTGAACGACAGCACGAAGGAGTCGCTGATCTGCGAAATCGAAGGCGCACGGAAACCCGTGGCTGCCGTGCCGCGGAACACCAGCATGCCCTTCATCGGCGTCCACTTGAAGCCGAGCTTGCCGGTGGTGGAGTTGCCGAAGTCGCTGTACTTCTCGGCACGCAGCGCGGCCTGGATTTCCAGGCTCTGCAGGACCGGCAGGCTCAGTTCGGTGAAGGCGGCGAAGACGTTGCGGTTGCCGCTGGCGCCGTTGGCCACCAGGCCGATGTAGTCGCCGGTGCCGTACGTGGCGTCGGGAACGGCCGAGAGCGTTTCGCGCCTGGCCTCCACGCCCGCTGCCAGCGCGGCCTGGCCGCCGGCCATCTTGAACAGGCTGCGGCTGGCGCGGAAGTCCAGGCTCGTGATTGTCGATTCGCCTTCGTTGGTGGCGGTGCCGGAAACGCTGGCAACGGCCTCGGGTGTATTGAAACGGCCGAAGCGGTAGGTGCCGCTGGCGATCGACGCGTTCAGCAGTGAACTGCGCAGCCGGCCTTCCTGTTCGCGGGTGTTGTCCTGGCGGCTGTAGACCAGCGCGCTGTCGAAGTCCCAGTCGCCCCAGCTGCCCGCCAGGCCGGTGGTGAAGCGCAGCGATTTCAGGGTGTTGATGTCGCCCAACGGCAGGTCTTCGAAGCGGTAGATCAGCTGGACCGTCTGCGCCGTGGGGGTGCCGTTGGTCGGGTTGTCCGGGTGGCCCACCGGCAGGATGATGGCGTCCTGGCGCAGGAAGGTGCCGTCGAGCTTGGGCCAGGTGGTGGCGGTGCGGTTGGCGGTGGTGGCCAGGGTCGTGGTCAGCGTCGTCGGCGAGCGCGTCTCGTTGGTCTTGGTCTGCGAGACCATCAGGTCGGCGAAGGCCGTGATGCTGCTGCTGACGGCAAAGGTGCCGCGCACCGTGGCGTTGATGCGCTCCTGCTCGGCAATGGCTTCGTCGGCGTTGTCCAGGTTGAAGCGGCATTGCCCGGTGCGCAGGCTGGCGGTGGTGGCCGTGAAGCCGGGCGGTCGTGTCGGCACCCCCTGACCCACGGTGTTCTCGGCAGGGCAGCCGGGCAGGGTTCCCAGGTAGTTGACCCCCGAGAGGTTGCTGTTGGCGACGCTGCTGCCGCCGATGGTGGTGTTGCCTGTCAGGCTGGCCGGCAGGCGGTAGTAGTTGCCATACAGCGAGGCCGTGGAATTGGGTGTGAAGCGCGACAGCGCGCCGGTGGCGTTCAGGAAGGCGTCGTGCGCCGCCTGGTTGCCGCGGTCCTGAAGTTCCGAATGCATGACCCGATCACGGCGCGAGATCTCGACGCCGCCGAACACGTTGAAGCGCTGCGTGTCCATGTTGCCGAAGCCGAAGGTCAGGCCGGCGGTGGTGCTGGCGCCCACGCCCTGGTCGTTGGCACCGTAGGACACGCTGGCCTCGGCGCCCTGGTAGTCCTTGCGCAGGATGTAGTTGACGACGCCGGCCATGGCGTCGCTGCCGTACAGCGCCGAAGCACCGTCCTTGACGATCTCGATGCTGTCGATCGCGCCCTTGGGGATCGTGTTGACGCTGATCAGCGAGCCACGGCCGAAGTTGATGTCGACAGCCGCCACCGGCGCCAGGCGCCGGCCGTTGATCAACACCAGCGTGCTTTGCGAACCGAAGCCGCGCAAGGAGATCGTGGACAGGCCGCCGACGAAGCCGCTGGCGGCAGCGTCGGCCACCGAGCCGGTGTCGACCGCGCCGTTGGTGCGCAGCAGTTCCTCGACCGTGCCGCCGGAACGCTGGATGTCCTCGCGCGAGATGCGCTGCACGACCGACGGCGTGACGCGGTCCAGGCGCTTGATCAGGCTGCCGGTCACTTCGATGCGCTGCGGCGTCTGCCCGGCGTCCTGGGCCAGCGCGGGGTTCAGCACGGCGATCGCGGCCAGGGCGAGCAGATGATGTTTGGTTTTCAAAAGGGGTCCCTCCACGGACACACAACAGACATGGTTGTAACAAGCACGGCGCGTGCCATTGCAATCCCTGCCTGCCATGCCTGCCCCCCGTGGCTTCCCTGACGCGGTGGCGCGCCAGCAACGCCCCCGTCAAAGGCTCAGACCGTCAGACGCTCTGGCGACAGATAGGCCAGGCGGTAGGTCTCGAAGTCCACCGTCTCGGCGGCTTCCAGCGCCAGGCGTTCGGCCAGCGAGTCGCGCGCCATGGCTTCGAACTCGGCCTGCTGTTCGGCCGACCAGGGCAGGGCGCGCAGGTGGTTGTGGGTCTGCTCGGACTGGGCGCGCAGGAACGGCGTGTAGCCGCTGCCGAAGTCGGCCGTCATCGTGGCCAGCGCGCGCGCCGAAGGCAGGCTGTCGGGAGCGGCGATGCCGGCCCGCGCCGCGGCCAGGGCCTCGCCATAGGCCGTGCTGCCATGGGCATCGTCCAGGGCCTGGGCGATGGGCGCGCAGTCGGCCAGCAGTTCGCCGGCCCAGTCCATCAGCAGCACCGGGCGGCCGTGGCGTTCCAGTGCCAGCCCGGGCTCGCGGCCATGGCTGGCGGCGCGGTGCTGGTTGCGGCCGAGTTCGGCAATCTCCGCCGGCGTGTCGCGCGGGCTGTCGGCCAGCAGGCAGTGCAGCAGGAAGATGTCGAGGAAGCGGATGGTGGCGGCCTGGATGCCCACCGGCACGAACGGGTCCAGGTCCATGCAGCGCACTTCGACGTATTCGACGCCGCGCTCGCGCAGGGCGTGCAGCGGGCGCTCGCCGCTGCGGATGACACGCTTCGGGCGGATCGTGCCGTAGAACTCGTTCTCGATCTGCAGCAGCGTCGTGCCCAGCTGGTTGTATTCGCCACCGAGGTTGCGTACGCCGATCTTCTCGTAGGGCGGGTAGGGCCGGGTCAGTGCGTCGTGCAGGCTGGCGGCGTAGCTTTCCAGGCTGTTGTAGCTGACCGCGAGTTCAGCCTGGGCGTCGCTCTGGTACCCGAGCCGGCCCATGCGCAGGCTGGTGGCGTAGGGCATGCCCAGCGCACCCGTTTCAGGACCATCGCCCAGGCGCTGCAGCGGGTGGTCGCGCCCGGCGACGAAGCTGGGGCAGACGGCCGGGCTGGCGCCGAACAGCACCAGCAGCAGGAAGGCATGGCGGCGGAAGTTGCGGATGAGGGCGAAGTGTTCTTCGTTCGTCAGCCCCGGCAGCGACCAGTTGTAGTGGATGCCGCTGATCGTCTGCATGCGCCGGCCGTAGCGGTGGCCCAGGCCCATGCGGTAGACGCTCTTGGCGCGCGCCACGTTGCTGCTGCCGTAGCGGCCCAGCGGAATGGTCTCATCGGTGGGCAGGCCGCAGGGCATGCTGCCGACCCACAGGCGTTCGTCACCGACCTCGGCCAGGCTGCGCACGACGAACTGGTGGATGCGCGTGAGCTCGTCCAGGCAGTCCTCGACGCCGGCATGCACGCCGGTGATCAGCTCGAGCTGGCTTTCGCTGAAGTCGGTGGTGATGCGCGGGTGCGTCAGCGGCGAACCCAGCGCAGCCGGGTGCGGCGTCAGCGCCAGCTGGCCGCTGGGAAGTGAGCGCAGGCTTTCTTTTTCAATCCCGCGGCGCATGGCGCGCAGGCGCTCGGCCGGCAGGGCCTGCAGTCGTCGTTGAAGCGTCATACGGGGTCGAAGGACAGGTGAGCGGGCCGCAAGGTTAAGCGCAAGCGGATTTTTGCGCTGACGCGCCCAGGCTTGACCCGGAACTGAAGCGCGGCGCGGCTGGGCGGCCCTGCCTACCGGCGGGGCTGGCGGGGCCGCCAGAATCGGCCGCATGACAAAGCGCCGCCGTTTCATCCTGGGCACATTGGCCGCCACCGGCGCGCTGGCGCTGGGCTGGTCGCTGCTGCCGCCGCGCCAGCGGCTGGTCACCAGCGAGCCGCTGCCGTTGGCCGAAGGCGAACAGGCGCTCGGCGGCTGGCTGAAGATCAGCGCCGACGACCGGGTGCGGGTGGTGATGCCGAAGTCGGAGATGGGCCAGGGCGTGCACACCGGCCTGGCGATGGTGCTGGCCGACGAGCTCGACGCCGACTGGGCCCGCGTCGACATCACCGCCGCCCCCATCGACCGCATCTTCAACAACCAGGCGACGGTGCTGGAGAACCTGCCCTTCCACCCCGACGACGACGGCGTCGTGAAGCGCACGGCGTTGTGGCTGACGGCCAAGACCATGCGCGAGGTCGGCGAGATGGTCACCGGCGGCAGCAGCAGCATCAAGGACCTGTGGTGGCCGATGCGCCAGGCCGGCGCGAGCGCACGGGCGATGCTGGCCGGCGCCGCCGCCCAGGCCTGGGGTGTGCCTGTGGCCGAAGTGCAGGTGGCGCGCGGCGTGCTCAGCCACCCGGGCAGCGGGCGCAGCGCGCGCTTCGGCGAGATGGCCGCCGCGGCCGCGCGGCTGCCGCTGGCCGACGACGCGCCGCTGAAGACGCCGGCGCAGTTCACGCTGATCGGCCAGCCCCTGCCGCGCCTGGAAGCCCAGGCCAAGAGCGACGGCAGCGCCGTCTTCGGGCTCGACGTGCGGCTGCCCGGCATGCTGTATGCCAGCGTGGTGATGTGTCCGACGCTGGGCGGCCGCGTCGCCGGCTTCGACGCCACCGCGGCGCAGGCCCTGCCCGGCGTGAAGCAGGTGCTGGCCGTCGATGGCCACCAGGGCGGCACCGCCGGCGTGGCCGTGGTCGCCGACACGGCCTGGCGCGCGCTCAAGGCCGTGCGTGCTTTGAAGGTGCAATGGCAGGACGACGCCGCCAGCACGCCGGCCGCCGGTTTCGGCAGCGCCGAGGCGCTCGACACCCTGGCCCGCCAGCTCGATACCGACACCGGCACCGCCCTCTTCAGCCGCGGCGACACCAAGGCGGCGCTGAAGGGCGCGGCGAAGACACTGCAGGCCGAGTACCGCGCGCCCTACCTCGCCCACGCCACGCTCGAGCCGCAGAACTGCACGGTGGTGCTGAAGGACGGCCGCGCCACGGTCTGGGCCCCGACGCAGATTCCCGGCATCGCGCGCGACGCGGTGGCGCGGGTGCTCGGTATCGATGCCGAGGCCGTGACGATGAATGTCACGCTGCTCGGCGGCGGCTTCGGCCGGCGGCTGGAAGCCGACTTCATCGCCCAGGCCGCCGCCGTGGCGCGTGATGCCGCCGCCGCCAACCCCGCCCTGGCCGGCATGCCGCTGCAGCTGTTCTGGAGCCGCGAGGAAGACACCCGCCACGACTTCTACCGCCCCGCCGCGGTGGCCCGCCTGCAGGCCGGGCTGGACGCGCAGGGCCGGCTGGTGGCCTGGCAGCAGGTCTCGGCCGGGCCGACGATCCTGCCCGGGGTGATGCAGCGCCACTTCGGCCTGCCGGCGGGGCTGATCGCCCTGTCGCCCGACAAGACCGCGCTCGAAGGCGCGTTCGACCAGCCCTACGAGTGGCCGGCAGCGCGCATTGCGCACGCCGCCGCCGCCAGCCCCATCCCGGTGGGCTTCTGGCGCGCGGTCGGCCATTCGCACCAGGCCTTCTTCAAGGAAGGCTTCATCGACGAGGCCGCCCACGCCGCCGGGCAGGACCCGCTGGCCTTTCGCGCCGCGCTGCTGCTGCAGCACCCGCGCCACCTGGCGGTGCTGCAGGCGGCGGCCAAGCTGGCCGGCTGGGGCACGCCACTGGCAGACACCGCCGACGGCGCGCCGCAGGCCCGCGGCATCGCGCTGCACCACAGCTTCGGCAGCGTGGTGGCGCAGGTCGCGCGCGTTTCCCTGGGACCCGACCGGACCTTGCGCGTGCACCACGTGGCCTGCGCCATCGACTGCGGCACGCCGGTCAACCCGAACCTGATCCGCCAGCAGATGGAAGGCGGCGTGCAGTTCGGCCTGTCGGCGGCGCTCTACGGTGGCGTCGACATCGTGCGGGGCCAGGTCCAGCAGAGCAACTTCCACGACCTGCCGCAGCTGCGCCTGGCGCAGGCACCCGAGGTCGAGACCGTGATCCTGCCGAGCAGCGCCCACCCCGAAGGCGTGGGCGAGCCGGTGATGACCTGCATCGCCCCGGCGGTGGCCAACGCGGCGTTCGCGCTGACGGGTCAGCGCTTGCGTTCGCTGCCGCTGCGGCTGGGCTGAAGCCGCGCGCCCCGGGGCTCAGGCCACCTTCACCGCCGTGCCGCTGACGGCGACCATCATCATGCCGTTGGTCTCGCCCATCACCTCGTAGTCGAAGTCGATGCCGACGATGCCGTTGGCGCCGATCTCGCGCGCCGCCGACTTCATCTCTTCGAGCGCCGCTTCACGCGCCCCGGCCAGGGCTCGTTCGTAGCCGCCGGCACGGCCGCCGACGACGTCGCGCACCGAGGAGAACATGTCGCGGAAGATGTTCGCGCCGATGATCGCCTCGCCATTGACGAGGCCGAGAAAAGCTTCGATGCGCACCCCGCCCATGTCGGGCCCGGGCACGATCGTGGCCAGGAAGAAGTCGTCGTCGGATTTCGAGAACCAGCCCATGGTGTCCTGCCTGCGCGTGTTGAACGGAAACGCGACGATAGCCGCGCGCCTAGACTCGGGCGCATGCATGCCATTCCACACACGATGCCACGTTCCATTCCGCAAACATTAGCCCGCCTCGCGGCGGCCCTGGTCGTTGCGCTGGCCGCCGGCTGCGCCGTCACGCCACCCGCCCAGCCCTTCGATGCCTGGAGCGAGAGCTTTGCCGCCAACTGGGTGCGCCTGTCGCCGGAACGCGCCACCTTCAGCCAGTACTTCCAGGGCGCTGAGCAGGACACGCTGGACGGCCAGCTGAGCCCGCAGAACGCCGAGCGCCGCGAGCGTGAACTCAGCCTGGCCCGCCAAGGCCTGGCCATGCTCGACCGCTATCTGGCCGGCGCGCTGACCGCCGACCAGCGCAACGCCGCGCTGACCATGCAGTGGAGCCTGCAGCGCAGCCTGGCCGGCGCCGAATTCGAGGACCTCAACTTCCCCTTCAACCAGCTCGGCGGCCTGCAGGTGCGCAGCGTCAACCTGCTCACGCAGAGCCACCCGCTGCGCCGGCCAGGCGACGTGCAGAGCTACCTGTCGCGGCTTTCGCAGCTGCCGGCACGGGTGGACGAGGCCATCGCCCGCAGCCGCACGGCCGCGGCCCGCGGCGTGCTGCCGCCGCGCTTCATCCTCGAACGTGGGCGCGGCCAGATCGAGGCCTTCCTGAAGTCCCCGCCTTCGGACAACCTGTTCGTCACCGCCCTGGCCAGCCGCACCGAGAAGATGGCCGGCCTGTCGGTGCAGGACCGCAGCAGCGCACTGCAGCAGGCGCAGACCCTCGTCACCGACGGCGTGCGCCCGGCCTTCGAAAGGGCGCTGGCGCTGATGAACGAACTGCATCCGCGCACCACCGACGACGCCGGCCTG
This sequence comes from Rubrivivax sp., assembly GCA_022842595.1. Lineage (GTDB taxonomy): Bacteria > Pseudomonadota > Gammaproteobacteria > Burkholderiales > Burkholderiaceae_C > Rubrivivax. The sequence goes on from JALHPF010000045.1 coordinate 22,251, forward strand.
TGGCGCCTGCCGGGCGGCGAGCGCGCCTATGCCCAGGCGCTGGCCGCCAATACCACCACGCCCATGTCGGCCGACGAGATCCACACCATCGGCCTGCGCGAGGTGGCGCGCATCGAAGGCGAGATGGACCGCGTGCTGAAGACCCTGGGCCGCAGCCAGGGCAGCGTGCGTGAGCGCATGGCCGCGCTGCGCACCGAACTGCAGCCGCCGGCCGACCCCGACCCGCGGCCGATGCTCATTGCCCGCTTCACCGACTATGTGCGTGAAGCGCAGCAGCGCGCGGCGCCGCTGTTCAACATCACACCGCGGGCGCCGGTGGAAGTACAGCGCGTGCCGGCGCTGACCGAACGCACCGCCAGCGCCTACTACACCACGCCCACGCCCGACGGCACGCGCCCGGGCATCTTCTGGGCGCCGCTGCCCGGCCCTGCGTTCAACGTCATGGGCATGAAGAGCCTGGCCATTCACGAGGCCGTGCCCGGCCACCATTTCCAGCTGGCCCTGCAGCAGGAACAGGCCGGATTGCCGCGCTGGCGCCAGCAGCGCATCTTCGGCGGCGGCAGCGCGCATGCCGAGGGCTGGGCGCTGTACGCCGAACGCCTGGCCATCGACGAAGGCTGGTACGCCGGCGAGCCGCAAGCCTTGCTGGGCGCACTGGACTCGCAGCTGTTCCGCGCCCGCCGGCTGGTCGTCGACACCGGCCTGCACGCCAAGCGCTGGACGCGCCAGCAGGCCATCGACTACGGCATCTCGGTGTCCGAAGTCGAGCGTTATGTCGTCAACCCCGGCCAGGCCTGCGCCTACATGATCGGCATGCTGCATATCCTGGCGCTGCGCGAGGAAGCGAAGGTGGCACTGGGCGCGAGATTCAGCCTCCCGGCCTTCCACGACGTGGTGCTGAAGACCGGCTCGGTGCCGCTGGACGTGCTGAGCAGCGTGGTGCGGCAGTGGGTGAAGACGCAGCAGGCATGAGGCTTGGCGCATGAAGTCGCTGGGCGCACGCGCCGCCGGCCTGCGGCTGGAACGCATGCGCGCCAGCCCGCTGTGGGTGCCGGGCGCTGGCCATGGAAAAGCGGAAGAAAGAGGCAGCGGCGGCTTCCGCAACCTCGCCCCGGTCCGCCCCGGCCTGCGCGACCCGGCGGCTTCGATGCCGAGCCTGGCCGACTTCCTGTGCGGCGGCACGCACCGCGTGCCCACCGGGCCGCTGCCCGCCGCCGACCCGCGTGCGGCCTGGCTGCGGCCGCCCGCCACCGGCCTGCGCGCCACCTGGCTGGGCCACAGCACGGTGCTGCTCGAAGTGGACGGTGTGCGCCTGCTCACCGACCCGGTGTGGGGCCGCCGTGCCAGCCCGAGCCAGCTGGCCGGGCCGAAACGTTTCCAGCCGGTACCGGTGGCGCTGGAAGCACTGCCGCCCATCGACGCCGTGCTGCTGTCGCACGACCACTACGACCACCTCTGCTTCCCGACGGTGCGCGCCCTGGCCAGGACCGGCGTGCCCTTCATCACCAGCCTGGGCGTGGGCGCACACCTGGAGGCCTTCGGCGTGGCACCCGAACTCGTCACCGAACTGGACTGGTGGCAGAGCCACCGCATTGCCGGCAGCGACGTGGAGGTTTCGGCCGCCCCCAGCCAGCATTTCAGCGGCCGCGGCCTGAAGGACCGCAATGCCACGCTGTGGTCGTCGCTGGCGGTGCGCGGGCCGCGCCACCGCGTCTTCTTCAGCGGCGACACCGGCCTCACCGACCAGTACACGCTGATCCGCGACCGCCTGGGCCCGTTCGACCTGGTGTTGCTGGAGGTGGGCGCCTTCCACCCGGCCTGGGGCGACATCCACCTCGGCCCCGAAAACGCCCTGCAGGCCTGGCAACTGCTGGGCGGCGGGCCCTTCCTGCCGGTGCACTGGGGCACCTTCAGCCTGGCCATGCACGCCTGGGACGAACCGGCCGAGACCCTGCTGGCGCGCGCCCCGGCTTTCGGCGCGCCGCTGGTGATGCCGATGCTGGGGCAAGCCGTGGAGCCGGCGCAGGTGGACGCCGTCCTGCCCTGGTGGCGCGGTGTCGACGGCCGGGACGTGGCGCCGCCGGTGCCGCAGACCTGGCCGAAAGCGCTGCCCTGGCCCAGCGACTGAATCCGCGGCTGAGTCAGGCCTCCTCGGCCTCGACCTTGAGGCTGCGTCGCCGGCCGCCATCGCAGGCCACGCTCACGACCAGGCGCAGCGCCTGCCCCACCGGCACGGTGCGCGTGAAGCGGTAGTCCAGCCCGTCCCAGGCGCCGGGGTTCTGCGTCGGCACGCGGCGCTGCCACTGCTGGGCGCCGCCAGCCAGCACCGTCATCTGGTGCCAGGCGCCGGGCTGGGGCTCGCGCAGGCCCACCGTCATCGCGCAGCTGATCTCGAAGCGGCGTTCACGCCGGGCGTCGGCCGGGATCGTCAACACCGCCTGCGCGGCGTCGCCGGCGTCGACCTGCCAGTGTTCGGGTTTGGCGGGCTGGGCGGGCTCAGCAGCCGAGATCTGCGGTTGGCGGAGCTTGGGGGGCTTGGAAGGCATGCGGGCGGGATTCTGCCTCGCTCTCGAACAACCGGGACAGCGCCATCGGCGCCAAGCGAATCGAGGCTGCGCAAAGACCGGTCGCTGCGGCTGCCCGCAGCGGCGACAATCCAGCCCCCGCGGTGCAAGTGCCCCTTCATGCAGCAAACCGAACCAGAACCCATCCAGGCCCCGGCCACGACCGACACCACCCTGCCAGGCACCGACGACGCCCAGCCCGTGGCTTCGGCCGCGGCCGAAGCCGAAGTCCAGGCTCCAGCCGATGCAGCGACCGATGCCGGCTCGCCGGCCGGAGCCGAAGGCATGGCAGACAGCGAGACTGCGGGGGAAGGCGATGCCGACACCCAGGCCGGCGCGGAAGCCGGGGCTGAAGTCGAAGCCCCCGCCAAGGCCGGCGGCGCACCGGCTCCCGCCGACCTGTCGCCCGCGCAATGCTCGGCCCGGCTGGCGGCGCTGTTCCCGGCGCTGTTCAATCTGCAGCAGCCCAAGCCGCTGAAGCTGCGCATCCAGGCCGACATCCAGGCGCGCGCGCCGGGCGTGTTCACGCGCAAGTCGCTGTCGGCCTTCCTGCACCGCTACACCACCGGCACGCCCTATGTGCTGGCGCTGACGCGTGAAGCGCAGCGCTATGACCTCGACGGCCAGCCCGCCGGTGAGCTGGCGGCCGAACACCAGGAAGCCGCCGTCACCGAACTGGCGCGCCGCCGCGCCATCGTCGAAACCCGGCGCGCCGCCGAACAGGCCGCCCGCCGCGAAGCCGAGGCCGCTGCGCGCCAGCAGCGCGACGCCGACCAGCAAGGCCGGCGTGAACGCGCCCTGCTGCTGCGCGCCTTCGAAACCAGCACGCTGACGCGGGCCAACTTCTGCGCCCTCAAAGGCCTGGCCGACGCCGACCTGGACGGCCTGCTGGCCCAGGCGCGCCAGGAGGCTGCCGAGCGCCCGGCCTGGACGCCACCGGCCGGCCCGGCGCATGCACCGAATGCAGCGCAACGTCCAGGGCCGCGCCGTGAACCGGGCCGCCCTCCGAACCCCGAAGCCGGCCGCCAGGACGGCCGGCGCGAGCCGCGCAAACCTGAAGCCGGCCGCGGCGGACCGCGACGGCCGCCACGGCCCGGGGCTTGAAGCGGCCGGCTTGAGCCGCCCGGCCTGAGCCCGTTTGCCCAGGCCCAGGCCAGCGCTCAAGCGTCGAGCCAGTCCGCCGGCGTGGCCAGCGCCGCTTCCAGCGCCTGCAGATAGCGGCCGGCGTGAACGCCGTCCATCAGCGCGTGATGAACGTCCAGCGCCACCGGCAGCCATTGCCGGGGCCCGTCGGCGTCGATGCGGCCGAAGGCAATGCGGGGCACCGAGTCGGTGCCCGACAAGGCCCGGGCATGGCTGAAGCTGCTGAAGTGCACCCAGGGCAAGGTCGTGAAGTACATCAGCGCCGCGTCTGACGCTGCGTCGTCGGCGGGGTCGGGTGGCGGCTCATGGAAACCCGGCGGGCCATCGCGCACCGCCTGCATTGCCTGAACACCCTGGGCGCGAAAGGCCGTGAAACCGGGCTGCCAGCGCAGCTGGGCGAAACCGAAGCTGTCGTCGTCGCGCAGCACCGTGGTGCTGGCGTCCACGCGCGGGTGGATGCGCACCCTGGCGCTGCTGCCCGGTCCTGTGCCCTGGCCTTCGAGGCGCAGCCGGAACGGCTGCTGTTCGTTGGCAATGCGCAGCGCGGCATGGTGGCAGGCCAGGCTCAGGCCGCCGGGTTCCGGCCGCCGGGCCAGCGCCGCCTTCAACGCCGCCACGTCCAACCGCGTGCACAGGCTGAAGAATGGCTGCTCGAAGCCGACGAAATGCTCGAACGCCGCGCGGCGGGACCAACGGCTCGTGTCCAGGTACTGAGGGTTCGACGCCATCGCCCCATCCTACCGAGCCGTCGACGCGGCTCGGCCATAGGCTTGGGCAATCGACCGTATGACCTCAATCAATCCATTGAATGCTGCACCGCCTTCAAAATCCGGTTTGTCGTCCAGATTCAGCGTTTCCCTTCACACCCACCCCCAGGAGAAATCCACCATGTCGTTGATCAACACCCATGTCGCCCCGTTCAAGGCCCAAGCCTTCCACAACGGCAAGTTCATCGAAGTCACCGAAGCCAGCCTGAAGGGCAAGTGGTCGGTCCTGATCTTCATGCCCGCCGCCTTCACGTTCAACTGCCCCACCGAAGTGGAAGACGCCGCCGACAACTACGCCGAGTTCCAGAAAATCGGCGCCGAGGTCTACATCATCACCACCGACACGCACTTCTCGCACAAGGTCTGGCATGAAACCAGCCCCGCCGTCGGCAAGGCCAAGTTCCCGCTCGTCGGCGACCCCACCCACGCCCTGACCCGTTTCTTCGGCGTGCACATCGAAGAAGAAGGCCTGGCGCTGCGTGGCACCTTCGTCATCAACCCCGATGGCGTCATCAAGACCGCCGAGGTGCACTCGAACGAGATCGCCCGCGACGTCAAGGAAACCCTGCGCAAACTGAAGGCCGCCCAGTACACGGCCAAGAACCCCGGCCAGGTCTGCCCGGCCAAGTGGAACGAAGGCGCCGCCACGCTGACGCCGTCGCTGGACCTCGTCGGGAAAATTTAAGCCCCCACGCTCGCTGGCGCTCGCTGCCAAAGCCAGTGGCTTTGGCCTTCGCCAGGCACGAACGGTCCACTGGACCGTTCGTGTCCGGGCTCAGCCCGCCCGAGGGGGAGTCCGCCAGCGGCCCGGCAGAGCCGGTTCCGCGGCGGAGGAGTTGAGCCCCCACGCTCGCTAGCGCTCGCTGCCCCCCGAGGGGGAGTCCGCCAGCGGCCCGGCAGAGCCGGTTCCGCGGCGGGAAGCTTGATTCCTGCGCCGGGCGGACAGAGTCGTTTCTGTATTACTTTCTTCGAAGGATTTCGTCATGTTGGACAGCACCCTGAAAGCCCAGCTCAAGGCCTACCTTGAGCGCGTCACCCAGCCCATCGAGCTGGTGGCGTCGCTGGACGACCGCCCCGCCTCCACCGAGATGCGCGAGCTGCTGGAAGACGTGGCGGGCTTGTCCGACAAGATCACGTTGCGGCTGGACGGCAGCGATGCGCGCCGCCCGTCGTTCAACATTTCCCGCGCCGGCGCCGACATGGGCCTGCGCTTTGCCGCCATTCCGATGGGGCATGAATTCACCTCGCTGGTGCTGGCCCTGCTGCAGGCCGGCGGGCACCCGCCGAAGGTCGACGCCGACACGATCGAGCAGATCAAGTCTCTCGACCAGGACATGGTCTTCGAGACCTACATGTCCCTCACCTGCCACAACTGCCCCGACGTCGTGCAGGCCCTGAACCTGATGGCCGTGCTGAACCCGCGCATCAAGGCCGTGGCCATCGACGGCGGCCTGTTCCAGGCGGAAGTGGACGAACGCCAGATCATGGCCGTGCCCAGCATCTACCTGAACGGCCAGCCCTTCGCTTCGGGCCGCATGGAACTGGCCGAGATCCTGGCCAAGGTCGACACCGGATCGGCCGCGCGCGACGCCGCCAAGCTGGGGTCCAAAGAAGCTTTTGATGTGCTCATCATCGGCGGCGGCCCCGCCGGCGCCGCCGCGGCCGTGTACGCCGCACGCAAGGGCATCCGCACCGGCATCGTCGCCGAACGCTTCGGCGGCCAGACGCTGGACACGCTGGGCATCGAGAACTACATCTCGGTGATGGAAACCGAAGGCCCGAAGTTCGCCGCTGCGATGGAAGCGCAAGTGCGCCACTACGGCGTGGACATCATGAACGGCCAGCGCGTGGCCAAGCTGGAACCCGCCGCCGACCACGGCGGCCTGGCCACGGTGAAGCTGGAAAACGGCGCCGAGCTCAAGGCCCGCACCGTCATCCTGGCCACCGGCGCCCGCTGGAAGAACGTCAACGTGCCCGGCGAAGCCGAATACCGCACCAAGGGCGTGGCCTACTGCCCGCACTGCGACGGCCCGCTCTTCAAGGGCAAGAAGGTCGCCGTCATCGGCGGCGGCAACTCGGGCGTGGAAGCAGCCATCGACCTGGCCGGCGTGGTCGGCCATGTCACGCTGCTGGAATTCGCCGACGGCCTGAAGGCCGACGCGGTGCTGGTCAACAAGCTCAAGAGCCTGCCGAACGTGACCATCCACACGAGCGCGCAGACGACCGAGATCACCGGCGACGGCCAGAAGGTCAACGGCCTGAAGTTCAAGGACCGCCCGAGCGGCGTGGAGCACGCGGTGGAACTGGCCGGCGTGTTCGTGCAGATCGGCCTGGTGCCCAACACCGACTTCCTGAAGGGCACGGTCGAGCTGTCGAAGTACGGCGAGATCATCATCGACGTCAAGTGCGAGACCAGCCTGCCCGGCATCTTCGCCGCAGGCGACGTGACCACGGTGCCATATAAGCAGATCGTCATCGCCGCCGGCGAAGGCTCTAAAGCCGCGCTGTCGGCCTTCGACCACCTGATCCGCACGCCCGTCGCGGCTTGATTCGTAGCTGAACAGCGGGGCCGCAACGCCCCGCTACCATCGGCCCAGGCCCACTTCCTGCTGCCCGATGGCCCTGCTGACCGCCGACCCCGCCAACCTGCCTGTCATCGCGCATGCGATCCAGCTGGCGGTGGCGCCGGTATTCCTGCTCACCGGCGTGGCAGCGCTGCTGGGCGTGATGGCCACGCGGCTGGCGCGCATCATCGACCGGGCGCGCCATTTCGAAACCGCCTGGCACGGCCTCAGCGACGACAGCCGCATCGCTGCCAGCCTGGAGCTGGCGACGCTCGAACAGCGCCGCGTCGTGGCCAGCTGGGCCATCAACTTCTGCACCGTGTCGGCCCTGCTCGTGTGCTTGGTGGTGACGCTGCTCTTCGTCGACGCCTTCTTCACCACCGACCTGAAAACGGCGGTCGGCCTGCTCTTCATCGCCGCCATGCTGTGCCTGGTGGCCGGGCTCACCTGCTTCCTGCGCGAGGTCACGGTGGCCACGCGAACCGTGCGAGTTTTGACGCTGCGGCCGCGCGACTGAGCTGCGAATGCGCGGCGGCGGGGCCGGCGGGCTCAAGGCGGCGTGAAGGCTGCCGAAAGCGCGTCACCAACCCACTTCACGCCGAGAGACTGCCCGCATGAACGCACCCGTCGACCTGAAATACCGCCTCATCACCCGCAGCGACATGGACGGACTGGTCTGCGCCGTGCTGTTCAAGGAACTGGGCCTGCTGGGTGAGATCGTCTTCCAGCATCCCAAGGACATGCAGGACGGCAAGGTCGCCGTGACCGACCGCGACATCATCACCAACCTGCCCTTCGTGCCGGGCTGCGGCATGTGCTTCGACCACCATGCGTCGGAAGCCGTGCGCAACGACGGCCAGCACCCCGACAACTACGTCCTGCAGCCGCATGCCAAGAGCGCGGCGCGCGTGGTCTACGACCACTATGGCGGCAAGGCGCGCTTCACTCGGGTCAGCGACGCGATGATGGAAGCGGTCGACAAGGCCGACAGCGCCGGTTTTTCGCGCGAGGACGTGCTCGACCCCAAGGGCTGGGAACTGCTCAGCTTCCTGATGGACGCACGCACCGGTCTGGGCCGCTTCCGCGATTTCCGCGTGTCGAACTACCAGTTGATGATGATGCTCATCGACTGCTGCCGCGACATGGCCATCGACGACATCCTCGCGCTTCCCGACGTGAAGGAGCGTGTCGAGCTCTTCTTCGCCCAGCACGCACTCTTCCGCGAGCAGCTCGCGCGCGTGGCCGAAGTCCACGGCAAGCTGGTGGTGCTGGACCTGCGTGACGAGCCCGTCATCTACGCTGGCAACCGCTTCGTCGTCTACGCCATGTACCCGCAATGCGACATCAGCATGCACGTGATGTGGGGCCGCGAAAAGCAGAACACCGTCTACACCGTGGGCAAGAGCATCTTTGACCGCAGCAACTGCGTGGACATCGGCGAACTGATGCTGCGGCACGGCGGCGGTGGCCACCAGGCCGCAGGTACCTGCCAGGGCCCCAATGCGACGGCCGACACGATGAAGCAGGAACTGGTCGGGCAGCTCCTGGCCCTGGCCGACGCGACCTGAACGCCGCGGTACCGCGCCGCGGGCGCTGACACCCTTTTGCACGGGGCGCCCGCCACCAGCCCCGTATTGCGCTACAACCACGGCGTGAGCATCGACGCGGCCATCCTGCAGCTGGCGGAGTATCCGCGCGCCGACTCCGAAAACGAGTTGCGCGCGCTGCTTGCGCGCGCCGAAGCCGACGGCCGTGAGTGGGACACACGCTACCTGCAGGTGGCGCTGGGCCGGGTTCTGAGCATCCGCAACCCCGAATCCGCCCTGCACCTGGGGCAGACGGCCCTGGCCGGCATGCGGGCCCTGGGCTCGCTCGACGGCCAGGCCAAGGCGCTGAACGTGATCGCCATCGCCCAGCGCGAGCTCGGCGAGCTGGCCGAATGCCTGCTGGCCCTGGAGCAGGCGCTGGACATCCAGCGCTCGCTGGGCAACCGGCCCGAGATGGCACGCACGCTCACCAACCTGTGCGTGCCGCTGGAACGGGTGGGCCGCCGCGACGCTGCGCTGCAATGCCTGGAAGACGCCGTCGAGCTGCTGCGCGACACCCCGCATCAGCTGCGGCTGGTGATGCAGAACAACGCCGCCGGCGCGCTGGCCGCCCGCGCCCGCAACGAGCGCGACGAGGGCCTGCCCGCCGCCGGCTGGCAGGCCCACGCCGAGCGCGCCGTGGGGCTGGCGCGTGAACTGCTGGAGCGCCCGCCCGAGGAACTGCAGACCGCGCTGAACAACCCGAACTACCCGCGCGGGTGCATGGCGCGGGCGCTGGTCGTGCTGGACCGCATCGACGAGGCCCTGCCTTTGCTGCAAGAGCTGCAGGACACCTACCGCGCGGGGGGCGACACCTACGCCCAGCTGTACGTGCAGCTGGACCTGGCGCGCGCCTGGCTGCAGTGCGGCCAGGCGGTGCAGGCGCGGGCAACGGCCGTCGAAGCGCTGGCGCTGGCCGAGGCGCGCCATTTCGACAACGCCGTCGAGGACCTGGCCCTGGTGCTGTCGCAGGCCTGCGAGGCCGATGACGACCCGCGCGCGGCTCTGGCGGCCTTCCGCACCTATCACCGCATGAAACTGCGGGGCATGACCGAGCGCGCCGAGCAGCGCGCCCGCACCCTGGCCGTGCGCCTGGACACGGCGCGCGCGCAGCGCGAGTCGCGCCGCGACGCGTTGACCGGCCTGCTCAACCGCCGCGGCTTCGACGAGGCGCTGGACCGTGCCATCGCCGATTGCGCCGGGGCCGAGGCTCAGCCCGATGGCGGGCGGCGCCGCGAGCTGAGCCTGCTCGTCATCGACCTCGACCACTTCAAGGCCGTGAACGACCGCGACGGCCACGGCCGGGGCGACCAGGCTCTGGTGCTGCTGGCGCAGCTGCTGCAGCGCCACTGCCGGCCCGAGGACCAGGCGGCGCGCCTGGGCGGCGACGAATTCGCGCTGATCGCGACCGCGAGCGTGGACATCGCCAGCCAGGCCGCCGAGCGCGTGCGCGAGGCCCTGCGCGGCGAAAGCCGGGCGCGCTGGCCGGAGCGCCCGCCGCTGACGCTGAGCATCGGCATGGCCGGGCTGCAGCCGCCTGAATCAGCCGCAGCCCTGGTACTGCGCGCCGACGCGGCGCTTTACGCCGCCAAGGCGGCCGGCCGCGACACCTTGCGCGCGGCCTGAGCACCGTGGCCGCACCCGCGCCTGGATCCGTCGGGCGCGCTCAGCGCAACTGCAGCACGTCCTGCGGAAGCACCGGGCTGGCCGCGTGGCCCCAGGCCTGGCGCAGGAAGCTCGCCAGCGCAGCCAGTTCCGACGCGTTCAGCCGGCCCTGGAACGGCGGCATGCCATGCGGCTGCGGGTGGCCGGCCGTGGTCGGCGGGAAGCCACCGGCCAGGATGACGCGCAGCAGGTTGGTGGGCGGGTCCATCGTCACCGCGCGGTTGCCGGCCAGCGCCGGGTAGGCGCCGGACACACCTTCGCCCTGGCGACCGTGGCAGTCGCTGCAGTCGCGTTCGTACAGGCGTGCACCTTCAGCCAGCATGGCCGCGTCTGCGGGCTCACGCCGGGGCGATGGCACGGACGGCCGCTGTGGTAAGGCCTGCAGGTAGACGGCGATGGCCTGCAGGTCGGCCGGGTGCAGGTGCTGGGTGCTGCGGAACACGACATCGGCCATCGGCCCCAGCACCGAGGCCTGCGGCGAGACGCCGGTTTTCAGCAGCGTCACCACGTCGGCCTGCGGCCAATGCGCCACGCCGGCCTGGGCCGGGTCGGCCAGCGAGGGGGCATACCAGTTCTGCTGCGGAATCTGGCCGCCGGCCAGGGCTGTGTCGTCGCGGGTGGCGCCCAGCAGGTTGCGCCCGGCATGGCAGGCGGCGCAATGGCCCAGGCCCTGCACCAGGTAGGCGCCACGGTTCCAGGCGGGCGTCTGGTCCGGGCTGGCCACGAATTCGCCAGGGCGGAAGAACAGCGCCCGCCACATCGCCAGCGCCAGGGTGCTGTCGTACGGAAAACGCAGGCTGTGTTGCGTGTTGGCCTGGCGCACCGGCGGCAGCGTTTGCAGCCAGGCGTACAGGGCGTCGGCATCGGCGCGCGTGACCTGGGTGTAGTGCGGGTAGGGAAATGCCGGCACCAGCAGCCGGCCACCGCGCGAACGGCCGTTGTGCAGCGCACGCCAGAACTCGCCGGCCGACCAGGCACCCAGGCCGGTGTCGGCGTCGGGCGTCAGGTTGCCGGCGTAGACGGTGCCGAACGGGGTGGCGATGCCGCGGCCACCCGCGTAGGCGGCGCCGCCGCGCGCGGTGTGGCAACCCGCGCAGTTGCCGGCCAGCGCCAGGTAGGCGCCGCGGGCGACGAGCTCCGGCGTCACCGCCACCGTGCTCGCGGCGCCCGCGGCGTGGCTGTCGCCGCGCAGGTTCTGCCAGGCCACCCAGGCAGCCAGGGCCGCCAGCGCGAGCAGCAAGCCGGCGGCCAGCGCCAGCCGCCGCCCACGCCAACGCCCCTTGGCCTGCGGCATCACGGCCCGGCGCTGCCGCAGGCCTGCGGCAAGGGTGCAGGCAGCGCGGCGGCGGGCCGGGTGTCGGCCGGCAG
>JALHPF010000046.1 GCA_022842595.1 Rubrivivax sp.
TTCCTGGGCACAGCAACGCATATGACGTATGCCATCTTCGGGAAGAGCCGAGTGCGGGAAAGCCGCATGCTCGGATCTGTGAGGGCGAAGCCGAATGGCCTAGCTACTCGACCATCAACGGGGCTTGGGCGCCCTAAGTCGGAGGTGTCATGTGCGCCGAGTAAGCAATCCGCAGTCATTGGGAAGACGCAGCCGTTACCGTCGTCAGGTATGTGACAGGTCGTAAAGTAAATTGGTGCTGCGCTATGGGCCTCGTACTTTACGTAGGCGGCTGGAGCACATGGCTGTCATGAGGTTCGACGCCGCAATCGGCTGTCCAACAACAAGGAGACACATCATGTTCGCACGATGGATTCGCACGGTTGGGTGCGCAACTTTGCCATTGCTGATCGTACCGCTCGCTACAGCACAACTCTCGCCGAAGCCGGGCAACCCGCAACACTTCCAGCGCATGCCCGATGCACCGCAGTTCAAGGTAGATGCCGCCTGGCCACAGGCCCTGCCAAACCAATGGCTGCTGGGTCAGGTGGCTGGCGTGGCCGTAGACCGCCACGACACGATCTGGATCGTTCAGCGGCCCTTGTCTCTGACCCCCGACGAGGCGGGTGCCGCACAGCAGCCGCCCAGGTCCGACTGCTGCTACCCCGCGCCCTCGGTCATGCGCTTTGACCAGCAGGGCCGGCTGCTGCAAGCATGGGGCGGCCCGGCCGACCCCCAATTTCTCACCAGCAGGTGCACGCCGGCCATCGGCTGCGAGTGGCCTACCAACGAACACGGCATCTTCGTTGATCACAACGATAACGTTTGGATCGCTGGCAACGGCGGAACCAACCACCAAGTGTTGAAGTTCAGCGCGGATGGCACCTTCCTGCTGCAGGTCGGCAAGGCCGGCACTACCGGCGGCAGCAATGCCACCGCAGGTGGCCTGGGCGGAACGCCGCTGCTCGGCCAGCCGGCCGACGTGGAAGTGGATCCCATGAACAACGAGGTATATATCGCAGACGGCTATCAGAACAAACGTGTGGTGGTGGTGGATGGCCAGACCGGCCTCTACAAGCGCCACTGGGGCGCGTATGGCAACGTCCCCAACGACGCCAACCCTGGTCCCTACGTGGGCGGGCAGGCGCCAGCAACCCAGTTCCGCAACCCGGTGCACTGCGTGCGCATCGCCAGAGATGGGCTGGTCTACGTCTGCGACCGAGTGAACAACCGCATCCAGGTATTCCGCAAGAACGGCACGTACGTGAGGGAGTTCTTCACCGATCGCGCCACGCTGGGCAACGGTTCGGTGTGGGACGTGGACTTTTCCCCCAACGAGCGTTGGATCTACAACCCCGACGGCGAGAACAATGTCATCTGGGTGCTCGAACGCGCCACCGGCGCTTATGGCGACACCTTCGGCCGCAACGGTCGGTATGCGGGCCAATTCCACTGGGTTCACAACCTGGCCACCGACTCGCGCGGCAACATCTACACGGCTGAAGTGGACACCGGCAAGCGGCTCCAGCGCTTTGTACCCGCCGGGCGTCGCGCCAATTGAACGCGCTGGCGGCGCGGGACCCGTGGCCGCGCCGCTTTGTGCTGGCGGTGGCCTTGGCACTGCTCGCCTGCATGATGCCGGCGTGGGCGCATGACACGCCGACAGAGACGCGCCTTCACGCCTTTGTTCGCGCAGATGGCGACCGTCTGCACGTGCTGCTACGCATGCCGCTGGCCATGTTGATGAACGCCGGGCTGCCCAAACAGGGGCCGGGCTATATTGCACTGAACCACGTGGACGAGGGAATCGCTCGCGCCGTGCGGTCCATCGACGCGGAGATGCGCTGGTCCGAGGACGGGCGGCCGCTCACACTGGCTGACAGCACTTCACGCATCTCGCTGCCGTCAGACACGTCGTTCGGTAGCTACGAAAGCGCCCGAGCTCTGATCCACGGCCCCCGCTTGCCAGAGACCAGTTACGTTTTTTGGAATCAGGGCTACCTGGACATGCACCTGGAATACCACATCAGCTCGGCGCGCGGGAGCTTCGCAATCGACTTCCGCGTCGCGCCGGCGCTGCGCGACCGAGTGCGTCTGGATCTGCGCTATGGCCTGCCGGGTGGCGGCGAGCGAGCCTACGAGATCGCCACCGCGCAGGGCCCAGTCCTGCTGGACCCACGCTGGCACCAGGCGGCGTGGAGTTTTGCAGTGGCCGGGTTCGAACACATTCTCGAAGGCGGCGACCACCTGCTCTTCCTACTTTGCATGGTGCTGCCGTTCCGGCGCGTGGACATGCATCTTGTGGGCGTGGTGAGCGCCTTCACGGTCGCGCATTCGGTGACGCTCATAGCGGCAGCCTACGGCCTGGCACCGGCAGGTGCGTGGTTCGGCCCGGCGGTGGAAACGCTGATCGCGGCGTCGATCTTGTGGATGGCACTGGAGAACGTGCTGCAGCCTGCACTGCGCCGCCGGTGGCTGGCCAGCGCTGGAATCGGACTCGTGCATGGATTCGGCTTCTCGTTCATGCTGCAGGCGCAGCTGCAGTTCGCGGGGTCCAACCTGCTGGTGTCACTGCTGGCCTTCAACGTGGGCGTGGAGGCGGGCCAACTGCTGGTGGTGACGCTCGTATTGGTGGTGATGGCCGGACTGCGCGCGTGGCGACCGGCAGGGGAACAGGCATTAGTAATCGTCGTTTGCGCACTGGCTGGACACACGGCCTGGCACTGGCTGCTTGAACGTGGCACCGAACTTCAGGCAGCGGTGGAGCCGGGCTCTGGTTGGGTGCTGCAGGCGTTTGCCTCAGTAGCAGTCATAGGTGTCTTGTCATGGGCCGCCACGCTTGGGATGGCCGCGGTGCGGCGGCGGCCTAGCAAGCTGCCGGGTGACCACATCGGGCCATAGGGGCTGGCGTCGCGATGTTTGGCCTGGGATGCTGGCGCTGCGCCGGCGTCCGTCGACCGGGGCGGTTCAGGCTGTGCTCCGTGCATAAATTGCCTTGACTGCTGGATTCCGCTCTTCACCGCATTCGGTTTCCTGCGGTCAAGTCTCAACGTCGGTTCTTCGGCAGGGGCGCCAGCCGGGCGGCTGATGTCTTCGGAGGGTCGACTGCGCCAGGTGGCGAAAGACTGCTTCCGGGCAGTCCCACTTCAAAGACTGCTCTGCGGCGGTCAACTCGGGAGAGTGGCGGTCATGTTCCGACCCTGAACCGACATCCGCGGCCCTGAATTCGTCGCCCCAAAGCCGCCGTTCGGCCTCATGAGCAACAGGCCTCTTCGGACTCCTGGCAGCCCTGCGTCTGATCGAGAGAGCGCACGCCCAGTTAGACGGTGCTGGCTTGCAGCAGCTGCGGGAAGTCCCATCGTCTGACCTACACCTTCTCCTTGTCATCGACGACGAAGGAGTCCAAACCAACGGCGGCGGTCTCATCCGGTTTTCTCCTTCAGCTGACCTTCGAGGCTCGCCCCGTGGTGGCGCCTGAGCATCGTGGCCGTGCGCTGCAGCCAGTCCACGACATCGTGGCGGTGGTAGGGGTGTTCGCTGGCCTCGATGTTGTCGAGGAAGTGCTGGTAGATGAGGGCTTGGCGAGCTGCTGCGACGGGTGCCAGCAGAGCCGCCGCGCGGTCGACCTCGGCCCGCGGCTGCACGCGCTGCCAGACCTGCGTCCAGTGAAGACGCAATGGGCCCACGAAAGCTGCCGGCACGCGATCCAGGAAGGCCGCCTGGTCAAGCAGCGGGTGACCGATACCGCTGTCGCCCCAGTCCAGCAGCGTCAGCGAAGTGGATTCGCCGCGGAAGTTGCCGCGATGAAAGTCGCCGTGCACGAGGCCCTCGGACAAACCGCAGCCGGCAATGGCAGCGAAACGCTGCGGCAGCCGCTGGACGAATGCCTCAAGGCCACCGCGATCTTCAGCAACCAGCTCGGCAGCCCGTCGCTCCAGCAGCGTTTCCAGCTTGGCGGTGAACGCCGTGCCGCGCCAATCCGGCAGGCCCAGCGCCGCCAGCTCATCACCACGGCCGAGCCAGTGCGATTGCAATTCCACTAGCAGGTCGATCATTGCCTTGCAGGTGGACTCATCCGCTTCGTACAGGTCCTCTCCGGCCACTGGCGCCAGCAGCACCCGTGGGCCGTCCCTGCCCAGCAGTCGCGGCACTGGATGGGACGCCAGCAGGTCGATCACGGTGCCCTCGTGGGCGAAGAAGGGTGGCACGGCCTTCAGCCAGACCTCGGAGCCGTCGCTCGTGGGCAGGCGCCACAGGCTGGACAGGTTCCAGGTGCGGATCTGCTCAGGGGCACCGGCCAAGTGCAGGCCGCGGGCCTGCAGCACCGAACTCGCCCAATCCAGATCGGCCTGCGGGCCGCCGACACGCGCATAGGGCAGGCGCAGCGGGTCGTCGTTGAGCAGTCCCGTCCAGGGCCGCAAGCCCGCGACGGGCCTCGACACCTGTGCCAGGTACCACACCGCGCCGCCCGGCCCCGCGTCGCGCTCGGCACCGAGCAGGCGAAGCACCGTAACGTGCAGGCCATCGCGCTGCTGCACCGCACGCACCAGCGGCGCGATGTCGTTCCACCAGGGCGTCGCCACCTCGATGGGCAGCAGTGCACCCAGCACGACCCCGGCCGCATCCACCAACAACAGCGTGGCTGTTCGGCGCGCGGAGTCGGGACTGTCCATGAGGGCGCATTGTCCCGCCTTCCCCGCCTTGGTGAGGAGCGAGCAGCGGCCATCCTGAACGCGCAGCCCGTCGCTTGAAAGAGCCTTCTCCGACCTTGCGGCTGTGACCGTATCGAGCCTTCAAGAACCGCTCAGCGGACTGCGCCGGCCGACTGCTGAGTTTCCCGTTGCAGTCGACGGACTCCGAAGCCCCGGTGTGCGAGGGGAAAGAGTCCTTCGGTTGCCGCCCGTGAGTACCAGTAGTCGGTAGAGTCGAGATGTGGCGCGGTGGCAACAGGTCCGGTTTGTCTGTTGCCGCCCCTTTCGTCTGGCGGTGCCCGAGTAACCTCGCCGTAGCTCCGTTTCCACATCCCGCTCATCGAACCGGACATGCAGATTTCCCGCATCCGGCTCTCGGACAAGACATCACGCCTTCGCCCACGACCCACCGTGCTTCAGGTTGGCCATGTGCGCCGCGGTCTGCGACATGCGCCGCGCGCCGCATGAGGGGCTGCAACCTGCGCCGTTGGCAACTGAAGGCTGGCAGCTTGTCGTGGCCGCACTCGCCGCAGCGCAATCTCGAGAAACCGTGCGCCAGGATGCTGCACTCGAGTTGGGCGCCGAACTCGTCCTTGATGAACCGGCTTGCACGGCTGTGTCCTTGGTCGCGAAGAAGTGTCATCCGTGGCACGTCAGCGCTTGGCGTTCAAGGGTCTGTCCTGCGACGTTCGGAGCCGCAGCCGGCGCCAGAGATCCCCCTCGGCGTGCAGACGTCCCTGCAGTGAAGCCGGCGGCATCGGGCGCAAGCCGGCGCCGACGACCCTTGCCTGCGCCGGGCGGCAAGAAGTCCCGGCCGGCTTGAGCCCGGTACTGCGCGACGCTCAAGTCGGAGCCTGAGTGGTCGATTCCGTCAGGGCAGCTCATGCCGCGCTATCAGGTGCAGCAGTGCTCACGCCAGCGCCCGGATGCACCCCTGATGCCCATGCCACCGACCGTCGAAGCGCGCGCCACGTCGCCGTGGCAGGCGTTCGCGCGCCGGGTCCTGTTCGACTATCCGCCGCAGGCGCGGGTAGCCTGGCTGGCCATCACCGGTGCCGGCGCCGCTGCACTGGGTTGGGCGTCATGGCATCTGGTCTCGATGCCGAAGACGGTTGCCTGGCCCTTGGGGCTTGCGCTGGGACTGGTGGCGCTGGCCTCCAGTCTGTCGATCAAGCTGCCGCGCTCGACGTATTCACTCAGCATGGGCGACGTGTTCGTGTTCGGGGTGCTCGCCACTTTCGGGCCGGCGGCGGCCGTGCTCGCGTCCGGCATCGACGCCCTGGCTGGCACTCTGCGCTACAACAAGCGACTGAGTACCCGCCTGGCCACCCCGGCGGCGGCGCTGGCCGCGATGGCGGTCTGCGCCTGGGCCTTCGAGGCCGTCAAGGCCGCGCTGGCCCGGCACGGACTCGGCCCGGAGTCGGCGACCATGGCGGCGCTGGCCCTGGTGGCGCTGCTGCCCTTCGCGCTGTCACTGCTGCCGCTGATGAGCATGACGGCGCTCAAGCGCGGCGAACCGCAGGCACCCCTGCGATGGCTGGCCGATTCCAGCTGGATGGCGGCCATCTACGTGGCGTCTGCGCTGATCGCCGGACTGGTCCATCTGCAGGCGCAGCGTTTTGGCGGAACCTCGCTGGTGGTCACGGCCTTGTCGGCGATCGTCATCATGCTGCTGCTGCGCATCGCCGTGCAGCGGCAGGAAGCCGAACGCAGGCGCCAGGAGGCCCAGCTGACCCAGGCGCAGCACGAAGCCACGCTCAGCCACCAGCGCTTCGCCGCGGCGTTCAGCCATGCCGCCATCGGCATGGTCATCGTCAAGCCGGACGGCACCATGCTGCAGGCCAACGAGGCGCTGTGCGCACTGCTGAAGCTGAAGCCTGGCGAAGTGCTCGGCCTGCCCTTCGAAACGCTGCTGGACACGGCCGACACGCCACTGATGCAGCGCCGCGCCCAGGCCGCGCGGGTCTCGCACGACGATGCCTTCTCGATGGAGGTGCAGGTCAGACGCTGCGATGGCCAGGAGATCTGGGTGGCCATTCACTGCAGCCAGTACGAGGACCCGGACGGCGGCGGCCAGTGCCTGATCTACCAGTTGCACGACATTACGTCGCGCCATGTCGCCGAGAGCCGCCTCAACCACATCGCCTACCACGACGGGCTGACCGGCCTGGCCAACCGCCACTGCTTCCACGAAATGCTGGAGGTGGCAGTGGAGAGAACCCGTCTTGACCCCGGGCACCGGTTCGCCGTGCTGTACCTGGACCTCGACCGTTTCAAGCTGGTCAACGACAGCCTCGGCCATGACGCTGGCAACGAGTTGCTGCGTGAAGTCGCGGCCAGACTGCGCGCCAGTCTGCGCCCCGTCGACCTGGTGGCGCGCCTGGGCGGCGACGAATTCGCTGCCCTGGTCGAAGCGGTGGGTGACCCGGATGTCGCGCTGCAGCTGGCCGATCGAGTGCTGGACGAACTGAGCCGTCCGACGCGCCTCCTGGGTACCGAGGTCATTCCCGGCGTGAGCGTCGGCATCACCTTCAGTGACCTCGGTTACCGATCGACCGACGAGATCATGCGTGACGCCGATCTGGCGATGTACGAGGCCAAAGCGGCGGGCCGCGGCCGCGTCGTGCGCTTCGACAGCTCGATGCACCACAAGGTGGCCGAGAAGCTCGCGCTCGAAACCGACCTGCGGCGCGCCATCAGCGATGGACAGCTGAGCGTGCACTTCCAGCCGATCTACCAGCTCGAGCCCTACCGGCTCAGCGGTTTCGAGGCCCTCGCACGCTGGGTGCATCCGCAGCGCGGCACCATCAGCCCGGCTGTGTTCATCGCGCTGGCCGAGGAGTCGGGCCACATCGAGGCGCTGACCGACTGGATCATCGACCACGCAATGGCTCAGCTGACGCGCTGGAAGAGGGGTCGGGCGGGCAGGCACCACTTGTGCATGCACGTCAACATCTGCGGCCGCGACCTCACCCGCATCAGCCTAGCCTCCCACGTCGAGCAGGTTCTGCAGCGCCACCAGGCCACGCCGGGAAGCCTGACGCTGGAGCTGACCGAGACCATGCTGATGGGGCAGCTGGATGTCGCCCTGCACACAATGGCCAGCCTGAGGTCCAGCGGGGTGCGGTTCTCGATCGATGACTTCGGCACCGGCTACTCGTCGCTGTCGTACCTGGGCCGGCTGCCGATCGACAGCCTGAAGATCGACCGCTCGTTCGTGATGGCCATGCACGAGAGCCGGCAGAACCTGGAGATCGTGCGCGCGATGCTGACGCTGGGTCGCACGCTGGGGCACAAGGTGATCGCCGAAGGCATCGAGACGGTGGACCAACTGGCGATGCTGCGTGAACTCGGCGTGCACGAGGGGCAGGGCTATCTTCTGTCGCGTCCAATGTCCGCGGACCATGTGGAGGACCTGCTGGCCGCTGCCGAGTCCATTGCTGATCAGGCCGACGACTCGGGCCTGCGCGCCTGAGCACGTTGCGCAGATGCACGCGACGGGTGACCTGCAGCTCAGGCGACTCTCTGCGGGAACAAGAGCACTTGAAACGAGCCTTCTCTTGGCACTGGGTGGCGATCGGGCGCATGGCGTGGCCGGCCCCTCGGTCGAGACGCTGAGTGCGGGTCTTTGAGTTCGACGGTGTCGCCAGCAGAACGCCGATGCCCCCGGTTGGGGACGCGCGTCAGGCGCTGGGGGCGTGGTTTCCGCCGGGGTCACCCCAGCGATTCAGCCCCACTCACTCGGTCCTGCAAAGCTCTGGCGCAGCTGATCCCCGCTGCCCTGGAAGTGTGGCCGTTTGAAGCGTGGAGGGTGAGAGAACTCAGGCTGCTGCAGATGCGGCACACGGGCGGGCGCCCGCGACGGCGCCCTCTGTCGGTCTCGAGGGTACGCCTGAGCAGCCGGGCCAAGTTGCTAAGCTGACCTGCCTCAGACCTGCCGCCCATCAGTGACCGGTGATGGCCGACTTGAGCCAACGAGCGGTCCAGACTCGTCGCCGGAAACCTGCCCATCGCAACTGCGCTGAGACGAGATTTTCGAGCGAGCCGGGAAGGGCGGCTTGTGGCCGGCTGCGTGAGGTCACGACCGGCTGCTTCGTGGAAGCGAAACACGAAAGGCCAGCGCTGAGCATCGGGCAGCTTTGGAGGAACCCGAAGGACGGCAGTGGGTCGAAACGATTCGTCGGCAAGAGGCAGCTCCCGGTCATCGAACCTTCAACGCCGGCTTTCCGGCGATGAATCCGATTGGTCGGCCGTCGCAGCCCTACCCCGAGCGGAACGACAACCGTCGCTAGTCAAAGCCGCCAAGCTGCCATTTACTGGTGTGAAGTCAGACCGCGGAATGAAATGCAACCGCGGAGCCGGGCACCCAAAGTGCCTGGCGCGGCCGCCGACTCGGCTCAACCGCGCCCCGATGTGCGTTGCGGGGCGGGCACCGCTCACGGCGCCACCCGGGTTCAGGGTGGCCGATAACTTGCCCGCGGCGGCTGGCAGATGGCGGCGCCGCAGTCGGACAGTCGCCGCGGCTCGCCCCGCACGGACGCCCGCGGCCGGATCAGCACCGGCGTCGCGTGAGCCCGTCGTGCATCGAGATCAGCACCGTATCAGCGTCGCGCCAACGCGTTGCTGCAAACCGGCAGTCGTTGCCAGCGCTGCGTCTGATCAGGCGTGACACGGAAGTCGGTCGCGTACATCGACTTGCCGTAGCGCAGCATCTGCAGCGCCATGCGTGCCGCTTCGCAGTGCCCGCTGTCTGCCAGCGACGCGAACTCGGCGAAGGCCACCTGGAAGTGGCCAATCTCGTACTGGTCGCGCGCGGCGTCGTAGCGTTGCTGCACTGTCGTCGCGTTGGGGTCGCCCGCCGGGCCTGCGGTGGCGGTAATCACAGTCATCGCGGCCATGGCGGCTGCAGCGGCCACGCGCCTCCACGGCGGCGGTTTGCGGAACATTGTCTTCATGGTGGTCTCCCGTGTGCGGACGTTGCCGGGGCAAGCTGCCTGCGGTACGGTGTCCGTCGGGGCCGAGAATGGGCTCGCAGTCGTAGGCGCGAATCCCTCGGAAGACGGATGGGACCGCCTGCGAACGTGGGGGGAGGGGCACGATCGCTGCGACTCCCGCAGTGCGCGCGTGCAGCTCCGAGCAGTTGTCGCAACACAGCCGCGGATTCGCTCATCATCGGGCAGGGCCTGGTCGCAGATGTTGGCGACCTGCCAGCCATGCTGGTCGCGAGCGCGCCGTCGCATCGCGTCGATGGCAGGACGTGCAGGCAGCGTGCAGTCCGATGCAGGTGCGTGGCACCCGGGCGCTGCGGCTCGATCGGACCAGCCTGTCGTGGCCGCAGTCGCCGCAGCGCAGGCGCAAGAATCCGTGGGCAAGGATGCCGCATTCGAGGAAGGCGTCGAACTCGTCTTCGACGAACTGCGCCTGGTCGGCCCCGGTGACCACCTCTGTCTCGGCGAAGAAGGTCGCGGCGTGCTGCTGCACCAGGCGGTACAGCTTAGTTTGCTCCGGGCGGTGGCGCTCGCAATGGACCGGGGCGCCATCCGGCGCCCGCTGAGGCTGCCGGCCAATGGCTTGCACGATGGGCTCCCGCGGTGGTGAGCCCGCACGGCCTCTCAAGCCCTGCACTGCGTCGCAATCGCTCCGATTGCCGCCCATCTGTGAGTGCCTGACTAAGTGGGTCCCCGTTCTGGTGATCAGTTTGTGACTGCTTCCGGCGTGGCGTCGACCCGACGAGCTGCCAGGAACCTGCCCGTCACCACGGTCGACTGATGGCCGCGTGTGTGAGGTCACGAACGGCCGCTTCGTGGAAGCGAAACAAGAAGAGCTGTGCGTTGGCGTCCGGCAGCTTTGGATCAACCCGTCGGGCCGGTTTGGGTCGCGGGCTGCCTCACGCGGCTTCAATCAGTCAGCCGTAGAGCTGCCGTTCAAGTTGGCCGGCAGCATAGCGGACGCCCGGAAAAACCCGGATCCGACCCGCAACAGTCACTGGCTTCCTTGAACTCGTCTCCCCGAAGCAGCCATTCGAATGGCCCCCACTCGAGCAGGCCGGAGTGCGGTCAAACTTCCAATCGCCCGATTGGGCTCCTTGAGGGGGCATCCGGCCCGCAATGCCTGCCGCGCCACCCCAGCGCGCTTGACCTGGCGCAATTCGCTGGCGACGCCGCGGCCGATACTGGCGCTGTGAAGACACGCTGTATCGGACGGAGCGGGTTGATCGCGGTGGTCGCTGTCGTTTCGGGCTGCGGCTCGGCCCCGCTCGGTCGCAGCGTCGAGCAGGCGTTGCGCGTCGAGGTCCCGGGCTGTCCGCCGATGCACTGCGAACTGCACAACGACCTCGGCCAGTGGGTCGTCGCGGCGACACCGGGTGCGGTGACGGTGCGCACCTCGGCGCGTCCGCTCGAGGTGAGTTGCCGACGGCCCGACCAGCCGGCCGGGATGGCACGCCTGCCTTCGGCGCAGCCCGCCCCCACCGCCGGCGGCACGGTCGCCGGGGCAGCCGTCGGTGCCGGCGTCGCTGCCGCCGCGGCCGCACCTGCCTTCGCGTTCGGCGGGCCCTTTGGTTTCCTGGGAGCGACCCTGGTCGTCATCGGGGGCGTCGGCGGTGCCGGCGTGGGCCGCGCAGCCGAGGACGCCGCACGGCCTTTCACCTACCCCTCCGTGATCCAGGTCGAGATGGCCTGTCCCGGTCCGCCGCCCGACGCGGCCGACCTGGCCGCGGCACGCTGGGGGCTGGCCGTGCGCGGCGCCCAGCCCGGTGACGGCGCCCCGGCGGGTGCGGTCTGGGTCACTGCGGTCGACCCTGGCGGGCGCGCGGCCGCAGCCGGCCTGCGCAGCGGCGACCTGCTGATGGCCGTCGACGGCCGTCCCATGACCGGCACGCTCGAGCTCGAGGACGCGCTGCAGCGCGCGCGGCGCGACGCCGTTGCGGTCACCCTGAGCCTGCGGCGTGGCGACACGCTCACGAGCCTGGTGCTGGGCGCGGACGGGCGGCCGTGAACGCAAGCAGGCTCGCTTGCTGGACCGCATGCGCTGCGTCAGCCGCGCTGCTTGGCGGCTGCGCCGTGGTCCAGCCACGGCCGCTCGATGCAGCGCTGTTTCCGCCGCCGCCCACGGCCCCGGCTCACCGGCTGCCGGCCACGGTCGCCTTGGCGCTGGCGACCCCGGATCAGAGCTACACCAACCCGCCGACCCGTCTGCACCGCAACCAGGCGCAGTTGCCGATCGGCCGCATTGTCGAGGCCGCCGCGCAGTTGGCGCTGCGCGAACAGTTCGAGCACGTCGAAGTTGGCGCCAGTGACGGTCTCGCGCTGCGCCTGACGGACATCGTGCCGCAGGTCGAGTCGGCCCTGATCTATGTCTTTCCTTTTTTCGGCGGGCTGATCGACAGGGTCGACGTCACGACCCGGCTGGCCTTCAGACTGGCAGTGGTGGCGCCCGACGGCAGCCTGCGCTGGAGCAGGGTCTACGACAGCGGGTCCGAACCCGTGAATGCACGGCGCGCGAGCTTCCTCGCCCAGGAGCCCGTGGAAACGGCGATGCAGCGCCGCTTCCACGAACAGGCGGCGCGCTTGATGCGCGACGCGGCCGCGGACCTGCGCAGCTGGCTCGAGCAGGAGCGTCAGCGCGAGCGCGTGCTGTAGCAGCGCCAGGGCAACGCCAGGGACGGTCTGCTCAACGCGATGCGAGGCGCCGTGTGAGGTGATCTGGGCAAGTTGGCCGACGACAGCTTCGGTCGGCCGCTACGGGTCACTGCCGACCCTTCACCGACATTCGCTGCGTTGACATGATCGCTTCGAAGCAATCGGTCGAATGAGGCATCCCCCAAGCATCCCCCGGAGTGCCAGCGCAGGCAGGCACGTGGCCACCGAGGCGAGAGTGGCGACGTTGCCGGCCGTCCACGATTGCGGGCACCGGCGTGCAGGCGGCTTGCGATAACTCAATGGCCAACGTGCGCATCGGTCCACATTGTGGATGGGCAGCGTCTGCGAGCCCAGCATCACACGTTGGAGAGATGAAGATGAGAAAAGGCATCACTTACACATTTAAGTGGGCTGCCACCGCCCTGGTAGTCGGCTTGGGCCTGATGGCAAGCGTGGCACCTGCCCAAGGCGAGGAAATGAGCTGGCGCCAGAGCAGCATTCGCACCGAGGTGCAGGGTCTTAGTTATGTGCGCCGCGGCGTTGCGATGTTCGGCAATGGTGAGCCCGCAACGCTGATCTTCCGGGGCGTTGGCAAGCCGCCCGAGGGCGGTCGTCAGGCTTTCAGCGGACGCATGCTGATGCGCTTCGAGGACGGCGCGACCTTCACGTTCGACATGGACGGCGTCATGCAGTTCGGCCCCGCTGGTACCCCGCCGACGATGTCGGCCAGCGGCAAGATGATCGAGGGAACTGGTCGGTTCGCCGGCATCAGCGGCACGATCTAGTTCAATGGTCGCGGCATGGACATTACGGCCGATGGCAACCTGGGCGACATCTTCGGCACGGGCCGCGCCACCTACGCTTTGAGCAAGTAGCACCAGACCAGCGCGACAGCAGGGATCCGAGTTGCTCAGCGGCCGGCTGCCTTGGCGCCGCCGTTGAAATGCGCCCGCAGCGGGTTTCACGCCACCTCGGGGTTGCGTGTGTCAATCGCGTACGCCAGCGCGCCATGTCTCTGGAGCGACTCGTTCAGACGGCTGTGGCTGCGAACCGGCCGGACGTGAACGCCCGCAGATGGCCGTGTCGAGCCGAAGTGAAGCTCAGACTCGTCGCCTGAAACCTGCCGCTCGTGGGCGTTCTGCGCCGGGATCTTCGAGGTTATGGCGAAGGACGGCTTGTGGCCGGGAGCAGGTACTGGCCGAGGGCAGCTTCGTGGCAATCTGGCCTACTTGAAGCAGTGCGCGACCACGGCAACAACTTCGGCGCGGATGTTGGCCGGTCGCAGCAACTTGTGCACGACCTGCGAAGGGTAGGTGGCGCTGTTGTCGCCAAGCCCTTGTCGGCGCTCACACGCCAAAGCAGCCAATCTGGCGCTTACGTTCCCTTCCGTGCGGTCTTCAGCGGCTCAAGGCTGCTCCGCTTGAGCGCGAGCTTGGCAGCGAGTGCCCAGGGCCGTCCAATATCGATCATCGCGTCGGCCCGCCAGCACGCATCAGCTCGAGCGTCTCATCGGGAAATTCGTCGGCGTCCTTCAGCCACTGGTCCAGCAGCGAATCGGGCCAGCATTGCCGGCTTGCGGTCGTCAGCACAGAGGCGATAGCGGTGGCGGGGTTACGCTTCCAGGCCCTGCAGGCGGCGCCGTACCCATCCTGTGGCCAGGCAATGCCGAAGCCCTCGAACTGCGTCCGCAGGCCAGCGGCGACAGGCTGCTTACAGGTGCCGTAGTTGGACAGGTGCCGGCAGGCGCCGCAGGTCCGAACCTTCAGCAGCGCCAGCAGTTCCGGCTTGGATTCGCGCAGCTCCGCGAGCATGGCGCCGGTCGCCTTGCTGGCCGGCGCCACTAGCAGTTCGCCGCCCTGGGCGCGAAGCCGGAAGCCTTCAGCGGCCAGGCGGAACACAAGATCGACCGCGCCCATCAGACGCGCACCTCGTCGATGTTTGCCAGCGAACTCAGCGAACTCAGCGAATCGTGAGAACTGGTGAGCGTCTCCGCAGGGTCCGGCGGCTGGCGAACTGAGCGAACTGAGGTCGCAGCCGGGGGTGCAGTTGTCGTGGCTGAGTTCGCTGACTTCGCCAGGTAGCGAATCGCCTGCAAACACCCGGAGTTGCTGACAGTTCGCTGAATTTGCTGAGTTCGCCGCCAGTCTGTAGAACTTGGTCGGGGAACCCGGCGCATCCTTCCGCGGTTCGACCTCGACCTCGATGACCGGCGGCGTGGCCTGCAGAAGTTCGTCCAGGGCCGCGTCCAGGCGGTCCTTGGACAGCTTGCCGTGTAAGCACGAGACGTTGATGGCCTTGCGCGACTGCCGGCCTTGCTGCAGAAAGGCGGCGATCTTCGTGGCAGCGCTGGCGACTTCATGCTGGATGACTTCGTCGGCGCCGCTGCTGAAGATGAAGCGCACCGACTCGACCCAAAACCGTACCCAGGCGAGTGCGGCCTGGATGTGGAGCGGCCCGATCACGGTGGTTTCTTCCGTCAACGCGAAGATCATTGCCGGCCGCAGCAGGATCGGCGCACGGCGCTCGAGCAGGCCGGTGACCAGCGGCCCATAGTCGTGACGGTTCAATTCGCTGCGGTACAGCTTCTCGTACTCTTTCGCAGCACTTGGCGCCAAGCTCATGCGCCTGGCGTCACGGTCCACCCAGCGGTCGGCGCCTGCCGTTCGCAGAACTTGGGCCAGCTGCGCCGCCCGCTCGTCCACCTGCGCTTGCGGGGTGGCCTGTGGAAACGGCAGCAGCCTGGAACGCTCCGAGAAAATGGTCAGGAACCGATTAGTGAATCCGTTGGACAGCTCGCGCGCCTCGATCAGCGACAACAGCTCACTCGGCGTCACAGCAGCGCTGATGCTGACGTGCGGGTCGTTGGCCGAGATCCGATTCGACTTCGTCGCCGGCTTGATGCCGACACCGTCCCAACAGTCGCGCAGCGCCGACGACAGGGTGTTGCCGTCGCGCTTCGTCTGGTGCAGGACGTTGGCGAACTCGGACTCGATCACCCACAGGCGCTTATCGTGTATCGGCTCGACTTCTTTCTTCCCGTCCATGTAGCCGTCGTGGATCAGGTAGGCCAGGCCCTCGCGCGAACTGAGCCCACCACGGTGGATCTGCGGCGCCAGGCTCGGATCGATCTTGCGCAGCGACATGTCAAGGCGGTGAATCAGCGAAACGGCATCACCTTTGCGGCCGCGGCCGCTGCGACCTACGTGCTGGGTGAACAGTCGGGCGTGGTGGTACGTGTTGCCCACTGGAAGGTACGGGCCTCGACCGAAGCAGCAACCTAGGTAGGCCAGCGCGTTGACTGCGATGGCGTATGGGTTTGCCTCTGTAGTGTCTCCGCCCGCACGCGCGATGTCTCCCACCAAGCCATACAAACAGGCCGCGTCGGGTCTCGGAGCGTTGCGGTGGTGATCCTCAGCATTGTCAGAGTGAATCGCTCCATCCAGCTTTTGATGCGGCGCCTTCGACGCGGCGGAAGTCGGGCTTCTTGACGGCGCTCATGGATGGAACTCCAGCGCCAGCGTCTCAATGCGGCCGGCAGCGGTCAGAGATCGCAGCCAGTCGCCGTCGGTCGGGATGATGCCTTGACGGGCGTCGGCGATGCTCACGATCAACGTCAGCAGCTCGACGGCGACCACCTGCATGGCGTCGCTGGACGACAGGCTGCGGGGCTTGCGCTCCCTGCGCAGCAGCTTGCCCTCGCCCCATGCGCCCAGGTCCTGCGCGGCCTCGGCGAAGCCGGTGTTGGCGCGCTGCATATAGTGCGAAAGGACGTCGCCGCCCTTGGCGCCGCCCGACATGCAAACCCAGCCACCGGACTGCATGTTCACACGCAGGCTCGGCCTGCTGTCCGCGTGGAAGTCGCACAGCACGTTGCGCCACTTGCCCTTACCCTCCAGCACCAGACCCTGGGCGTAGGCGTAGGCCTCCCAGCTCGGAAGAAGGTCTCTATTGAAGGCGCCGATCATTCGTCGGTCTCCGGCAGTAGAAAGTATGTGCCAGCGTCGTAGTTCTCGACCCACCAGCCGCGTGCGGCCAGCCAAGCCTCAAAGCCAGTGTGGATCGGGCCGTTGTATCCATCGCAGCCATTGGCAAGGTCGCTGAACATGGGCTCGCCATCGGGCATCACGTTGGGCGTGTCCTGGCCAGTCCAGATGCCGGCCCTGTAGACCGCGTCGAATTCGCGTAGCGGGCTTGCCCACATACCGGGGCAAAGGCGCTGCAGCTCAGTCAGCATTTGGTCGGTCGTCCGTGCTAACTCCTACCAGCGCCAGCCAGGCATCGACATCGCGGTAGGAGAGCGGGTTCGTCAGGTTCCAGCGCATGGCCGGCCACGAGCCGCCGGCCATGCGACGCAGGGCGATCCGGGTAGGCGCGGTCCAATCAGAATTGGGCGCTTGTACTTGCCCAGTGCCGACAGCTCCCTCAAGCTGGTGGGCATCGTCACTTTCTTGGGGTGTATCAAATAGCAGCGCCGCGTTACCAACGCGATGTAGCGTGTTCATGGCTCACGCTCCCTTCCGCGCGGCATTGCGTTTGGCCCGCGCGGCATTCGAAGCACGGTGCGCCTTGCCCAGTACCGCTTTCTCGGCCTCTGGGCTAGGCTGTGCAAAGTTCAGCAACCAGTGGCGGACATCTGCCAAGCGCCAACGGTTGCACCGCGGCGCGCGGATCACGGGTTGCGGCGCCAGGCCCTGACGAACGAGGTCGTGGAAGTAGCTGATGCTGATCGAGGCAGCAGCCGCAGCGCCGTTACCGGTGATGAGCGCCACATTGGACAGCGCCGCGGGCGCAGTGCTTTCAGTGGAGTGAAGGTTGGATGCGGTCATGTGAAGCTCCATGTGGGTGATCCCACGCGAAGCTTCAAAGACGATTTCTAGAAATCAACCGGAAGCGAGCGGCAAGTCGAAAAATTTTGCCGAGGTCACGGCAGAACCGGTTTGCAGATGCCCGAACGTTTCGGTTGGGGCCCCTAAGCCGCCCTGAAAGGAAGTACCTGAGCGCCATCGCGAAGCCGGTCCAGGTAGTCGGCCCACTTCGCCATCATGTCTCGCCGCTGGTCCAGGAACTGGGTCCGGTTGTAGGCGCGGCCCAGCGAATCAGCCACGGCATGTGCCAGCTGAGCCTCGATCACTTCCGGGGCAATTTGCAGACGTTCGGCGATCATGGTGCGCGCCATGGCCCGGAAGCCGTGGGCCGTCATGTCCTCGTTGGCGTACCCCATCCGGCGCAGGGCACCTCGCACCGTGTTCTCGCTCATGCAACGCTCACCCTTCAGCAGCGAGGGAAACACGTAGCGCCGGCTCTCGCCGCCAGTCAGGGGGTGCAGCTCGCGCAGGATCTCTCAGCCTGCGTTGCTAGCGGCACCATGTGCGGTGGGCCGTCCAGCTTGTCGCCCTTCTTCCGTTTCATCACTTCGGCGGGCACGGTCAGCGTCGCGCCGTCGAGGTCGACCCAAGTCCACTCCATGTGCCGCAGCTCGCCCGGCCGCAGCAACAGCAGGGCCGACAGCTTCAGAGCCGCACGCGTCACGGGGTAGCCTTCGTAGGCCATCACATTGCGCAGCAGTTTCCCAGCCTCGGTCGGGTCGACGATGGCGGCATGGTGCCGGCTCTGCACCGGCTTCAACGCGTCGCGCAGGCCCGCCGCCGGGTTGCGCTGGCATGCGCCGATGGCCACGCCGTACCGGAACACCTGGCCGCAGGCATCCTTGATGCGGTGCGCGGTTTCGATCGCGCCGCGGGCTTCCACCCGCCGCAGGCACTGCAGAAGCTCCGGCGCCTCGATCTCGCCGATGGGTCGCCGGCCGATCCACGGGAAGGCGTCCTGCTCCAGGCGGATGCGCGTGCGCTCGAAATGGCCGGCGCTCACCTTGGATTCGTGCACCGTCGCCAGCCAGTCGCGCGCCACGTACTCGAACGTTCCGGGCCCGAGCATGCCGGCATCGGCCAGCGCCGCCGCAAGCCGCTGCTCGGCGCGGTCGGCCTTCTCTGTCTTCCGGGCCTGGCTCGGATCGCCGCCGGCCGCGATCAGCTTGCGCGCCGCGTCCCGCTTGTCCCGGGCGTCGCGAAGGCCGGTCTCCGGGTAGGTGCCCAGGCTCAGCATGCCTTCGCGTGAATCCAACCAGTACCGCAGCCGCCACCAGCCGGCGCCAGTCGGGCGGGCGTCGAGCACCAGGCCGGCGCCGTCGCTCAGCTTGCGCGCCTTCCCAGACTCGGCGGCGGCTTTCAGCGCGGCCTTGATTGCCTTGTCGGTCAGCAGGTCGGTAGCAGGCATTTCGGGTAACTCCCCCCGGGTTGACCGGGTAACTTTGGCCCGCTTAGGGCCGGTTGGGATCAGTTACCCGGTATGTAACCCGGCCAGTTACCGGTGCAAGCGGTCCTTCCTGGCCCTGTCCGGACATGAAAAAACCCCTAAGCCTTTGATTTGCTTAGGGGTTTCGTCGTTTCTGGCCCCTGGCGGAGCCTTGTCTGGTGGAACCGGGGGGAATCGAACCCCCGTCCGCAAGCCATTGCCGATTGGATCTACATGCGTAGCTGTCTGATTTGGATTTAAGGCCTCAAGTCGCGCAGCAGCACGCTACCTGAACCCCGAGTCATTTGGTTTTAAGCCCACCGCGAATGACACGCGGCAGGACGAGCCAATGTGAATGACCTCGCAGTCCTTCGGTTTTACCCGTCAGACCCAGCCCATCGGCCAACTGTTGCGAGGCTCACCGGTTTTAAGCGGCGAGGGCGTACGTTTGATCGTTCGCAGTTACTTTGTTTCCAGATGGATTTACGAGCTGACTGGTGCTCGGCATGCCCCGGATCGACTCCGCACCCACGTCGAAGCCAGGTCGGTCCCAGAACGAGTAGTTTAGGGCACTTCCAGCCTTTGCAAGAGTGCCAGCGGATTGGGCAGCACAAAGTCGGCGGGCCAGGTGTCGGGGTCGGCATCGTGGCCCAGATAGCCCCATGCCGCCGCCAGCGCCCCCATGCCGGCAGCCTTGCCGGCCTGCATGTCGCGCAGGTCGTCACCGACGTAGACACAGTACTCGGGCGCCAGGCCGAGGCGACGGGCAGCTTCCAGCAGGGGGGCGGGATGCGGCTTGGTGTGCGCAGTGCTGTCGCCACCCACCAGCACGGGCGTACGCGGCACCAGGCCCAGTGCGCGTGTCATCGGCTCGGCGAAACGCAAGGCCTTGTTGGTGACGATGCCCCAGGCGAGCCCCTGCACTTCCAAGGCATCCAGCAAGGCATGGACTTCGTCGAAGAGCCGCGTCTTTTCCAGCAGACGAAGTTCGTAGCGCGCCAGGAACTCGTCACGCAGGCTGTCATAGCCGGGCTGGCCCGGCAACAGCCCGAAGGCCGTGCCGACCATGCCCCGGGCGCCGGAACCCACGGCCGGGCGCAGCGATGCAAGTGGCAAGGCAGGCCGGCCCCGCGCATGCAACATGTCGTTGGTGGCATCGGCCAGGCCAGGGGCACTGTCAGCCAGGGTGCCGTCCAGGTCGAACAGCACGGCGCGGGCACGAGGGCGATGCATCAACCCGGCTTGCGGCAGGCAATCAGGTAATTGACGCTGGTGTCCTGTGACAGCCAGTAGCGACGCGTCAGGGGGTTGTACTGCATGCCTCGGCTGCCCTGCAGGGCCAGCCCGCTGTCGCGTGCCCAGCGAGCCAGTTCGCTCGGCCGGATGAACTTGGCATATTCATGGGTGCCCCTGGGCAGCAGGTTCAGCACGTATTCGGCACCCACGATGGCAAAGAGGAAGGCCTTCGGGTTCCGGTTCAGGGTCGAGAAAAACACCCACCCGCCGGGCTTCGCCAGCTGGCTGCAGGCACGCACCACGGCCGACGGATCGGGCACGTGCTCGAGCATTTCCATGCAGGTGACGACATCAAAGTGGCCTGGCAACTCGGCCGCCAGCGCTTCGGTGGCGATCTCACGGTACTTCAGGTTGCCAACACCGGCCTCCAGCGCATGCAGCCGTGCCACCCCAAGTGGCTTGGCCGCCAGGTCGATGCCCGTGACATGGGTGGCTCGGCGGGCCATGGCCTCGGCGAGGATGCCGCCACCACAACCCACGTCCAGCACGGTCTTGCCGCGCAAGCCGGCCAGTTCATCGATCCATTCCAGGCGCAGCGGGTTGATCTGATGGAGCGGACGGAATTCACTCTCGGGGTCCCACCAGCGGTGGGCGAGGTCACTGAACTTGGCCAGTTCCTGGGCATCGGCATTTTGCATGGGTGCATCCTAACCAAAGCCGGGTGGCTAGCCGGGCCGAGGGAAAAGCCCGGTCCGATACGGACAAAAAAAACCCCGCCGAGGCGGGGTTGTTGCGGCAGCAGCCCGAAGGCTGCGCTGCATCACTTCTTGGTACGCGTACCCACGACTTCGACTTCCACGCGGCGGTTCTTCGCACGGCCTTCCGAGGTCTTGTTGTCGGCGACCGGCGAGCTCTCGCCCTTGCCTTCGGTGTAGACGCGGTTCTTCTCGACGCCCTTGGACACCAAAAAGTTCTTCACTGCCTCGGCACGGGCCACGGACAACTTGTTGTTGTACGCATCGCTGCCCACCGAGTCGGTGTGACCGACGGCGATGATCACTTCAAGGTTCACGCCCTGGGTCTTGTCGACCAGGTCGGCCAGCTTGGCTTGTGCGTCCGGCTTGAGCACGGCCTTGTCGAAGTCGAAGAATGCATCAGCCGCGAAGGTGACCTTCTCGCTGACAGGTGCCGCAGGGGCAACCGGTGCCACAGGCGCCGGGGCCGGTGCCACAGGAGCCGGCGCTGCCTTGGGCGGCGCGACTGGCGGCGGGGCCGGCGGGGCCGGCGGCGGCGGCGGCTTCAGCGCGCCATCGCATTCCGCGGCTGCGGTCGCCGGCGTCCAGTTGGAATCGCGCCAGCAGAGTTCGTTGGTGCCGTTCTTCCAAACGGTGCCGTCGGTAGCGCGCCAGTTGTCGATCGTCTTGGCGGCCATACCACCGTGGGCGGCAGCGAAAGACGCGACCGGAGCGGCAAGTGCGACGGATGCGAAAAGCACCGCCACCTTGTTCAGTTTCTTCATTGATTCTCCTCTCAAGGAAAGCCGCACCGGGGTGCGAAACGTCCAAAGCAACAAGCCGAAATGCGAGTACTTAACCGGGTAAATGCCAACTAACAGAAGCACTTACCACCGACGAAGCATTGTGCCATAGGGCGCCGGTAGCCTCGCATTCTGGCCCCTGGTCTGCGACAGCCCCGTGGCCCTGTTGCGCCGCCGCGACAGGAAGCGACCCGTAGAATGAGGCGCTTCGGGGCCGTTTTTCGCCCCTCGCTCCGACTCTCTCGCGGGCTGCACACACGCCCGCCGCACCGCATGAGCTCTTTCGCCAAGGAAACCGTTCCCATCAGCCTCGAAGAGGAGATGCGGCGTTCGTACCTCGACTACGCCATGAGCGTGATCGTCGGCCGTGCTTTGCCGGACGCCCGCGACGGCTTGAAGCCAGTGCACCGGCGCGTGCTGTTCGCGATGCACGAGCTGTCGAACCACTGGAACCGGCCGTACAAGAAAAGCGCGCGCATCGTCGGCGACGTCATCGGCAAGTACCACCCGCATGGCGATACCGCGGTCTACGACACGATCGTGCGCATGGCGCAGGACTTCAGCCTGCGCCACATGCTCGTCGACGGCCAGGGCAACTTCGGCAGCGTCGACGGCGACAACGCCGCAGCGATGCGCTACACGGAAATCCGGCTGGCGAAGATCGCGCACGAGATGCTCGAGGATATCGACAAGGAAACCGTCGATTTCGCCCCCAACTACGATGGCAGCGAGCGTGAACCCACGGTGCTGCCGGCGCGGTTGCCGAACCTGCTGGTCAACGGCAGCACCGGTATCGCGGTCGGCATGGCCACCAACATTCCGCCGCACAACCTGAACGAGATCGTTGACGCCTGCCTGCATCTGCTGCGCAACCCCGAAGCCAGCATCGACGAACTGATGGAGATCGTGCCTGCGCCCGACTTCCCCACGGCCGGCATCATCTACGGCTTGAACGGCGTGCGCGAAGGCTACCGCACGGGGCGCGGCAAGGTGGTGATGCGGGCGAAGGTTCACTTCGAGGACATCGACCGCGGCCAGCGCCAGTCCATCATCGTCGACGAATTGCCCTACCAGGTGAACAAGAAGACGCTCCAGGAGCGCATGGCTGAGCTGGTACACGAGAAGAAGCTGGAGGGCATCAGCCACATTCAGGACGAGAGCGACAAGTCCGGCATGCGGCTGGTCATCGAGCTCAAGCGCGGCGAAGTGCCCGAAGTGGTGCTGAACAACCTGTACAAGCAGACCCAGCTGCAGGACACGTTCGGCATGAACATGGTGGCGCTCATCGACGGCCAGCCGAAGCTCTGCAACCTGAAGGACCTGGTCAGCATCTTCCTGGAGCACCGGCGCGAGGTCGTCACCCGGCGCACTGTCTATGAACTGAAGAAGGCCCGGGAACGTGGTCATGTGCTTGAAGGCCTGGCCGTGGCCCTGGCCAACATCGACGAGTTCATCGAGACCATCAAGACCTCGGCCACACCGCCCATCGCCAAGACGGCGCTGATGAGCAAGGCCTGGGACTCCTCGATGGTGCGCGAAATGCTCCTGCGCGCCGAGGACAGCACGGCCGGAGGCCGCGAGGCCTACCGCCCGGAAGGCCTGCCCGCCAGCTACGGCCTGCAAGCCGACGGCCTGTATCGCCTGTCGGACGACCAGGCCCAGGAAATCCTGCAGATGCGCCTGCAGCGCCTGACCGGCCTGGAACAGGACAAGATCATCGGCGAATATCGCGAGGTGATGGCGCAGATCGCCGACCTGCTGGACATCCTGGCCCGGCCCGAGCGCGTGACGGCCATCATCAGCGGCGAACTCACCGCCCTGCGCCAGGAATTCGGCCAGACCAAGCTCGGCGCACGCCGCAGCGTGATCGAACGCAATGCGCTCGAGCTGGGTACCGAAGACCTGATCACGCCTGCGGACATGGTGGTCACACTCAGCCACGGCGGCTACATCAAGAGCCAGCCGTTGGGTGAATACCGTGCGCAGAAGCGGGGTGGCCGCGGCAAGCAGGCCACGCAGACCAAGGAAGACGACTGGGTCGATCAGCTCTTCATCGCCAACACGCACGACTGGATCCTGTGCTTCAGCGATCGCGGCCGTGTCTATTGGCTGAAGGTCTGGGAGGTACCGCAAGGCGGCCGTGCCAGCCGCGGCAAGCCCATCGTCAACATGTTCCCGTTGCAGCCTGGCGAGAAGATCACCGTGGTGCTGCCGCTCACCGGCGAAACGCGCAGCTTCCCTGCCAGCCACTACATCTTCATGGCCACCGCCCTCGGCACTGTGAAGAAGACGGCGCTGGACGAGTTCAGCAACCCGCGCAAGGCCGGCATCATCGCCGTCGACCTCGATGATGGCGACTACCTCATCGGCGCCTCACTCACCGATGGCCAGCACGACGTGATGCTGTTCAGCGACGGCGGCAAGGCCGTGCGTTTCGACGAGGACGACGTGCGCCCGATGGGCCGCAATGCGCGCGGCGTGCGCGGCATGGCGCTGGAGACCGGCCAGCACGTCATCGCCATGCTCGTGGCCGAAGACGAAACGCAGAGCGTGCTGACAGCCACCGAAAACGGCTACGGCAAACGCACCGGCATCGTTGAATACACACGCCACGGCCGTGGCACCAAGGGCATGATCGCGATCCAGCAGAGTGAACGCAACGGCCGTGTCGTTGCCGCCACCCTGGTGCGCGCCAACGACGAGATCATGCTCATCACCGACCGCGGCGTTCTTGTTCGCACCCGTGTGGCCGAGATCCGTGAACTCGGACGTGCCACCCAAGGGGTGACCCTGATCGCCCTGGACGATGGCACCAAGCTGTCCGGACTGCAGCGCATCGTCGAGAACGACGCTCAGGCCGACGACGTCGTGGCGGCCGACCCGGCCGCCGATACTTCATCCGAACCCCCACCCGACACCCCCGCCGAAGGCGGCCAGGAGACCTCTTGATGTTTGCTTCGCGTCCTTCCGCCACGACCCTGGCGTCCACCCTGTCGCTGCTGGTGCTGTGCGCCTTGCCGGCAGCGCCAGTGCTGGCCCAGTCGGCCTCGACATCGCCGGCGAAGAAGGAGCTCATCGAGCGCGTGCTGGAACTGCAGCGCCCGGCGCTTGAAGCCATGGGCCGCGCCCTTGCCGAGCAGCCAGCGCAGCGCATGATGCAGCAGGCCGGGCCGATCCTGCAGCAGCGCATTGCCGCGGACAAGCGTGAGGTCGTGGGCCGCGAGATCGAAGCCGACGTGCGCAAGTATGTCGACGAAGCCGTGCCCCTGGTGCGTGACCAGGCCATCAAGCTGGCGCCTTCCACGCTGGGCGTCGTGATCGACGAGCGCATGGACGAAAGCGAACTGCGCCAGCTGATCGCGGCGCTGGAGGCACCGGCCTTCCGCAAGTTCCAGCAGGTGTCCGGCGAAGGCCAGCGCGTGCTCCTGCCCAAGCTCGTGGCCGAAGCGCGTGTGGTGCTCGAACCCAAGGCCCGGGCGATGGACAACGCCGTCGCCAAGCGCCTGGGCATCACGCCGCCGGCAGCGGCGGCCAGCAGCCCCAAGAAGTGAGCACCGCGCCCGCCCCCTCAGGCGGCGACGCAGGCAGCCTGCCCGATCTGCCCACCTTGCGGCAGCGCATCGACGCTGTCGACAGGGAACTGCTCGCGCTGCTGAACCGGCGTGCGGAACTGGCCCTGGTCGTCGGCGAGGTCAAGAAGAAGGACGGGTCGCCGGTCTTCCGCCCCGAACGCGAAGCCCAGGTCATCGACGGACTGAAGGCCGCCAACCCGGGCCCGCTGCACACCGACAGCGTGGCACCCATCTGGCGCGAGATCATGTCTGCCTGCCGCGCGCTGGAAACGCCCACCCGCGTGGCCTACCTGGGGCCGGCGGGCACGTTCAGCGAACTCGCGGCATTGGGCTATTTCGGGTCGTCGCTGTTCCGCGTGCCTTGCAGCAGCATCGATGAAGTCTTTCGCAGCACCAGCGCCGGCGCTGCCGACTAT
Organism: Rubrivivax sp.; assembly: GCA_022842595.1. GTDB lineage: Bacteria > Pseudomonadota > Gammaproteobacteria > Burkholderiales > Burkholderiaceae_C > Rubrivivax. Next base: position 25,363 of record JALHPF010000046.1, read on the forward strand.
GGCGTCGTGCCCGTGGAGAACAGCACCGAAGGCGTGGTCGCGCGTTCGCTCGACCTCTTCCTGCACACGCCGCTGTTCATCGTGGGCGAGACCAGCCTCTTCGTGCGCCACAACCTGTTGCGCAAGACCACCGACATGGACGGGATCACCGCCGTTCTGGCACACCCGCAGGCCCTGGCCCAGTGTCATGGCTGGCTGTCCACGCACCTGCCGCAGGCCGAGCGCAGGCCCGTGGCCAGCAATGCCGAAGGCGCCCGCCTCGCCGCTCTGGACCCGGGTCTGGCGGCGATTGCCAGCGAACGCGCAGGCAGCGAATTCGGTCTGCATGTCGTTGCCCCGGCGATCCAGGACGAGCCTCACAACCGCACCCGCTTTGCCATCGTCACCCGCCCCGAGCACCAGAAACCGCCCAAGGCCTCCGGCCACGACTGCACCAGCCTGGTGGTGTCGGTGGCAAACAAGCCCGGCGCCGTGCACGACATGCTGGTGCCGCTGAAGACGCACGGTGTTTCGATGACCCGCTTCGAATCGCGACCGGCTCGCTCGGGACAGTGGGAGTACTACTTCTACATCGATCTGCAGGGCCACCCCGACGAACCGAGCCTGGCCCAGGCCCTGGTGGAACTGCGCCAGACCTGCGCCTTCTTCAAGGTGCTGGGCACCTACCCCGTGGACGTGCACTGATCATGAGCCCCCAAGCTCTCTTCAATCGCTGCCCCTGCGGGCGTCCGGGCCGGCACTGATGTTTGCCCAACTCGGTCTGATCGGCTGCGGCATGATGGGCGGCTCGTTCGCGCTGGCGCTCAAGCGTGCCGGCCTGGTGCAGCGCGTCGTGGGCTACAGCAAGTCGCCTTCGACCACCGAACGTGCGCGCAAGCTGGGTGCCATCGACGTGGCGGCGGAGTCGGCACTTCTGGCCGTGGCCGGGTCGGACCTGGTGCTGATCGCGGTACCCGTCGCCGCCACCGAAACCACGCTGAAGGCCATCCGTCTTGGACTGGAGCCAGGCGCGCTGCTGATGGACGTGGGCAGCACGAAGCGCGACGTCGTCGACGCCGCCCGCCGCGTCCTGCGCGACCGCCTGAGCGCCTTCGTCCCTGCCCACCCCATCGCCGGCAAGGAAAGCGCGGGCATCCAGAACGCCGACGCCGACCTCTACCGCGGCCGCCAGGTGATCCTGACACCCCTGCCGCAGACCGATGTGGGCCTGACGCAGAAGGCCACCGACGTCTGGTCGGCCGTGGGCGCCCAGGTGCTGAAGATGACGCCAGAAAACCACGACGCCGCTTTTGCCGCCGTCAGCCACCTGCCGCACCTGCTGGCTTTTGCGTACTTCAGCGCCGTCGTCAACCAGCCGGCGGGGCGCGACTTCCTGTCGCTGGCCGGCCCTGGCTTCCGCGACTTCACGCGCATCGCCGCCAGCAACCCCGAGGTCTGGCGCGACATCCTGGTAGCCAACCGCGAGGAAGTGCTGAAGCAGTCGCAGCTGTTCCGCCATGCGCTGGACGCGCTCGAACTGGTCCTGCGCTCGGCCAACGCCGAAGCGCTGGAGGACCTGATCCGCGGCCCGTCCGAAGGCCGTTCGAACTGGCAGATGGGCGCGCTGCGCGTCGGGCCGGGGACTGGGCGCTGAGGCGGCCACCGGGTGACCCGCATGCTTCGCATTCCAGCCCTCGATCTTCCCCCGCTTCAAGGTGCCGACGGCACCGTGCACCTGCCGGGCTCGAAGAGCATCTCCAACCGCGTGCTGCTGCTGGCCGGGCTGGCGGCGGGCGAAACCGTGGTGCACGGGCTGCTCGACTCCGACGACACCCAGGTGATGCTGGCCGCGCTGGCGGCGCTCGGCTGCGGCGTGCGCCGCGTCGAACAGGCCGGACGCGAAACCTTGACCCACATCACCGGCCTGGGCGGCCGGCTGCGCGTGTCGCAGGCCTCGCTGTTCCTGGGCAATGCCGGCACGGCCATGCGCCCGCTGGCGGCCACGCTGGCGGTGCTGGCCAGCACGCAAGGCGGGCGTTTCGAGCTTTCGGGCGTGCCGCGCATGCATGAACGCCCGATCGGCGATCTGGTCGACGCGCTGCGGCCACTGGGCTGCCAGATCGAGGAACTGGGCACGCCCGGGTACCCGCCCCTGCGCCTGACGGGCCGGCCCGGCGGCCAGTTGAACACCGGCGAGCCGATCCGCGTGCGCGGCGACGTGTCCAGCCAGTTCCTGACAGCACTGCTGCTGGCGCTGCCGCTGGCCACCGGCGAACGCGACATCGTCATCGAGGTGCAGGGCGAACTGATCTCCAAGCCCTACATCGAGATCACGCTGAACCTGCTGGCGCGCTTCGGCATCGAGGTGCGGCGCGAAGGCTGGCAGCGCTTCACCCTGCCCTGCTCGCATGGCGCCAGCCCCTACCGCAGCCCGGGGCGGGTCGACGTGGAAGGCGACGCGTCATCGGCGTCGTACTTTGTCGCGCTCGGCGCCATTGCCGCACATGGCGGCGCGCCCGTGCGTATCGAAGGCGTGGGGCTGGACTCGATCCAGGGCGACATCCGCTTCGTCGACGCCGCCAAGGCCATGGGCGCGCAGGTGCGCAGCGGCCCGAACTGGCTGGAAGTGCGGCGCGGCCGCTGGCCGCTGGCCGGCATCACGCTGGACTGCAACCACATCCCCGACGCGGCGATGACCCTGGCCGTGATGGCGCTGTACGCCGACAGCCCCACCCGGCTGACCGGCATCGCCAGCTGGCGCGTGAAGGAAACCGACCGCATCGCGGCCATGGCCGCCGAATTGCAGAAGTTGGGCGCCCACGTCGAAGCCGGCGACGACTTCATCGAGGTCAGCCCGCCCACCACCTGGCGCACCGCTGCGCTGCACACCTACGACGACCACCGCATGGCGATGTGCCTGTCTCTCGCCGCCTTCAACCCGCTGGTCGCCACTGCGGCCCCGCCGAGCCTGCCCATCCGCATCCTCGACCCGCAATGCGTGGCCAAGACCTTCCCGGACTACTTCGAATCGCTGCTCGACCTGGCCCAGGCCCGACCTGAAGACGTGCCCGTCATCACCATCGACGGGCCCACGGCCTCTGGCAAAGGCACGCTCGCGGCTGAAGTGGCGGCGGCGCTGGGCTGGCACCTGCTGGACTCGGGCGCGCTGTACCGCGCCGCGGGCCTGGCGGCGGTGGCCGATGGCGTTCTACCCGACGACGAGGGCGGCGTCGCGGCCATCGCCCAGACCCTGGATCTGCGCTTCGGCCAGGGCCTGGAGGCCGGCCGCACCTGGTTGCGCGGACGCGAAATCACCCACGATCTGCGCCAGGAAAGCACCGGCCTGCTGGCGTCGCGCGTCTCTGCCCTGCCCGCCGTGCGCGCGGCCCTGCGCGGCCTGCAGCAGGCGTTTCGCCGCGCGCCAGGCCTGGTGGCCGACGGCCGCGACATGGGCACGGCGCTGTTCCCCCAGGCCGCGCTGAAGGTGTTTCTCACTGCCAGCGCCGCCGAACGCGCCGAGCGGCGGCATAAGCAATTGATTTCAAAGGGAATCGCCGCTAATATCGACAGTCTTCGCGCCGACCTGGAAGCGCGTGATGCCCGCGACAAGGGTCGCAGTGCTTCACCCTTGCGGCCGGCCGAAGATGCGCTGTTGCTCGACAACTCGCACCTCAGCATCGAAGCATCGGTGCAACAGGTGCTCGGCTGGTGGCAGCAGCGCAGCCCGTTTGCACTGGCCACGGCCGGGGACAAGTGAAATGTCGCCCCGCTGAGCCTCCTGCAACAGGCAAAGGTCTCCAAGCGCTCCCTCCAGTGGCCGCCAGGCCCCCAGCGCTTGGGGTGTGTTCCACCTAACCGCAACCTCCGTTGCAAGCATTGCCCGGCTCTGCCTTCCACTACCCCCGGGCCTGAAGGAAATTAATGTCCGTCACCACCACCGTCACCTCCACTGGTAACAGCCAGGCCCCCGATTCGTTCGCGGCCCTGTTCGAGCAGTCGCTCGAGAACAACGACATGCGCATCGGCGAGGTCATCTCCGCCGAGGTCGTGCGCATCGACTTCAACCACGTGGTCGTGAACGCCGGGCTGAAGAGCGAAAGCTTCGTGCCCATCGAAGAATTCAAGAACGACCAGGGCGAGCTCGAAGTCCAGGTCGGCGATTTCGTTTCCGTGGCCATCGACGCCATCGAAAACGGCTACGGCGACACCATCCTCAGCCGCGACAAGGCCAAGCGCCTGGCTTCGTGGATGAGCCTGGAGAACTCGCTGGAAAGCGGCGAGTTCGTCACCGGCACGGTCAGCGGCAAGGTCAAGGGCGGCCTGACGGTGCTGGTCAACGGCATCCGCGCCTTCCTGCCGGGCAGCCTGCTGGACACGCGTCCGGTCAAGGACATGAGCCCGTACGAGGGCAAGACCATGGAGTTCAAGGTCATCAAGCTCGACCGCAAGCGCAACAACGTCGTGTTGTCGCGCCGCGCTGTCGTCGAGGCTTCGATGGGCGAAGAACGCGCCAAGCTGCTGGAAACCCTGTCCGAGGGCGCCATCGTCAATGGCGTGGTCAAGAACATCACCGAATACGGTGCCTTTGTCGACCTGGGCGGCATCGACGGCCTGCTGCACATCACCGACATGGCCTGGCGCCGTGTGCGTCACCCGAGCGAAGTGGTGACGGTCGGCCAGGAACTGCAGGCCAAGGTCCTGAAGTTCGACGCCGAGAAGAACCGCGTCAGCCTGGGCATCAAGCAGCTGGGTGACGACCCCTGGCATGGCGTGGCCCGCCGCTACCCGAACGGCACGCGCCTGTTCGGCAAGATCACGAACATCGCCGACTACGGCGCGTTCGTCGAGATCGAACCCGGCATCGAAGGCCTGGTGCACGTTTCCGAGATGGACTGGACCAACAAGAACGTCGCTCCTGCCAAGGTCGTCAGCCTGGGCGAGGAAGTCGAAGTCATGGTCCTGGAAATCGACGAGGACAAGCGCCGCATCAGCCTGGGCATGAAGCAGTGCAAGGCCAACCCCTGGGAGGAGTTCAGCGCTACGGTCAAGCGCGGCGACAAGGTCAAGGGCCCCGTCAAGTCGATCACCGACTTCGGCGTGTTCGTCGGCCTCACCGCTGGCATCGACGGCCTGGTTCACCTCTCGGACCTGTCGTGGCACGAAACCGGCGAAGCGGCGGTGCGCAACTTCAAGAAGGGCCAGGAAGTCGAAGCCCTGGTGCTGGCCATCGACGTCGAGCGCGAGCGCATCAGCCTGGGCATCAAGCAGCTGGACACCGATCCGTTCACCACCTTCACCACGCTGAATGACCGCGGTGCGGTCGTCAACGGCAAGGTCAAGACCGTCGACGCACGCGGCGCCGAGATCGAGCTGAACGAAGACGTCACCGGCTATCTGCGCGCTTCCGAAATCAGCCGCGACCGCGTCGAAGACGCACGCACGCTGCTCAAGGAAGGCGACGACGTGAGCGTGATGGTCATCAACGTCGACCGCAAGCTGCGTTCGATCCAGCTGTCCATCAAGGCCAAGGACAACGCCGACCAGCAAGAAGCCATGCAGCGCCTGAGCCAGACCAGCGAGCGTGAGAACGCGGGCACCACCAGCCTGGGCGCATTGCTGCGCGCCAAGCTGGACAACCAGAAGGAATAAACCCCCTTCCGCGACGGAACACCGTCACGAAACGCCCCGCGGGCTTGATGCACGCGGGGCGTTTTTCCGCCAACATCGCCTGAACTCCCTTGCACGCCATGACCCGATCCGATCTCGTCACGCGCCTGGCTGAACGCTTTTCGCAGCTGACGCAGAAGGACACCGAATTCGCCGTCAAGACCATCCTCGACGCGATGTCGGATGCCCTGGCGCGAGGCCATCGCATCGAGATCCGCGGCTTCGGCAGCTTCAGCATCAATCGCCGGCCGCCGCGCATGGGGCGCAACCCGCGCAGCGGCGAACAGGTCACCATTCCCGAAAAGCGCGTGCCGCACTTCAAGCCCGGCAAGGCGCTGCGCGAGGCCGTCGACGCCCAGGCGCCGGCGCCAATGCACGACCCCGACTGAGCGGCTGGCTGCTCCCGCCACGCAGCGGCCTAGAATTTGGGCACATGCGCGTCCTCTCACGGCTCTTCTGGGCCCTCGTCTTCTTCACCCTGTTTGCCTTCGCGCTGAACAACCAGCAGCCGGCAACAGTGCGTTTCTTCTTCGGCCTGAACTGGCAGGGCCCGATGGTCTTCGTCGTGCTGGTGGCCTTTGGGGCGGGCTGCGCACTGGGCATCGTTGCCATGGCGCCGCACTGGTGGCGGCAGCGGCGCGAGGTCAGGCGCCTGGCCGACCCGGCAACGGCCAGCGCCGGTGCAGTCGCGCCTGCGAAGCCAGGTGACTTCGGTCCCGACCATCCGCCGCGCGAAGGTCTGTAGCCACCTTGTTCGATTTCGACATCCAGTGGGTGCTCGTGGTGCTGCCGGTGGCTTTTGCGCTGGGCTGGCTGGCTTCCCGCTTCGACCTGCGCCAGGACAAGCGCGAAGCGCGAGACGCCCCACGGGCCTATTTCAAGGGCCTGAACCTGCTGCTCAATGAGCAGCAGGACAAAGCCATCGACGCCTTCATCGAAGCCGTCCAAAACGACCCCGACACCGCTGAACTGCACTTCGCGCTGGGCAACCTGTTTCGCCGCCGTGGCGAGTTCGAACGTGCCATCCGCGTACACGAACACCTGCTCCGCCGTGGCGACCTGAGGCCCGCGGAACGCGACCGTGCCCAGTACGCGCTGGCGCAGGACTTCATGAAGGCCGGCCTCTTCGACCGCGCCGAAGCCGCCTATCTTGCCCTCGAGGGCAGCGCCTTTTCCAGCGAGGCCCGCCTGGCTCTGCTGGCGCTGTACGAGCGCTCGCGCGACTGGCCACGGGCGGTGGACGTTGCACGCAAGCTCGAACAGACCGGGGCGGGCTCATTCGCCAGCCGGCTGGCGCATTACGAATGCGAACAAGCCCTGGAAGCCGACGCCAAGGGCCGGCCCGCGGAAGCCGAAGCCGCGCTGGAACGCGCCACCCAGGCGGCGCCAGAGGCACCCCGCCCCTTGCTGCTGGCCGGCCAACGCCAGCGCGCCGCCGGTCACCCAGGGGCTGCCATGGCCACCTGGGATGCCTTGCGCTCGCGTCATCCGCTGATTTTCCTGCTGGTGGCCGATGCCTATGCCCAGGCCGCAGTGGACGCCGGCCGAAGCACAGCAGCACGCCAGGCGCTGCAGGGACTGCTCCAGACCTTGCCCGCCACCGAGTTGCTGCAGGCGCTGCAGAAGCTCGACGCCGCCGCCGGGATCGACGCCCTGCCCATGGTGACGAAGCATCTGCAACAGCACCCGACGCTGGCTGCAGCCCAGTTGCTGCTGGCCCACCCACCTGAGAGCTGGGGCGAGACCGGCATCACCGCGCTGCGCCAGGCCGTGGCTCGAGCGGCCAAGCCCCTGCAGCGCTATCGCTGCGCGGCATGCGGCTTCGAGGCCCAGCACTACTTCTGGCAATGTCCGGGCTGCCTGGCCTGGGACAGCTATCCCACGCAACACATCGACGCGCTGTAGGGCCCGCTCTCGGCAGGTTGCGGACGTTTGCTTTCGTGCTTGTTCGTGTGCCTGCTTGGTCCCCTGCAAAGGCGGGCTGGGGCTGGCTGTGGCGCTTATCCTCGGCGGCCTTCGCTGCGCTCAGGCTGCCTTGCGGCCCAGGCCAGTGGCCTGGTCCTTCGCCAGGCACAAACAGTCCACTGGACTGTTTGTGTCCGGGCTCAGTGCATCGGTCCCGCGGCCCCGCCGCCGAACTCGCTGCGTTCGCTGC
>JALHPF010000047.1 GCA_022842595.1 Rubrivivax sp.
TCGGCTCACGGGCGGCCGAAGTCTCCTCCTTTACTTCGCTCCAGGGGCCACCCGGCTCACCCAGCCCGCCTTTGCAGAGGGACCAAGCCGGCAAGAAATGAATGACCGCAACGGGCCGCAAGCGGCACTCGCTCGTCAGCCCAGTTCCGAATCGGGTATGTCTTCGGTCAGGAACCCGCCGCTCTGGTGAGCCCAGAGCTTGGCGTAATGCCCGCCATGCGCCAGCAGTTCGGCATGGCTGCCCTCCTCGACGATGCGGCCCTGCTCGAGCACGATCAGCCGGTCCATGCGGGCGATGGTCGACAGGCGGTGGGCGATCGCGATCACGGTCTTGCCTTCCATCAGACCGAGCAACTGGCTCTGGATCGCGATCTCGACCTCGCTGTCAAGCGCGCTGGTGGCCTCGTCCAGCACCAGGATCGGCGCGTCCTTCAGGATCACGCGGGCAATCGCGATGCGCTGGCGCTGGCCGCCGCTGAGCTTCACACCACGTTCGCCCACATGCGCGTCATAGCCGGTGCGGCCTTTCCAGTCCTGCAGGCCCAGGATGAATTCGTGGGCCTGGGCCTTCTTCGCGGCGGCGACGATCTCGTCCATCGTCGCACCGGCGCGGCCGTAGCCGATGTTGGCGGCAATCGAGCGGTGCAGCAGCGAGGTGTCCTGCGTGACCATGCCGATGGCGCCGCGAAGGCTTTCCTGCGACAGCGTGCGCACGTCGTGGCCGTCGATGCGCAACTGGCCCTGTTCCAGGTCGTGGAAGCGCAGCAGCAGGTTCACCAGCGTGCTCTTGCCCGCGCCTGAACGCCCCACCAGGCCGACACGTTCGCCCGGCCGCACCACCAGGTTCAGCTCGTCCAGCACCTTCTTGCCGTCGCTGCGGCCGTAGGTGAAGTTCACTTTCTCGAAGCGGATCTCGCCGCCGGCCGGCGCAGCGGCGACGACCAGCTCACGCGCGTCAGGCGCGTCGGTCATGGCCAGCGGCACGGCGATGGTTTCCATGCCCTCCTGAACGACGCCGATGTTCTCGAAGATGCCGGTGACTTCCCAGCTCACCCAGCCGGCCACGTTGGCGATCGTCCAGGCCAGCGGCAGCGCCGTGGCCACCGTGCCGGCGTCGATCTGGCCCTGGCCCCAGAGGGTGATGCCGATGGCCGCGGTGCCGACCAGCAGCATCGCGTTCAGCGTCGACAGCGTGCCCATGAAGGCGGTGATCAGCCGCATGTGCGCGGCAATGGCGCCGGTGTGGTCGTCGATGGCGTCGCGCACGTGGGCGTCCTCGTCGCGCGCGCGGGCGAAGAGCTTGACGGTGAGGATGTTGGTATAGCTGTCGACCACCCGGCCCATCACCAGGCTGCGCAGCTCGCTGCTGATGCGCGAGCGGTCGCGCATCTTCGGCACGAAGTAGCTCAGGAAGGCCAGGTAGCCGGCGAACCACAGCGCGGTGGGGATGGCCAGCCGCCAGTCCGCCTGGGCCATGAGCACCAGCGCGCTGATGCCGTAGACAATGATGTACCAGATGGCGCGCACGCAGCTCACGGCGCTTTCGCGCACCGCGTGGCTGGTGTTCATCACGCGGTTGGCGATGCGGCCGGCGAAGTCGTTCTGGAAGAACGGCCAGCTCTGCCGCACCACGTGCCAGTGGCTCTGCCAGCGGATCATCGCCGTCACGCCCGGCGCCACGGCGTTGTTGCGTACCAGGCTGTCCAGCAGCAGTGCCGCCGGCCGGCCCACCAGCACGAGCAGCGCCATGCCGATGAGCAGCGGCGTCTCGCGCGCCAGCGTGGCGGCGCGGTCGGGGCTTTCCATCATGCGCACGAGGTGGCCGATGAAGACGGGGATCAGCGTGTCGATCAATGCCACCGCCAGCCCGGTGACGAACATCGCCGCGAACAGCCCGCGCACCTGGCCGATGAAGTGCCAGTAGAAGGCCAGCAAGCCGGGCGGTGGCGTGGCGCCAGGCCGGGCGGTGGGGCGGGTTCGACTTTCGAAGAAGCTGAAAAGGGCGGAATAGGGTGGCATGCGCGGCCATTGTGGACGTAGTGGGCGTGGCGCATGCCGGCAGTGGCAACATGCGGCGCTTCGCCCACTTGCAACGACCCGGAAGCCATGGACCTGATGCGCGCGATGAAGGTGTTTGTCCGCGTCGTCGACGAAGGTGGCTTCGCCAAGGCCGCGCGGGCGCTGGACCTCGCGCCGCCGGTGGTCACGCGCATCGTGGCCGAACTCGAAGGCCACCTCAATGCGCGGCTGCTGAACCGCACCACGCGCAGCATCGCGCTCACCGAGGTCGGCGAGGCTTACCTGGAGAAGGTGCGCAACATCCTCGTGGAGATCGAGGAAAGCGAAGCCCTGGCCGACGAAGGCACACGCGAGCCGCGGGGCCATCTGCGGGTGCTGTGCCCGCCGGCGATCGCCGTGCACCAGCTGGCCAAGCATCTGCCGAAGTTCATCGAACGCCACCCGCAGGTGAGCATCGAACTGCATTCGCCCGGGCCGGTGGAGACCGTGGACGAGGCCTACGACCTCACCATCATCGCCGCGCGCCTGCCTTTGCAGGGCGAGTTCGTTGCCCGGCTGCTGGCGCGTTCCGAGGTCGTCACCTGCGCGTCGCCCGAGTATCTGGACCGCCGCGGCCGGCCCAGCCACCCGCGCGAGCTGCGTACGCACGACGCCCTGGTGCCGCCGATCTCGGAACTGCAGCGCGGCTTGACCTTCGTGCGCGGTTCGATGGGCGCCGATGGCGCCCAGGCCGAGACCTGCACCGTGGTGGCCGAAAAGCGGCCGACGCTGAGCTCGTCGCACATCGACACGATGTACGCCGCCGCACTGTCGGGCCTGGGCATCGCCGGGCTGCCGTCGTTCGTGATCGAGGACGCGCTGATGGAAAACGCCCTCGAACGGGTGCTGCCCGACTGGCAGCTTTTCGACACCACGCTCTGGGTGGCGATGCCTTCGCGCAAGCATGTGCCGGCCCGTACGCGGGTGTTCATCGATTTCCTGGTGGGGGTGTTTGGCGGCGCAGACCGCGACCCCTGGCTCGAGGCAGCGGGCTGTGCCACGCCGCGTCGAAGCAACCCGACAGTGACCAGATGAAACTTAGCCGTCGCATAATTACCCTACAGTTGCAATAGAAAACTAAGCAGTTCACATTTCCGCCCAGACGGCGGAGGCATGGTGCGCTCCTGGCTGTCCACTCCGGGAGGAATTGGCATGCTGTTGTGGATGAAACGTTGGTTGGCCGTGGCCGGCCTGGGTTTGCTCGCCGCCTGTGGTGGCAGCGACGATGAACAAGCCGACGTCGTCGGGGTGGTCAGTGGCCAGGGCAACCTGAGCATCCTGTCCGAGGCCATCAACGTGGCCGGCCTGCGCGGCGACCTCATCGGCGACGGCCCCTTCACGCTGTTTGCCCCCACCGACGCCGCCTTTGCCGCACTGCTGGCCGAACTGGGCATCACCAAGGCGCAACTGCTGGCCGACCGCGCCCTGCTCACTTCGGTGCTGACGTACCACGTGCTGCCGGCCAAGGTCGAGCGCGCCGCGGTTCCCGTTGGCCGCGCCATCACCACGCTGCAAGGCGGGATCTTCAAGGTGTCGGCCAGCGGCAGTGTCCTGACCATCAACGACGGCCGCAACCGCACCGCCACGATCACCGCCACCGACGCCCAGGCGCGCAACGGCGTGGTCCACACCATCGACCGCGTGCTGCTTCCGGCCAACCGCAACATCGTGCAGACGGCGCAGGCCCTGCCGCAGTTCAGCATCCTCGTCGAGGCCGTGCTGGCGGCAAACCTGCAAGGTGCGCTGTCCGGCAGCGGGCCGCTGACGGTGTTCGCGCCCACCAACGATGCCTTCGCCGCGCTGCTGACCGAGCTCGGCCTGACGAAGCAGCAGCTGCTGGCCAACGTTCCTTTGCTGACTCGCGTGCTGACTTACCACGTCGTGAACGGCCGGGCCCTGCAGGCCGACATCGTGCCTGGCCAGGCCATCACCAGCCTGCAGGGAAGCAGCTTCACCGTCGACGCCGGGCTGCGCATCACCGACCAGCGTGCCCGCGTCTCGCAGATCGCTTCGACCGACGTGCTCACCACCAACGGCGTGATCCACGTCGTCAACCGCGTGATCCTGCCCTTGCCGGCCGAGAACATCGTGCAGACCGCATTGGCCGCGCCACGTTTCAGCATCCTGGTGGAAGCGGTTCAGGCGGCGGGGCTGGCCGGCGCGCTTTCGGCGCCAGGCCCGCTGACGGTGTTTGCCCCCACCAACGACGCTTTCGTCGCGCTGCTGGGTGAACTGGGCCTGAGCAAGGCGCAGCTGCTGGCCAACGTGCCGCTGCTGACCCGCGTGCTCACGTACCACGTCGTCAACGGCCGGGTGCTGCGGGCCCAGGTGCCGCTGAACACCAGCATCACCACGCTGCAGACGGGCACGTTCACGGTGGGCGCCGACCTGGCGATCACGGACGCTCGTGCGCGCCGGTCGAACATCACCGCCACCGACACCTTCGCCAGCAACGGCGTGATCCACACCATCGATCGTGTGCTGCTGCCGCTGCCGGCCGAGAACATCGTGCAGACGGCATTGGCCGCGCCGCAGTTCAGCATCCTCGTCGAGGCCGTGCAGGCTGCGGGCCTGGCGGGTGCACTCTCTGCCCCTGGCCCCCTGACCGTGTTTGCGCCGACCAACGACGCCTTCGCGGCACTGCTGGCCGAACTGGGCATCAGCAAGGCAGCGTTGCTGGCCGACGTGCCCTTGCTCACCCGGGTGCTCACCTACCACGTGGTGCCGGGTCGCCAGTTGTCGGGCGCCGTCGTGGCCAACGCCACCAGCGGGCAGCCGTTCACGACGCTGCAAGGCGCCACGTTCCTGGTGCGCCTGAACCCGCTGCTCATCACCGATGCACGTGGCCGCAACGCCGGCATCGCCGCCACCGACACCATCACCAGCAACGGTGTCATCCACACGCTCGACCGCGTGTTGCTGCCGCCGGTGAACTGAAGACGTTTCACCCCTGTTCCACCCCACTGACTCACCCAAGAAAGCAAACAACCATGAAGAAGCTCATCATTGCCGCCGCCCTGGCTGCCAGCACCCTGGCCGTTCAGGCCAAGGACATCGTCGACACGGCCGTGGCCGCCGGCAACTTCAAGACCCTGGCCACCGCGCTGCAGGCCGCCGGCCTCATCGAAACGTTGAAGGGCAAGGGCCCGTTCACCGTGTTCGCGCCCACCGACGCGGCCTTCGCCAAGGTTCCCAAGGCCGACCTGGACGCGCTGCTGAAGGACAAGGCCAAGCTCACGGCCGTGCTGACGTACCACGTCGTGCCGGGCAAGGTGATGGCCAAGGACGTCAAGGCCGGCATGGTCAAGACGGTTCAGGGCAGCGACATCACCGTCAGCACCACGGGCGGCGTGATGGTCAACAACGCCAAGGTCACTTCGACCGACATCGTGGCCGACAACGGCGTCATCCACGTCATCGACACGGTCATCATGCCCAAGTAAGGCCGTCTCGCAGCAGCGGCGCCCTGGCGCCGCTGCTGCGGTCTAGAACGTGAAGCCGCTGCCGACGCGGGCGCCCGACAAGGGCTCCAGCAGCCCGAGCAGCGGCTTCAGCGGTCCATAGCGCAGGGCCACTTTCTGCGCATAGGCGAAGAAGCGCGGCAGGTCCGCGGCGTACTGCGGCTTGCCGTCGCGGTGCTTCAGCCGGCAGAAGATGCCCATCACCTTCAGGTGTCGCTGCAGGCCCATCCATTCGAGCGCACGCCAGACCTCGCCGAAGTCGGCTTCGAGGTCCTCGCCCAGCGGCAGACCCGCCTTGCGCGCCTGCTGCCACCAGCGCACCGCCCAGTCCAGTTCCTGCACCTCGTCCCAGCTGACGAAGGCGTCGCGCAAGAGCGAAGCCATGTCGTAGGTGATCGGGCCGCGCACGGCGTCCTGGAAGTCGAGCACGCCCGGGCCGGTGGCCGGCGGCGCGGCCAGCATCAGGTTGCGCGGCATCCAGTCGGCATGCACGGCCACCTGGGGCTGGGCCAGGGCGCTGTCGACGAGCAGGCGCACGAGGCGCTGCCAGGTGGCCTGCTGGGCGTCGGTCCAGGTGATCCCGAATTCGCGGCCGACACACCATTCGGGGAACAGCGCCAGCTCGGCGGTGAGCAAGGCTTCGTCGAAGGGCGGCAGGTCGTCGGCCGGCACCTGCTGCTGGAACTGCACCAGGGCCGTGATCGCGTCGCGCATCAGGCGGTCGGCGCCGGCGCCGTCGGCGGCCTGCAAGGCGGGCAGATAGAGGTCGTTGCCCAGGTCGGTGAGCAGCAGGAAGCCGTGTTCGGTGTCGGCCGCCAAAACCCGCGGCGCGTTCAGGCCGGCCTGGGCCACGAGCCCGGCCACGTGCACGAAGGGCCGCACGTTTTCCTGTGGCGGTGGTGCGTCCATCACCACCAGGCTGCTGGCTGCACCACCGCCACCGCCGCTGCAGCGCACGCGAAGGTAGCGGCGAAAGCTGGCGTCGCTGGAAGCCGGGGCGAGGCTGGTGCAGTCGATGCCGTGCGCCGGGGCCAGCTGGGCCAGCCAGCGGCTGAATGCTGCCTCGCGTTCAGGGCTGGGCCAGGCCACGGCGGGGGGCTGGGCTGCGGAAGGGGCCGAAGATGGGGCGGGGAAGGTGCTCATGGATAATCGATTTTACGAATGCGTGCCCCCGTGCCCCTGACGCAACTCCCCGTGCTGGCCCTTGGGCTGGCCACCGTGTTCGGGCCGGCCCAGGGCTGGGCGGCTGCGCCGCCGCCTGCAGTGCCGACACCGGTCGCGCAGGCGGCCTCGTCAGCGGCATCCAGTCCAGCATCAGCAGCGGGCCCGGTTTGGGTCCCCAGTACCCGCCTGCAGCCGCTGCCGCGTGGCCCTGCGGCCGCTGAACTGCCGATCGTGCTGCGTGCGCGCAGCCTGAGCGCGCGCCCCGACCTCGAAGCCGTGGCCGAAGGCGACGTCGAGTTCCGGCGTGGCGGCCTCGTGATCCGCGCCGACAGGCTGCAGTACGAAAACCCACGTGACCTGGCCACCGCCACCGGCAACGTGCGGGTGCAGCGGGATGGCGCCGTCTACTCGGGTCCGGAACTGCAGCTGAGCGTGCAGCGTTTCCAGGGCTACTTTCTCGAGCCGCGTTTCGACTTCCCGCTGCTTGGCGCCGGTGGCCGCGCCGACCGCATCGACTTCCTCGACAGCGCCCGCAGCACTGCCCAGAACGCCAGTTACACCAGCTGCCCGCGCGACGGCCCCGAGCCACCGGCCTGGGTGCTGCAGACGCGCAGCGTGCAGCTTGACCTGGACACCGGCGTCGGCATCGCCGAAGGCGCCGTGCTGCGCTTCCTGGACACCCCCATCCTGGCCTGGCCGCGGCTGAGCTTCCCGCTGAGCGACCAGCGCAAGTCGGGCTGGCTGCCGCCCAGCATCAACATCGACAACCGCAGCGGCATCGAGCTGTCGGTGCCCTACTACTGGAACATCGCACCGAACCGCGACGCCACCTTGACACCGCGCGTCATCACGCGCCGCGGACTGGCGCTGGACAGCGAGTTCCGCTACCTCGAGCCGCTGGACTCGGGCACGGTGGGCTTCGACTGGCTGCCCGACGACCGCGTCGCGAAACGCTCGCGCCACGCTTTGCGCTGGCTGCACGACGGCCGGCTGGGCCGCGGCTGGGCCCAGGGCCTGCGTTACCGCGTCGACGGCGTGCGCGTGTCCGACAACGACTGGTGGAAGGACTTCCCGAACGCCGGCCGCAGCCTGACGACACGGCTGCTGCCGGTGCGCGCATCGGCCGAGCTGCCGTTCCAGTTTTCCGGCGGTGCGCTCGGCGCGATGCAGGGCCTGGCCTATGCGCGGCTGCTGAGCTGGCAGGTACTGCAGTCCGACGACAGCGTCATCACCTCGCCCTACCAGCGCCGGCCGCAGCTGGGCGCGCGGCTGGGCGGCCAGGCGGCCGGATGGGTCTACGACCTCGAGGCCGAATACAACCGCTTCACCCTGCCGGGCGGCGATGCGGCCACCAGCGGCCGGCCCCAGGGCGACCGCGTGCATCTGCTGGGGTCGGTGTCCTACCCCTTGCGCGGTGCCGGCTGGTGGGTGGTGCCGCGCCTGGCCCTGAACGCTGCGGCCTACGACACCGAAGACCCGGGCGTCGGCAAGCCCCGGCATGCGCAGCGCAGCATTCCCAGCCTGAGTGCCGACGCCGGCATGGAATTCGAACGCGATGCCCGCTTCTTCGGTCGCGCGCTGCGCCAGACGCTCGAACCGCGGCTGCTTTATGTCAACACGCCGTTCCGGGCACAGGCCCAGCTGCCGAACTACGACGCCGCAGCGAAGGACTTCACGTTCGTCTCGATCTATACCGACAACAGCTTTTCAGGCGTCGACCGCGTAGCCGACGCGCACCAGGTGACCGCCGGTGTCACCACGCGCTTGCTCGACCCGGCCAGCGGTGCCGAACTGCTGCGCCTGGGCCTCGTGCAGCGCTACCTGCTGCGCGACCAGCGCGTGGCGCCCCAGGCCGACGGCAGCCCCGACGGCGAAGCGCTGACACGCAGCTTCTCGGACGCCTTGCTGCTGGGTTCGACCAGCGTGCTGCCGAACTGGACGCTGGACGCGGCCGTGCAGTTCAGCCCCGAGATCTCGCGCTCGGTGCGCTCCATCCTGTCGGCGCGCTATTCACCCGGGCCCTTCCGCACCGTCGGCGCCACCTACCGGCTGGCGCGCGGCCTGAGCGAGCAGCTCGAGATCGGCTGGCAATGGCCGATCGGCAGCACGCGTGTGGCCGGGCCGGCGGCGCTGGCCCTGGCCGGCAGCGAAAGCCTGGGCGCGCGCGGCGGCAGTGCCTGCAGCGGCCGCTGGTATGCGGTGGGCCGCGCCAACTACAGCCTGAAGGACGCGCGCGTCACCGACAGCCTGATCGGCGTGGAGTACGACGCCGGCTGCTGGATCGGCCGCGTCGTCGCCGAGCGGCTGTCCACCGGCCGCACCGAAGCCACCACCCGGTTGCTGCTGCAGCTGGAGCTGGTGGGCCTGTCGCGCATCGGGTCGAACCCGCTCAAGGTCTTGAAGGACAATATCCCCGGCTACCAGCTGCTGCGCGAAGACCCGGGTTCGGGCTTGCGCGGCAACGAATGGCAGCCAGCGCCCTGAAGTCCCGGCCCTGAAGCCAGACCTGTCATTCCGGCCAGCGCCGCGGCTTTCGGAACCTCGCTGCCGCGCCCTTGTCGAAACCGCGACGCTTCCAGCTCGCCTTTGTCCCTGCTCACCCGCGCCCACGCTCCATGACTGAGTCCGACTTTCTCTCCCGCGCCCTGGCAGCCGGTCTGGCCCTCGTGCTGGCCGCCTGGGCCTGCGGCCCGGCCCAGGCCCAGGGCCGCACCACCCGCAACGGCGACTACATCGCCGCCGTCGTCAACCAGGAACTGGTGACCGCCGGCGAGGTCGAACGCCGCATCGGCACCGCCCGCGCCGAAGCTTCGCGCGCCGGCCAGAGCCTGCCGCCCGAACGTGAACTGCGCCAGCAGGTGATGGACCTGCTCATCGACGAGCGCGTGATCATCACCAACGCCCGCGAAAGTGGCCTGCGAATCGACGAACCCGAGATCGACCGCGCCGTGCAGAACGTGGCCGCGCAGAACCAGATCACGCTGCCCGTGCTGCGCCAGCGCCTGCAGGCCGAAGGCATCGAATACAGCCGCTTCCGCGCCCAGCTGCGCGACCAGCTGATGATGGAGCGCATGCGCGAGCGCGAGGTCTACCGCCGCATCCAGGTCAGTGACGAAGACGTCGACAAGCTGCTGGCCGAGCGCCGCGCCGCCGCCAAGGGCGAGGCCGAGATGAACATCGCGCAGATCCTGGTGCCGGTGCCCGAGGGCACCAGCCCTGAAGCCGAGGCGGCGCTGCGGGCCCGCGCCCAGGCTGCACTGCAGCGGGCGCAGGGCGGTGAGGACTTCGCCAAGCTCGTGCTCGAGCTGTCGGCCGATGCCAACCGCGAAAAGGGCGGGGCCCTGGGCATGCGGCCGCTGGCGCGACTGCCGGACGCCTTCGTCGAGGCCGCGCGTGACGTCGAAGTCGGCAAAGTCGCCCCGGCCGTGCTGCGCACCGGCGCCGGCTTCCACGTGCTGAAGGTGCTGGAGCGGCGCGATGGCAGCGACCCGCGCGTCACCCAGACCCGTGCCCGCCATGTGCTGCTGCGGCCCTCGGCGCAGCTCACGGCCGAGGTTGCTGCACGCCGCCTGGCCGACTACAAGCGCCAGATCGAGGCCGGCACACGCAGCTTCGAGGACGTGGCGCGCCAGTTCAGCGAAGACGGCTCGGCCGCCGCCGGCGGCGACCTGGGCTGGGCCGGGCCGGGCACGATGGTGCCGGAATTCGAGGAAGCGATGAACGCCCTGGCGATCAACGCGCTCTCGCCGCCCATCACCTCGCGTTTCGGCGTGCACCTGATCCAGGTGCTCGAGCGGCGCGAAGTCGCCATCGACCCGAAGGCGCTGCGAGAGCAGGCCCGCAACGTCCTGCGCGAGCAGCGATTCGAGCAGGCCTATCTCGACTGGACCAAGGAAATGCGCTCCCGCGCCTACGTCGAGCTGCGCGAGCCCCCGCCCTGAACGCGGCATCGGGCCCGTGAGACACACCGCGAAGAAGCGCTTCGGCCAGCATTTCCTGGTCGACGACAGCGTCATCGAGAGCATTTGCGACGCCATCGACCCGCGGCCCGGCCAGGCCTTGGTCGAGATCGGCCCCGGCCTGGGCGCGATGACCCGGCCGCTGCTGGCGCGCTGCCAGGCACTGACGGTGATCGAGCTCGACCGCGACCTGGCGGCGCGGCTGCGACGCCAGGCAGGGCTGACGGTGGTGGAATCCGACGTGCTGCAGGTCGACTTCCGCGCCCTGGCAGCCGCGGCCGGTCAGCCGCTGCGGGTGGTGGGCAACCTGCCGTACAACATTTCCACCCCGATCCTCTTCCATCTGCTGGAATTCGCCGATGTCGTCACCGACCAGCACTTCATGCTGCAGAAGGAAGTGGTCGACCGCATGGCTGCCGCGCCTGGCTGCAAGGACTACGGCCGGCTGAGCGTGATGCTGCAATGGCGCTATCGCATCAGCGTCGTGCTCGACGTGCCGCCCGATGCCTTCGACCCGCCGCCGCGCGTGAACTCGGCCGTCGTGCGCATGCGACCGCTGGCCCAGCAGCAGGCCGTCGACCCCGCACGCCTGGGTGAGCTGGTCACCGTGGCCTTCTCGCAGCGGCGCAAGCTGCTGCGCCACACACTGGGGCGCTGGATCGAGGTCCAGGGGCTGGACACCGGCTTCGATCTGCAGCGCCGGGCCGAGGAAGTGCCGGTCGAAGAATTCCTGGCACTGGCACGCGCGCCCAAGGCGCCATGAAAAAAGGCCTCTCGCGCGGGCGAGAGGCCTTCTTCTGCAGCGGGCCCGGGGCGGGCTTACGCGGCGTTCAGCCAGGCGGCGGTGTCGAAGGCGCTGCTCATCATCGGCATGTTCATGCCGAAGTTGGGGTTGGTGCCATTCTTGGGCACGGCCACCTTGGGTGCCGGCTTGGCGGCGGCGGCGGTGCTGCTGGGGGCCACTTCAGTAGCCCGCTCCCATGACCCGGTTTCTTGGGAGCGGGCTACTGAAAAGAATAGAAACACCTGAACGGTATTCGTCGGTCACCCCAGAATTCGGCGGCGTCCCGGAACACTTCCAGCAGCTGCTCGCGGGCCTCGCGGTCGAAGCGGGGGTTGTCGGGCAGCTGTTCGAGGACGACGACAAAACCCGGCTGCTGGCCGGCCTTGTGCACGAGGTCGGTCATGCAGTCGAACAAGGCGTCGAGGTTCTTGCCGAAGTGCGGCGGGAACAGGAACGCCAGCGCGATGGCGTCCAGCACGTCCTGCTTGGTCTGCGCGGCCGACAGGTTGACGTACAGAAAGTGCTGGCCGGCGGCCTCGGCGGCCGACATCAGGTCGTCGACACGGTAGGCGCGAATCGCTTGAACGATGTTCGGGCGGATGGTCTGCAACTGCATGGTCGCTTGCCTCCTTGGGTTTTGGTGAGGGAGATCGGGGTCGGCGCCGTGTCGTGGCGCCAGGATGTCGGAATTCATGGGACGATGCGGCTGAAGCTTGCGTAGTGGTCCGAGGTATAGAAACAGACTTCAGGCTGGGACGGAGGCTTCCCGCCACAAACAATTCTTCTGGCGCCGCGGTTCCTGGCGCCCGGGGTCTTGACGGTGTATTCGCGATAGTGGCCGCGCGCCTGCAGGGGCAGCAGCCTTTCGCGGTTGAAGAACACCGTGCCGTCCTTGTCGTAGGGGAAAGGCCCGCCGCTCAGGATGAGGCGGTGTGTGTGCTGCGCCTCGCGTGGCAGAGTGGCCAATGCCACCTCCCTCACTGGCGGCAACCCGATGGCGGTGTCGGGTGTGCGTGCCGCACTGGTGCTGGGCAGACCGGCCAGCAAGACGGTGGCTGTCACGGTCGTTACGGTCAACAGACACGACAGCCCCCACTTGAGCAATGCCTGCCGGGGCGCTGTGCGTTGACAGCCGCGCTGGCAGACTGAACCGGTCGAGAACACGGGTTAACCCTGGAAAATCAAACCAGGATGGTACCGGAGTGGCCCCCGAAACTCAAGCACATTGCCCAAAAATGGGGCAAAGCCCGGTTCAAGTTTGTGGGTGCTCACATGGGTTCATGCCCCGTGATCACGGGATATCACGGCCCTGTCACGAGGGTGACAAGTGCCTCGAACGCTGCTTTGGTGCGCGGTTCAGGTCGAAGCGGCGGAAGTCCGCCCTGCCTGGGCGTCGGCCACGGTGATGGCGGTCATGTTGACGATGCGCCGCACCGTTGCCGAAGGTGTGAGCACATGCACCGGTCGGTCCGCACCCAGCAGCACGGGCCCGATGGCAATGCCGCCGCCGGCGGCTACCTTCAGCAGGTTGTAGGCGATGTTGGCGGCGTCGATGTTCGGCAGCACCAGCAGGTTGGCGTCGCCCTGCAGCGTGCTGTTTGGCATCAGTGTTCGGCGTGCGGCGCTGTCCAGGGCGACGTCGCCGTGCATTTCGCCGTCGACTTCCAGCCAGGGTGCCTGCTCGCGCAACAGCGCCAGCGTGGCGCGCATCTTCTGCGCGCTGGCGCTGTCGCTGGTGCCGAAGTTGGAGTGGGAGAGCAGCGCCGCACGCGGCGCCACGCCGAAGCGCACCATTTCCTCGGCCGCCATGCAGGTGATCTCGGCCAGCTCGGCCGGACTCGGGTCGGCATTGACATGGGTGTCCACAAGGAAAACCTGGCGGCCGGGCAGCATCAGGCCGTTCATGCAGGCGTACACGCGCACGTCCTGGGCCGTGCGCGCGCAGCCGCCGACGCGCTTGCCGATGACCTGATCGATGTATTGCAGATGCTGCGCCGTCGTGCCCCAGGTGCCGCACAGCAGGCCGTCGACCTCGCCCTTCTTCAGCAGCATCGCGCCGATCAGCGTCAACCGCCGCCGCATCTCGATCTTCGCCACCTGCGCCGTGACACCGCGGCGCTCGGTCATGCGGTGGTAGGTCTGCCAGAAGTCGCGGTAGCGGTGGTCGTTCTCGACGTTGACGACGTCGTAGTCCATGCCTTCCTGCAGGCGCAGCCCGAACTTCTGGATGCGCGTCTGGATGACGGCCGGCCGGCCGATCAGCGTCGGCCGGGCCAGGCCCTCGTCGACCACCACCTGCACCGCGCGCAGCACCCGTTCTTCTTCACCTTCGGCGTAGGCCACGCGCTTGGCGGTGGCGCGCTTGGCCACCTGGAAGATCGGCTTCATCGTGTTGCCGCTGGCATAGACGAAGCTCTGCAGCTTCTCGCGGTAGGCGTCGAAGTCGGCCACCGGCCGCGTCGCCACGCCCGACTGTTCGGCCGCGCGCGCCACCGCCGGCGCGATCATCATCATCAGCCGCGGGTCGAAGGGCTTGGGAATCAGGTATTCCGGGCCGAAGCTCAGGTTGGCGCCGGCATAGGCGGCGGCCACCACTTCACTCTGTTCGGCCTGGGCCAGTTCGGCGATGGCATGCACGGCGGCGATTTCCATCGCGTCGGTCACCGTGGTCGCGCCACTGTCGAGCGCGCCGCGGAAGATGTAGGGGAAACACAGGACGTTGTTGACCTGGTTCGGGTAGTCGCTGCGGCCCGTGGCCATGATGGCGTCGCTGCGCACGGCCTTCACTTCCTCGGGGCGGATCTCGGGCGTGGGGTTGGCCAGCGCCAGGATCACCGGGTTGGGCGCCATCGAAGCCACCATCGCCGGCTTGAGCACGCCCCCGGCCGACAGGCCCAGGAAGACGTCGGCACCCTGGATGGCTTCGGCCAGCTTGCGCAGCGACGTCTTCTGGGCAAACTGGATCTTGTCCTCATCCATCAGCTCGGTGCGGCCTTCGTAGACGACGCCGGCCAGGTCGGTGACCCAGATGTTCTCGCGCTTCACGCCCAGCTTCACCAGCAGGCCCAGGCAGGCCAGGGCAGCGGCGCCGGCGCCGCTGGTCACCAGCTTGATCTGGCCGATGGCCTTGCCCTGCACCTTCAGCGCGTTCAGCAAGGCCGCGCCGACGACGATGGCGGTGCCATGCTGGTCGTCGTGGAAGACCGGAATCTTCATGCGCTTGCGCAATTCACGTTCGACGTAGAAACAGTCAGGGGCCTTGATGTCCTCGAGGTTGACGCCGCCGAACGTGGGCTCGAGCGCGGCGATGACGTCGACCAGCTTGTCCAGGTTCTTCTCGTTGATCTCGAGGTCGAAGACGTCGATGCCGGCGAACTTCTTGAACAGCACCGCCTTGCCTTCCATCACCGGCTTCGACGCCAGCGGGCCGATGTCGCCCAGGCCCAGCACCGCGGTGCCGTTGGTGACCACGGCGACCAGGTTGCCGCGCGCCGTGTAGCGAAAGGCATTTGCCGGGTCTTCGACGATGGCTTCGCACGCGAACGCCACGCCCGGGCTGTAGGCCAGCGCCAGGTCGTGCTGGTTGACCATCTGCTTGGTTGCCGCGATCTCCAGCTTGCCCGGGCGCGGAAACTCGTGATATTCGAGCGCCGCACGCTTGAGCTCGGCCAACCGGTCTTCATGCGTCTTTTCAGCACTCGGCTCGAGCGGCTTGTTGTCGTTGTTCGACTCGATGGACATCGCAGCGGTCTCCTGGGCGGCCCTGGGGCAAGGCGGGTCGCGGATTGTAGGTAGCGCAGTGTCGCCGTGCAGGGGTGGGCATGCCCATGCGCGAAACTGCGTACGGCCTTTCCTCGCCCGGCCACCAGAATCCCGACACCGTGGCGTCCACCTCCGAAGTCGTTCCCGCCGAGCAGCCCGCCGCTGCGGCTGCTCGTGGGCCGCGCCGCTGGCGCCGCGCCTTGCTGTGGGCGTCGCTGCTGGGCCTGCTGGCCGTGGCCCAGACCCTTCTGGTGATGCTGACCGTGCAGGTCGAGGCGGCACGTGCGCAGGAAGACGCCGACACGGTCGCAGCCGAGGTTGCCGGCGGCCTGCGCCGCGACCTGCTGCGCGCCAGCCAGCAGCTGCTGGCGCTGGGCTGGGGCGAGCCACCGATGTCGGCCTGGCGCACCGGCGCCTTCGAGCTGCTCAAGGCGCGGCCGGAATTCCGTCGCATCGAACGCCGCGACAGCCATCAGGTGGTGGTGGACACCATCGAAACACCCTACGGCACGCGCTTGTTCGACCACACGCCGCGTGCCAATCTGCGCGTCGACGGCGACGTGGCCTGTGCCGCGGCACGTCGCAGCAGCGCGCCGACTTTCTCGCGCAGCTATTTCGTGCCCCTGGCCGCCGGCCAGGGGGCCGAGGTGGTGGACGTGTGTGTGCCGGTGCTCGACGGCGGCCAGCAGGCCGGCTATCTCGTCGGCAGTTTCGTGCTCGTGACGCTGCTCGACAGCGCCGTGCCGGCGAGCAGCGGCCAGCGCTATGAATTCAGCTTCGTCGAAGGCGACGGCACCCGGCTGGCGCGCGCTGGCGCCGGGCGGGGCGCGGGCGTCTACAAGTCCGAGCGCCTGGTCGACCTGCCCGGCAACGCGCTGCAGCTGCGCGCCGACGGCACGGCCGGCCGGCCCAGCCTGATCCCCAACCTGGCCACCGGCCTGGTGCTGGGACTGTCGCTGGCGCTGTTCGGCGTCGTCCTGCTGCTGGCCCGCGACGTGCGGCGCCGGGCCGAGGCCGAACATGCGCTGGCGGAAGCACTGGCCTTCCGCAAGGCGATGGAAGACTCGCTCAGCACCGGCCTGCGCGCACGCGACCTGCAAGGCGCCATCACCTACGTGAACCCGGCGTTCTGCGCGATGGTGGGCTTCACGGCCGCCGAACTGCTGGTGCCTGGCGTGGCTGCTGGCGGCCAGCGCAACGCGATGCTCGCCGCGCCCTATTCGCCGCCTTACTGGCCACCCGAGCAGGCCGAGGAATACCAGCGCCGCCAGCAGACCCGGCTGCTCGCCCAGCCGCCGCGCCAGCGTGACCTGGGCGACGCCCGCGAAGGCTACGAGACCGTCTTCATGCGCAAGAACGGCGAACGCTTCCCGGTCATGATCTACGAGGCGCCGCTGGTCGACGGCAGCGGCCGCCACACCGGCTGGATGAGCGCCATCGTCGACATCAGCGCGCAGCGCCGCGTCGAGGAAATCTCGCGCCAGCAGCAAGACCGGCTGCAGGCCACGGCCCGGCTGGCCACCGTGGGCGAAATGGCCTCGCTGCTGAGCCACGAACTGAACCAGCCGCTGGCGGCCATCGCCAGTTATGCCAGCGGCTCGCTGAACCTGCTGGACGCGGCGCCGGGCAGCGACACCGGCGGCCTGCCGCCCCTGCCGCCCGAGGAAGAACGCAGCCTGCTGCGCCAGGCCGTGGCGCGCATCGCCGAGCAGGCCGAGCGCGCCGGCCGCATCATCAAGAGCGTGCATGGCTTCGTGCGCCGGCGCGAGCAGCAGCACGAAGCCCTGGGCGCCGACCTGCTCGTGGAAGCGGTGCTGCCGCTCGTGCGGCTGCAGGCGCGCAAGAGCGGAACCCGCATCGAGGTCGATGTGGCGCCGGTGTCGGCAGCGCTGCCCAGCGCCGGGCGGACGCCGCGGGTGCGTTGCGACCGCACGATGATCGAACAGGTGCTGATCAATCTCACGCGCAACGGCATCCAGGCGATGGAAGCGGCCACGCCGCTGGCCGAGCGCGTTCTGACATTGCGGGTGCGCCAGACCCACGAGCGTTGGGTCACTTTCAGCGTCATCGACGCCGGGCCGGGTATCCCTGCCGACGTTGCCGCGCGCTTGTTCACGCCCTTCTTCACCACCCGCGACGAAGGCATGGGCCTGGGGCTGAGCCTGTGCCGGACGGTCGTCGAGCAACATGGGGGAGCGCTCGATTTCGGCCCCGGCCCGCTGCAGCCGGGTGCCGCGCCGGGCGCGCCGCGCGGCACCGAATTCCGCTTCACGCTGCCCTCGCCGCGTACCGCGGAAGCGGCCGAGAACCCAAAAAAGGAAGACACTGCGGGCCTCGAAACCCGCGAACGCGCCTGAAGCCCCCTGCCCGATGCCGACCGATCCCCGCCTGGGCATCCCGATGGTCTACCTGGTCGACGACGAGGACGTCGTGCGCGACGCGCTGGCCTGGCTGCTGCGTTCTCGCCGGCTGCTGAGCGAGGGTTTTGCCAGCGCCGACGCCTTCGAGGCCTGGCTGGCCCGGCGCGGCGGGCCCGACGCCTGGCCCAGCGCCCCGTCCTGCCTGGTGCTGGACGTGCGCATGCCGGGCACCAGCGGCCTGGTGCTGTTCGAGCGCTTGGCCGAACAAGGCTGGCTGCCGCAGCTGCCGGTGATCTTCCTCACCGGCCATGGCGACGTCCCCACGGCCGTGGCGGCGGTCAAGCGCGGCGCCTTCGACTTTGTCGAGAAGCCGTTCTCCAACAACCTGCTGGTGGACCGGGTCGACCAGGCCCTGGCAGCCAGCAGCCAGGCACTGGCGCGCCGCCTCGACCGCGCGGCGGGTGTGCGTGCCCTGGCCGAGCTGACGGAACGCGAGCGCGAGGTCATGCACCTGGTCGTGGAAGGGCGGCCCAACAAGCTGATCGCCGACGCGCTGGACATCAGCGTGCGCACGGTGGAAGTGCACCGCGCCCGCGTGTTCGACAAGATGAACGTGAAGTCCGCCGTCGAGCTGGCCAACCGCCTGCGCGAGGATCGCCAGAGCAGCCCCGGAGGCCCGGCTTGAGCGCCGGCGGCGGCGGTGAATTCGGTCTGATCGCGCGCCACTTCACCCGCCCCGCGCGCAGCCCCCGCGTCGTGCTGGGCGTGGGTGACGATTGCGCCATCGTGCAGCCCGACCCGGGCCAGCAACTCGCGATCAGCAGCGACATGCTGGTCGAAGGCCGGCATTTCCTGCCGACCGTGCCGCCCGAGCGGCTGGGCCACAAGGCGCTGGCGGTAAACCTGTCGGACCTGGCGGCGTGTGGTGCCGAGCCGCTGGCCTGCACGCTGGCCCTGGCGCTGCCGCGTGTCGACGACGACTTCCTGGCCGGCCTGGCGCGCGGCCTGTGGGCGCTGGCCGAGGCGCATGGCATCGACCTGGTGGGCGGCGACACCACGGCCGGGCCGCTGAACATCTGCATCACCGTCTTCGGCCAGGTGCCGCCCGGCCAGGCGCTGTTGCGCAGCGGCGCGCGTCCGGGTGACGAACTCTGGGTGAGCGGCACGCTGGGCGATGCCCGGCTGGCGCTGGAGGCCTTCCGCGGCCAGCTGCCGATGGCCGCATTGGCGGCGGACTTCGACCGCCTGCGGCTGGCGATGGAAATGCCGCAGCCGCGCGTGGCGCTGGGGCTGGCGCTGCGGGGTCTGGCCAGCAGTGCCATCGACCTCAGCGACGGTCTGGCGGGCGACCTGGCGCATGTGCTGCGGCGCTCTGGCGTGGGCGCCACGGTCGACGTCGACGCCCTGCCGCGCAGCGCGTTGCTGGCCGCCCAGCCGCTGGCGCTGCAGCACCAATGCCTGCTGTCGGGCGGCGACGACTACGAACTCCTGTTCACCGTGGCCCCCGGGCGCCACGCCGAAGTGCACGACGCAGCGCGGCTGGCAGGTGTACCCGTGAGCTGCTGCGGGCGCATCGAAACCACCCCCGGGCTGCGTGTGGTCGACCGGCACGGCCAGCCAGTTGTCGGCGATTGGCGTGGTTTCGACCACTTTGGCGCTTGAAGGCGGGCTGATGACGGCATCTTCCCGACCGAGCGCCGATTTCATGCGCCGCCATCCCGCGCATTGGGTGGCCTTGGGTTTTGGCAGTGGACTGTCGCCGCGAGCCCCGGGCACGGTCGGCACGCTGTGGGGCTGGGTGGCGTTCCTCGTCTTCGGCACGCTCTGGCCCGAGCTGCCCTGGGGGCTGGTCATCCTGCTGGCTCTGGCGGGCGGCCTGTGGGCCTGCACGCTGACGGCACGCCACCTGGGCACCGCTGACCCCGGGGCGATCGTCTGGGACGAAATCGCCGCCATCTGGCTGGTGCTGTGGCTGTGGACACCGGCCGGCTTCTGGGCCCAGGTGCTGGCAGTGGCGCTGTTCCGCTACTTCGACGCAGCCAAGCCGGGGCCGGTGGGCTGGGCCGACCGCCTCTTCAAGCTGCAGCCGGGGCAGGCCATCGGCTGGCGCCAGGGCCTGGGCATCCTGTTCGACGACCTGGTGGCGGCCGGCTGCACCTTGCTCGTCCTGGCCTTGGCCAGCCTGGCCTGGAAGGGGGGGTGGGCATGATCAGCCATACCGAACTGGAAACCGAACTGCGCGGTCTCTCTGCAGCACTGCGTGCCAGGGGCTGGCGCATGGCGACGGCGGAGAGCTGCACCGGCGGCCTGATCGCTGCGGCCTGCACCTCGCTCGCTGGCTCGAGCGACTGGTTCGAACGGGGCTTCGTGACCTACAGCAACCAGGCGAAGGTCGAGATGCTGGGTGTGGACGAGCGCCTCATCGAAGCCCATGGGGCCGTCAGCGAGCCTGTCGTCCTGGGCATGCTGCAGGGCGCCCTGGTGCGGGCCGCGGTCGACGTGGCGGTGGCCGTCACCGGCATCGCCGGCCCTGGTGGGGCCGTCCCGGGCAAGCCCGTCGGGACGGTCTGGCTCGGTTGGGGTACCCCAGGCGCGCTGCATGCGGAGTGCCTGCTGCTCCCTGGCGACCGTGCGGCCGTGCGCGCCGGCAGCGTCCTTGCCGCGCTGCAGCGCCTGAGTGCGGTGGCGCGCACGCCCTGAGGCCGGGACATCGGCCGCCGATGTCCCTGCGCGACTGCGGACGGCGACGTTCCGTCACCCGCGGATAAGGGGCCGGCGCGAAACAGCACTAGCGCATAATTGTGACAAGCAACTTGTTGCAATGCCGCGCAGCCACCTTGGCGCGGCTTTCCTGTGCACGTACCAAAGGGTCACACCATGTTGAAGTCCACCGCTCTCACCGCTCTCTTCAGCATGAGCGCCATCGCCCAGGCGGCGACGTTCAACATCGGGACCCTGCCGGTGGCTCCGTTGGTGTACACCAACACCACGACCGTTTCCGGCAGCTTCACCGACATCTACAACTTCGTGTTCCCGACTCTGGGCGCCACGGCTTCGGGTTCTGCGGTCAGCATCAACATCAGTCCGGTCCTGGACATCGACAACATCAATGTGTCGATCTTCACTGCGGCCAACACGCTGGTCTCTGCCGGGCCGACCGGTGCTTCGTCGGTGCTCTTCGACGTTCCGCTGATGCCGGGTGCGTCGTACTACTACCGCGTCACCGGGCTGGCCACCGGTCAGTCCGGCGGCTTCTACAGTTTCCTGGCATCGGCTGCGCCGATTCCCGAGCCGGAAACCTATGCCCTGATGCTGGCTGGGCTGGCTGTCGTGGGTTTCATGGCCCAGCGGCGCCGCCGCGGCGGCTGAAGCCGTTCGCGCCTTCGCGGCGCTCCGCTCGACGCCAAAACGACGACAACGAATCGAGCGAAGCGGCGTGCTCCTTCAGGGTCCACGGCAGCGCCAGCTGCGCCAGCCATTGACCTTCAAGGCCGCCACGCCCCGACCAGCGCCCCGCGCTGAATCGATTTCCTGGGACGTGCGAGCCGGCGGAGCCTAGCTTGGCCACCCTGCACTGCCTTCTCTGCGGCGATTTTGATCTCGGCGAGGAAGCCCAGTGGCGCCAGGCCCTGGCTGCCGCTGCGCCGCAAGCCCGCTGGCTGAACCTGGTCGAGGCCCGGGCCGACCCCAGCGCGGTGCAGGCGGCCTTAGTGGCCAACCCGCCGCCGGGCAGTCTGCAGGGGCTGCCGGGCCTGCGGTTGATCCAGAGCCTGTGGGCCGGCGTCGACAAGTTGCTGGCCGACCCCGGCCTGCCGGCCGATGTGCCGGTGGCGCGCATGGTCGACCCCGCCATGAATGCCGCGATGGCCGAGACCGCGCTGTGGGCCACCCTGTCGCTCCAGCGTGGCTTCTTCACCTACGCCGCGAACCAGCGCGCCGGCCTCTGGCGCACCCACGCGCAGCGTCGCGCCCAGGACCTGCGTGTCCTCGTGCTCGGCCAGGGCCAGATGGGCGGCACTGCCGCAGCCGCGCTGGCCCGGCAGGGTTACCAGGTGCAGGGCTGGCGCCGCGACGGCACGCCGCTGGCGCCGCTGCTGGCCACGAGCGACGTGGTCGTCAACCTGCTGCCGCTGACGGCCGAGACCCGCGGCCTGGTGGACGCGCGATTTTTCGCCGCATTGCCCCGCGGCGCCGGCTTCGTGAACCTGGCGCGCGGTGCCCATGTCGTCGACGCCGACCTGCTGGCAGCGCTGGCCAGCGGCCAGCTCGGCCATGCCGTGCTCGACGTCTTCCACACCGAACCGCTGCCCGCGGGCCACCCGTTCTGGCAGCACCCGCAGGTGACGATGCTGCCGCATGCCGCGGCCTTCACCGACCCGCGCAGCGCCGCCGCCGTGGCCATGGCCAATGTGCAGGCGGCGATCGCCGGCGCGCCGATCGCGCACCGGGTCGACCCGGGGCGCGGGTACTGAAGTTCGGTGACGGCCCGGCCGCGTGCAGCCGGCCGCGGCGTCGTCAGGCGCGCAAGACCAGGCGGCCGTTGGCCGCCACCTGCTTGCCGCGGCTGGGCTGGGCCTGCAGCGCCATCAGCACCAGCCGGCGCAGCGCGTCCCAGGGGTCGGCCGGCCAGCCTTCGTGGCGCAGGCCCTTGCAGAGGCCGTCGCACAGGCTGGCGGCGTCCAGCAGGTGGGCCAGCTGGTGGTCGGCCAGCACCGGCAGCACACGCTCGAACAGCTTTTCGCGCAGGCCCCAAGCACGGGCTTCCTTCAGCGCCAGCGGCAGCGGCTGGCCACGGTCGAGCGCGGCGCGGCCGCGCGCCAGCGCACGGATGTCGTCGGCCAGCATCCACTGCACCATCACCGCCGATTCACCTTCGTGGCGCAAGCCGTCCAGCACCCGCAGCGCCCGTGCCACCTGGCCGGTCCAGACCGCTTCGGTGAGCTTCACGACGTCATACCGGGCCACGTTCAGCACCGCGGCCTCGACCTGCTCGAAGCCGAGAACGCCGGCCGGGTGCAGCAAGCCGAGTTTCTGGATTTCCTGGTGGGCCGCCAGCAGGTTGCCTTCGACACGGTCGGCGAAGAAGGCCAGCGTGCGCTGCCCCTCTTCGCCTTCACGCACACGCTGGCCCTGGCGCGCCAGGCGCTGCGCCAGCCAGGCCGGCAGCTGCGTGCGCGCCACGGTCTCGAGCTTGAGCACGGCGCCGGCGGCGTCGAGCGCGCCGAACCAGGCCGCCTTCTGCTGCTGCCAGTCCAGCGCCGGCAATTGCACCAGGGTCAGCAGGCTGTCGTCACCCGGGCTGGCGACACGTTCGCAGTAGCGCTGTAGCGCTTCCGAACCGTCCTTCCCGGGCTTGCCCGAAGGAATGCGGATCTCGATCAGCTGGCGGTCGGCGAACAGGCTCTGCGCCTGGGCCGCGCCGATCACGCCGCTCCAGTCGAAATGCGCGCCGCTGACCGTGAACACCCGCCGCTCGCTGAAGCCGGCTGCACGCGCCGCGGCGCGGATGGCGTCGGCGGCCTCCTGGGCCAGCAGCGGCTCGTCGCCGACCAGCGTATACATCGGCTTGAGGCCGCGCGCCAGTTGCGCGTCGAGCTGTTCCAGGCGGATCTGCATCGACGTCAGCGCAGCAAGGCGGCCAGGCGGCGCAGCACCTGGGCAGTGATGTCGGCATCCATGGCGCGGTAGATCTCGCGCGCCTCGGCTTCCTTGGCCAGCACGGCGGACTCGCTGTAGGTCATGTTGCGCGCCAGCTGCAGCTGGTTGGGCGGCACGAGTTCGGTGCCGTCGCGGGCGGTGGCCTTGAAGCCGAAGGTGCGCAGCAGCTGGACTTCACGCACCTGGGCAAACGCGGTCTGGGCCACGGCGGTGGTGTCCTCGCGGTCGGCCAGGGCCTGCAGCACGACCTCGGCCAGCGCCGGGTTGTCCAGCACCTGCACCTGCGCGCCGAGCTGGCGCGCGAGCTCGGCGCGCAAGGGCGAGTCGGGCGCGAAGCCGAGCAGCGCAATGCTGCGAAAACGCAGCTCGGGCGGCTGGCGGCGCTGGAACCCGCAGCCTGCCAACACGCTGGCGGCCGCCGCCACGACGAGACGCCGGCGCGACAGCGGCGGCAGCGGCCGCCACCCGGACTCAGACCACCACATTGACCAGCCGGCCCGGAACCACCACCACCTTCTTCGCCGCCTTGCCTTCGGCGAAGCGCGCAAATTCCGGGCTCGCCAGCGCCGCGGCCTCGATCGCGCTGCGGTCGGCCGAGGCCGCCACGCGGATGCTGCCGCGCAGCTTGCCGCCCACCTGCAGCATCAGTTCGATCTCGTCCTGCACCAGCGCGCTGTCGTCCACCAGCGGCCAGGGCGCGTCTTCCAGCGGGCCCCATTGCCTGCCCAGGTCCAGGTCGCGCCACAGCGCCCAGGTGATGTGCGGCGCGGCCGGGAACAGCGTGCGCAGCAGGATGCCGTAGCCCTCGCGCAGCACGGCGGGCTCGGCACCGGCCGCAGCTTCCAGCGCGTTCAGCATCTTCATCGCGCCGCTGATCACGGTGTTGTATTGCATGCGCTCGTAGTCGCTCGTCACCTGCTTGAGCAGGCTGTGCATCTCGAAGCGCAGCGCGCCGGCGCCGCTGGCCTGGGGGGGTGCGGCCAGCAGCGTGTCGCGGTGCTTCACGCCGAAGGCCCAGACCCGGCGCAGGAAGCGGAACGAGCCTTCGGCGCCGCTGTCCGACCAGGCCGCGCTCTGGTCGGGCGGGCCGGCAAACATCACGAACACGCGCGCGGTGTCGGCACCGTACTTGGCGATGATCTCCTTCGGCTCGACGACGTTGTTCTTGCTCTTGGACATCTTCTCGATGCCACCCAATTGCACCGGCAGGCCGTCGGCTCGGGCCCTGGCGCCGGTGGGCTGGCCCTTGTCGTCGGTCTGGACCTCGACTTCGCTCGGGTAGAACCAGGTCTTCTTGCCGCCGGCTTCCTCGCGGTAGAACGACTCGTTGAGCAGCATGCCCTGCGTGAACAGGTTCTTGAAAGGCTCGCTGAAGCTCACCAGGCCCCTCATCCGGCCGTCAGGGCCGGCCACCTGGATATCGCGCATCGCCTTCGTCCAGAACCTGGCGTACAGCAGGTGCAGCACGGCATGTTCGATACCGCCGATGTACTGGTCCATCGGCATCCAGTATTCGGTGCGTGCATCGATCATCGCCTCGTCACTGTCGGGGCAGCAATAGCGCAGGTAGTACCAGCTGCTGTCGACGAAGGTGTCGAGCGTGTCGGTCTCGCGCCGCGCGGGCTTGCCGCATGTGGGGCAGGCTACGTTCAGGAAGCTGGCGCAATGCTGCAGCGGGTTGCCGCTGCCGTCGGGCACCAGGTCTTCGGGCAGCAGCACGGGCAGGTCTTTTTCGGGCACCGGCACCGCGCCACAGTCGGCGCAATGGATGATCGGGATCGGCGTGCCCCAGTAGCGCTGGCGGCTCACGCCCCAGTCGCGCAGGCGCCAGGTCGTCTTCTTCTCGCCCAGGCCGCGCTCGGCCAGGGCGCCGGCGATCGCGTCCACCGCCTGTGCATGCGGCAGGCCGCTGTAGTTGCCTGAATTGATGCTGATGCCGCGTGTCTTGTCGGCGTACCAGTCCTGCCACTTGCCGTCGTCGAAATGCTCGCCGTCGATGTGCACCACCTGCAGCAGGTCGATGCCGTACTTCTTGGCGAAGGCCCAGTCGCGTTCGTCGTGGGCAGGCACGCCCATCACGGCGCCGTCGCCATACCCCATCAGCACGTAGTTGCCCACCCACAGCGGCACTTCACGTTCGGTCAGCGGGTGCTTCACCTTCAGGCCCAGCGGCATGCCGGACTTTTCCTTCAGCGCCATCTCGGCTTCGGTGGTGCCGCCCTTCTTGCATTCCTCGATGAAGGCGGCCACCTCCGCATTGCTGCGCGCCACCAGCGCCGCCAGCGGGTGTTCGGGGGCGACGGCGCAGAAGGTCA
Source organism: Rubrivivax sp. (assembly GCA_022842595.1). Lineage (GTDB taxonomy): Bacteria > Pseudomonadota > Gammaproteobacteria > Burkholderiales > Burkholderiaceae_C > Rubrivivax. The sequence goes on from JALHPF010000047.1 coordinate 25,522, forward strand.
CGCCCTTCAGGGTGTCGGCGCGGGTGGTGAAGACGTACATCCTTCCGTCCTGCACCAGGGCGCCGGTCTCGTCGCGGATGTCGTGCGGGAAGGCGAAGCGCACGCCGCTGCTCTTGCCGATCCAGTGTTCCTGCATCAGCCGCACCCGTTCCGGCCAGCCGGACAGGTAATGCGGCGCGGTGGCATCGTTCACGCCGGCCAGCAGTTCGTCGGCGTACTGGGTGATGGCCAGGTAGTAGCCCGGGATCTCGCGTTTTTCGACGACGGCTCCGCTGCGCCAGCCGCGGCCTTCGACCACCTGCTCGTTGGCCAGCACGGTCTGGTCGACCGGGTCCCAGTTGACGACCTGCGTCTTGCGGTAGGCAATGCCCTTTTCGAGCATCTTCAGGAAGAACCACTGGTTCCACTTGTAGTAGCCGGGGTCGCAGGTGGCGAGCTCGCGGCTCCAGTCGATGGCCAGCCCCAGCGGCTGCATCTGCGCCTTCATGTCGGCGATGTTGGCGCGGGTCCAGGCGGCGGGCGGCACGTTGTTGGCCATGGCCGCGTTTTCGGCGGGCAGGCCGAAGGCGTCCCAGCCCATCGGCATGAGCACGTTCATGCCCTTCATGCGCAGATAACGCGCCATCATGTCGTTGATGGTGTAGTTCCGCACATGCCCCATGTGCAGCTTGCCGCTGGGGTAGGGCAGCATGCTGCAGGCGTAGAACTTCGGGCGTGAAGTGTCTTCGGTGACGCGGGCAGAGCCGGTGGCTTGCCAGTGCGCCTGGGCGGCGGGTTCGACCTCGGCGGGCAGGTACTTGTCGTTCATTGCCTGATTGTAGGGACCGGCCATCTGCGGAAAAGCGCACGCGCCTGGCCGCTTCTTGCGCTCAAGCAGTGGTTTTCGGCAGCGCGGCCCTCAAGTCGCCGGCACGGGCGCCGAACACGCCAGAACCTGCACCTGCGTCCACTGCGAAAGCCGACCATGATCGTGTTCCGAGTTTCCCGCCGCGCTTTCGTCCGTTCGATCAGCCGCGTCGCCGGCATGGCCACGGCCACAATGCTGGCGCTCGCCGCGCCCGCACAGGCCCAGTCGCTGCCCGGCGGCAAGCTGGCGGCCGATCTGCTGGCGACGCTGTCGGCGCCAGCAACGTCGGCCGTCCCCTGGGCCAAGAACATGTCGGGCCAGCTGCACGTGAAGGTGCTGATCAATGCCAACAGCACCGACCCCGAACTGACTGCGCTGCGGCGGGACATCCTGAGCCGGGGGGGCGCGGTCTTCTACAACTACGTCTCGATGCGTGCGCTGTCGGCCATGGTGCCGGCCAGTGCGCTGGCGGCCTTGTCGGCGCGCAGTGACGTGACCGGCATCTCTCCCAACCGCAGTGCCAGCCGCAAGGCCAGCCTGTTGCAGTTGGCCAGTGGCGCGCAGACCGTGTCGCCGCTGCTGCGCACGGGTTCGGCCAGCGCGGGTCTCGACGGCAGCGGGGTGGCCATCGCTGTGCTCGATTCGGGCATCGACCATCGTCATCAGAATTTTCTGGACGCCGCCGGCAGGACGCGTGTCCGGGGCGTCATCGATATCGTCGCGCTCGGACGGGCAGTGACCGGCGACGGCTGGGTCAAGGGCCTGGATCACAGCGCCGTGATCAAGGTCGCGCTCGATGGCAGCAAGTACAAGCACGGCGACAAGAAGATCGAACCTTCGGCCAGCACGCCCGATGCATACGGCCATGGCACCCATGTCGCGGCGCTGGCCGCCGGTGCCGGCGGTTACCAGCAGCCCGACAGCAGCGGCATCGCTCCGGGTGCCACCTTGTACGACGTGCGTGTGCTCGATGAACGGGGCATCGGCACCATGGCCGACGTGCTGGCCGGCATCGACTGGGTGATTCAGCGCTCGCGCATCAGCAACATCCGGGTCATGAACCTGAGCCTGGGCGCGCAGTCGGCCGACTCCTTCCTGGTCGACCCACTGGCACGTGCCGCGCGCAGCGCCACCGCCGCTGGCATCGTCGTCGTCGCCTCGGCCGGCAATGCGGGCAAGAACACGGCCGGGCAGATGGTCTACGGCACGGTGTCTTCGCCGGGCCACGACCCCAGCGTCATCACGGTGGGCGCCACCAACCCGCGCGCCACCGCCGAACGCGGCGACGACAGCGTCGCGGGCTTCAGCTCGCGTGGCCCCACCCGTGGCGGCCTCAACTTTCCCAGCGGCCGGCGTTGGGTCGACAACTTCATCAAACCCGACCTCGTGGCTCCGGGCAACCGCGTGCTGGCAGCCCTGGGCGCCGACCAGAGCGGCACCAAAGCCGGGTGGAACTTCCTGGCACGCAGCTACCCGCAGCTGACCCAGTCACTTGCCGCCAGCCAGACCCCGCGCCGCACGGTGATGGAACTCAGCGGCACGTCGATGGCCGCCCCGGCCGTGGCCGGCGCCGCGGCGCTGATGCTGCAGGCCAATCCGGGCCTGACGCCGCCACTGGTCAAGGCGATCCTGCAGTACACCGCGCAGCCGCTGCCGCAGGGCGGTCTGCTCGAACAAGGCACCGGCCAGCTCAACATCGAAGGCGCCGTGCGCCTGGCCCAGGCGTTGCGCACCGACCTGGCCAGCGCCCTGGCCGCAGGCACGTTGAAGCCAGGTGACAGCCTGCTGGCTGCGGGCCGCAATCTGCCCGTGCCGTCTTCCACCCTGGGCGCCGAGATCGTGCCCTGGGGCCGCCTGGCCTACGCCGGCGCCACGCACCTGGTCGGCGGCGACGCGCTGTTCACGCAGTGGCAGCCCATCTACGACCCGCAGCTGGTCTGGGCGCGGCAGCTGGTGCTGCGCAGCACGATCAGCTGGCTCGACGTCAAGGGCGTGGTGCCGCAGACCGTGCCGCGTGCCATCGTCGAAACCCATGCCCGGCAACAGCAGCCGCTGCTGATGCCCGGCGTGCGTGTGCTCGACGGCCTGGCCAGCGCCACTGACGGCGGCGCGCGCGCCCTGCTGGACCCCGTGGCCAAGCTGGCCGCACGGGCTGCCTCCAGCACCGGCGGCACCCTGCGCCTGGGCATTGCCGGCGGCATGGGTGTGCTGCTGAGCGAAGGCGTGCTGCTGAGCGAAGGATTCCTGCTCAGCGAAGGCGTGCTGCTGAGCGAAGGTGTGCTGCTCAGCGAAGGCGTGTTGCTGAGCGAAGGTTTCCTGCTGAGCGAAGGCTTTTTGCTGAGCGAGGGCGTGCTGCTGAGCGAAGGGCTGCTGCTGAGCGAAGGTTTCCTGCTGAGTGAGGGAATTCTGCTCAGCGAAAGCCTGGCTGACCCGGCCACCACCCAGGACCGTGCGATCCTGGGCGAGTAAGCTTCACCTAGTCACAGGTCGAGCTTGCAGGCGCCGGTGGTGCCTCAAGTTCGTGGGCCGGGCGTCGAATCTACGTGGAGCGCACGCTTCGAATCCATCGTCCCCATGCCCCCACAGCCACCACCAGAGCCTGAAGCCGCCACCGGGTGGTCGGGCTTTCGTGCGCGGCATCTGTTCGACTACCCGCGCGCCGCGCTCGCTGCCTGGCTGTTGATCACCTGCGCTGGCTCCGCGGCACTGGTCTGGAGCCTGTCGCAGGTGCTCGCGCTGCCGCTGGCCAGCGCCTGGCCGGTGGTGGCGGCGCTGGCGCTGGTGGTGGTGGCCTCGCACCTGACCCTGAAGCTGCCCCGCACCAATTTTTCGCTGGGCATCGCCGACGTCTTCAGCTACCTGTCCCTGGCCACGCTGGGGCCGGCCGTGGCCGTGCTGGCGGTCGGCATCGAGGGCTTCCTTGGCACGCGCAAGACCTCCAAGCGCATGAGCAGCTGGATCAGCAGCCCGGCTGCGGCGATGACGTCGATGGCAATCGCCGGCGCTGCCTTCGAAGGCATCAAGGCCCTGGCCGTGCAGGCTGGCGTTGCCCCGGAAGTCGCGGCGCTGGGTGCGTTGTGCGTGGCGTCGATGCTGAGCTACAGCCTGACGATGCTGATGCTCATCGGCATGATGGCGCTCAAGCGTGGCGAGCGCATCCGCCTGTGGCGCGACCCCTTGGCCTGGGTGGCCCAGGCGCCGTGGATGCTGGCCGTGGCGATGAGTTCGGCGTTCGTGGCCGGCATGGTGCACCTGAACGCGGTGCGCTTCGGCGTCGGCGTGATCGCGGTGTCCGTGGGCCTGGTGCTGGGCCTGGCCTGGCTGCTGCGTGTGAGCCTGCAGCGCCAGGAAGCCGAGCGGGAACAGCAGGAAGCCCTGGTCAACGCCGCCCAGCGCGAGGCCGAACTGAGCCAGCAGCGTTTCACCGCGGCCTTCACCCATGCCGCCATCGGCATGGCCATCGTGCGCGGCAGCGGCACAATCCTACAGGCCAACCAGGCCCTGTGCAGTCTGCTGGGCCGCGTGTCGCAAGGTCTGCTGGGCCTGCCTTTCACGGCGCTGCTGTACGACGGTGACGTGGCGCTGCTGTCGCGCCATGCGCAACAGGCGCGCAGCAGCGCCGAGAGCAGCTTCTCGATGGAGCTGCGCGTGGCCCACGCCAGTGGCCGCGAGCTGTGGGTGGTGCTGCACTGCAGCCCGCACATCGACCTGGGCGGCGAGGCCGACTGCCTGATCTACCAGCTGCACGACATCACCTCGCGCCACCTGGCGGAAGCACGGCTGCAGCACATCGCCTTCCACGACGGCCTGACCGACCTGGCCAACCGCAACTGCTTCAACGAACGACTGGAAGTCGCCGTCGAGCGCAGTCGCCTGCGCGCCGAAGAGCGCTTCGCGGTGTTGTTCCTGGACCTGGACCGCTTCAAGATCGTCAACGACAGCCTGGGCCACATGGCCGGCAACGAACTGCTGAAGGAAGTGGCGCTGCGCCTGCGCGCCTGCGTGCGCCCGCGCGACCTGGTGGCGCGCCTGGGCGGGGACGAATTTGCGGTGCTGCTCGAAGATGTCGGCGATTCCGAGGCTGGCCTGCAGCTGGCGCGGCGCGTGCTGGACTCGCTGGGCCAGCCGGTGCTGATCAACGGCACCGAGGTCGTGCCCGGCGCCAGCATCGGCATCACCTTCAGCGACCTCGGCTACCGCACGGTCGACGAAGTGCTGCGTGATGCCGATCTGGCGATGTACGAAGCCAAGGCCGGCGGCCGCGGCCGTGTCGCCCTGTTCGACGCTTCGATGCACGAGAAGGTGGCCGAACGGCTGGCGCTGGAAGCCGACCTGCGGCACGCCATCGGCGACGGCCAGCTGAGCGTCCACTTCCAGCCGATCTACCAGCTGGAGCCCTACCGCCTGCACGGCTTCGAAGCGCTGGCGCGCTGGGCACACCCCACGCGTGGCGCCATCAACCCGGCGGTGTTCATCGGGCTGGCCGAAGAGTCGGGCCACATCGAGGCGCTGACCGACTGGGTGATCGACCATTCCCTGGCGCAGCTGGCGCCCTGGCGGAAGCTGCCCGGCAACGAGAACCTGGGCGTGCATGTGAATATCTCCGGCCGCGACCTGGCTCGCACCGACCTGCCCGAGAAGGTGCAGCAGGCGCTGCACAGGCATGCCGTGCCGGCCACGGCGCTGACGCTGGAGATCACGGAAACCACGCTGATGGGCCGGCTCGACGTGGCCCTGCAGACCATGGGCAGCCTGCGTGAACTGGGCGTGGGCTTCTCGATCGACGACTTCGGCACCGGCTATTCGTCGCTGGCCTACCTGGGCACGCTGCCGATCGAGAGCCTGAAGATCGACCGCAGCTTCGTCATGGGCCTGCACCAGACGGCGCAGAACGTCGAGATCGTGCGCGCCGTGCTGAACCTGGGCCAGAGCCTGGGCCGCACCGTCATCGCCGAAGGCATCGAGACGCTGGAGCAGCTGTCCACGCTGCGCCAGCTGGGCGTGCCCTTCGGCCAGGGCTACCTGCTCAGCCGCCCGCTGCGGGCCGAGCAGGCGCAGGCACTTCTGACGCTGGTGGCGCAGGCACCTGCGTGACCAGGCCAACGCGCGACAGCCCGGCCTGCTGCACCCAGCCGATGAGTTCGGCCACCCGCCCATAGGGCACCCGGCTGTCGGCGCGCAGCTGCACTTCGGTGGCCGGGTTGCGGCGCGCGGCGGTGGTGGCCATGGCGCTGATGCGTTCGCGTGCAGTCGCCTCGTCGAGCTGCTCCTCGCCGATGTAGTACCGGCCGTCGCTGTCGATGGCCAGGTTCAGCGTGGCCGGGGCCTCGTTGCTGCTGCTGCCTTCGGCCTGCGGCAGATCGAGCTTCAGGCCGCGGGCCATGAGCGGTGCGCTGATGATGAAGATCACCAGCAACACCAGCATCACGTCGATCAACGGCGTCATGTTGATCTCGCTCATCGGCTTGGCGCCGGGGCGGCGTTCGAGGCGACCGAAACTCATGGTGGGTTGGCGGCTTTCGGCCCGTTGCGGTCATTCATTTCTTGCCGGCTTGGTCCCTCTGCAAAGGCGGGCTGGGGCTGGCTGTGGCGCTTATCCTCGGCGGTCTCCGCTTCGCTCCGACTTCCCTGCGGTGCTCGGTCCCGCGGCCCCGCCGCC
>JALHPF010000048.1 GCA_022842595.1 Rubrivivax sp.
CAGGTTGCCGCGCCCGGCCCGGCCGCGCAGCGTGCGCCAGCTGGCCTGCAGCACCTGGCCGAAGAAGGCCAGGGTGACGAGCGCCGCTGCCGGCCGGCGGGGTGGCGGCTGCGCCGCGGGCCGGCCGGCGGATGGCAGGCGCTGCAGGGCCTGGTCGAGCAGCTCGCCCAGCCCGGGCGGCAGGCCGCCTGTCGCCACCGTGCCGCCCTGGGTCTGCCAGCGGGCTACCAATGGCCACAGCTTGGCGGCCAGGCCCAGGTCCCAGGACTGCAGGGCGGTGGCGTCGAAGTCGAGTTGGGCGGGTTGGGCGTTGCCGGGCTCTGGCGATGGGCCAGGCGAATCAGGTAGCTTCGGCAGCCCCGGCCAGTCTGCCGCCAGGCCGCCCTGCCAGCAGCCTTGCAGGCACAGCGTCAGCCCCCGGGCATGGCCCTGCCAGCTGGCACGGGCTTCGGTGCTGGCGTTGGGCAAGGCGTTGGCGGGAACGCGAGGCATGGGCCGCGATGCTATGCGTTGCACGGGTGTAAGGTTCAATGACCGGGGGCCGACCTTCCGGTACCGTTCCGCCAACCGTTTGCCACGCCTGAGCATCATGCCCACCAATACCCTGCGCCGCCGCCTGCTGCTGGCCCATGCCCTGACCAGCCTGCCTGCCCTGGTCACGCTGGCCGCCCACGGCCCTGCCGCAGCGCAAGCCGCTGCGCCTGCAGCCGGCGCGGCCTTCGACCACAGCCACGCCGCCTTCACCGCCCTGCTCAGGCGCCATGTGCTGGTGCTGCGCGGCGGCCAGGCCTCGCAGGTGCGTTATGGCGGGCTGGCCGCAGAACGGGCGGCACTGAAGGCGTACCTGGACACGCTCAGCGGTGTCAGCGAAGCGGCCTACGCGGCTTTCAGCAAGCCGCAGCAGATGGCCTTTCTCATCAACGCCTACAACGCCTTCACGCTTGAACTCATCCTCACGCGCTGGCCGAAGCTGGAATCGATCAAGGACCTGGGCAGCCTGCTGCAAAGCCCCTGGAAGCCGAAGTGGGTGCCGCTGCTGGGCAACAAGGTGTCGCTGGACAACATCGAACACGACATGCTGCGCGCCCGTGGCCGCTTCGACGACCCGCGGGTGCACTTCGCGGTGAACTGCGCCAGCATCGGCTGCCCGGCGCTGCGCGAGGAAGCCTTCGTGGCCGACCGCCTGGAAGCCCAGCTGGCCGAACAGGCGCAGCGTTTCATGGCCGACCGCAGCCGCAACAACTACGATGCTTCCAGCGGCAAGCTGCAGGTGTCGAAGATCTTCGACTGGTTCGGCGAAGACTTCCGCCTGGGCCACCAGGGAGTGACATCGCTGCCCGTGTTCCTGGGCCGATATGCCGACGTGCTGGCCGACACCCCCGCCGACCGCGATCGCGTGCGCCGCGGCCAGGTGCCGGTGGCCTTTCTCGACTACGACTGGAAGCTGAACGACGCGCCGCGGTAGCCGCAAATCAGCTGCCTGAACCGCGGCGCGCTGTCATGGATCTGGGGCGTTCGGCATGGGTGCAGTCGCGGATGCGGTCCAGGCAGTCGCGCATGTGCGCCAGCTGCACCCGGTCGGCTGTGGGGCCAGGGTTCACAGTGACTACAGCCAAGCATTTTCTGCTCGCTGGTTTTCGATCAGTGCGTCCATGGCTGGCCTGTGTATTCACCCGGTGCCAAGCCGGGCCGCCAAGACACTTGTGGCTGCGCCGGCGGCATCGACCAAGCGGATCTAGGCACCGAACAACTCCGCACACTGCACTAGAGTGGCGGCATGCAAACCGCCATCCACCTCGCCCTGCTTGCCGCACTGCTCGTGCCGGCCGCCCACGCTGCGGCCGCCAGCGACCCCACCAAGCCCTACCAGGTGACCGTTCAGGCCCGCGTGCTCTTCGGCACCGATGGCCGCGCCCAGGACGTGGCCGTCATCGACGCCGACAGGCAGCCCGCGGCCTTCGTCAATGCCGTGAAGGAACGGCTGGCCAAGGCCCGCATCGCCCCGCCCACCGACCAGGGCGCCCCGGCCACCCTGGGCACGGGTGTGGCCATGGGCTTCGAGGTGACGCCGGCCCCTGCCGGCGGCCAGGGCCAGGTGCGCGTGACGGGCATGAACCTTCAGCCGCTGCTGGTGAAGATGGAGGTGCTGGCCATGCCGCGCGACGCCTTTGCCGCCGACGAGACCGAGCGCCGCGTCACGCTGCAGTGCACGGTGGACCTGCAGGGCCGCTGCGCCCAGGTGGGCGTGAAGGGCGCGCCGGGCATGCCCGAGGCCGTTCGCCGCTGGGCCAAGGCCACCACCGACGCCTGGCGCTTCGAGCCGCAGACGCTGAACGGCAAGCCCATCGAAGGCAGCCACGAGGTGACGCTGGTGGTGATGATCGAACCCGACCTGAAGCCCGAGGACTTCCGCGAAGACAAGTTCGACCGCGCCACCCGCAACCGCTGACAGGCCTCAGGAGCCAAGCCCATGCTCGTCTTCCGCCAGCTCTTCGACGCGCCGTCGTCGACCTACACCTACCTGCTGGGCGACAGCGCCAGCGGCGAGGCCCTGCTCATCGACCCGGTGTTCGACAACGCCCGCCGCGACGCGGCGATGCTGCGCGAACTGGGCCTGCGCCTGGTGGCCACGCTCGACACCCACGTGCATGCCGACCATGTGACCGGCGCCTGGCTGCTGAAGCAGCGCTGCGGTGCGCAGATCGTGCTGTCCGAAGCCGCTGGCGCCACCAATGCCGACCGGCTGCTGCGCCATGGCGACCGTGTCGCCTTCGGCAGCCGCTGGCTCGAAGCCCGGGCCACGCCGGGGCACACCAGCGGCTGCATGAGCTACGTGCTCGACGACCAGAGCATGGCCTTCACCGGCGACGCCTTGCTCATCCGTGGCTGCGGCCGCACCGACTTCCAGCAGGGCAGCCCGCAGCGGCTGTTCCGTTCGGTGCGCGAACAGCTGCTGTCGCTGCCCCCCGGCTGCCTGCTCTACCCGGCCCACGACTACAAGGGCCTGACGGTGACCAGCGTGGCCGAGGAACTGCAGTTCAACCCGCGCCTGGGTGGCCAGGTCGACGAGGCCGACTTTGCCGGCTACATGAACAACCTGGGCCTGCCGCACCCGAAGCTGATGGACATTGCCGTGCCTGCCAACCTGCAGTGCGGCCGGCCCGATTCCGCCAACGCCAGCGCCCTGCCGGCCGAGCCTGGCTGGGCGCCGCTGGTCTACACCTTCGGCGGCATGTGGGAGATCCAGCCCACCGCGCTGGAAGAACGCTTGCGCGAGGTGCAGGTGGTCGACGTGCGCGAGCCGGCCGAATTCAACGACGCGCTGGGCCATGTGCCCGGCGCCCGGCTGATGCCGCTGGCCACGCTGCCCGCGGCGGCCAGCGCGCTGGACCCGGCGCGGCCCGTAGTGACCGTGTGCCGCTCGGGCGCACGTTCGGCCCAGGCCGCGGTGCTGCTGCAGAAGGCCGGCTTCTTGCAGGTGGCCAATCTGGCTGGCGGCATGCTGCGCTGGCATGCCGATGGTGAACCGGTCGAAGACGCGGCGGGCCAGATCTGACGCGTCGGACCCTAGAGCGGTGTCACGACTTTCGCGAATCGCAGCAACTCGACCATTGAGAAACGCCCGTTGACCGCCAGGTCAGGTGACCAGTCGGGCTCCTGATTCAGGTACGAAGATGGGTCGCCCTGCAGCATGCCGATCATCACCTCGGCAACGATGCGGCCACCCACCGGCCCGAGCATCTTGCCGCCAGCCAGCTTGTCGGCTTCGTGCAGGCAGTAGAACCACAGCGGCGTGCGCTCGTGCAGGCCAAATGGGCGCAGAAACTCCAGATCGCCCGACGGCAGCAGCGGCACACCCATGGCACCGGCGACACGTTGCCCGGAAGGCAGCTTGAACGTGAGGTGGCGCAACAGGTTGCGTGCGGCCAACGACTGCGGCTCGCTGCTGGGCATGCCCGGCAAATCGAACAGCACGGTCGACAACTTGATGTCGATGCGCTTGTTGTTGCGCACGCGTCCGTCTCCGAAATCGAAGAAGGTCTGCCAATCGACGAAGCGCCTCGGCGCGCGCGTGCCACCGCGCATGTCGTCGGCCACCGGGCTGACTGCCAGGCCATCGTTGAAGATCAGCGCGAAGAACTGGTTCGTATCGTCGGGCCCGAAGTTGACGCGGTAGCTCGGGCGCACCTGCGAATGGCCGAAGCGGTAGGCGGCCACCGAATACTCCACCGGGATGTAAGGCGCATTGCGCCACTTGTAGAACTTTCGGCCTTTGGCGAGGATGTTGTCCACCAGGTCCTGGCCTACCGTCTTGGGCAGGAACTCGTGCAGGATGATCCATTGGTAGTGCCAGCGCACCAGGCGCTGTGCTTCGCTGAACACCTCGGCCGGGTGGGTGAGGCCCGACTCGGTCTTCACATGCGTGACGCATGCATTGTGAAAGCGCAGGAAGGCCACCTGCAATTGCGACAGGATGAGGTTTTCGTCATTGCGTGGGTCACCGATCAGTGGCGTCCCCTGGCTGTTGCGCGGCAAGTCGAACTTGTCGGCGCCGCCTCGAGTGAAGGCGGCCGAACCGGTGTTCACCTCGACCAGCATCGTCGTGCGGCCATCGTCGACCGTCTGGTCATACAGATGTGGCGACCCGCCCGGCCCCTGGCCGTAGACGCTGTCCAGCCCGAAGGTCGGTACGCGGAAGTTCTGGATCATCTCCGGGTCGACCTGCTGTTCGAGGCTGGAGGTGATGTCCAGGGTCATGTCGTGGTCGAGAAACTGCCCCAGGAAGGTCATGCCGGCCGTCATGTCGGGGTTGTCGGCGTTGCTCACCGTCAAGGCGGGGTTGACGATCAGGTCGCGCGGGTGCGCAGACAGGTCGTCCAGTGCATCCATGGGTCCGTTGCGGGCACCGAGCTTTCGGAGCTGGGCACGCATGGATGGCGTGTCCAGCGAGAAGGGCGGCAAGTTGCCGAATAGGCGGCCGAATTTGCCCTGGTCGTAGAACTTGGAAGCCGGCGGGTTGTCGCCAGAGCGGTAGATGTTGCCGTGTGCAGCCATGATGAGTCCTCGGAGTGAGTGGGGTGCGATACCCCAACACCGAAGACTGGGTGCACATGGCCTGCTCGGCAATCCCTGATGGCACGTTCCCCCCTAGAAGACCGCGTCGCCGCGGACCTCGGAGCACCGGCCGTACCCTGGCACAGCCGCGGCTGCGCGTCACTGCGTTGAGGTCTACGTCGCGGTGCCCACCAGCCCGACGAGCGCCGACCGGCCATGATGGCCGGGGCCTTCGGCCAGATCGTCCTCGAACGCCTGAAGCTCATCGATGCGCAGGCCGGCCGACCTGGCCAGGTCGCGCAGCAGGTCTTCGGTGTACAGGTGCGACAGCACGCCGGGCCCGCCGGTCTTGTAGACCAGCTGCTGCGGCGTGTAGCCCAGCAGGAGCAGCTGGCCGCCCGGGCGCAGGCTGCGGGCCATGTGCTCGAACATCCGGCTGCGCATGGCCGGGTCGGCAAACTGCACGAAGATGGCCACGACGGCGTCGACGCCAGCCACCGGCCAAGGGTAGTTGTCGCAGTGGTGGACGCTGAAGTTCACCTGCGCGCCCTGTTCAGCGGCCAGCACGCGCGCCTTGGCCACGCCGACCTCGGCGATGTCGAAAGCATCGACCCGGTGCCCCTGCCCTGCCAGCCAGACGCTGTTGCGGCCTTCACCGTCGGCCACGCACAGCACGTGCCGGCCCGCGGGCCAGGCGCTGGCGCGTTCACGCAGCCAGGTGTTGGGTGCCGTGCCGAACAGGTAGCCGGCGGCGGCAAAACGTTCGTTCCAGGTGGCGGCCGGGCGGGTGAAGGGGGTGGCAGAAGAAGTGTTGGAAGGGGGGCTGTTCATGGCGGCAGGTGGAAGCTCGGCCTGCAGCCTACCTGACATCCACCACGGAACGCCCTGCGGCCGAAGCCGTGTCAGGCATGAGCTGGCGGCGCAGGCTGAAGGCCCAGGCCAGGCCCAGCACGGCGGCCAGCGCCACCAGCCCCTGGCCGGCGCGCAGCTGGCTTTCCAGCGAATAGGCGTTGCACAGCCGAAGCTGGGTGGTGGCCAGGTGAAAGCCCAGCCAGGCCAGCATTGGCAGGCCATAACCCAGGAAGAACAGCTGCACCGCCAGCGGCGCCTGCACCATGCCCTGACGCAATGCCGCGCCGGCCAGCCAGAGCGTCGCCAGCTTGGCGGCGTCGGCGCCGGGCAGCACCACGGCGCGGTCGACCAGCGCCGGAATCATCCAGTAGGCGGTGATGCACTGCGCCAGCATCAGGCCCGTCAGGCCGAAGCGGTTGAAGCGCGCCCAGCCCCCGCCCAGGACCTGCGGCCAGGCCGCCGCCGCACAGGCGCCAGCGGCCACCAGCAGCGGCATCTGCACCAGCATGTGCCAGACCATGCTCTGCTCGATCAGCGCCCGCAGCGGCGGCAGCGACAGGCTGGCGGCCAGCAGCGCGAGCAGCAGCGCCAGCGGCTTCATGGCGCAGCCTCGCGCGTGGCCAGCGCCTGCGCCAGGGCCAGCGCCTGCACACCCTGTTCCAGCCCAAGGATCTGCACCAGCCGCCCGTCGGCGGTGACGAGGTGCAGTGCTGCGTTGTGCTCGAACTCACCCAAGGGCGCGGGAACGACCATGATGCCGAAGCTGTCCAGCAGGCGCCGGCGGTCGCCGGGCTCGGCCAGGCTCAGGACCTGCCATGCTCCAGGCTGCATGCGCATGCGCTGGGCGTAGGCGGCCAGCGCGGCCGGGCGGTCGTTGGCGGGGTCGAAGCTGATCGACAGCAGGCCCACGCGGTCCTGCAGGCCCTGGGCCAGCACTTGCGCCTGCAGCTGCTGGAACACCGTACCCAGCGACAGGCACAGGGTCTGGCAGCGGGTGTAGACGAAGTCGACGACCCAGACGCGGCCATCCCGCGCCAGCAGCTCGCGCAGGGCCTGCTGGCGCCCGCTGGCGTCGACGACCTGGAAGTCGGGCACCCACACCGGCGCCTGCGCAACGGCGCTGCGGCGCAGGGTCTCGGTGGTGAAGGCGGTGCCGCCGGCGGTGGCCTGGAAGATCGCCGCCAGGCCCGCCAGCAGCACCGCGAGGCAGGCCGCGAAGGTGGCCGGCAAGCCTTCGATGGCGCTGGCCGCTGCCGGGCCGTCGGCCGCCGAGGCCACGTCAGGGCCCCAGCGCCTTCAGTGCCGCGCCGCCGTCGTAGGGGCCCATCTGCGCCTGCGTGGCTTCACGTTGCGCCTTCACACTGGCGGGTGTGACGGGCGCAGCCTGGTTGCCCCAGTCGCTGCGGATGTAGGTCAGCACCGCGGCAATCTCTTCGTCGGCCAGCGTGCCGAAGGCCGGCATCACGCCCTTGTAGGTATTGCCCTTGACGACGATCTCGCCCTGCAGGCCGTGCAGCAGGATGCTGATCAACACCTTCTCGTCGCCCACCACCCATTCGGCACCCGCCAACGGCGGGAACACGCCGGCCACGCCGAGGCCGCTGGCCTGGTGGCAAGCGGCGCACTTGGCGCCGAACAGCTGCTTGCCGTCGATCGCGGGAGTGGCGCCCGCGGCGGCCACGGGTGGCCGCAGGTTGGCCACGGTGCGCTGGTCGCCATAGGCCGAAGCCTCGCCCGATGGCGTGGCGGCGATGTAGAACGCGCCCCACATGCCCATCGCGCCCAGGAACATGATGAAGAACCAGGGCAGCGGGTGCACCTTCTCGTCGGGGTCGGCGTTTTCGCGGCGCATGGCCGCGAATTCGCTGGCCGCGAAGTCGTCGGGCGCGGCACCGGGCCGGGGCTTGTCGGGCGGGGTGGCCATCAGCGCGGCGCCTTGCGGTCGACGGCCAGGGCGTCGGGGCCCTTCAGTGCCGGGTAGGTGCGGTCCAGCGAGATCAGATAGTCCACCAGGGCCAGGGCCTCGGGCTTGGCGATCACCACCTGCCCGGGCTTGGCATAGGCCGGCGGCAGGTTGACGACCACTTCGCCGGGCTGCGCCGTGCCCTGGCGCACGTCGAACAGGTACGGGTACGGCGGCATGATCGAGCCCGGCGTGTAGGCGCGCGGCGCGTAAAGGTGGCCCAGGTGCCAGTCGCGGCTGGGCTGGCGCGCGCCGATGTTCAGCAGGTCGGGCCCGGTGCGCATGGTGCCCAGCAGGTGCGGGGTGTCGTAGGCGTAGTCGGCCGCCACCGAGGCGCGGCCCCAGCCGCGCAGCGCGTCGGGCGCCTGCGCGATGTCGCGCGGCTGCTGCGAGTGGCAGTAGACGCAGCCGTTGGCGATGTAGCTCTGGCGGCCCTGCAGCTGCACGTCGGTGTAGGGCTTCAGCCCCGCCGGCGGCTTCGTGTCCTTCAGCAGCATGTAGGGCATCACGACCAGCAGCGCCGTGGCCGCCGACAGGATGACCATGGCACCGACGACGAGACGCATCTCGTCCATTTCGTACTTGCCGACACCGAAGCTCATGCCGCCACCCCGCGCGCCGGCAGGGGCTGGGTGGCCGCCGGTGCGGCATCGGGCGCAGCCAGCAGTGCCGCACCCAGGCGCCGCGGCCCGAACTTCCAGCCCATCATGAAGAAGTGCGCCGCAAACACCAGGTGGCCCAAGGTCATCAGCGCACCGCCCACCGAACGCGCCTGCAGGTAGGGGATGGTGAGTTTCACGCTGTCCATGAACGGGATGTCCTTGTCCAGCATCGCCAGGCCCTGGTACCAGCCGCCGAAGCTCAGGCCGATGAAATACACCGCGAAGCCGCCCAGCACCAGCCAGAAATGCGCAGAGATCATCCACGGGTACGGCCATTCCCACTTCATCACACGCGGCATGATGAAGTAGATGGCGCCGAACATCACCATCGAGAAGAAGCCGTAGAGGCCCAGGTGTGCATGCGCCACCGTGTAGTGCGTGAAGTGGGTGACGGTGTTGACCGAACGCAGTGCCTGCAGCGAGCCCTGGACCGAAGCCGCCGTGTAGAGCATCGCGCCCAGCACGATGAAACGCAGCGTGGGTGAATACAGCAGCGCGCGGAAGTTGCCCAGCACGGTGAGATGCTGGTTGATGGCCACCGCGAACACCGGCACCACCATCATCATGCTCTGCACGATGCTGATGGTGATCAGCCACGAAGGCACCGGCCCGCCGATGAGGTGGTGGCCGCCGACCTGGCTGTAGAAGAAGGCCAGCGACCAGAAGCCCAGCAGCGACAGGTTGTAGCTGTGGATGGGCTTGCCAAGCACCTTCGGGATGAAGTAGTAGGCCGCTGCCAAGCCCAGCGGCGTGAACCACAGCCCCAGCACGTTGTGGCCGAACCACCAGTTCATCGTGGCCTGCTGCACGCCGAAGTGCAGGCCCGGCCAGTTGGCCACCAGGAACAGGATCGGAAACCACAGCAGCCCGGCAGCGATGTACCAGACCGACACGTACAGGTGAGCCACCTTGCGCCTGAGCAGCGTCAGCCACATCGGGAAACCCACCAACGCACCGCCGATGACGAGCAGCATGTCGATCTTCCAGGGATATTCCAGCCATTCCAGGCCGTCGGAATAACCCAGTGCGATGGCCACGGTGCCCGCGGTGACGCCCAGCGTCCACAGCGCGCCGCCCAGCAGCGCGTACTTCGCGCCCACCAGTTCGGTCTTCAGCAGGCGCGGAATGAGCCATAGCGCCACGCCGATGCCGGCCATCGAGCACCAGCCGTAGCCCACCAGGTTCAGGTGGATGGGGCGGATCCGACCGAAGGTGAGCCAGGCCTGGTCCACCCACCAGTCGGGCGCGTGCAGCTTGATCGACGCAATGAGCCCGGCCACCGAGGCCAGCACCAGCCAGACCACGGCCATGGTCAGGCAGACACCGACCACGAGCGAACTGCTCTGGTCGGCTCGCAGGCGCGTGGCCACCTCCTGCGCATTGGCCTTGCTGTCGACCTGGGACGGGTCCATCGCCTGCTGAAGGCTGCCACGCTGGGTCTGGGTGGCAGCCGGATCCTCGACCTTGCCGACCTCGTCCTTGTCGAAGATCTGGACTGCGGCAGCGCCGCCGCTGCCGAACAGGCCCTTGGCCATCGACGCGATGAAGACAAACAGCGCCAGCACCGACAGGATGAAGGTGCCAAGCAGAACACTAACGGTCAGATCCATCTGGGGTTGCTCTTCGTGCGGTGCAAGGGCACCTGTTCACGCAAGCTCCGGCCACGATGTTGGCAGCGCTGCGCGCACCTTCGTGCGACAAGGTTTTGACCCAGCCGGCGCCACGTTGGGCTCGCGGACAATGCGCACGGATGTCGGAACCTGTTCCAGCCACCCCCACGCGCTTCGATCTGCGCGCCTTGTTCCCGGTGCTGCGCTGGGGCCGCCACTACGACCGAAAGTCGTTGGCAGAAGACCTGGCCGCCGCGCTGCTGGTCACGGTGCTCGTCATTCCCCAGAGCCTGGCCTATGCGCTGCTGGCCGGCCTGCCGGCCGAGGTGGGGCTGTATGCCAGCGTCGTGCCGGCGCTGCTGTATGCCCTGTTCTGCAGCAGCAGTGCGCTGGCGGTCGGGCCGGTGGCGGTGGCTTCGTTGATGACGGCGTCGGCCATCGGCGACTTTGCCGCGGTCGGCTCGCCCGCCTACTGGCCGGCCGCGCTGACGCTGGCCTTTCTGTCGGGCGCGATGCTGCTGGCCATGGGCCTGCTGAAACTGGGGTTCCTGGCCAATTTCCTGAGCCACCCCGTGACGTCGGGGCTGGTGACGGCGTCGGGCCTGATCATCGCCTTCAGCCAGCTCAAGAACCTGCTGGGCCTGTCGGGCGGCGGCAATTCACTGCCTGAAGTGCTGGTGTCGCTGCTGCCGCAATGGCAGCAGGTGCATGGCCTGACCGTGGCCGTGGGCATGGGCTCGCTGGCGTTCCTTTACGCCGTGCGGCTGGGCCTGAAACCGCTGCTGCTGCGCTGGGGCCTGGCAGCGCGGGCCACGATGCTGCTGGTGAGCGCAGCCCCGGTGCTGGCCATCGCCGTCACGGCCGCACTCACCTGGGCCTTTGGCTGGCACCAGCAGGGCCTGAAGATCGTGGGCAGCATTCCGCAGGGCCTGCCGCCGCTGACCTGGCCCTCTTGGGACCCGACACTGCTGCGCCAGCTGGCGGTGCCGGCCTTGCTGATCAGCATCATCGGTTTTGCCGAATCGGTGTCGCTGGCGCAGACGCTGGCGGCGCGGCGGCGCGAACGCATCGAGCCCAACCAGGAGCTGGTGGCGCTGGGCGCCGCCAACCTCGGCGCGGCGTTCACGGGCGGGCTGCCCGTGTCGGGCGGCTTCTCGCGTTCGGTGCTGAACTTCGAGTCCGGCGCACGCACGCCGGCGGCCGGTGCCTTCACGGCGCTGGGCATCCTGGGTGCCACCCTGCTCATCACGCCGCTGCTCTTCTACCTGCCGCAGGCCACATTGGCGGCCGGCATCGTCGTCGCCGTGCTCTCGCTGGTGGACCTGAGCCTGCTCAAGCGCACCTGGGGCTTTGCCCGCTCGGACTTTGCGGCTGCGGCGGCCACCCTTCTCAGCACGTTGCTGCTGGGCCTGGAGGCGGGCCTGGCGCTGGGCGTCGGGCTTTCGCTGGCGCTGCATGTGCTGCGCACCAGCCGGCCGCACATTGCCGAGGTCGGGCTCGTGCCCGGCACCCAGCACTTCCGCAGCGTCCAGCGCTACACCACCCGTTCGAGCCCGCGCCTGCTGGCGCTGCGTGTTGACGAAAGCCTGTACTTCGCCAACGCCCGTGCGCTGGAAGACCACATCAACGACGCCGTCGCCAGCCGGCCGGCGCTGGCGCATGTGGTGCTGCTGTGCTCGGCCGTCAACGACATCGACGCCAGCGCGCTCGAAAGCCTGGAAGCGATCGAACTGCGGCTGCGTGAGGCGGGCATCGAGCTGCATCTGTCGGAAGTGAAGGGCCCGGTGATGGACAAGCTGCAAGGCAGTCGCTTCCTGCAGCAACTGGCCGGGCCGGTGTTCCTGACGCACTACCAGGCGGTGGCGGCACTGGCGCCCGAGGTGCTGCACGACGACGCCGCACCCTGATCTTCAGCCCGCATTCAGCTGGATCGAGTAGAACCCTGGCATGGTCAGAAGCATCACCCGCCACCTGGAACGCCACCGCAACGACCGCATCTCCTGGTTGCGCGCAGCCGTGCTGGGGGCCAACGACGGCATCGTCTCCACCGCCAGCCTGATGCTGGGCGTCGCTGCGGCAGGCGCCGGCACGGCCGGTGTGCTGACCAGCGGCGTGGCCGGACTGGTGGCCGGCGCGATGTCGATGGCCGCCGGCGAATATGTCTCGGTGTACAGCCAGGCCGACACCGAGAGCGCCGACCTGGCCCGTGAACGCGCCGAACTCGCTGCCGACCCGGTGGCAGAACATCGCGAACTGCAGGCCATCTACGTCGAGCGCGGCCTGGAACCGGCCCTGGCCGCTACCGTGGCGCAGCAGCTGATGCAGCACGACGCGCTGGGCACCCATGCACGTGACGAGCTCGGCATTTCCACCACGCTCAGCGCCCGGCCGGTGCAGGCGGCGCTGGCTTCGGCCGCCAGCTTCGCCGTCGGCGCGGCCTTGCCGCTGGGGGTGGCGTGGCTGGCGCCGCAGGCGAACCTGGTCTTGTGGGTGGCGGGCACGGCGCTGGTGTTCCTCGCCGGGCTGGGTGCGGTGGCAGCGCGCGCGGGCGGCGCGCCGGTATGGCGGGCCGCGGGCCGGGTCACGTTCTGGGGCGCGCTGGCGATGGCGGTCACCGCGGCGGCCGGTGTGCTGTTCGGCGCGGTGGCCTGAGACCGCGCCAACCCGCCCGACTGCCCAAAAAGTCTCGACACGCGTCGCCACGGTCCGGCGCAAGGCCACAGAATCGGGCGACGCACCCCGTACCACTCATGTTGCCCGTCACTGCCCCTGCCCCCGCCGGCCTGCTGGCCGATGGGTTTTGCGTGCTGGACATCGAGGCCTCGGGCTTTGGCCGCAACAGCTACCCCATCGAGATCGGCTACGTGCTTCCCGACGGGCGAGCGCGCTGCACCCTCATCCGCCCGGCCGAGCACTGGACCCACTGGGACAGCGAAGCCGAGGCGCTGCATGGCATCACGCGCAGCAAGCTTCGGCAACATGGCCGCTCACCGACCGAGGTGGCGCGCACCCTGAATGTCGACCTGGCCGGGCGCACCGTCTATTGCGACGGCTGGGCCCACGACTACGCCTGGCTCGGCGCGCTGTTCGAGGAAGCCGGCCTCAGCCCCCACTTCAAGCTGGAAACCGTGGGCCGGCTGCTCGACGAACGTCGGCTGTCGCGCCTGGGCGAGGCGCGCGCCAGCGCACTCGTCGAACTGGGCCTGAGCCGGCATCGCGCCAGCAACGACGCGCGCGTGCTGCAGCGCGCGCTGGCGCGGCTGGCGCTGTCGTAGTTCAGCGCACTGGCGCGGCAGCGGCCGCCTTCGCCTGGCCCTTCTCCTGCTCCTGCAGCAGCCGCCACATCACCTTGCCCGAACCGCTCTTGGGCAGGTTGTCGACGAATTCGACGATGCGTGGCACCTTGTAGGCGGCCATGTGGTCGCGTGACCAGTCGATCACGTCCTGCGGCTTGGCGCTGTTGCGGACCTCGTTGCGCAGCACGATGACTGCCTTCACGGTTTCGCCGCGGTAGTCGTCCTGGCTGGCGATGACGCAGGCTTCCTGAACCAGCGGGCACCTGAACAGCAGCAGTTCCACTTCACTCGGCCAGACCTTGTAGCCGCTGGCATTGATCATGCGCTTCAGCCGGTCGGTGATGAAGAAATAGCCCTCGTCGTCGCGCCGCCCCAGGTCGCCCGTGCGGAAGAAGGGCTTGCCGTCGATCTCGATGAACGCCGCGCGCGTGGCTTCGGCGTGGCCCCAGTAGCCCTTGAAGACCATCGGCCCGTGGGTGACGATCTCGCCGGTTTCGCCGGTCGCCACCTCCTTCAGCGTGTCGGGGTCGATGATGCGGCTGTCGGTGCCGAACAGCGGGATGCCCAGGCATTGCAGCTTGGCGCGTTCGGGCGGGTTGGCGTGGCTGGGCGCGGCGGTCTCGGTCAGGCCATAGCCTTCGGCAAACGTCAGGCCGAATTCGGTCTGCAGCCGCTCGGCCACCGCCTGCGGCATGGCCGCGCCGCCACCCGAGAGGTAGCGCAGGCTCGTCAGGTCGAAGCTCTTGTAGTTGGGGCTGCCGAAGAGGTCGATGATCATCGTGGGGATGCAGGTCCAGTGCGTGACCTCGTGGCGCGAGATCAGGCGGCCTGCCAGTTCGCGGTCCCAGCGCGGCATCAGCACCACGGTGCAGCCGTGGAACACCGGGCTGAGAACGCCGTAGAGCATGCCGGTGATGTGGAACATCGGCACCACGCCCAGGCTCACGCTTTCGGCGCTGACATAGCCCCAGAGCGCGCCGCCCACGATGTTGGGCAGCAGCGTGCGGTGGGTGTGCACGCAGCCCTTCGGCAGGCCGGTGGTGCCGCTGGTGTAGGGCAGCAGGGCCATGTCGTCGGGCTGGGCCTGCGGCGGCGTGGCCTGCAGGCCGGCGGCCAGGGCGTCGACCCAGCGCACCGCCCCGCCGGTGATCTCGGGCAGCGGGTGTTCGCCCTGCAGCCAGGCCAGCACCGGCGCTGACGGCGCTTCGGCGGGGTCGAGTTCGCCATCGGCCGGGTCTGGCATGGCGTCGGTGAACCGTGCAACCAGCAGCCGCCGCAGGCGCCGTTCGGCCGGCAGCGCGGCGTCGGCCTGGGCCACGATCGCGGCGAGGTCGGCTGTGGTGATGACGACCTTGGTCTGCGGGTCGGTGATGTAGTGGCCGAACTCCTCGGCGCGGTTCATCGGGTTCACCGGCACCACCACCGCGTCGGCCCGCTGCACGGCATAGAAGGCCACCACGAACTGCGGGCAGTTCTGCATGAACAGCGCCACGCGGTCGCCACGCTCGACACCCTGCGCCTGCAACCAGCCTGCCAGCGCCTCGGCCTGGCGGTGCAGCTCGCGGTAGCTGAGCTCGCGGCCGAAGAAGACATAGGCGGCCTTGTCCGGGTAGCGGCGCGCGGACACTTCCAGGTTGAACCAGAGCGTGGTTTCGGGAATGACCAGTTCGCGCGGCAGGCGGGCGGGCCAGGCGGCGGCATGGGGGCGGGTGTCGAGTGCGGCCAACGGGGGCTCCGGGGGGTAGATGGTCAGCCCATGGGTGTACCGGTTGCGGGCCGCGCCGTCATCGTGCCTTACCCGCAGCGCCCCTGACACCCAGGTGACAATCTGTTCGATGCCCGAAGAGTCGCTATTCGCCCAACGGGCATTCATGCAGTTGTGGTTCGCGCGGCTGGCCAGCACCGCGGCCAGCCAGATGCTGATGGTGGCCGTGGGCTGGCAGATGTACGACCTGACCGGCTCGGCCTGGGACCTGGGCCTGGTGGGCCTGCTGCAGTTCGCGCCGGCGCTGCTGCTGGCGCTGTGGGCCGGGCATGTCATCGACCGCCACCACCGCGCACGCATCGTCGCGGCCTGCCTGGCGGTGCAGATGGCGGTGGCCGGCGTGCTGTGGGCTTCCAGCCAGGGCGGCTGGGCCGGTCGCGAACTGCTGTTGTGGGTGTCGTTGGTGCTGGGCGCCGTGCGCGCGTTCCAGATGCCGGCGCAGCAGGCGCTGACGCCCAGCCTCGTGCCGGCGGCCATGTTGCCGCGGGCGCTGGCTTTCAGCTCGGCGGGCATGCAGGGCGCGATCATCGCCGGGCCGGCGCTGGGTGGCTTCATCTACGTGGCGGGGGCCTCGGCCACCTATGCCGTATGTGCGGCGCTGTTCCTGGTGGCCAGCGTGCTTGCGGCGCTGATCCGCTATGTCCAGCAACCCCGCAGGCAGGAACCGGCCAGCTGGGCCACGGTGTTGGCCGGCGTGCATTTCATCCGCCACAACCCGGTCATCCTCGGCGCGATCTCGCTCGACCTGTTCGCGGTGCTGCTGGGCGGGGCCACGGCGCTGCTGCCGATCTTCGCGAAGGACATCCTGCAGGTCGGCCCCTGGGGGCTCGGCCTGCTGCGCGCCGCACCGGCGGTGGGCGCGCTGGCCATGTCGCTGGCCCTGGCGCGCTGGCCGGTGCGGCGGCGCACGGGCCATGTGCTGCTGGGGGCGGTGGCCGTGTTTGGTGTGGCCATGCTGGTATTCGGCCTGTCGACGAGTCTGGTGCTGTCGCTGGCCGCCCTGACGGTCAGCGGCGCGGCCGACATGATCAGCGTCGTCATCCGCTCGACCCTGGTGCAGCTGGAAACGCCGGACGAGATGCGCGGGCGCGTGAGTGCCGTCAATTCGGTGTTCATCGGGGCCTCCAATCAACTGGGTGAATTCGAGTCGGGCGCCACTGCCGCGCTGCTGGGTCCGGTGGGTTCGGTGGTGCTGGGCGGGCTGGGCACGCTGCTGGTGGCCGGGCTCTGGCTGCGC
Organism: Rubrivivax sp.; assembly: GCA_022842595.1. Taxonomy (GTDB): domain Bacteria; phylum Pseudomonadota; class Gammaproteobacteria; order Burkholderiales; family Burkholderiaceae_C; genus Rubrivivax. Next base: position 16,441 of record JALHPF010000048.1, read on the forward strand.
CTGTTCCCGGCGCTGGCACAGCGCGACGCGCTCGTCGCACCCAAGCCGCCTGCCTGAAGCCCGGCGATCAGCCGCGCTTGGCATGGTCACGGGCCTTCGCGGCCTTGCTGCGCACCTTCCATTCCGACAGCTGGGCCTTGCGTTCCAGTGCCGTGAGCGTGTCGCGCCGGGCCTCGCGCTGCAGTTTCTGGTAGTTGCGCAGCCGCTCGCCGGCCACGCCTTCGCGGACCGCGCAGCCGGGTTCGGCCTGATGCTGGCAGTCGCGGAAGCGGCAGGCGGCGGCCAGGCGCTGGACGTCGTCGTAGACCGCATCCAGCGCCTCGGCGTCGCCGTCCAGCCGCAGCGTGCGCAGCCCGGGCGTGTCGATGAGGCAGGCTCCGCCGGGCAAGGGGTGCAGCGTGCGCGTGGTGGTGGTGTGGCGGCCGCGGCTGTCGCCGGCGCGGTTCGGGCCGGTGGACTGCGCCACCCGGCCCAGCAACGCGTTCGTCAGCGTGCTCTTGCCGGCACCGCTGCTGCCCAGCAGCACCAGGGTGCTGGCCGGCAGCAGCCAGGGCGACAGCTTCTGCAGCGGTTCGTCGCCCAGCGCGTTCAGCGCCACGGCGTGGCAGCCTGCGGGCAGCACCGCACGCGCCTGCTGCAGCCGCTGCTCGACCTGAGCACACAGGTCGGCCTTGGTCAGCACCACCAGGGGCTGCACGCCGGCCATGCGCACGAGGGCCAGGTAACGCTCGAGCCGGCGCAGGTTGAAGTCGTGGTCCAGGCCCATGACCAGCAGCGCCGTGTCGACGTTGCTGACGATCACGACGCGCTGCACCTTGTCGCGGCCGTCGTGCAGCCGGCGCGCCAGCTGGTTCTGCGGCGGCACCCGTTCGTGCACCCACCATTCACCCAGGTCGTTGTGGGTGGCCAGCACCCAGTCGCCAACGGCAATGGCGTCGGCTTCGCCCTGCAGCCGGGTCAGCAGGGCCGGCCGGGCGCGCGCACGGTGGGTGTGTTCGCCGTCGTGCAGCTGCAGGCTGTCACGCTGCACTTCGGTCACGCGCAGCAGTCGCGGGGCCTGGCCCGCGTCGGTGGAAAGGTTCAACAAGGGCACCAGGGCCGTGGCCTGGTGGGCGATGGCGGGCACGAGCCCGATGGCGGCCAGATGCGGCTGCGCCAGGAAGGAAATTTCCAAGATGCGGAAGCTCCGAACAAGACATACGGCGGGTCCTGCGGCCGTGGCCGGCGGGACCCGAAAGCGGGGGGCTTGTATGTCGGCCGCGGCGTCAGGCGCAGCGGCGGTTCGGTGGCTGGGGGGCCTAGCGAACGTGCATCAGGTGCATCGGTTGTGCGTCAGGCGCAACGTGTGCAGTGGCTGAAGGCGGGCCGACAGGGGGCGGTGGTGTGGGTATCCATGGCGGCCTCCTGTGGCGAGTGGTCGAATCGTCGACGAACCGGCATGCCCGTCGACAGGGCCGCACTGTGCGCCCGGCCGCGGCTCGCCGTCAACCCGTTCGATGAGGAATGTGCCGATATGCTCGCCGCGCCATGCCCGATTTGTCGCCCCTGCACCACGCCGCCATTGCCGACATCGCCGACAGCACCCGCCTGACGGTGGCGCTGCTGCATGTCGACGCCGAACTGATCGTCGTCGACAAGCCCGGCGGCCTGCTGGCCGTGCCCGGCCGCGGCGAGGCCGGCCGCGACAACCTGGCCACGCGCATGCAGGCCCTGTACGCCGACGCGCTGGTGGTGCACCGCCTCGACCAGGCCACCAGCGGCCTGATGGTGCTGGCCCGCGGCCTGCCCGCGCAGCGGGCACTGAGCCGGGCTTTCGAGACCCGGCAGGTCGAGAAGACCTACATCGCCATCGTGGAAGGCGAAGTCAGCGGCAGCCGTGGTGAGATCGACGCGCCACTCGCCGCCGACTGGCCGCAGCGGCCGAAACAGAAGGTCGACCCCGACACCGGCCGCCCGGCGTTGACGCGCTGGCTTCGGCTGGACGGCCCGGCGCCCGCAGGCTGCACGAGGTTGCAGCTGCAGCCCGTGACGGGCCGCACGCACCAGCTGCGGGTGCACCTGGCGCACGTGGGCCACCCGATCCGGGGCGACGCTCTCTACGCACCCGCCCCTTTGCAGGCTTCGCGGCTGTTGCTGCATGCCAGCCACCTGGCGCTGGTGCATCCCGGCAGCGGGCAGTGGCAGGCGTGGTCGAGCGCCGCGCCGTTCTGACGATCGGGCTTCAGCGTCGCGGCGGTTCGCTGTCGCTCGCCTGCCAGGCAGGCAGGCGCCAGTCCAGCAGCACCGCAGCCACACGCAAGGCGGTGGTGGCACCGGCGGCGGCGAGCAAGGCAGCCCACTGCGGCAGTGCCGCAGCATGGGCTGCCAGCATCACCCAGCCGCCGAAAAACGAACAGATGGCGTAAGGCCGGTGGTCGCTGAAGGCGCGCGGGATCTCCTTGCAGACCACGTCGCGCAGCACACCGCCGAAGACAGCCGTGACCATGCCCAGGATCACCGCCACGACGGCCGGCATGCCGGCATCGATGCCGATCTGCGTGCCCGCGGCAGTGAACAAGCCCAGCCCCAGCGCGTCGGGCCACTGCATCGCGCGTTCGGTGGGTTCCAGGTGGCGCGCCCGCATGAACAGCATCGCGCCGACACACAACACCAGCAGCGCCCAGACCCAGCCGGCGTGCTGCACCCAGAACAGCGGGCGGCGGTCGAGCAGGATGTCGCGCACCGTGCCGCCACCGAACGCCGCCAGCCCGGCGACGACGCAGATGCCCACCGCGTCCAGCCGCTTGCGTGCACCTTCGATCACGCCAGACAAGGCAAAGGCGATCGTCGCCACCGCTTCAACGGCAATCTGGCTCTGGGACAGGGCCCACGGGACGGTGTTCGTGATGCTTTCCTTCATGCCAGCCCCGGCCGGCCTTCACGCCGGCGATTGGAACCCAATTGCGGGCGCCGACAGGTGCCGCCAGCAGGTTATTTGCGCCCGAACGAGACAACACCCCGTCGCGGTGCCTATGCTGCAGACTATGCGAATGCACCTCACCATCCTTACCGGCGCCTCTCGCGGTCTCGGCGCCGCCATGGCCGAACAACTGCTGAAGAGCGGACATCGCCTGCTGACACTGTCGCGCCACACCGCCGACCTGTGGGTCGTGCAGGGCAGCGACCTGGAGCAGTGGACCGTCGACCTCGTCGACGCCAGCCCCACCGCCGCAAAGCTGGAAGCCTGGCTGACCCATGAGTTCACCCGCGGCCCGCTCTCCGTCACCCTGATCAACAACGCCGCGGCCCTCAGCCCACCGGCCCCATTGCCCGTCAACACCAGTGAAGACCTGGTGCGCGCACTGCGCGTGGGCCTGGAAGCGCCGACGCTGCTGACAGCGGCCTTCCTGCGTGCCACCGCCGCGTGGACGGTGCCCCGTCGCGTGCTTTTCATCTCGTCAGGGCTCGGCCGGCGCGCGATGGCCGGCAGCGCCAGCTACTGCGCGGTGAAGGCCGGCATGGACCACCTGGCGCGGGCCATCGCGCTGGAACAGGCCGGCCTGGCAAACCCGGCGCAGGTGGTGTCGCTGGCTCCAGGCGTCATCGACACCGACATGCAGGTGCAACTGCGCAGCGCCGACCCGGAAACCTTCCCCGAGCAGGCACGCTTCGCGGCCCTGAAGTCGGGCGGCCTGCTCGACACCCCCGAGGCTGCCGCCGGCAAGGTGCTGGCCTATCTGGCACGGCCGGACTTCGGCAGCAACCCCATCGGCGACGTGCGCGACGCCTGAGCGGCGCGCTGGCGGCTTCAAGCCACCGCTTCAGCCGGCGACCCAGGCCGCCAGGTCGGCCTGCAGCTGCCTCAGGTCGGCCTGGCGCGTGTACATCATGTGGCCGGCGTCGTAGTAGCGATGGGTCACGCGCTGCAGCACCTCGGCCGGCGCATTCAGCTGGGCCAGCGACCAGTCGCTGGCGCTGTAGGGCGTGCCCAGGTCGTAGCGGCCGCTGGCAGCCAGCACCTTCAGGTGCGGGCTGCGGCGCAAGGCCCTCGCCAGGTCGGGGCTGGTCGAGGTGAAGCCCATGCGCGAGCTTTCTCCACGGTGCCAGTTCCAGCCGCGGTTGACCTCGAACGACAGCACGTTGTAGCGGTGCTGCAGCTCGATGCCGAGCGTGCCGCGGAAATAGGCCAGCGCAGCCATCGTGTAGGGGCCGGCGATGGCCTCGATGCCGGGGTCGAACTCCATCTCGCCCAGGCGCTGCGCCGCCGCCGGCCCGGTGGCACGCGCTTCCAGGCGGCCGACGACGCGGCCGCGGGCACGCAGTGCTTCGGTGAAGTAGCAGCGGTCGCTGATGCGCAGGTTCTGTTCCTCGACCAGGCTGCGCGGCAGGCCGGTCAGTTCGGCCAGGCGCCGGGCGACGGCGCCGCGCTTCTTTTCCGTCAGGCGCGCGCCGGCCTGCAGGGCGGCGGCATAGTCGTCCTGGACGAAGGCTTCGGCCGCCGCCCGTGCGGCCTCGGGCGACGCAGCCTGGGGGCCCTGCAGCAGGCCGTGGTACTGCGAGACATTGGCAAAGGCCGGCAGGAACAGGCTGTACGGCAGGTCGTTGGCCGGGGCGAAGACGATGCTCTGCAGGTCCATCGCGCACGACACCAGGACCACGCCGCTGAGCACCGCGCCCAGGTCCAGCATCTTCTCGGCCAGCGCCGCGCCGCGCGTGGTGCCATAGCTTTCGCCGGCCAGGTACAGCGGCGAGCCCCAGCGCTGGTGGCGCGTGAGCCAGGCGCGCATGACCTCGGCCAGGGCCTCGACGTCGCCGTCCACCGACAGCATCTTCTTGCGCACGGCCTCGCTGGCCGTGACCGACCAGCCGGTGTGCGGCGGGTCGATGAAGACGAGGTCGAAGTGCTGCAGCCAGCTGTGCGGGTTGTCTTCCACGGCATAGGGCGGCGGGCCCATGCTGCCGTCGTCGGGCACGACCACACGTTTCGGGCCGAGTGCGCCGAACTGCAGCCAGATCGATGCCGACCCCGGCCCGCCATTGAAGGCGAAGCACAGCGGCCGGGCGCTGGCGTCTGCGCCCTGCTTCAGGTAGGCGGTGGCCATGACCGCGGCTTCGGGCTCGCCAGCGGTGTCCGCCAGGCCACCGGCCAGCACCGGGATGAACTCGGCGTGAACCTCGTAGTCGAGCGCTGCGCCGCCGAGCGTGATGCGCTGCTGCACGGCGCGGGCGGCCGGGCGTGCCAGCAGCTGCGCGACCAGCGCCTTCATGCGCTTGTCGGGTTCGGATTCGGTCGGCGGGGTGAGGGCGGGGTTGGCGGTGTCGGCCATGGTGGATGCAGGTTCCTGTGGAAAGAGATTCAGACGGCGCCGTCGGCCAGCAGGGCCGCGTAGCGCGCGATGTCGACATTGCCACCGCTGACGATGACACCCACGCGCTGCCCAGGTGCGGCCACCACGCCGCACAGCAGCGCCGCCAGGCCCAGCCCACCAGTGGGTTCGACCACCTGTTTCAGGCGTTCCGCGGCGAAGCGCATGGCCTGCACCAGCTGCGCGTCGCTGACCGTGACGATACGTTCGACCAGGCGCTGGATGACGGGGAAGGTGAGCGTGCCGCTGTGCTGGGTCTGCGCGCCATCGGCGATGGTCTTGGGCGTGTCGATATGCACGATGCGGCCCAGCGCCAGGCTCTGCTGCGTATCGTTGCCGGCCTCGGGCTCGACGCCGACAACGCGGATGCCGGGGTTCAAGTGATGCGCCGCCACCGCGCAGCCCGAGACCAGACCGCCTCCGCCCACGCACACCAGCAACAGGTCCAGCGGGCCGCCGGCGGCGGTGTCCTCGATGAGTTCCAGCGCCGCGGTGCCCTGCCCGGCCATCACATGCGGGTGGTCGTAGGGCGGAATCAGCGTCATGCCGCGTTCCTCGGCGACGCGCCGGCCGATGGCTTCCCGGTCTTCGGTGTAGCGGTCGTACAGCATCACTTCGCTGCCGGCCTGGCCCTGCTGGTAGCCGCGCGTGGCGGCGAGCTTGGCCGCCGGCGAGTCCTGCGGCATGACGATGACCGAGGGCATGCCCAGCAGCCGTGCCGACAGCGCAATCGCCTGCGCGTGGTTGCCCGACGAAAACGCGATCACGCCGGCGCGCCGCTGCCCAGGTGTGAACTGCGCCAGCGCGTTGTAGGCGCCGCGGAACTTGAAGGCACCCATGCGCTGCAGGTTCTCGCACTTCAGGAAGACCTGGGCGCCGGTTCGCGTGTTCAGCGTCGTCGATGTCAGCACCGGCGTGCGGTGCGCCTGGCCGGCCAGGCGGGCGGCAGCGGCAATGATGTCGTCGTAGCCGATGGCCAGAGGGGCGGTGTCCGGGTTCATGGCTTGACGGCGTCCGGCCCCTGGAAGCCGCCCTGGCGCAGCGTCACCACCAGGGTGTCGCGCCAGGCGGGTGCATGGGCCTGCACGGCCTGGATCGGGGTCGTTTCGTGGATCACGCGTTCGTCGTCCAGCAGCAGCACGCTCCACGGTTCGGCCAGGGTGAAACGCATGCCCTGCGGACCGCGCGCGTCGAAGACCCGCGTCTCGCCACCCTTCACGTTGTGGCGACCCACCAACACCACGGCCACCAGGTCGACACCGTCGCGGTGCGCGCCCTCCGGCGTGGGTCGGCCGATGCCGCCGGCGCCACCCGTGTCGATGCGGAACATGTGGGCTTCGCCGTACCAGCACGGCGCCGGCCGCAGCAGGTCGGCCACGCGTGCCAGGCCCAGAAGCAGCGTCGACCAGGCGGGGTCGGTCTCCAGCACGGGCGGCAACGGTTCGAACCAGCGCTCGAAGCCGCCATGCAGGGCGTTGTAGTCCAGCGGCTGCCAGTGTGCCCGCCGGGGCCCATGCTGCACCTGCCCATCGGCGACAGTGAAACAGCCGTGGCGGCGCTGGCGGTAGCCGCCACCGTCGCGCAGGTGCGGGTCGGGCGGCAGGCTGTTCCACAGCGGCAGCCAGGCCGACCAGTCGGCAGCCGGCGCAGCGCACAGGCTGCGCAGCGAGTCGGCCGAGAGCACGGCCCAGCCGGCGCCCTGCATCTGGTTGGGAAGGTCTTCGAGAGCGGTCAGCGGCGGTGGTGGGACCATGTCGGAAAGGCGGCAGCTAAGGGCGAATCCCGCATTGTCGGCGAGCGCGCTCCGCTACGATGAACATCGTCGCGGTCACCCCGGAGAACCCGATGCGACTGAGCTTGCTGCTTGTGCTGGCCGCCCTGGCATCGCTTGCCGGCTGCGCCACGCCGCCGCCCACCCTGCCGCCTGGCCTGCTGGAAGACGCGCTGTTCGCGCCGCCTCAGACCCGCATCGACCCCGAAGAGGCCCTGGCCGTGAGCCCGGCCATGCGCGAATTCGTCGCACGCACCCGTGCGCCGTCGCGCCGCGCCTCCGACCTGCGCGCCGTGCTGCTGAACGATCTTCAAGCCGGCGGCCGGCTGCGCCTGGCCTACGACGCCAGCAGCACCCGCAATGCCGCCGAGGCGTTCGAGGCCCGTGCCGGCAACTGCCTGTCACTGGCCTTGATGACGGCCGCGCTGGCGCGCGAGATGGGGCTGGAAGCCACCCTGCAGTCGGTTCAGGGCGAAGAAAGCTACACCCGCCTGGGCGACCTGGTGTTTGCCAGCGGGCATGTCAACCTGCTGCTGGCGCGGCCGCTGAACCCGCATTCACACCTGGCTGTGGACGCCGACCGCGAGCTCACCGTCGACTTCCTGCCCGGGCGCAGCCTGCGTGGCCAGCGTGTGCAACGCATCAGCGACGCTGCGGCCAAGGCCATGTACCTGAACAACCGCGCTGCCGAAACGCTGGAGCAAGGCCTGGGCACCGACGCCTACTGGTTTGCGCGCGCCGCCGTGCTGCAGGACCCGGGCTACCTGCCGGCCGTCAACACGCTGGGCGTCGTCTACCTGCGTCACGGGCATCTGGTGGCGGCCGAGCGGGCCTTCCGCGCCGTGCTCGACCAGGCGCCCAGGCATGTCAGCGCCATGGCCAACCTGGTGCAGACGCTGGGAAGGGAAGGCCGCCAGGCCGAAGCCCAGACCTGGGCGCTGCGCCTGCAGGCCCTGCAGCCCCATCCGCCCTTCCAGCTGCTGGACCAGGGCCGGGCTGCCTTCGCCGCCGGTGACGTGAACCAGGCTCGCGAGCTGTTCACCGCGGAATTGCGCCAGCAGCCGCATCAGCCCGAGGTGCACTTCTGGCTGGCTGTGGCCCACCAGCGTTTGGGCCAGGGTGCGCTGGCCGAAGCCCATCTGGTCCAGGCGGCCGACCACAGCACCACGCCGGCGATGCATGCGCTTTATGCCGGCAAGTTGCAACGCTTGCGCGCAGCCAGTCGCACCCCTTGAACGCGCCCACGTGGCACAGTTCGGGCGCTCCCGCTCCCGAATGCCTGAACCCGCCCCGATGACCGCCACCAGCCCCCCCGCGAACAAACCGAACCCGCTGCTCGAGATCGGCATCACCATCCTCGTGCCAGCCCTCGTGCTGATGCAGCTCAGCGGCGAAGAACGGCTGGGTCCCGTCCGCGCCCTGCTCCTGGCCCTGGCATTCCCCGTGGGCTGGGGTGTCTGGGAGGGCATCAAGCGCCGCAAGCTGAACTGGCTGGCCGTGCTCGGTGTCGTCAGCACCCTGCTCACGGGTGGCATCGGCCTGCTCAAGCTCGACCCCCAGTGGCTGGCGGTGAAGGAAGCCGCCGTGCCCGGTTTCATCGGCCTGGTGGTGCTGGGTTCGTTGTGGACAAAAAAGCCGCTGATCCGGGTTCTGGTGTTCAACCCGAGCCTGTTCGATGTCGAACGCGTGCATGCGGCCCTGGAAGTCCGCAAGAACATCGTGCCTTTCGAGCTGCGGCTGCGCACCGGCACCTTGCTGCTGGCTGGCACCTTCTTCTTTTCCGCGGTGGCGAACTACGTGCTGGCGCGCTGGGTCGTCGTCAGCCCCGCCGGCACCGAGGCTTTCAACCAGGAACTGGGGCGGCTCACGCTGCTGAGCTATCCGGTCATCGCACTGCCATCGATGGCGATGATGATCGCCCTGATGTTCTGGCTGGCCCGCGGCGCCAAGACCCTGACCGGACTGGAACTGGGCGAGATGCTGCGCAGCAGCTGAAAGCGCAACCAGCGCCCGCCCGCGGCGCAGAACCCACACCAGGGGTGGCGCCTAGAATGAAGCGGTGCCGAATGACAAATTCCTGCATCGGCGGATGAACCCGCAGCCCGCACGCCGGGCGTGCCTGGCCAGGTTGCTCGCATTGCCGGTGGGGTGCATCGCCCACCCTCTGGCCGGCCTGGCGGCCGATGCCGGGCCGGTGGTGTTGTCTGTTTCGGGCAACTTGCGCCCGGGCGCGCCGGTGCGTTTCGACATGGCCGCACTCGCCGCACTGCCCCAGCACAGCGTGGTGACCAGCACACCCTGGTACAGCCGACCGCGCCAGTTCACCGGCCCGCTTTTGCGCGATGTGCTGCAGGCAGCTGGTGCCCAGACGACGGCGACAAGGCTGCGCCTGACGGCACTGAACGACTACCGCGTCGACATTCCGGTCGCCGATGTCCAAGCTTACGACGTGATCCTGGCCAGGCTGCGCGACGGCCAGCCGATGGCGGTGCGCGACAAAGGCCCGCTCTTCGTGATGTACCCCTTCGACAGCGTCGCCGATCTGCGTACCGCCGTGCACTACAGCCGCGCCATCTGGCAGGTGCACAGCCTGGAAGTGCAATGACCGGGCCAGAGCCCCTCAGCGACCCGGCGCTCCTGCCCCGCCGGCGCTACACCTGGCTGGGCTTGGTGGGGCTGGTGCTGGCGCTGGCCCTGGTGGCGGCAGTGCTGGTGCAGGCGCGCCAGTTCACGCTGCTGCGCGCAGCGGTGCAGGCCAACGATGATTTCGTCGTCTTGATGATCTACCAGAACGAAGCCGAGTACCTGCGGCTGCGGGACAGCTGGCGCCAGGCGGCCAGCGCACCGGGCGCGCTGGACGCCGATGCGCTGCGCCTGCGCTACGAGATCTGGGTCAGCCGCGTCGAACTGCTGCAGGGCGACAGGCCGCAGCGGCTGCTGCAGGCCAGCATCGAGCACCGCCAGACGCTGAAGGCCATGCAGGATTTCATCGCCCGCGCCGACCTGGCACTGGGCCACGCCCCGCAAGTGGCCCTGACGGCCGACTTCGTCAACCAGCTCTGGCCGGCCCTGCAGGAGATGAACGGCGACATCCACCGTCTGTCGCTCGACGCCTCGCACCGCGTGGCCGAACTCGTCGAAGCCCGCGCCCTGGCCGTGCGCCAGCAAAACACGCTGAGCCTGGGTCTGACGATTTCACTGTCAGTGCTGACCCTGGCCTTTGCACTGATCGCGCTGCACCACCTGAACCAGTTGCGCGAACGCCGGCAGGCACTGGAAGCGCTGGCCGAGCAGCTGCGCCAGTCGCAAAGCGAAGCGCTGGCCGCCAGCGACGCCAAGAGCGCCTTCCTGGCCACCATGAGTCACGAGATTCGCACGCCCTTCCATGGACTGATGGGCATGCTGTCGCTGCTGCGCGAAACCGGTCTCGGCCCGCGCCAGATCGACTACCTGCGCACCGCCACCGAATCGGCCGACCACTTGCTGGCCATCCTGAATGACATCCTCGACATGTCGCAGCTCGAAGCCGGTCGCATGAGCCTGTCACCCGTGCCCACCGACCTGCGCGCGCTGCTGCGCGATGTCGAGGCGCTGATGCGCCCGCAGGCCAATGCCAAGGCCCTGGCCCTGCACTTCGACGCCGACCCGGCCGTGCCCGAACGGGTGGTCATCGACCCCACACGCGTGAAGCAGGTGCTGTTCAACCTGCTGTCCAACGCCATCAAGTTCGCCGACCGCGGCGCCGTCGTGCTCGACGTGCGCACCGGCAACGCGCCGGCGGGCGGTTCCGACTCCGCCGAGGCGGCCCAGGCCAAGACCGGCCTGCTGCTGGAGTTCATCGTCACCGACACCGGCAGTGGCATGGACGCAGCCACCCTGGCCCGGCTGTTCAAGCGCTTCGGCCAGGGCGATGCCACACCTTCGCGGCGCCACGGCGGCACCGGCCTGGGGCTGGAGATCTCGCGCAACCTGGCAAGGCTGATGCGTGGCGACATCACCGTGCGCAGCAAGCCCGGCGAGGGCAGCGCCTTCAACTTCAGCATTCCCCTGGTGCTGGTGCCCGCACCCGATGCCTCGGCCAAGCCGGCCGACGCCGACGGCGCAGCGCTGCCGCGTCCGCTGAAGGTGCTGGTCGCCGAAGACCACCCCGTCAACCGCCAGTATCTGGCGGCTCTGCTGGAAAACCTGGGCCACCAGGCGCATTTCACTGCCAACGGCCAGGAAGCCGTGCAAGCCGCTCGCGAGCACCGCTTCGACGTGGTGCTGATGGACTTGCACATGCCGCTGCTCGACGGCCTGGGGGCGACCAAGGCCATCCGCGCCCTGCCCGACCGCGCCGCTGCCGCCGTACCCATCGTCGCGCTGACCGCCGACGCCTTCGAACAGACGCGCGACCGCTGCCTGGTGGCCGGGATGAACGACTTCCTGACCAAGCCCGTCAGCCCGCAGAAGCTGGCCAGTTCCCTGCGCCGGCTGTTTGGCAGCGAATGCAGTAGTCCGGTCGTCGCCCAGGAAACGCCATCGCTGCTGCCGGCGCTGGCCCTTGCGCATTCGGTGATCGACAGCGCGGCATTGCAGATGGCGCTGCAGGCCATGCCGCGGCAGCGGCTGGCGCAGATGATCGGCGACTTCCTCGACCAGGGGCCGCAGACCGTGCAGCGCCTGCGCGCCGCCGTGCGCGACGCGCAGACGCTGGAATTGCGCGTGAACGCCCACGCCGCCAAGGGCGCGGCCTTGAACCTGGGGCTGACGGGGCTGGCGGCCACGGCTTCGGCGCTGCACGAGGGCGCGGCGCATCTTCCGGCGCACGAGATCGCGCGCCTGGTGCAGCGCTACGAGGAACTGCTGCCGCTCACGCGCCAGGCGGTGGCTGCCGCCGGCCTGGCCGTGGACGAAGCGCCGGCGATCTAGTCTGATGCGCTGCCCCGTTCTGTCGTGATGGATCGACGAGCGCAGAAGTCGCCTGCCATCCCGGCGCCTTGCCCGGGACGATCGCTTGCCGCAGCCGTCGGCGCGGCCGGATGTCTGCTTTCGGGCGGCAGGTCGATGGTCTCTTCCCGAGCCTGACCCAAATTCCGCTGTCCTAGGCTCGCCGCCCTGACCCGGTCCATTCACCCCACCCGCCCCATCGCCGCGAAGTGCACGATCCATTCGCGCGCAGAGTCACTGCCCACCAGTGCCGCGGCCTCGTCGTCGTAGAAGGCGCCGACGGCGCACACGCCGAGGCCACGTGCGCCGGCTTCGAGATAGATGCGTTCGCCGGCCAGTCCTGATTCGAGAAAGGCGTGGCGGTAGCCGCGTGCGGCGCCGAGAGCATCGGCCGCGAAGGCGCTGCGGTCGATCGCGAGCACGAAGACGACGGCGGCGTCGCCGATCACGTCCTGGTCGAGGCCGGCGGCGCGGGCGCGCTTGCGCAGCTTGTCGCCGGCAGCGGCGCGGCGCTCGAGCGCGTGGGCTTGGGGGTGGTAGCGCCAGGCGCCAGGGTCGAGCCCGGCGACGCGGCGGGTGACGACGTCGATGCGCAGTGCGTCGGACAGCAGCGGACCAGGGGCCGCCATCGCGGCCAGCACCGCGGCCAGGTCGGCCAGCGCGACCGGCTCGTCGCTGTAGCGGCGGATCGAGCGTCGGCGGGCGATCAACGCCAGCGGGTCGGTGATGCGGGTGGCCTCGTGCGGCAAAGGCTGCAACGTGGTGGGCGCGGACAGGGGGCTGCGGCGCGGCGGTGCGTGCCCGGCAGGGGGCAGCGCGGTGGCGCGCAAGGACGTGGCGCGGTGGATCGCGTCAGTGATGCCGAGCAGCGTCGGCTGCGCCGAGGCCAGCGCGGGCGGTGACCACGCCGCTGGCACGAGCGCCGGCAGGGAAATGGCCTCGCCGCGCTGCAGCAGCATGGCCGCCAGCACGCCTTCCTGCGCTTCGTCGATGCCCAGCGCCTGGGCGACGCGTGCTTCGTCGAAGGCCGGCAGCAGCGTGGCCGTGGCGCCGTGGTGGCGGGCGACGACGCGCAGGTTCTCGAGCGCGTGGCCGAGATCGGCAAGCACGTAGCGGTAGGTGCG
>JALHPF010000049.1 GCA_022842595.1 Rubrivivax sp.
AGCACCGCAGGGAAGTCGGAGCGAAGCGGAGACCGCCGAGGATAAGCGCCACAGCCAGCCCCAGCCCGCCTTTGCAGAGGGACCAACCAGGCAAGAAACGAACGACCGCAAAGGGCCGAAGGCAGACGCCGCAGCCCAACCAGCACTCTCTTTCGCCTGAACCCGGATGCCAGGCCCCGGCGCCAACGCGCCGGCTTCCCGCCCTGGTCTCCGGCATTTCGCGCTTCCTGTGGGGCATTTCGCTCCGCCACGCCGTCAATCGGGCGCGCGCTGCTGGCACGGGGCCTGCTGGTGCCGCAAGAATTCCCATGATGCACATCGTTCCCGCCGCCCAACCCCAGCGCATGCCACCCCAGGAAGTGATGAAGGCCTACCTGATCGGTTGGGTGCCGCTGGGCCTGGTCTACGCCATCGCCAACGAAATCGACGGCGATTTCTCGCGCGACATCGACCTGCTGTCGGCGCTGGGCGGCGTCGGCCGCAACCTGGGCCCGGCTTTCCTGTTGCTGATGGCGCTATGGCCATATACCGGCTGGCTGGAACGGCGTGGTTTCGGGGCCACCCGGGTGCTGCTGAACCACATCGGCATGGCCCTGGTGTTCGCCGTGACCTGGCATCTGCTGCTGTATGCGATGTTCTGGCTGCTCTTCGGTGAAGCCGCCGCCGAGCGCGCGCGCCGCAACTGGTTCATCTGGCAGACGATGTTCGGAATGATGATGTTCTGGGCGGTGGCCGGAGGCTTCACCGCTTTCCGGGCGGTGCAGCGTGCCCGCGCCGAGGCCGCGGCCAGTGCCCAGGCGACTGCGCTGCTGGCGCGCACCGAACTGGCAGCACTGCGCAACAAGCTCAACCCGCACTTCCTGTTCAACACCCTGCACTCACTGACGGCACTGGTACGGCGCAACCCCAAGCAGGCCGAAGAGGCACTGTTGATGTTCAGCGACATGCTGCGTTACGTTCTGGACACCGAAAAGGGCCGCGAAGGCAGCGGCCCCGACCGCGTCAGCCTGCAGCAGGAACTGGACTTCACGCGCGACTATCTGGGCCTGGAAGCACTCCGCCTGGGGCCACGCCTGTCGGTGCGCTGGCAGGTGGACGAAGCCGCGCTGGCCCACAGCGTGCCGGCGCTGTCGATCCAGCCGCTGGTGGAAAACAGCATCAAGCACGCCTTCAACCCGCGCAGCGCGCCCGGCGTGCTCACCATCCGGGTGCAGCTGGACCGCGCTGCGCAACGGCTCCAGGTCAGCGTGTCCGACAACGGCCCAGGCAGTGCGCCCGACGTGCTGGAGACCGGCTCCGGCCTGGGCCTGAAGACCGTCTCGCGCCGCTTGGCGCTGGAATTCGGCGCGGCCAGCGGGCTGCGCATCGACACCCGTCCCGGCGCCGGTTTCAGCGCCGCTTTCTCGCTGCCGACATGAAGACCACCGTCCTCGTCTGTGAAGACGAACCCCTGGCCCGCGAGACCCTGCGCGACTTCATCGCCGCGCACCTCCAGCTGCAGCTGGTCGGCGAAGCCGGCGACGGCCGCCAGGCGCTGCAGATGGCCAACGCACTGGCGCCGGCGCTGGTGTTCATGGACATCCAGATGCCCGAGATGAACGGCCTGGACGTGGTGCGCCAGCTGCAGGTGCAGCCGGCCATCGTCTTCACCACGGCCTATGACCAGCATGCCGTCACGGCCTTCGAGCTGAACGCGGTGGACTACCTGCTCAAGCCGTTCTCGCAGCAGCGCTTCGACCAGTCGGTGGCGCGCGTGCTGGCCGAAGGCGCCGCACCACGTGAACAGGCGCTGGCGGCATTGCAGTCACCGGCCGTGGCCGAGCCGCTGCAGCGCATCCTGGTGCGCGACCGTGGCCGCATCTTCCCGCTGGCCGTGGCCGAGATCGAATACCTGAAGTCCGACAGCAAGTACACGCTGGTGGCCGCGCGCGGCCAGCACTACTTCGTGCGCGTGGCGCTGCAGGACCTGGAACCGCGGCTGAACCCCGAACGTTTCCTGCGGGTGCATCGCAATGCCATCGTCAACCTCGACTTCGTCGAATCGATGAGGCCCGACGAGCAGTCGCAGCTGGACATCCACATGCGCGACGGCACGCAGCTGCTGGCCAACCGCGAAGCGTCCAAGCGCCTGCGCGACAGTGCGCTGTGAAGCCCTGGCAAGTACCTTCGAGTTTTGGCCAGGCCTGGTCGTTGCGCCAGCCTGTGCTGGCGCTGGCTGGCTGGGCCTGCCTGCTGTTGATGCTTCCGACACTCGTGGCCCAGGTGCTGGATCCACGCACGCTGCTGGGCGTGGGGGTGTGGGTCAAGCCGCTGAAGTTCCAGCTGTCGCTGGGCGTGTACCTGCTGACGCTGGCCTGGCTGTTTCCCCTGGCCGGCCCGGTCTTCGCCCGCGGCTGGGGCGGCCGTTTCGTGGTCTGGGGTCCGGTGGCCGCAGCCGCCTTCGAGCTGGCTTACATCGGCACGATGGCGGCTCGCGGCGAGCCCTCGCACTTCAACCTCACCACCCCGCTGCGTGCCGTGATGTACCAGCTGATGGGCGCCGGCGCCACCGTGCTGACGCTGGCCGCTGCAGTGCTGGCCTGGGGCGTGGTGCGGCAGCGGCCCCATGCGCTGCCACCGGCGCTGCACCTGGCGGTGGTGCTCGGGCTGGCCACCAGCTTCGTGTTCGGCACGGTCGGCGGCTTCGTCATCGGCTCGGGCAGCAGCAGCCTGGTGGGCGGGCTGCCGCAGCCCGGCGACGTTCCCGGACTGGGCTGGTCGCGCCAGTTCGGCGACCTGCGCGTCTCGCATTTCCTGGCCCTGCATGCGATGCAGGCGTTGCCGGCGTCGGCGTGGCTGCTGGGGCGATGGTTGCCGGCGCGTGGCACGGCGGCGGTGGCCGGCACGGCGTTCCTCGGCTCGATCTACGTCGCTGCCATCGTCGCGACGCTGGCCCAGGCGCTGGCCGGCCAGCCCTTGCTGCCGCATGGCACAGCAGCCGGCTATGCTGTCCCATGCCTCGACAGACCCTGCGCAGCCTGACGGGCCGCGAACGAACGCCCCGCGCGAACCGCCAGCTCGGCCTGCTGCTGGCCTTCGTCGCTGGGGCCATCAATGCCGGTGGCTTCCTCGCCATCCAGCGCTACACCTCGCACATGACGGGCATCGTCTCGGGCGTGGCCGACGACCTGGCGCTGGGCCATGTCGGCCTGGCGTTGGCCGGCGTGGGGCTGGTGGCCACCTTCCTGGCCGGTGCCATCACCACCACGCTGCTGGTGAACTGGGCCCGCCAGCGCCAGATGCACAGCGAATATGCGCTGAGCCTCTTGCTCGAAGCCGTGCTTTTGCTGGCCTTCGGAGTGCTGGGCGCTTCGCTGTCGCTGCACACCACCCTGCTGGTGCCGGCCACGGTCACGCTGCTGTGCTTCATCATGGGCTTGCAGAACGCGCTGGTCACGAAGATCTCGAACGCGGTGGTGCGCACCACGCACATGACGGGCGTGATCACCGACCTGGGCATCGAACTCGGACGGCTGCTCTACTGGAACCGCCGCGTCGCACCAGCCTCCGACGACTTCGTGCAGGCCGACCGCAGCCGCCTGAAGCTGCACGGCGCGCTGCTGGGCTGCTTTGCCGGCGGCGGGCTGGTCGGTGCGCTGTCGTTCCAGTGGCTCAGCTATGCGGCCACGCTGCCCATCGCGATGCTGCTGGCGGTGCTGGCCAGCGTGCCCATCGCCGACGATCTGCAAGGCCAGTAGCTGGGCCCTGGCAGGGTCGGCAGGCTCGTCAGGTCAGGCTGACCTCGTCGGTCCAGACGCGAAAGCCCGCCAGGGTGTTCGGGCCGAAGCTGGTGCTGATGGCCACGTCGGCCGCGTCACGGCCGCGCGCCATCAGGATGCGGCCGATGCGCGGCGTGTTGTTGCGCGCGTCGAAGGTGTACCAGCGACCGTCGAGCCAGGCCTCGAACCAGCCGGCGAAGTCCATCGGTGCGTTGTTCGGCGGCACCCCGATGTCACCCAGATAGCCGGTGCAGTAACGCGCCGGAATGTTCAGGCAGCGACAGAAGGTGATGGCCAGGTGCGCATAGTCGCGGCAGACGCCAGCGCCTTCGTGCCAGGCTTCGTAGGCCGTCTTCGAGGCCCGCGCATGCTGGTAGCCGAACTGGATGTGGCGGTGCACGTAGTCGCAGATGGTCTGCACCCGGCCCCAGCCCATGGGCGCGTTGCCAAACAGCTGCCAGGCCGTCGGCAGCAGGCGTTCTGTCTCGCAATAGCGGCTGCCCAGCAGGTAGACCAGGGTCTCTTCGGGCAGGTGTTCCACCGGCGTCTGCCAGGCGCTCGGCACCACGGGCTCGACCAGCCCCTGGTCATAGATCAGCGCATTGGTGGTGATGCGTGTGCGCCCGGCGGGTGCCACGATGCGCGAACACCAGTTGCCGAAGCTGTCGCGATAGCCGCTCACGGGAATGGCCGGCGACAACATCAGGTGATCGGGCTCGACGAGATCGGACGTGCGCGAGTAGTGCACGTTCAACATCAGGATCATCGGGGTGGGCTGGGGGCAGTCGTACTGCAGCTCGTAGCCGAAACGGATGTGCATGGCGGTCCTTGGGTTTGCACGAGTATCCGGGCAAACCCGCTCCCTGCCCTGTAGGACTTGATGCTGACCGCGCACGCCGCCGGCATGGCAAGGTTCTCGCCTCGATCGCCTTTCGACGGACTGCCAGCGACTGCAGCCCTCACTGCATGCCGGCACCCCTGGGCTTCATCACCCAGACTTCCTTCTCTTCGTTCCAGCTGTGCGTCTTCAGGAACTGCACCGTTTCCTTGCGCACCTGCGAGCGGCTCAAGGTGCTCATCACACGCGGCGCCGTCTTGATGGGCTCCCACTGGCCCTTGATGTCGTTCCAGCGGTTCTTGCTCAGGAAGTCGTCGCGGGCAGCCTTCACTTCGGCCCGCGACATCACGCCGAAGGGCGGTTCGACGCCGGACTTCATCATCCACTGCTCGGACTGCTCGTCCCAGCGGTGGGTCTTCAGGAAGGCGTCGCGTTCGGCCTTCGCGTCGGCGCGGGTCAGCGGTGCCGCGGAAGCAGGCGCGGCCGGGTTCTGGGCCAGGCTGGGCGCGGCCGGAAGGGCCAGGGCAGCCAGTAGGGCAAGCCCATTCACCCAGGAAAGCGGCTTGGGCAGGATCTTTGTTGGGCGCATGCTGGTCTTTCGTCGACAGAACGGAATGTTCACCGCGACTTTGACCGCGTGGCGGGCACATGTCTGTGCGCCAGGGTACGCTGCACGACACGGGTGCGATGCCCGAAATCCGGCCCATGACCCACGCATCTGACCCGCCCGCCCCTGCCGGGCCCCCGCGCCGCACGGCGAACGTTCCTCAAGGCCGCACGCGCCGCTTCCTGCACCTGGGCCGCGCCGTCGGCGAAATGGCGGCCAGCGCCGCCGCCGGTGGGCTGCAGCAGCTGATGCGCGGCGAAAGGCCGGTTCTGCAAGAGCTGATGCTGACCCCGACCAACGCGCGCCGCCTGGCCGAGCGCCTGAGCCATCTGCGCGGCGCGGCCATGAAGCTGGGCCAGCTGATGTCGATGGACGGCCACGGCGTGCTGCCGCCGGAATTCGCCGAACTGCTGGCGGGCCTGCGCGACCAGGCCCACCACATGCCGGCCACCCAGCTGACCGTAGTGCTCGAACGCGAATACGGCGCGCAGTGGAGCGAGCGCTTCAAGCGCCTGAGCTTCGCACCGATCGCTGCGGCCAGCATCGGCCAGGTCCACCGCGCCGAAACGCACGACGGCCAGGTGCTGGCACTGAAGATCCAGTACCCCGGCGTGCGCGAGAGCATCGCCAGCGATGTGGCCAACATCGGCCTGCTGCTGCGCACGCCCGGCCTGGTGCCAGGCCACCTGGACCTGGCGCCGCTGCTGGCACGGGTGCGCGAACAGCTGCTGCTGGAAACCGACTACGCGCGCGAAGCCGCGCATCTCAGCGACTACCGCTCGCGCTTGGGTGATGACACGGTGCTGTGGGTGCCTGCGGTGGTGCCGGAACACTGCACGCCGCACATCCTGGCCACCGAATTCGCCAGCGGCCGCCCGGTGGCGGAATGGGTGGGCTCGGCCAGACCACAAGCCGAGCGGGACCACATCGCACTGGCGCTATGCCGGCTGTCGGTGCAGGAATTCTTCGAGATGCGCCTGGTGCAGACCGACCCGAATATCGGCAACTACCTCTTCGACCCGGCCACCCGGCGCATCGCGCTGCTGGACTTCGGTGCCACCGAAACCGTGGCGGGCGAGCGCGTGGAAGACCTGCGCGAGATCGGCCTGGCGCTGAAGAACGGCGACCGCGCCCGGCTCGAAGCGGCGGCGCTGCGTGCTGGCTTCACCGCTGCAGCCGACCCGCCCGAGCAGACCCGCGCGGTGATCGAGCTGATGCTGCTGTCGGGCGAACCGCTGCGCCATGAAGGGCTCTACGACTTCGGCCGTTCACGCCTGGTCGGCACCGTCTTCGAGCATGGGCGGGCGCAGGTCATGGGCGGCGGCGGCTTCGCCCGCACGCCACCGACCGACCTGATATTCCTGCAGCGCAAGTTCGCCGGCAGCTTCCTGCTGTGCGCCAAGCTGCAGGCCAGGGTGGACGTAGGCGCAGTGTTCGGCCGTCAGCTGCCCGGCTGAAGGGCGGCCAGCAGCGTGTCGGCGTTGTGGCTCATCATGCCCAGGTAGGACCCGGCCGGCGTGCCGGGTGCCGACAACGCGTCGCTGTAGAGCGTGCCGCCCAGGCGCGCACCGGCCTCACGGGCAATGCGTTCCAGCAGTCGCGGGTCGCTGATGTTTTCGACGAACAAGGCCCGCACCCGCTGCGCCTTCAGCTGGCGCACCAGTTGCGCCACGTCGGCCGCCGAGGCCTCGCTGGACGTGTTCCAGCCCTGGGCGGCGCGGAAACGCACGGCGTAGGCCTCGGCGAAGTAGCCGAAGGCATCATGCGAAGTGACGACGACGCGGTCCGCAGCGGGCACCGCCGCCAGCCGCGTGCGGATCGAGGTGTCCAGCGCCGCCAGCCGGCGTGTGTAGTCGGCGGCCCGCGCGTTCACGGCTGCAGCCGCCGCCGGCCGCGCCTGCACGATGGCCGCGCGGATGTTCTCGGCATAACGCTGGGCATGCACCAGGCTCTGCCAGGCATGCGGGTCGGCATGGCGGCCGCCCTGGCGCGGCGTGATTCCGGCGCTGGCCACGACCACGGCGCCGCGGTAGCCGGCGGCGCGCACCAGGCGGTCGATCCAGCCTTCGAAGCCCAGGCCGTTGACGAGCACCAGGTCGGCCTGTGCCAGACGCTGGGCGTCGGCCGGCGTGGGCGCGAAGACATGCGCGTCGGCATCGGGGCCGACCAGGGCCGACACCTGCACCGCGTCGCCACCCACTTCGCGGGCCATGTCGGCAAGCAAGGAAAAGCTGGCCACCACCCGCAGCGGCGGCGCTTGCGGTCGTGCAGCCAGTGGCAGCGCCAGCAGCGCGGCCAGCGCAACGCGGCGTGAGACCAGGGGGTTCATCGAATCGTTCATACGGACCGGGTTTGCATGACGGGTGCGCGGGCGCGGCGGCTGCGCAGGCTGTCGCGCGAGCCCAGGGCAACCGAGAAGCCATAGACCGCACCGGCCAGCAGCACGATGGCCGGGCCCGACGGCAGCCCGGCGTGGAACGACAGCAGCAAACCGCCGTAGCCGCAACTTACGGCGATGGCGACGGCCAGCAGCGCGATGCGCGTGAGGTCTTGCGCCCAGCATCGCGCAGCAATGGCCGGCAGCATCAGCAGCCCCACCGCCATCAGCGTGCCCAGGGCCTGGAAGCCGGCCACCAGGTTGGCCACCAGCAGCACCAGGAACAGCTGGTGCAGCCAGGCACCCCAGGGGCGGGCGCCAGCCACCTGGCGCAGGAAGCCCGGGTCGAAACACTCCAGCACCAGCGGCCGCCACACCAGCGCCAGCACCAGCAGGCTGGCACTGCTGACGCCGGCCACCAGCAGCAGCGCGGCGTCGTCGACCGCCAGGACACTGCCGAACAGCACCTGCATCAGGTCGACACTGCTGCCATGGGTGGACATCAGCATCACGCCGGCCGCCAGCGCGATGAGATAAAACGCGGCAAAGCTGGCGTCTTCGCGCTGTTGCGTGAAACGGGCGACACCGCCGGCCAGCGCCGCCACCAGCAAGGCCGCAGCGAACGCGCCCAGGCTCATCGCCGACAGCGAGAGCCCGAAGAAGATGAAGGCCACCGCCGCACCGGGCAGGAGCGCATGGGCCATCGCGTCGCCCACCAGGCTCATGCGGCGCAGCACCAGCAGCGTGCCGACCGGGCCACAGCTGATGGCCAGCGCCAGGCAGGCCACCAGCGCCCGCCGCATGAAGCCGAATTCGACGAAGGGCTGCACGAAGAAGGCGTGCAGCGAAAACGCGGCGACGGCGTCGCCCGGGCTGGCCGTCACGCTGCGGCCAGCAGTTCGGCGGCCCAGGGCGTGCGCCCGTCCCAGTGCTCTGACAGGCGGCGTGCGCGCAACAGCTTGGCTGGCGTCAGCACTGCGCCCGTGGCACCCCAGGCCACGGGCTCGCGCGCCAGCAACAGGGTCTGCGGGAAGTAGCGACGCACGGCGTCCAGGTCGTGCAGCACGACGATGACGGTGCGGGCTTCGTCGTGCCAGCGCTGAACCACGGCCAGCAGGTCGGCGGTGGTGTGGGCGTCGACCGCGGCAAAGGGCTCGTCCAGCAGGATGAGTGGTGCGTCCTGCAGCAGCAGGCGGGCAAACAGCACGCGCTGGAACTGGCCGGTCGACAGTTCCGAGAGGCTGCGCCCTTCCAGGCCCGCCAGGCCCACCGTGGCCAGCGCCTGCCGGGCTTGTTCGCTGCGCGCCCGCGTCGCCGCGCGCCAGGCGCCCTGGCGGCCCCAGTGGCCGAGCATCACCACGTCGAGCACGCGCACCGGGAAGCTGCGGTCGATCTGCGACACCTGCGGCAGGTAAGCCATGCGGCCCTGCAGCGATGGCGCCATCTGCACCCGGCCCTGCACCGGTGCGAGCTGCCCGGTGAGGGCGGCCATGAGGCTCGACTTGCCGCCGCCGTTGGGGCCGACGATGGCCGTCAACGAGCCGGCGGCGAAGCTGCCGGACAGGCCCTTCACGGCTGGCTGTTGGCGCCAGGACAGGTGCAGTTGGGACAGCGTGATGGCAGTAGTGCTCATGGGGATGGGGCTCCTGGCAAAAAGCGGCGATGGCTCAGTCACCCAATGCCCAGGCCACCGCCAGCCACAGCCCGAGCAGCAACAGCCCGGCTGCCGCCAGGCGCTGGCCCGCGCCCCACATCAGCAGGCTGCTGCGCGGCAGGAAAGGTGTGGGCCGATGCGGGCTGGATGAAGGCATGGATGACAGCAGGTGCGGCGTCTCTAATGCAAATGCATTCTCGTTATCGTAGCATGCGATCATTCAGCCCTGGCCACCCACTTTCACAAGCCATGGAACGATCGACCCGCCAACGCAGTGCCATCCGCAGCGCCATCGAACGCGCACAGCGCCCGTTGTCGCCACTGGAAGTACTGGCCGCGGCCCAGGCCGAGGTGCCCGCACTCGGCCTGGCCACCGTCTACCGCAACCTGAAGCTGCTGGTCGACGCCCAAGAGGTGGCGCCCGTGACCCTGCCCGGCGACAGCCCGCGCTACGAGGCCGCGCACCTGAAACACCACCACCACTTCCAGTGCACCGCCTGCGAACGTGTCTACGACGTGCACCAGTGCCCCGGCAACCTGGCGCGCATGGCGCCGCCGGGTTTCACCGTCGAGCGCCACGAACTGACCCTGTACGGCCGCTGCGCCACCTGTCTGGAGACTGCCTGATGAAACGCACCTTCCTCGTTGCCGCCGTTGCCGGCGCGGCCTTCGCCACCCTGTCGTCGACCCCTGCGCTCGCTCAGGGCCACAAACACGGTGCCCACCAGCATGGCGTGGCCAAGCTGCAGGTGGCGGTGGACGGCAAGGCGCTGGAGATCACGCTGGAGAGCCCGCTCGACAACCTGCTGGGCTTCGAGCGTCCACCCCGCACCGACGCCGAGCGCGAGACCGTGCGCAAGATGGCGCAGCGTTTTCACGCGCCTGCAGGCCTGTTCACGCCCACCGCCGCGGCCAGCTGCGTGCCGAAGGGCGCCGAGCTGTCGTCCGACGTGCTGGACCCGGCGCTGCTGGCTCCGGCCGGCGCGGCCCCGGCCGCCGCCGCTGCTGCACCCAAGGCCGGCGACGGCCATGCCGAGCTGGAAGCCACCGTGCGCTTCGAGTGCGCCAACCCGGCGGCGTTGAAGGGCGTGGACATCGGCCTGTTCAAGGCATTCCCGAAGTTCCGACAGATCGACGCCGCGGTGGCCGCCGGCAGCAGCCAGCGCGGCAGCAAGCTCAGCGCGAAGCAGGCCATGCTGAGCTGGTAGATCGAGTCTTCGAACAGCGGCGAACCAGGCCGCCTGCTACATTGCCGCCATGCGCAAGGCCATGCACCCTCCGATGCGGCACTTCCTGATCTGGTGCCTGGCCCTGCTGTTGCCGCTGCAGGGGCTGGCCGCCAGCGCCGGCCTGCATTGCGTGGCGATGGCGGCGGTGGTGGTGGTCTCTGAGAACTCGGCGCATCCTTGTCATGGCACGGGCGCTGCTGCAGAAGGGGCCGCAGCCCATCACGCCTCAACGGCGTCGCCCGACCTGCCCCTGCCGGCACCCGCTGACGACCAGACTGCCGCCGGCCACACCTGCAGCGCCTGTGCCGCCTGCTGCGTGGCCGCCGCGTTGCCCAGCCACAGCCGCTGGACCGCGGCTGCGGTGATGGCCGAAACCATGTCCGTGCTGCCGCTGCCGCACCGCGCCGGCGTCACCACCGCCGGGCTCGACCGCCCGCCCAAGGCCTTCATCGTCTGACGCCACGCTGCGGCTGCGGCTGCCCGATGCGGCGGCCGACAGCGCAGCCCGCGCAGCGCCCCGGCGGCGCCGCGCCCCTTCGCCGTCTTCGATGTGAGCCTCCCATGACCTCATTCCCCCGCCCGTGCTGGCTGGTCGCGCTGGCACTGCTCGCCGGCCCAACGGCCTCGCTGGCTGCGCCTTCGACCTCCAGCCCGGTCGCGGCCGACCCCACGCAGCCCCAGGCCAGCGTGCCGGCCACCACCTACCGCTCGGCCTTCACGCGCTACCGGCCGCTGGCCGACATCACGCCCATTCCCTGGCGCGAGGCGAACGACACCGTCACCCGCATCGGCGGTTGGCGCGCCTACGCCCGCGAAGCAGCGCAGCCGGAGGCCGCTGCGTCAGCACCGGTTGCCTCGCCCGCTTCGCCACCGCCGCCCGCCAAGGAACACCGCCATGGCCACTGACCGCCCGCTCCTCGCCTGGCGCCTGGCCGTCACGGCGACGGCGGCGCTGCTGACGGGCTGCGCCTCGCTGGCCCCGGACGCCGCCCTGCAGCCGCTGCAGCAAGCCGCCAGGAAGCACATCGGCGCCGAGCTGCAGATGGCGCACACCGAAGCCGACCAGGCGCGCATCACCGCCCGTGTGGGCGAACTGCTGGCGGCGCCACTGACGGCCGAAACCGCCGTGCAGATCGCGCTGCTGAACAACCGCGGCCTGCTGGCCCGGCTGCAGGACCTGGGCATCGCCGATGCCGACCGTGTGCAGGCCAGCCGGCTGGCCAACCCGGGCTTCAGCTTCGGCCGCAGCAGCAAGGGTGATGAACGCGAGATCGAACGCGGCCTGCACCTGAACCTGGCGCGCTTGATCGCCCTGCCCTGGCTGCAGCCGATGGCCCAGCGCCAGTTCGCGCGGGTGCAGGGCGAGCTGACGCTGCAGATGCTGACGGTTGCCGCCGACACCCGCCGCGCTTTCGTCCAGGCCGTGGCGGCCGAAGAAACCCTGCGCTACATGCAGCAGGTGATGCAGGCCGCCGAGGCCAGCGCCGAACTGGCGCGACGCATGGCCGCGGTGGGCAACTTCAACAAGCTCAGCCAGGCGCGCGAACAGGCCTTTTATGCCGACGCCGCGCTGAACCTGGCACGTGCCCAGCAGGCCCGCACTGCCAGCCGCGAACGTCTGACGCGGCTCTTGGGCCTGTGGGGCGCGCAAACCGGCTTCACCCTGCCCGCGCGCCTGCCCGACCTGCCGCCCGAACCCGCCGGGCAACCCGACATCGAACGCAGCGCGATGGCCCAGCGCCTGGACGTGCAGGCCTCACGCGCCGCCGCCGAGCAGACCGCGAAGAATCTGGGCCTGACCCAGGCCACGCGATTCGTCAACGTGCTGGAACTGGGCCTGATGCGCAACGGCTCGAACGAAGCACCGACCCAGCGCGGCTGGGAAATCGGCTTCGAACTGCCACTGTTCGACAGCGGCAGCGCCCGCGTGGCGAAGGCCGAGGCCGTCTACCGCCAGACCCTGCACCAGGCCGCCGACGTGGCCGTGAACGCGCGCAGCGAAGTGCGTGAAGCCTATGGCGCCTACCGCACGGCCTGGGACATCGCCCGCCACCACCGCGACGAGATCGTGCCGCTGCGCCAGCGCATCCTCGACGAGAACCTGCTGCGCTACAACGGCATGCTGATCGGCGTGTTCGAACTGCTCGCCGACGCACGGCTGCAGATCGCCAGCGTCAACGCCGCCATCGAAGCGCTGCGCGACTTCTGGCTGGCCCAGGCCGCGCTGGACCAGGCCCTGGTGGGTCCGGCCGGCGCGCTGCCCACCATCGCCCCCGGCGGCCCCGCCCCGACCGACGCAAAAGGACATTGAGACCATGGTTTCCCGACGCAACTTCCTGGGCCGCAGCGGCCTGGCCGCGGCCACGACGATGGCCGCCGCCGGCGTCAGCAAGGTGGCGATGGCCGCCCTGCCCGAGCCCGTCATCCAGACCAGCGCCGACACCGCAGCACCGCTGGTGCCGCCCAGCGGCCGGCCTTACAACCCGGTGGTCACGCTCAACGGCTGGACCCTGCCCTGGCGCATGAACAACGGCGTGAAGGAGTTCCATCTGGTGGCCGAACCCGTGGTGCGCGAGATGGCGCCGGGTTTCAAGGCGCACCTGTGGGGCTACAACGGCCAGAGCCCGGGGCCGACGATCGAGGTCGTGGAAGGCGACCGCGTGCGCCTGTTCGTCACCAACAGGCTGGGCGAACTCACCAGCATCCACTGGCACGGCCAGCGCCTGCCCAACGGCATGGACGGTGTCACCGGGTTGAACCAGCCCGGCATCCCGCCGGGCAAGACCTATGTCTACGAGTTCGTGGCGCGCCGCCCGGGCACCTTCATGTACCACCCGCATGCCGACGAGATGGTGCAGATGGCGATGGGGATGATGGGCTTCTGGGTCACCCACCCGAAGCAGAAGCACCCGCTCATCGACGAGGTCGACCGCGACTTCTGCTTCCTGCTGAACGCCTACGACATCGACCCCGGCAGCGCCACGCCGAAGATCATGACGATGCTGGACTTCAACCTGTGGACCTGGAACAGCCGCATCTACCCGGCCATCGACCCGCTGGTGGTGCGCCAGAACGACAAGGTGCGCATCCGCGTGGGCAACCTGACGATGACCAACCACCCGATCCACCTGCACGGGCATGAATTCCTGATCACCGGCACCGACGGCGGACCCACCCCGAAGACCGCGCGGCAGTACGAGATCACGGCCGACATCGCGGTGGGCCAGATGCGGCAGCTGGACTTCATCGCCGACGAACCCGGCGACTGGGCGTTCCACTGCCACAAGAGCCACCACACGATGAACGCGATGGGTCACGACGTGCCCACGATGATCGGCGTGGACCACCGCGAAGTGGCGCGCAAGATCACGCAGCTGGTGCCCGACTACATGGTGATGGGCGAACGCGGCATGAAGGACATGACGGAAATGGAGATGCCCCTGCCTGACAACACCGCGCCGATGATGGCCGGCCAGGGCCCGTTCGGGGCCATCGGCATGGGCGGCATGTTCAGCGTGCTGAAGGTGCGGGCCGACCAGAAGCGCGGCGACTACAGCGACCCGGGCTGGTACCAGCACCCGCCCGGCACCGTGGCCTATGAATGGACCGGCGCGCTGGCCGAGCCCAGCCGCGCGCAGCCGCCAGCGGCATCGAAGAGTGGCGTCGAAGTGAAAGTGCGCAAGCCCGCCGGCGGGCACGGTGGCCACTGACATGCAGCGACGAGACTTCATCCGCGCCCAGGCCGCAGCGACCGCCTGCGCCACCTTCGGCGCATCGGTGACTGCGCCGGCCTGGGCCCATGGCCCGGCACACACTTCGAAGCCGCGCGCCGCAGCGCCGGAACA
The DNA here is from genome assembly GCA_022842595.1 of Rubrivivax sp. Lineage (GTDB taxonomy): Bacteria > Pseudomonadota > Gammaproteobacteria > Burkholderiales > Burkholderiaceae_C > Rubrivivax. The sequence continues at coordinate 14,309 of JALHPF010000049.1, forward strand.
GAAGCCCTGGGGCATCGCCGGCCAGCCGCGCCCGGGCCTGCGCCGCATCGACATCCGCATGAGCGACGACATGCGCTTCCTGCCCGACCGCATCCAGGCCCGGCGCGGCGAGACCCTGCGCATCGTCGTCCGCAACGACGGCCGGATGCTGCACGAGTTTGTGCTCGGCACGAAGCAGGAACTGGACGAACACGCCGCGCAGATGCTGAAGTTCCCGGACATGGAACACGACGAACCCTGGATGGCCCATGTGCCAGCCGGAGGCCAGGGCGAGATCGTCTGGACCTTCAACCGCGCCGGCGAATTCGACTTCGCCTGCCTGATCGCCGGCCACTACCAGGCCGGCATGGTCGGCCGCGTCAGCGTCACCCCGAAATGACCCAACCCACCCCAGGAGCAGCCATGAAACGCATCGCCATCATCACCGCCGCCAGCCTCGTGCTGGCCGTGGCCACCACCGCAGCCGCCCAGGACCTGGCCGACGGCGAAGTGCGCAAGATCGACAAGGACGGCGCCAAGATCACCCTCAAGCATGGCGAGATCAAGAACCTGGACATGCCGAGCATGACCATGGTCTTCGGCGTCAAGGACAAGGCCCTGCTCGACAAGCTGAAGGCCGGCGACCGCGTGCAATTCAAGGCCGTGAAGGAAGACGGCAAGTACCTCGTCACCGAGATCGTCGGCAAGCCCTGAAGCGAGGCCGCAGGGCTGCCAGGCCGCTGGGCCGGTTCAGGGCTGGCGTGTCAGCCGTGACTGGTTGCGCTGGCGGAATTCACTGTCGGGCGCGCCGCTTGGCTTGACTTCGCGCGTGGCTTCGAGCAGCGTGCCCGTGCGCTTCTGCGTGGTGCGCAGAACGGCGGGCTGGCCGTTGTCCTGGCCTTCGTGCTGCCAGCGCACGGTCCAGTGTTCGGCGTCTTGCCAGGCCAGCACTTCGGCCTTCTCGACCCAGGTCTCCACGGCCCGGCCCTTGCGGAAGCTGGCCTGGCTGGCGCGCCGGCCATCGGCGTCGAACAGGCTCACGGTCGTGATGAAGACGCGGCCGGTCTTCGGCCCGTCGTCGAAGTCGGAGACCCGGATGAAGGTCAGGCCGTCGGCCACGGCCTGGATGCGGGTGAACACCGGCAGCTCGAAGCTCCTGTCGTTCTGGTAGTCGCGGTAGACCAGCACGCCCGACCACTGCCCCACGAGGCCGGCTTCCAGCACCAGGGCGCTGGGCAGGGGCGGCGGCTGGGTCTGGGCCGCTGCGGGCAGGGCGCTCGCGGCAATACCGGCAATAGCGGCTACGGTGGCAAGCAGCAGGTGGCGGCGTGACGGCACGGGCATGGTGTTGGCTCGATCGGTTGTGATTCCACCGATCATGAGGGGCCGCCTGCTGCACGGGCACGGCATGTGACGAAGCCACGCCGCGCGCAACCGGTTTCCCAGTTGGCGGCAGCCGCGCTTGCACCGCCAAGCGCAGCACCCCGACACAATGCCCCCATGACAAGCGCCCCGGCTCCCGGCCGCGTGCTGCCGCGGCTGGTGCTGGCGCAGTTCGCGGGCACCTCCCCCTGGTTCGCGGTGAACGCCGTGATGCCCGACCTGCAGCAGGCCTACGCCTGGCCCGACAGCGCGCTGGGGTCGCTGACATCGGCGGTGCAGTTCGGCTTCATCGTCGGCACGCTGGTGTTTGCGCTGGGCGGCGTGGCCGACCGCTACAACCCGCGCCGCCTGTTCCTGGTGTGCGCGTTGGCGGCGGCGGGCTGCACGCTGGCAGCGCTGGCCGTGGTGCTGCAGGCGGCCGACCTGGCGGCGCTGCATGGGCTGCGCGCGGCCACCGGCTTCTTCCTGGCCGGCATCTACCCGGTGGGCATGAAGATCGCGGCACAGTGGTACCCCAGCCGGCCCGGCGTAGGCGGCGGCGGGCTGGGCAATGCGCTGGGCTGGCTGGTGGGGGCACTGGTGCTGGGTTCGGCCAGCCCGCATGCGCTGCGCGGGCTGCTGGCGGCGCTGCCCGCCGGCAGCCTGCCCTGGGGTTGGGTGATGGTGGGCGTGGCCGCGATGGCAGTGGCCGCCGGCTTGCTGGTGGCGCTGGGGCTGCCTGATGCGCCGGCTGCGTCCGCTGCCGCAGGTGCAGCGGGTGCAGCGCCACGCCATCGCCCCGGCCTGCGCCTGCATCTGCAGGCGCTGGCATCGATCTGGACCGAACGCCGGGTGCGTGCTTCGGCGCTGGGCTACTTCGGCCACATGGTCGAGCTGTACACGCTGTGGGTGCTGATGCCGCTGATCCTGGCCACGCGTGTGCAGGGGCCGGCGCTGTCGTGGTCGGCCTTCGGCGTGCTTGGCGCGGGCATGCTGGGCTGCGTGGCCGGTGGCCTGGTGGCGCGGCGCTGGGGCAGTGCCCGTGTGGCCACGGTGCAGCTGGCCACCAGCGGGCTGTGTTGCGCGCTGGCCCCCTGGGCGCTGGGCGCGGGCGACGCGCTGTTTGCGCTGTGGCTCGTGATCTGGGGCATCACCGTGGCCGGCGACTCGCCGCAGCTTTCGACTCTGACTGCGCGCAACGCGCCGCCCCAGGCGGTCGGCAGCGTGCTCACCTTCACCAACTGCCTGGGTTTCGCGATCTCGATCGCCAGCATCGAGTTCTTCGTGCGCTGGGCCGCCCAGGCGCCGCTGGCGACGGTGCTGCCCTGGCTGGGGCTGGGCCCGCTGCTCGGCGTGCTGGCGCTGCGGCCATTGTGGCGCGGTGAACGCGTACGCTAGACGCCCATCTCCTTGAACACCTCGCGCGCCTGGCGGAAGCTGTCCATCGAGGCCGGCACGCCGCAGTAGATGGCGGTCTGCAGCAGCACCTCGCGGATCTCGTCCTTGGTGACGCCGTTGTTCAGCGCTCCGCGCAGGTGCAGCCGCAGTTCGTGCGGGCGGTTCAGTGCCGTCAGCATGGCCAGGTTGATCAGGCTGCGGCTCTTGCGGTCCAGGCCCGGGCGGTTCCAGATGTCGCCCCAGGCGTACTGCGTCACCAGCTGCTGCAGGTCGCGGCTGAAGTCGTCGGCGTTGGCGATGGCGGCGTCGACATACTCGGCGCCCAGCACTTCACGGCGGGTGTTCAGGCCGCGGTCGAACAGTTCTTGGTTCATGGTGTCGTCGAAGGGTGGATGAAGAAGGCAGGCACGCTAGAGTGCCGGTACCGCATGGCATGCAAGAGGGGAAGATGATGAGCCAGTTTCAACGCCGCCAGGTCCTGCAACTGTTGGGCGCCAGCGCCGTGCTGGCGCTGCCCGGCGCACACGCCTTGGCGCAAGGTGGCCAGCCCGTGAAGCTGCTGGTGGGCTTCCCGCCCGGCGGCGGCACCGACGCCATCGCCCGGCTGCTGGCCGAGAAACTGAAGGACGAACTCGGTGTGCCGGTGATCGTCGAGAACAAGGCCGGTGCCGGCGGCCAGCTGGCCGCGCAGGCGCTGAAGGCCGCCGCGCCCGACGGCAACACGCTGTTCCTGAGCCACGACCACACCGTCTCGATCCTGCCGCTGGTGGTGAAGACCCCTGGCTTCGACCCGGCGCGCGACTTCGTGCCCGTCACCGGCTTTGCCAGCTTCGCCAACGCCGTGGCCCTGAGCGGCGGCACGCCCGCCCAGGGCCTGGCCGAGTACTTCGCATGGGTGAAGGGGGCGGGCTCGGGCAAGGGCTCGGTCGGTATCCCCGCCCCGGCGTCCGTGCCCGAGTTCCTGGTGGGTGTGATGGCGCAACGCGCGGGCCTCGACCTGGTGCCCGTGCCCTACCGCGGCAGTGCACCGATGATGCAGGACATGCTGGGCAACCAGATCGCCGCCGGCGTCGGCAGCATCCCCGACTTCATCGAGAACCACCGCGCCGGCAAGCTGCGCATCGTGGCCGTGATGGGCGCGCAGCGCCAGGCCGCGCTGCCCGACGTGCCGACGCTGGCCGAAGCCGGCATCCCCGGTTTCGAGGAGCTGCCCTACTACGGCGTGTTCGCCCCGGCCGGCACGCCGGGCGCGAAGGTCGAGGCATTCTCGGCCGCCATGGCCAAGGTGCTGGCCCAGGCGGCCATTCGCGAGCGCCTCACGGCCATGGGCCTGAACGTGGCCCACATGCCACCGGCGCAACTGGCCGTGCGCGAACGCGCCTACACCGGCACCTGGGCCAAGATCATCCAGGCCAGCGGCTTCACGCCGCAGTAGCGCCAGCTGCAAGCGGCCAAAGGCAGCACCGGCTCGGCAGCGCGCGGGCGACGCGCCGGAACACCCGCGGGCGGCGCCGGTGGGTCACCCCGGTTCGCCGTGTACCGCTTGCGTTACACCACACTTTGAGCAAAACTCTGACACGGGCTGCGGTCGGGCCCTTCCATCCACACGGAATTGGGGGAGCCCACCATGAACCTGTTCATCATCGCCTTCCTGGTCTTCGGCGCGCTGTTCGGAGTGGCCACCGGCCGCGAACAGCACCGCTTCAGTGAAGGCACGACCAGCCGCGACAAACAGGGCAACAGGGTACTCTGGGTGATGATCTGCACCTTCCTGTGGCCGCTGATGGCGCTGAACGGGCTGCACACCTGGTGGCGGCTTTCGCGCGCGCCGCGGCGCTGACCTTCCTTGCCTCGATGCAAGAACCCTTGGCAGCCGACGTACCGGAAACACCCGAAGTCCGCGAGGTAACCGAAACACCGGAAACCACGTTGCCGATGGCGGTGAACGTGCGCAGCGTGTCGCTGGCGGTGCTGGCCGTCCTGGCCACGATCTTCATGCTGCGCTGGGCCAGTGCCGTTCTCATTCCGCTGATGCTCGGGCTGGTGAGCAGCTATGCGCTGACACCCCTTGTGAACGTGCTGGCAGGGCGGCGTCTGCCGCGACTGTTCGCCGCCAGCGCCGTGATGTTCGGCATCGTCGGCGCGATGGGCGCCGGTGCGTACTACCTGGCCGATGACGCCGCCGATCTCGTCGAAACCCTGCCGGCCGCTGCCAAGAAGCTGCGCGACGCCATGCAGCGGTCCGCCCGGACATCGACCCCCGTCGCCCAGGTCCAGGAGGCCGCAGCACAGATCGAGGCCGCTTCGAAGGAAGCCAACAAGTCCGCGCGCGTCCGCGATGGCGTGCAGGTGGTCCGGATCGAGCGGGCCGGGCTCGACCTGAAGGAATACCTGTGGAGCGGGACCCTGGGGCTGGTGACACTGATCGGGCAGTTCACGATCGTCTTCTTCATCACCTTGTTCCTGCTGGCATCGGGTGACACCTTCAGGCGCAAGATCGTGCACATCGCGGGTGGCCGGCTGAGCAAGCGCAAGCTCACCGTTCAGGCCATGGACGAGATCAGCAGCCAGATCCAGGGCTACCTGCTGGTGCAGTTGGGCATCAGCGTGCTCGTCGGTGTTTCCACCTGGCTGGTGTTCCTGTGGATCGGGCTGGAGAACGCGGCCGTGTGGGGCGTGGCCAGCGGCGTGCTCAATCTCGTGCCCTACATCGGACCGATCGCCGTGACCGCCGCGTCCGCGCTGGTGGCCTTCATGCAGTTCGGAACCTTCGAGGGCGTACTGCTGGTGACGGCGGCCGGGATCGTCATCCACATCATCTCGGGCTATGTGCTGGCACCGTGGTTCACCAGCCGGGCGGCGAAGATGAGCCCGGTGGTGATCTTCGTCGGCGTCATGGCCTGGGGCTGGCTGTGGGGCATCTGGGGCCTGCTGCTGGGCATCCCGATCCTGATGATGGTGAAGTCCATCTGCGACCGCGTCGAAGACCTCAAGCCCATCGGCGAACTGCTGGGCGACTGAGCAGTCGGTGCCGGTTCAGTCGAGCGCGCTGAACCAGCGCGCCGGGTCCACCTGGTCGGCCGGAAACTCCCCCAGGCGCACCAGCAGCTGCGCGAAGTCGAGCCAGCGCTGCCGGTCCATCGTGCCCCAGCGGCCGGCGGTGTCCAGGATGGCTGGCGCCAGGGCATGAGCGCTCTCGGCCACGAAGTCGGCGTCGGCCAGGCTGGGGTGGGGCGCGGCCTGGCGCAGCAAGGCCGCGGCGCGCTCCGGGTCGTGCGCGGCCAGCGCCCATCCCCGCGCGCTGGCCTGCACGAAGGCGCGCACGGTGGCAGGCTCGCTGGCCAGCCAGTCGGCACGTGTCAGCAGCAGCGGCGAATAGCCGTAAGGGATGCCGAAGTCGCCCAGGCGGAACAGCCGCAGCGGCCGCCGCCGGCGCGCCGCCTGCACGCCTTCCCAGTGGCTGAAGATCCAGGTCGCGTCGGCCTCGCCGGCGTCCAGCATGGCCGGCGCGCTCAGCCGGTCAGGGCGCACCTCGACCAGGCTGCCGCGGCCGCCGTCGGCCTGCACCATGGCGCGCACGATCGCCATCTCGTACCGCGCGCTGTAGCTGGCATAGCGCCGGTCGTCCAGCTGCGCCGGGCGTTGCACCGGGCCCATGGCCCGGACAGCGATGGCACTGGTGTCCTGCTGCAGCACCGCCGCCACCGCCCGCAATGCGGGCTTGTCGGGTTGCAGCGCAAAACTCAGCAGGGTCTCGCTCGGCGCCAGGCCGAAGTGGGCCCGGCCACTGGCCACCTTCACGGCGGGCGTGAGGGTGTAGCCGTCTTCCTCGGGGGTTTGCCACTGCACGTCGAGCCCGGCTTGCTCGTAGGCACCGGTGGCCAAGGCCACGAAGAAACCGATGTGCGTGGTGTTCGGTGTCCAGTCCAGCGCCACCGTGATGGGAACAAGGGTGCTCACCGCCCGACTTTAGTGCAGTACCCGTGTTCTTGCCGGGGCCGGGGCCCGTCGCACTGCAGCTGGTCGCGGCCAAGGGCGGTGACGGCCTGCCGCTGCTCGGCAGCATCGACGCCGTCGCAGGCGATGGCCAGGCCCAGCGTCGTGGCCAAGTTGGCGATCGTCTGCACGATCGCACGCGCGTCGTGGCGCAGCAGGATCTTGCCGACTCGGCTGCGGTCGATCTTCAGGGCGTACAGCTTCCGCAACACGGCCACGCCCGCCAGCGCCGGGTTTCCGGCGCGGCACGGGTACTCGGCTGCCGGCTGTGGCGCTGCCAGTCGGCCAGGGCGAGGTCACAGCAACCGGTCATGACCACGAACCACAGCCACAGGCCCGCAGTCACCCCCAGGGGCTGAAGGCCCAGACCAGCGGCAGGACGCAGCCGATGTCGGCCAGCACCGCATTGAGATGGGCGGGACGCAGCCGTGCCGACTCGATGTCGGTGGCCGGGTCAATGCGGGCCACTTCCGCTGGCATGGATCGTCAGGTCTGGTCGTCAGGCAGTGGCATCTCGATGCGCGACGGGTTGATGGCGGCGGCGAGCCGTTGCGGAAGGCCCGTGCACACGGTCACCGGCGCTGCAGCCGGCAGCCAGCGGCCAGCGGCCAGCGGCGACAACCGGACCACGATGCTGCCGACAGGTTCCGGCCTTTCCTGAGCCAGCCATAGGCAAACATTCCCGGGCCCGCTACATTGATTTCAAAAGCCTCGAGGAGACCCCATGCCCGCAGACAGCATCGGAGAAGCCGTCGGACGCGGAGGCACCAACCAGGCCGTCGACGTGCGCCGGGTACAGCAGTTGCTGCTGGCGCGGGGCTTTGCCCGGCTGGGCGACGCCGACGGCATCTGCGGCCGCAACACCGTCGACGCCATCGTCGACTTCCAGCGAGGCTTCATGCGCCGCCCCGACGGCCGCATCGACCCCGGCGGCCGCAGCTGGCACCACCTGGCCGGCACCTACAGCGGCATGATCAGGCAGCCGCCACCCGCCACACTGTCCACCACCGACCTCACCCGCCCGGTGCCGCGGCCGGCCGCCGACACCCTCAACCCGGGTCTGCAGGCCGTGAGCAACCGCCGCATGCTGGAACTCATCGGCGACCCGCGCAGTGGCGACTACAGCAGCCAGTGCCAGCCGCCCACGCTGCCACGCGTGCGGCGCAACACCGTGCTCGATTCGGTGGGCCCCTTCCGCGTGGCCGGGCTGGTGCCCGCGGTGCTGAGCCTGAAAGCGGTGATGATCGACATTCGCGCCGAACAGCCCGCCGTCTACCGCGCACTGGGCACGGCCGGCATGCTGTGCTGCCGCTGGGTGCGCGGGTCCACCACGAGCATCTCGAACCATTCCTGGGGCACCGCCATCGACCTGACGCTGGGCGGTGTGCTCGACGTCCATGGCAACGACAGCGTGCAGTTCGGCCTGACGCTGATTGCCCCCATCTTCAACCGCCACGGCTGGTTCTGGGGCGCGGCCTTCCGCACCGAAGACGGCATGCACTTCGAGGCTGGCGCAGACCTTGTCGAGAGCTGGATTCACGGGCTTCTGTAACAACTGCCGGCGGTCCCAGGTCAGCGTCGATACATCTTCGCCGGCCGCCGGCCACAGGGGCGCAGAGGGTCAAGGAACCAGCCCGGATGAGCGGCGACCCCTTCAAACAGGGGGCCATCAACAAAAGTCACTTGTTCAAGGCCCGCCACTGCCAGAACATTGCGAATCGTGCTTTACCGGAGCCCAGCCATGCACAAGCCCTCGATTCCATTGCTTGCGGCTACCGCCTGCGCTTTCGGGGCTCTGCTTTGCACCGGCGCCCACGCAGCCAATCAATCGGTCAGCTTCAACACCCTGGTGGCTTCGGCCACGGTGGCCACACCGCTGGCGGTGGGTGACAGCCTGCTCATCGACACCCTGGTGACGAATGCGGTGGGCGCCCTCAGCCAGTCCGTGACGTTCACGGTGGGGGCCGGCGCAACCAGCTTCGTCGGCGGTGCCACCTGGCAGATCTCGACCGCGGCCGGCCCGGGCCCGCGGCTGATCGGCGTCAACATCGACATCTTCGGCCCCGGCAACACGCTGGTGGGCAGCGACACGCTGGTGGGCACGCTCGGCGGTTTCGCGGTGTCGTCGCTGGCGGGAGCCATCACCCCTGGCATCTACACCCTGGTGGCCACGGGCACGGGCGTCCGCGAATCGGTCATGGATATTTCCGTGTCGATCGTGCCTGAACCCGGCAGCGTGTTGCTGCTGCTGGCAGGGCTTGGCGCGGTCAGTTACGTGACAGCGCGCCGCAGGGTCTAGCTTCGAGCATCCGGCGCCGGAACGGTGCAGCCCTGCTGCACCGTCGAGACTGCCTGCAGCAGTGGCCGTCAGCCGATCTCGATGTCCAGGCTGAGCCAGCCGGTTCGGCAGCAGCCCACTTCCACCTTCAGCGTACCTTTGCCCGTCAGCGCCAACGTGACGACCCGTTCGTTGCTGTTGCCACGTGTCCATGGCCCGAACACACTGGGGCCGCCGTAAAGGCCGCTGCCCCAGCCTTCGAGGTGGCCGATCTCGGTCACGCCCCCGGCCGGCACCAGCAGCGTCACGCCCTTGCCATGCGCCTTCAGCCGCAGCGGTTCGCAGTGCGGCAGGGTCTTGGCCGACGGCAGGCCGTAGCTGGCCATGTAGCCGCTGTTGACGACACGCAGGTCCACGTGGGTGTGCTCGCCGCTGCGTTCGGTCTTCAGCACTTCCAGCGTGACACGGGGCGCGAGCGCGGCCACGCGCAGGAAGGCCGCGCTCTGCGTGGCACAGGTTTCAGCCAGTCGTTCGTAAGGCGGGTTCCAAATGCCGACACGCGGGTCGAAGCCACCGATCTCGACTTCACCCAGTTGCGGGTGCTGCGCCTTGCGCCAGGCGCCGAAGATGCGCCCGGCGTTGTGCGCCTGGTCGAAGCTGGCCATGGCGCGCATGTCCTGCCGCGTGAACTTCGAGTAGTGGTCGACGAAGGGCTTCTTGCGTTCGATGCCGAGCTGCTTGAACACGTCCCACAACTCCACCACGTAGGCCAGCGCGCCGCGCTGGTGGTAGGCGTAGTCGGACAGGTCGCCATGCAGCGGCTTGTCGGGCTCGTACAGGAACTCGTGGAAGCCGCTGACCGTGGGGTAGCCGGTGTGCTCGGTCATCCAGGCCTCGACCTGTTCGAAGATGCCCAGGTCGCCGACGTTCATCTTGCTGTCGGGCTTGTCGCCCAGCGGCCGGATCAGCACGCCGCCGAAGGTGTGCAGGTTCAGCCACACCATGATGTTCGGGTGGCGGGTGGCGAAGTCGAGTACGGCTCGCGTTTCCGGTGCGCTGCCGGGATAGGGGCCGGCGCCGGCCTGTTGCGGCTCGGGCGCCCAGCTGTACGGGAAGTTGCGGTTGAAGTCGTACTCGTTGTCGCCCAGGAAGTACGGGTCGGGAATGCTGCGACCGTCGAAGTTGGCGATCAGGCCTTCGGGGTACAGGCGGTAGAAGGGGCCGGCGTCTTCGGGCTGGCGCGCCACCAGCACCGAAGGCACCAGCGGCAGGCCGTCGTCGCCGCGCAGTTCGGCGAGCTCGCCGTTCGGGTCGACGACACGCATCGAACCGATGAACCCGTCGCCGTCGACATCAGCCGCCTGCCAGTAGGCGTGGCCGCGGTGCAGGCGTTCGTCGACCGGGCTGCTGCGCACGTAGCGGCCTTTCGTCAGCACTTCCTCGGCGCCGTCGGGCGAAATGCGCGGCACCACGTAGAGCAGCGTTTCGCGCAAGGCCGCAGCCATGTGTGCCGGCAGCGGCTTGTCGCCGGCGGCCTCGGCCCCGGCATGCAGGGCCAATACGTCCTCGGCGATGGCCAACGCGACGCTCGAGCCGCACACTTCGCTGGCGTGCATGTTGCCGTCGATCCACACCGCCGGGCGCACACGCTCGGGGTCGCGGCCGATGGTCAGCACGGGGATGTCCAGGCCGCCGGCGCTGCGCCCCAGGCTGCCGAGGTGGGCAAGGCCGGGGTACTGCGCCGCCCAGGCCTGCAGTTGCGCCATGATCTCGGCGTGGGTCAGGTATTTCTGTCTGAACATGGTGTCTTCCGGGTGTCTTTGCCCTGCGATGGTGCCACGCCGCCCGCTGGCTTAGAGTCGCCCGCATGAGCGACATCCCCAACTCCCCGCCGGACTATGTTCCGCCCCGCGTCTGGACTTGGCAGCAGCCCAACGGTGGCCAGTTCGCCAGCATCAACCGGCCCGTCGCCGGGCCCACGCACGACAAGCCGCTGCCTGTCGGCCGCCACCCGCTGCAGCTGTATTCGCTGGCCACGCCCAACGGCGTGAAGGTGACGGTGATGCTGGAAGAACTTCTGGCGCTGGGCCATGCCGGTGCCGAATACGACGCCTGGCCCGTCCGTATCCAGAACGGCGACCAGTTCGGCAGCGGCTTCGTCGAAGTCAACCCGAACTCGAAGATCCCGGCCTTGATGGACCACAGCGGCCCGCTGCCGCAGCGGGTGTTCGAGAGCGGCGCCATCCTGCTGTACCTGGCGCAGAAGTTCGACGCGCTGCTGCCGGCCGACCCGGCGGCGCGCACCGAGGCCTTGTCGTGGCTGTTCTGGCAGATGGGCAGCGCACCGTATCTCGGCGGCGGCTTCGGCCACTTCTACACTTACGCGCCGGCGAAGATGCAGTACCCGATCGACCGTTTCACGATGGAAGTGAAGCGCCAGCTCGACGTATTGAACCGCCGCCTGGCCGACCACCCCTTCCTCGCCGGCAGCGACTACAGCATCGCCGACATCGCGGTCTGGCCCTGGTACGGCAACCTCGTGCTCGGCCAGCAATACAACGCCGGCGAATTCCTGCAGGTGCATGAGTACACGCATGTCGTGCGCTGGGCCCGGGCGATTGCCGCACGCCCGGCCGTGAAGCGCGGGCGCATGGTCAACCGCACCTGGGGCGAGCCGTCGGAGCAGCTGCACGAACGCCACGACGCCAGCGACTTCGACACGCAGACGCAGGACAAGCTGGGCTGATCAGTGCCAGGCCCGGCCCCGGCGGGCCTGGCAAACCCGCTGGCCCTGCCCGGCTGGCGCGCGAACAATCGGCCGCATGGCCGCAGAACCGACCTCGGTGCTGGTGATCGGGGCCACCGGTGCGCTCGGCCGCCCGGTGGTACGGCGGCTGCGCCAGCGCGGCGTGGCGGTGCGGGCTGCCTGCCGCCACCCCGACCTGGCCGCCGATCTGGCGGCGCTGGGCGCTGAGCTCATGGTCGCAGACCTGACCCGGCCCGCCACGCTGGCCAGCGCCTGCCAGGGCATGCAGCGCGTTCTGGCCGCCGCCCACGGTTTGCTCGGGCGCGGGCGCTGGCGTTCGGAACAGGTGGACGACGCCGGCCATCGCGCGCTGATCCAGGCCGCGCGTGCCGCCGGGGTGCGGCGCTTCGTCTACACCTCGGCCTTCGGCGCCGGGCCCGATCACCCGGTGGACTTCTTCCGTACCAAGCACCACATCGAACAGGCGCTGGCGGCCAGCGGGCTGGACGCGGTGGTGCTGCGCCCCACCGCCTTCATGGAGCAGCACGTGCACCTTTTCAACGGCCAAGCCGTGCTGGCCAAGGGCAAGGCCTCGTTGGTCGGCCCGGGCACGAAGCCGCGCAACTTCGTCTGCGCCGAAGACGTGGCTGAACTGGCCGTGCAGGCCCTGCTGGCCGACCCGCCGCCGTTTCGCCGCCTCGACATTGGGGGGCCCGGGCACCACAGCAACCACGACATCGCCGCGCTGTATGCGCAGGCGGCAGGCATCCCCTTGCGGGTCTCGCAGCTGCCGGCGCCGCTGGCGCGCGCGATGTCGACGCTGGCGCAGCCGTTCCACCCCGGCCTGGCGCGTGTGCTGCGAATGCTGAGCTTGCCCGACACGGCCTTCGACGAGCATTTCCACGCTGCCGCTGAACTGCAGCATCGGTTCGGCCTGCCGCTCACGACGGTGGAAGACTTCGTGCAGCAGCGTGTGCGTCAGGCGCGTTCGCCACGCGCCACGACGACCTGACTCGCCAACGTCCGCGTGGCAGCGATAAGCGATAAGCGATGAGCGATGAGCGATCATCCGCGCATGCATGATCGCGTCGCCGGCAGCCGTCTGCGGATCCGCCTGTCCGGCGAGCCCGGCGTGCTGCTGCCGGATGGCTCGATCGTCGCGCTCGAACGCCGGGCGGCAGCCTTGCTGGCGCTGGCCGCGATCGAACCCGGCATCAGCCGCATGCGTGCGGCCACGATGCTGTGGCCGGACTCCGACGACCCCCGGCGCAACCTGCGCCAGCAGTTGCTGCGCTTCCGCAAGGGATTCGATCGCGACCTGCTGGTCGGCAGGGACACTCTGCTGCTTGCATCGGCCGTCGTGCACGACGACGAAGTCGCGGGCAGCGACGACAGGCTGCTGGCCCCGTTCGACTACGCCGACTGCGAACCCTTCGCGGCCTGGCTGGCGCGGCAACGCGCTGCCCAACGCCAGCGTCGGGTCGACGCGGCCCGCCGGCGCCTGGCAGAACGCGAGGCCGCCGCTGAGCTTGACGCGGCATTGGACGCCGCACAGGACCTGCTGGCCCTGGACGATCATGACGAGAGCCACCACCGCGAACTGATGCGGCTGCACTACCTGCGCGCCGACGCCGCTGCCGGGCTGGCAGCCTACCGGCGCCTGGCCGAGATGCTGGCCGCCGAGTACGGTGCGCTGCCCTCGGCGCAAAGCGAAACGCTGGCCGCAGCCCTGCGCGCAGGCTCGTCGGACCGCGCCCAGGGCGATCTGGCCGCAACGCCGGCACGACAGCCGCCAGCGCGGCCGTCGCTTCCTGTCACGCTGCAGCGGCCACCCCTGCTGGCCGGCCGCGACGGCGAGCACAGCGCGGTCCGGTTTCACTGGTCCGAGGGGCGCGCCGTGCTGATCGAAGGCGAAGCCGGGCTGGGCAAGAGCCGGCTGATGGCCGAGCTGCTGGCCGGTGCTGCCGGGGTGGTGTCGGGCGCAGGCCGCCCCGGCGATGCCGGCGCCCCGTACTCGACCTTGGCCCGGCTGCTGCGTCCCTTGCTGGACGGCGGCATCGGCGCGCTGACGGCGCCGACCCGCGCCTCGCTCGTGCAGTTCGCCCTGCTGCCCGCCCAGGCGTCGGCTGGCGCCGGGCCCG
>JALHPF010000050.1 GCA_022842595.1 Rubrivivax sp.
GCCCGGCAGAAATGCCGCCACGACCTCGGCCAGCGTGCGCGCGCCGCGCACGTCCAGGCCCGGCACCTGCGCGGCGGTGCGCGCGCTTGCGCAGGGCAGTACCAGCTGCCGGGCCGGGCCACCTGCGGCGCCGGCGATCTGGGCGTCGCGCCGTGCCGCCAGGGCCAGCGCAAGCGCGCCCCGCACCGGGCGCAGTTCGCCGGCCAGCGACAGCTCTCCGGCAAACTCCGCGGCCGCCAGCCTGGTCGGGTCGATCAGGCCGCCAGCGGCCAGGATGCCCAGGGCGATGGGCAGGTCGAAGCGGCCCGATTCCTTCGGCAGGTCGGCCGGGGCCAGGCTGACGACCACGCGCTGGTTGTGCGGGAAGCTGAAACCGCTTTGCAGCAGCGCCGCGCGCACCCGTTCGCGGGCCTCCTTGACCTCGGTGTCGGCCAGCCCGACCAGCGCAAAGCTGGGCAGACCGTTGGCCAACTGCACTTCGACGTGAACGGCGGGGGCTTCGAAGCCCACCAGCGCGCGGCTGGCAACGGTGGCCAGTGACATGGCGGCTTTCCTCCTGGCGGCAGATTCTTCGGCCACGGCCGGGAGTGGCAATGCACCAAAGCGGGCGTCACCCGAAAGAGTGCACACGATTGGTGCGTTGCTGTCCTGCCGGAAAGGCTGCCTGGGCGTGCTGTTTGCGGTGTGGCCGCCCCATGCCACCGCTAGGGGCAGGGCGATGTGGCACAGAAGCTGCAACCTGCACTGTCAACGGCCCGGGGTGTACGCCCCGGTCTGGGCGCGCAGCACCCCGCACAACCCTTTTTTGAGACCGTAGGAGAAGACCATGAAGATGGTGACCGCCATCGTCAAGCCATTCAAGCTTGATGAAGTGCGTGAAGCCTTGAGCGGCATCGGCGTTCAAGGCATCACGGTGACCGAAGTCAAAGGCTTCGGCCGTCAGAAGGGCCACACCGAGCTGTACCGGGGTGCCGAGTACGTGGTCGACTTCCTGCCCAAGGTGAAGATCGAAGCCGCGGTCGACGACGCCATCGTCGACCGTGTGATCGAGGCCATCGAAGGTGCTGCGCGCACCGGAAAGATCGGCGACGGAAAGATCTTCGTCACGACGCTGGAGCAGGTCGTGCGCATCCGCACGGGCGAAACAGGCAAGGACGCCCTGTAAGCCGCTGTCGCGGCGCGAACACCCACGACATCGAGAGAACCCTTCACCATGAAAAAACTGATTTCCATCATCGCCCTGGGCCTCGCGGCCTGGGGCTTCAGTGCGCCTGCGCTGGCGCAGGACCCGGCGGCTTCCGCGCCAGCGGCGTCTGCGCCTGAAATGGCGGCCCCCGCCGCATCGGAAGCTTCGGCGCCGGCCATGGCGGCCACGGCGGCCCCTGCGGCCGAAGCCGCAGCCCCCGCGGCGGCGCCTGCCCCCGTGCCCAACAAGGGCGACACTGCCTTCATCACCATCGCCACCGCCCTGGTCATCCTGATGACCATCCCCGGCCTGGCCCTGTTCTACGGCGGCCTGGTGCGCAGCAAGAACATGCTGTCGGTGCTGATGCAGGTGTTCGTGGTCTTCGCGCTGATCTCGGTGCTGTGGGTCATCTACGGTTACTCGCTGGCCTTCACGGCCAGCAACCCGTACTTCGGCACGCTCGACAAGCTGTTTCTGAAGGGTGTCACGCCGGACTCGATCGCCGCCACCTTCAGCAAGGGCGTCTACATCCCCGAGCTCACCTTCATCGCGTTCCAGGGCACGTTTGCGGCCATCACCACGGCGCTGATCGTCGGTGCCTTCGCCGAGCGCATGAAGTTCTCGGCGGTGCTGCTGTTCGCGGTGATCTGGTTCACCTTCGCCTACCTGCCGATGGCCCACATGGTCTGGTACTGGGACGGCCCGGACGCGATCACCGACGCCAAGAGCCTGGAAGCCGTGACGGCCAACGCCGGCGCGCTGTGGGCCAAGGGTGCGCTCGACTTCGCCGGCGGCACCGTCGTGCACATCAACGCCGCGGTCGCCGGCCTGGTGGGCGCCTACATGGTGGGCAAGCGCATCGGCTACGGCAAGGAATCGATGGCCCCGCACAGCCTGACGCTGACGATGGTGGGCGCCTCGCTGCTGTGGGTGGGCTGGTTCGGCTTCAACGCCGGTTCCAACCTCGAAGCCAATGGCATCGCCTCGCTGGCCTTCGTCAACACCGTGGTGGCCACGGCGGCGGCCACGCTGAGCTGGTGCGCGGCGGAGTCGCTGCTCAAGGGCAAGGCCTCGATGCTGGGTGCAGCCTCTGGTGCGGTGGCTGGCCTGGTGGCCATCACCCCGGCCTGCGGCTTCGTGGGCGTCGGCGGTGGCCTGGTCATCGGCCTGATCTCCGGTGTCGTCTGCCTGTGGGGCGTGACCGGCCTGAAGAAGCTGCTGGGCGCCGACGACTCGCTCGACGTGTTCGGCGTGCACGGCGTCGGCGGCATCGTCGGTGCCCTGCTGACTGGCGTGTTCGCCAGCCCCAGCCTGGGTGGCCTGGGTGCCTGCGACTACATCGAGAACAAGTGCGGTGTCTTCCCCGGCATCGGCGCGCAGGTCTGGATCCAGGCGCAGGGCGTCATCTACACCGTCATTCTTTCGGGTGTGGTGGCCTTCATCGCCTACAAGATCGTCGACCTGACCATCGGCCTGCGCGTGCCTGAAGACGAGGAACGCGAAGGCCTGGACATCAGCTCGCACGGCGAGACGGCCTACAACAAGTAAGGCTCCAGGGGACCCTGGTTTCCTGCAGCAGCGGCGGCCCGAGGGCCGCCGCTGTCTTTTGTGGCCCGTCTCTCTAGAATCCAGCGATGGTTCCTCATCTCATCACCGCCCTCACAGGGCCCATCAACGAACTCGAGCAACGTGTGCTCGAGAGCATGCCGGCCATCGAGCGCTGGTATCGGCTCGAGTGGATGGAGCACACGCCGCCGTTCTACTGTTCGGTCGACCTGCGCAACGCAGGCTTCAAGCTGGCGCCGGTCGACACCAACCTGTTCCCGGCGGGATTCAACAATCTCACGCCCGAAATGCTGCCGCTGGCCGTGCAGGCGGCCATGGCAGCCATCGAGAAGATCTGCCCCGAGGCCAAGAACCTGCTGCTGATTCCCGAGAACCGCACGCGCAATAGTTTCTACCTGATGCATCTGCAGCGTCTGGTCGACATCTTCACCCAGGCCGGCTTGAATGTGCGCCTGGGCCAGCCTGACGCCGGCGTCACCGAATCCACGGTGCTGGCATTGCCCGACGGTGGTGAATTGCTGCTGGAACCGCTGCTGCGCAGCAAGCGCAGGCTGGGTCTGAAGGACTTCGACCCCTGCACCATCCTGCTGAACAACGACCTGTCGCAAGGACCGCTGCAGGCCTTGCAGGGCCTGCACGAACAATATCTGCTGCCGCCGCTGCACGCAGGCTGGACGGTACGGCGCAAGAGCCGGCATTTCGAAAGCTACGAAGAGGTGGCCAAGAAGTTCGCCAAGCTGCTGGGCATGGACCCGTGGCTCATCAACCCGATGCACGGCAAGTGCGGCCAGGTCGACATCCACGAACCGGCCGGGCTGGAATGTGTGCAGAGCAATGTCGACGCCCTGCTCACCAAGGTGCGGCGCAAGTACAAGGAATACGGCATCAACGAGCGCCCGTTCGTCGTCATCAAGGCCGACGACGGCAGCGGTGGCATGGGCCTGCTGACGGTGCGCGACGCGAAGGAAGTCGCTGAACTTCGCCAGCGTGCGCCCGATGGCCGGCTGGGCGCCGGCAGCCCGGCTGAAATGGCGCCCGAGGTCATCATCCAGGAAGGCGTGCCCACCTACGAGCGCATCAACGAAGCCGTGGCCGAGCCGGTGGTCTGCATGATCGACCGCTACGTCGTGGGTGGCTATTACCGCGTGCATGCCGAACGGGGCAACGACGAAAACCTGAATGCGCCGGGTTCGGCCTACGTGCCGCTGGCCTTCGCTTCGCAGAACCAGCTGCCCAAACGCAGCGTCAAGCCCGGTGCCAGTGCGCCGAACCGGTTCTACATGTACGGCGTCATCGGTCGGCTGGCCATGCTGGCCGCGAGCTACGAACTGGAAGCCACCGATCCCGAGGCTGAGGTCTACGAATAATCCGGCCACATCACAGCGCGGTGCGATCGCCGGCCTGACGCTGGCGGCGATCGGCGTTGTCTATGGCGACATCGGCACCAGCCCGCTCTACGCGCTGAAGGAGGTCTTCGCCGAGGGCCGCGTGCCGCTGAGCCCGGGCAACATCCTGGGCATCCTGAGCCTGGTGTTCTGGACGCTCACGATCGTCGTGTCGCTGAAGTACGTGGTGCTGATCCTGCGCGCCGACAACCACGGCGAGGGTGGCCTCATCGCCATGCTGGCCCTGGCCACGCAGGCAGTGAAGCACAAGCCGCGTTTGCGCGGCCGCCTGCTGCTGCTGGGCATCTTCGGCACCGCCATCTTCTTCGGCGACGGCGTCATCACGCCCGCCATCAGCGTGCTCTCGGCGGTCGAGGGGCTGGAGATCGCCGCTCCCGGGCTTCACCGCTTCGTGGTGCCGGTGACGCTGCTCGTCATCACGGGCCTCTTTGCCGCGCAGCGCTTCGGCACTGCGGTGGTGGGGCGCTTTTTCGGACCGGTGACCCTGGTCTGGTTCGCCGTGCTGGCCTTGCTGGGCGTGGTGCACATTGCCAGCTTCCCGCAGGTGCTGGTGGCGCTTTCGCCGCACCACGCGCTGGGTTTCGCCTGGGCGCAGCCGGGTGTGGCTTTCGTGGCGCTGGGCGCGGTGGTGCTGTGCGTCACCGGGGCCGAGGCGCTGTATGCCGACCTCGGGCACTTCGGCCGGCGGCCCATCCGGCTGGCCTGGTTCCTGGTCGTGATGCCGGCGCTGGTGCTGAACTACTTCGGCCAGGGCGCGATGCTGCTGCAGCACCCCGAGGCCGTGCGCAACCCGTTCTACGAGATGGCACCGCAGTGGGCGCTGTTTCCGCTGATCGGCCTGGCTACCGCGGCCACGGTGATCGCCTCGCAGGCGCTCATCACCGCGGCCTTCTCGGTCACGAAGCAGGCCATCCAGCTGGGTTATCTGCCGCGGCTGCGCATCGTGCACACCAGTGTCCGCGACACCGGGCAGATCTACGTGCCCTTCGTCAACTGGTCGCTCTACGCCTTCGTCGTCTTCGCGGTGGTCGTGTTCGGCAGCAGCAGTGCGCTGGCCCACGCCTACGGCATCGCCGTCACCATCGACATGACGATCACCACGGTGATGACTTTCTTCGTGATCCGCTACGCCTGGAAGCTGCCGCTGGCGGTGTGCCTGGCCGCCACCGGCGTGTTCTTCGTCGTCGACATCGTGTTCTTCGCGGCCAACGTCGTGAAGGTGCTCGACGGCGGCTGGTTCCCGCTGGTCATCGGCGCGGGCATGTTCGGCCTGATGACGACGTGGAAGCAGGGCCGCAAGCTGCTCAGTGCGAGGTTGCGCGACGAGTCGATCGACCTCGAATCGTTTCTCGAGTCGCTGTTCCTGAGCCCTCCGCTGCGTGTGGCAGGCACGGCGGTGTTCCTCAGTGCCGAGCCCGGTTCGACGCCCTTTGCGCTGCTGCACAACCTGAAGCACAACAAGGTACTTCACGAACAGAACCTGTTCGTCACCGTGCAGCACCATGAGCGGCCCTGGATCGGTTTCGACAAGCGCTGCGAAGTCCAGGCGCTGGGCCACCACTGCTGGCAGGTGACGCTGCACTTCGGCTTCAAGAACGACCCCGACGTGCCCGACGCACTGAAGCTGCTGCACCCGCAGGGCGTGCAGCTGGAGGAAATGGACACCAGCTACTTCCTCAGCCGCGACACGGTCATCCCCACCCTGGGCGGAGGCATGGCGCTGTGGCGCGAGAAGCTCTTTGCCAGCATGCACCGCAACGCCGCCGGGGTGGCGGACTTCCTCAACCTGCCCACCAACCGCCTGGTCGAACTGGGCACCAAGGTCGAGATCTAGCTCGACCCGGGCCCGGTCATTCGTTGATGGCCAGGCTGTAGGCGCCGGTTTCCGGGCCGGCCTGGCCACCCGATTGGCTCAGCCGCAGCACCAGCGTCGCGGCCGTCGTGCCGGTGTTGGTCCAGGCCGTGCTGTTGACCTGGCCGATGCCGGCGTTCGACTGCACCAGCGTCGCGCCGGCGGCCGACAGGATGGCCATGTTGATGCCCACCAGCGGGCCGGGCGTGACCGTGGCCGTGAGCGTGCGGCCCGGGGCCAGGCTGACGCGGAAGAAGTCGGGGTCGGAACGAAGCGTGCGTGCGATGTTGTTGCTGGCTGCGTTGACGACCACCGGCAGCGTGCCCAGCACCTGGGCCTGCGCCAGGTTGTTGTTCGGTTCGACTTCGGCCACCACCAGCGGTGGCGCGGCGTTGACGTTCAGGAATACCGCCGACACCGGCCCCCAGGTGCCGCTGGCGTCGCGTGCGCGCACGTAGACGATGTGCTGACCCACCGCCAGGCCGGCGGTGTTCAGGCTGCCGGTGAGGGCTTCGCTGGTGCCGGTGAAGCTGCCGTCGGCGGCCTGCAGCGGTACGGGTATTGCGCCCGCCTGCCAGGGCGGGGTGCCGATGGTGGCCTCGGCGGCAGTGATGGCCTGCACGCCTTCGGTGCCGTTGGTGTTGTTGAAGCGCGTGTCGGTGGCGCTCGCGGTCAACTGCACCACGGTGCCGGCGGGCACGCCCGTGCCGGAGGCCGTGCCACTCAGGACGGGCGTCAGCACGTCGGGGCCGCCAGGTGTGATGTAGGGCGTGCGCACGACCTTGGCGGCGTACACCAGCGCTGGCAGGTTCTTCGGCTTGACGTCGGCCTCGTAGACCGCGCAGGTCTGAAAGAAGCTCGTGCCCAGCTCGAAGGTGAAGGCGGCCACGCCCAGTTCGCCGTAGCTCGGGCCGTCGCTGGTGCCGTCGGTGGGGTACAGGCCGATGCTCTGCGTGGGCTGGTAGCCGTTGAAGAAGGCGAAGCGCCGGCCCAGGGTCTGCAGGGCCGCGCCGTTGGGCGCGGGCGCGGCGGTGTCGCCCCAGGGCCAGAGCACGAGCTGGCTGTAGCTGTGGATGTCCAGGTGGATGCCGCTGGTGTCGGCCGGTGCGGCGTCGCCAGGATTGGGGCCGCGACGGTCGGGCCAGAGGCTGCGGATGTAGCCCTCCACGGCCTGGGTCTCGGGCTCGGAAGCGGCCGACGGACCGCGGTAGGTCAGGCTGCACTGCGAACCGCTGCTGCCTTGTCCGGCGGTGACGTTCCAGCTGTTGCTGAAGTTGCGGTTCAGGTCGACGCCGCGGGTGTTGCTGTTGGCGCAGAAGGCGTTGTCGACGTTCTTGCGCCAGGACAGGCCGGTTTCAGCACGCTTGCGGCCGTCGGGGTTGGCGTGCAGCAACAGGTGCACTTCGTGGTGGTCGAGGATCCAGGTGGCGTCGGCATTCGTGCCGTGGCCGTTGACGAGCCATCGTGCGAATTCCAGCACCAGCGGTGCGGTGGTGTACTCGCGGGCATGGATCGCGCTGTTGACGAACAGCTTGGGCTTGCCTTCAGGCGGTGCGGGCACGGCGCTGTTGGTGAGCTTCAGCACCTTCAGGTCGTAGCCGCTGGCGGGGTTCTGCGTCTTCAGCCACGACGGCCCGGCATTGGCCCAGCTGCCCAGGGTGGGGCGGGCAGCGATCAGGCCGTCGGCGGCGGCGAAGCTTTCCTCCACCGTCTCGTAGCAGGTGTAGCCGGGAATCGAACGTGATTCCTCGCGTGCGCCGCCGCCCGAAGCGCGGCGCGCGGCCTCGATCTGGAATTGCGTCAGCGCGCGGTTGCGGCGTTCGATGAATTCGGTGGCCGGCTCGAAGCGGAAGCCGAATCGACGCAGCTTCTCCATGTCGCGCGCGTCGAGCTGCATCACCAGGAAGCCGCCCGCGTAGTCGCTTTCCAGCAGGTTGGCGTGGAAGCTGATGGCCGCCTTGCGCGCCACGTCCAGGCTCGGGAACCAGGCCTTCCAGACGTCGGTGGCCTGCTTTTCCATTTCAAGCAGATCGTGCAGCGATGTCGTGCCCTCGGCCGGCTGGGCCGCGGCCGGCAGCAGCGGGGCCAGGGTGAACAGGCCCGCCAGCAGGGTGGCCAGCGTAGTGGCCAGGG
Organism: Rubrivivax sp.; assembly: GCA_022842595.1. Classification (GTDB taxonomy): domain Bacteria; phylum Pseudomonadota; class Gammaproteobacteria; order Burkholderiales; family Burkholderiaceae_C; genus Rubrivivax. The sequence continues at coordinate 8,144 of JALHPF010000050.1, forward strand.
GCGTGCGGGTGAACTTGGGGGCTTGTGGCTTCAAGGCGGAATCCTCAGGCAGACGGGTTGGTCTGCCGCGGACTCTATCGCCAGTTGCCCCTGGCGCCGGGGCAATTCGACGCTAGGCGGCGAGCAGGGGCGTGAACAGGGGGTCGCGGCGCGTTCGTGGCCGGTAGGCGCCGAGCCGGCGCGAGATCTCGGCGATGTGGTCGGGGGTGGTGCCGCAGCAGCCGCCGGCAATGTTCAGGAAGCCGGCCTTGGCGAATTCTTCCAGCAGCGAGCCCGTGACCTGCGGCGTCTCGTCGAAGCCGGTGTCGCTCATCGGGTTGGGCAGCCCGGCGTTCGGGTAGCAACTGATGTAGGTGTCCGCGGCCACCCTCGACAGTTCCTCGATGTAGGGCCGCATGACCGCCGCGCCCAGGGCGCAGTTCAGGCCCACGGCCAGCGGCCGGGCGTGGCGCACGCTGTGCCAGAAGGCGGCAACGGTCTGGCCGCTGAGGATGCGGCCCGACGCGTCGGTGACCGTGCCCGACAGGATCACCGGCAGCCTCTCGCCGGTGTCTTCCATCAGTTCGTCCAGCGCGAAGATCGCGGCCTTGGCGTTCAGGGTGTCGAAGATGGTTTCGACGAGGAAGACATCGCAGCCGCCTTCGAGCAAGCCCTCGGCCTGCTCGCGATAGGCGGCGCGCAGTTCGTCGAAGCTGGTGTTGCGCGCGCCGGCGTCGTTGACGTCGGGGCTGATGCTGGCGGTGCGTGGCGTGGGGCCCAGCGCGCCGGCCACGAAGCGCGGCTTGTCGGGCGTGCTGTATTCGTCGGCCGCCTCGCGCGCCAGGCGCGCAGCAGCCACGTTCATCTCGCGCGCGATGTCGGCCAGGCCATAGTCTTCCTGGGCGATGGAAGTGGCGCCGAAGGTGTTGGTCTCGATCAGGTCGGCACCCGCGGCCAGGTACTGGGCGTGAATGGTGCGGATGACGTCGGGCCGGGTCAGCACCAGCAGGTCGTTGTTGCCCTTCAGGTCTTTCGGGTGCTGGGCGAAACGGTCGCCGCGGAAGTCGGACTCGGTGAGTTTCCAGCGCTGGATCATCGTGCCCATCGCACCGTCGATGATGGCGATGCGCCGGGCCAAAACCTCGGGCAGGGCAGCACCGCGGGTGTAGCGGGCGGGGGTGGCAGCAGTGGCAGCAGGAGCCGCGGTCGACAGGGCAGCGTTCATCCCCGGGATTGTACGGAGGCGAGCCGTCTTGAGTGCGCCCGCAGGATGTCGATCGCGCGGTGATGTTGGCGGCTGCGGGCGCACGCCGGCAGCGCCGGCTTTTCCTGCGACAGCGATCGGTGGCTCCGCAGACCGGGGGCTTCAGCCGTCCAGCGGCGCGGCCTGGGTCGGGTCGAACAGCGAGGGCCGGAAGACCCCATGGCCGGTGAAGTCGTCATCGGCCGCCCACAGCGCCAGCGCCGCCGGCGTCATCGGCTTGGCGAACAGGTAGCCCTGCAGCTCGTCGCAGCCCATGGCCACCAGCAGGTCGCGCTGGGCCTCGGTTTCCACGCCTTCGGCGACCACGCGCAGCGTCAGCATGTGCGCCATCTGCACGATGGCCTGGGCGATGCCGCGGGCGTCGGCGCTGGTGGCGAGGTCGGTGACGAAGGCGCGGTCGATCTTCAGTTCCGCTGCCGGCAGCTTGCGCAGCATGGCCAGGCTGGACTGGCCGGTGCCGAAATCGTCGATCGACACGTGCAGGCCAGCCCGACCCAGGCGGTCGAAAGCCGCACGGGTGTGCGCCGTGTCCTCGATCGCCACCGACTCGGTGATCTCGACCGTCAGCCTGTGCGGGCGGATGTCGTGGCGGTGGATGCTCGCCTCGATGAGGTCGACGAGGTCGTCCTGGCGCAGCTGGTGGCCCGACAGGTTGACTGCCACCCGCATGCGCAGGCCCTGTTGGCGCCATTCGGCGGCCTGGCGGCAGGCTTCCTCGATGACCCAGGCGCCGATCCGGCGGATGAGCCCGTGGCGCTCGGCCAGCGGCACGAACACCGCCGGGCTGACCATGCCGCGCTTGGGGTGCTGCCAGCGCAGCAGGGCCTCGGCGCCCGTGACCTGCAGGCTGCGTGCGTCGATCTTGGGCTGGTAGTACAGCTTGAGCTGGCCGCGTTCGACGGCGCTGCGCAGATCGTGCAGCAGTTCGGCCTGGTCGCGCACGTCCACGGCCATGGTCGGATCGAAGTGCGCGTAGGCGGCGCCGCCGCCGAACTTGACGCTGCGCATGGCCAGCGCCGCGTGCGCCATCAGCCGCGGGCGCGACCCATGTTCGGGGTAGACGGCAATGCCGACCGACGCCGTCAGCGAGATCTCCAGCCCTTCGACCTGCAGTGGTTGCTGCACCGCGTGCAGCACCGCTTCGGCGGCCCGGGCGGCGGCGGCGAGGCCGCCTTCGACGATCAGCAGGAACTCGTCACCGGCCAGGCGTGCGGCCAGCGGGGCGTCACCGACACACCGGCTCAGCCGGGCAGCCACGGCCGCGAGCACACCGTCGCCCACGCGCATGCCATAGCCGTCGTTGACCGGTCGGAAGTTGTCCAGAGCCACGACCAGCAGGCTCAGCTGGCGACTGTCGCGGTCGCAGGCGATGGCCGCCACGTCGAGCGTGGCTTCGATTTCGGCGCGGGTAAGCAGTCCCGTCAGGGCATCGCGTGAGCGCAGGGCATCGATCTGGGTGGCGGCGCTCTGCAGACGGTGCTGCAGGTGCCGGCCGCTGCGGCGCTGCCGAACCAGTGCCAGCGCAGCCCATGCCGCGACCACGAGCAGGGCCAAGAAGCCGGCAAGCCACAGCCAGCCCGGCGTGCCCACGCGCGCCTCGCCCACGGCCAAGTCCAGAACAGAACCCATTCGTGCATATCGGCGCCAGGACGCCCGGGCTTGAGCCGGCCTGGACGACCCGACCAGGGTGGCGCCCGCGCTCCAGGCTCAGGACTGCACGAAGCCGATGCCGCGGCGTTGGCGCACGCCCGGTTTCACGCGGTGCTCGCTTTCCAGCTGGGCGAGGAAGGCGTCGGGCTCGAAGGCCGCGCCCAGGATTTCGACCTGCCGCTGCACCGCCGCGAAGTCGCCGGGCACCAGCTGGTCCAGCGCCACCAGCCGCTGTTCCTGCTCGGCGGTCAGCAAAGCGCCGTCGCCGGCCAGCGCCTCGGCCACGAACATGCGGGTGCGCTGCACGCGCGTCAGCGGTTGGAAACGGATCTTGAAGGTGAAGCGGCGCAGCGCGGCCTCGTCCAGGTCGTCGAAGCTGTTGGTGGTGCAGATGAAGATCCCGGTGAAGCGTTCCATGCCCTGCAGCATCTCGTTGACTTCGGTCACTTCGTAGTGGCGTTCGGCCATGCGGCGGCTGCGCAGGAAGCTGTCGGCCTCGTCGAGCAGCAGCACCGCGCCTTCCTGGCTGGCTTCCTCGAACATGCGGGCCATGTTCTGTTCGGTCTCGCCGACGAACTTGCTGGCGATGTCGCTGGTCTGGCGCACCATCAGCGGGCATTGCAGCGCCTGCGCGATGTGCTCGGCCAGGGCCGTCTTGCCCGTGCCCGGTGCGCCGTGGAAACACAGCGTGCCATGGCCGCGGCGCTGCAGCGCTTCGATGATGCGCGGCACTTCGAAGCGGCATTCCACGTTCAGCAGGCCCAGGTCGTAGGTGGTGGGCACCTCGCGCGGCGGGCGTTCGGTCTTGCCGGCACCCCCCAGGGCCTGGTCGGCGTTGGCCAGCTGGCGCAGCAGCAGGGCCTCGAAGTCGGCGGCCGGTGCGTCGCTGGCGTGCGCCAGCTGGGCAAACCGGACGGCGGTGCGCACCTGGGCCGGTGTCAGCCCGCGACGTTCGGCCAGCTTGCCGGCAAATTCCGGCCCCACCGGCGCGCCGGCCAGCGCACGTGCCACCAGTGCCTGGCGCGCCCCCGGGGGCGGGCTGAGCAGGCGCAGGTGGTATTGGAAGCGGCGGCGGAAGGCCGGGTCGATCTGCTCGATGCGGTTGGTCACCCAGATCACCGGCACCGGGTTGGTTTCCAGGATCTGGTTGACCCAGGCCTTGCCGCCGACGCTGCTGCTGGGCGGGCCGTCGCCGTTGTCCATGCGCGCGATCAGCTGTGCGGCTTCGCTGCTGATCGGCGGGAACACGTCCTCGACTTCGTCGAAGAGCAGCGCCACCCGTTCGCTGCCCTTGAGGAAGACCTGGCTGATCTGCAGGCTGCGGTAGCGGTCGCGCCCGTTCAGGCTGTTGCCGTCGCGGTCGGCGTATTCCACCTCGTACAGCTGCAGCCCTGCGGCGGCGGCACAGACCTTGGCCAGCTCTGTCTTGCCCGTGCCCGGCGGGCCGTAGAGCAGCACGTTCACGCCGGCTTCCTTGCGCGTGTTGGCGTTGTGCAGCAAGGTGGTGAGCACCTGCACGTCGGCGGCGGCAAAGGCGAAGTCGGCCACGCCCAGCTCGCTGGCCTGCACCGGCCGCGTGAATACCGCCATCAGTTCGCCCGGGGCGCGGTACTCGCGCATCAGCACGGGTGGCAGCTGTTCGCTGACCTTCATCAGGTCGGCCAGGTCGGTGATGTTCTGCTCGCTGATCAGGTTTTCGACCATGCCGATGCGTTCGAGCCGCGAACCGGCGCGCAGGGCTTCGGCGAGCTCACGCGCGTCGACGCCGGCGGCGCTGGCCAGCGCGGCATAGGCTTCCTGGGCGTTGCTGACCTTGAACTCGACGAGCAGCCCGCGCAGGTCGCGCTGGCAGCGGGCCAGCGTGCCATAGAGCAGCAGGGCGCGTTCGGCCGGGTTCAGCTGCAGCAGGCCGGCGAGTGCGTCGATGTTGGTCTGCACCAGCGCGCTGTCCTTCTTCAGGCGCCGCCCCAGCCAGTCGCAGCTGGTGCCCAGTGTCGTCAGCAGGTCCTTCGGTGCGTCCTTGACGTACTCGTCGATGTAGAAGAACAGCGTGCCTTCCTCGTAGGGCCCGCGCCAGCCGCCATGCCGTTCCAGGAAGGCGGCGTCCGAGAGGGCCTCATGCCCGCGCCAGGGTGCGCTGCCCTTGCAGCGGCGCGCCAGGAAAGTGCGCAAGCGGCCCAGCACGGCGGTGGGCCACACCAGGTGACGGCCGACGATCGACAGCAGGCTGTTGCAGTCGCGCCGCAAATTGAAACGCCCGGCCTGGCCGAGCGTGAGCGTCAGCACGAAGTGCGAGCACAGCATGTCCAGCACGGGCGCCTGCGCCAGGCCGGGTGAAAGCAGCGTCTTGTGGTCTGGCACGCGTGCCATCTGCCCCCCTTTTTGCCGGACCACCGACTGGCGGGCGGCCGGAATGCGACCATGTTGACCCAGCCCGTGCCACCGCACAAGAGGCGGCGGGACGGGCCGGCCAAAACCAGGGCCACACCAGCCTAGCGCGGCACCCGGCTAGTGCAATACCAGGGGCTGAACGGCCGTCAGCGCGAAGCCGGCGATGAAGTCGTCGAACTGGTCTTCGCTGGGCCCGGTTTCGGCCAGCTCCTGCACGCCGGCCCGGAAGCGCTCGGCCAGCGCCCCCTGGATGAAGATCTCCCGGCGGGCGAACTTGTCGACGATCTCGATGCCACCTTGCGCGAGCGCCAGGGCCGGGCCCGGGGCTGACGGGTCCGCGGGCAGGTCGAACTGGACGACGGCGAAGCTGTCCGAGTTGTAGAGCAATTGCATGCGTGGAACCTCCTGGCCAATACATCGGTCCAGGTCGGCATAAATCAAGGTGGCGGGTTCGATAGCCAGATGCTTTCCCATTCGCCTGGCGGTGCCGCCAGCCGCAGGCGCAGCGGAAGATGGTGGTCGGCAGGGTTGAGCCAGACATCGACCTGCAGGTCGTAGGGGTGCTGCGGCACGCGTTGCAGGGCCAGGCCACTGGCTGTCCGGCCGTCGGCCAGCGCCAGGCTCTGTGGTCCGACGACGGTGAAGACCCAGGCAACGGCCGGGCCGCGCGGCCCGGCCACCGGCAGCACCAGCCGTGCGCCGGGGTGCGCCAGCGACGCGTCGGCTTCGAGCACGGCGGCCAGTTGCAGCAGCCAGCTGAGCCGGTCCTGGCCGCCGACGGGCCAGGCGTAGGCCTCGCCGCCGCCGCTGCCGCGCACGGTCTGGCTGGCGAGGTCGAAGTTGGTGGCGCGCTGGTCACGGCCGCGCCGGCGCTCGACATGGCGTTCGGGCACCAGCCCGGCCGGGCCCACATGTCCGCGGCTGGCAGCGCCCAGGCCGTCCAGGTCGCCGCCTTCGGCCGACAGCGACAGCGTGTAGCCCTGCGCGTCGTGGGCCCAGACCAGGCGCGCCGGGCTGCGGCGTTCACCCCGCTGCAATTGGTAGTGCCGGGTGGCCGGCGGCGGCAGGGCGGCAGCGTAGACCGGCCAGGGCCGGACCGGTTCGTCTGGCGCAGCTTCGGGCGTGGTGGGTTCGGCAGGCCGGGTGCGCATGCGGGCGGTGGCGGTGTTGGGGTTCGCCGGCGGCCGTGATCGCGGCGGCATTGCCCTTGCCGGGGTGGGCACGTCCGCTGCCGGCCGGGCGCCCGGTGCCGCCGCTGCAGCCAGGGGGGCAGGCGGCAGCAGCACCCGCAGCTGCAAGGTCGCCTGCGGCGTGGGCCTGGGCGCAGGTGGCGCCGGCCTTTCCAGTGCCGCCAGATGCCCCACCAGCACCGCCAGCGTCAGCAACAGCGCCGCCGTCTGGCGCTGACGGCCAGGGTGGGGTTTCAGCAGGGGCAGGCGGGGCATGGCCATCGCGGGACAATGCTGGCAGCGCGCCGCTCCTGGCGCATCGCCCGGAAGGTGCCCCACCAAACGGGCACCCATGCCATCGCCCGAATGAAGATTGCCACCCTGAACGACGGTTCCCGCGACGGCCAGCTCGTCGTCGTCTCGCGCGACCTGGCCAGCGCCCATTTCGCCGCGCACATTGCCGGCACCGTGCAGCAGCTGCTCGACGACTGGAATTTCATCAGTCCGCAGCTCGAAGACCTGTACGCCACGCTCAACGGCGGCAAGGCGCGCCATGCCTTCGCCTTCGACCCGCGTGCCTGCCTGGCGCCGCTGCCACGTGCTCACCTGTGGATGCCCCAGGCCGGACTGGCGCGCAGCGACGCCTTCCTGCGGCCCGTGGGCGAGGCGCTGCTGCCACCCGTGGACGGCGCCGGCGGCGTGCCCTGCCGCGTGCAACTAGCGGCCGTCACTGGCGACGTGGCCGCGGGCGCCGATGCCGACACCGCGCTGGACGGTGTTCGCCTGTTGCTGCTGGCCGCCTGCTGGGGGTCGCCCGCGGGCGTGCTCGCCACGGCCTTCGGCCCGGTGGCGGCCACGCCCGACGAAATCGGCAGCGGCTGGCAGTCCGGCCTGCCAGCCCAGCCCCTTGAACTGCGCCGGCGGGGAACCCCGCACGCCATGGCGATGCCGGGCGCCGACAGCCCCGGTTTCGGCCCCCGCATCGCGGCGCTGGCGCGCTGGCAGCCGCTGGGCGCCGGCAGCCTGGTCGGAGGCCCGGCGCTGGACGCCGGCAGCGGCTGGCCGGCCGGCGACAGCCTGCAGCTCGAACTGACCGGCAATGACGGCCACAGCGTCCTGGGCGCGATTTCGCTGCGTGCGCCAGCGGCTGAAGCGGCTGGCGTTCTGGCGGCCGACGGCGCACCGTGAACGACCTGCCTGGCTGGGTCAAGCACGGCACGGTGTGGATGCTGCTGGGCCTGGGGCTTTTCCTGGGTGTGCAGGCCTGGCAGTCGCGTGCTGCCGCCACCCGGTTCATCGTCAACGGCAGTGTCGTCGAGATCCAGCGCAGCCCCGACGGCCATTACCACTGGCGCGGCCGCCTCGCCGGGCGAGAAGTCGAATTCCTCGTCGACACCGGCGCCACCGCCACGGCCATTCCGCAGGCGCTGGCCGACGAACTGGGCCTGGCTGCCGTCGGCCAGGTGCGTTCGTCGACCGCTGGCGGCGTCGTCACCGGCCAGGTCGTGGTCGGCGATCTGGTGCTCGACGGCGGCGTGCGTGCGGAGCGACTGCGCATCACGGCGCTCAGCGGCCTGGGCTCGCCGTTGCTCGGCATGGACGTGCTGGGCCGCCTGCGCTGGCAGCAGAACGACGGCCTCTTGCGCGTCGAGCTGGGCAGTCCGCCGTGAACTTGCGGCGGCTGGCCGGGGCCATTGGGGCGTGCCTGCTTGCGCTGGCATCGCCGTCGCGGGTCTGGGCCGACGATGCCAAGGCCGTGAACGAGACCGCAGCTGCCGCTGCCTGCCCGCCGCAGCCGGCGGCCACCGGCCCGGCCGAGCCCGCCCGCGACCGCGGCATGCTCTGGCGCCTGCAGCGCGACGGCCGCACCTCCTATCTGTATGGCACCCTGCATGTCGGCCGCGCCGAATGGCAGCGCCCCGGCCCGAAAGTGGCCGCGGCGCTGGCGGCCACGCAGACATTGGCGCTGGAGGTCGATGTCGACGACCCGGCGCTCATGAAGCAGATGACCGATGCTGCCGTGGCGGCACTGAACACCGCCATGGCCGGTAGCAGCGCCTTGCCACCCCTGGCGCCGCGGCTGTCGCCTTCGCTGCAGCAGCGCCTGGAAGAAGCCGCCCGTCGCGGCTGCCTGCCGCTGGTGGCCCTGGCCGGGCTGCCGCCGCTGATGCAGGTGGCCTCGTTGACCCTGCTGGACGCGCGCTGGCTGGGGCTGGACCCGGCGTATGGCCAGGAACGGGCGCTGGCGGCCGCGGCACGCGCACGCGGCCGGCGCATCCTCAGCCTGGAAACCCTGGCCCAGCAGACGGCCGCACTGCAGGCCGACAGCCCGGAGGACACCGAAACCCAGGTCGAAGGCGCGCTGCAGCAGCTGCAGGACGGCAGCGCCAGGCGCGTGCTCGCGCGCCTGGCCGACGCCTGGGAGCGCGGTGACCTGGCTTTGCTGGAACGCTACGAAGATTGGTGCGAGTGTGCGCCCACTGACGCTGATCGCGCGCAATTGAAAAGGCTCAACGACAGCCGTAACCCTCACCTGGCGGCTGGCATCGTGGCCGAACACGCGCGCGGCCGGCGCGTCTTCGCTGCTGTCGGTGCGTTGCACATGACCGGGCCGCAGGCTTTGCCGCGGCTGCTGGCAAACCTGGGTTTTCGCGTCCAGCGTGTTGAACTTGTCCAGCGCCCGCCCCAGCCGTCGCGCCCTGCCCCCAGGTAGGCAGTTGCCCGGCGCCGGGCGCACAATGCAGCCGCGCAGGCAAACGGGGAATGCAAGATGGCAGCAGGGCTGGACTTCGCCGGGATGGTGCCCGGCTTCGACTTTCTGCAGGGCCTGATGAAGGGCGCAGGTGCTGCCATGCCAGCGATGGGGCAGTGGGTGGCACCCACGCTCGACCCGGCCGAACTTGAAAAGCGCATCGGCGAATTGCGCACGGTGCAGTTCTGGCTGGAACAGAACGCCAAGCTTCTGGGCACCACCATCCAGGCGATGGAAGTGCAGCGCATGACGCTGGCCACGCTGCAGACCATGAATCTGCCGATGACCGACCTGCGCGACGCGCTCAGCATCAAGCCGCCCTCGGCACCCGCGCCGAGCTATTTCGCGGCCAGCCCACCCGCACCGGTGGCACCGCCACCCCCCCCGCCTGCCCCTGTGCCTGAAGCAGCGGCTGTTTCCGATGCGCCGCTGGCCGCCGGCGACCCGGCAGCGCCGGGCCCGGCCGTCACCGCCGTCGACCCGATGAAATGGTGGGGCGCCCTGACGCAGCAGTTCACCGAGATTGCCAGCAAGGCCATGCAGGCTGGCGCTGCCGAGCCGTCGGCGGTGGCCACGGCGGCGGCAGCGCCGGCGCGCACCCGCCGCAGCGCCACCGCCAAGCCCGCGGCGAACAAGTCCGTGGCTGCCAAGGCCCGCAAGACGACTGCCCGTTCAGCGGGCCCGCGCCGCGCCTGAGGCCGCCGTGAACGACTTTCTCGTCGGCCACGCCACCCACCCCGACTGGCGCGGTGCGCTGGCACTGGCCGCGGCGCAGATCGACGCCGGCCGCGCCCGGCAGGACGCCAGCAGCGCCGGGCCGCTGTCGCTGGGCTTCGTCTACTTCACCGACCACTTCGCCAACCAGGCTGAAGCCCTGCTCGCCGAACTGCAGCTGCGCTGGCCGGGCGTGGCCTGGGTGGGCAGCACCGGCCTGGGCGTGGCCGCCAGCGGTGTCGAATACTTCGACGAGCCGGCGCTGGTGCTCATGATCGGCGCGCTTCCGGCGGGCCGCTTCGAGGTGTTTTCAGGCGCGCGCAAGCTCCAGCGCATCGACCCGTTCAGCGCCCTGGTGCATGCCGACCCGAACACCCCCGACCTCGCCGAGCTGATCTGCGAGATGAGCGACCGCACGAGCAGCGGCTATCTTTTCGGTGGCCTGTGCTCCTCGCGCGGGCGGCAGCTGCACGTGGCCGACGGCATCTGGCAGGGCGGCCTGTCGGGCGTGGCCTTCACGCGTGACGTGGCGCTGGTCTCGCGTGTCACGCAAGGCAGCCAGCCGGTCGGGCCCACCCGCCGCATCACCGCAGCGGAACGCCATGTCGTGCTCGAACTCGACGGCCGCCCGGCCTTGCCTTGCCTGCTGGCCGACCTGGGCCTGGCCAACCTGGACAACCCGCGCGAGGTGCTGCCGCGCCTGCGCAACACCTTGGTGGGCCTGACCGACGAACACGACGTCGCCCTGGCCCTGGGCGGGCGCGACGGAGGGCAGTTCGGTATCGACACGCGCGTGCGCCACCTCATCGGCCTGGACCCCGGGCGCCAGGCCGTGGCCGTGGCCGAGCAGGTGCAAGTCGGCATGCGCCTGGCGTTCTGCATGCGTGACGTGCAGGCAGCGCGTCGCGACCTGGTGCGCGTGTGCAGTGAAATCCGCGAAGAGCTCAGCCCCGACAGCCAGCTGATGCCTCTGTCCGACATGGCCGACCTGCGCCCCCACGACGGCACGATGTCCCGGCCCCAGCCCGCCCCCGAGCCGCCGTCGACACAGGCGCGGCGCATCCTGGGCGCGCTGTACATCAGCTGCTCGGGCCGCGGCGGGCCCCACTTCGGCGGGCCTTCAGCCGAGCTCAAGATCGTGCAGCACGCCCTGGGTGACGTGCCGCTGGTGGGCTTTTTCGCCGGCGGCGAGATTGCCCGCCATCACTTGTACGGCTACACCGGTGTCCTGACGGCATTTACCGGCCAGGCCTGAACGGCGGCAGGGCTGGGCCCGGACGCGGACTCAGAGCCAGCTCGGCCCCCTGATCTGCGGGGGGCGGCTCCTTGATTTACGTGGAATCTTCCCTGCGCGTGGTCAACTGTGGCCCAGCGGTCCACCGGGTTTCGGTGGCAGGCATCCATCCATCAACGGGGTATTGCGATGAAATTTCAGCATCTGATTCTTGCCGGCGCCGTGCTGGCAGGCGGCGTCTCCACCGCCCAGGCCGAAACCTGGCTCTTCAGCTATACCGGCCCGGGCATCGTTGCCAGCGGCACGTTCACCACCGCAGGCCCGGCCCTGTCGGCTGAACCCATCCTCAGCATCACCGGCACCCGCAACGGCGTGGCCATCACCGGCCTGGTGGGCCTCGAAGAAGACCCGAACTTCTCGTACGACAACCTGTTCACCATCGCCCAGCCGAACTTCAGCGACGGCGGCATGCTGTTCAGCCTGGCCAACGGCGGCCTCAACACCAACGTCTATTTCTTCAACAACGTGTACAACGAGGTCTATGTCGATGGCCTGAATGTGTTCGACACCCCCATCAGCTGGAGCGTGACGGCCGTGCCCGAACCCGCCACCGTGCTGTCGATGCTGGCCGGCCTGGGCCTGCTGGGTGTTTACATGCGCAAGGCCCGCGCGGAACAGTAAGCGCTCGGCCCTGCCGACCCGCAAGGCTGCCTCGGCAGCCTTTTTTTCGCCCCGGGTGCCTGCGATGGGTGCCCTGGGTCGAAGCAGTGCTGACTTTCCACGAAGCACCCGGCCCGGAGTGCAGCCGCTAAAGTCCGTGCCATGAATGCTCCCGACCCTGGCTTGTTCGTCGCCACCGACCGCGCTTCGCGCCAGCATGCCGTGGTGCAGGCGCTGGCGGCCTTGCTGCCGGCGCACGCCCTGCTGTGGCACAACGAGGACACCGTGCCGTACGAATGCGACGGCCTCACGGCCTACCGGGAGCGCCCGCTGGTGGTAGCCCTGCCGGAAACCGAAGCCCAGGTGGCCGCGGTGCTGAAGGCCTGCCACGCGATGCAGGTGCCGGTGGTGGCCCGCGGCGCGGGCACGGGCCTGAGCGGTGGCGCCATGCCCCACGGCCTGGGCGTGACGCTGAGCCTGGCCAAGTTCAACCAGATCCTCCAGATCGACCGCCAGGCGCGTACCGCCACCGTGCAGTGCGGGGTGCGCAACCTGGCCATCAGCGAGGCCGCCGCACCCTACGGCCTGTACTACGCCCCTGACCCCAGCAGCCAGATCGCCTGCACCATCGGTGGCAACGTGGCCGAAAACAGCGGTGGCGTGCACTGCCTGAAGTACGGCCTGACGCTGCACAACGTGCTGCGCGTGCGCGGTCTCACGATCGAGGGCGAGGCCATCGAATTCGGTGGCGTCGCCCTCGACGCGCCGGGGCTGGACCTGCTGCCCGTGGTGGTGGGCAGCGAAGGCATGCTGGCGGTGACGCTTGAAGTGACGGTGAAGCTCGTGCCCAAACCGCAGCTGGCCCGCTGCATCATGGCCAGCTTCGACGACGTCCGCCAGGCCGGCGACGCAGTGGCGGCGATCATCGCCGCCGGCATCATTCCGGCCGGGCTGGAGATGATGGACAAGCCGATGACGGCGGCTGTCGAAGACTTCGTCCACGCCGGCTACGACCTCAACGCCGCCGCCATCCTGCTGTGCGAAAGCGATGGCACGCCCGAGGAAGTGGCCGAGGAGATCGACCGCATGCTCGACGTGCTGTCCGGTGCCGGCGCCTCGCGCATGGAAGTCAGCCGCGACGAGAAGCAGCGCCTCACCTTCTGGAGCGGCCGCAAGAACGCCTTCCCGGCCAGCGGGCGCATCAGCCCCGACTACATGTGCATGGACAGCACCATCCCGCGCCGGCGCGTGGCCGACATCCTGCTGGCCATTGCCGAGATGGAAGTGAAGTACGGCCTGAAGTGCTGCAACGTCTTCCATGCCGGCGACGGCAACCTGCATCCGCTGATCCTGTTCGACGCGAATGACCCCGACCAGCTGCACCGCTGCGAACTCTTCGGCGCCGACATCCTGGAGACCAGCGTCGCGATGGGCGGCACCGTCACCGGCGAACATGGCGTGGGCGTGGAAAAGCTCAGCAGCATGTGCGTGCAGTTCAGCCCCGAGGAACGAGAACAGATGTTCGCGGTCAAGCGGGCTTTCGACAGCCTGGGCCTGCTCAACCCGGGCAAGGTCATCCCGACGCTGCAACGCTGCGCCGAGTACGGGAAGATGCACGTGAAGAAGGGGTTGCTGCCGTTTCCCGAGCTGGAGCGTTTCTAGATGAGCGACGCCGCACTCGCACGCCTCGTCGACCAGGTGCAGACGGCGCGTGCACAGCGCGGCCGCCTGAACATCGTCGGCGGCGGCACCAAGGCCTTTTATGGCGAGCCGGTCGATGCCGAGGCAGACCCGCTCGAGCTGCGTAGCCTGTCCGGCATCAGCAGCTATGAACCCAGCGAGCTGGTGTGTACCGCCCGCGCCGGCACCCCGCTGGCCGATCTCGAAGCGGCGCTGGCCGAGAAGGGCCAGTGCCTGCCCTTCGAGCCCCCCCGCTTCGGCGCCGGCGGTACGGTGGGCGGCATGGTCTGCGCAGGCTTGGCAGGGCCGGCGCGTGCCGCCGTTGGCGGTGTGCGCGACTACGTGCTCGGCGCCACGCTGCTGAACGGCCGGGCCGAGCTGCTGAGCTTTGGCGGCACCGTCATGAAGAACGTGGCCGGCTACGACCTGTCGCGCGTGCTGGCCGGCAGCATGGGCATCCTGGGCGTGCTGTGCGAGGTCTCGTTGAAGGTGCTGCCGGTGGCGCCCGCCAGTCTGACGCTGCGCCTGGAGATGGACCAGGCCACTGCACTGAAGCGCTTGAACGAATGGGGCGGCCAACCCCTGCCTGTGAACGCCAGCGCCTGGTGGGAAGGCCTGCTGGTGCTGCGCCTGTCCGGCGCTGCGGCAGCGGTGCGTGCCGCTTTCGAAAAGCTCGGCGGCGAGGTCATCGATGCGCCGCTGGCAGCCGGTTTCTGGCAGGGCCTGCGCGACCAGCGCGACGAGTTCTTCCTGGGCGCTGAACGGGCCGTGGCCGGCGGTGCCGGGCTGTGGCGCCTGTCGGTGCCGCAGGTGGCGCCGCCGCTGGCGCTGGCGGGCGAGCAGCTGGTCGAATGGGGCGGTGCCCAGCGCTGGCTGTGCACGCCGCTGCCGGCCGCCAAGGTGCGTGAAGCCGCCGCCAGCCAGGGCGGCCACGCCACGCTGTTTCGCGGCAACGACAAGCGCGCCGGCGCCTTCACGCCACTGAAAGCCCCGCTGGACCGCATTCACCGCGACCTGAAGACAGCCTTCGACCCCGAAGGCATCTTCAACCGCGGGCGCCTGGTGCCGGGTCTGTGAAGCCTGGGGCCACGGCCACCGCTGGCGCCGACATGGCGGCTTACTACGCGCGCCGGGCTGCCGAGTACGAACGCATCTACGCCCGGCCCGAACGCCAGGCCGACCTGCGCGCCATCGAAGCCGCGTTGCCTGCTGAATTCAGCGGCCGCCGTGTGCTCGAACTGGCTTGCGGTACGGGCTGGTGGACCCCGCATGCAGCCCGCGACGCCCGCCACTGGCTGGCCACCGACCTGAACCCGGAAACCCTGGCCATTGCCCGGCAGAAGACCCTGCCCGCGTATGTACAGGTCGCCCGCGCCGATGCCTACGACCTGAAGACCCTGCCCCCTGGCGAGTTCGACGCTGCCTTTGCCGGCTTCTGGTGGAGCCATGTGCCGCTGCAGCGCCTGCCCGACTGGCTGGCCATGCTGCACGCCCGGCTGCAGCCGGGGGCACGTGTGGTGTTCATCGACAACCGCTATGTCGCAGGCAGCAGCACGCCCATCCACCGCCGTGACGAAGCAGGGAACACCTACCAGCTGCGCCACCTGGACGACGGCAGCACTCACGAGGTTCTGAAGAACTTCGCCGACCGCGAAGATGCCCTCACCCTGCTCGGCCCCCGTGCGACGGGTGTGCGTTGGGTGGCGCATGCGCACTACTGGGTGCTGGCCTATGACCTGCTTTGAGCGGGTGACTGCTATCGGCCCGTTGCGGTCTTTCGGTTTGCGTGCCAACGGCACGCTACGTTGGCCCCTTGGGCTGGGCGAGCCGGGTGGCCCCCTCCGTTCATGTCCCCCGCCATGGGCCCGCCCGAAGCCTACGGCTTCAGGCGGGCCCATGGCTCCTCCTTTACTTCACTGCGGGGGCCACCCGACTCACCCAGCCCGCCAACGTGTCGGCGCGCGACGGTGGAATGCAAAACCCGCGGCCGGATCAGGTGGCTGGGGTGTGTTGCGCAGCGAAGTAAAGGAGGAGCCGGCTG
>JALHPF010000051.1 GCA_022842595.1 Rubrivivax sp.
GGCCCCTGGAGCGAAGTAAAGGAGGAGACTTCGGCCGCCCATGAGCCGAAGGCTCATGGGCGGCCGAAGGCGGGGGACATGAGCGGAAGGGGCCACCCGGCTCGCCCAGCCCACGGGACAAAAGCAGCGTCCCGAAGGGTCCGAGCGAACAACCGCAACGGGCCGCTTGCTGGCACCCGAATCGACGCTGGATGCGCAGCTCTGCCGGCGGCGGCCTGGCTTCAGCGCCGCGGCCGTTTTGGCGTCACTGCGACTGCAGGATGCGCCGGCCCGCCGCGTTCTGCACTGGCCGCGCGTTCATCGGGTACAGCCGCGAGAAGAGCTCGATCTGGTCCGGCGACGCGGCCACCGGCTGCCGCATCACGACCCATTGCACGCCTTCGGAACACGGCGGCGTGGTCAGTGAGCCCATGTAGGTGTAGTAGCGGCGGTCGCTGGGCAGCAGCTCGGCCGGGTCGAGCTGGGCGCGGGCGCGCATTTCCTGGTGCTTTTCCAGAGGCAGGTTGTTCCAGACCGTCTGCACCACCGGCTGCGCGGGGCCCTTGCCGAGCACGACGGCCACCACGGCCAGGCGGCCTTCGGGGTCCTTGTGCACCAGATGGGCAGACATCTCGAACTGGCGGCCGTCGATGCGCTCTTCCGAGGGCCTGTGGAAGTGGAACTGCAGCAACTCGTAGCGCCGCCCGCCCACTTCCATGCTGTTGCCCGGCGCCAGGTTCACCTGGACGGTGTGGCCGTTGTCGATGACGGAAAAACCGCTGGGCTGGTAGCGGAACTGGATCGGCTCCAGGTCGACGGCCAGGCCCTCGCGAATGTCGATCGGGCTCTGGCGTTCGCCCCTGGCGCAGGTGGAGAACTCGGGTTTCATCCCGCCCCAGGCCTGCGGGCCGGCTTCGCCGCTGTAGGACCAGTGCACGCTGCCTTTCGTGCTTCCATGGCTGCCGCCCAGGCTGGCTTGCGCGCTGGCGGGCGCACGCGGCCGGGGCGCGGCGGCCATCGGGCGCGTCGGTGGCAGCACGTCGGCCGTGGCCGCACCCGGTGTGGGCGGCAGGTTGACGACCTGCAGGCTCGTGCTGGGGCCGCCCGTGTTGCTGCCCGTCGTGGCTTTCGCACCCGCCAGGCGCCCGGCGAGCCGCTCGCGCAGGCGTTCCACCGGGTCGGCGGCGGTTGCAGCGGCTGCGGCCTGCGGCGCTGTTTCTTTTGCCGCTTCCTTAGGCTTTGTCGCAGTGGCCTTGGCCGGCTTGGCGTGTGTGTCGCCATGCCCGGCGTCGGACGCCTGGCTGGCGCCGGTGGCCAACAGGGCCAGGGCCGCGAACAGGGTCACGGAGGTACGAGACGGTTTTGGCAGTTGGCTCATGGCAAGGCAGGCCCTGAAGAGGCGGATTGCCTTGCTTATCGGCCGCGCTGCGTCTGCGCTTGAGCGCTTCAGCCCTCGGCCTGCACCTGCAGGCGCGGCTTCACCCAGACCCAGGCGACGACGCCGATGGCCATCAAGCCCAGCGAGGCCAGCGCCAGCGCCAGCGGCGAATGCATCACCAGCGGCGCCAGCGCACCGGCCACCAGCGCGTTGGCCAGGCTGCCGATGCAGGCCTGCACCGAAGACGCCATGCCGCGGCGCTCGGGCACCAGGTCCAGCACCATCAGGGTGACGACCGGCACCATCAGCGACCAGCCAAAGGCGAAGACGGCCACCGGCCACATCGACCACCAGGCCGCCGGCTCGAAGAAGAAGTTCAGCACCACGTTCAGCACCGACACCAGCAGCATGATGACGAAGCCGTGGCGGATCTGGTGCCGTGGCTTGATGCGCCCGGCGAGCCGGCCCGAGAGAAAGGCGCCGAGCATGATGCCGCCGATGGTCAGGCAGAAGAACCAGAAAAACTCGGTCGGACCGAGCTTGAGGTGTTCACCCAGGAACACGGGTGCCGACAGCACGTACAGGAACATGCCGTTGAAGGGCACGCCGCTGGCCAGCACCAGGGCCATGAAGCGCGGGCTCTTCACCATCTGCCAGTAGCCGCGCAACAGGTGGCCGGCCTCGAAGGGCTGGCGCGCGGGCGGGTCCAGGGTTTCGGGCAGCCAGCGCCAGTTCGCCACGAACAGGGCCGCGCCGATGGCCGCCAGGAACCAGAAGATCACGTGCCAGTCGGCATGCACGAACAGGAAACCACCGACCATCGGCGCCACCGCCGGGGCGATGCCGAAGTAGATCGTCACCTGCGACATCACCCGCTGCGCGTCGGCCGGCGGGAACATGTCGCGGATGATGGCGCGCGACACCACCATGCCGGCGCCGGCACTCATGCCCTGCACCGCCCGCCAGAACACCAGTTCGCCGATCGTGCTGGCGAGCGCGCAGCCCACCGATGCCGCCGTGAACGCCAGCATCCCGGCCAGCACGATGGGCCGGCGGCCGAGGCTGTCGGACAGCGCGCCGTGGAACAGGTTCATCACCGCAAAGCCGAACAGATAGCTCGACAGCGTCTGCTGCATCTCCACGGGCGTTGCGCCCACCGACTGCGCGATGCCGGCAAAGGCCGGCAGATAGGTGTCGATGGAGAACGGGCCGAGCATGCCCAGGCAGGCCAGCAGCAGGGCCAGGGTCCAGCGCGGTCCGGGCCAGAGAGTGGCGGCGTGGGGATTCATCAGACTCGGGGAAACCCTGAAGTCTAGGGGTGAAGCCAGTCCGGTGCTTCAATGCAGGGATGCAAGACCACCGCAGCCGCCGCCATTTCCTGCACGCGGGCCTGGCCGCCAGCCTGGCCTGGCCGGCGCTGGCCTCGTCGCGACGCAGCCTGCCGCCCATGACCGAAGGCCCGTTCTATCCGCCGCGTGCCTGGCGCGAACGCTGGGACGACTGGGACGCCGACCTGAGCCGGGTGCAGCGCGGAACCCAGGTGCTGACGGCGAAAGGCGAACTGCTCGGCCTGCAGGCCAGCGTGGTCGACAGCGGCGGGCGCGTCATCGACGCGGCCGAGGTCGAGATCTGGCAGTGCGACGCGATGGCCGAATACCGCCACCCGAGCGTGGCCCAGTCTGCAGGCCGATTCGATCCCGGCTTCCAGGGCTTCGGTTCGGCCCGCAGTGCGGCCGACGGCACAGTGCGCTTTCGCACCATCAAGCCCGTGCCCTACCCAGGGCGCACGCCGCACATCCACGTGCTGGTGCGCCACGCCAGTTTCGGGCAGCTCATCAGCCAGCTGTTCATCGCTGGCGACCCCGGCAACGAGCGTGACTTTCTCTGGCGACGCGTGCGCGAAGACCTGAGACCCTTGCTGGACATGCAGCTGCAGCCGGCGCCCGCCGAAACCGGCCTGCGTTGGCAAGCGAACCACCGCCTGGTGGTGCCCGCCTGAAATCAAAAGTGTGAAGCAGGCCGATAGGCCGGATTCTGTGCAACGCCCTTCCTTGCGGTCGGACGCCGTGACCGCCATTCCTCTGGGCCGGTGATCGCTCGACCGGCTCGGTGCCACCTACCCGCCAGCTCCGCGGGCCGCATCAACGCTGGCCTACTTGGTGTTGCTGCACGTAGAGATTGCCCGTTTCACCCAGGCCGAGGCTTGCGCCCTGGCCTGACTCGTCTCTGTTGCTCTGATCCTCACCTTGCGGTGGGCAGCCGTTAGCTGCTACGCCGCCCTGTGCAGTCCGGACCTTCCTCCAGTGCCGGGTTTCCCCGATCGCACCAGCGGCGGTCTGGCCTGCTTCACGCGGTGGATTATCCCCGGCATCCGGCTTGCGTCCTTTGGCGCATGGTCAGCGCGGTCCAGACGGGTTAAAACCGCTGCCTGACGAGCACCACCAGCCACCCATGGACCTGACCCCGCGCGTTCAGCCGGCCCTTGCGGCCGCTCGATTTAACCAACAAGGAGCGCGAAGCGCATGGATCTGACGCCTCGTGTTCGGCCGGCCTTTGCGGCCGCACGATCTGAACAACAAGGAGCGCGAAGCGCATGGATCTGACGCCTCGTGTTCGGCCGGCCTTTGCGGCCGCACGATCTGAACGACAAGGAGCGCGAAGCGCATGGATCTGACGCCTCGTGAAAAAGACAAGCTGCTGATCTTCACCGCCGCGCTGCTGGCCGAGAGGCGCAAGGCGCGCGGTCTGAAGCTGAACGTGCCTGAATCGATCGCATTGATCAGCGCTGCCATCATGGAAGGCGCCCGCGACGGCAAGACCGTGGCCCAGCTGATGGGCGAGGGCAAGACCGTGCTGACGCGGGCCGACGTGATGGACGGCGTTCCCGAGATCGTCACCGAGATCCAGGTCGAAGCCACCTTCCCCGACGGCACGAAGCTCGTCACCGTGCATCAACCGATATGTTGAGCCCCCAAGCTCGCTGGCGCTCGCTACCCCCCGAGGGGGCCGTCCGGCAGCGGACCGGCAGAGCCGGTTCCGCGCCGGGAAGCTTGATGAAGGCATGGGCGCGAAGCGCTCAGGAGAACTGACGTGATTCCTGGCGAACTGCTCATCGACGATGGTGAACACGAACTCAACCCCGGCCGACCGACGCTGACCCTGCGGGTGGCCAACACCGGCGACCGTCCGATCCAGGTGGGCTCGCACTACCACTTCGCGGAGACCAATGCCGCGCTGCACTTCGACCGGCAGGCCGCCCGCGGCATGCGGCTGAACATCGCCAGCGGCACCGCCGTGCGCTTCGAACCCGGCCAGGAACGCACCGTGACCCTCGTGGCCTACGGTGGCCTTCGGCAGGTGTGGGGCTTCCGCGGCCTGACGAACGGCAAAGTCTGAGGAAAAGTCCGAGATGAGCAGAACGATTGGCAAGCGCGCCTATGCCGAGATGTACGGCCCCACCGTCGGCGACCGCCTGCGCCTGGCCGACACCGGCCTGATCATCGAAGTCGAAAAAGACTTCACGCTGAACGCCGGAGGCTACGGCGAGGAAGTGAAATTCGGCGGCGGCAAGACCATCCGCGACGGCATGGGCCAGAGCCAGACCGTCAACGGCCCCGGCCATGGCGAAGCGGCGGACTGCGTCATCACCAATGCGCTGATCGTCGACCACTGGGGCATCGTCAAGGCCGACATCGGCATCAAGGGCTGCCGCATCGCCGCCATCGGCAAGGCCGGCAACCCCGACGTGCAGCCGGGCGTGGACATCGTCATCGGCCCGGGTACCGAGATCATCGCCGGTGAAGGCATGGTGGTGACGGCCGGCGGCATCGACAGCCACATCCACTTCATCTGCCCGCAGCAGATCGACGAAGCCCTGTGCAGCGGCATCACCACGATGCTGGGCGGCGGTACCGGCCCGGCCACCGGCACCTATGCCACCACCTGCACGCCGGGGCCCGAGAACCTGCACCGCATGCTGATGGCGGCCGAGGCCTTCCCGATGAACCTGGGATTCCTGGGCAAGGGCAATGCCACCAAGCCCGAGGCACTGAGCCAGCAGATCGCCGCCGGCGCCATCGGCCTGAAGCTGCACGAAGACTGGGGCACCACCCCCGCGGCCATCGACAACTGCCTGACAATGGCCGAGGTCACCGACACGCAGGTCAGCATCCACAGCGACACGCTCAACGAAAGCGGCTTCGTCGAAGACACCATCGCCGCCACCAAGGGCCGCACGCTCTGCGCCTTTCACACCGAAGGCGCCGGCGGCGGCCACGCGCCCGACATCCTGCGCGTGGTCGGCGAGGCCAACTTCCTGCCCAGCAGCACCAACCCCACGATGCCCTACACCGTCAACACGGTGGACGAGCACCTGGACATGCTGATGGTCTGCCACCACCTCGACGCCGGCATCGCCGAAGACCTGGCCTTCGCCGAAAGCCGCATCCGCCGCGAGACGATTGCCGCCGAAGACGTGCTGCACGACCTGGGCGCGATCAGCATGATGAGCAGCGACAGCCAGGCCATGGGCCGGGTCGGCGAGGTCATCATCCGCACCTGGCAGACGGCGCACAAGATGAAGGGCCAGCGCGGCGCCCTGCCCGGGGACAGCGAACGCAACGACAACACGCGCGTGAAGCGCTACATCGCCAAGTACACGGTCAACCCGGCCATCGCCAACGGCATCAGTCACGAAGTGGGCAGCCTGGAAGTGGGCAAGTGGGCCGACATCGTGCTGTGGCGGCCTGCGTTCTTCGGCGTCAAGCCCAGCCTGGTGCTGAAGGGCGGCTTCATCGCGCTGGCGGCGATGGGCGACCCGAACGCCAGCATCCCGACACCGCAGCCGGTGCACTACCGGCCGATGTTCGGCAGCTTCGGCGGGGCGATGTCGGCGACATCGCTCACCTTCGTCAGCCACAGCGCGCTGGACGGCGATATCGGCGGTGAACTGGGTTTGAAGAAGCGGCTGTCGGCCGTGCGCGGCTGCCGCAGCGTGAAGAAGCAGGACATGCTGCACAACGGCTATCTGCCCGTGATGGAGATCGACGCGCAAACCTACACGGTGCGCGCCGACGGCCAGCTGCTCACCTGCGATCCGGCCACGGTGCTGCCGATGGCGCAGAAGTACTTCCTGTTCTAGGCAAGCGCGCAGCGCGTTGGGCGAGGTGCTGGCGCAGCCGCGGGCCACGGCAAGGGCGCACCACCCTGTTCGGCCAGCGGCTCGTCTTGGACCGCGAGCAGCACCGGGGGTCGATCCAGACCCAGCGGTCGTTCACCGGTCCGGCTCCCGCCTTGAGGGCGGCCAGGGCGGACCCTCGATGCGCCACTGCAAACGTTAGACTGATCCTCGCGGCCCATCGGTCACACGACCCGACCGCAGCCAACCGGACACGCCCATGCTCACCGTGAACAAACTCATCCCCGGCGCCCGCGGCCTGGCGCCCGTGCTGCTCAAGCGCGCCGCTCAGGTCGAACTCGACTGGGACGTACGGCAGAAGAGCCGCTTCGACGCCACCGACAGCCAGGGCCGCACCCTGGCCGTGTTCCTGCCACGCGGCACGGTGGTGCGCGGTGGCGACTGCCTGGTGGCGGAAGACGGCACGCTCATCCGCGTGCTGGCCGCACCACAGGCCGTGCTGGTGGTGCGCCATTGCAGCGAACACGGCAGCGCCTTCGACCTGACACGCGCTGCCTATCACCTGGGCAACCGCCACGTGGCCCTCGAGCTTCGCCCGGACCGGCTGCAGCTGGAACCCGACCATGTTCTGGCCGACATGCTGCGTGGCATGCACCTCATCGTCAGCGAAGAGCAGCAGGCTTTCGAGCCCGAAGCCGGGGCCTACGCGGCCGCCGGGCATGCCCACGAAGCCCCGGCCCCGCGGCCGGTGGCCATTCCCGTGCGCGCCGCGCCGACGCCCCATGTGCACGGCCCGGGCTGCGGGCACGATCATGGTCATGACCATGACCACGGCCACTCGCACTGAGACGACGCGCCCCGCGGCCACGCTGCTGCGGCTGATGTGGCTGGCCTCGCCGGCGCTGCCGGTGGGGGGATTCAGTTATTCCGAGGGCCTGGAAGCCGCGGTCGAAGCCGGCCACGTGACCAGCGAGACCGCGGCCGCGGCCTGGCTCGTCGACCAGCTGGAACTGGCGCTGGCGCGCAGTGAACTGCCCCTGCTGGCGCGTGCCCACGCCGCCTGGGCCAGTTCCGATGCCGATGCCGCAGCCGCCCTGAACGACTGGGTCCGCAGCACGCGCGAAAGCAGCGAACTGCGCGCGCAGACCGAGCAGATGGGTCGTTCGCTGCTGGACTGGCTGCGCAACAGCGAACAGGCGGCCGACCCGCGCATCGCCCAGCTGGCCAGCCTGGCCCCCGCACCCACCTGGCCGCTGGCCTTTGCCCTGGGCGGCGTGCTGGCCGGCGCCGCCGCCCGCGACACGGCACTGGCCTTCGGCTTCGGCTGGTGCGAAAACATGGTGCAGGCCGCGATGAAGGCCGTGCCACTGGGCCAGGCCGCCGCGCAGCGGGTGCTGGGCCGGCTGGCCGCGGCGCTGCCCGCGGCTGTCGACAGCGCCCTGGGCCGCCCGGCTGAAACGATGCAGGCTTTCGCACCGGGCCTGGCCATCCTGAGCGCGCAGCACGAAGCCCAGTACTCGCGCCTGTTCAGGTCCTGAGCGACACGTTCCCCGCCAGCGCGGGCGGACATGCACTGCCTTGTGCACGGTTCATGCATCATCGTCCGCATGAACACCCCACTGCATGCAATACCCGGTCGCACGAAAAAACTTCCTCCGCTGCGCGTAGGCGTGGGCGGGCCGGTCGGCTCGGGCAAGACCACCCTGGTCGAGATGCTGTGCAAGACCATGCGCGAGCGCTGGGACCTGGTCGTCGTCACGAACGACATCTACACCAAGGAAGACCAGCGCCTGCTCACGGTGGCCGGTGCGCTGGAGCCCGAGCGCATCGTCGGCGTGGAAACCGGCGGCTGCCCGCACACCGCCATCCGCGAAGACGCGTCGATCAACCTCGAGGCCGTGGACCGCATGCTCGAGAAGTTTCCCGACGCCGACATCGTGTTCATCGAAAGCGGTGGCGACAACCTGGCCGCCACCTTCAGCCCCGAACTCAGCGACCTCACGATCTACGTCATCGACGTCGCCGCCGGCGAGAAGATCCCGCGCAAGGGCGGCCCGGGCATCACCAAGAGCGACCTGTTCGTCATCAACAAGACCGACCTGGCGCCCTATGTCGGCGCCAGCCTGGAAGTGATGGAAGCCGATACCCGCCGCATGCGCCCGGCCTGGCAGGGCGCCAGGCCCTACGTGATGACGAACCTGCGCACCCGCGACGGCCTGGCGGCCGTGGTGGCCTTCATCGAACAGCGCGGCCTGCTCGTGACCTGAGCCCCGGCCGGGGTATGGGCGCGGAAGCTGCGGCAGGCCCTACAGTCCCGCCATCTCCAACACCGATGAGGAAACGACCATGGGACTGATGTCTTTCATGAAGGAAGCCGGCGAAAAGCTGTTTGGCACTGGCCAGGCCAAGGCTGCCACCGCGGCGGCAGCCACTGCGCCGACACCCGAGAACGTCGCCGCGCTGAGCAAGGCGGCCGGTGACGCCATCGCCACCTACATCGATACCCAGGGACTGAAGGTCGATGGCCTGGACATCGGCTTCGACGCCCCCAGCGCCACGGTCACCGTGGCCGGCACGGTCGCAGACCAGGCCACCAAGGAAAAAGTGCTGCTGTGCTGCGGCAACGTCTCGGGCGTGGCCAAGGTCAACGACATGCTGGTGGTGGTGGCGGCAGCCCCCGAAGCCAAGTACCACACCGTCGTCAGCGGCGACAACCTGTCGAAGATCGCCAAGGCCTTCTACGGCGACGCCAACAAGTACCCGGTGATCTTCGAAGCCAACAAGCCGATGCTCCAGCATCCGGACAAGATCTACCCGGGACAGCTGCTGCGCATTCCGCCGCTGTGAAGCGCGGGGCCGCCGCGCCATGCGGCGGCCGGTCCGGCAACGATCGCGGCGGCTAAAGTGGCGGGGTGAGCAAACTCTATTTCCGCTATGCCGCGATGAATGCCGGTAAGTCCACGGCCTTGCTGCAGACGGCGCACAACTACGAAGAGCGCGGCATGCGTGTGCGCCTCTTCACGGCCGCCCACGACGACCGCGCCGGCTCCGGCGTGGTGGGCTCTCGGCTCGGGCTGCAACGCCCGGTCGAGACCTTTGGCGCAGCCACGGTCTTCGATGCCGGCCTTTTCGAGGGCGGTTCACCGCTGGCCTGCGTGCTCATCGACGAGGCGCAGTTCCTGCAGCCCGAACAGGTGCGCCAGCTGCACCGGCTGGCGCACACCCGCCGCCTGCCCGTCATCTGCTACGGCCTGCGCAGCGACTTCCGCGGCGAGGCCTTCCCCGGCGCCGCCGCCTTGTTGACCCTGGCCGACGACCTGGAAGAAATGAAGACCATCTGCGCCTGTGCGCGCAAGGCGTCGATGAACCTGCGCATCGACGCGCAGGGCCGGCGTGTGAAGCAAGGCGAACAGGTCGTGATCGGCGGCAACGAGCGCTACCGCGCGGTCTGCCCCGGCTGCTTCTACAGCGACGACGACGACGCTGCGAGCGCGCCTGGGCTGTTCGGCTGAGGTCGGCGGGCGCTCAGCCCCGCCGCGTCGCCAGCCAGATGCTGGGCAGGATCAGCGCCGCACCCACCACGTGGTACCAGCCCGGCTTTTCACCCAGCAGCCACCACGCGCCGAAGGCACCGTACACCGGCGCCAGGTAGAGCATCAGCGCGGTGCGTGCTGCGCCCAATTCGCGCTGCAGGTACGAATGGGCGACATAGCTCAGCGCCCCGGGCAGCAGCGCAGCCACGGCCATCAGGCCCAGCGCACGAGCGTTCAGCGGCAGCGGCGGCTGGGTCATCGCCTCGGCCACCGTGAAGGGCAGCATCACCAGCAAGCCGCCCAGGGCGATGGCGGCCAGCCGTGCTGCCGGGTCCAGCGCCGAGGGCCAGCGCCGCAGCAGCACCGAATACGCCGTCCACGCCGCGGCTGCGGCGAGGATCCAGCCGTCACCCGCCGTGAAGCGCACCGCCAGCAGGTTGCCGATGTCGCCACGGGCGATGACGAAAAGCACCCCGGCCAGCGCCGAGACCACCGCCAGCCGCTGCGCCGGCAGCATGCGCTCGTGCAGCAGCTTCACGCCGGCCACGGCAATCGCCACGGGCGTGGCTGCATAGATGAGCGCGATGTTGGTGGCGCTTGTCGT
This sequence comes from Rubrivivax sp., assembly GCA_022842595.1. GTDB lineage: Bacteria > Pseudomonadota > Gammaproteobacteria > Burkholderiales > Burkholderiaceae_C > Rubrivivax. Next base: position 10,632 of record JALHPF010000051.1, read on the forward strand.
CTGCCCGCCCAGGTAGACCCAGGCCCCGCAGACCCACATGCCCAGGGCGCCCAACAGCAGCAGCTGGCCGGCTTCAGAGCGCAGCGCGGCCCGCTCGCGCCACAGCGCGGCGCCGACGAAGGGCAGCATCACGCCCGCGGCCAGCGCCCAGCGCCCGAAAGCCAGCGCATGGGGGTGCACGACCCCCGCGGCCAGCCGCGCGATCAGGTAGTTCGACGACCACAGTGCCGGCACCACCCACAACAGCACCAGCGCCCAGCGCGCCGTGCCCGGGTTGGCCGCAACCGGCATCAATCGCGCCGCGCCATCGCCTCGCCCATGCGGATGGGCCGGCCCGGCACCCAGGCCGGGTTCCACTGCAGCGGCCCGCGCGGGAACAGCATCACCACCGTGCTGCCGAGCAGGAAGCGGCCCATCTCGGCGCCGGCGGGCAGCTGGATGTCCTGGTCGACATAGGCCCACTCTCGCACCGTGCCCGGCCGTGGCGGGTTGACCAGGCCATGCCAGACCGTGGCCATGCTGCCGACGATGGTGGCGCCCACCAGCACGTTCACCCAGGGCCCGTGGTCGCCGTCGAACACGCACACGACGCGTTCGTTGCGCGCAAACAGGCCCGGCACGCCGCGCGCGGTGGTCGGGTTCACCGAGAACAGCTCACCCGGCACATGGATCATGCGCAGCAGCCGCCCGGCGCAGGGCATGTGGATGCGGTGGTAGTCCTTGGGGCTGAGATACAGCGTGGCGAAGTGGCCGCCATGGAAGTGCGCGGCGAGCGCCGTGTCACCACCCAGCAGCGCGGTGGCGCTGTAGTCGTGGCCCTTGGCCTGGAAGATGCGGCCTTCTTGAATCGCGCCGCACTGGCTGATGGCGCCGTCTACCGGGCACAGCAGTCCGCCGGGACCGACTTCGGCCAGCGGCCGCGCCCCCGGCTTCAAGGCGCGGGTGAAGAACTCGTTGAAGCTGGCGTAGGCGGCGGGGTCGGGGTTCGCAGCCTCGGCCATGTCGACGCCATAACGCTGCACGAACCAGCGGATCAGCGCCGTCGTCAGGCCGCCGCCTCGGGCGCCAGCCACGAGGCCTGCAAAACGGGTCAGGGCCTGCTTGGGCAGCAGGTACTGCGGCAGCACCGCGCGGCGGGCCGCCGGGTCGACGTCACTCATGCCGGCCCGGGTTTCAGCGCACCGGCGACATCGCGCGCAGCGCCTGCACGGCACCCGCGCCGATGCTGGCACCAAAGCGCTTGGCCAGACGCTCGGCGACGTTTTCGCGAGGCGTGTAGTCGATGATCTCTTCGGCCTTCACCACTTCGCGGGCAACGAAGTCCAGGCTGCCCAGCTTGTCGGCCAGACCCAGCTTCACGGCTTCCTCGCCGTTCCAGAACAGGCCGCTGAAGGTCTCGGGCGTTTCCTTCAGGCGGTCGCCGCGGCCGGCGCGCACGGTGGCGATGAACTGCTGGTGGATCTGGTCGAGCATCGCCTGTGCAAAGGCCCTTTGCTGGGGGTCCTGCGGGCTGAAAGGGTCGAGCATGCCCTTGTTGCCGCCGGCCGTGAGCAGCCGGCGTTCGACGCCCAGCTTGTCCATCAGGCCGGTGAAGCCGAAGCCGTCCATCAACACGCCGATGCTGCCGACGATGCTGGCCTTGTCGACGTAGATCTCGTCGGCCGCCACCGCGATGTAGTAGGCACCCGAAGCGCAGATTTCCTCGACAACGGCATAGACCTTCTTGCCATGCTTGGCCTTCAGCCGCAGGATCTCGTCGTTGACCATGCCGCTCTGCACCGGGCTGCCGCCGCCGGAATTGATGCGCAGCACCACGGCCAGCGCGCCCGGGTCTTCGAAGGCACTGCGCAGCGCGCCCACCAGCAACTCGGCGCTGGCCTCGGTGTCGGTGGAGATCTCGCCGCGCACTTCCACCAGAGCCGTATGCGGCGTGCTCACGGCGCTGGGCGAGATGCGGCTGGACATCAGCCCCCAGACGATGGCCAGCACCAGGCCGAACCAGGCGAGCCGGAAGAAGAGCTGCCAGCGGCGGTTGATGCGCTGCTGGCGCAGCATTTCCATGGCCACACGCTCGAGCGTTCCTTCGAGCGCGGGGGTGCCCGCCACTGCGGCGGGCGCGACTGAAGCCGCCGTGAAAGGGGCTGCCGGGGCGGGGGCCGGGCCAGGCTCGGGCGGAAGTTCCATCGGCTGGGTGGGCGGGTTGTCTTCGGGGCGATTCATGTGGAGCTCGTGGGGAACTTCAGCCAGCCAGGGCAGGGGGTGCAGGCCGGACGTCGGCGGAAGGATACCAATGCACCAGGCCGCCTTGCTCCTTCACCGCCAGCGGTGTGAGCCGGCCGCGGCCGCAGGGGCCGCCCACGCAGCGGCCGTCCTCGGGCTCGTAGGTGGCGCCGTGGATGCTGCAGATGATGAAGCGCTTGTCGCTGTCGAGGAATTGGCCGGGCTGCCAGTCCAGTTCCACGGGCACGTGCAGGCAGCGGTTCATGTAGGCGCGAACCACGCCGTCGAAACGCAATGCGAAGGCGCGCGCCGGCCGGCCGTGTTCGAGCACGTCCCACACATGCGCCGCGCCGCCTTCTTCCAGCGCTGCGCTGGCGCACAGCGGCAGCACGACGGCTTCGTCTTCAGCCATGGGCCAGCAACCAGTCGTGAAGTTCGCGCGTGCTGTGGGCGACGAAGCGCGGGGCGTGCACGGCGAAGGCTTCGGGTTCATGCGCGCCGTAACTCACGCCGACACTGGCCACGCCGGCGTTGCTGGCCAGCAGCAGGTCGTGCGTGGTGTCACCGATCATCAGCGTGCGTTCGGGCGGCACGCTGAGCTCGGCCATCAGTTCCTGCAGCATCAGCGGGTGCGGCTTGCTCGCGGTCTCGTCAGCGGTGCGGGTGGCGTCGAAAAGGCCGTGCAGCTGCGAATGCGCCAGCGCATGGTCCAGGCCGCGTCGGTTCTTGCCGGTGGCCACGGCCAGCAGGTGGTTCTTGGCCTTCAGCGCCTGCAGCATCGGCACGGTGCCGTCGAACAGCACCAGCGCGTCCTGGCTGGCAAAGTAGTGGTGGCGGTAGCGCAGGCCCAGTTCGGGGTAGCGCTCGGCCGGCAGGCCTGGCACGGCGTGCTGCAGCGCGTCCTGCAGGCCCAGGCCGATGACATAGGCGGCCTGCGCCTGGCTGGGCACCGCAGCACCGATGTCGCGGCAGGCGGCCTGGATGCACTGAACGATGAGCCCGGTGCTGTCGGACAGCGTGCCGTCCCAGTCGAAGGCGATCAGGTCGAAGCTTCTCATGCGCGTCATAGCAGTTTCAGGAGTGTCTGGCATTCGGCCGGCAGCGGCGCGGCCAGGGTGATGCGCTCGCCGGTGGCGGGGTGGTCGAAGGCCAGTTCGCGGGCGTGCAGAAACATGCGGGCAAAGCGCCGTTCCTTCGCGAACGCCTTGTTGCGGGCGAAATCGCCGTACTTCGGGTCGCCCACGATCGGGTGCCCGGCATGAGCCAGGTGAACGCGGATCTGGTGGGTGCGGCCGGTCTTGATGCTCACGTCCAGCAAGGTGCAGGGGCCTGCGTCCTGCTGCGCCTTGATCAGCGTGATCGAGCGCCGGCCATCCTCATGCGTGGCCGGCACCACGTTCACGTGGCGTTCGCCGGCAGCGTCAAGCGTCTTGTGCAGCGCCTGGTCGATGACCTTCAGGTTTTTCGGCCAGGCGCCGAACACCAGTGCGGCATAGGTCTTGCCGGTGTCGCGGGCGCGGAACTGGTCCTGCAGCGCCACCAGGGCGCTGCGCTTCTTCGCCAGCAGCAGCACGCCCGAGGTTTCCTTGTCCAGCCGGTGCACCAGTTCCAGGAACTTCGCCTCGGGCCGCGATTTGCGCAGTTGTTCGATCACGCCCGAACTGACGCCGCTGCCGCCATGCACCGCCACCCCGGCAGGCTTGGCGATGGCGAGCAGGTATTCGTCTTCCAGCAGCACCGGGAACTCCCGCGCCGGCACCACCACGCCCGAAGGCTCGGGCAGGCGCACCGGCGGCACGCGGATCTCGTCACCTTCGGCAATCCGTGTGTCGGCCTGCGCCCGGCCCTTGTTCACCCGCACCTCGCCCGAGCGGATGACGCGGTAGACATGCGTCTTCGGCACGCCTTTCAGGATGCGGATCAGGTAGTTGTCCAGCCGTTGGCCGGCCGATTCGGCGTCGACTTTCAGCTGCTGCACCGCCGGCGGGGCTGGTGGGGCCTGCGATCGGGCCGGAGGCGGGCCCCCTGCTTTGCCCCCTATACTCCGGTGCTCCACGTTTGTGCGGTAAGTGCTTGATTTATCGGAGTTTACCCGGGCACGAAACAACATATCGTGGGTGCAGAAGCCCTTGCCGCGCTATTCATCGTGCGGCCCAGGGTTTGATGAAGGTCATGCAACGCCCGCCAGGGCGGCACAGGCCGGGCCACCCAAGTGACCCGGCGGCGCCATCCGGCAGGCGGCAGAGAGTCGAAGAAGAACCCAGCAACATTGCAGTGCCGTCAGTTCCGATGGCCGCAGCGAAGCACCGAAAAAATCCAGGCCAGCCAGGCCCGGGCTCCGGCCCGAACCTGGCAGGCCGCGTCAGGCACCGCAACAGGCCCATGTCGCCCCCGTCCACCGCCCTTTCGGCACCCGACTTGCCCCAGCCCGTGGCTGGCGTGGCAGCGGGCCCTGCCGAGACATCGCCGCGCAACATGCGGCGTGCGGGCCGGACTTCCCCGACGCCAGCCCCCACCCGGCCCACCTGCTCGCACGCGCCAACGCTGCGCTGCTGACACCCCGCCCCGCCTGCGGGGCACGGGGGTCGACCAGCGCAGTCCAGGGCATTTCGAGACCCCGGTTCTTCCCCGTCACTCGTGCATGGGTGTGAAGACGCAAGCCGCGCTGCCAGCAGCGCGCATGGGGGAGTTCGAATGAAACGCATGCTGATCAATGCCACGCAGCCGGAAGAGCGGCGCCTGGCCATCGTCGACGGGCAGAAACTGCTCGATTTCGAAACCGAGATCGAGGGTCGCGAACAGCGCAAGGGCAACATCTACAAGGCGGTCATCACCCGCGTCGAGCCCAGCCTGGAAGCCTGCTTCGTCGAATACGGCGAAGACCGCCACGGCTTCCTGCCGTTCAAGGAAATCTCGAAGAACTACTTCCGCGAAGGCACCGACGCGCGCACCGCACGAATCCAGGATGCCGTGCGCGAGGGCGACAGCCTGCTCGTGCAGGTGGAAAAGGAAGAGCGCGGCAACAAGGGCGCGGCGCTGACCACCTTCGTCAGCCTGGCCGGGCGCTACCTGGTGCTGATGCCGAACAACCCGCGCGGAGGCGGCGTCAGCCGGCGCATCGAGGGCGAGCAGCGCGAAGAGCTGAAGGAGAATCTCGACCAGCTCGAATACCCGAAGGGCATGAGCCTGATCGCCCGCACCGCCGGCATCGGCCGCAATGCCGAAGAACTGCAGTGGGACCTGAACTACCTGCTGAAGCTGTGGGACGCCATCGACGGTGCTTCCAAGGGCGGCAAGGGCGCCTACCTGATCTACCAGGAAAGCAGCCTCGTCATCCGCGCCATCCGCGACTACTTCACCGCGGACATCGGCGAGATCCTGATCGACACCGACGACATCTACGACCAGGCCCTGCAGTTCATGACGCATGTCATGCCTGAGACGGCCAACCGGGTGAAGCGCTACCGCGACGACGCGGCGCTGTTCAGCCGCTTCCAGATCGAACACCAGATCGAGACGGCCTTCAGCCGCACCGTGAACCTGCCCAGCGGCGGCGCGATCGTCATCGACCACACCGAAGCGCTGGTCAGCGTCGACGTCAACAGCGCACGCAGCACACGCGGCAGCGACATCGAGGAAACCGCCACCCGCACCAACCTGGAAGCCGCCGACGAGATCGCGCGCCAGATGCGGCTGCGCGACCTGGGCGGGCTGATCGTCGTCGACTTCATCGACATGGAAGAGAGCAAGAACCGGCGCGAGGTTGAAACGAGACTTCGCGACGCCTTGCGCAGCGACCGGGCCCGCGTGCAGTTCAGCACCATCAGCAAGTTCGGCCTGCTGGAGCTTTCCCGCCAACGCCTGCGCCCGGCGCTGAGCGAAGGCAACCACATCACCTGCCCGCGCTGCAACGGCACCGGCCACATCCGCGACACCGAATCGAGCGCGCTGCAGATCCTGCGCATCATTCAGGAAGAGGCGCTGAAGGACAACACCGCTGCCGTGCACGTGCAGGTGCCGGTGGAAGTGACCAGCTTCCTGCTGAACGAGAAGCGCACCGAGATCACCAAGATCGAACTGAAGCAGCGCGTGACCGTGCTGCTGGTGCCGAACAAGCACCTGGAAACGCCGAACTACCGGCTCGAACGCCTGCGCCACGACGACCCGCGCCTGGAAGGCCTGCAGGCCAGCTACACGATGATCGAGGAGCCGGAAGACGAAGTCGGCATCACCCGCCGTGAGAAGGCCAAGCCGAAACAGGAACCGCTGATCAAGGGCGTGCTGCCCGACACCCCGGCACCGATGGCGCCGCCCAAGCCCGCACCGGCACCGGCGCCCGTGGTGGCTGCGCCAGTGCCGGCACCGGCACCGATGCCGCTGTCGCCGGCCCCGGGCACCGGCTTCTTCGGCTGGATCAAGAATCTGTTCGGCGGCACACCGACCCCGGCACCCCGGGTGCAGACCCCGGTGGTCGCGACCCCGGCCCCGGCCCCGGCCGCTGCTGGCGAGAAGCGCGACGGCCGCCGCGGCGAACGCCCGGCCGAAGGCCGCAGTGAACGTGGCGAAGGGCGTGGCGAAGGCCGTGGCCGCAACGAACGCGGCGGCCGCGGTGGCCGCGGCAATTCGGAAGCTCGCGAGGGCCGTGAAGCCCGGGAACCGCGTGAACCGCGCGAAACCCGGGAACCGCGTGAACCGCGGGACGCGAATGCCGCCCCGCGCGGCGAACGAGCCGACCGCGGCGAGCGCCCGCCACGCACCGAGCGCGGCGGCGAAGGCCGCCGCGGCCCGCGCCAGGACCGCCCGGCGGCGGCCAGCGCCGCCTTGGCCGAAGGTGCCAGCGCGCCTGAAGCCGCCGTCCAGGCCTTCGTCGACACCCTCCCTGGTGCCGAGAGCCAGCGCCCGGCATCGGCCGAAGGTGAAGCCGGTGCCGACGCCGGCGCCGAACGCGAAGGCGGCCGCCGCCGTCGCCGCCGTGGTGGCCGTGACCGGGCCGAGGGCTCGACCGAAACCCGCATCGACGAAAACGGCAATGAAGTCGTCGTGAAGAGCGAAGCCGCTGAAACCACTGAAACGGCCGAAGGCGCACCACGCGAGGCCGGCGACAGCGTCAGTGGCGAGCGTGAGGGTGCGGAACGCGAAAGCGGCCGCCGCCGTGGCCGCGGTGGCCGTGGCCGCCGCGACGCCAACGAAGGCAGCGCCAGCAGCGAGGCCGCGGCTGCTGTGGGCAACAGCGAAGCCGCTGTCCATGGCGACGTCGTCGAGTCAGCGCCGACGGCGCTGTCGATGGCCATGCCGGCGCCGATGTCGAGCGACAACGCGCAGGCGCTGGCGGCCGAGGTGGCAGCAGCCGGCGAGCCGGCCCCAGCAGCAGTCGCCGCACCGGCAGTGGATGTGTCCACGCCGGCTGCGATGCAGGCGCCGATGCCTGCGTCCGTTTCTGCGCCGGTATCTGCACCGGTATCTGCGCCGACTCCTGCGCCCGCCCGCGCGAATGCCCGCGCGATGGCCCGCATCGAGCCCTACACCCTGCCCACCGCCAGCCTGCAGGGCCTGGCGTCCGAGGTCGGTCTGGAATGGGTGAATTCCGACGCCGAGAAGATCGCGGCAGTCCGCGCCGCCATGGCCGCCGAGCCCAAGGCGATCCACGTGCCACGCGTGATCAAGCCCGCAGTCATCGTCGACGAAGGCCCGCTGGTGCTGGTGGAAACACGCAAGGACCTGTCACAGATGAAGTTGCCGTTCGAACGCAACTGAAACTGAACGCAAGCTAGGGATGCCCCCCGCGGGGGGCGGCTCCTACAGTCCACCGCTTCTGGCAGCGGGGGGGCGTTCATGGCCGATGCATCGTTCGAACGGGTCCACGCCTGGTTTGCGCAGGCCATCGACCGTTCGATCCAGGACGTGGCCGACGCCGGCCAGCGTGATCTGCTGCGCCGGCTGCTGTGGACCCTGGCCGACCCGCTGAACCCGGCGGTGGCGCCGCCGCCGGCGCTCGCCACGGCCTTCAACCAGCCCAACATCGCCGGCAAGTCGTTGTCGATCGCGGCCCTGGTGGTCGGCGAGACCATCGTCGCCATCGACCCGCTGCAGCAAGTGATCGAAGCCCTGGGCGGCGGCAATCTGGCCGAAGCCAAGGACGCGATCAGCACGCTCGTGCAGCAGATCAAGCGTGCGGTCGATGGCCAGCGCGTGGCGCCCAGCGCCTTCGGCCTGGGCAAGCTGCTGCTGACGCTGTCGCGCGACGTCGAGACGCCGCCCAGCAACAACACCGCCATCGCCAAGGCGGCCAAGCTCGCGGCCCTGGTCAGCAGCAACCCGGCACAGCAGCTGCGCACCAGTTCCACGCTGGGCCTGCTCACGCTGCTGCTGGGCGCCGTGCTCGACAAGGCCTTCGCCAACGACCCGGCGCAGCAGCTGCAAAGCTGGGCCAGCTTCGCCGCCAACAACACTCTGGGCGGCGGCGCCCTGCCGCCGCTGCCGCCACCCTTCCCGCTGAACGCCGGCCCGGCCGTGCCCGGCGCCAGCGGCGAAGTGGCGATCACCGACTTCGACATCGCTCGTGGCATCCGCTTCGCGCTGACGGCCGGGCTGAAGAAGGAACGCACCGAAGGCGCGCGCAAGCTCGTCTTCGACCTGAAGGCCCAGGGCGGCGTGCAGCTGCGCTGGGACGGCGTTGCGCCCGCGGTGGCCGAAGACGCAGCCAAGCCACTGGCGCTGACGCTCGACGTGTCCATGCAGAAGGCCAGCGGCGACCTGGGTGCCATCGGCGTTCAGTTTCCCACCACCGACCCCGCCATCCGGCTGCAGGTCGACGAAATCGGTGCAGCGCTGAAGCTCGAACGCGCCAGCCCCGGAGGCCAGCTCGCGCCTGCCGTCACCATGCGCTTCAAGGGCGGCAAGCTCATCCTCTTCATCGACCAGATCGACCCGGTGCTGCTGGGCCTGGTGCTGGGCCCGAAGGTCGAGGTGGTGCTGAACATCGAGGCCCTGGCCGACAGCGCCGGCGGCCTGCGCCTCAAGGACGGCAGCGGTTTGCGCGTGAACCTGCCCATCGAGGCCCTGCCGACCGGGCCATTCAAGCTGCAGGGCATCAGCTTCGGCATCCAGCCCGACGCCGGCTTCACCCGCATCGAGACCGAGCTGTCGCTGTCCTGCGGCGTCGACCTCGGGCCGTTCAAGGCCAGTGTCGAACGCATCGGCGCGAAGATCGCCATCGCCGTGGCCGACGGCAGCACGTCGCTCGAATTCAAGCCGCCCACCGGCATCGGCCTGAGCCTGGACGCCGGGCCGGTCAGCGGTGGCGGCTTCCTGTCGCTGGACTTCGCTGCGGGTGAATACAAGGGCGCGCTCGAGCTCAAGATCGCGTCCATCGGCGTCAAGGCACTCGGCCTGCTGCACACCAAGCGGCCGGGCGGGCAGTGGTCACTGCTGCTGCTGATCTTCGGCAACTTCCCGCCGATCCAGCTTTCCTGGGGCTTCGTGCTCACCGGCGTGGGCGGGCTGGTGGGTGTGCAGCACACGGCAGACACGCAGGCGATGTCACGTGAGCTCGGCCGCGGCGGGCTTGACGCCGTGCTCTTCCCGAAGGACGTGGCCGGCAATGCGCCGCAGATCTTCCAGACGCTGTCGACGCTGTTCCCGTTCAAGCCTGGCGGCTTCGTGCTCGGTCCGATGCTCGAAGTGGGCTGGGGCACGCCGGCTCTGGTGAGCCTGCGCCTGGGTGTGCTCATCGAAGCCAGCCAGATCGCCATCCTCGGCCAGCTCGTGATCCAGATCCCGCCGCTGGTCGACAAGAAGCTGGCCATCGTGCTGCTGCAGCTGGACTTCGTCGGCAGCATCGTCTTCGACCCGTTCAAGATCGCCTTCGACGGCAAGCTGCGCGATTCGCGCGTCGCCCTCATCAGCATCACCGGCCAGTTCGCCTTCCGCGCGGCCTTCGGCGACAAACCCACCTTCCTGATCTCGGCCGGCGGCTTCCACCCGCGTTTTGCCGACATACCGCCCGACGTGCCGATGCCCTTCGACCGGATCGGCGCGGGCTTCTCGATCGGCATCGTCGGCGTCAGCGTCAAGGGCTATTTCGCCGTCACCGCGGCCACGGTGCAGGGCGGCTTCGAGATCAAGGCCTGGGGCGATGTCGGCGTGGCCAGCTTCGACGCCGGCCTGGGCTTCGACGCCATCTGCTACCTGCAGCCGAAGTTCTACTTCGAGGTCGACTTCCGCGCCTGGGCCAATGCCCAGGCCTTCGGCATCGAATTCGGCGTGCGCCTTGCCGGCATGCTGGCGGGGCCGGGGCGCTGGCGCATCCGCGGCGAAGCCTCGGTCGACCTGGGCCTGTTCGGCAGCGTAGAGATCGACTTCGACGAAAGCTGGGGCAGCGACACCGACACACCCCTGGTCACCGAAAACGCCTTCGAACTGCTGGCAAGCGAAGCCAACAAGCGCGACAACTGGGCGGTGCAGCTGCCGCCCGGCAACGAGAGTTTCGTCACCGTGGCCACCCGCGAAGGCCAGACCGACCCGCTGGCGCACCCGATGGCCTCGCTCACCTTCACCCAGCGGCGCGTGCCTCTGAACCGCACGCTCGACAAGGTGAACGACGCGAAGATCGACGGCCCGCGCCAGCTGGCGATCAGCGCCGTCACCTTCAACGATGCACCGGTGCCGGCGGCGCGCAGTGCCCAGCGCGAGCAATTCGCCGCCAGCCAGTTCTTCACGATGTCTGACGACGACAAGCTGGCCAAGCCCTCGTTCGAGGCGATGGACGCCGGTGAACGATTCCACTTCGACGACTTCGAGTTCGGCCCCGCCCAGGCCACGCCGGTGGACTGGGAAACGCGTGACCTGAGCCCGCAGCCAGGTGGCTTTGCCGCCCTCGGCCCACTGGCGCTGATGCTGCAACGCGACCACGTGTTTGCGCAGAACCCGCAGGCCGTGCCCTGGCTGGTAGGCACCGGCGCCGCTGCCCGCAGCCCGCTGCGCACCGTGGCCGAGCGGCTGCCGCTGGACCCGACGCCGCTGGTGCTGGCCGACGCGCCGCGCATGGCGGTGGCC
>JALHPF010000052.1 GCA_022842595.1 Rubrivivax sp.
GGCGACGACGCCCAGCCGCTGGCCTGGGCCGCGGCCGCAGCGCCGGCCGAAGGCACGCTGCTGGCTCTGAGCGGCCCCGAGGGCGGCCTGGCCCCCGCCGAAGAGGCGGCGGCGCGCGCCGCTGGCTTCCAGCCCGTGACGCTGGGCCCGCGAGTGCTGCGCGCCGACACCGCGCCGCTCGCACTTCTGGCATGGTTTTCCCTGCAGCGCAATGGGCCTGGGGTGGGCTGACAAAGCCCGGCGCCGGCCTGACACTCGGCCTGGCGTCATTCATTCACTGGCTTTTCAGGAGTTGCACATGGGTTTGCTCGATTCGGTGATCGGTGCTCTGGGTTCGCAGGGCGGTGCGGGTGGCGGTGGCAACAGCCAGGCCGCGCTGCTGCAGGCCGTGATCGGCATGCTGATGCAGGGTGGCCAGCAGGGCGGTGCGCAGGCTGGCGGCGGCCTCGGCGGGGGACTGGGTGGCCTGCTGGGCCAGATGGCCGGCGGTGCAGGCGGTGGTGGTGGCGCCGGTGGACTGGGCGGTCTGGGTGGCCTGCTTGAACAATTCAGCCGCGCCGGGCTGGGCGATGCGGCCAAGAGCTGGGTCTCCACCGGCCCGAACATGCCGGTCTCGGGCGACCAGATCAGCCAGGTGCTGGGTGGCGACATGATCGGCAACCTGGCGCGCCAGCTCGGCATGGACCAGAACGCCGTGGCCGGCCAGTTGAGCCAGATGCTGCCCGAAGTGGTGGACCGGCTCACGCCGGGTGGCCAGCTGCCGCAGGGCAACGACCTGTCGGCACTGGGTAACATCGACGGCCTGCTCGGCAGCCTGTTGCGCCGCTGAGCTTCACACGCCAGAGGGCGCACCTTGGACCTGTCCCGATTTCCGCGCCGCCGCTACACCGAAGGCGCCACGCCGCTGGAGCCGCTGCCGCGGTTTTCAGCCCAGCTGGCTGCCAGCTGCCCCGGTGGCCGCGGGCCCGAGGTCTGGGCCAAGCGCGACGACATGCTCGGTCTGTTCCCGGGCGGCAACAAGACGCGCAAGCTCGAATTCCTGGTGGCCGAGGCGCTGGCCCAGGGCGCGGACACGCTGGTGACCTGCGGCGCGCCGCAGAGCAACCACTGCCGCATCACCCTGGCCGCGGCTGCACGCGAAGGGCTGCAGTGCCGTTTCGTCATCGAAGAGCGCGTGCTGGGCAGCTACAGCGCGCAGGGCAGCGGCAACCACTTCATGTTCAGGCTGATGGGCGTGGAGGCCATCACCGTGGTGCCGGCCGGCACGCCGATGGCCGCGGCCATGCAGGCCGTGGCCGACGAGCTGGCGGCGCTGGGCCGCAAGGCGTATGTCATCCCGGGTGGCGGCAGCAATGCGCTGGGCGGGTTGGGCTACGTGGCCTGCGCGCAGGAACTGCAGCAGCAGTGCTTCGAACGCGGGCTGCGCTTCGACCGCGTCGTCGTCGGCTCTGGCAGTTCGGGTACCCATGGCGGCCTGCTGGCGGGCTTCCTGGGCAACCACATCGACATCCCCATCACCGGCATCGGCGTCAGCCGCGACCCTGCCGACCAGGAGCCGCTGGTCTGGAAGGAAGCCCAGGCGGTGTGCGATCTGCTCGGGCTGGGCCTGGCCGTGCCGCGCGAGGCGGTGGTCAGCATCGGCGGCTACTGGCAGCCGAAGTATTCGGTGCCGAACCGGCGCATGGTGGAAGCGGTGCAGATGCTGGCGCGCAGCGAAGGCCTGCTGCTGGACCCGGTGTACACCGGCAAGATCATGGCCGGGCTCATCGGCTTGGCCCGGGAAGGCGTGATCGCACCGCATGAACGCGTGCTGTTCCTGCATACCGGCGGGCTGCCGTCGCTGCATGCCTTCGAAGGCGTGGTGCTGGGCGACGCCGACGTGGCTGCGCCCTAGGCACGTCCGGCGGGAGTCAGGGGGTCGCTGCTCGCCGCTCCAGCCGCTGTTGCAGTGCCTGCCTGAAGTGATTGTTGCCGTTGGGTTCGCCCGGCTGCACCACTGGCGGCGCGGCGTCGCCGTCCAGGCGGCCGGGCAGGGCCGGTGGTGGTGCGGCTATGGCCATGGCTGGCTGCATGACCGGGGCCGTCTGCGGCAAAGACGCCGCAGCCCGTGCCGGCACTGACACCGCCGGCGGCGAACTCGCTGCGGGGTCCGCGGCCAGCGGCCAGGTGGCGCTGCTGGCCGCCACCCGTGGCGCCAGCTTCACCCCTTCGTGCGGCGCTTCGTGGCAGGCCGCCAGGGCGGCGCACGCCGCGCCCAGCGCCCAGCGAGTCGCATGAAGACTCACAAGAGCCGAACGAAACTGGTTCCGCGCAGGGCGCCCGCGCCATCGTAGGTGCTGCAGGTGCCGGACAGGCCGCTGATGCGCCCGCAGGTGGTGGTGTAGCCGCCGTGGCTGAAGCTCATGTTCAGCGAGCCGGTGTTGGCGAAGTACGCTGCACCGCTGACCACGTAGGCCGAGTTGCCGCACACCAGTGCACCGGCGAGCACCAGGTAGTCGCTGGTGACTACGTCGCCGGTCGCGTCCATGATGATCTGGTTGCAGCCGGCGAAAACGCTGGTCGTGGTGGAGAAAGACCAGACCAGCTTCGTGAACGTGACTGGAACGCCGACCGAGAAGGCGTGGACTGGCGCGTGCGCGGCGGCGCAGGCCAGGGCGAGGACAGGAACGAGCTGCTTCATGGGACCCCCTGTGGTGACACTAACGGTGCAAATGCTTGCACCTTGCCGAACTGTCACCACAGCGCGTCGGTCTGTCAGCCTGGGATCATTCCTAGGGTGGCGTTGCAGGCTGTTCGAAGAAGCCCAGCACCTCGGCCAGCGCCGGCCCGCGCAGATCGTCGGTCTCGAACAGCAGGCCATGCCTGGCCTGCGGCAGGCGCACACCGCGGCACCCGGGCACGCGTGCGCAGAATTCCTGTTGCGCCTGCGGCTCGACCACCGTGTCCTGCCCGCCCTGCAGCAGCAGCACCGGCACGGCAATGGCGGCCGCGGCCGGGCCGCGGGCCTCGCGCGCACCGCTGCAGGCCTGGCCCACCCAGCGCAGGGTCGGGTCTTCCACCTTGGCGTCGGTGTGGCCGCAGTGCTCGGCGGGCGCGGTGTCGCGGCACAAGGCGGTGCGGTCGGCCCAGCGCTGGCGCAGCCGCGGCACGCTGTGCGTCAGGTGGTTGGCGGCCGGGTCGGCCTGGGCTTCGAAGGCTGCACGTGCGGCGTCGAAACCCTGGCCCTGGGCGCGCTGGCTCGACAGCCACGGCAGTTGGAATGGCAGGCGCACCGAGAGCGCGTCGCACCAGCGGTCGGCAGCGCGGTCGATGCGCGGGCCCAGGCCGGTGTCGCCGATGGTGGGTTCGAACATCGGCGTCACCAGCGCCGCTGCGCGCAGGGGCGTGGCCGCGCCCTGCCGCGCCAGGTGCAGCGCGAGCACCGCGCCGCCCATCGAATGCGCCAGTGCGAACAGCGGGCGCGGGTTGCCGGCGCGCTGGGCCTGCACGTGCTGCAGGAAGCTGTCCAGGTCCGTGACCAGGTGGTCGAACTGGTCCAGGTGGCCCTTGTCGCCGTCGCCGGAGCCCTGCAGCAGCCGCGTGGAAAAGCCCTGGCCGCGGTGGTCGTGGATGTAGACCGACCAGCCGTTGGCCACGAGGTCGTGGATCAGTTCCTGGTAGTGCGCCAAACCTTCGGTGAAACCCGGCACCAACACGATGCCGCCGCGTGTTTCCTGGCGGTGCACGTAGCTGCGGTGATGGATGCGCACGGGCCGCGCCGGCCAGCCGGTGGCAGCCCCGTCGAAGCTGCCGACGACGACATCGGCCATCGTGCGTGTGCGCGCCTCGACCTGCGCGCCCGGTATTCCGGCAAAACGCGCCTCGGGCGACAACTGCACGGCAGCCAGCCGGGCGGGTGTCACCACCAGCGGCGCGAATGGCGGCGCGGGCGGTCCATCGGGCAGGCCCGCACAGCCCGCCAGCCAGGCCAGCAGGGCGGCAACGAGCAGCCGGCGGCTCATTCCGTCTTGCGACCGAACTCCGGGTCAATGCGGATCCAGGCGGCAGCCAGGAACGAAGGCAGCGTCGCCACGCAGGCCCAGATGAAGAAGTTCACGTAGCCCAGCTGGTCCTGCAGCCAGCCCGACCACATGCCCGGGATCATCATGCCCAGCGCCATGAAGCCGGTGCACAGCGCGTAGTGCGCGGTCTTGTGGACCGCGGACCCATCGGCACCGCCGGCCACCATCAGCATGAACACCATGTAGGCGGTGAAGCCGAAGCCGTAGCCGAACTGTTCGGTGGCGATGGCCGCGCTCACCAGCCACAGGCTGCCGGGTTGCCAGACGGCCAGTGCCACGTACACGGTGTTCGGCACGTGCATGCACAGCACCAGCGGCCACAGCATGCGCTTCAAGCCGAAGCGCGAAATCATGAAACCGCCCAGCAGGCCGCCCACCGTCAGCGCGGCAATGCCCACCGTGCCGTAGGCGATGCCCACGTCCTGGGTCTTCAGGCCGAGTCCGCCCACGTCGAGCGGGTCGAGCATGAAGGGCGTCACCAGCTTCAGCAGCTGGGCCTCGGCAAAGCGATAGAGCAGCAGGAAGGCCAGGATGCGGCCGATCTCCGGCTTGGCGAAGAAGGCCCCGAAGACCTTGATGAAGTCGGCCCAGAAGTGTTCGCCGCGTGGCACCGCCACGTCACCCGCCGGCCTGGGCAGCGCCCAGAAGTGGTACGCCGCGCCGGCCATGAACACGGCGGCCAGTGCCCAGAACACCATCTGCCAGGCGCTCACCACGTTGCCCGTGCTTTCCTGCAGCCAGCCGGCCAGATAGACCAGCCCGCCCTGGCCGCCGATCATCGCCAGCCGGTAGAAGGTGCTGCGCACGCCGACGAACGCCGCCTGCGTGCGCTGAGGCAGGGCCAGCATGTAGAAGCCGTCGGCGGCAATGTCGTGGGTGGCGCTGGCGAAGGCCATCAGCCAGAACACCGCCAGCGTCATCTGCAGCACCTTCGGCGCCGGCAGCGTCAGCGCCACCAGCGCGAAGGCCAGACCGATGCCGAACTGCAGCCCGACGATCCAGCCGCGCTTTCGACCCAGCAGGTCGACCACCGGCGCCCACAGCGGCTTCACCACCCAGGGCAGGTACAGCCAACTGGTGTACAGGGCAATGTCGGTGTTGCTGAAGCCCAGGTTCTTGTACATCACCACGGCCAGCGTCATCACCACCACATAGGGCAGGCCCTGGCCGAAGTAGAGGGTGGGAATCCAGCGCCAGGGGCGGGCTGTGGCGGGCAAGGCGGGGGCAGCGGTGGTCGACATGGGCAGCGATGTTCACACAGCCGGCCGATGTGTTGCTTCCACGCAGCGCTGGTTGGGCCACATGTCACGTGCAGCCGGCTGGCAGTGGCAATTCCCGATGGCGGGCACGAAACTGGCGAGCAACACTGTTTCAAGAACGTTTCGCAAACACCCAAGAAGAAGGAAGACCCGGATGAAACTGCAATTGATCGTCGGCAGCCTGGCCCTGGCCCTGGCTGGCCTGGCCAGCCATGCCCTGGCCCAGAGCAGCGCTGAACCGCAGCGCGTCACCATCACCGGGTCGAGCATCAAGCGCATTGCCGCCGAGGGCGCCCTGCCAGTGCAGGTCATCACGCGGGCCGAACTCGACAAGCAGGGCATCGTCAACGCCGAGCAACTGATCTCGACGCTGAGCTTCAATGCCAACGGCCTGGACAACCTGGCCAGCAATGCCGACGTCGTCAGCGGACAGAGCCGCGGCAACAACGGCAGCAGCAGCGCCAACCTGCGCAGCCAGGGCGCCAACGCCACGCTGATCCTGCTGAACGGCCGGCGCATCGCCGCCCACGGCCTGAACGGTGGCGTGGTCGACCTGAACCAGATTCCCATGGCCGCCGTCGAGCGCGTGGAAATCCTCAAGGACGGCGCTTCGTCCACCTATGGCACCGACGCCATCGGTGGCGTCATCAACTTCATCCTGCGCAACAACTTCACCGGCGCCCGGGCTGCAGTCAGTGCCGACGTCACCGAGGCCGGTGGCGGCAACATCTACCGCGCCTCGGTGGTGGGCGGCCTGGGTAACCTGGACACCGACGGCTTCAACCTGCTGGCCACGCTGTCTGTCACCGACGCCAAGATGCTGCGCGGCAACGAACGCGACTTCGTCAACACCTTCCAGCGTGAACGCGGCCTCAGCCCCGACACACGCGGCACGCCGTTCGCCACGCTGTTCGCCGTGAACACCTCGGTGCCGAACGCACTGACGCGCCCGGGTGGCAACGGCACACCGGCCAACAACGGCCTGGCCCCGCTGATCGGCGGCGCCGCGACCAACGGCATCAACACGCTCGACCTGCCCGGCGGCGCCGGCTGCGCCAGCCAGGCTAACACCGGCCCGTACGAAGAAGTCCTGTGGGCGGCCGGCGCCGGTGCCCGCTTCGGCTGTGCCTGGGACACGGGCAAGGCGGCCGTCATCCAGCAGCCGGTGCGCAACACCAACCTGGTGACACGCGGCACGCTGAAGCTGGGCAGCAACCACATGCTCATCGGCGAGGTGCTGCTGGGCAAGTCGGAGTCGGCCAAGGTCTTCTCCGAAAACCAGATCTCCGGCTCGGCGTCCAACGCCAACATCGGTTTGGGCAACCTCACGTCGGTGCCCAGCCCCTTCCGCGACCTCCTGTATCCCAGCACCGGTGCCGGCTACAACCGGGTCTTCAACTCGCTGGTGGCCGCCTTTCCGGAACTGGAAGTCAATCGCGGCCGCGGCCTGAACTTCCGCTGGCGCTGCATGGCGTGCGGCCCGCGCGAGATCGAGACCGAAACCGACACCAGCCGCTTCCTGCTGGCGCTGGAAGGCAGCCTGCCGATGGTGCCGAACTGGGAATACCGCGCCGGCTTCTCCCAGGCCAAGAGCGAAAGCAAGAGCACGCTGGGTGGTGGCTACCACTTCATGCAGGGCTTCGCCAACCTCATCAAGAACGGCACGCTGAACCCCTTCCTGCTGGACGGCGAAAGCCAGACGCCCGCGGCGATGGCGGCGCTGGACAGCGTGTCCGCCCGCGGCACCACGCTGTACGGCGGCGAGTTCACCATCACCCAGACCGACTTCGTGGCCTCGGGCCCGGTGTTCAAGCTGCCCGCCGGTGAGCTGCTGGTGGCGCTGGGTGCCGACCTGCGCACCGAGAAGTACAAGTTCAACGGCAACAACAACGCCGGCTTCAGCAGCATCGACACCTGGGTCTTCAACGCGCCCTTCGACAACGTCAATGCCCTGGCTGGCGTGAAGCGCGACATCAAGGCGGTGTTCGGCGAGGCCATCATCCCGGTGCACAAGACCACCGAGCTGAACCTGTCGGTGCGCTACGACGACTACACCGGTTTCGGCAGCACCACCAATCCCAAGGTCTCGCTGCGCTTCCAGCCGCTGGACAGCCTGTTGTTCCGCGCCAGCTACGGCACCGGCTTCCGCGTGCCCACGTTCAACCAGCTGTTCAACGGCATCACCCGCTCGCCCAACACCGGCGCCGGCGTGCCCGACCCCGCCACCTGCCCGGCCAACGTCGTCAGCAGCGCGCCGGGCTGCGGCGCCATCACCTTCGACACGGTGTTCGGCGGCCGGCCGGAACTGGGCCCGGAGGAGTCCAAGCAGTCCAACGTCGGTGTCTTGTGGCAACCGCTGCCCGGCTTCAGCGTCTCGCTGGACTGGTGGGACATCCAGCGCGAAGGCGCCATCACCAGCTTCACGCTCTCCACCATCCTGAACAACTACCAGCTGTTCCCCGATGCGTTCCTGCGCAATCCGGTGACCAATGCCATCCAGATCATCGACACCCGCTGGCTGAACGCCGGCGACACCGAGACCAAGGGCCTGGAGCTGTCGCTGCGCGGCGCCCTCAACGCGATGGGCGCCCGCTTCAGCGCCGGCCTGGACGGCTCGTACCTGCTCGAAAAGAAGAGCCGCATCGCCACCAGCCCGACCTTCGGGCCCAGCGAAGTGGGCCGCTTCACGCGCAGCAGCGACCTGGGCATCCGCTGGAAGCACAGCGCCTTCGTGACCTACACCCGCGGCGACTGGAGCAGCACGCTGCGCCAGCAGTACACCGGCGGCTACGCCGGCTACGTGCCGCCGGGCATCGCGAACGGCACCTTCCTGGCTGCGGCCACGGCGTGGGACCCGGTCGTCAAGCCCTACACGCTGTACAACGCCAGCGTCAGCTACAGCGGCATCAAGAACCTCACGGTCACGGCCGGCATCAAGAACCTGTTCGACAAGGACCCGCCGTTCGCCAACAGCTACGACAGCAACACCGGCTCCGGCAGCAGCTGGGAGCCGCGTGTGGCCGACCCGCGCGGGCGTGCTTTCACCGTCGGGCTGGACTACACCTTCTTCTGACGCCGGGCAGCCGCCCGGATGAAGGGGCCTCTTCGAGGCCCCTTTTTCTTGCAAGTGCCCCGGCTTGCACGACACTCGTTGCCGTGTTCACTCTGCTGCTCAAAAAGCTCACCACGCTCGTGCCCACCCTGCTGGGCGTGACGCTGGTGGCCTTCGCGCTCATCCGCCTGATCCCCGGCGACCCCATCGAGGTGATGGTGGGCGAGCGCCGGCTCGACCCCGAAGCCCACGCCGCGCTGATGCAGCAACTGGGCCTGGACCAGCCGCTGCACGTGCAGTACCTGCGTTATGTCGGTGGCCTGCTGCAGGGCGACCTGGGCAACAGCCTGGTCACGCGGGAACCGGTGGCCCTGGAGTTCGCCGCGCTGTTCCCGGCCACCATCGAGCTGGCCCTGGCCGCCTTGCTGCTGGCGCTGGCCGTGGGCCTGCCGCTGGGCATGGCCGCTGCACTCAGGCGCGGTTCCTGGTTCGACCAGGCCGTGATGGCGCTGGCCACGGTGGGCAACAGCATGCCGGTGTTCTGGTGGGGGCTGATCCTGATCATGTTCTTCAGCGTCGGGCTCGAATGGACACCGGTGTCGGGCCGCGTGGGCATCGAATACGACGTCAACCCGGTCACCGGCTTCATGTTGCTGGACAGCGCCCT
Source organism: Rubrivivax sp. (assembly GCA_022842595.1). Taxonomy (GTDB): domain Bacteria; phylum Pseudomonadota; class Gammaproteobacteria; order Burkholderiales; family Burkholderiaceae_C; genus Rubrivivax. The sequence continues at coordinate 9,040 of JALHPF010000052.1, forward strand.
TGCCAGCCTGCGCGGCGAAGAGCCCGGTGCCTTCGTCTCGGCCTGCCTGCACCTGGCCCTGCCGGCGGTGGTGCTGGGCACCATCCCGATGGCTGTGGTGGCGCGCATGACACGCAGTGCGCTGCTGGAAGTGCTGCGCGAAGACTACATGCGCACCGCCCGCGCCAAGGGCCTGTCGCCGGCGCGGGTGGTGGTGGTGCACGGGCTGCGCAATGCCTTGATCCCCGTCGTCACCGTGCTCGGCCTGCAGGTGGGCAGCCTGCTCGGCGGTGCCGTGCTGACCGAAACCATCTTCAGCTGGCCCGGCATCGGCAAGTGGCTGATCGACGCGATCGCACGGCGCGACTACCCGGTGGTGCAGGCCGGCATCCTGGTGTCGGCGCTGATCTTCATCGGCGTGAACCTGGTGGTGGACCTGCTGTACGGTGTGGTCAACCCACGCATGCGGGGTGGGCACTGATGGCAGGCCCGGCCAACGTCGACGCCGGGTTGCGTGCCGACCCGCTGGAGCCACCTTCACCCGCACGCGCCTTCGTCACGGCCTTCGCCACGAACCGTGGCGCCCTCATCGCCTTCTTCGTGTTCGTGGCCGTGGTGCTGGGCGCGGTGCTGGCGCCCTGGCTGGCGCCGCACGACCCGGTGCAGCAGTTCCGCGACCACCTGCTCACGCCGCCGATCTGGCAGCCCACCGGCCTGGCGCAGTTTCCGCTGGGCACCGACGAGCTGGGCCGCTGCCTGCTGAGCCGGCTGCTGCATGGCGCGCGCATCTCGCTGTGGATCGGCCTGGCCGCGGTGCTGCTGGCGCTGGTGCCGGGCGTCGTGCTGGGGCTGCTGGCGGCGTTTTTCCAGCGCTGGCTGTCGCCGCTAATCATGCGCGTGATGGACATCCTGCTGGCCCTGCCCGGGCTGCTGCTGGCGATCTGCGTCATCACTATCCTGGGACCGGGCCTAGTCAACACCGTGATTGCCATTGCCGTGGGCGCCTTGCCTGGCTATGTGCGGCTGGTGCGCGGCTCGGCTCTGTCGGAACTGGCCAAGGACTACGTCACCGCCAGCCGCGTGGCCGGCGCGGGCACGGCGCGGCTGATGTTCGACACCGTGCTGCCCAACTGCCTGGCGCCCCTGATCGTGAACGCCACGCTGTCGTTCAGCTCGGCGATCCTGGAAACCGCGGCCCTGGGCTTCCTGGGCCTGGGGGTGCAGGCACCCACACCCGAATGGGGCAGCATGCTGAGCGCCGCACGCGACTACATCGAACGCGCACCCTGGGTCGTGACGATCCCGGGCCTGACGATCCTGATCACGGTGCTGGCCATCAACCTGATGGGCGACGGGCTGCGTGATGCGCTGGACCCGAAGCTGAGGGCGGTGTCGTGAGGGTTGCTGGTGTGTCTGCTTGCGGCCCGATGCAGACGTTGGGTTGGTCTGCCTTTCGAGTGCCTGCTTGGTCCCTTTGCAAAGGCGGGCTGGGGCTGGCTGTGGCGCTTATCCTCGGCGATCTCCGCTTCGCTCCGACTGCCCTGCGGTGCTCGGTCCCGCGGCCCCATCGCGGAACTCGCTTCGTTCGCTGCGCTCACTGCGCTCAATCACCCGCGATGAGTCAGAGGTTGAACCGCGCTGCGCGCGGGGGCCGCGGGCCCTGCGCTCCTCGGCGCCTCCCATGCGCGCCACAGCCAGCCCCAGCCCACCTTCGCAACCACCGTGTCTTGGACTCCTCCGTGGCGCGTCGACATGGTGGCGGGCTGGGTGAGTCGGGTGGCCCCTGGAGCGAAGTAAAGGAGGAGGCTTCGGCCGCTCATGATCCCGAGGGCACTGTGCGGCCGAAGGCGGGGGACATGAGCGGAAGGGGCCACCCGGCTCGCCCAGCCCAAGGGACCAAGGCAGCGTGCCGAAGGGTCCGAGCGAACGACCGCAACGTGCAGATATCTGTCGCACCATGAGCCTGCTCGACATCCGCAACCTGCGTGTGCGCTTCGGCGGCTTCACGGCCGTCGACGGGGTCGACCTGGCCGTCGACCCCGGTGAGCTGCTCGCCGTGGTCGGTGAATCGGGCAGTGGCAAAAGCGTGTCGATGATGGCCTTGATGGGCCTGATCGACGCGCCCGGCAGCGTCACCGCCGACGCGCTGCGGTTCGATGGTCACGAACTGCTGGGCATGTCTGCGCGGGAACGCCGGCGCATCGTCGGCAAGGACATCGCGATGGTGTTCCAGGACGCCTTGAACAGCCTGAATCCCAGCCACACCGTCGGCGACCAGGTGCGCGAAGTGCTGCGTGTGCACCTGGGGCTGCGTGGCGCCGCGCTCGAAGCGCGTGTGCTCGAACTGTTCGAGCAGGTCGAGATCCCGGCGCCCAGGAGCCGGCTGGCCAACTACCCGCACCAGCTTAGCGGTGGCATGAACCAGCGCGTGATGATCGCCATGGCCATGGCCTGCAAGCCGCGCGTGCTGATCGCCGACGAGCCCACCACGGCGCTGGACGTCACCATCCAGGCCCAGGTGATGGACCTGCTGACGCGCCTGCAGCAGCAGCAGAAGCTGGCCCTGGTGCTGATCACCCACGACCTGGCCGTGGTGGCCGAGATGGCCAGCCGCTGCCCGCACCGCGTGGCCGTGATGTACGCGGGCCAGGTGGTGGAGACAGGCGGTGCCGACGAGTTGTTCACCCTGCCGCGCCACCCCTACACCGCCGCCCTGCTGGCCGCGCTGCCTGAACACAGCGCCGGCCAGCGCCGGCTGCAGGCCCTGCCCGGCATCGTGCCCGGGCAGCACGACCGCCCGGCCGGCTGCCTGCTGGCGCCGCGCTGTCCGCAGGTGCAGCCGCGCTGCCAGACCGAGCGGCCGGCGCTGCAGCAGGGCGTGCGTTGCCACTTTCCCTTGCCTGCGGTGGCTCCACCCCCGACCCATGTCTGAAGCCGCCCCGGCCCTGCAGGCCCAGGACCTGACGCGCCACTACGCCGTTGCCCGCGGCGTCTGGCGGGCGCCGGCGTTGGTGCGAGCGCTCAATGGCGTGTCGTTCACGCTGCCCTTGCGCCGCACCCTGGCGGTGGTGGGCGAATCGGGTTGCGGCAAGAGCACGCTGGCGCGTGTGCTGACGCTGATCGAGCCGCCCAGCAGCGGCGTGCTGCGGCTGGATGGCGTCGACGCCGCGGACCATGCCCGGTCCGACGCAGCGACGCGCCAGAAGCTGCGCCGGCGTGTGCAGATGGTGTTCCAGAACCCGTTTGCTTCGCTGAACCCGCGCAAGAGCATTGCCGCGGCATTGGCCGAGCCGCTGCTGATCCACGAAAAGCTGAATGCCGCCGAGCGCATGGAACGGGTGCAGCAGATGCTGCAGCGCGTGGGCCTGCGCCCCGAACACGCCCAGCGCTACCCGCACATGTTCAGCGGCGGCCAGCGTCAGCGCGTAGCGATTGCGCGCGCGATGATGCTGGGCCCGGCCACGGTGGTGGCCGACGAGCCCACCTCGGCGCTGGACGTCAGCATCCAGGCGCAGATCCTGAACCTCTTCATGGACCTGCAGGACGAGACCGGCACCGCCTATGTCTTCGTCAGCCACAACCTGGCCGTGGTGCAGCACGTGGCGCACGAGGTGCTGGTGATGTACCTGGGCGCTGCCGTCGAACAAGGGCCGAAGGAAGCGGTGCTGGGCCGGCCGCTGCACCCGTACACGCAGGCCCTGCTGGCCGCGGTGCCGGTGCTGCATGCTGCGCAGCGGCGCGCCCGTGTGCCGCTGGTGGGCGAACTGCCCAGCCCGCTGGCGCCGCCTTCGGGGTGCAGCTTTCATACCCGCTGCCCCTGGGTGCAGCCGCGCTGCAGGGCGGAAGCGCCGCTGCTGCGCGACGTCGGTGGCCGACATGTGGCTTGCCATGTGGTGCAGGCTTGATGCAGTCTTCGCTGCCCGGCCCCGCCCACAACAACAGGAGCTCCCCTTCATGACATCGCCCCAGTGGCTGAACGCCACGCTTGTCGCCAGCCTGATCGCATCGGCGCCCACCCTGGCGCGGGCCGACGCCCCGGTCTACACCATCGTCGACCTGGGCGTCATCGGCACGCTGGGCGCTTCGCAGGCCTTCAACATCTCGCCCGACGGCGACACCGTGGCCGGCCGTTCGCTGGGCAGCACCGGCGTGGCGTCGTTGTGGACGGGCGGTGGCGGCCTTCAGGCACTGCCCAACCTGGCCGGGCGCAGCTTCGCCGTGGCCAATGCCGTGAACAACGCCGGCGTGGCGGTGGGCACGAGCAGCACCACGCCCTTCGGCAGCGGGCCGCTGCCGGTGCTGTGGCAGGGCGGTGTGGTGTCTGCGCTGCCCCTGCCAGCCGGCCAGACGGCGGGCCGCGCCAACGACATCAATGGCAGCGGCGTGGCCGTGGGTTCGGTGGGCGGCGGCGTGCTCGAGCGCCCCGTCATCTACAACGGCGGCAGCGCCACGCTGATCACGGCCGCCGCGGCCGACGGCACGGTCATGCGCACCGCCTTCGGCGTCAACGACGCCGGCTGGGTGGCCGGCAACGGCAGCGACCCGAACAATGCCGCGGTCAACGTCGGCCTGGTCTACGACAGCAACGCCGGCAGCCTGCTCAACATCGGGGCCCTGCCCGGCGCCAACGGTGCGTTGGCCTTCGACATCGGCAACACCGGCTTCGTCGTCGGCTCGAGCATGCTCAACCAGGGCGCGGGCCTGCCGTTCATCTGGTCGCCTGGCGCAGGCATGGTCGGCATTCCCCTGCCTGCCGGCACCAGCCAGGGCAGCGCCCGCGGCGTCAATGCCGGCGGCTGGGCGGTGGGCACGGCGTCGAGTGCCTTTGCCATTCCGTTCCTGTACGACGGTGTGGCCACCTACCGCCTGGCCGACCTGGTGCCGGCCGGCAGCGGCTGGGACCTGTCGACCAACACCAGCTCATCGGCGCTGGGCATTGCCGACGACGGCACCATCGTCGGCACCGCGGTACTGAACGGCCAGGTACGGGCCTATGCCATGTTCCTGAGCCCCGTGCCCGAACCCGCCAGCTGGGCGCTGCTGGGCGCCGGCCTGGGCCTGCTGGCCGCGGCTGTGCGCCGCCGCTGAGCCGCGGCAAGGTCCAAGGCCCTTGCAGACGAGCGACGCGCTGGCCGAAGCCCTGCTTGCCGCCGTGCGCGCGCAGGGCTTCGCGCAGACCGCCGACAGCGCCCTGGGCGGCGAGCCGGTGGCGGCCCACCCCAGCATCGACCTGGCCGTGGTCGACTTCAGCCGGGGTGCGCCGCGGGTGGCCAACCTGCTGTTTTCGCGCGAATACCCGCAAGGCCTGGTCGCGCCCTTGCAGCCCCACCTCGGGCCCTTGCGCAGCGTGCGTTTCGACGCCGACCTGCAGGGCGCGCGCGGCGATTCCATCGCCTGGCTGCCCGGCAGCGACTGGCAGCAGCTGCCCTGGCGTGCGCTGCACGGCGAGGTCGACGCCGCGGCGCCGCGCTTCGTCGCGCCCTACCCGGCTTCGCTGCTGAAACTGATGGTCGCCGTCGGCGTGGGCCTGGCCGTGGACCGCAACCTGTGCCGGTTGGGCGACGTGCTGCCCATGCTCGACCCGATGATCACGGTCAGCAGCAACGAAGCCACCGACGCCTGCGTCGCGCTGCTGCACCGCCTGGGCCTGCTCGGTGGCAGCGTCAACGAACTGAACGCCAGCTTCCACCAGCACGGCCTGCCCACGCTGCAGCTGAACGACACCACCGCCGACGGCGGCTGGCGCAATGCCGACGGCGCCGGTGTCGGCCACATCCACATGACCGCCTGGGACAGCGTGCGCCTGCTCTGGCTGCTGGACGCCGAGGCCCCGCCCAGGCCCTGGTTGCCGCCCGCTACGCCACCGCTGCTGCAGCCGGCCACGCGCGACGCCTTGCGTGCGTTGCTGGCCGCGCAGCAGCTCGACGAAGTGCTGTCCAGCGGCCACCTGCGCGGCCAGCCCGGCTGGGTGCCGGGCCTGCCCGACGCGCCGGCCTTCGCCCACAAGACCGGCACCACCGACAACTACGCGTCCGACGCCGGCATCGTGCGCGCCGGCCGCGCGCATTACCTCGTCGCCGTGCTGTCGAGCCTGGGCCGGCGCTACGCCGCCACGCCCGCCTGCGCCACCACCTGGCGGTTGCCCGCTCTGGGTGCCGCCATCCACGCCTTGATCGAACACGCTGCATGAATGCTGCCAATACGCTTGCCTATGCCTTCACGCCACTGCCGCCTGGCAGCCTGATCGGCATCGTCGCTCCCGCCGGACCGGCGCCGCCCGACCGCCTGGCCCGGGTGCCGGCGCTGGTCGAACGCTTCGGCTACCGCTGCCGCGTCTACCCTGGCTGCACACAGGACACCGGCTACCTGGCCGGGCCCGACACGGTGCGCCTGGCCGACCTGCAAGCGGCGCTGGCCGACGACGACGTCGCCGCCATCCACGCGCTGCGCGGCGGCTATGGCTGCATGCGGCTGCTCGATGGCATCGACACCGCGCTGCTCCGCGCCCACCCCAAGCTGCTGATGGGCTACAGCGACATCACCGCGCTGCATGCGCTGTGGGTCCGCCACGGCCTGCCCAGCCTGCATGCGCCGATGGCGGCGTCCGACCTGCTGCTGGCCGGGCGCGACGCGGACCGTGATGCACTGTTCTCCTTGCTGCAGCACGGTGTGCAGGCGGGCGAGGTCTGGGCGCCAGCGCTGGACCCGGCCGGCCTGCGTGTGCCGGGCACGGCCACCGGGCCGCTGGTCGGTGGCAACCTCAGCCTGGTGGCGGCGCTGCTGGGCACACCCTGGGCCTGGCCGGTGGACGGCGCCATCCTGTTCCTCGAAGACATCAACGAAGAGCCTTATCGCGTCGATCGGCTGTTGACGCAGCTGCGTCTTGCTGGCGTGCTGGACGCCGTGGCCGGCTTCGTGCTGGGCAGCTTTACCGAAGGCGGCGCGCCCGAAGGTGTGCTGCAGCAGATGTTGGGCGGGCTGGGCAAGCCGGTGCTGGGTGGCTGGCCGGCGGGGCATGGCACGCCGAACCGGCCGCTGCCGCTGGGCCAGACGGTCCGGCTGCAGGTGCCCGACGATGGCTCGCAGGGCAGCCTCACCTGGCTGGCGATGAACTGATCGCGCCGGGCGCCCAAGCCCGTAGGCGCCAGCTGTCGGCATCCATGTCGCTGCCACCAGGGGCGAGGCCGACGCAGCCACCGATCCAGGGCTCGTGAGAGTGCCCTGCCCGACGGGGCAGGCCTGCCGCGGGGCTGCGGAGGATACGCAAGTGCCTATCGGCCAGCGGGCACGGGACGTGCCGTCGGAACGTTGATCGGGTTGCGTTTGTTGACTGGCTTCAGGCTACCTCGGCCGGGCTTTCGACGAACCCGGCTGGGCTCGCCGCCACCGGGTCCGAACGGGCCTCCTTCCTGGACCGGCAGCCGTCGACGAGGTCTTCGGAAGCTTCGTAGAAGAAGGCACGGCTTGCTCGAGCCGATCGCCGGCCCGCCCGCGGCCGGCCCCCGCAGCGAGCTCTTCGCAGCAGCTCTGAAGCCGGTGGGCCGGGTCAGGGCTCGATGGCCGCGCCCACCAGTGTCTCGCCACCGCCCACGGTGCCGATGAAGCTGGCCCTGCCGGTGCCCAGGTCCACGCGGTACCAGCGTGTTGCCTTCGCCGCCTTGGCGTGCACGCCGCTGTAGGCGGTGGGCGACAGGTCGGAGATGTCCAGCGTGGCATGGGCAAACGGTCCGAGGCCGAGGTGGCCCACCGTGAACAGGCGCCCGGTGTTGGGCGACAAGGCCGGCTGTGCACCCTCCTTCGAGCCCTGATGCACCAGCGTGCCGGCGGCGCCATCGAGGGCGTAATTGGTCGTGATCTTGTCGTCGGTCTTGTTGTAGGTGTAGCCGGCCGCGACGATGGCCGGGGCCCTGCTCGCGGCGAGGTCGCCATCGTCGTACAGCAGCTTGCCGTCGGCCTGCAGGCCGGGCTGGCTGGCGTCGCCGTCGACCTGCGCGCCGGTGTCGGGGTGCAGGCGCAGGTTCGCGCCGGTGTTGTTGACGACGCGGATGCGGTCGACCGTGGGGTTGAAGTCGAAGCCCCATTCGCTGGTTTCATCACCACTCGTGGGCAGGGTCAGGCCGGTGCCCACGGGCAGCGCTCGCGCCTGGGCCATGTCGATGCGGTACAGCTGGCCGGCCGCGCCTACAGCGCCCAGGGCGTAGAGCTCGCCCTTGGCGACGCGGAAGTCGATGCCGACGATGCGCTCGCTGGCGCGCAAACCGGTCAGCGGCCGGCGGTCGCGCACGTTCTGAGGCTGGCCGGCGTTGAAGCGCAGCAACTGGTTGCCGCTGGTGACGGCGACGATCTCTTCCTTGGCCAGCGGACCGACGGCCTCGGGCTCGCGCGGAGGGGTGGTGCAGGCGGCCAGCAGGCTCACGGCGGCGATGAGTGACAGGCGGGTCGGGAAGGCTGGGCGCATGGCGGGGCTGACTTGCCGGTGAGGAACGTATCGGGTCTATCGGCGCCGGGCGCCGGTGGCTTGAGCTGCCGCGCGCAAAATACCGGGCTGGCGACACCCCCCCAAGCGCGCGCGCCGCGCCCATCACCATGAACAAGCCGTCCGCGGCACTGCAGGCCCTGGGGCCGGCGGTGCAGAGCACCACCCTGAAGTCCCTCCCGCTCATTGCCCGCGGCAAGGTGCGCGACCTCTACGCCGTGGGCAGCGACCGGCTGCTGATGGTGGCCAGCGACCGCTTGAGCGCCTTCGACGTGGTGATGAAGGCGCCCGTGCCCGGCAAGGGCCGGTTGCTGACGCAGATGGCGCTGTTCTGGTTCGACCAGCTCGCCGGCCTGGTGCCCAACCACCTGAGCGGCGATGCGCCAGAGAGCGTGGTCGCGCCCGACGAGGTGCCGCAGGTCGAAGGTCGGGCGATGCTCGTCAAGCGCCTGACGCCGCTGCCCTGCGAGGCCGTGGTTCGCGGCTACGTGGTTGGTTCGGGCTGGAAGGAATACCTGGCCAGCGGCACCGTCTGCGGCATCGCCATGCCCGCCGGGCTGAGCATGACCACGCCCTTGGCCGAGCCCATCTTCACCCCGGCCACCAAGGCCGCGGTCGGCGACCACGACGAGAACATCAGCTTCGCGCAGCTGCAGGCGCTGATCGGCGAGGCGCGCGCCGAGGAACTGCGCAGCACGGCCATCCGCCTGTACCGCGCGGCGCACGCCTATGCGCTGACCCGCGGCATCGTCATCGCCGACACGAAGTTCGAATTCGGCCTGGACGAGAGCGGCACGCTGACGCTGATGGACGAGGCGCTCACGCCTGATTCGTCGCGCTTCTGGCTGGCCGACGAACTGGCGCAGGGCCGCATCCATGCGCTGGACAAGCAGCCGCTGCGCGACTGGCTCGCTTCCACCGGCGTCACTGGCGGCGCCGAGCAGGCGGCGCTGGAATTGCCCGACGAGGTGATCGTCGGTGTCTACGAACGTTATGCCGAAGCCTGCCACCGCCTGTGCGGGGGCGACGAATGACGCGCCCCCACGCTCGCTGGCGCTCGCTGCCCCCCGGGCGGGCGGCCGGCCACCTTGGGGCGGCCCGGTGGAGGCCGGCATGAGCGTGTCGACCGCGCACCTGCGCTCGCACGGCTTCACCGGCCTGGCACCGGGGCCGAGGCTCATCGTCACCGGTGCCGTGCATGGCAACGAAGTGGCCGGCACCCGCGGCATCGAAAGGGTGCTGGCCGAGATCGAGCGTGGCGAGATCGACATCGTGCGCGGCAGCGTCACTTTCGTGCCGGTGTGCAACCCGCTGGCCTACCGCGAAAAGCGCCGTATGGGCGACCGCAACCTGAACCGCCGGCTGCAGCCCAGCGCCACGCCGCAGGATTTCGAGGACCGCATCGCCAACGTGCTGTGCCCGCTGCTCGCCGCACACGATGTGCTGCTCGACCTGCACAGTTTCCGCAGCCCCGGCCAGCCCTTCGTGATGCGCGGCCCGGCCGACAACCGCGGTGCGCTCGAGCCCTTCGCCCATGAAGCCGCCGAGGCGCAGCTGGCCATGCACGTGGGCGTGCAACGGGTGGTGGACGGCTGGCTCGCGGCCTATGCCGACGGCGTGGCGCGCCGGCGCGCGCGCGGGCTGACACCCGGCGCCGTGCACGAAGATCCGGGCTACGGCGTCGGCACTACCGAGTACATGCGTTCGCAGGGCGGCTACTGCGTCACGCTGGAATGTGGCCAGCACGACGACACGGCGGGCCCCGACGTCGCCCACCACGCCATCCGCCAGACACTGGCGCTGCTGGGCCTGGCCGAAGGCGTGCAGCTCGCGCCGCCGCAGCGGCCCTTCGAATGCCTGACGCTGGTGGAAGTGATCGACCGCCACCACGCCGAAGACCAGTTCACGCAGCCGTGGAAGAGCTTCGATGCGGTGGCGGCCGGCCAGCCCATCGCCCGCCGCGCCGATGGCAGCGCGGTGCTGGCGCCGCGCGACGGTTTCATCGTGTTCCCGGACGTGAGCGCGGTACCCGGGCATGAATGGTTCTACTGGGCGCAGGCCAGCACGCGGCCGCTGTAGCGCACGCCTCATCCCCCAGAAGGATGCTTCCCCTCCGCGGAGGGATGCGCCCTCCCCACCCAAAGAACCATCATCCGCCCCGACTTCCGGTTGGGGCCCGCCTGCAAATCGCATGGGCCTGCCGGCAGCGCTGAACAGCAGCAGGTGGATGTCATGCGATTCGAAGAATGTGTCGAGGGCGAGTACCGGATCTTTGTCGGCGCGCTCGAAGCCCCACGCGGCGATGGCTACATCGCCGCGCTGATCGTCAACCGGCTGCGTGGGGCGCAGTGCGCGGGCACCGAAGCCTTCCGCGACGAGAGCCTGGCCTGCGGCTACCGCTGGCCCACGGCCGACGAAGCCCTGGCCTATGCCAAGGCGCGGGCACGCGAGATGGTGCGTTCGCGCTCGACGGCGCTCAGTTGCTGATGCGCTGCTGAAACCTGCGTCAGGCCAGCGGCTGGGATAATCCCGGCCATGGCCAAGCAACGTGTGGTGGTGGGGCTCAGCGGCGGCGTCGATTCCGCCGTCAGTGCCTGGCTGCTGAAGCAACAGGGTTTTGACGTCGTCGGCTTGTTCATGAAGAACTGGGAAGACGACGACAACTCGGAATTCTGTTCGTCGAACATCGATTTCGTCGACGCCGCGGCGGTGGCCGACGTCATCGGCATCGACATCGAGCATGTCAACTTCGCGGCCGACTACAAGGACCGCGTCTTTGCCGAGTTCCTGCGCGAACACCGCGCCGGCCGCACGCCCAACCCCGACGTGCTGTGCAATGCCGAAATCAAGTTCAAGGCCTTCCTCGACCATGCGCTGCGCCTGGGCGCGGCGAAGATCGCCACCGGCCACTACGCCCGCGTGCGCGAAACCAGCAACGGCTTCCAGTTGCTCAAGGGCCTGGACCCGGCCAAGGACCAGAGCTACTTCCTGCACCGCCTGACGCAGGCGCAGCTGGCGCGCACGCTGTTTCCGGTGGGTGAACTGCACAAGACCGAGGTGCGCCGCATCGCCGCCGAGATCGGTCTGCCGAATGCGAAGAAGAAGGACAGCACCGGCATCTGCTTCATCGGCGAACGGCCCTTCCGCGAGTTCCTGAACCGCTACCTGGCCCATGCACCCGGCCCGATGCTCGACGAGCGCGGGCGCGAGGTCGGCCGCCATCTGGGCCTGAGCTTCTACACCCTGGGCCAGCGCCAGGGGCTGGGCATCGGGGGCGTGAAGGGCGGCGAACAGTCCGGTGGCGATGGCCTGCACGCCCCCTGGTTCGTCGCCGCCAAGGACATGCAGCACAACGTGCTGCGCGTCGTGCAGGGTCACGAGCATCCGGCGCTGCTGGCGCCGCGGCTGGCCGCCGATGACTGCAGCTGGGTGGCCGGCCAGCCACCCGCCGCCGGCCACCTGGCCGCGAAGACACGCTACCGCCAGGCCGACGCCGGCTGTCGCTTCACACCGGCCGGCGACGGCTTCGAGCTGCAGTTCGAGCAGCCGCAATGGGCCGTCACGCCGGGCCAGAGCGCGGTGCTGTACGACGGCGATGTCTGCCTGGGTGGCGGCGTCATCGCCAGCGCCGAGGTGCTGGCGCCGCTGGCCCCGGCACTGCCGCCGGCGGCGAAGCGGCCGCGCCGGCACCTGCCGCAGCGCAGCCCGGCATGAAGGCCGGCCTGCCACGGCG
>JALHPF010000053.1 GCA_022842595.1 Rubrivivax sp.
CGCCTTTGCAACCACCGTGTCTTCTCTCCCCCGTCGCGCGCCGACATGTCGTCTGGGCTGGGTGAGTCGGGTGGCCCCTGGAGCGAAGTAAAGGAGGAGACTTCGGCCGCCCATGAGCCGAAGGCTCATGGGCGGCCGAAGGCCGGGGACATGAGCGGAAGGGGCCACCCGGCTCGCCCAGCCCACGGGACCCACTGCGACAGCCGAAGGGGTCCGAGCGAACGACCGCAACGGGCCGGGAGCGTGCTTTCAGGCTGCCTTGACAGGCAACAGGACTTCCGGCGAAAAAGGCTAGCGGTTGAACAAGCGCTCGGTGGCGATGTCGATGACCATCGCGCACAGGCTGTACAGCAGCGAGCCGATGAGTGCCGCCACGAAGCCGGTGACGCCGAAGCCCTGCAGCACCGAGGCCGCGGCCCAGAACATCAACGCGTTGATCACGAACAGGAAAAGGCCCAGCGTGATCAGCGTGACGGGCAGCGTCAGCAGCACCAGCAGCGGCCTCACCAGGGTGTTGAACAGGCCCAGCACCAGCGCTGCGATCAGCGCCGAAGTGAAGCTGGCCACCTGCACTCCGGGGTACAGATGCGCCACCAGGAGGAGGGCCGCCGCGAGCAATAACCAACGCACAAGGATCTTCATGGCCGCAGCATAGCGTGGCGCGGATGCATCTGATCACGCCTGCGCAGGCGATTCAGCGCGTTTCTCCTATGAAAACGCCTTCTCTTGCCCCTTGGCAGGCAGTACGATCGCGCTTGCTCGGCCGACCATGACAACAAGGCAAGCTGCAACACCGATTGCGGCACCGGAAATCGTGAACGCACAGGCGGCCGGCAAGTCACTCAACAACTGACGGAGAAATTCAAAATGGCAACTGCGAAGAAGGCTCCTGCGAAGAAGGCCGCACCGGCCAAGAAGGCTGCACCCGCGAAGAAGGCCTCGGCTGCTCCGGCGGCGAAGAAGGCCGCACCGGCAAAGAAGGCAGCGCCCGCCAAGAAGGCGGCCCCGGCCAAGAAGGCGGCGGCCAAGGCCCCGGCGAAGAAGCGCACCCCGAGCGCGGCCTTCATGAAGGCCCTGACGCCCAGCGCCGCGCTGGCCGCCCTGGTGGGCGACAAGCCGCTGCCGCGCACCGAGGTGACGAAGAAGGTGTGGGAATACATCAAGAAGAACAAGCTGCAGGACGCGGCCAAGCGCACGCTGATCAACGCCGACGCCAAGCTCAAGGCCGTGGTCGACCAGGCCCAGGTGTCGATGTTCGAACTGACCAAGAAGATCAGCCAGCACCTGAAGTAAGGCGCGCTAGCGTATTGACGACGGGGCCCTGAGGGGCCCCGTTTTTCATGGTGCACCTACCGTCAGGGCTGCAGGGCGCGGCCGATGAAGGCTTTGAGCCGGCGCATGAAGTCGGCGTGTTTCTCGGTCTGGGTCCATCCATGGCCTTGTTCGTACTCGGCGCGCTCCAGGCTCACCCAGCCTTGCGTGCTGCCGACTCGAAACGGTTGGCGTGCTCCGCCGGCACCCACACGTTGTGCCTGCCCTGGGCCAGCAGCACGGGCACCTTGATCTCGGCCACGCGATGCAGCGGTGAAGTCGCGCGCAGCCGCGCGGCATCGCGCCCGGGCTCTCGCCCACCAACGCCGGCAGGCTGTGGCGCTTGTGCTGCTCAGTCATGCCACCCCAGGTGGGGGCGAACATCAACTCGATGTCGGTCACCCCGCCATAGCTGGCCGCACAGCGGTGCTGGCTGGGGTGCCGGATCGGCCCCATCAGCGGCGCGTGACCACCGTAGCTGCTGCCGAAGATGCACACCTGCCTCGGGTCCACCCAGCCGCTCTGCGCAGCCCAGGTCACGGCATCGGCCAGGTCGTCCTGCATTGCCGGGCCCGACTGCTGCCAGCCCGCGCGGACGTGGCGCCAGCCGAAGCCGGTGCTGCCGCGGAATTCAACGTCGATCACTCGCCAGCCGCGGCCCGTCGCGGGCGGGTACGCGGTGGAAGCGTCCGGCTGGCCACCGTGGGCGGGGCCGCCACGGCCATGCTGGCTGCCAGCGTCAGGGCCAGGACCAGAGCCCGTGTCGCCAGCGCCGGGAAGTGTCGGGTGCTCGGTGTGCTCATCCCCGGGCGGGCCTCGAAGCCGTTTGCCCCCGTCCAGGCTAACCTCGCAACCGCAGGTTATGCGATGAAGCTCGGGGTCACGCCGACTGGCGTGATCAGGCCTGGGGATGTCGGCGCGGCCGAAGTTCAGGCACGCTGCAGGCGCCGTTTTCCTGGACCGCCATCCAGGCGCCATCACACCCTTCAGCAGGAGTCGCCCCATGCCCACCGTTCACTTTGGCCGCAAGGACGAAGCGTCGTTCGAACTCGAGGCCAGCCCGGACCTGTTCGCCGTGCGCACGCGCAGCGGCCGGCCGCTGACCCGCAGCGCCTCGCCGGTGGCCAGCCCCTGGTCGGCACATGTCGCCGACTGCAGCCTGGTGCTCGACTTCCCCGAGGCCGGCGTGCGCGTCTACCGCGCACCCACCCGGCGCGGCGGCCCCAGCTTGCAGGCGCGCAAGAATGCCCTGCGCGCTGCGCCCGACGTGCGGTTTGCCGGCGGTGTGCTGGTCGACGCCAAGAGCAAGGCGCCGGTGCTGTACACCGAAAACCTGTTCGTGAAGTTCGTTGACAGCGCCGACCCGGCGGCCTGCCGCGCGGTGTTGCAGGCCGCCGGGCTGGCCATCAAGAACGAGCCGGCCTATGCCGTCAACGCCTTCTTCTGCGCCGCCCCCGAAGGCACCGGTCAGCAGGTGTTCGACATCGCGCAGGCATTGCTGCAGCGGCCCGATGTCGAATACAGCCACCCGGAACTGATCCGCGAACGCCGCGCGCGGCTCATCTTCGCTCCGCAGTGGCACCTGAAGAAGACGCGCGTGGGCCAGGTCGAGATCGACGCCCATGCCAACGTCGAGGCCGCGCATGCCGTCACCCGCGGCGAAGGCGTGACGATCGCTGTCATCGACGACGGCATCGACATCGACCACATCGAATTTGCCGGCAACGGCAAGATCGTGGCGCCACAGGACATGCTGCCGCGCGGCGCCGACCCGCGCCCGCGCCTGGCCGGCAACAACCATGGCACGGCCTGCGCCGGCGTGGCCGTGGCCAATGGCAGCACCGGTGCCAGCGGCGTGGCGCCAGCCGCGCGGCTGATGCCCATCCGGCTGCAGGCCGGGCTGGGTTCGATGGTCGAGGCCGAAGCCTTCAGGTATGCCGCCGACCAGGGTGCCGACATCATCAGCTGCAGCTGGGGCCCGCCCGATGGCGACTGGTGGGACCCGGCCGACCCCAACCACCGCGCCGTCGCGCCCTTGCCGGCCAGCACCCGGCTGGCGATGGACTACGCCGCCACCCTGGGCCGCGGCGGCAAGGGCTGCGTGCTGATGTTCGCGGCCGGCAATGGCAATGAAAGTGTCGACAACGACGGTTACGCCAGCCACCCGGCGGTGCTCGCCATCGCGGCCTGCAACGACCGCGGGCAGCGCGCCATCTACAGCGACTTCGGCCGCGCCATCTGGTGCAGCTTTCCCAGCAACGACTTCGAGCTCCCCGAGGCCAGCCACCCGGCACCGCTGACCCCCGGCATCTGGACCACCGACCGCGGCGGTGCCGCCGGCTACAACCGCGGTGTGGCCAGCAGCGGCGATGCCGCAGGCCTGTTCACCAACAGCTTCGGCGGCACCAGCAGCGCCTGCCCGGGCGCGGCAGGTGTGGCCGCACTCATCTTGGCCGTGCAGCCGGGCCTGCGCCGCAGCGACGTGGCCGACCTGCTGAAAAGCGCCTGCGACCGCATCGACCCGCAAGGCGGTCGGTACGACGCCGCCGGCCGCAGCGCCTTCTACGGCTGGGGCCGCCTGAACGCGTTGCGTGCGGTGGAACTGGCACGCCCGCAGCCGCGCAACGAAGTCACGGTCAGCCGCCGCTTCGACGCGCCGCTGCCCGACCTGGGAACCGTTCGCTTCACGCTCGACGTGACGGAAAGCACGCCCGTGCAGGCCGTGAGCGTGGCGCTGGACCTGGCGCACAGCTACATCGGCGACCTCGTCGTCACCCTGCTGCCGCCGGCGACGACGCGGGTTCCGTCGATGGTGCTGCACCAGCGCGCCGGCGGCACACGCAACAGCCTGAAGAAGGTGTACGACGCGCAGAACACGCCGGCGCTGGCGGCCCTGGGCGGCAAGGTGTGCGCCGGCCGCTGGACGCTGCAGGTGCAGGACGCCGAGGCCCAGGACAGCGGCACCCTGGCCAGCTTCTCGGTGCGACTGGTGCTGGGGCCGGCCGGGGCACGGGTGCTTGCCGCCAGGAAGGCCGTCACGACGAAGGCCGTCACGAAGAAGGTCGCACCGAAGAAGGCGGCGGCAAGAAAACAGGCGTCGAAGCCTGTGGCCAGGCCTCGAACGTGAACGGCATCACGTTCCGATGCATGCCCGCCTTCTTGCCGGCTCGGATTCAAGTTTTCAAGCCCGGCGCCCGAAAACAGGCTGTCGGGTGCCGCGTGGGGTGGTGCCGCTTGCAGGAAAGCCATGTTCAGCACCATCGCCGTCGAGAAATTGCGCGTCGGCATGTATGTCCACCTCGAAGGCGGCTGGCTGTCGCACCCGTTCCCGCGCTCGGCATTCCGTATCGGCAGCGACGAGCAGCTGGCCACGCTGCGCGGGCTGGGGCTGAAGGAGGTGCGATGGTCGCCTGACAAGAGCGACCTGCCCGAAGCCACAAGCGCCGACGCCGGCCCGGCCGCTGCCGGCACAGAGCCCGGCACCGATGTGCCTGCTGCCGCGCCACAGCCCGACCCCGAACAAGTCGAACGCCGGCGTGCACTCGAAGCCCAGCGCGCCACCGTGCAGCGCTGCGAACGGCGGTACAGCGAAGCGGCACGCAGCTGGCGCGAAGCCACCGCCGCACTCGGCATGCGCCCGGATGCGGCATTGCAGTGCAGTGCCGCTCTGGCGCAGGGCATGCTGAACGACCTGCTGGTCGAAAACGACATCGCCATCCGCCTCGTCAATGGCGCCAGCGGCGACCGCGCTGCTGCCCATGCGTTGAACGTCGCGGTGATGTCGATGCTGATCGGCCGCACCTTGAAGCTCGACGAAGCCGAACTGCTGGACCTGGGCATCGGCGCGCTGATGCACGACATCGGCAAGCTCGAACTCCCCGAACGCCTGCGCCACCCCGACGAGGGCTTCAGCGCTGCCGAGGTCACCGGCTACCGCGACCATGTCGCCAAGGGCCTGGCCCAGGGCCGCCGGCTCGGCCTGCCAGCCGGGGCGCTGGCGGTGCTGGCCCAGCACCACGAACATGCCGACGGCAGCGGCTTCCCGCTGCGGCTGCCGGGCGACAAGATGACGCGGCCGGCGCGCATCGTGGCCATCGTCAATCGCTACGACAACCTGTGCAACCCGCCGGCGCGTGTGCACCCGCTGACGCCGCACGAGGCCGTGTCGATGCTGTTCGCGCAGGGCCGCAACCGCTTCGACGCGAACGTTCTATCGGCCTTCATCCGCATGATGGGCGTGTACCCGGCGGGCTCGCTGGTGCAGCTGACCGACGAGCGCTACGCGATGGTGGTGGGCGTGAACTCGTCGCGCCCGCTCAAACCGCGTGTGCTGGTGCACGACCCGAAGGTGCCGCGCAGCGAAGCCCTGCTGCTGAACCTGGAAGACACACCCGACATCGGCATTCGCCGCAGCCTGGTGGCCACCAAGCTGCCACCGGCCGCGCTGGAATACCTGGACCCGCGTCCACGCGTGGCCTATTACTTCGAAGCGCTGACGGCGACCGCTCCGCGCCAGGAGCCCAGCGCGTGAACGATCCGCTGGCCCCCGCTGTCGACACGGCTTCTGCGCATTGGCAGGCCCTGCTCCAGGGCCTGCCGGATGCCGCCTGGCTGGTGGCGCTGGCCGACCAGCGCGTGGTGGCGGCCAATGACGCGGCCGCCTTGCTGCTGGGCTGCGCCCGCGAAAGCCTGGCGGGTGAATCGGCCCTGGTGCTGGCGGCATCGCCGGAAGACATCGCATTCTGGGAGGCCTGCGCCGCCGGTGAGCGCGGCGCCCTGCTGTCCGACACCGTCGTCACCACGGCCGACGGCCGTCAGCTTCATACCAGCCGCAGCATCCGCATCGTCGGCGACACGCATGCGCTGGTGCTGCTGCGCGACCGCAGTGGCGAAGAGCGTGCCGAGCGCGAGCGTGAATCGCTGCTGTCGGAGCTGCAGGCCACGCTGGAGAGCACCGCCGACGGCATCCTGGTGACGGACCTGTTCGGTCGCATCCGCGCCTTCAACCGCCGCTTTGCCCAGATCTGGGGCCTGCCGCTGGAACTGCTGCAGCAGCACGACGACGCGGCCGTGCACAACTGGCTGACGGAAAACGTCGTCGACGCGGCGGCCTACCTGCAGCGCCTGGGCACGCTGAACCAGGCCGCGCTGTTGCACGCCAGTGACCGGCTGCGCCTGCGCAGCGGCCAGATCGTCGAGCGCGTGACGCGGCCCTTGTACAGCGACGGCCAGGCCAGCGGCCGGGTGTGGAGCTATCGCGACCTGACGGAACGTGTCGCCGCCGACGAACGCATCGAGGCCCTGACCTTCAGCGACGCTCTCACCGGCCTGCCGAACCGTCGTCGCCTGGCGGCCAGGTGTGCCGAAGCCGTCACGGCGTCGCAGGCCGGCGGCAAGTCGTTTGCGCTGCTCGTCATCGACCTCGACCGCTTCCGCCAGATCAACGACAGCCTGGGCCACGACGTCGGCGACCGCGTACTCCTCGACGTCGGCCAGCGCATGCAGAGTTGCCTGCGCGAGCCCGACCTGCTGGCGCGCATCGGCGGCGACCAGTTCGCGGTGCTGCTCTACCCGGCCGACGGCCAAGCCGCCGAAGCCAGCGCTCGCCGGCTGCTGAATGTGGTGGCCCAGCCCTGCAGCATCGAAGGCGCGCAGTTCACGCTGACCTGCAGCATCGGCATGGCGCTGTTCCCATCGCATGGCGGCAGCATCGACGACCTGGTGCGCCATGCCGAAGGCGCCATGCGCAGCGTCAAGCAGGGCGGGCGCGCCAATTTCAGGCTGCACCAGGCGCGCGCCGAAGGCGACCGCCGTTCCCACATGCGCCTGGACCATGCCATGCGCCAGGCCCTGGTGAGCAACCGCTTCCGCCTGCACTACCAGCCGCAAGTGCGGATGAGCGACGGCGCCATCGTCGGCGCCGAGGCGCTGCTGCGCTGGCGCGACCCGGAGATGGGCGATGTCCCTCCCAGCCGCTTCATCCCGGTGGCCGAGGACAGCGGCTTCATCGTCGCCATCGGCGACTGGGTGCTTTCGCAGGCCGTGCGCCAGGCGGCACTTTGGACCCAGCGCGGCTACCACGTGCCGATCGCCATCAACGTGTCGGCGCTGCAGTTCCAGCAGAGCCACTTCGTCGACCGCGTGGCCAACGTGCTGGCCGTCAGCGGCCTGCCGCCGCCCCTGCTGGAGCTGGAGCTCACCGAGAGCATCCTGCTGCACGACGCCGCCGACGCGCTGCTGCGGCTGGGCGCGTTGTCGCAGCTGGGCGTGAAACTGTCGATCGACGATTTCGGCACGGGTTACTCCAGCCTGGCCTACCTGAAACGCTTCCCGATCCACAAGCTCAAGATCGATCGCAGCTTCATCAGCGGCCTGCCCGGCGACGACAGCGACGTGGGCATCGTGCGCGCCATCCTGCAGATGGCGCATGCACTGGGCATGAAGGTCATCGCCGAAGGCGTGGAAACCGAAGGCCAGCGCCAGTTCCTGCTGGACGCCGGTTGCAGTGAATTCCAGGGCTTCCTGTATTCACCCGGGGTCGACAGCCTCAGCTTCGAACGGCTGCTGGGGCCACCGCCAGCGGCCGCGGCACCGCCTGCGGCCAGCCTGTCGCCCGAACTCGCGGCGCGCCGCAATCAGCGCCGCATCCGGCTCGTCAGGGGCTGAAGGCACGAAGCCAGCCGTTGGGCGGGCCTGGCGGCACGGCTTGGCAGCACAATGGCGGTTTTCCGCCTGAGGGAGCTGCGCCGTGATCTACAAATTCAAGAGCAAGGCCTGTGGCGACCTCGTCATGCTGGGCGAGCATGGCGACCAGTTGCTGCGCCTGCTGGGCCGGGAACCCGCCGCGCGCGGCATCATCGAAGTGGTGGC
Source organism: Rubrivivax sp. (assembly GCA_022842595.1). Lineage (GTDB taxonomy): Bacteria > Pseudomonadota > Gammaproteobacteria > Burkholderiales > Burkholderiaceae_C > Rubrivivax. The sequence continues at coordinate 8,182 of JALHPF010000053.1, forward strand.
CATGCCCGCCGCGCTGGCCACCCTGGAAGCCGCCGTCGCTGCAGAAGCCCAGGCCGGCAAGAAGGACGAGGACGAACCCGCCGTAGAAACCGCCGTGCCCCTGCGCCAGCGCCTGTGGCCGATGGTGGAGATGCTGCGCCAGTCCCATGCTGCGGGCCATCCGGTGGTCTGGGGCGTCTGAAGACTGCAACCGACCCCCTCGAGGACACGACCATGAAGCTCTGGAGCCACAGCTGGACCAACGGTGACCGCATCCCCGAGCGCTATGCCGCGGGCCGCCCCGACGGCGCCGGCCGCGCCACCTTCAGCGACAACCTGAACCCCCACCTGGCCTGGGACGAGCTGCCGGCTGGCACCCAGTCGATGGTGCTGATCTGCCACGACTTCGACGTGCCCAGCCGCGGCGACGACGTCAACCAGCCCGACCGTGAAGTTCCGGCCGAGCTGCCGCGCGTGGACTTCTTCCACTGGGTACTGGTCGACCTGCCGCCGCTGCCGCGCGAGATCGCCGAAGGCGAGTTCAGCCGCGGCTTCACCGCCCGCGGCAAGCCCGGCCCCGAGGCCCTGAATGGCGCCCGCCATGGCCTGAACGACTACACCGGCTGGTTCGCCGCCAACCCCGACATGGCCGGCCAGTATTTCGGCTACGACGGCCCGTTCCCGCCCTGGAACGATTCGCTCGTGCACCACTACGTGTTCACGCTGTATGCGGTGTCGGTGCCGCGGCTGGCGCTGGACGGCGTCTTCACCGGCCCGCAGGTGCGCGAAAAACTGGCTGGCCGGGTGCTGGGCGAAGCCACGTTCTCGGGCACCTACACGCTGAACCAGCGGCTCATCGACGCGGGTGTCTGACGCGAAACCCCGCTGCCCGAGTGCCTGAAGCCACGCACCTGATCGCGCTGCGCCATGGCGAAACCGCCTGGAACGCCGAGCAGCGCATCCAGGGCCAGCTCGACACGCCGTTGAACGACGTCGGTCGCTGGCAGGCGCAGCGCCTGGGCCAGGCCCTGCAGGACGCCGGCGTGCAGGTCGTCTACAGCAGCGACCTCGTGCGCGTGTCCGACACCGCTGCTGCCTTCGCCGGGCCGGCTGGCCTGCCGGTGCAGTTTGACACGCGTCTGCGTGAACGCCATTTCGGCGAATGGCAGGGCTGCACCTACGACGAGCTGCACCAGCGGTGGCCCGAACAAGCCGTGGCCTGGCGCCGCCGCGACCCCGAATTCGGCCCCTTGGGCGGCGAAACCCTGGCCGCGTTCCACGCCCGCAGCATCGCCATCTACGCCGAGCTCTGCGCCCGCCACCCGGGGCAGGTGATCGCGGTGTTTGCGCACGGCGGCCTGCTCGACAGCCTGTACCGCGCTGCCACCCACCAGCATCTGCAGGCACCGCGCAGCTGGCTCTGCGCCAATGCCCGCATCAACCGCGTGCTGTTCAATGGCGAGGGTTTCTCGCTGGTGGGCTGGAACGACGACGCCCACCTGCTGGGCGACTGAAGGGCCGCAGACGCCCGGCCAGGCCCGTCAAGGCCAGAACACCACCGCCCAGGTGGCGACGCTGAAACCCAGCGCCAGCATCACGGCGGCACTGCCCAGGTCCTTCGCGCGGCCCAGCAGCGGGTGGCTGTCGACCGAGACGGCATCGGCCAGGGCTTCGACGGCCGAGTTCAGCAATTCCACGATCCAGACGAGCACGATCGACGCCGACAGCGCCAGCGCCTGCCAGCGCGTGGGTGCCAGCACCCAGGCCAGCAGCAGCAGCGGCAGGCCCAGCGCCAGTTCCTGGCGGAACGAGGCCTCGTGACGCAGGGCGGCACGCAGACCGGCCCAGGAATAGCCGGCAGCGCGCCAGACGCGCTGCAGGCCGCCGCGGCTCTTGAACGACGAGGTCTCGGTGGGGGGGTCGGGTTGCATGGTTCGCGCGGTGGTGCAGGTGGGCGGGCCTGCGCACCGTACCACCCGGCGCCTTCAGGTGGGCTTCATCTGACTCAGGCGGAATCCGGCTCTCATGCCAACTTCGCTGTCCCGCCCTGCCAGCCCGCGCTTCGCCGCCTGGCCCACGATCAGCCTCAGTGTTGAACAACTGGTTCTGGCCGCCGCGCTGTTCTGGACACTGTCGGCCAACACCGCCTTCTTCCGCGCCGCGCTGGCGGGCCGGGCCCTGGCCGACCCCAGCGCCTGGGGCTTTGCCGCAGCCCTGCTGGTGGCGCTGGTGGCGCTGCATGCACTGCTGCTCGGCCTGGTGGTCCAGCGCCGCTGGGTCAAGCCCCTGCTGGCCGTGCTGACCGTGGCGACCGCGCTGGGCAGCCACTTCATCGCGGCCTACGGCGTCTATCTCGACCCGGCGATGCTGCGAAATGCCCTGCACTCCCACCCGGGCGAGGCGCAGGAGTTGCTGAACGCCCCGCTGGCGCTGCACCTGCTGCTGTATGCCGGCCTGCCGCTGCTGCTGTTGTGGCGGGTGCGCCTGCGGCCTTCCGGGCAGCGCTGGTGGCGCGCCACGCTGCTGCGGCTGGGCCTGCTGGGCCTGGCGCTGGCCGTGCTGGTGGGCGCGGTGCTGGCGGTGTTCCAGCCCTTCGCTTCCCTGATGCGCAATCACAAAGAGCTGCGGTATCTCGTCACCCCGGCCAATCTGGTGTGGTCGCTCGGCGCCGTGGCAGCGGCCGACGCCAAGGGTGCGGCCAAGCCGCGTGAGCCGATCGGGCTGGACGTGGTGCGCGGCCCTTCGTGGGCCACACGCAGCAGGCCGATGGTGGTGCTTCTGGTCGTCGGCGAGACCGCCCGCGCCGCTAACTGGGGTCTCGGCGGCTACGCTCGCCAGACCACACCGCAGCTGGCGCAGCTTCTTCAGAACCCGACTGCCGGCGGCGGCACGCTCGTCAACTTCAGCCAGGTCGCTGCCTGCGGGACGAACACCGAGACCTCGCTGCCCTGCATGTTCGCGCCAGTGGGCCGGCGCGACTACGACGAAAGCCGGATCCGCGGCCAGCAGTCGCTGCTGCACGTGGCTGCGCGCGCCGGGGTGGCCGTGCACTGGCGTGACAACCAGAGCGGCTGCAAGGGCGTGTGCGAGGGCCTGCCCGGCGACGCCGTGACGGCGCAGAACGCTCCCGGCCTGTGCGGCGACGGCAATTGCCTGGACGAAGGCCTGATCGCCGATCTGCCGCAACGCCTGCAGCAAGCCTCCAAGGCGGGCGCTGGCACGCAGCTGTGGGTGCTGCACATGCTGGGCAACCATGGCCCCGCCTACCATCGCCGGGTACCCGCGAACTTCGCGCGCTTCCAGCCGGCCTGTACCAGCGACGACCTGCGCCAGTGCACACCGGCGCAGATCGTCAACGCCTACGACAACGCCCTGCTGTACACCGACCATGTGCTGGCCAGCGCGATCGCCATGCTCAAGGCGCAGGCCGACACGGTGGACTCGGTCCTGGTCTATGTCTCCGACCATGGCGAATCGCTTGGCGAGCATGGGCTGTTCCTGCACGGCATGCCCTACGCCATCGCCCCCGCGGTGCAGACGCAGGTGCCGATGCTCACCTGGTTCAGCCCTGGGCTGGAAGCCGCCGCTGGCCTGCAGGCAGGCTGCCTGGCACCGGCGCTGCAGCGGCAGGCAGCGCTGCCCCTGGCGCATGACCACCTGTTCCATACGCTGCTGGGTCTGCTAGACCTGCGCACGTCGCTGCACGCGCCGGACTGGGACCTGAGCGCCCCTTGCCAGGCCGGCGGGGCCATGGCGTTGGCCCCGCGGTGAGCGTGGGCCGGCGTGACGCCGCCTGGACGCTGGCTGCGCTGCTGCTTCTGCTGGCCTGGGAGGCCAGTGGCGCCGACCTGGCGGTTTCGCATCTGTTTGCCGGCCCGCAGGGCTTCGCCTGGCGCGACGCTCCACCGTTGAGGGCCGCGCACGACGGTGGCCGCGTGCTCGCCTGGGCGCTGCTGGCGCTGCTGGCCGTGGACACCTTCCGGCCCTTCACCCGCAACGGCCCGCCGCGCGGCGAACGTCTGTTCTGGCTGGCCGTGGTGCTGGCCACGGCGGTGCTGGTGCCCGGCATCAAGCGGCTCAGCAGCACCAGCTGCCCCTGGGACCTGGCGCCGTTCGGCAGCGGCGCGGCGCATGTGCCGTATGTGCCGCACTGGCTGCTGGCCGTGGCCGACGGCGGCCCCGGCCACTGTTTCCCTTCAGGCCATGCGGTGGCGGTGCTGGCCTTCGTCGGCCTGTACTTCCTGTGGCGCGGCCATCGCCCGCGCCTGGCCCGCGCCCTGGCGTGGGCGGTTTGGGCCCTCGCTGCCGTCTACGGCACCGTGCAGGTGCTGCGCGGCGCGCACTTCGTCAGCCATGTGTTGTGGTCGGCCTGGCTGTGCTGGGCGATCGCGGCTGGCGCCGCCGCGCTGTTGCACTGGCGCGGCATCAGCCGCCGAACAGGTCGTCGGCCGCTGGCCGCACCGGTGGCGTCAGACCCAGGTGCTTCCAGGCCGCTGCCGTGGCCACGCGCCCGCGCGGGGTGCGCTGAAGATAGCCCTGCTGGATGAGGTAGGGCTCGATCACGTCCTCGATCGTGCCGCTTTCCTCGCCGATGGCGGCGGCCACGTTGTCCAGGCCCACCGGGCCGCCGTCGAAACGGTGGATCACGGCTTCCAGCAGCTTGCGGTCCATCACGTCGAAGCCCTGCGGGTCGACGTCCAGCATCTTCAATGCGCGGTCGGCGGTGGCGATGTCGATGTGGCCGTTGCCCTTCACCTGGGCGTAGTCGCGCACGCGGCGCAGCAGCCGGTTGGCAATGCGTGGCGTGCCGCGGCTGCGGCGTGCGATCTCCAGCGCGCCGTCGGCGTCGGTGGGCACCTTCAGCAGGCCGGCCGAGCGCGTGACGATGCGGCACAGCTCTTCGGCGGTATAGAACTCGAGCCGGGCGACGATGCCGAAGCGGTCGCGCAGCGGGTTCGTGAGCATGCCCGCGCGCGTGGTGGCGCCCACCAGCGTGAAGGGCTGCAGGTCGAGCTTGATGCTCCGCGCGGCCGGGCCTTCGCCGATCATGATGTCGATCTGGTAGTCCTCGAGCGCGGGGTAGAGGATCTCCTCGACGACCGGGCTCAGGCGGTGGATCTCGTCGATGAAGAGCACGTCGTTCTTCTCGAGGTTCGTCAGGATCGCCGCCAGGTCCTTGGGCTTTTCCAGCACCGGCCCGCTGGTCTGGCGCAGGTTCACGCCGAGTTCGTTGGCAATGATGTGGCTCAGCGTCGTCTTGCCCAGGCCGGGCGGGCCGAACAGCAGCACATGGTCCAGCGCTTCGCTGCGGCCGCGGGCGGCGTGGATGAAGATCTCCAGCTGTTCACGCGCCTTGGCCTGGCCCACGTAGTCGGCCATGCCCTTGGGGCGCAGGGCCCGTTCAATGGCTTCTTCATTGGGTGACGCGGCGGCGGCGCTGACCACGCGCCGGGCCGGTGCGGGGCTGGAAGCGAAGTCGTCGGTCTGGATGGCCATACAGTGGATTATCACCACCGCCCGGCGGGCTGGCTACACTGGGCCTACCGTGAACAACCTGCGCCGCCGCCTGCCCGCCTGCACCTGGATCGTCGCCCTGGCGATGCTCGCCATGGCGCTGCTGCCCGGCGTCTCGCACGCGCTGGCGCACGCCCGCGGCGACAACACGGCCTGGGTCGAGGTCTGCACACCCCAGGGCATGCGGCTGGTGGCCCTGCCTGCGGCCGATGCCCTTGCACCCGACAGCCCGGCGCCGCTGCAGACGGCTGGCCACCTGGAGCATTGCGCACTGTGCGCCCTGGCGCAGGACACGCTCTCGCTGCCTCCTGCACCACCGCTGCCGGCCTGGCTGGCGACCACGGATGTGCGGAGGTCGCAGCCGCTTCTGCGGGCGCCGTGCGCCGCGCCGGCCTGGCCGAGCGCCCAGCCCCGCGCGCCACCGGCGCGCGTTTGAGCCCCCCGCCACCGGCGCGCGTCTGAGCCCTGCGCCACCGGCGCGCACTCGAGGCCCGCGCGTGCCGCGTGTGCCTGATGCTTTCGCAGAGCGGTCAGCCGCAGCGAGGCCCCGAACGTTTGAACCCTTTGCCACCCCTTTCGTGGAAGACACCCCATGTTTCTGAAGAACACCCTCATTGCCACCACCCTGGTCCTGGCCAGCGCTGCCGCCCTGGCCCAAGCTGTCAAAGTCGAAACACCCTGGGCGCGCCCCACCGCGCAAGGCCAGGCGGCCGGCGGTGGTTTCCTGCGCATCGTCGGCGGCGCCGCCAACGACAAGCTCGTTTCGGCCAGCAGCGAGGTGGCCGGCCGCGTCGAACTGCACACCATGAAGATGGAGGGCGACATCATGCGCATGCGCCAGATCGACGCCATCGAAGTGCCCGCCGGCAAGACCGTCGACCTCGCCCCCGGCGGCCTTCACGTGATGTTCATGGACCTCAAGGCACCGCTGAAGACCGGCAGCAGCTTCCCTCTGACGCTGAAGTTCGAGAAAGCCGGCGAAGTGAAGGTGGACGTGAAGGTGCAGACGGCACCCCCGGGCGGCATGCCCGCCATGAAGGGCGAAGCCAAGGCCGAGCCCAAGCACGACCACAAGCACTGACAATGCGGGCTTCAGACCGAAGCCCCTTTCTTTTCAGGCCCGCCATGAGCACGATCGCCCCGTTTCACCTGGCCTTCCCGGTTGACGACCTGGCCCGCGCCCGCCAGTTCTACGGGCAGGTGCTGGGCTGCCCCGAAGGCCGCAGCAGCGCCGAGTGGATCGACTTCGACTTCTTCGGCCACCAGATCGTGGCCCACCTGGCGCCGCCACGGCCTGCCAGCCCTGGCGCGGGCGACCACCACAACGAAGTCGACGGCCACGACGTGCCGGTACCGCACTTCGGCGTGGTCCTGGCCTGGGACGATTTCCACGCCCTGGCAGCGCGGCTGCGCGCGCAGGGCTTCAAGTTCGTGATCGAGCCCTACGTGCGGTTTGCCGGGCAGGTGGGTGAACAAGCCACGATGTTCTTCCGCGACCCGGCCGGCAACGCGCTGGAGTTCAAGGCCTTCCGCGACATCGGCCAGCTGTTCGCGAAGTGATGCGGCGGTGATGGCCGCTGCCGGCCCGGCGGGTGCCACCGCGCTGTCACGCGTACCGGCCGACTGGCCCCAGCGCCAGCACAGCCGCAGCCTGCGCCTGGGCGCCATCGACTGGCATGTGCAGGTGGCCGGTAGCGGCCCGACCGTATTGCTGCTGCACGGCACCGGCGGCTCGGCACATTCGTGGGCGGCGCTGCTGCCCGCGCTGGCGGCGCAGGCCACCGTGGTCGTGCCCGACCTGCCGGGCCACGGCTTCACCACCGGCGCCACGCTGGCCGACCTGACCCTGCCGCGCATCGCCCAGCATCTGCTGGCTCTGCTGGCGGCGCTGAAGCTGCCTGCGCCGGCGCTCGTGGCCGGCCACTCTGCCGGCGCCGCCCTGGCGCTGCGCCTGGCGCTGGACGGCCCCGGGCCGGCGCCGCGCGTGCTGGGTTTTGCACCTTCGCTGGTGGCCCCACCCGAGGCCTACACACGCTGGTTGGCGCCGCTCGTCAACCCGGTGGCCACGGCCGGCCCGGTGGCACGCCTGATGGCGCGCGTGGCATCGCCCAGCGGGCTCATCGACCTGCTGCTGGGCAGCACCGGTTCCACCCTGTCGCCAGAGCAGCGCGCGCCCTACAAGCGCTTGTTCGCCGACCGTGCGCACGTGCAGGGCGCCGTCGGCTTCATGGCCGCGGCCGACCTGCCGGCGCTGAATGCCGACTGCAGCCGCCTGCGCAGCCCCGTGGCCATGGTGCTGGGCGCGCGCGACCGCTGGATCCCCGAACGCCTGCTGCGCCCGGTGATAAAGCGCCACCTGCCGCGGGCCGATGTGCAGGCCTGGCCCGGCGGGCACCTGGTGCACGAAGAAGACCCGACGCGTGCCGCCGCGCGCGTCCTGGAACTGTTGAACGAGAGCTCATGACCGAACTTGTCTTCATCCGCCACGGCGAGACCGACTGGAACCGCCAGGGCCGCTTTCAGGGCCAGATCGACGTACCGTTGAACGCGGCAGGCCTGGCCCAGGCCCAGCGCCTGGCCGCGCGTCTGGCCGCCGAGCCGCCCGCACTGCTGCTCAGCAGCGACCTGCAGCGCGCGCAGCAGACCGCAGCCCCGCTGGCCCAGGCCTGGGCCTGCACGCCGCGGCTGGTGCCGGGCCTGCGCGAGCAGGGTTTCGGCCTGCTCGAGGGGCTGGACATCCCCACCATCCAGCAGCAGCACCCCGAGCTGTGGCGCCACTGGCTGGTGCAGCAGGCCGACTTCGCCCTGCCCGGCGGCGAAAGCACGCGCCAGTTCCATGGTCGTGTCTGGCAGGCGGTGGCGAGCCTGGCGGCCGAACACGCCGGCCAGCGGCTCGTGGTGGTCACCCACGGCGGTGTGCTGGACATGCTGTGGCGAAGCGCCCGCGGCGAGCCGCTGGACGGGCTGCGTCAATGCCTGATTCCCAACACTGGCATCAACCGGCTGCGCTGGACCGACGGCCGCCTGGCGATCGACGCCTGGGGCGACGACAGCCATCTCGCAGGCTGAACCTGCCTGTCGGGTGCTCAGGCCGTCAGGCGTGGCGGCGGCAGCCAGGTCGAAGGTGCTGGCGCCGGCGGTGGAGCCGGCATGAACTGCAGCACGCTCGGTTCGCGCCGGCGCAATTGCGCCAGCAGCGCCGGCAAGTCCAGCCGTTCGCGCAGCACGACGCTGAGCTTGCGACTGCACTGCACCGGCACGTCGGCAAAGCTGAACCAGCCGAAGCCGTCCATCTCGGGCAGGCGGGTGCCGCTGGCGTCGTCGTCGAAGCGGCTTTCGCACCAGAGCAGGCCGGTGTCGAAGCGCGGCACGCGGGCAGCGAACAGGTGCAGGTCCTTGCGCGCACGGTACGGCAGGCAGCCCAGGTCCAGCAGGCCGGCGGGGTCGAGCACGAGACCGGTTTCTTCGCGGGTTTCGCGCAGGGCTGTCTGCAGCGGGCTTTCGTCGTCGGCGCCGCCGCCCTTGGGCAGGTCCCAGTGGTCGTGCCCGGTGACATGGCAGAGCAGCAGCTCGGCCTCGTCGTTCAGGAACACGATGCCGCAGCTCAGGCGCTTGCCGAAGGACAAGCCGGCGGTGGGCGAAGGCAGGGGCGACAACATCATGCGATTGGACTTCATGAGAGCAACGAGCGTGCCACGGTGGTGTTAAAGCCATGCGACGAAAAGCGAGGCCGATTCCACGCCGTTCGGGGCTTACATGTAAGGTTGAAGCGCCGCTGGCAGACTGTGGGCCTTGTCACGGCACCCGACATCCCCATGAGCAACTACTTCGACAGTGACGACCTTGCCCGTTTTGGCAGCATCGGCGAGCATGGGGCGAAGCACGCCGAGGACTTCTTCAAGTACTACGGCGCCGTCATCGGCAGCGACGGCGCGCTGAGCAAGCGCGAGAAGGCGCTGATCGCGCTGGCCATCGCGCATTCTGAGCGTTGCGCCTATTGCATCGACGCCTACACCACGGCCTGCCTGGAAAGCGGCTCGAACCCCGAGCAGATGATGGAAGCCGTGCATGTGGCTGCGGTGATGAAGGCCGGCATCACGCTCGTGCATTCCGTGCAGATGCACAAGCAACTGGACAAACTCGTTTCATGAACGCCGTACTGCAGATCCACCCCGAGCCAGTGGCCGCGCCGAGCGCCCATGCGCGCCACGATTTCGGCGCACTGCTGGCCCGCCAGCGGCTGGCGCTGCCGCCGTTGTCGATCAGCACGCTGCAGGTGAACATCACACGCCTGTGCAACCAGGTCTGCCGGCACTGCCATGTCGACGCTTCACCCACGCGCACCGAGGCGCTCAGCCGCGAAGGCGTCGAGCGCTGCGTGGCACTGCTGGCGTCGTACCCGGAAATCCGCACGCTCGACGTGACCGGCGGCGCACCCGAACTGCACCCCGACTTCACCTGGCTCGTGCGCCAGGCGCGCGCGCTCGGCCGCCAGGTGCTGGTGCGCCATAACCTCACCGTCAGCTTCGACCCCCACCCGCAGACCGGCCAGAGCATGGCCCACCTTCCCGACTTCTTCGCCGAACAGGGCTGCGAGGTGGTGTGTTCGCTCCCCTACTACCAGGCCTATTTCACCGACGCGCAGCGCGGTCGCGGCGTCTTCGACAAAAGCATCGCCGGCCTGCAGCGCCTGAACGCGCTGGGCTACGGCCAGCCCGACAGCGGCCTGGTTCTGAACCTGGTCTACAACCCCGCCGGCCCGTACCTGCCGGCGGCGCAGGTCGGCCTGCAGGCCGACTACCAGCGTGAGCTGCAGGCGCGCTTCGGCATCGTCTTCAATCAGCTCTACACCATCACCAACATGCCCATCCACCGCTTCGCGCTTCACCTGCACAAGGGCGGGCAGTTCGAGGCCTACATGGACAAGCTGCTCGCCGCCTTCAACCCGCAGGCCGCCGATGGCGTGATGTGCCGCAGCCTCATCAGCGTGGGCTACGACGGCCGCCTGTATGACTGCGACTTCAACCAGCAGATCGACCTGCCTGCCGACATGCCCGGCTCGGCGCGGCCCAGCATCTACGATTTCGACTTTGCGGCGCTGCTGCAACGGCGCATTCGCTTCGGCCCGCATTGCCTGGGCTGCACCGCCGGCGCGGGCTCGTCGTGCGGCGGTGCCACGGCATGAAATGGGGCCCCCGAGCTCGCTGGCGCTCGCTGCCAAGGCGCAGTGGCCTTGGCCTTGGCCAGGTGCAAACAGTCCACCGGACTGTTTGCGTCCGGGCAAAGCCCCCCAAGGGGGCCGTCCGCCAGCGGACCGGCAGAGCCGGTTCCGCGGCGGGAAGCTTGGTTTGAACGCTGGCATCGGCACGCTGCGATGAGCACGGCGCCGCTGTCGCACCACGAGATCCTGCAGCTCGTCGAGCCGTTCACGCGTGCCGGCCGGCCGGTGGACCTCGCGGCCAGCGACCGCGGCGCGCGCAAGCTGGCATTCCGTTCCCGCACGCATCCCGGCGCTGCGCCCGACGGCCAGGCGCTGAAGGAAGAGCTGGTGCTGGAGAGCCTGGGCACCGGCACCTGCCGGCTGACGCGCACGCTGACTCACGCCAGCGGCCTGCAGGCGCGCGTGCAGGCCATGGGCATGCAGCCGGCGGAACTGCTGGCCTGGGTCGAGGCGCTGCCCATCGAACGGCACTTCAGCAGCGGCCCGGGTTTCCTGCTGGCGCGCGACTACCAGGCGCTGGGGTCGGCGCTGGCCGTGTTATCGCGCGGCCAGCTCCATGTCCGGCCGACGTCCGACGACGACCAGCCTGTGCCTGCCTTGAGCATGACGCTGGACGTGTCGCGCGTTCGCGGGGTTGCCGCCGACATCGTGCTCACGGCCCCGCGCGACCCGCTGGCGCTGCCTGACGACGTACTGGCCGTGCTGGGCTGGCACTGGACGCGCCTGGTGCCCGAACGCGCCGGCAGCCCGGGCTGGAAGAGCAGGCTGCGCCTGCGGGGTTCCCCCGCGCAGCGCACGGCCAAGGCCGAAGCCGCGCTCGACCGCGCCGCCGCACACCTGGCGCTGACGCTGGCTGAGCCGCCCGCGGCGTACCACGACCGTCACCGGCGCGTGCGGCTGGGGGTGGTGCTGCGCCGGTCCATTCCGCTGCTGACGCCGCTGGTGCTGGTGGCCGTCATCCTGCTGCTGCCGCGTTTCGACACCTCGGAAAACCCCGGCCTGTGGATGCTGCTGTACCACGTGCCCACCCTGCTGATCGTGCTGAGCTTCTGCGTGCAGGAACTGCCGACTCTGAAGCCGCCGCCCTGGCCGCGGCGCTCGAAAGCCGCGAGCTGGCGCGCCAGCGGGGCCATGCTCCAATCCAGCCCTTGGAAACCTTCCTCAGCACCGACGGCCTGAAACTCCACCTGCGCCGCTGGCCCGCGCCCGACCCCGCCAGCGCGCGCGGCACCGTGCAGATCGTGCATGGCCTGGGTGAACACATCGGCCGCTACGCATGGCTGGCCGCAGGCCTGAATGCGGCCGGTTGGCATGTGGCCGGCCACGACCACCGCGGGCATGGCCGCAGCGAAGGCGAACGCGGCCGCATCGCCGCCGACTACAGCCTGCTGGTCGATGTCTCGGCGGTGATGGACCACGTGCGCGGCCGCGGCCCGCTGGTGCTGCTGGGCCACAGCATGGGTGGCGCGGTGGCAGCGCGCTTCGTCGCCGAAGGCCTGTCGCGTTCGGCGGCGCGCTGGTCTCGCGACATCGACGGCCTGGTGCTCAGTTCACCGGCGCTCGACCCCGGGCTCGGGCCGCTGCGAAAGCTGGCGCTGGCGCTGCTGAACCCGGTGCTGCCAAATCTGAGTCTGGGCAACGGCCTGAACGCCGAATGGGTCAGCCGCGACCCGGCGGTGGTGGCCGCTTACCGCACCGACCCGCTGAACCACGACCGCATCACGCCGCGCCTGGCGCGTTTCATCGCCGACACCGGGCCGCTGGTGATGGGCCGCGCGCCGAGGTGGCGCGTGCCCACGCTGCTGATGTGGGCCGGCGCCGACCGCTGCGTGGCGCCTGCCGGCAGCGCCGCCTTCGCCGCGGCAGCGCCGGCGGGCGTGGTCACGGCGCAGCCCTGGCCGGCGCTGGCCCACGAAATCTTCAACGAACCCGAACG
>JALHPF010000054.1 GCA_022842595.1 Rubrivivax sp.
GGAGCGCAGGGCCCGCGGCCCTCGCGCGCAGCGCGAATCAACCTCTGACTCGCCGCAGGTGTTTGAGCGGAGTGAGCGCAGCGAACGCAGCGAGTTCGGCGGCGGGGCCGCGGGACCGAGCACCGCAGGGAAGTCGGAGCGAAGCGGAGACCGCCGAGGATAAGCGCCACAGCCAGCCCCAGCCCGCCTTTGCAGCGGGACCAAGCAGGCAAGAAATGAATGACCGCAACGGGCCGCAAGCCGACAGTCCCGCCCAAACGCAGTACCGAATTCCGAATCGACGCCCGACATGAGCTCCAACGCCACCGCCCGCGTCCTCTGGGCCATCGTCCTGGCATTGCTGCTGGCTGCGCCTTTCCTGGGTATCTATCCCATCTTCGCGATGAAGGCGCTGTGCTTCGCGATCTTCGCCTGTGCCTTCAACCTGCTGCTGGGCTACACCGGGCTGTTGTCGTTCGGGCATGCCGCCTTCCTGGGCTCGGCGGCCTACGCCACCGGCTGGCTGGTGCGCAGTGCCGGCTGGACGCCCGAACTGGGCGTGCTTGCCGGAACCCTGGTGGCTGCGGCGCTGGGTCTGCTGGTCGGCCTCATTGCCATTCGCCGCCAGGGCATCTACTTCGCGATGATCACCCTGGCCATGGCGCAGATGATCTACTTCATCTGCCTTCAGGCGCCCTTCACCGGCGGTGAAGACGGTCTGCAGGGTGTGCCGCGCGGCAAGCTGTTCGGCGTGTTCTCGCTGGCCGACGACATGGTGCTGTACTACATCGTGCTGGCGGTGTTCGTCGCCGTGTTCCTGGCCATCATCCGCATCGTGCATTCGCCCTACGGCCAGGTGCTCAAGGCCATTCGCGAGAACGAACCGCGCGCCATCTCGCTGGGCTACGACGTCGACCGCTACAAGCTCCTGGCCTTCGTGCTGTCCACGGCCATCGCTGGCCTCGCCGGGTCGATCAAGACCCTGGTCCTGGGCTTCGCGACGCTGAGCGACGTGCACTGGTCGCTGTCGGGCGAAGTCGTGCTGATGACCCTGCTCGGCGGGCTGGGCACCTTTGCCGGCCCGGTGGTCGGGGCGGCCATCATCATCGGCCTGCAGAACTTCCTGGCCGACCGCGTGGGCAGCTGGGTGACGGTCATCATCGGCGTCATCTTCGTCGTCTGCGTGCTGGCCTTCCGCAAGGGCGTGGTCGGCGAACTGCTGGCCTGGCAGCAACGACGCAAGGCCGGGCGGCCCTGATCCCGGTGGGTTCTGCTGCGTCCCCCCTGGGGCGCAGACGTCACCGAGGCCGGCGGAACGCTGTTGTAGGCGGGCACAAACGGCCAGCCGGGCCAGTCTCAGGCCGCGAGGGCGGGATAATCCGGGGTTCGGCACCCGATCCCCGACAATCGGCGCCGAGACCGTGCCTCGAAAGGCCCCCGAGATGACCGCCAGAACCCTGTACGACAAATTGTGGGACGAACATGTCGTCCACACCGAAGAGGATGGCACCGCCACCCTCTACATCGACCGCCACCTGGTCCATGAAGTGACCAGTCCGCAGGCCTTCGAAGGCCTGCGCCTGGCCGGGCGCAAGGTCTGGCGCACCAGTTCCATCGTCGCCACGGCCGACCACAACACGCCCACCACCGGCTGGGCAGACGGCTACGACGGCATCCGCGACCCGATCAGCAAACTGCAGATCACCACGCTCGACGCCAACATCAAGGCCAGCGGCGCAGCGGCGTATTTCCCGTTCCTGGACAAGCGCCAGGGCATCGTCCATGTCATCGGCCCTGAAAACGGCGCCACGCTGCCGGGCATGACGGTGGTCTGCGGCGACAGCCACACCAGTACCCACGGCGCTTTCGGTGCGCTGGCCCACGGCATCGGCACGAGCGAGGTCGAGCATGTGATGGCCACGCAGACGCTGCTGGCCAAGAAGGCGAAGAACATGCTGGTCCGCGTGGAAGGGCAGCTTGGCCGGGGCGTCACCGGCAAGGACGTGGTGCTGGCCATCATCGGCAAGATCGGCACCGCCGGCGGTACCGGCTACACCATCGAATTTGCCGGCAGCGCCATCCGCAGCCTGAGCATGGAAGGCCGCATGACGGTGTGCAACATGGCCATCGAGGCCGGTGCGCGCGCCGGGTTGGTGGCCGTGGACGACAAGACCATCGCCTACTGCCAAGGCCGCCCGTTTTCACCGACCGGCCTGGAATGGGAACGCGCCGTGGCCCACTGGCGCACCCTGCACAGCGACCCCGGCGCCCATTTCGACGCGGTCGTCGACCTCGACGCCGCCACCATCCAGCCGCAGGTGACCTGGGGCACCAGCCCGGAGATGGTCACGGGCATCGAAGGCCGCGTGCCCGACCCCGACAAGGAACGTGACGCCGTGAAGCGCGGCGCCATCGAGCGCGCCCTGGCCTACATGGGCCTGGAACCGAACAAGGCAATGGCCGACATCCGCATCGACAAGGTCTTCATCGGCAGCTGCACCAACAGCCGCATCGAAGACCTGCGCGAGGCCGCCGCCGTCGTCAAGCGCAGCGGCCAGCGCGTGGCGCCGAACGTGCGCCTGGCGATGGTGGTGCCGGGTTCGGGCCGGGTGAAGGCCCAGGCCGAGGCCGAGGGCCTGCACGAGATCTTCCTGGCTGCCGGCTTTCAGTGGCGCGAGCCTGGCTGCAGCATGTGCCTGGCGATGAACGCCGACCGCCTGGAGCCAGGTGAACGCTGCGCCAGCACCAGCAACCGCAATTTCGAAGGCCGGCAGGGCGCCGGGGGGCGCACGCACCTCGTCAGTCCGGCCATGGCCGCTGCCGCCGCCCTCAACGGGCATTTCGTCGACGTCCGCCGCATTGGCTGACACACCACCCCCAAGGAGAGAGAAACCATGAGCCGATTCATCACTGCCTTCTTCGCCCTGGCCTTCGCCCTGGGCCTGGCCGGCTGCAACACCATCGAAGGCGCGGGCAAGGACGTTTCCAAGGCCGGCGAGAAGATCGAAGACGCCGCCAAGAAGAACAAGTAAGTCCACCGTTTCCAGGAGAGCCAGGCCGCCATGCAAGCCTTCACCGTCCACCGCGGCCTGGTCGCACCCATGGACCGCGACAACGTCGACACCGACGCGATCATTCCCAAGCAGTTCCTGAAGTCGATCGCACGTTCCGGCTTCGGCCCGAACCTCTTCGACGCCTGGCGCTACCTGGACCCGGGCGAACCCGGCCAGGACCCGGCCACACGCCGGCCCAACCCCGACTTCGTGCTCAACCAGCCACGCTACAGCGGCGCCTCGGTGCTGCTGGCGCGCAGCAACTTCGGCTGCGGTTCCAGCCGCGAACACGCGCCCTGGGCGCTGGAACAGTACGGTTTCCGGGCGCTGATTGCCCCGAGCTACGCCGACATCTTCTTCAATAATTGCTTCAAGAACGGCATCCTGCCGGTGGTGCTGCCCGAAGCCCAGGTGGCGCGGCTGTTCGACGAAGTGTTCGCTTTCCCGGGCTACAGCCTGACGCTGGACCTGCCGCGGCAAGTCATCGTCAAGGCCGACGGCAGCGAGCTGCCTTTCGACGTCGAACCCTTCCGCAAGTACTGCCTGGTGAACGGCTTCGACGACATCGGCCTGACGCTCCGCCACGCCGACAAGATCCGCGCCTTCGAGGCCGAGCGCCTGGCGCGCATGCCCTGGCTGGCCACGCAAAACATCGCCTAACAAAGGCCCGAGAACATGAAGATCGCCATCCTGCCGGGCGACGGCATCGGCACCGAGATCGTGGCCGAGGCCGTGAAGGTGATGCAGGCGCTCGACCTGCGCTTCGAGACCGAGACTGCCCTCGTCGGCGGCGCCGCCTACGAAGCCCATGGCCACCCGCTGCCCGAGAGCACGCTGAACCTGGCCAAGGCCGCAGACGCCATCCTCTTCGGCGCGGTGGGCGACTGGAAATTCGACAAGCTCGAACGGGCGCTGCGCCCGGAACAGGCCATCCTGGGCCTGCGCAAGCACCTGGGGCTGTTCGCCAATTTCCGCCCGGCGTTGTGCTACCCGCAGCTCACGCACGCGTCCAGCCTGAAGCCCGAACTCGTCGCCGGGCTGGACATCCTCATCATCCGCGAGCTCACCGGCGACATCTACTTCGGCCAGCCGCGCGGCCGCCGCACCGCGGTGGACGGCCATTTCCCGGGTGCCGAGGAAGCCTTCGACACCATGCGCTACAGCCGCCCGGAGATCGAGCGCATCGCCCACGTGGCCTTCCAGGCGGCACGCAAGCGCAGCAACAAGGTCACCAGCGTCGACAAGGCCAACGTGCTGGAGACCTTCCAGTTCTGGAAGGACGTGGTCACCGAGGTCCACGCCGCGCATTACCCCGACGTCGAGCTGCAGCACATGTACGTGGACAACGCCGCGATGCAGCTGGTGAAGGCGCCGAAGGCCTTCGACGTGGTCTTCACCGGCAACATGTTCGGCGACATCCTGAGCGACGAGGCCGCCATGCTCACCGGCAGCATCGGCATGCTGCCCAGCGCCAGCCTGGACGCGCGCAACAAGGGCCTGTACGAGCCCAGCCACGGCAGTGCACCCGACATCGCCGGCCAGGGCGTGGCCAACCCGCTGGCCACCATCCTGAGCCTGGCGATGATGCTGCGCTTCACGCTGGCGCAGCCCGAGGCGGCGGCGCGTGTGGAAAAGGCGGTCGACCGGGTACTGACGGCCGGGCTGCGCACCGGCGACATCCACAGCGAAGGCACGCGCCGCGTCGGTACGGCCGAGATGGGCGACGCCGTCGTGGCCGCACTGAAGAACGACTGAGAGGGAAACAAGATGGCACTCGTAGGACTGGTGGGATGGCGCGGCATGGTTGGTTCCGTGCTGATGGACCGCATGCGCGCCGAAGGCGACTTCGCATTGATCGAACCGATGTTCTTCAGCACCAGCAATGCCGGTGGCGCGCTGCCGGCGGCCATTGCCGGGCTGGCGAAGAACGAGACCACGCTGAACGACGCGAACGACATTGCCGCGCTGAAGCGCTGCGACATCGTCATCACCTGCCAGGGCGGTGACTACACCAAGGCCGTCTACCCGCAATTGCGCGCCGCTGGCTGGAAGGGCTACTGGATCGACGCCGCCAAGACCCTGCGCATGCAGGACGATGCCGTCATCATCCTCGACCCGGTGAATCTGGACGTGATCCAGGCCGCGCTGGCGCGCGGCGTGAAGGACTACATCGGCGGCAACTGCACCGTCAGCTGCATGCTGATGGGCCTGGGCGCGCTGTTCAAGGCCGACCTGGTGGAATGGATGACGGCCACCACCTACCAGGCCGCCAGTGGGGGCGGCGCCCAGCACATGCGTGAACTGCTCACGCAGTACGGCACGCTCAACGCCGCCGTACGGCCATTGCTGGACGACCCAGCCAGCGCCATCCTCGACATCGACCGCCAGGTCATCGCCACCCAGCGCGGCCTGTCGGCAGAAGAAACCAAGAACTTCGGCGTGCCGCTCGGCGGCAGCCTGATCCCCTGGATCGACAGCGACCGCGGCGACGGCACCAGCCTGGAAGAGTGGAAGGGTGGTGCCGAGACCAACAAGATCCTGGGCCGCGGCCCGGGCTTCGAGGCCGGCGGCAAGGCTGCGGTGCCCATCGATTCCCTGTGCGTTCGTATCGGTGCGATGCGTTGCCACAGCCAGGCGCTGACGATCAAGCTCAAGAAAGACGTGCCGCTGGCCGACATCGAACAGATGATCGCCAACGACAACGCCTGGGCCAAGCTCGTGCCCAACACGCGGGAAGCCAGCATCCGCCACCTCACGCCGGTGGCGGTGACGGGCACGCTCGACATCCCCGTGGGCCGCCTGCGCAAGATGGCGCTGGGGCCGAACTACCTGGGCGCGTTCACCATTGGCGACCAGTTGCTGTGGGGCGCGGCCGAGCCGCTGCGCCGCATGCTGCGCATCCTTTTGCAGGGCTGATGGCCTATAGGGCGCCACGTCCAGCGTTAGGCAGCGTGAAACTGCGCATTTCCGCGGCTTCATCACTGTTTGCGTTAGGAATGGCTCCTATATGCTTGAAGTTCATGCGAATTTTCGCTGTCGCTAGGCACCGCTGCGCTGCATGCGCAGGGCGGCTTGACGACAGTGCGGCGGGCCGATGGCCCTGGCCGCGCTGACTGCTGGGGGAAACAACCTTGAATCAACGCTCGAAGAATGCTGCGCGCCACGCGCTGACCGGTGTGGCCCTGGCGGCCAGCCTGCTGTGCGCACTGCCCGCCTGGGCCCTGGGCCTGGGCCGGCTCAACGTGCAGTCGGCCCTGGGCGAGAGCCTGCGCGCCGAAATCGACATCACCAGCATGAGCGCGGCGGAAGCCGAGTCCATCCGCCTGCGCGTGGCCCCGCCCGAGGCCTACCGCGCGGCCGGCGTGGAATTCAACCCCGCGCTCGCCGGCGCCCAGGTGCAGGTGGTGCGTGGATCTGACGGCCGCAGCGTGCTGCGTGTCACGAGCGACCGCGCGGTGCTCGAGCCCTTCGTTGAACTGATCGTCGAAGCCAACTGGGCTTCGGGCCGTCTGGTGCGCGAATACACGATGCTGTTCGACCCGCCGTCCAGCACCCGCACGGCCCAGGCTCCGGCCGCGCCGACCACGGCGCCGGTGATCACCGCCCCTGCCACGCCGCAGCAGCCGCGTGCCGCGGCAGCGCCCATGCCGGCCCCAGCCACCCCTGAGCGCCCGCAACGCCCGGTGGCTGCGGCACCCGCACCGCGGCCGGCGCCTGCCGCTGCGGCTGAACCCGCTGCCGCACCGACGGCCAAGGCCCCTGCTGGCGCCGACGAGGTGCGCGTTCGACCCGGCGACACGCTCAGCCGCATTGCCGGCCGTGCCCAGCGGCCCGGTGTCTCACTCGACCAGATGCTGGTGTCCTTGTTCCGTGCCAACCCGCAGGCATTCATGGGCGAGAACATGAACCGCCTGAAGAGCGGGGTCGTGTTGAACGTGCCCAGCGCTGCCGAAGCCGGTCAGGTGACCGCCCCACAGGCGCGCGAGATCATCGTCGCCCAGAGTGCCGACTTTGACGCCTTCCGCCAGCGCCTGGCCGGCGGCACCACCGCCCGCGCCGATGCCGGCACCGGGCGCCAGGACAGCGGCCGCGTTCAGACGCAGGTGCAGGACAACCGCCAGGCAGCGGCTGCCACACCCGACAAGCTGACCTTGTCGCGCCCGGGTGCCCAGGCCTCGGCACCGGCCATCCAGGCTTCCAAGGAAGCCGAACGTCAGGCCGCCGCCAGCCGCGTGGCCGAACTGGCGCGCAATGTCGAGGAACTGAAGATGCTGCAAAGCGCCAGCGCCGCGGCAGCCCCCAAGGTGGCGGCCGCACCCGCGCCGGCGCCTGTCGTGGCGGCACCGGTTCCGGCCCCGGCGCCGGCTCCGTTGCCCACACCCGCCGTCGTGGCACCGGTCCCCGTGCCCGTGCCGGCTTCAGCGACTGTGCCCCTGCCAGCCCCGGCTCCGGCCTCCGTGGCGGTGGCCCCGCCGCCGACGCCCGTACCGGCCCCCGCGCCTGTCGCGGCTGCAACGCCGGCTGCGGCGGATGGCGAGCCCGGCATGCTCGACAGCCTGCTCGCGCACCCGATGCTGCTGCCCGGCGCGGGCCTGCTGGTCGTGCTGCTGGGTGGTCTGGGCCTGTACCGCCTGCGGGGCAACCGCAAGCAGGCGGGCGAGACTTCTTTCCTGGAAAGCCGCCTGCAGCCCGATTCCTTCTTTGGCGCCAGCGGCGGCCAGCGCATCGACACACGTGAAGCCGGCACCAGCACCAGCGGCAATTCCTCGTCGATGAGCTATTCGCTCAGCCAGCTGGACGCCATCGGCGACGTCGACCCGGTGGCCGAGGCCGACGTCTACCTGGCTTACGGCAGAGACCTGCAGGCCGAGGAAATCCTGAAGGAGGCGATGCGTTCGGACCCCGACCGCATGGCCATCCGTACCAAGCTGCTCGAGGTCTATGCCAAGCGCCGCGACATCAAGGGCTTCGAGCTGCTGGCCACCCAGCTGCACAGCCTGACGCGCGGAGGCGGCGAAGACTGGGCCAAGGCGCAGAGCCTGGGCATGAGCATCGACCCGAGCAACCCGCTGTACCAGCCCGGCGGTTCGCCCGACACGGTCATCGGCAGCCACGGCGAGCCTGTCGAAGCCCTGGGCGCCTCGACCGTGCCCTATACCGCGCCGGCCGGCCCTTCCACCTTCCAGCCTGCGGCCGACGCCACCCTGGACAGCCGGTCGATGGACCTGTCGCTCGACCTGGAACTGCCGCAGGAAACCACGCGGCCGCTGTCAGGCTCGGCGGCCGCCAAGCCACCTGCACCGCTGTTCGAGCCCGAACTGCCCACGTTGCCGATCGCCCCGCCGCCCGTGCCCAAGCCCGCGGTCGACGTCCCTGACCTCAGCCTGGACTTCGATACCGACACCGGTGTTGCCCGCAGCCAGACCGGTGGCGGCCTCGACTTCGACCTGGGCGAACCCGCCGCAGCCGGTGGCGCGCGCGCCGAGGGCGAAGCCTCGATCGACTTCGGCGACTTCGGCATCGAACCCGATGCCGCCGGTGCGGAAGACCCCGAAACCGAAGCGCTGTCGCGCAAACTCGAGCTGGCCGAGGAATTCCGCCAGATCGGCGACCTGGAAGGCGCACGCGACCTGCTCGAGGAAGTGCTGGCCAAGGCCGAAGGTGCGCTGCGCGCCAAGGCGCAGGGCATGCTCGACGCCCTTTGATGGACGCACCAGCGCGGCTCGCGCTGGGGGGGACGTCTGCGCGGCCCGCGCTGGGGGGGACGTCAGCGCGGCTCGCGCTGGGGGTGGCCTACCGCGGCGGCGGCTACCAGGGCTGGCAGTCGCAGCCAGGTGGCCGCACCGTACAGGACACGCTGGAAACGGCGCTGGCGGCCTTCGTCGGCGCCCCGGCTGCTGAGGGGCTGCGCACCATCTGCGCCGGGCGCACCGATGCCGGCGTGCACGCGCTGCAGCAGGTGGTGCACATCGACCCGCCCGTCGAACGCGACCGGTTTTCCTGGGTGCGCGGCACCAACAGCTTCCTGCCGCCGGACATCGCCGTGCAGTGGTGCCAGCCGGTGGCGCCCGACTTTCATGCCCGCAACAGTGCCCGTGGGCGGCGCTACCGGTTCGTGGTCTTGCAGTCGGTCGTGCGCCCGGCCATCGAGAGTGGTCTGTGCGGCTGGGTCTTCAGGCCGCTGGATGGCGACGCCATGCGTGCTGCTGCCGCGCTGCTGCTGGGCGAACATGATTTCAGCGCCTTCCGCGCGGCCGGCTGCCAGTCGCCGACGCCGGTGAAGACGCTGCGCGCCATCGACATCGGCCAGCGCGGCGCCTACTGGCGCTTCGACTTCGAGGCCAGTGCCTTCCTCCACCACATGGTGCGCAATCTCATGGGCTGCCTGCTGGCGGTGGGGCAGGGACGCCAGCCGGCGGGCTGGGTGGCCGAGGTGCTGGCCTCGCGCAGCCGCGAGGCCGCAGCGCCCACCTTTCCGCCCGACGGGCTGTACTTCCTGGGCCCGCAGTACGACGCCATGCACGGCCTGCCGACGGCGGTGCCGGCGCAGGACTGGCTGCCGTAGACCGCCCCAAGCCCGCTGCCGGCGCCGCAAGCCGGATCAGGGGCATCATCCGGGCATGGTCCACCGTACCCGCATCAAGATCTGTGGCCTCACGCGTGAGGCCGATGTCGACGCCGCCGTCGAGGTCGGTGCCGACGCGCTGGGTTTCGTGCTCTGGCCTGGCAGTGCCCGCCATGTGTCGGCCGAACGGGCCGGCGCACTGGCGCGGCGCTTGCCGCCCTTCGTGACGCCGGTGCTGCTGTTCGTCAACGCCTTGCCGGCCGATGTCCAGGCCGGGCTGGCGGCCGTGCCGCAGGCGCTGCTGCAATTCCACGGCGATGAAACCCCGGCGCAATGCCAGTCGGCCGGGCGGGCCTACCTGCGCGCCGCGCGCATGGCCGCAGGCTTCGATTTGCTAGACTTCGCAGCCCAGTTCGGGGATGCACAGGCTCTGCTGCTCGACGCCCATGTCGAGGGTTACGGCGGGGCAGGAAAGGTGTTCGATTGGTCCATGCTGCAAGGTGTCGCCGAGAGCGTCCGCCTTCCGCTCGTTTTGTCTGGTGGGTTGAGTCCTGCCAACGTGATCGATGGCATCACGCGCGTACGGCCCTGGGCCGTTGACGTGAGCTCCGGCGTGGAAGTCAGCAAGGGCGTCAAGGACGCCGCGCTGATGCGCCGGTTTTGCCAGGCAGTGCGCGAGGCCGATGACCGGCCCGCCGCCTGAAGCCCTTCGAACCACGAGACCCGAACCATGTTGAACTACGCCCAGCCCGATGCCCGCGGGCATTTCGGCCCTTACGGCGGCACCTTCGTCGCCGAAACCCTGATCCACGCGCTGCACGAACTGGAAGCGGTCTACGCCCAGTACCGCGACGACCCCGAGTTCCAGCGCGAATTCCGCTACGAGCTCAAGCACTTCGTCGGCCGGCCGAGCCCGGTCTACCACGCCGCCCGCACCAGCCGCGAAATCGGCGGCGCGCAGATCTACCTGAAGCGCGAGGACCTGAACCACACCGGCGCGCACAAGGTGAACAACACCATCGGCCAGGCCCTGCTGGCGCGCCGCATGGGCAAGAAGCGGGTGATCGCCGAAACCGGCGCCGGCCAGCATGGCGTGGCAACCGCCACCATCTGCGCGCGCTACGGCATGGAATGTGTCGTCTACATGGGCAGCGAGGACGTCAAGCGCCAGAGCCCGAACGTCTATCGCATGCACCTCTTGGGTGCCACCGTGGTGCCGGTGGAAAGCGGCAGCAAGACGCTGAAGGACGCGCTGAACGAAGCGTTGCGCGATTGGGTGACGAACGTCGAGAGCACCTTCTACATCATCGGTACCGTCGCCGGGCCGCACCCCTATCCGATGATGGTGCGCGACTTCCAGAGCGTGATCGGCGAGGAATGCCTGGTGCAGATGCCCGAGATGATTCAGGACCTGGGCGGGGCCGGCGGCCGGCAGCCCGACGCCGTGATCGCCTGCGTGGGCGGCGGCAGCAACGCGATGGGCATCTTCTACCCCTACATCCAGCACGAGGGCACACGCCTGATCGGCGTCGAGGCCGCCGGCCTGGGGCTGGAAAGCGGCAAGCACTCGGCCTCGCTGTCGGCCGGCACCCCGGGCGTGCTGCACGGCAACCGCACCTACCTGCTGCAGGACGAAAACGGCCAGATCACCGAGACCCACTCCATCAGCGCCGGCCTCGACTACCCGGGCGTGGGCCCGGAGCATGCCTACCTGAAGGACATCGGCCGCGCCGAATACGTCGCCATCACCGACGACGAGGCGCTGAAGGCCTTCCACCACCTGTGCCGCACCGAAGGCATCATCCCGGCGCTGGAAAGCAGCCATGCCGTGGCCTACGCGATGAAGCTCGCGGCCACCATGCGGCCCGACCAGCACATCCTGGTGAACCTCAGCGGCCGCGGCGACAAGGACATCGGCACCGTGGCCGACCTGTCGGGTGCGGAATTCTTCTGCCGGCCTTCGTGTCGCGGGCAGTCGGTGAAGGGTGGCATGGTGAGCGGCGTCCAGCCGGTGGAGTTCAGCAAATGAGCCGCATCCAGGCCGTCCTCGAAACCCTGAAGGCGCAGCGCCGTACCGCGCTGATTCCCTACATCACCTGCGGCGACCCGTTCGCCGACACCACGCCGCAGATCATGCTGGCGCTGGCCGAAGGCGGCGCCGACATCATCGAGCTCGGCGTGCCCTTCAGCGACCCGATGGCCGACGGCCCGGTCATCCAGAAGGCCAGCGAACGTGCGCTGGCGCGGGGCATCGGTGCCACCCAGGTGCTGGCGGCGGTGCGCGAGTTCCGCACGCGCAACCAGCACACGCCGGTGGTGCTGATGGGCTACGCCAACCCGGTGGAACGCTACGACCAGCGCCATGGGCAGCACAGCTTCATCCGCGACGCCGCGGCTGCGGGTGTCGACGGCATGCTGGTGGTGGACTACCCGCCCGAGGAGTGCGAAGCCTTCGCCGCGCAGCTGAAGGCCACCGGCCTGGACCTCATCTTCCTGCTGGCCCCGACCAGCACCGAGCAGCGCATGAAGGATGTCGGCCGCATCGCCAGCGGCTACGTGTACTACGTGTCGCTGAAGGGCGTGACCGGCGCCGGGCACCTGGACACCGACGCCGTGGCCGCGATGCTGCCGCGCATCCGCCAGCATGTGCGCGTGCCGGTGGGTGTGGGCTTCGGCATCCGCGACGCCGCCACGGCACGCACGGTGGCGGCGTCGGCCGACGCGGTGGTGATCGGGTCCAGGCTGATCCAGATCCTGGAAACCGAGACGCGCGAGAATGCACCGGCAGCGGCGCGCGGTTTCATGACTGAAATCCGCACCGCACTTGACCTGAAGGAGTGAGCCGATGAGCTGGCTTGAAAAACTGCTGCCGCCGAAGATGCAGCAAACCGACCCGGCCGAGCGCCGGGCGGTGCCCGAAGGCCTGTGGATCAAGTGCCCGTCGTGCGAGACGGTGCTGTACAAGACCGATCTCGAGCAGAACCTCAACGTCTGCCCGAAATGCGACCATCACCACCGCATCGGTGCGCGCGCGCGGCTCGACGCCTTCCTCGACCCCGAAGGCCGCTGGGAAATCGGCCAGGAAGTGATGCCGGTCGACCCGCTGAAGTTCAAGGACAGCAAGAAGTACCCCGCGCGACTGAAGGCCGCCCTGGAAGCCACCGGCGAGACCGACGCGCTGGTGGTGGTAGGCGGCGCGGTGATGAGCGTGCCGCTGGTTGCCGCCTGCTTCGAGTTCGAATTCATGGGCGGCAGCATGGGCAGCGTCGTCGGTGAACGTTTCGTTCGCGGCGTCGAAGCCGCCATCGAGCAGAAGGTACCCTTCGTCAGCTTCACAGCCACCGGTGGCGCCCGCATGCAGGAAGGCTTGCTGAGCCTGCTGCAGATGGCCAAGACCAACGCCTCGCTCACCCGCCTGGCCAAGGCCCGGCTGCCCTACATCAGCGTGCTCACCGACCCGACGATGGGTGGCGTCTCGGCCAGCTTCGCCTTCGTCGGCGACGTGGTGATGGCCGAGCCCAAGGCCCTGATCGGCTTTGCCGGCCCGCGCGTGATCGAGAACACCGTGCGCGAAAAGCTCCCCGAAGGTTTCCAGCGCAGCGAATTCCTGCTGGGCACGGGTGCCATCGACATGATCTGCGACCGCCGCCAGCTGCGCCCGAACATCGCCCGCGCGCTGGCCATGCTGCAACGGCAGAGCGCGGATGCGGTGGCCTGACCGCGCCCGCCCTTCTCGCCAATCTCGCCATGCGACCGGGCCCTCGTGGCCCGGTTTTGCGTTGACTCCATGAGCACCCCACACACCCTGTCCGACTGGCTGGCCCATTGCGCTGCCATGCACCCCAAGACCATGGACCTGTCGCTGGAGCGTACGGTCGAGGTCGCGCGCCGGCTGGGCATCCAGTTCCAGGTGCCCGTCATTACCGTGGCCGGCACCAACGGCAAGGGCAGCACCTGCGCGATGCTGGAATCTATCTGCCGCCATGCCGGCTATCGCACCGGCCTGTACCAGAAGCCCGAGCTCGTGCACTTCGAGGAACGCTGCCGCGTCAACGGCGCGCCGGTGGCGGCCGACGAGCTGGTGCCGCATTTCGCGGCGGTGGAAGCCGCGCGCGGGGACATCACGCTGACGCAGTTCGAATTCAGCACCCTGGCCATCGCCCGGCTGCTGTCGCTGGCGCCGCTGGACGTGGTCATCCTCGAGGTCGGACTGGGCGGCCGTTTCGATTCGGTCAATGCCTTCGACACCGACTGCGCCGTCATCACCAGCATCGACCTCGACCACATGGAATGGCTCGGGCCCGACCGCGAAAGCATCGGCCGGGAGAAGGCCCAGATCATGCGGGCGGGCAAGCCCGCGATCGTCAGCGACCCGCTGCCGCCGGCCAGCGTGGTGGCGCATGCCGAACAGATCGGCGCCGACCTGTGGACCGTCGGCCGCGACTTCAACCACACCGGCGACCGGCAGCAGTGGAACTGGGCGGGCCGCGGCCGGCGCTACAACGGCATGTCGTACCCGGCGCTGCGCGGGGCGAACCAGCTGCTGAACGCCGCAGGCGCCATCGCCGCGCTGGAGTCGCTGCGCAGCCGGCTGCCGGTCAGCGCCCAGGCCATCCGCACCGGGCTGGCCCTGGTGGAGCTGCCAGGCCGCTTCCAGATCGTTCCTGGTCAGCCCACCCTGGTGCTGGACGTGGCCCACAACCCGCAGGCCGTTGCTGCGCTGGCGCTGAACCTCGACGCGATGGGCTTCTTCCCGCGCACCCACGCGGTGTTCGGCGCGATGGCCGACAAGGACATCCCGGCGCTGATGGCAAAGATGGCGCCTCTGGTCGATGCCTGGCATTGCTGCGACCTGCCCACGCCCCGCGCTGCGCGGGCCGAGCAACTCGTCGCGCTGGCGCTCGAGCTGCCGCGCGGGACACCGGCCCGCGACATCTCGGCCCAGGCCCACCCCAGCCCCGCAGCCGCACTGCAGGCAGCGGCTTCGTCGGCAGACCCGGCCGATAGAATCGTGGTCTTCGGGTCGTTCTACACCGTGGGCGGCGTTCTGCAAAGCGGCCTGCCACGGCTGTCTGCACCCCACCTGGCCTGAGCCTTCATCACTTGCATGCCGCTGCCGCCCTTACCGGAATTCCTGCGTCCCAAACCACCGCAACGCCCGCCCGCCGGGCCCGGTGACGACAGCCAGGCCGTGCAGGCCGCGCGCACTCGCGCCCGGCAGCGGCTGGTGGGGGCCCTGGTGCTGCTGGCGGTGGGCGTGGTCACTTTCCCGTTGCTGTTCGAGACCCAACCCCGGCCGCTGGCCGCGGACACGCCGATCAAGCTGACTCAGCGCGACACCGGCGTCGTTCGGGGCCAGACGCAGCCAGCCTCGGCAACCAGCTTGACGGCACCGCCACCGCCACCGCCAGCCCTGCCTGCCGATGCGGGTGTCGAGGCGCCTGCCGCTGGCGCCGTGCCACCGGCGCCGACGGCCAGTGCAAGCGTGGCGGTGTCGGCGGCCTCGACGCCGCGCGCCGTGACCAAGCCTGAGCCCAAGGCCGAGGTCAAGCCAGAAACGAAGCCGGAAACGAAGCCGGAACAGAAACCCGAACCGAAGCCAGAGCCGAAGCCCGAACCGAAATCGCAGCCCAAGCCAGCGACCGAGCCGCAGGTGGCAGTGGCCCCGGCCTCTGCGGCGGCCAGCGGGCGTTTCGTCGTGCAGGTGGGTGCCTTCAGCGACGCGCGCACCTTGCGTGAAGCGCGGCAGAAAGTCGAAGGCCTGGGCCTGAAGACCTACACCCAGGTCATCGACAGCCCTTCCGGCCAGCGCACGCGGGTCCGCGTCGGGCCGTTCGACAGCCGCAGCGATGCCGAAGCTGCGGCCACGAGGATCAAGGGCGGGGGCCTGCCGGCGGCCATCCTGGCACTGTGATGGGCGCTGCGCTGCCCGCGCTGGGCTGGATCGACTGGACGCTGCTGGCCATTCTGGGGCTGTCGGTGCTGGTGGGGCTGTGGCGCGGCTTCGTGTTCGAGCTGATGTCGCTGGCCGGCTGGCTGGTGGCCTGGTTCGGCGCGCAATGGGGCGCACCGCAACTGGCCCTGCACCTGCCCGTGTCCGCGCCCGATTCGCCCTTGCGACTGGCAGCCGCCTTCATCATCTGCTTCGTCGCGGCGCTGGTGCTCTGGGGCCTGCTGTCAAAGCTGGTGCGAATGCTCATCCACGCCACGCCGCTGTCGATTCCCGACCGCCTGCTCGGTGGCGGCTTCGGCGTTCTGCGTGGCGGCGTGCTGTTGCTGGCGGTGGCCAGCGTCATCGCACTCACACCGGCTGCACAATCGGCAGGCTGGCAGGCGTCGCAGGGCGCGCGCTGGCTGGAACTGGGTCTGCAAGCCCTGAAGCCCCTTTTGCCCTCCGGCACCCAACGCTGGTTCCAGGCCTGAGCGCCTGTCGACACCCAGAAGGAAACCCAAGCCATGTGCGGCATCGTCGGTGTCATCTCGAAACACCCTGCCAACCAGCTGATCTACGACGCGTTGCTGCTGCTGCAGCACCGCGGCCAGGACGCTGCGGGCATCGTCACCATGCAGGGCACGAAGTGCTTCATGCATAAAGCGCGCGGCATGGTGCGCGATGTCTTCCGCACCCGCAACATGCGCGGCCTGCCGGGTACGGTCGGCCTGGGGCAGGTGCGCTATCCCACGGCTGGCAATGCCTACAGCGAAGAAGAGGCCCAGCCCTTCTATGTGAATGCGCCGTACGGCATCGTGCTCGTGCACAACGGCAACCTCACGAATGCGCAGGCGCTGAAGGCCGAGCTGTTCGAGATCGACCGCCGCCACATCAATACCGAGAGCGACACCGAAGTTCTCATCAACATCCTCGCGCACGAGATCGAGCAGGCGGTGCGCGACCTGCCGCTTTCGCCCGAGGCGGTGTTCAAGGCCGTGGCGGCGGTGCACCGGCGCGTTAAGGGCAGTTACGCGGTGGTGGCACTGATCGCCGGGCACGGGCTGCTGGCTTTCCGCGACCCCTACGGCATTCGCCCGCTGTGCATGGGCAAGGGTGCCGACGGTGAGTTCATCGTCGCCAGCGAGTCGGTGGCCATCGAAGGAACCGGCTACCAGGTGGACCGCGACGTCGCGCCGGGCGAAGCCGTGTTCGTGGACCTGCAGGGCCAGGTGCATGCCCGCCAGTGCGCGGCCCGGCCGACGCTGCACCCGTGCATGTTCGAGTTCGTCTACCTGGCACGGCCCGATTCCGTCATCGACGGCATCAGCGTCTACCAGGCCCGACTGAACCTGGGCGAGACGCTGGCGCAGCGTGTCATCAACGCGATGCCGCCCACCGACATCGACGTCGTCATCCCCATTCCGGAAAGCAGCCGGCCGAGCGCGATGCAGCTGGCCCACCGCATCGGCAAGCCTTATCGCGAAGGCTTCGTGAAGAATCGCTATGTCGGCCGCACCTTCATCATGCCGGGGCACGAGGTGCGCAAGAAGAGCGTGCGGCAGAAGCTCAATGCCATCGGCGTCGAGTTCAAGGGCCGCAACGTGCTGCTGGTGGACGACAGCATCGTGCGCGGCACCACCAGCAAGGAAATCGTGCAGATGGCGCGAGAAGCCGGGGCTCGCAAGGTCTACATGGCCAGCGCCGCACCGCCGGTGCGTTACCCCAACGTCTACGGCATCGACATGCCGACCAAGGACGAGCTGATCGCGCACAACCGCAGCGTCGAAGAGATCCGCCAGTTCATCGGCGCCGACGCGCTGATCTACCAGGACGTGGACGCGATGAAGCGGGTCGTGGCTGCGCTCAACCCGAAGGTGGTCAGCTTCGAGGCGAGCTGCTTCGACGGCCAGTACATCACCGGCGATGTCAGCGCCGCCGACTTCGCCAACATGGAAGCCCAGCGCCGGCTGCAATTCGACGAAGAGGACAGCAACAACCGCAGCCGCCTGGCCCTGCAGAGCGCGGAAAGCGCCGAGAGCAGCGCGACATGATCCCGAAGACCGACCTGCCCGAAGGCCTGCACATCGACACCCTGGCGGTGCGCGAAGGCCTGCCGGCCACGGCCTGGGGCGAGAACTCCGAAGCGCTGTTCCTGACCAGTTCCTTCGTGCACCCCGACGCCGCCACCGCTGCGCGGCGTTTCGCCAATGAAGAAGAGGCCTTCGTCTACAGCCGCTTCGGCAACCCCACCGTCATGATGATGGAGCGGCGCCTGGCGGCGATGGAGGGCACCACCGGCTGCATCGGCACGAGCAGTGGCATGTCGGCCTGCCTGCTGCTGGTGATGGGCCTGCTGAAGGCCGGCGACCACATCGTCTGTTCGCAGAGTGTCTTCGGCAGCACGCTGCGGCTGTTCCAGGACTTCGCCCGCTTCGGCGTGGAAAGCAGCTTCGTGCCGCAGACCGACGTGGCCGCCTGGAAAGCCGCGATGCGCCCGAATACCCGAATGCTGTTTGCCGAGACCCCCAGCAATCCACTCACGGAAGTGTGCGACGTGCGCGCGCTGGCCGACATCGCTCACGCTGCCGGCGCCTGGCTGGCCGTGGACAACTGCTTCTGCAGCCCGGCGTTGCAGCAGCCCGCCAGGCTGGGTGCCGACTTCGTCGTGCACAGCGGCACCAAGTACCTGGACGGTCAGGGGCGTGTCATTGCCGGCGCCGTCTGTGGCCCGGCCGAGCTGATCGACAGCAAGCTGATGCCGGTGATGCGCAGCGCCGGCATGAGCCTGTCGCCGTTCAATGCCTGGGTCGTCCTGAAGGGGCTGGAAACCTTGTCGATCCGGCTTCAGGCGCAAAGCGCGCGCGCGCTGGAACTGGCGCAATGGCTGGAAGCGCACCCTGCGGTCCAGCGTGTGTTTCACCCGTCGCTGGCCTCGCACCCACAGCATGCGCTGGCAATGGCGCAGCAGGGCGGGCAGGGCGGGGCGGTGGTGAGCTTCGTCGTGCGAGCGCCGGCCGGCGCCGAGCGTGAAGCCGCGTTCTCGGTGATCGACGCCACGCGCATCTGCAGCATCACCGCCAACCTGGGCGACACCAAGACCACCATCACCCACCCGTCCAGCACCTCGCATGGCCGCTTGACCGAAGCACAGCGCCAGGCGGCCGGCATCACCCAGGGCTTGATCCGCCTGGCCGTGGGGCTGGAGCACGTGGGTGACCTGAAGACCGATCTCGCACGCGGCCTGGACGCGCTGCATCCTGCCGAACTGTCCCGATGAGCCTCACCGTCCGCACCCGCATCGCCCCTTCGCCCACCGGCTTCCTGCACCTGGGCACGGCCCGCACCGCGCTGTATTCCTGGGCCTATGCGCGCCACTACGGTGGCAAGTTCGTGCTGCGCATCGAAGACACCGACGTCGCGCGTTCGACGCAGGATTCGGTGCAGCAGATCCTGGACAGCATGCAATGGCTGGGGCTGAACTACGACGAAGGCCCCGTCTACCAGATGCAGCGCCTGGCGCGCTATCACGCGGTGGCCGAAGCGATGATCGACGCCGGCACCGCCTACCGCTGCTATTGCACACCCCAAGAACTGGACGACATGCGCGAGGCCCAGCGCGCCCGTGGCGAGAAGACCCACTACGACCGCCGCTGGCGCCCGATGCCCGGCAAGCGCCTGCCGCCACCCCCAGAAAGCGTGCAACCGGTGGTGCGTTTCTGCAACCCGGAAGACGGCATCGTCAGCTGGAACGACCTCGTCAAGGGGCCGATCAACATCAGCAACCACGAGGTCGACGACCTCATCATCCTGCGCCCGGCGCAGGCCGATGCGCCGGCAGGCAGCCTGGGCGTGCCCACCTACAACTTCGCGGTGGTGGTGGACGACTGGGACATGAGCATCACCCATGTCTTCCGCGGCGACGAGCACATCAACAACACGCCCTGGCAGATCAACATCTTCCGGGCTCTGGGTGCACCGCTGCCGCAGTTCGGCCACTGCCCGATCATCCTGGGCGACGACGGCCAGAAGCTGTCCAAGCGCCGCGGCGCCGTCAGCGTCACGGCCTACGAGGAAGCCGGCTACCTGCCCGAAGCGATGCTGAACTATCTGGCGCGGCTGGGCTGGAGCCACGGCGACGACGAGATCTTCTCGGTCGGCCAGATGGTGCAGTGGTTCGACGGCAGCCATCTCGCCAAGAGCCCGGCGCAGTGGGACCCGGCCAAACTGGCCTGGGTCAATTCGCACTACATCAAGCAGGCCGACGACAGCCGCCTGGCCGCCTTGGTGCAGGCACAACTGGCCAGCCGCGGCGTAGCCGCCTCCGACCTGGCGCAGCTGGCCCAGGCCTCGGCCCTCTTCAAGGACCGCTGCAGCACCATCGTCGAACTTGCCGACTGGCTGGCCATGTACTTCGTGCCGGTGGCGGCCACTGAAGCCGAACTGCAGGCCCACGTGGCCGATGCCGTGCGCCCGGCCCTGCAAAGCCTGCGCGATGCCCTGGCCACAGCGCCCTGGGACAAGGCCGGCATCGCCGCGGCCATGAAGCAGACCATGGCCGCCCATGGCTTGAAGATGCCGCAGCTGGCACCTGCCGTGCGCGTGCTGGTTTGCGGGCGCGCGCAGACACCGTCCATCGACGCCGTGCTGGCGCTGTTTGCACGCGACATGGTGCTGACGCGTTTGCAGCACGTCTGAAAAGTGGGCTATACTTTTAGGCTCGATTGAACGGCAACGAATCTTGTTCAGCTAACGGCTTTTTTCAAGCAGGCAGCGAAAGCAAGCGAAGCAGAGAAATCAGAGGCAGCAGACCACGGGGGTATAGCTCAGCTGGGAGAGCGCTTGCATGGCATGCAAGAGGTCAGCGGTTCGATCCCGCTTACCTCCACCAAAGTCTGCTGTAGTAGTTGTTGTTCAAGAGACGTGATGTTTTCAAGTCCCCTTCGTCTAGAGGCCTAGGACACCACCCTTTCACGGTGATTACAGGGGTTCGAATCCCCTAGGGGACGCCAAGTTTGCTGCACTTGGGGCTGTTGCTGAGGCAAGAGCTCGAAGCGGTATGGAGTGGTAGTTCAGTTGGTTAGAATACCGGCCTGTCACGCCGGGGGTCGCGGGTTCGAGTCCCGTCCACTCCGCCAATAAAATCAACGGGTTAGCAACGAAAGTTGCTAACCCGTT
>JALHPF010000055.1 GCA_022842595.1 Rubrivivax sp.
GCTGCCGCGAAGGCCGCGCCCTGCCTTCGCCGACGACCCGGGCTGGGCCGACGCCTTGCGCCCGCTGTTCGCAGGCCCCGACGGCCCCGCGCCCGCGCCGGTGCTGGCAGGCATCGTGGGTGTGCTGGCGCGCTGGCGGGGCCAGTGGGGCGCGCGCCCGGTGGCCGTGGTGCCGATGCCGTCGGCGCTGCACCCGCAGTTGGTGCGCTCGCTGGCCGAGCATGTGGCGGCGGTCGGTCGGCTGCCGCTGGTCGACGCGCTGCGCCTAGCCGCGCCCACGCCGGGTGCCGATATCGCGTCGGCGGCCAAGGTGGCGGCGCTGGTCGAAGCGCTGGTGCTGCAGCCTGGCGCGGCGGTGCCCGCCGGGCCGCTGCTGCTGGTCGACGCCTGCTACCGCAGCGGCTGGTCGGCCACCGTGGCCGCAGCGCTGCTGCGCGAGGCCGGCGCCACGGCGGTGCTGCCGCTGGTGCTGCACCGTCTGCCCTGAGGCCTGGGTCGGCGCCCCCGGAACGTGCGCCCCGGGCCTGGCGTGCCACGCTCGAGGGCCGGCGCTTGATCTCGCGCAAATGGCCCGCCGGTGGCACCACCAGAATCGAAATGGCAGGCCGCACCCGCGTGCCAGCCGCTGATTTGGCCCGACGAATCTTCAGCAGGCGTGTGAAACCGGCAACCATGGTTAGAGCGACTGTCATTCGCCCGGGTTCGTGGCGCTCCTGGGCCGTGGCCATCCGGCCGGGCAGCCTGCCCGTGGCCATCAGCCCGGTGCTGGTCGGCGGAACGCTGGGCTTTGCCCGCACCGGCAGCATCGACTGGGTGGCGGTCCTGCTGGTGCTGGGTGCCGCGCTGCCGATGCAGGTGATCACGAATCTGCAGAACGACGTCGGCTACACGGTGCGTGGCGGCGACAGCAGCGGCACCCGCACGGGGCTGCCGCGGGCCACGGCCAGCGGCTGGCTCAGCGTGCGTCAGGTGCGCGCCGGCATTGCCGTGGCGGTGCTGCTCGGCTTCGCCCTGGTGGCCTGGCGTGGCTGGCCGGTGCTGGCCATCGGCGCGGCTTCGCTGCTGGCCGCGCTGGCCTACATGGGCGGGCCGCGGCCGATTGCCTACACGCCCTTCGGCGAGTTGACGGTGTTCGTCTTCTCCGCCCTGGTGGCGGTACTCGGCACCGAATGGGTGCTGACAGGCGGCACCAGCGCCACCACTGTCATGGCGGCACTGGCGCTGGGCAGCATGGCGGCGGCGGCACTGGCGGTGAACAACCACCGCGACAGCGCCCATGACCGGCCGTGGGCCGCCACACCTTCGTGGTGACGTTCGGCGAGCGGGCCTCGCAGGCGCTGTTTGCACTGCTGCTGCTGGCGCCATTTGCACTGTTGCTGCCGATGGCCCAAGGCGCGCCGACCCTGCTGCTGCCGCTGGCCCTGCTGCCG
This sequence comes from Rubrivivax sp., assembly GCA_022842595.1. Lineage (GTDB taxonomy): Bacteria > Pseudomonadota > Gammaproteobacteria > Burkholderiales > Burkholderiaceae_C > Rubrivivax. Next base: position 1,431 of record JALHPF010000055.1, read on the forward strand.
GCGGCGCTGCAACTGCGGCGCGACTTCAACCGCTCGCCGCGGGGCCTGGCCTACAACCAGCTGCTGTTCCGCACCTTCCGGCTGGAACTCTGGTTTGCCGCCCTGTTGTCTGCCGGCGCCGTTCTCGTGCGCGTGCTCGGCGGCAGCCTGGGCCCGGCCGGCGCTTGAGGGCTTGAGCCGCGCCCAGGGCAGCGCGCGTCAGCCGCCGTGGTCGTCGGCCGCCACGGGCAAACAGCCGAGCAAATCGCCGCTTTTCCCGGCATCGCCACCCTCAAGTCCGGGCCAAGATGACCGGTAACGCATTACTGAACCGCCCAACGCCATGATCCGTTCGCTGTGGATTGCCAAGACCGGCATGGAAGGCCAGCAGACCAAGCTGGACAGCATCTCCAACAACCTCGCCAACGTCGGCACCAACGGCTTCAAGCGCGGTGGCGTGGTGTTCGAGGACCTGATGTACCAGACGCTGCGCCAGCCCGGCGCTGCCACCTCTGAACAAACCACCCTGCCCACCGGCCTGCAGCTCGGCCTGGGCGTGCGTGTGGCCGCCAGCAGCCGCAACTTCAGCCAGGGCACGGTGCAGCAGAGCAGCAACCAGCTCGACGTGGCGATCAAGGGCCAGGGCTTCTTCCAGATCCAGCTGCCCGACGGCACCGCTGGTTACACCCGCGATGGCGGCTTCCAGGTGGACGGCAACGGCCAGCTCGTCACCAACGCCGGCTATGCCGTGCAGCCCGGCATCACCGTGCCGGCCAACGCCCTGTCGGTGACGATCGCCGCCGACGGCACCGTGCAGGCCACGGTGCCGGGGCAGACCGCGCCGCAGGGGCTGGGCCAGATCCAGCTGGCCAGCTTCATCAACCCGGCCGGGCTCGAGTCGCGCGGCGGCAACCTCTTCGCCGAAACCGTGGCTTCGGGAACCCCCAATGCCGGCGCACCGAATGCCGGTGGGCTGGGCGCGTTGATGCAAGGTTATGTGGAAGGCAGCAACGTCAACGTCGTCGAGGAACTGGTGAGCATGATCGCCACCCAGCGCGCCTACGAGCTGAACTCGAAGGCCATCCAGACTTCGGACCAGATGCTTCAGCGTCTGGGGCAGCTGTGATGCGCGTTGTTTCTCGGCCCGCGCTGCTGCTGTTGTGCGGCCTGGGCCTCCTGGGCGGGTGCAGCAGCCTCAGCAACTTCATGTACCCCCGCGTGGACATGCCGGCCCCCGTGCCGGTTGTGCCCGCGGCCGTCGAGCAGGCGCCGGCCAGCAATGGCGCCATCTACCAGGCCGGCCAGTACCGGCCGCTGTTCGAGGACCACCGTGCCCGGCTGGTGGGCGACACCCTGGTGGTGCAGATCGTCGAGAAGGTCAGCGCCAGCCAGAAGTCCACCAGCAGCATCGACAAGGGCGGCAGCGTCTCGGCCGGCATCACCGCGCTGCCGGGCCTGAAGGCGCCCGCGCTGACCAAGCTGAATGCCGAAGGCACCTCCAGCAACACCTTCGCCGGCAAGGGCGCCACCGAGAACACGAACGACTTCAGCGGCACCATCACCGTCGTCGTGCGCCAGGTGCTGCCCAACGGCCACCTGTTGATTGCCGGCGAGAAGCAGATCGGTGTCAACAGCAATGTCGACGTGCTGCGCTTTTCCGGCCAGGTCGACCCGCGCGCCATCCAGAGCGGCAACACCGTGCCGAGTGCGCAGATCGCCAACGTGCGACTGGAACACCGCGGCCGCGGCGCCCAGGCCGACGCCCAGGCCGCCGGCTGGCTGACCCGTGTGTTCCTGAGCGTGCTGCCGATATGAACGTGACTGAACGCCTGCTTCGTGCAGCCATCTTCGTGGCCTTCATCGCGGCCAGTGCCGCGGTGTGGTGGCCGAAGCCGGCCGCGGCCGCCGTGCGCATCAAGGAAGTGGCGGCGGTGCAGGGCGTGCGCAGCAACCCGCTGGTGGGCTACGGCCTCGTGGTGGGCCTGGACGGCACCGGCGACCAGACCACGCAGACCCCCTTCACCACGCAGAGCCTGAACGCCATGCTGCAGCAGCTGGGCGTGACCGTGCCACCGGGCACGAGCATGCAGCTGCGCAACGTCGCGGCGGTGCTGGTGACGGCGCAGTTGCCGCCCTTTGCACAGCCCGGGCAGGCCATCGACATCAACGTCTCTTCGCTGGGCAATGCCAAGAGCCTGCGTGGCGGCACCCTGGTGGCCACCCCGCTGCGTGGTGCCGACGGCCAGGTCTACGCGCTGGCCCAGGGCAACCTCATCGTCGGCGGTGCCGGCGCTGCCGCGAACGGCTCGAAGGTGCAGATCAATCACCTGTCGGCCGGGCGTGTGCCCGAAGGCGCGATGGTGGAACGCACGGTGCCCAACAGCCTGCAACTCGGCGACAGCATCGTGCTCGGCCTTTCCGCCAGCGACTACAACACCGCACGTGCCGTGGCGAACGCGATCAATCGCGCCAAGGGCTCCGGCACTGCCGACGCCCAGGACGGCCGCAGCGTGCGCGTACGCGTGCCCCCGGCCGGTGGCGACCGCGTGGGCTTCCTCGCCGACATCGAGAACCTGCCGCTGGAGCTGGCCAAGCCGGCCGCGCGCATCGTGCTCAATGCGCGCACCGGCTCGGTGGTGATGAACGACGCCGTCACCCTGGGCCCCTGCGCCGTGGCCCATGGCAGCCTGACGGTGACGATCAGCACGACGCCGCAGGTGAGCCAGCCCAACGCGCTGGCCGGTGGCAACACCGTGCAGGCCGACAAGAGCGACATCGCCATCAACCAGCAGGGTGGGGCGCTGATCCAGATGCCCGCGGGTGCCAAGCTGGCCGACGTGGTGAAGGCACTGAACGTGATGGGCGCCACGCCGATGGACCTGCTGGCGATCCTGCAGGCGATGAAGAGCGCCGGTGCCCTGAACGCCGAGATTGAAGTGATATGAGGCCCCCACGCTCGCTATCGCTCGCTGCCCCCCGAGGGGGCGTCCGCCAGCGGCCCGGCAGAGCCGGTTCCGCGGCGGTGGATGGTTGGCCCCCACGCTCGCTATCGCTCGCTGCCCCCCAGGGGGGCGTCCGCCTGCGGCCCGGCAAAGCCGGTTCCGCGGCGGTGGATGGTTGGCCCCCACGCTCGCTATCGCTCGCTGCCCCCCAGGGGGGCGTCCGCCTGCGGCCCGGCAAAGCCGGTTCCGCGGCGGGAAGCTTGGATCGTCATCCTGAACTTGGCCGGCTATGGCTGCTTTGAACTCCTTCTCCAACCTGGCTGTGCCGACCACCAGCCTGGCCATCGACACGCGGCCGCTCGACGGCTTGCGCAGCCGCGCCGCGGCCGACCCGAAGGCTGCCGCTCGCGAGGCCGCCAAGCAGTTCGAGGCGCTGTTCATGAACGAGCTCGTCAAGAGCATGCGCGCCAGCGTGCCCACGGGTGATCTGGACAACGCGGGTTCACAGCTCGGCACCGAGATGCTGGACAAGCAGTGGGCGACCCAGCTCACCGGCATGAAGGGCGGGCTGTCCGAGGTCATCCTGAAGCAGCTGGAACGGCAGATGGGTCTGTCGCCCGGGCCGATTCCCGTCACCACCTCGGCCAACAACACGCCCGAGCCGATCGCGGCCCAGCCGCAGCCGACCCGCATTCCGCAGACTGGCGCGGCCGGCTTCGTGCAGCAGCACACCTCGGCGGCGCAGGCGGCGGAGAAAGCCACGGGCATCCCGGCGGCCTTCATGATCTCGCAGTCGGCACTGGAAACCGGCTGGGGGCGCAAGGAGATCCGCCATGCCGACGGCAGCCCTTCGCACAACCTGTTCGGCATCAAGGCAGGGCCGAACTGGAAGGGGCCGGTGGCCGAGATCACCACCACCGAATACATCAACGGTCGTGCGCAGAAGGTCACGGCCAAGTTCCGCGCGTACAGCAGTTACGCCGAGTCGTTCACTGACTATGCGAAGCTGATGAAGGACAGTCCGCGCTATGCCAAGGTGGTCGAAAACGCCGCCAGTGCCCAGGGCTTCGCCCAGGGCCTGCAGCGCGCCGGCTATGCCACCGACCCGGCCTATGCCGACAAGCTGAGCAAGGTCATCAACACGACCCTGCGCCTACAGAGGTTGACCGCATGAGCACCCGAAACCCCATGCTGCCAGGCCGGTCCTGCTTGCCCGCGGCCGAGGTCTCGACATGAGTGCATCCCCGCTGATGTCCGTCGGCATCAAGGCGATGGCGGCGAATTACGCCGCCTTGCAGACCATCGGTCACAACATCAGCAACGCCAATGTGGCGGGCTACTCGCGGCAGCAGGTCGAACTCGTCACCGCGCAGGGGCAGTTCAGCGGCGCCGGCTTCTTCGGCAAGGGTGTCGACGTGGCCACGGTCACGCGCTCGCACAACGCTTTTCTCACTGGCGAGGCCACCCGCGCGAGTTCGCTGGCTTCACTGGACGGCGTCCGGCTGCAGAAGCTGCAGCAGCTTGAAACCGTGTTCAAGACCGGCGAGGCCGGCCTGGGCTACGCCGTCTCGAGCTTCATCAACAGCATGGCCGACCTGGCCAACCAGCCCGCCGACAGCGCCACGCGCCAGGTGGTGCTGACGCGCGCGGCCGACATGTCCACGCGTTTCGCCGAGGCCGGGCTGGCGCTGGACGACATCCAGTCGGGCGTCAGTTCCGACGTACGCACCAGCGTGGCCACGATCAACAACCTGGCGCAGAGCATCGCCACGGCCAACCAGAAGATCGCCGCCCTGAAGGGTCTGGGCCAGCCGGCCAACGACCTGCTGGACGAACGCGACCGCCTCATTGCCCGGCTCAGCCAGGAAGTGCAGGTCAGCCGCATCGAGTCTGCCGATGGCACGGTGGGCGTGTTCATCGCCGGCGGCCAGCGCCTGGTGCTGGGCGCCGAGGCCGCGCAGCTGGCGGTGCGCCCCGACCCCGACGACGCGCGCCGCGTCGCCATCGGTGTCGTGGCCGGCCCGCTCGTGAACCTGATCGACCCGAACCGGCTGGGCGGTGGCACCGTGGCCGGGCTGCTGCGCTTTCAGAACACCGACCTCGTCGACGGTCGCAACCTCGTGGGGCGCATGGCCGCCGAGGTCGGCCTGGCCGTCAACCAGCAGCAGCAGCGCGGCCTGAACCTGATCGGCAGCGACCCCACACCGGCCTTGTTCCGTCTCAACCAGCCGCAGGCCCTGCCGAACGCCAACAACGCCCGCGACGCCGGTGGCGCGCCACTGGCGGTGGTGCAGTTGTCCTACACCGGCGAGGCGGGCGCGCTGCGCGCCAGCGAATACGACCTGCGCGAAGACGAGGCCAACCCCGGCAACTGGCTGATGACGCGCATGGTCAGCGGCCAGCTCAGCATCGACCCCGCCGACAGCATCAGCTTCGCCGGCCCCACTGTCAGCTTCCAGGGCATCAACCTCGACTGGAGCGCCGCGCCGCCCCAGGCCGGCGACACCTTCCGCCTGCAGACCGTGGGCCGTGCCGCCAACGACATGGCCACGCTGCTGCGCGACCCGCGCGACCTGGCTGCGGCTTCGCCCCTGGTGGCGGCCGCGCCGGCATCCAACACCGGCACGATGCAGGTGGGGCCGCTGACGATGACGACCTCGCCCTTGCCATTCCCGGGCAACAGCGAGAGCCTGGGCTTCACGCGGCTGGTGCCGGCCGTGAACGGCTACGAGTTCAGCGTCTCCTCGTCGCTCACTGGCGGCAGCACGCTGTGGAACCCGGGCGAGCCACTGATCGGCGGCAATGGCTATGAGCTGGAAGTCAGCGGCGTGCCCGCCGATGGCGACACCCTGCTGATCGACCCCACGCCCGCCGGTGCGCTGTCCAGCAACAACGGCAATGCCCGGGCCATGCTGTCGCTGCGCGACCTGGGCCTGATCGAAGGCGTGTCGGTGACCGACGGCTATGCCATGGCGCTGGCCGAGGTCGGCTCGCGGGTGCAGTCCGGCGAGTCCACGGCCAGCATCTCGACCGCGGTGGCGCAGCAGGCCGAAATGCAGCGCACCTCGCAAGCCGGGGTCAACCTCGACGAGGAAGCGGCACGGCTGATCCAATACCAGCAGAGCTACCAGGCCGCGGCCAAGATGCTGCAGGTGGCGCAGTCGCTTTTCGACACCCTGTTGCAGGCGGCCGGCAACTAACGCACCGGCGACATTCCATGCGAATCAATACCTTCATGGTCTACGAGAACTCGATCTCGCAGCTGCAGACGCGCCAGGCTTCATTGAGCCGGGCCCAGGAACAGCTGACCAGCGGCAAGCGCGTCGACCGCGCCAGCGTCGACCCGGCTGCAGCGGCCCGCGCCGAACGTGCGCTGGCCGCCATCGGCCGGGCCGAGGCCGGCCAGCGTTCGCTGGACGCCAGCCGGAATTCGATGACGCTGACCGAGTCGGCCCTGGGCGATGCCGGTGAAATGCTGCAGCAGGCGCGTGAACTGGCCATCAGCGCCGGCAACGGCAGCCTCGTCGACAGCGACCGCCAGACCATCGCCGAGGCCATCCGCGGTCTGCGCAACGACCTGCTGGCGGTGGCCAACCGCACCGACGGTGCCGGCCGCTACCTGTTCGGCGGTCAGGGCGCCGACAGTCCGCCACTGGTCGACAGCCCGGCAGGCGTGGTCTACACCGGCACGACGGGCGAGCAACTGGCTGCCACCGGCGAGATCACGCCGCTGACCGTCGACGGCAATGCCGCCTTCCTGGCCACGCCCGACCCGGCCGACCCGCTGCAGCCGCTGTCGGTGTTCACGGCACTGGACAAGCTCATCAACGGCCTGCTCATCCCCGGGCAGTCGTCGACCCAGGTGGCCGGCATCGTCAGCACTGCCCTGGGCGACATCGACGCTACCGGCGCGAACGTGGCGCAGTGGCGTGCCCGCACCGGCGAAGCGCTGAACCGCATCGACGGCATCGAGTCGCGCCTGAGCCAGGCCAAGCTGGACGCCCAGCGCGACCGTACAAACGCCGAAGATCTGGACCTAATCGAGGCCATTTCCGACTTCAAGAACCAGGAGACCGGCTACGATGCCGCGTTGAAGATGTTCTCGACCGTGCAGCGTATGTCGCTGTTCGACTACCTCAAGTAGCTGTCCGGCGTTGCCGCCTTGGTGGGGGTGGCGCCGGGCTTCCGTGACCGGCCCCACCCGGGGCGAACGCTGCACATGCAAGACCACCCCGTACTGGGCCAGCTGGCCCTGGGCTACAGCCCGATGATCGACCGGCAACGCACGGTGGTAGCCACCCGTCTGACGGTCTTCCCTGAACCACGCGACGCCAGGCCCGACGCCGTGGCCTTGCTGGCAGCGCTGGACGAGGTCTGGCCGCCCGCCGAAGCCGGCGCCGAGCTCAAGCTGAGCCTGCGCCCGCTGAACCCGTCGGAAAGCAGGGCCGGCGCCGCTGGTGCGCCGGGCCCGCGCCCGCCCTTGTCGCTGAACATCGCCAATGAAGCCCTCCTCAAGGCGGTGATGGCGGTCGGGCCCGGGGTCCATCGCATGCTCGAGATCCCGGCATTCATGGCCGTCGACCCGGCCAATGCGCCCAGGCTCAAGGAGCTCCATGCAGCGGGTTCGGTGCTGCTGGTGAAGGGCAGGCCGCTGAAGCCGCTGCTGCCCGACGTGCTGGCCTGTTTCGCCCATTCGGTGATGGAACTCGGCGACGACCGCCGCACCCAGGCCGCACCGCCGCCGGGCGTGCGCCTGGTGTCCTCGGTCTATGCCGGCATCCGCACCACGGCCGAAGCCAGCACCGCCTTCGAACGTGGCGCGGTGGCCGTGCTCGGCTGGCCGCACGACGACCCCGCTCCGCAAGGCACCGGCCGCAATGCCGTAGCGGCCGATGTCACCGCGGTGATGGAACTGATCCAGGGCGTGGACGCCGAGTTGCCGGTGGCCAGGCTCGAGGCTGTCCTCAAGCGCGACCCGACGCTGGCCTTCCGGCTCATGCGCTATCTGAACTCGCCGGCATTCGGCATGTCGGTCGAGATCAACAGCTTCGGCCATGCGGTGATGTTGCTGGGCTACCAGCGCCTGAAGCGTTGGCTGGTGCTGCTGCTGGCCTCGGCCAGCAAGGACGCCACGGCCAAGCCGGTGATGCACGCCGCGGTGCGCCGCGGCCTGATCATGGAAGAGCTGGTGCGGCCCCAGGGCGACCGCGACCTGGCCGGCGAGCTGTTCATCTGCGGCGTGTTCTCGCTGCTCGACCGCCTGCTGAACCAGCCTTTCAGCGAACTGCTGGGCAATGTGCCGGTGCCCGAACGGGTGCAGCAGGCGCTGCGTGGCGATGGCGGCCCGCACCAGCCGTACCTGGACCTGGTGCGCGCGATCGAGGGCGAATCGATCTTCGACATCCGCGAGTGCGCTGAAAAGCTGTTCCTGTCGCCTGCAGAGATCAACCGCGCCCTGCTGCTGGGCTTGCGTTCGGCGCGTCAGCTCGACTGATGCGATGACGGCGGCTCCGTCGACCGACGCCTTGCTGCGCCTGGTTTGGGGCGGGCCTTTTCCGTCGCTGCTGCAGGGCGCCGACCATGCGCTGCTCGATGTCAACGAGGCTTTCGTCCAGCTGATGGGGTTTGCGCGCGCCGCGCTCGTCGGTCGCGACCTGATCGAACTGGAACCGGCCGAAGACCGCGACGGCAGCCGTCTGGCGCGCCATGAAGCCATGGCCGCGGCCGCGCTGGGCACACCGCCACCGGCGCTGCGGCGGCGCCTGCTGGACGCGGCCGGCCGTGAACACTGGTTCAGCATTGCCACTCAGAACGTGGCCCAGCCGGACCAGCCGGCCCAGTGGCTGTCGCTGCTGCAGGACGTGACGCCCGAAGTCGCGGCGCGCGACCAGGCCCAGCGTGCCCTGACCGAACTCGGGCTGTGGTTCGAACTCAGCCACACCGGCATGCTCGTCTACGACCACACCGGTCTGATCGTGCGCAGCAACGCCGCCTTCGAAGCGCTCGTCGACCGTGTGCCCGAAGTGCTGGATGAAACCGGCCCCGAACTGCAGGCCCTGCTGGGCTGGCAGCCGGCCGCGGCCGGGCGGGGCGAGGGCCAGATCCAGGCCGCGTTGCTGGCCTCCGGAAGTGCCGTCGAGCGCCTGGTGTCCGTGCCCGGTGGCGACGGCCGCCGCCAGCTCGGCGCGCGGCTGCTGGCCTTCGCTGCCGACGGTGGCCAGCCGCGCGTGATGGCAGTGGTGGAAGACCGCAGCGCCGAGGAAGAACGTGATCTTGCCCGGCTGGAGATGGGCATGCTGATGGACACCGCCAGCATCGGCGTGGCCACCTACGACCCGGCGCGTGGCTGGCTGGCACCCACGCCGCGGGTGCAGGCTCCGACGGCCGCCGCGCCGCCGCCGCGCGGCAGCGGCGCGCTGCTGGCCATTGGCCGCGAGCTCGTCGAAGCCGACAGCCTGCCCGAGTACGAACGCCTGCAGCGCGCCCTGCGCAGTGGCGAGCGCACGGAAGTGCGCTATGCCGTGCGCCACCCCGAACTGGGCGCACGCTGGCTGCTGACGCGGGTGGAGCCCGGCGCGCTGGCCGGTGGCCGGCGCACGACTTCCGTGGTGACGCTCGACATCACCGAACAGGAACGGGCACTGCAGCGCAACAACCAGCTGCTGCGCGAGCTGACCACCATTCTCGACGGCAGCACTGCTGGCATCGCCTACCTGCGCGGGCCCGTGCTGGTGCGCTGCAACCGCCGCTTCGAACGCATGCTCGGCTTTCAGCCAGGCGCCGCGGCCGGGGCGACGCTGGCCGAGATCTTCGGCCATGGCGAAGCGCCGCCGGAAGCGGTGCAGCAGGCGAGTGCTGCTTTGGCCGAAGGCCGGCACTTCGAAGCCGAGCTGCCGGTGCAGCGCGACGATGGCGGCGACAGCGGCGCTCGCACCGTCTGGTATTCGCTGTCCGTGCGCTGCGCCGTGGGCGCGGGCAGCGGCAGCGAGGCCGAAGCGGTGGCCGTGCTCACCGACATCTCGCGCCTGAAGAGCCAGCAGGCCGAACTGGAGCAGCTGCTGCGCGACCGCGAGCTGATGTTCAGCCTGTCCGAGGTGGGCATCGTCTACCTGCGCGGTGCGCGCATCGAACGCGCGAACCAGGCGATGGCCGCGCTGACGGGCTATGCCGCGCCCGAGCTCACGGCGCTGGACGCCGCCGAACTGTACGAGAACGCGCGCGAGTGCGTGGCCTTCGAGGCCCGTGTCGGCCAGGCGCTGCGCGAGCACGGCCGCTACGGTGGCGAACGCCTGCTGCGCCGCCGCGACGGCAGCCTGCACTGGGTGCAGGTGGCAGTGCGCCCGGTCGACGCCGAAGACCTGGAGGCCGGTCTCATCTGCAGCTTCGTCGATATCGACGAACGCCGCCGGGCCCGTGAAACCCTGGCCCTGCAGGCCGACCGCCAGCGAGCGATCCTCAATTCGGTGCTGGTGGGCATCGTCACGGTGTCCGAGCACGGCATCGAATGGATGAACCGGTCGGCGCGGCGCATGTTTGCCGGTGAACTGGCCGACTTCGTGGGCGAGCCCATCAGCACCGTCGCCACCCCCGAGCCCGACCACCCGCTGCGCCAGGGCAACCACCTCCAGCGCCTGAAGGAAGGCCGCGCCGAAACCTTCGAATGCCGGCTGCGCGGTCGCGACGGGCGCGAGTTCTGGGTCGTCGGCAATGCCGTCCTCACGGGCGGCGGCGAAGCGGGCGGCGGCGGCCGCCAGGTGACGTTTGCGCTGCTCGACATCGAACGCCGGCGCCAGGCCGAAGTGAGCATCGCGCAGGCCCAGGCCTCGCTGCAGCGGGTGATCGAGACCGCGCCGCTGGCCATTGCGCTGTTCGACCTGCGCAGCCAGCGTGTGCTGCAGGTGAACCAGACGGCGGCCAGCTTCTTCGGCTGCAGCCTCGAAGCGCTGCTGGCCGAGGGCCTGGCAGCCGTGCCGCAGGTGGCCAAGACCGAGACCCTGCGCGGCTGGCTGCAGGCGGCGGCGCGCGACAACGAACGTGCGCAGTACGAGTGGCGAGACCCCGGGCAGGACGAATCCGCGGCCGAGCCGGTGGCGGTTTCCACGGTGCCAGGCAGAGTCTGGGACGTGCGCGTGGCGACCTTGGCTGCCGGTGGCGGCATGGCCGCGCAGATGCTGCTGGTGGCCAGCGACGTGACCGAACAGCGCATGGCCGAACAGGCCCGGCTGCGCGCTGCCATCGACCAGCGCGAGCTGCTCGTGCGCGAGGTGCACCACCGCATCAAGAACAACCTGCAGGGTGTGGCCGGGCTGCTGCAGCAGAACGCGGTTCGCCACCCGGAAGTGGCGGTGATGCTGTCCGAAGCCGTGGGCCAGGTGCGTGCCATTGCCCAGGTCTACGGCCTGCAGGTGGGCATGACCGGGCCGCTGGGCCTGGCCGGCTTGCTGCGGGCCATTGCCCAGTCGGTGCAGCTCACCTTCGGCCAGACCATCAGCGTGGCCCAGGGTGAAAACGGGGCGGGTGAGCTGCCGCACCAGCTGCCCGAGCCCGAGGCCATTCCGGTGGCCCTGGTGCTGAACGAACTGCTCACCAACGCCATCAAGCATGGCGCCGGTGGCAGCGGCGTGCGCTGCGCGTTGCAGGCCAACGGCGCTGAAGTCGTGGTGCGCATTGCCGCCCGCGGCCGGCTGCCAGCCGGCTTCAGCCTGGACCAGGTGCGGGGTGGTGTTTCCGGGCTGGGCCTGGTGCGCGCCCTGCTGCCGCGGCGCAGCGCCGAGCTTGTCATCGAGCAGAACGGCGACGACGTCGTGGCCGAAGTGCGCCTGCGCCCACCCAGCGTGCGCCTGCCCGAACCTGCTGCCACGACTGCCGGCCAGGACCGATCGGCGAGAATGCCAGGATGACATCCCAGGCGCGCATCCTCGTGGTCGACGACGATCGGCTGGTGCTGGCCACCGTCACCCACGGGCTGGCCCAGGCCGGCTATGAGGTCATCGGTGCCGACAACGGCGACGAGGCCATCCTGCTGGCGCGCCAGCACCGGCCCGACCTGGCACTGCTGGACATCCGCATGGAAGGCAAGAGCGGTTTCGACGTGGCCGCCACCTTGCGCGATGCCTACCGCATCCCGTTCATCTTCCTGTCGGCGTTCTCCGATCCGGCCACGTTGGCCCAGGTGCAGGCGTTGGGCGCGCTGGACTATCTGGTCAAGCCGCTCGATGTCGCCCAGATCGTGCCGCGCGTCGAAGCCGCCCTGCGTCAGGTTCGACAGCAGGCGCCGGCTGCGGCGGCGATCGCGCCCGCTCCTTCGTTGCCGCCGGCCCAGCCGCCCGAGGCCCGGGTGTCGGCCTTGCCGCTGCCTGCCAGCCCGCTGGCCGACCCCGTGGCCCTGGCGGTGGGCGTGCTGATGCACCGCCATTCGCTCACCCGCGACCAGGCCTGGGACCGCCTGCAACGCCTGGCCACGGCCCAGGCGCAGAGCCCGGTGCTGCAGGCCGAACGGCTGCTGGGTGCGGTCGAAGAGCTCGCGCGCAGCGCGATCTGAGCGGCCCGGGGGCCCGCGCGGCTAAGCCAGCGTGAAGTGGAAGCTGGCGCCGCGGCCGGGCTCGGCTTCGGCCCAGATGTCGCCGCCGTGGCGCTGCACGATGCGCTTCACGGAAGCCAGGCCGACACCATGGCCGGGGAAGTCGTTGGCGCTGTGCAGGCGCTGGAACAGGCCGAACAGCCGTTCAGCCGAGCGCATGTCGAAACCCGCGCCGTTGTCCTGCACCAGGAAGCTGCGCTGCCCGCCCTGGTTCTGCTGGCGCAGCGAGATCTGCGCCCGCGCCGTGCGGCCGGTGTATTTCCAGGCGTTGCCCAGCAGGTTTTCCAGCACCAGACGCAGCAGCGTGGGGTCGCCCTGGGCCGACAGGCCGGGTTCGATCTCGATGTCGGCCTCGCGGTCGGGCGCGCTGCGGCGCAGGTCCTCGACGACATAGCTGGCCAGCTGCGACAGGTTCACGGGCTGGCGTGCCAGCGGCTGGGTCGACAGCCGCGCCAGTGTCAGCAGCGCGTCGATCATCAGGTTCATGCGCGCCGCGGCGCCGAGCACCCGGTCGAGGTGGTCATTGCCGACGCGGTCGAGCAGCTGGCCGTAGTCTTCCTTCACGATGCGCGTGAAACCTTCCACCACGCGGATCGGCGCGCGCAGGTCGTGCGACACCGTCATGCTGAACTGTTCGGCCTCTGTGCTGGCTGCCGGTGACGACGCGCTGGCCTGGCCCTGGCCCAGCCACAGCCCCAGGCGGCCAGGCCCGGCGTCAAAGCGCAGCAGCCGCCAGCCCGCCATTTCCAGCGTCGTGCCTGCGGGCTGCCGGCCGATTTCGGCGAGCGCCGCGGCCGCGCTCGCCGGCAAGCCGGGCAGGCCATCGGCCAGTGCCAGCCCTGGCGCGGCGCCAGGCCAGGCGGCGCGTGCGCCGGGGCTCAGCTGCTGCAGCACGAAGCCCTGGCCTTCGTCGAAGGCCACCGCCGCATTGCCGCTGGCCGCCAGCACCGCGCCCAGGCTGGCGGCGGCGGCCTGCAGCTGCACCTGCTCGTCCAGCGGCCGCGCTCGCCCGACGAAGCCGTCAAAGCGGCCCTGATCGTCGACCAGTGGGCTGCCCCACAGGCGCCAGTGCCGGCTGTCCAGCTGCGGCTCGCCGGGCGCGGCCCGGGCCCGCATGGGCAGGGCAGCGAAGGCACGCTGGGCCTGCAGATGCGGCAGCAGCGCCGTGCCGAGGGCGGACTGGGCGATCAGCGCCATCTCGGCCCGATCTGCAGCCTGGGCGCCGCTACTGCCCTGGGTGGGGCTGTACCAAGCCACGAGCCGGTGCTGGGCATCGCTGCGCCAGTTCCAGCCGTCGTCCAGCTCGGCCTGCGCCCGCAGGGCCTGCCGGCAGCTGCGAAGTTCGGTGTCGGCTGCACGTTGGCCACGCAGCCGCCCCAGGGCATGAAAGCCGTAGGCCACCAGGGGCAGGGCCAGCGCCACTGCGGTCGCCCCGCCCAGGCTGGCTGGGTTGTCAACGCACCCTGATAGCGGCAGGCAGGCCCAGACCCAGGCCGCGCGGGGATATTGGTGGGCAGGGCTGCCCGCGGTCGGGCGCAGGGGGAATTTGAAGCTGGGCACGCTGTGGCGGATTGTAGGGACCGGGCTTCGGCCTGCCCCGGGCAGGCCCCAGATCCTCAAGTTCGGTGCGCCGCCGCCGATTCTGCAGGGCATAGCGGCCAGACCGGCCCCAAGCGTCGCAAGCCGCCGGGTGCTGCCCTTGCCACCCGTTCGTTCCCGACTTGACTCACTGCTGCAGCGCCCGCATCCTGAGTCCACGCGCCGCCACTGTGGGCGATGGGCCGTGGACGTCGGCCATATCAGGCAAAACATACGAAGAATGCAGAACGAGCCCCCCCGCGCGACCCTGGACAAGGCTGCGCTCGACCGTTTGCGCGAACTCGACCCCGAAGGTCGCCATGGCGTGCTGCGCCGGGTGCTGGACACGTTCGAGTCGTCGCTGACGCGCATGCTGGTGCAACTGGCAGCCGAAATCGGCCAAGGCCGCACGCAGGCAGTGGCCGACATGGCGCACAAGCTCAAGTCGTCAGCGGCCGCCGTCGGCGCCCTGGCGCTGTCGAACAGCTGCGCCGAGGTCGAGCGCCGCCAGCGCCCGGGCGCGCCACAGCAACTTGACGAGGATGTGCGGCGCTTGATCACGGATGGCGAGCTTTCACTGCACGCCGTTCGGGCTATCCTGCGCGAGTGACTCCGCCGCCCATGATGGCCCAGCCAATCGCTTTCGCTGACGAACAGCTTCCGACTCAGCCCGAAGTTCTCCTGGTCGACGACGACGAGGTCAACCTGCTGTTGACGGCATTGGCATTGCGCGAACGCGGCTTCAGCATCATCGAGGCCGAAAGTGGGGAACGCGCGCTGGAACTGATGCGCGAGCACACACCCGACATCGTCGTGCTCGACGCCATGATGCCGGGGCTCGATGGTTTTGCCACCTGCCGCGCGCTGCGCCGCATGCCCGGCCTGGAAAACATGCCGGTGCTGATGCTCACCGGGCTGGACGACGACGCCTCCATCACCCGCGCCTACCAGGCTGGCGCCACCGACTTCTTCGTCAAGGCCACGCAGTGGAGCCTGCTGGCCGGGCGCCTGCAGTACCTGCTGCGCGCCTCGCGCACCCGCATCGAGCTGGAACGCAGCAAGAGCAAGCTCGCCCGCGCCCAGGACCTGGCGCGCATGGGCAGCTTCGACTGGCGTGTGGCCGATCGCAACGAACGCGCCGGCCTGCTGCTGTCGCCCGAAGCCCTGCGCGTTCTGAACTTCGGCCCGCAGGAACGCTGCAGCCTGCGCACCCTGTTGCGCATGGTGCCGGTCGAAGACCGGCTGCTGATGCTTCGCCAGCTGCACGCGGCACTGCGCCACAGCTCGGTACTGGCCACCGACGTGCCGATGGTGCTGATGGACGGCCGCCAGCGCATCATCCACGTCGAGGCCGAGCCCGAGTTCAACGAACAGGGCCAGAGCGCCGGCTACACCGGCGTTCTGCAGGACGTCACCGACCGCCGCGCCGCCGAGGACAAGATCCTGGAGCTGGCCAACTTCGACGCGCTCACCGGCCTGCCCAACCGGCGCCAGCTGATCTGGCGCGCCGAGCGGGCGCTCGAACAGGCGCGCCGCTTGTCGCACCAGTTCGCGCTGCTGCTGATCGACCTGGACCGCTTCAAGATCATCAACGACACGCTCGGCCATAGCGCCGGCGACGAATTGCTGGTCGAGGTCGGGCGCAGGCTTCGCGCCTGCGTGCGCCACAGCGATCAGGTGATGGAAGGTCAGTTCGACGCTGCCGGCGTACGTTCGCATCGCAGCCTGGAAGCGGTGGGGCGCCTGGGCGGCGACGAGTTCGTGGCCCTGCTGCCCGAAGTCGGCGACGACGAAGACGCTTCGCGCGTGGCCCAGCGCATCCTGGAATCGCTGCGCGAACCCATCTTCGTCAGCGGCCAGGAATGTTTCGTCACCGCCAGCGTCGGCGTGGCGATCTACCCGCGCGACGGCAATTCCGTCGTCGACCTGCTGCGCAATTCCGACGTCGCGATGTACTCGGTGAAGGCGCGCGGCAAGAACAGTTCGGCCATCTACAGCCCGCAGCTGGCCGGGCAGGGCCGCGCCAAGCTCGAGATCGAGACCGCGCTGCACAAGGCCATCGAACGCAACGAGCTCGTCCTGCACTACCAGCCCAAGATCGACATGCGCGCCGCGCGCATGGTGGGCGTGGAAGCGCTGATGCGCTGGCAGCGCAACGGTGTGCTCGTGCCGCCGGGTGATTTCATTCCGCTGGCCGAAGAAACCGGGCTCATCGTGCCGCTGTCCGAATGGGCGCTGCGCGAAGCCGCGCGCCAGGCCCGGGTGTGGCAGGAAGCCTTCGGCTTCACCGACTCCATCGCCGTCAACCTGCCGGCGCGCTTGTTCGAACGCAGCGACCTGGTGGAGACCATCCATGCCTGCGTCACTGCGGCCGGTGTGCCACCGCGGGCAGTGCTGCTCGAGATCACCGAAACCGGGCTGATGAAGGGCCTGCAGAACGTCATGCCGGCGCTGCACAGGCTGAACGACATCGGCGTGGAGATCTCGATCGACGACTTCGGCACCGGTTATTCGAGCCTGGCCTACCTGACGACGCTGCCCATCAGCGAACTGAAGATCGACCGTCGCTTCGTCAGCGACCTGGGGGTCACCCACCAGAGCAGCGCCGTCGTCACCGCCATCATCGCGCTGGCCCGTTCGCTGAGCCTGCGCGTGGTCGCCGAAGGCGTGGAAACCCTGCGCCAGATGGACGAGCTGTACCGCCTGGGCTGCGTGCTGATGCAGGGCTTCCTGTTCAGCCGGCCGGTGCCCGGGGCCGAACTGGCGATCTGGCACGAACAGATGCTGCTGTCCGGCCAGGCCGCATGGATCCGCAGCGACCTCGACCCCGTCCAGATCGACACCCCGGGCGCGGCGCGCGGCCTGGGCCGGCTGATGCGCTGAAGCATCCATGGAGCTGAAGACAACCACCGTACGCAACCCGGCCCCGGCGTCTGCGGCAAACGCGAACATGGCCAACCCGGCCAACCCTGCCACCTGGGCCAAGGGTGCGCTGCGTCGACTGGCGCAGGCCCAGCAGGAACCGACGCCCGAAAACTACGCCCGCGCCTACGCCGAAGAAGCGGGCCTGCCGCCCGCTGTCGCGGCGCCGCTGCCTGCCGCAGCACCGCCGCTGCCCGGTCCATCGGCCGACGGCCCGGCCTGGGCCGGCCTGATCGAACGCCTGGCCCGCCATCTCGAGCGCCCGGGTCGGCAATGGACTCCGGCGCGGCGCAAGGACAGCCTGCAACGGGTGCTGACCGGCAGCCGCAGTGACGCCAGCCGGCTGCTGCAGCGCCTGCAAGGCCTGACGACTGCCTGGGAAACCGATTCGCCAGGCGACCCCGTCGCACTCGACCTGCAGGCCGACGCCTCGGCCCTGAGCCAGGACATGCTGGCGCAGGCCGTGGCCTCGCCACCATCCGCGACCACGGCCGCGGCCGACGACACCTGGCCGTCCGCCGCTCGTGCCTTGCATGGCAGCGTGCTGGCCGGCCTGCCGGCCAGCGACCCGCGGGCCGCGGCCCTGGCCGCCGGCCTGGCCGACGAACTGGCGGCCCTGGCCGATGCCCTGGCCAGCGGCGGCACCAGCGCCGAACATCTCCAGCAGTTGCAGACCCTGTGCACGCGGGCGCAACGTTTCTTCGCCCACCGCCATCACCTGATCGATGAACTGGGCACGCTGTGTCGTGAACTCGCTGGCGGCCTGACTGACCTGGCCGAGGACGACAGCTGGGCCCAGGGCCAATGCGCCAACCTGCAGGCGCGCCTGGGGGAGGCCACGTCCGAAGGCGGCCCCAGCGTGCGCAGCGTTCGTGCCGCCACCGAACTGCTGGCCGATACGCGCATCCGCCAGCAGCAGGTGCGCAGCGAGCGGCAGGCGGCGCAGGCGGCGATCAAGTCGCTGATCCAGCGCATGATCAGCGGCGCCGGTGAACTCGGCGACCAGGCGGGTCGCTTCCAGCAGGCCGTGGGCCAGCATGCCCAGGCCATTGCCAGCGCCGACAGCCTGGAAAGCCTGGCCGGCGTGGTCCAGGCCATGCTCGACGACAGCCAGGCCGTGCAGTCGGCCGTGAGCGCCACGCGCGAGCGCCTGCACAGCGACCAGGCCCACGCCCAGGGCCTGCAAGCCCGGGTGCGCGAGCTTGAAGGTGAACTGCGCCGCCTGTCCGACGAGGTGGCCACCGACGCCCTGACCCAAGTGGCCAACCGCCGCGGTCTGACGATGGCTTTCGACACCCTGGTGGGCAGCGGCGAACGCAGTCAACACGATGGCCATGCGCCAGTGCTGGCGATCGGCCTGCTGGACATCGACAACTTCAAGAAACTCAACGACACGCTGGGCCACGCCGCCGGCGACCAGGCCCTGAAGACCCTGGCCGCGGCCGTGCGCGAACGGCTGCGCCCGGTGGACCACATCGCGCGCTTCGGCGGCGAGGAGTTCGTCGTGCTGCTGCCCGACACGCCGCTGGCCGAAGCCCAGCAGGCGCTGACGCGGCTGCAGCGCAGCCTGAGCGCCGGGCTGTTCATGCACGAGGGCAAGAACGTGCTCGTCACCTTCTCGGCCGGCGTCACCGCCTGGCAGCCTGGGGAGCCCCTCGAAGCCGCCCTGGAGCGCGCCGACGAAGCCCTGTACGAAGCCAAGCGTACCGGGAAGAACCGCACCTGCACCGGCTAATGCCGATGGTGAATGGCGCTTGGCGGCAGGTTGCTGACGTTCGCTTCTTGCCTGCTCTGTCCCTTGGGCTGGGCGAGCCGGGTGGCCCCTTCCGCTCATGTCCCCCGCCTTCGGCCGCCCATGAGCCTTCGGCTCATGGGCGGCCGAAGTCTCCTCCTTTACTTCGCTCCAGGGGCCACCCGACTCACCCAGCCCAGACAACGTGTCGGCGCGCGACGGGGGAGAGAAGACACGGTGTTTGCAAAGGTGGGCTGGGGCTGGCTGTGGCGCGCATGGGAGGCGCCGAGGAGCGCAGGGCCCGCGGCCCCCGCGCGAAGCGCGGATCAACCACTGACTCGCCGCAGGTGTTTGAGCGGAGTGAGCGCAGCGAACGCAGCGAGTTCGGCGGCGGGGCCGCGGGACCGAGCACCGCAGGGAAGCCTGAGCGCAGCGAAGGCCGCCGAGGATAAGCGCCACAGCCAGCCCCAG
>JALHPF010000056.1 GCA_022842595.1 Rubrivivax sp.
CGGCCGACGCCAAGCTGGCCATCATGGAGGAGTGCGGCTTCACCGTGACGCGCAACCCTTCGGAAATGGCCAAGCTGCTGAAGGCGCTGCTGTAGGACTTCGGGGCCGGGCGCCGATGCCCGCCGGCCCCGCAACAAAAAACGGGCTGGCACCAGAGAGGCTCTGGTGACCAGCCCGAATTCCAAGCCGCCCTGATAGCTCGGCGAGGAAAGATCTTCGTGTCCCGTGCCGCGTGGACCGCGGTCTGGGTCGCGACTTACTTCTTCGCGCCCGGAGCGCCTTCGCCGCAGGAGATCTCGCCGGCCTTGTTGGCCTTCACGGCGTCGGCCTTGACGGCGTCGCGCGAGGCGGTCGACTTGCCGGCGGCGGCGACGGCCACGCCACCTTCGCCGCACTTGATGTCGCCGGCCTTGTTGGCCGCGGCGGCTTCGGCCTTCACGGCCGAACGCGAGGCGGTCGACTTGCTGGTATCGGCTTTCGATTGGCTGGCGTCGGCTTCACCCTTGGGCACCGCGCCGGCCTTGTTGGCGGCGGCGGCTTCCTTCTTCACTTCCTCGCGCGTCGGGGCGTTCTGGGCCCAGGCGGTGGAGGTGGCGAGCAGGGCGATGAATGCTACGGACAGCAGGGTCTTGGAGGTTTTCATGATGCTTCCTTTCCTCGGTCGTTGTGGTGCGTGGCGCCCGTCCGCGCTTGCCGCGTCCGGGTGCCACGGAGAGAGTCTCTCTCCATACCCAACGAGGTAATTTGAGTTCGATCAAAATCCATACCCAACGAGGTAATTTGAGTTCGATCAAAACGCCTGCCGGGGGACAACGGCGAGCAGGCGTGCCTTGACCTGTCTCAAACGGCGGCGAAGCACCGCGCAAGGCGGCTTGAACACGTCTCGGACGCCCCCATCGTGGCGCGCCGCGGGCGGGGCCCTCAAGCGCCGCCGCCGGACCCCGAACCCGGCACCACCGCGACCGCCTCGACCTCGAGCAGGAACCCGTAGTGCAGACGGGGCACCGGCACGACGGCACGTGCCGGTCGCGCCTCGCCCGCCCACTCGGCGTAGAGCCGGTTGAACTCGGGCCAGTGATCGATGTCGGTGATGTAGACCCGCACTTGCGCCAGTGGCGCGACGCTGCTGCCGGCGGCTTCGATCACCGCCTGCACGTTGGCCAGCACCTGACGGGTCTGGTCGGCGAACGAGGCGTCGGACAGCTTCGAACCATCGGCGGCGATGGGCAGCTGCCCGGCGACGAACACCAGGCCCGCAGCGACGATGCCGGGGCTGTAGTGGCCCCCCGGCAACGGCATGTCCGCAGGCTGAACCGGCTGCAAGGGGGCGCCATCACCAGCCATTGAAGCGCTCCCAGGTGCGCGGCTCGGCGTCCGGTCCCAGCACGCGGTAGTCGCTGAACTGCGCCGCGGTGGCGCAGGCGTGGTTCGGCAGCAGACGCAGCTGCGAACCGATCGGGAACACCTGGGCCAGGTCGCCGGGGATGGCGCCATCGCGGCGCGAAACGATGCCGTGCTCCTGGTTCGCGCCGCTCATCAGCCAGTCGGGCATCAGGCTGCCATCGACCTGGCAGACTGCGCCGTAGCCCCAGTCGACGGCCTGGGCCTGCGTGCCGCGGTCCCGGCTCATCGCCATCCAGCCCGCATCCACCAGCACCCAGCCCTTTTCGACATGGTGACCGATCACGGTAGCCAGCACCGAGAGCGCGACGTCCTGCGGCGTGCACACGCCGACGTTGCACATGACGAGGTCGTGAAAGACGTAGACCCCGGCGCGCACCTCGGTCACGCCTTCCAGGCTGCGCGCCGACAGGGCCGTGGGCGTGGAACCCACGCTGACCTCCGGGCAGGGCAGGCCGGCTGCACGCAGGCGCTCTGCGGCGCGCACACACAGGCTGCGCTCCTGCTCGGCGATGCGCTGCAGCCCGGCAGTGGTGTTCTCGGCGTACGAGGCGCCGGCATGCGTCATCACGCCGTAGAGCTGTGCGCCCCCATCGTGCAGCGCCCGCCCGATGTCGATCAGCACCTCGGCCTCGGGCTTCACCCCGGCGCGGTGGCCGTCGGTATCGATCTCGATGACGGTGGGGATGGCGATGCCGGCGGCCTGGCTCTTCCGGGCCACCGCCTGGGCCCCGGTCACCGAGTCGACCACCACCTTCAGCCGGCAGCCGCGGCGCAGGAGGTCCAGCACCGTGTCCAGCTTGTTCGGCGTGACGCAGACGGCATAGAGGATGTCGTCGAAGCCCGCGTCGAAGAACTGCTCGGCCTCCTTCAGCGTGGACACGGTGATGCCGGCGGCACCGGCAGCCTGCTGCATCCTGGCGATGGGAATGCACTTGGCCGTCTTGACGTGCGGCCGCAGGCGTGCGCCAAGCGACGCCACGCGGGACTGCATGGTCTGGATGTTGCGCCGCATGCGCTCCTCGTCGACGAGCGCTGCTGGGGTCGAAAGCGTGCTGAGGTCCACGGGCGTGCCTGTTGGTGGGATGGATGCCGATCATCGCATCGCACGCCACGCAGGCCGCTCCGGATCGGCCCGGGCACCGTCTCCTCCGTGGGCTCTTTCCACGTGCGGCCAACGCTGGCCAGCGGCCGCCCCGCCTCAACGCCCAGGCGGGCGGATCGGCGTGGCCAGGGCGCCCAGGCGCTGGAGGTCGTTCAGCGCCTGGGGCAGCCACTGCACCATCGGCCCCAGGGGCAGGATCTGCGGGTTCACCGCCGGCTGGTAGAGATAGACCTGGCCCTGCTTGACGGCCACGTAGGTCTGGGTGGGGGCGTAGTAGCGGAAGCGGTAGCCATCGACCACGCCGGCCACCGGGGCGCCCTTGAAGAGGTCGGGGAAGGTCGCCTGGGCCCAGTTCAGCAGGAGGTCGGTGAAGTGGTCCTCGGTGGCCGAGCCCCAGGCGATCAGGCGCTCGGGGCCGATCTCGGGCTTGCTCTGGTAACCGGCGATGCGGTCGACCGCGAAGATGATGGGTGTGATGATCTCGGCGGTGATGTCGTCCACCACCTCCGAGCCCTGACCTGCAGGTGTGCCATTACTCTGCACGAAGACCGTCAGCATCGGCCCGCGAGGGGTCCTTGGCGTCGAGGTGAAGCCATTGCGGGCGCCCAGGATGCCGCCCGTGTGCGAGAGCTGGTGGTCGTCGGGCGTGTAGGCGTTGTTGGCCTGGATGCCCAGCCCCCAGTACCGGGTGCCGTCGGCCAGCGTCTGCTCGCGGAACATCGTGGCACGCGTGCCCGCGTTCAGCAGTTCGGGCTGCCGCTGGCCGGCCATGCGCTGCAGGAAGCGGACGACGGCCAGCGGCGACATCACGTAGCCGCCCGAGCCGCCGTAGCCCACCAGGGTGAAGGACCCGTCGGGCCGCGGCACCGCGGCCGGCGCCGGCGCGGGGTAGACGCCGGGCACGGGCGGAAGTTGGGGCGCGGCGGCGAAGTCGTGGTGGGTCGGCTCGGCCAACGTGAGCCTGGACGGCAGGACATCGCCGAAGCGCGCGCGTCCCGTGGACAGCGCCTCGATGCCGAGAGCAGCGCTGATCTGCTGCTCGATCGGGCGTCCGTCCACGCTCTCGGCAATCATCTGCAGCCACACGAAGCCGGTGTTGTTGTAGGCGTGACGCGCACCGGGGGCGAAGTTCAGCGTCATGCGCAGCAGGTGGTAGCGCAGCATGTCGCGCGCCGTGCTGACCACCGTGTTGCCGTCGCGGTACCAGGCGCCCACCGGGTCGGGTGACACGGACCGGTCCAGCCCCCAGGTGTGGGTGAGCAGCTGCCGCACCGTGACCTGCCTCAGGCGCGCATCGGCGGGCTGGGAGGTGCCGACCACCGGCGCGATGTAGCTCCAGGCCGGTGCATCCAGGCTGACACGGCCCTGCTCGACGAGGCGCATGACCATCGTCGCGGTGATGGGCTTGCTGACGCTGCCCAGGCGGTACTCCAGCCACGGCGAGCTCGGGATGCGGCGCACCGGATCGGCCCAGCCGTAGCCCTGCGCGTAGATGATGCGGTCGCCGTAGGCGATCACCAGCGAGGCCCCCGGGAACCTGCGGGCGGCGACGTAGTTGGTCATCAGCGTGTCGACGGCCGCGAAATCGGGGTCGACCGGGCCCACCTGGGGCTGGGCGTGGGCCGCGACGGGCAGACCCAGCGCCAGCACGACGCAGGAGAACCAGAATGTGACGGCAGTGCGGAACGTCGCGAGCATCGTGGGGCCTTCGAGTGGTCGAGGCTGCATCTTCGCCGACGACCGTTAGACCACCGTTAGCTGGCTGGAGCGGCGGAACTCCTTCGTCAGCGGGCCGCTCCGTCTCGAGGCACCCGCGGCAGACAGCAGAAGGGCCGCACGGAGCGGCCCTTCGGAAACCGACCGGGGCGCCCGAAGGCGCCGCGGGTCAGCGCTCGGCGATCGGCTTGACGGTGCGGTGCGTCGAACCGACGAAGAGCTGGCGCGGACGGCCGATCTTGTACTCGGGGTCGCCGATCATCTCGTTGAGCTGGGCGATCCAGCCCACCGTGCGGGCCAGCGCGAAGATGGCGGTGAACAGGCTGACGGGGATGCCCAGCGCGCGCTGCACGATGCCGCTGTAGAAGTCGACGTTCGGGTACAGCTTGCGCGCCACGAAGTACTCGTCTTCCAGCGCGATCTTCTCCAGTGCCATGGCCAGCTTGAACAGCGGGTCGTTGTGCAGGCCCAGGGCGCCCAGCACCTCGTGGCAGGTCTCGCGCATCAGCTTGGCGCGCGGGTCGTAGTTCTTGTAGACGCGGTGGCCGAAGCCCATCAGCTTGACGTTGGAATTCTTGTCCTTGACCTGCTTGATGAACTCGCCGATCTTCTCGACGCCGCCGTTGCGCTGGATGTCTTCCAGCATGTTCAGCGCCGCCTCGTTGGCGCCGCCGTGCGCCGGACCCCACAGGCAGGCCACGCCGGCGGCGATGGCGGCGAACGGGTTGGTGCCCGACGAGCCGCACAGGCGCACCGTCGAGGTGGAGGCGTTCTGCTCGTGGTCGGCGTGCAGGATGAAGATGCGGTCGATGGCGCGCACCAGCACGTCGTTCGGCTCGTACTCCTCGCAAGGCGTGGCGAACATCATGCGCATGAAGTTGGCCGAGTACGACAGGCTGTTCTTCGGGTAGACGAAGGGCTGGCCGATGCCGTACTTGTAGGCCATGGCCACCAGCGTCGGCATCTTGGCGATCAGGCGGATCGCGCTGATGTCACGGTGCTGCGGGTTCGTGATGTCGGTGCTGTCGTGATAGAAGGCCGACAAGGCGCCGACCAGGCCGGTCATGACCGCCATCGGGTGCGCGTCGCGGCGGAAGCCGCGCAGGAAGAACTGCATCTGCTCGTTGACCATCGTGTGGTTCGTGACGAGCTTGGTGAAGTCGGTCTTCTGCTGCGGGTTGGGCAGGTCGCCCTTCAGCAGCAGGTAGCAGGTCTCGAGGAAGTCGCACTGCGTGGCGAGCTGCTCGATGGGGTAGCCGCGGTACAGCAGCTCGCCCTTGTCGCCATCGATGTACGTGATGGCCGACTGGCAGGCCGCCGTCG
Organism: Rubrivivax sp.; assembly: GCA_022842595.1. Classification (GTDB taxonomy): domain Bacteria; phylum Pseudomonadota; class Gammaproteobacteria; order Burkholderiales; family Burkholderiaceae_C; genus Rubrivivax. The sequence continues at coordinate 5,546 of JALHPF010000056.1, forward strand.
ACAGGAAGCCGGGGTCGTAGGTGAACTTGCCGGTCTGCCCGTAGAGCTTGCGGATGTCGATGACGTCCGGACCGACGCTGCCCTTGTAGAGCGGCAGATCGATGCTCGGGCTGCCGTCGGAGAACGACAGGGTGGCTTTGACGTCGGAGGGGGTCATCATGGCATCGGTCCTTCGCTTCAGGCGTTTCGGTTCGGCGGGTTTGTCTCCGCTCGGCTCTTCTCGCGCAGCTGTGCAAGCACGTCGCGCACTTCGGCGGTGTCGAGTTCTCCCTGCAGCTCGCGCCGTGCAAGCAACAGGTCCAGCAAGTCGTTATCGGCCAGGTCCATCAGGAGCTGAAGCCCCTCGGCCTGGCGCACGGTGAGCGTGTCTTCGTGGCGCTGGAAGAACCGCTCGATGAACAGATCGTTCTCGAGCAGGCCGCGGCGGCAACGCCAGCGCAGCTTGCTCTTGTCGCGTTCACCGAGAAGTACTTCCATGTGTCGTATTCCATCAAGCCGCTTGCGCGGGCCGGCTCCGCCGGTCCGCTGCAAGAGCCCCCTCGGGGGGCAGCGACCGGGAGGGAGCGTGGGGGCCCACTACACCGCGCGGCGCACCATCAGTTCCTTGATCTTGCCGATGGCCTTCGTCGGGTTCAGGCCCTTCGGGCAGACGTCGACGCAGTTCATGATGGTGTGGCAGCGGAACAGGCGGTAAGGATCTTCGAGGTTGTCCAGCCGGTCGCTGGTGGCCTGGTCGCGGCTGTCGGCGATGAAGCGGTAGGCCTGCAGCAGGCCGGCCGGGCCGACGAACTTGTCGGGGTTCCACCAGAAACTGGGACAGCTGGTCGAGCAGCTCGCGCACAGGATGCACTCGTACAGGCCGTTGAGCTCGTCGCGCTCTTCCGGGCTCTGCAGGCGCTCCTTCTCGGGCGGCTGGGTGTCGTTCACCAGATAGGGCTTGATCGAGTTGTACTGCTTGAAGAACTGCGTCATGTCGACGATGAGGTCGCGGATGACGGGAAGCCCGGGCAGCGGCTTGAGCACCACGGTGCCGGGCAGCGTGCGCATGTTGGTCAGGCAGGCCAGGCCGTTCTTGCCGTTGATGTTCATGGCGTCCGACCCGCACACGCCTTCGCGGCAGCTGCGGCGGAAGCTCAGCGTGGGGTCGACCGCCTTCAGCTTCATCAGCGCGTCGAGCAGCATGCGCTCGGAGCCGTCGAGTTCGACCTCGAGCGTCTGCATGTACGGCTTGGCGTCCTTGTCGGGGTCGTAGCGGTAGATCTGGAACGTGCGCTTGGTCATGATCAGTGCCTGGAAATCGAACGAGTCACATCAAGCTTCCCGCCGCGGAACCGGCTTTGCCGGGCCGCAGGCGGACGGCCCCCTCGGGGGGTAGCGAGCGATAGCGAGCTTGGGGGCACCATCAGAATGTTCTTACCTTCGGTGGAACGCTCTCGACGGTCAGCGGCTTGAGCTTGACCGGCTTGTAGTCGAGCCGGTTGCCTTCGGAGTACCACAGCGTGTGCTTCATCCACTCGGCGTCGTTGCGGCCCATCGGGAACTCCGGGCTGTCGGCGTAGTCGTCCACCGTGTGGGCGCCGCGGCTTTCGTGGCGGGCAGCGGCCGAGACGATGGTCGCTTGCGCCGACTCGATCAGGTTCTCGACCTCCAGCGCTTCGATGCGCGCCGTGTTGAAGATCTTGCTCTTGTCCTTCAGTGCGATCGACTTCACGCGCTCCGCGAGCTCGGCGATCTTCGCAACGCCCTGGTCCATGCTGGCCTGGGTGCGGAAGACGCCTGCGTGCTGCTGCATGGTGTTGCGAATGTCGTTGGCCACGTCCTGCGCGTACTCGCCGGAGTTGCTGCCGTCCAGGCGCGCCAGGCGGGCCAGCGAACGATCGGCGGCGTCGGCCGGCAAGGGCTTGTGGCTCTTCTGCGTCGCCACCTGGTCGACGATGTGCAGGCCCGCGGCACGGCCGAAGACCAGCAGGTCGAGCAGCGAGTTGGTGCCCAGGCGGTTGGCGCCGTGCACGCTCACGCAGGAGCACTCGCCCACGGCATAGAAGCCGTTGATGACCGCGTTCGGGTCGCCTTTCTTCGGCGCCACCACCTGGCCGTGGATGTTGGTGGGAATGCCGCCCATCTGGTAGTGGATGGTCGGCACCACGGGAATCGGTTCCTTGGTGATGTCGACGTTGGCGAAGTTGTGCCCGATCTCGAACACGCTGGGCAGGCGCTTCATGATGGTGTCGGCGCCCAGGTGGGTCATGTCGAGCTGGATGTAGTCCTTGTTGGGACCGCAGCCGCGGCCTTCCTTGATCTCCTGGTCCATGCAGCGCGAGACGAAGTCGCGCGGCGCCAGGTCCTTCAGCGTGGGGGCGTAGCGTTCCATGAAGCGCTCGCCGTTGCTGTTGCGCAGGATCGCGCCTTCGCCGCGGCAGCCTTCGGTCAGCAGCACGCCGGCGTTGTGCACGCCGGTGGGGTGGAACTGCCAGAACTCCATGTCTTCCAGCGGCACACCGGCGCGCGCCGCCATGCCCAGGCCGTCACCGGTGTTGATGAAGGCATTGGTGCTGGCCGCATAGATGCGGCCGGCGCCGCCGGTGGCGAACAGCGTGGTCTTGGCCTCGAGGATGTGGACCTCGCCGGTTTCCATCTCGAGCGCGGTGACGCCCACCACGTCGCCTTCGGCGTCGCGGATGAGGTCCAGCGCCATCCACTCGACGAAGAAGTTGGTGCGCGCCTTGACGTTCTGCTGGTAAAGGGTGTGCAGCATGGCGTGGCCGGTGCGGTCGGCCGCCGCGCAGGCGCGCTGCACCGGCTTTTCGCCGTAGTTGGCGGTGTGGCCGCCGAAGGGGCGCTGGTAGATGGTGCCGTCGGGGTTGCGGTCGAACGGCATGCCGAAGTGTTCGAGCTCGTAGACGACCTTGGGCGCCTCGCGGCACATGAACTCGATGGCGTCCTGGTCACCCAGCCAGTCGCTGCCCTTGATGGTGTCGTAGAAGTGATAGTGCCAGTTGTCTTCGGACATGTTGCCCAGGCTGGCGCCGATGCCGCCTTGCGCCGCCACGGTGTGCGAGCGCGTGGGGAAGACCTTGCTCAACACCGCCACGTTGAGGCCCGCACGGGCCAGTCGCAGGGAAGCCTGCATGCCGGAACCGCCCGCGCCGACGATGACGACGTCGAACTTGCGCTTGGAGATCGAAGAGACAGACATGGGCTCAGAGCCTCCAGAGCACTTGCACGGCCCAGCCGGCGCAGCCGACCAGCCAGACGATGGTGGCCACCTGCAGCACCAGGCGCAGGCCCACGGGCTTGATGTAGTCCATCCAGATGTCGCGCACGCCGACCCAGGCGTGATACCCCAGCGAGACGATGACGACGAAGGTCAGCACCTTCATCCACTGGGCAGCGAAGATGCCGGCCCACTTGTCGTAGCTCATCGGGCCGGGCATCAGCACCTGCACCAGCACGATGACCGTGAACAAGGCCATCAGCGTGGCCGTGATGCGCTGGCTGAGCCAGTCTCGCATGCCGTAGTGCGCCCCGACGACGAGGCGCTTGGAACCGTAGTTGGTGGACATCGGATGTGCCTCAGTACAGGCCGAAGAGCTTGGCGCCCAGCAGCAGCGTGAGCAGCACGCTGGCGGCCAGCGTGACCACGGCCGACGAACGACCGAACTCCTTGGTGACGCTGTGCGTCATGTCCATCCACAGATGGCGGACGCCGGCGATGAAGTGGTGCAGATAGGCCCAGATCAGCGCCAGCACCACCAGCTTGATGAACCAGCCGGGCAGCACACCCAGGCCGATGCCGAAGGCGCTGCTGAACTGTTCGTACGAGGCTTCGGAGGTCACGCTCTTGTCGAACATCCAGATGATGAACGGCAGCAGCACGAACATGAGGGCTCCGCTGATGCGGTGCAGGATCGACACCACACCGGCCAGAGGAAGCCGGTATTGCAGCGCGTCGACCAGCCGCATGGTGCCGGGTCTTTGCTTTGTCATTTCGGGCATGTGGGGTCTCGTGGAACCTGCGGGTAACCTGATGAGTTTATTGCAACGCAGCAGTCTTACGTGGAACTGGGCAAACGCGGCTCAGCTGAGCACGTTGCGGTAGTGATGGCGGGTGGTGTCGTACAGACCGCGGCGGAACTCCACGGGCTTGTCGTCATAGGTGAAGGCCAGCCTCTCGACCGACAGCAGCGGGGCACCGGGTGACACTGCCAGCAACTCGGCTTCTTCGTTGGTGGCAGCCACGGCACGGATCTTCTCCTCTGCGCGGATCATGCGTACGCCGAATTCACGCTCGAACAGCCCGTACATCGGACCGCGGTAGCTGACCAGCTTGTCCAGCGTCAGACCCTTGAACTGCGGCGCGGGCAGCCAGATGTCGTCCAGCACCACCGGCGTGCCGGCGGCCAGCAGCAGGCGGCGCACCTGCACGGCACTGTCGCCGGTCTTGAGATCGAGCGCACGCGAGACCTCGGCCGGCGCCCGCATGCGGCGACAGTCGAGCAGCCGGCGCTGCATGCCGGCCGGCGTGTTGGAGGCCCCGCCGCTGTCGGGCTGCAGGCGCAGGAAGCGGTACTGCACGTTCTGCTCGGCGTGCGTGGCCACGAAGGTGCCCTTGCCCTGCCGACGGACCAGCAGGTTCTCGGCAGACAGTTCGTCGATCGCCTTGCGCACCGTGCCCTGGCTCACCTTGAAGCGGGCAGCAAGTTCGATCTCGCTGGGAATGGCTTCACCGGGCTTCCACTCGCCACCCTGCAGGCTGCGCGTGATCAGCACCTTGATCTGCTGGTACAGCGGGCTGAACGAGGGCGTGGCCTCGGCCGCCTCGGCGGGGGACGGTACCGGATCGGGCATCCCGGGATTGCATCACAAAGGGTGTACCAGCGTCCACGGACATTTGTCTTACATAAGACAGAAGAGTCAGGATTGCACGCCCGCAACGCCCTGCGATGCCTAGAATCCAGGATACCCCCAGACCCGCAACCTCCAGGAGTTCCCCATGAGCAAGAAGCCCGTTCGAGTGGCCGTCACCGGCGCCGCCGGCCAGATCGGCTATGCCCTGCTGTTCCGCATCGCTTCGGGCGAAATGCTGGGCAAGGACCAGCCGGTCATCCTGCAACTGCTCGAGATTCCCGACGAGAAGGCGCAGAAGGCCCTGAAGGGCGTGATGATGGAACTGGAAGACTGTGCCTTCCCGTTGCTGGCCGGCATGGAGGCGCACAGCGACCCCATGACCGCCTTCAAGGCCACGGACTACGCGCTGCTGGTCGGCTCGCGTCCGCGCGGCCCCGGCATGGAGCGGGCCGAGCTGCTGTCCATCAACGGCGCCATCTTCACGGCGCAGGGCAAGGCCCTGAACGCCGTGGCCAGCCGCAACGTGCGCGTGCTGGTGGTGGGCAACCCCGCCAACACCAACGCCTACATCGCGATGAAGAGCGCGCCCGACCTGCCGCGCAAGAACTTCACCGCCATGCTGCGCCTGGACCACAACCGCGCTGCCAGCCAGATCGCCGCCAAGACCGGCAAGCCGGTGTCGAGCATCCAGAAGCTGGCCGTGTGGGGCAACCACAGCCCGACCATGTACGCCGACTACCGCTTCGCCACCATCGACGGCGCCAGCGTGAAGGACATGATCAACGACCAGGTCTGGAACAAGGACGTCTTCCTGCCCACCGTGGGCAAGCGCGGCGCGGCCATCATCGAGGCGCGTGGCCTGTCGTCCGCGGCGTCGGCCGCCAACGCCGCCATCGACCACATGCGCGACTGGGCCCTGGGCACCAACGGCGCCTGGGTCACCATGGGCGTGCCCAGCAACGGCGACTACGGCATCCCGAAGGACGTGATGTTCGGCTTCCCGGTGACGTGTGCGGGCGGCGAGTACACGGTGGTGCAGGGCCTGGCCATCGACGCCTTCAGCCAGGAGTGCATCAACAAGACGCTGGCCGAGCTGCAAGGCGAACAGGATGGCGTGAAGCACCTGTTGTAAGGACCACCCCCGCAGCGGCTTCGCCGCTCCCCCTCAAGGTGGCGACCCCAGCGGCCGGGCCAAGCCCGTCCGCGGCGTCCGCTTGAAGGGCCTGCCTCGCGACGCGAGCAGACAACGCCAAGCAGCTTTGGAGCCGGCCTCGCGCCGGCTTCTTTCATGCCGGCCCGCTGCGCAGCGCCGACCAGCCGCGCTTGAGCAGCGGCGAACACCAGATCAGAAGCGTCAGCACCCCCAGCGTGGCGGCGATGGGCCGATCGAAGAACGCGAGGAAGTTGCCGTCGGCCTTGATCAGGCTGCTGAAGAAGTGCTCCTCGAGCATGGTGCCCAGCACCACGCCCAGGATGGTGGGCGCCACCGGAAAGCCCCAGCGTTCCATGAAGAAGGCGACCACGCCGGCCACGGCCATCACGATGACGCCGAACAGGCTGTTGTTGATGGCGAAGCTGCCCACCACGCAGAACAGCAGGATCAGCGGCATCAGCACCCCGGCGGGAATGCGCAGCAGCTGCTTGGCGGCCTTGATGGCCATCCAGCCGAAGGGCAGCATCAGCATCTGCGCCAGGATGAAGACGATGAAGACGGCATAGATGTTCTGCGGGTTGTCGACGAAGAGCGTCGGCCCCGGGTTCATGTTCTTCATGTACAGCACACCGATGGCGATGGCCGTGATCGAGTCGCCCGGGATGCCGAACACCAGCGCCGGGATCCAGGCGCCGCCCAGCGCGGCGTTGTTGGCCGCACCCGACTCGACGATGCCCTCGACGTGCCCGGTGCCGAACTTCTCGGGCTCCTTGGAGAAACGCTTGCTGACGCCGTAGGACATCCACGAAGCGATGTCGGCGCCGGCGCCCGGCAACGCGCCCACCGCCGTACCCAGCGCAGAGCCTCGCAGCAACTGCAGCGGGTACTTCCTGAGCAGCGCCCACATGCCCCCGAAGACGTTGCCGAAGGGGCGGTCGACCACCATGTTCGGCTTGTCGACCACCATCGCGAAGCGCAGCACCTCGGACACCGCGAACATGCCGATCATCAGCGGGATGAGCGGGATGCCGCCCATCAGCTCGGCGTTCCCCAGCGTCCAGCGCGGCGCGCCGGCCGGGTTCTCGAGGCCCACGCAGGAAATCAGCAGCCCGAGCAGCAGCGAGATCACCCCCTTGAGCGGGTCGTTGCCGGCGATGAAGACGGCACAGGTGAAACCCAGCATCACCAGCCAGAAGTATTCGAAGCTGCTGAATTTCAGGGCGATCTCGGCCAGTGCCGGGGCGGCCACGATCAGCACCACCACGCCGAAGATCCCGCCCAGCACAGAGAACACCAGCCCGGCGCCGAGCGCCAGTTCGGGCCGGCCGCTGCGCGTGATCAGGTAGGCCTCGTCGGTGTAGGCCGCACTGGCCGGCGTGCCCGGCATGCGCAGCAGGGCGCTGGGGATGTCGCCGCTGAAGATGGCCATCGCGGTGGCCGTGACGATGGCCGCCACCGCCGGCACCGGCGCCATGAAGAAGGTGACGGGCACCAGCAGCGCGGTGGCCATGGTGGCCGTCAGGCCGGGAATCGCCCCGACGAAGAGGCCATACAGCGCCGACAGCGCGATGACCGTCAGAACGTAGGGCTGGAAGACGAGCCCGAAGGCGGTGGCGAGCGCGTCCATTCAATAGAACGGGCGGAACACGCCCCAGGGCAGGGGCACGCGCAGCAGCTTGTAGAAGGCCAGGTGCACGACCGCGGTGCCGCCCAGTGCCCAGGCCAGCGAAGGCCACCAGCCCACGCGCAAGGCCTTGAACACGGCCAGCAGGGCCAGCGGCGCCACGATCAGGAAGCCGAGCCTGTCGGCGGCCAGGATGTAGAAGACGACGGCGCCCATCACCACCAGCGAGCTGCCGATGTGCTCTGCCGCACGGGATTCCTGCGGGTGGGCCCGATAGCGCTCGCCGCGCACGCTGCGCAGCACCAGGACCAGGCCGCAGAGCAGCAGGCCCGCTCCGACCAGCATGGGCAGGAACCCGGCCCCGAGCTTCTGCCCAGGGACGTTCGGAAAGCTGCGCGCCGACCACAGGACGGCCGCAGCCAGCAGGACCAGGGCGATGCCCACCCAACGGTCGGTGCGCTGCACGGGGCGAGAGAGCGGCGGGCGGTCTGCGGTCGGCGGCTGCGGTCGCGGGACGCTACTTGGCGATGCCCACGGCCGTCATCACGGCCTTCATGTCGCCGTCACCCTTGGCCATGAACTTGGCGAAGTCCTGCGAACTGCCCCACAGCATGCCGAAGCCCCGCTGGGCCATGAAGTCCTTGTATTCCTTGCTGTCGTAGGCCTTCTTCACCGAGGCTTCCAGCCGGGTGGCCACGGCCGGCGGCAGGCCCTTGGGGGCGGCGATGCCCCGCCATGCGCCCGTGGCCCAGTCGGACCCCGTGGCCTCCTTCAGCGTGGGCACGTTGGGGAACAGAGCCGCGCGTGACGAGGCCATGACGGCCAGCGAACGCACCTTGCCCGCATCGATCAACGACCGCGCTTCGGGCAGCGACACCGGGGCGAACTCGATGCCGCCGGCCACCAGGTCCTGGAGCCCGGGCGCTGCGCCGTTCGACGGCACCCAGGGCACGCTGGCCGGATCGATCTTCGCGTCGCGCAACCAACCCGCCAGCGCCAGATGCCAGATGCCGCCCTGCCCCGTGCCCGAGGCCTTGAACTTGCCGGGGTTGGCCTTCACCGCGGCCACCACGTCGTTCATCGACTTGTAGGGCGAGTCGGCCCGAACCTGGAAACCGGCGGGGTCGAGGTTGACGAGCGCGATCGGCGTGAAGCCCGTGTGGTTCAGCTCGGTCAGCTTCTGGTGATGCATCATGGTGATCTCCACCGTGATCATCCCGATCGTGTAGCCGTCGGCCGGCGCGCCGGCGATGGCCGTGTGGCCCACCACGCCCGACCCGCCCGTGCGGTTGACGACGTTGACCGGCTGGCCCAGGTCCTTCTCCATCAGGCTGGCGATCATGCGCGCCACGGCATCGGTGCCGCCGCCGGCACCCCAGGGCACGATCATCGTGATCGGCCTGTCGGGATAGCTCTGCGCCATCGCCCCCAGGCTGCAGGCCGCCAGAGCGAGGGAGAGCAAGGTGCGGCGGGCGAGGCCGGTGCGCGGCACGGGGCCGTTCTTCGAGCGGATCATCGAGCTTGTCTCCTGATGGTCATATGATATTTTCAGCAGGGGCAATCTCCCATCGCAGGCCGACGTGGGCAATGGGGAAAACCCAATGCCTGCGCAGGGCCGCACCCTCGCTGAAATGTCTCCGGGCTGCATGCTCCGAAGACGGCACTAGGCCCTGCGCGGTACGCTTGCGGCTCCGTCGATTGCCGGCCGGGCCCAGGTGTCCGGCTCCACCACCATGGCCACGCCCACGACCGTCCATCCGCGCGACGCGCTGTTCGACCCCGACGAGCCTGCCGGCGCCTCCCTGCCGGTCTGCGACCACTACTGCGGCGTGGAACTGCGCATGCGCAAGAGCCTGGAACTGCAGGCCGAGATGGGGCCGGTGTTCGACGTCACGCTCGACGGCGAGGATGGCGCGCCGGTGGGCGGCGAGATCGAGCACGCGCACCTCATCGCCGAGCTGGTGACCGGGCCGGGCAACCGGCACGGGCGTGTCGGCGCGCGGGTGGTGCCGGTGGGCCACGGCCGCTTCGAAGAGATGGTCGACGTGCTGGTGAAGAAGGCCGGCGCGCGCCTGGCCTACCTGATGCTGCCCAAGCCGCGCCACGCGGCCGACCTGCAGCGCGCCGTGGCCATGGTGGAGGACGCCGAACGCCGCGCGGGGCTGGCGCGGCCGATCCCGCTGCACGCGCTGGTCGAGACCCACGGCGCGCTGCGCGACGTGGCGGCGTTGGCGGCCCATCCCCGGATCGAGTCGCTGTCCTTCGGGTTGATGGACTTCGTCTCGGCGCACCGGGGCGCCATCCCGCAATCGGCGATGGGTGCGCAGGGACAGTTCGAGCACCCGCTGGTGATGCGCGCCAAGCTCGAGATCGCGGCGGCCTGTCATGCCTTCGGCAAGGTGCCGTCGCACTGCGTGGTGACCGAGTTCAAGGACTCGCACGCGCTGCAGAAAGCGGCCCAACGCGCCAGCCGGCAACTCGGCTACACGCGCATGTGGAGCATCCACCCGGCGCAGATCCGCCCCATCGTCGACGCCTTCGCGCCCACCATCGCCGAGGTCGACCAGGCCATCGAGATCATCGGCGCAGCACAGGCCGCCGCCTGGGCACCGATCCGCCACCACGACACGCTGCACGACCGCGCCAGCTACCGCTACTTCTGGCAGGTCATCGAACGCGCGCACCGCACGGCCTTCCACGGCGGCCCCCAGCTGCCGGCGGAGATCGAACTGGCCTGGTTCGGCGAGCGCGTCGCATGAAGGCGCAGCTGGTGCTTCCCCAAGGCGCACGCGCTCTGGCGCTGGCCACCTTCCCGTCGGTGGTCGAGCTGCGCAGCGCACGAACGCTGTTGCGTGCCTGGCGCGACGACGACCTGCCGGCCTGGGTGGCGATGAACGCCGACCCCGAGGTGCGACGCTACTTCTCCAGCGTGCAGACCGAGACCGAGGCGCTGGCCGAGGCAGGCCGCGCGCGCGCCAACCTGGCCCGTCGCGGCTGGGGCATGTGGGCGCTCGAGATTCCTGGCCGGCTGCCCTTCGCGGGCATGGTGGGTCTGAACGTGCCGTCGTTCGAGGCGCCCTTCATGCCCGTGGTCGAGATGGGCTGGCGGCTGCCCCGGGCCGCCTGGGGCCAAGGCTGGGCCAGCGAAGCCGCCGCCGCAGCGGCCGCCTTCGGCTTCGATGCGCTGGGACTGGACGAACTGGTGGCCTTCACCACCGTGAGCAACCAGCCCTCGCGACGCGTCATGACGCGCCTGGGGATGCAGCACGACCCGGCCGAGGATTTCGACCATCCCACGGTGCCAGAGGGCCACCCTTTCCGCCCTCACACGCTGTACCGCCTGCCCAGAAGCCGGTTCCTGCGGCGCTGATCACGACCCGTGCCGCGGCCCGGTCACCGACGGCAACAAGGGCGCACGTTCCGCGCCACACAATCGCCCCACCCCCGGAAGGAGAGATTTCGATGAGCGCAGCAAGACGCACCTTGGCCGGCCTGTGCCTGGCCAGCCTCGGACTGGCCACAGCAGCCTGGGCCCAGCCCGCCACCGCGCCCGGCGCCGGCAAGCCCCCGCCGCCGCGCCCCCAGGCCCGCGCTCGCGTGCCGCCACCGGTGCCGGCCAAGCTGCCGCCGGCACCGGGCGAACAACTGGCCGCCGCGGCGATGGCGCACTTCGGCGAGTACGCCTGCGAGTTCAACGAAGTCGTCAACGTCGACGTCAACCACCAGAACGACGGCTACCTCGACGTCAAGCACCGCAAGGCCGTGTACGTGATGAAGCCCGTGCTGTCGTCGACCGGCGCCCTGCGCCTGGAGGACGTGAAGGGCCGCATGCTGATGCTGCAGATCGCCAACAAGTCGATGCTGATGGACACCAAGATCGGCCAGCGCGTCGTCGACGGCTGCGTGCACGAAAAGCAGCGCGACGCCGCCACCCGCCCGGCCGGTCAGAGCCTGGGCATCGAGGCGGCCCGCCCGGCAGCCGGTGCCAGTGCGCCGTCCTGAGCCTTCCTGACGCCAGGCCTGCATCCCGACGCCGGATCGGGACTTCTTCACGCGGCGTGGCAATACTTCGCTACAGGCCCGAGCATCGCGACCGATTTCAACGTCGTCATCCCTCGGAGCCCGTTCATGACCTCGATCTTCCTCGCCCTCGTCCCCCTGCTGTTCGTGCTGGGTTTCCTGGCCTGGGCCATGTCCATGGGGGCGCGCGAACAGGAGCGCTCCGACGCCTGGGCCGAGTCCTGGGTGGCCCAGCAGCAGGCCAAGAAGAAGCTGCACTGAACCCGGTCGAACGCCCCCTGTCCACGGCCCGGTCCCGCGTCAGCGGCCCGGGCCGTTTGCCATGCCCGATCGGCGACGGGGCGGTGCGCAAGGGCTGCGCCGGGCACCCGGCACTTGCCAAGTCTTATATAAGACATAAAATATAGGGGTAACCCACCCCTACACTCCCACACATCCTGGCCCCCTGGAGAACAGTCGATGCTGACCGCCTACCGCCAACATGCCGCCGAACGTGCCGCGCTCGGCATCCCGCCGCTGCCGTTGTCTGCCCAGCAGACGTCCGAACTCGTCGAACTGATCAAGGCCCCACCCGCCGGCGATGAGAGCTTCCTGCTGGACCTGCTGACGCACCGGGTGCCCCCGGGCGTCGACGACGCGGCCAAGGTCAAGGCCAGCTTCCTGGCTGCCGTGGCGCACGGCGACATCGCCGTCGGCCTGCTCTCCAAGGCCAAGGCCACCGAGCTGCTGGGCACCATGGTGGGCGGCTACAACGTCAAGCCGATGATCGACCTGCTGGACGACGCCGCCGTGGCGCCGATCGCCGCAGAAGGCCTGAAGAAGACCCTGCTGATGTTCGACTTCTTCCACGACGTGTCCGAGAAGGCCAGAGCGGGCAACGAGCACGCCAAGGGCGTCATCGCCAGCTGGGCCGCCGCCGAGTGGTTCACCACGCGGCCCGAAGTGCCTAAGACGATCACCGTGACCGTCTTCAAGGTCACCGGCGAAACCAACACCGACGACCTTTCGCCCGCCCCCGACGCCTGGAGCCGCCCCGACATCCCGCTGCACTACCTGGCCATGCTGAAGAACGCCCGCCCCGGCATCACGCCCGAGGAAGACGGCAAGCGCGGCCCGATGAAGTTCATCGAGGACCTGAAGAAGAAGGGCCACCTGGTGGCCTACGTCGGCGACGTGGTGGGCACGGGTTCCAGCCGCAAGAGCGCCACCAACAGCGTGATCTGGGCCACCGGCCAGGACATCCCCTTCGTGCCGAACAAGCGCTTCGGCGGCGTCACGCTGGGCGGCAAGATCGCGCCGATCTTCTTCAACACGCAGGAAGACTCGGGCGCGCTGCCGATCGAGGTCGACGTGACGAAGCTGAACATGGGCGACGTCATCGACATCCACCCCTACGACGGCAAGATCACCAAGGACGGCGCCACCGTCACCACTTTCCAGCTGCGCAGCGACGTGCTGTTCGACGAGGTGCGTGCCGGCGGCCGCATCAATCTGATCATCGGTCGCTCGCTCACCGCCAAGGCGCGTGAGTTCCTGGGCCTGCCGGCGAGCACTGCCTTCCGCCTGCCGCAGGCGCCGGCGGCCACGAAGGCCGGCTTCACGCTGGCGCAGAAGATGGTCGGCCGCGCCGTCGGCCTGCCCGAGGGCCAGGGCGTGCGCCCGGGCACCTACTGCGAGCCGAAGATGACCTCGGTGGGCAGCCAGGACACCACCGGCCCGATGACGCGCGACGAGCTGAAGGACCTGGCCTGCCTGGGCTTCAGCGCCGACCTCGTGATGCAGAGCTTCTGCCACACCGCGGCCTACCCCAAGCC
>JALHPF010000057.1 GCA_022842595.1 Rubrivivax sp.
GGTCTCGCAGCAGCGTGCCGGCGCCTGGCGCCGCGCTGGCCCGGGCACCGTCGACCGGCTGGTCCAGCACCGGCAGCACCGCGGCGGGTGCCGACCACGGCGCCGCCCCGGGCCGCTGCACGAAGGGCAAAGCGACCCAGCCGATGCCCTGCACCTGCGCCGGCGTGATGCGCCGTGCCAGGGGGTGCCGGTTGTGCCAGGCTGCCACTGCAGCGGCCAGCTCGTCAGGTCGCAGCTCGTCCATGTTGGGTCCGATTGTTCGGGCCCCGTGGCGGGGTGATCGCCTGAACAGCCAGCCTGCGGTCGGTCAAATCACGACAAGGCGCCGCACGCCCGCCGCAGCGCCTTCAGAGCGCCGGCAGCACCGTGCCGCTGACCTGCCCGAGGCCGATGCGTACCGCCCCTGGCGCCTGGCAGAACGCCCGCAGCGTGACGGTGTCGCCGTCTTCCAGGAAGGTGCGGCTCTCGTCGCTGCCGGCCAGCAGCAAGGGCTGCTTGCCCCCCTGCGACAGTTCGAGCAGGCTGCCGCCCTGCCCCGGCGCCGGGCCGCTGAGCGTGCCCGTGCCCAGCAGGTCGCCGGTGGCCAGGTTGCAGCCGTTGCTGGTGTGGTGGGCCAGCAGTTGCGCGGCCGTCCAGTAGGCGTCCAGCGCGTTCGACTGCGACAGCCGCACCGCAGGCAGCCCGCGTTCGCGCATGCGCGGGGTCTGAAGCCAGACTTCGAGCGTGATGTCGATGGCACCGAAGGCGCGGTTGAAGTCGCTGTCCAGGTACGGCAGCGGCTCGGGGTCGCCTTCGGGCCGCTGCACCGGCCGCCGGAACGGCGCCAGCGCGTCCAGGCTCACGAGCCAGGGCGAGACGCTGGTGGCGAAGCTCTTCGCCAGGAACGGGCCCAGCGGCTGGTATTCCCAGGCCTGCATGTCGCGCGCCGACCAATCGTTGAGCAGGCTCACGCCATAGAGATGGTGTTCGGCCTGCGCCATCGCCACCGGGTGCCCCAGTTCGTTGCCCACGCCCACCCACAGGCCCAGCTCCAGTTCGTAGTCGAGCCGGCGGCATGGCGCGAAGGTGGGCGGGGCTTCGGCCGAACTTTTCACCTGCCCGCGCGGCCGGCGCACGCCACCGCCCAGGCCCACCGACGAGGCCCGGCCGTGGTAGCCGATCGGCACCCACTTGTAGTTCGGCAGCAGCGGGTTGTCGGGCCGCATCAGCTTGCCCACGGTCACGGCATGGTGGATGCCGGCATAGAAGTCGGTGTAGTCGCGCGGCACGAGCGGCAGCGCCATGGCCACGGCCGACTGCGGGTGCAGGCAGAGCTCGAGGAACGGCGCCTGTTCGCTGCCTTCGGCCAGCGCTGCCGACAAGGCCTGGCGCAGCAGCCGCCAGGCCGGGCAGCCCAGCGCCAGGAAGCCGGCCAGGTCGCCCTTGCCCAGCTGTTTGAGCAGCGGGTAGACCTCGTCGGGCCAGGGCGACTGCTCGTGCGCCAGGCGCAGGTCGAGCACCTGGTCGCCGATGGCCACGCCGACGCGCCAGGGCGCGTTCTCGGCGCCCTCGGCCGCCACCGGCCGGAAGCGGCCCAGCGGCAGGTTCTGCACCGGGAAGTCGCTGTCCGCGGCGTTGGCAGAGGGCACCCAGCTGCGCAGCGCGGGGTCGTGGGTGGCGTCGGTCAGGGTGTTCATGGGCTCAAGCTTATGCCCGCTGGCCGGTGAACCGGTCGGAAAGTCCTGCCCAGCAGCCCGCGTAGCCGGCATCGAGTTCGCCGCCGTGCAGCGCCCAGGCGGTGGGCCGGAAGGCCCAGCGGCTCTCGAACATGAAGGCCAGCGTGTGGTCCAGCTTGTGCGGGGCGAGGTCGGCGTTCGTGGCACCCTCGAAGGCCTCGGTGTCGGGGCCGTGCGGCACCATCGGGTTGTGCAGGCTCATCCCGCCGGGGCGGAAGCCTTCGGGCTTGGCGTCGTACTGGCCATGCACCAGGCCCATGAATTCGGCCATCACGTTGCGGTGGTACCAGGGCGGGCGGAAGCTGTCTTCCATCACCAGCCAGCGCGGCGGGAAGATGACGAAGTCGCAGTTCGCCACGCCGGCGGTGTCGCTGGGGCTGGTGAGCACGGTGAAGATGCTCGGGTCGGGGTGGTCGACGCTGATGCTGCCGATCGTCATGAAGCGCGCGGTGTCGTACTTCAGCGGCACCAGGTTGCCATGCCAGGCCACCACGTTGAACGGCGACATGGCCTGGGTGTGCCAGAGCCGGCCGCCGTATTTCTTCACCAGCGTCAGCGGCCGCGGCGTGGCTTCGAAGGCCGCCTGCGGGGCGATGAAGTCGCGTGGGTTCGCCAGGCCGTTGCTGCCGATGGGGCCCAGTTCGGGCAGGCGGAACGCGGCACCGTAGTTCTCGCAGACATACAGTCGCGTCGGCCCGTCCACCGCCACGCTGAAGGCCAGGCCGCGCGGCAGCAGCGCCACCTCGCCCGGGGCCACCTGCAGCGGGCCGAGTTCGGTGGTGATGCGCAGGCTGCCCTGCTGCGGCACGAGCAGCATTTCACCGTCGGCGTTGACGAAGGCGCCGTCCATGCTGCGGTTGGCCAGCACCAGGTGCACGCCCATGCCGCCGTGGATAGCGGCGTCGCCGTTGGTGCAGACGGTGCGCAGGCCGGTGATGAAGTCGAGCGGCTCGCTGTCGAACCCGGGCACCGGCACCGGATGCCAGCGCAGCGGATCGGGCGGCGCGTGTTCGCCTTCGGCCGCGCCCGTCTTCCAGTGCGGCTGGAGCAGCGGCTGGTAGGCGCCGGCCTGCACGCTGGGCTGGCGGCGGTAGAGCCAGGTGCGACGGTTCTCGGCGCGGGGCGCGGTGAAGGCGCTGCCGCTCAGCAGTTCGGCGTACAGCCCCAGCGGCGGTCGCTGTGGGCTGTTGCGGCCGATCGGCAGGGCGCCGGCCACGGCCTCGCTTTCGAAGTAGTTGCCGAAGCCGGTGTGCGGGGTGTCGGTCATGGTTCGTTTCCTTCGGGGGCATCGGCGCGCGCGGCCGCCAGTGCAGCGCGCAGCAACGTCATGTCGCCCACCTGGTTGGCCATGATCAGCACCAGGCGCGCGTTCAGGGCATGGCTTGCGGCCAGGCTCAGCCCGGCATGGGCGTCGAGCAGGGCCTGGTAGAAGTCGTCGGGCTGGGTGAGCTGGTTGTCGAACATGGTGGCTGCCCTTCGATGCCAGTCAAGACAGCCCGAGCGCGCGCTGCCGGGCTGCCAGCACCGCCTGCGGCGACGGCTGCCGCCAGCGCGCCGCCACGTGCGCGTCGGGCCGCAGCAGGTAGGCCGTGCCCGGGCTGGCGTCGAAACGCTGCGCGGCCAGGCCCTGGCTGTCGACGAGGTCTTCGCCGTCGATCGCCAGCACGGGCACGGGCGAAGCCCACGCGGGGGCCGGGCCGAACACGAGCAGGCAGAAGTCGGCCCCCAGCCCATGCAGTTCCTGCAGCAGCCAGCTGGTTCGCCCCTGGCGCACAAGCGGCGCGTCGGCCACGGGCGCGCCGGGCCGCAGCGCGGGCGTGAAGGTGTCGACGTCGGCCGTGGACAGCGCCGAGCCATCCAGCGTGGCCGGCACCGACAGCCGCCCGCTGTTGACGAGCCGGCGCGCAAACGGGTGGCGGCGCGCCAGGTGCAGCGTGGCGTCGCGGAACAGGCGGCTGATCTCGCTCTTCGGCGTGATGAAGTCGGTGGCGCGCGTGGAATTCAGGATGTTCTCGTCGGCCGCGAATTCACGTTCGCGTGCATAGCTGTCCAGCAAGGCATTCGCCTGGCCCGGTGCCGCGGCGCGGCCCTGCAGCACGGCGGCCAGCTTCCAGCCCAGGTTGTCGGCGTCCTGCACGCCGGAATTGGCCCCGCGCGCGCCGAAAGGCGAAACGCCATGCGCCGCGTCGCCCGCGAACAGCACCGGGCCGTGGCGGAAACTGGCCATGCGCTGGCAGGCGAAGGTGTAGACGCTGGCCCAGACCAGGCGGAAGGCGATATCGCGGCCGAAGCCCTGGCGCAGCAGGGCCTGCACGCGCGGGGTGATGGCCTCGGGCTGCTTCTCGGCTTCGGGGTCGGCCTGCCAGCCCAGCTGGAAGTCGATGCGCCAGACGCCTTCGGGCTGGCGGTGCAGCAGGACGCTCTGGCCGGGGTGGAAAGGCGGGTCGAACCAGAACCAGCGTTCGCTGCGCCCGTCGTCGAAGAGTTCGCCGTCGATGTGCACGTCGGCAATCAGGAAGCGGTCCTGGAACACCCGGCCCTGGCTTTCCAGGCCCAGCAGTTGCCGCAGCGTGCTGCGCGAACCGTCGCAGGCCACGAGATGGCGGGCGCGCAGCCTGTAGTCGCCGTCGGGCGTGGCGACGGCCAGCACGGCCTGCCCGTCGTCGACGGCCACGGCAGTGACCTGGTGGCGCCAGCGGATCTCGAGATTCGGCAAGGCCCGTGCGCGCTGCACCAGTTCGCCTTCCACCGAGTACTGCTGCAGGTTGATGAAGGCCGGACGCTGGTGGCCGGGTTCGGGCAGCAGGTCGAAGCCGTAGAGCGGCTCGCGGCCCAGGAACACGCGGCCGACGCTCCACGACACGCCGGCGTCGACCAGCGGCTGGCCCACGCCCAGCCGGTCGAAGATCTCGAGCGTGCGCTTGGCAAAGCAGATGGCGCGTGAGCCGCTGGCCAGGCGGTGGTCGTTGTCGAGCAGCAGCACGCGCTGGCCGCTGGAATGCAGCCGCAAGGCCAGGTCGACGGCGAGCGTCAGCCCGACGGGGCCGGCGCCGACGATGACGACGTCGTGCAGCGCCGGCGGCACATCCAGTGCGGCAGGGCGTTCGTAGGCGAACTCGACGTTCTGCCAGTCCATGGCGGCGGCGCCCCCGGGGGCGTCAGCTTTCCAGGGCTTTCCACATCTCGATGTCGCGCTCGGCAGTCCAGATGCGTGGGTCGCGGTGGGCGCTGGCCTCGTCGAAGGCCCGGGTCACGTCGAAGGGCATGCAATGGTCGAAGATGACCCAGTGGCCGTACTTCGAGCGCAGCCTGTCCATGGTTTCGCGATAGACGGTGTTCAGGTCCTGGCCGGCCTTCACGCCGGCCTGCACGCTGGCATAGACATCGGCGACGAAGCCGCGTGTGCCTTCGATGCCGGCGGCCACCTGGGCCGCGCCCTGCAGCGCCGGGCCACGGCCCGGCACGAGCTGCTGCGCGCCGAGTGCGGCCACCCGGTCCAGCGTGGCCGGCCAGTCGCTGAAATAGGCATCGCCGGCATACGGCGTGGCGTCGAACTCGACCAGGTCGCCGCTGAACAGCGTGCGTTCCTGCGGCAGCCAGACCACGGTGTCGCCCTTGGTGTGGCCGCGGCCCAGCTGCAGCAGCTGCACTTCCAGCTTGCCCAGCCACAGCGTCATGCGGCCCGTGAAGGTGATGCTGGGCCAGGTGAGCCCGGGCGGAACACTCTCGACATTGCGGAACAGGCGCGGAAAGCGGCCGATCTCGCTGGCCTTGTCCTGCTCGCCGCGCTCGCGGATGAGGCTGAGCGTGTCTTCGCTGGCGATGATGTGCTCAGGCTGGTAGGCGCTGGCCCCGAGCACGCGCACCGCGTGGTAATGGCTGAGCACCACGTATTTGATCGGCTTGCTGGTGACTTCGCGGATGCGGCGAACGACGTCGGCCGCCATCACCGGCGTGGCCTGGGTGTCGACGACCATGACCGCGTCGTCGCCGATGACGATGCCGGTGTTGGGGTCGCCTTCGGCGGTGTAGGCCCAGGCATGTGCGGACAGCTGGGTGAAGCTGACCTGTTTTTCCTGCAGGTCGGCCTGGCTGGCGAAAGCCTTCTTTGGCGTGGCGGTAGGCGACTCGGACATGGCTTGGGCAACTCCTGCTGGCAAGCCGCGATGGTAGCCCGGCTGTTAACTCATGTCTAACGCGTTTACCATTGCCGAATGAAGACGGTCGCAACCCAGCGGGGCATCCAGAGCATCGAGGTGGGTGGCCGCTTGTTGCTGGCGCTGGCGCACGAAGGTCGCCCGCTGGCGCTGAAAGACCTGGCCGCTGCCGCGGACATGCCGGCGGCCAAGGCCCATGCCTACCTGGTGAGCTTCGGCAAGCTGGGCCTGATCGAGCAGGACGCCGCCAGCGGCCGCTACGGCCTGGGCCCGCTGGCCATGCAGCTGGGCCTGATCAGCCTGCAGCAGCTGGACCCGCTGGCCCTGGCCACGCCACTGGTCGAAACCCTGGCGCAGGAACTCGGCCACACCGTGGCGGTGGCGGTGTGGGGTAACCGCGGTGCCACCATCGTGCGCGTGGCCCGGCCGCCGAGCGCCGTGCACGTGAGCATGCGCCACGGCACGGTGATGAGCCTGCGCGGTACGGCCTCAGGCCGGCTGTTCGCGGCCTTGCTGCCGGCAGCGGTGGTCACGCCGGTGCTGCGCGCGGAGGCACGGCAGGACGGCCACAAGCCCACGGTCGACGAGACGGCGGCCTGGACGTCGGCATGTGCCGACATCCGCCGCACGGGCCTGAGCCATGTGCGCGACCTGCTGCTGCCCGGCATCAGCGCCACGGCGGCGCCGGTGTTCGATGGCAGCGGCCAGCCGGTGCTGGCACTGACGGCCATCGGGCCGACGGCGGTGTTCGATGGGCGGCCGGGGGGTGCGGTGGCGAAGGTGCTGCGGGAGGCGGCGCAGGGCTTGTCCAAGCGACTGGGGATGCCGACCAAACCGTTTTAGCGGGAGCGCGCGCGGCTCACACGCTCGCTGGACGCTCAGCCCTCGGGAAAGGGGACCTCGATGGGCCTTCGCTCGGGGTCGGCCAGGTAGCGGACATAGGTTTCCACTGCAAGCTTGTACTGCGCGAAGGACACCTCGCCACCGGTGCCTTGGCTGTAGAGCCCTTCGAACCAAACCTTGATGGGGGTGATGTGGGTGACCCAGGCGTTGCCGTCGGACTCGATCTTGTCGGCCTCGCCGATCTCGATACGTTGAATCTCCCGCATTGCGGTGGCGCCTGACCCCTCAGAGTTTTGAATGTCAGAGTGAATGGCCTCACACATGAGTTCGAACCGCTCCACGATTCGGGCTCGTGAGGTCAGAACATGCAGATCGAGATCAGCACTGGCGCCACCCAGCCTGATTCCTTTGATACAGCGGAGAACGTACACGATGCGCTCCATCTCATTTGCCCAGCGGATAGAAGGTGGTGCGCCTGTTCTTCGCATCCCAACTGAACTGGATTTCTATTCCCGAAGGACTGATTGCCTGGAATCTGGTTCCAGCGAGACCCTGGGCCTGACCAAGCTTGAAAGCCTCAGAAACTTCAAACTGAACCCTCGCCAGAGACCAATCGGCAGGGAAAAAAGTTGATTCGCGTGACTTGTCTACCCAGCCGCGGCTCGAGTCCCACACTTGAACTGGCGCTTCGTAAGTTCCATTGGGATTGTGCTTGACTGTACCCAGTGGATTAATTCGTGCTGCCCCGCCAGCCGCGTCTTCCCAGTGGTACCCCGTCGCCTTGTGTGCCGCGTTCACCTCCCCCGCCAGCACATGATCCCAATCGAACCGGTTGTCCGCCGCAATACGCGGGTCGTTCATGGCAATGTAGTAGGCGTCACGGCTGGTATCTGGCTGCACACCCGCGCGTCGCTGCAAGTCGGATTGCAAAGCTGCGCCTGCGCTGGCGTTGGCCGTACCTTCCGATGTCACAGGTCCTCGTCCCGACCGCCCCGCCAGCGCACCTGCCACCACCCCAGCGCTGGCCACGCCCCCGTTTTCGATCAGCAGGCGCGTGGCCATGTCGAGCCCGTCTCGGCCGATGGCCACTCCAGACAGCGACAGCGCTACGCGCGCATCCGCTACCAAACCTTGGTAAGTTGAATCGGCCACCCAGGGCTGGCCGTCCGTGGGGCGTGTCAGCTCCTTGTAGCGCTGCGCCACGACAGCCAAGTCCTGGGCGCGCTGAGCCCAGAACTCCGGGTTGACGTTGTCGGGCAGATCGCTGTTGCGGACCTGGGCATAACGCAGGATTTGCCGCAGTTCGGTCACGGCGTCGGGCTGCAGCCGTTGAGCTTGCTCACCTGCTGCGGTCAGCGGAGCTCCCGGGCTCGATCCGTGGGCAACTGGGCCTTGCGTCGCGGTGCTTGGCCCCGCTGCTTGTGCTTGCGCCCAGCGTTCGGCCATCACCTCGCCCCGCTGTGCCACCGCGCGCGAAACCTCCACCCCAGCCAGGGTTTGCTCGTCGGGCAGCGCCAGTTGTTGCCCGGCCACGATCTCATGCCTGGAAGGCAGGCCGTTGAACTGGGCAATACGGTCCAGCGTAGCAGCGTCGTTCGTACCCGCCAGCCCCGACAAGGTCTGCCCGGCGACGACGGTCACTGTCCGCACCGTACTGGCACGAGCCGGATCTGGCGTTGCCACCCGGCCCTCGTCGCTTCGTCGTGCCAGGATGGCATCGTTCTGCCTGGTCCATTCCAGGTCGCGGCGCGCCTGGTAGGCGTTGTCGCTGTCGATGTCCGAGCCATTGCGGTAGTTCCCAGCACTCCAGGGCCCGATGCCCTGCAGTTCACGCGCTGCGAGCCCCTGCTGCACATCACCGACCAGCCCATTGACGAAGGTCATCGCAAACGCATGCCCCGGATCGTCGGGGTTGGCCAGCAGGGAGACGGCGCTCTGCGCCACGCGTGCAAACTGGCGCAGTGCGCCGGCTTGGGTGGCATTGATGGGGTCGTTGCCGCTTTGCAGCTCGCTGATCTTCAGCTCCAGCCCGCGTGAGATCTCCGCACCCAGGCCTTGCGCCAGGCCGGTGGTGAAGCCTTCGCGGAATTCGCCGCCGCTGATTTTCTGTAGCGCCCCTTGCAGCATGGCCTGGCCGGTGACGGCCATGGCGCGCTGAACGTAGTCGATGCCTGTGACGATCGATTGGCCCTGAGCATCGAGCCCGCGCGTCACGCCCATTTCGTTCAAGCCCGCCGCCCTGACGACGCCCGCCGTCACCGCGCCGGTCAGCGCCCCGCGGAACATGCCGCCCAGGTCGATCTTGCCTTCGCCGACCAGGCCGCCGTAGAAGCCGCCGATGGCGCCGAAGGCGGCACCGGCCGTCATCGCGCCGACGATGCCGCCGCCCGCACCAATGCCTGCGCCGGCGGCCACGCCCGCACCACCGGCGATGCCGAAGGCGCCGGCCGTGGCCCAGGTCATCAGGCCGACGAAGACGACCGGGATGGCTTTGTCCAGGAAGTCTTGCTTGACGACGACGTTCTCCGACGGCGTCACCCAGCCCAGGCTGGCGTCGAACCACACGGCCTGCGGGTTGTGCAGCTCGGGTGGTGCGGTCAAGGACAGCGGGCGCAGGGCGTGGCTGCCGGGGTTCAGGCTGGCGCTGGTCCAGCCCATGCGTTCGCGGTTGGGGTGGCCGTCCAGGTCGGTCAAGCTCGGGGCGGTGAGCTCGAAGCTGCCGCCCAGGGTGTGGCCGCGCTGGGTGAATTCGGCGTCGCCGCCGTGGTACTGCTCCCAGGCTTGCAGGGGGTTGTTGCCGAACGTGGCAGCAAAAGCGCGCTGCGTCAGCGGGGCGTCTGGCTGCAGCCCGGCCTGGGCGTAGGCCTGGGTGAAGGCCACCGGGTCGAAGCGCCAGGTGTCGGGCGTGAAGTCGCCTTCGCCGCCGCTGAAGCCGCCGGGCACGAAGACGGCACCCATCGTGCCGGGGCCCAGGTTCTGCGCGGCCTGGTCCATCGCTTCCAGGTACAGATGGCGCACGGCGGCGTTGGCCTGGTTCAGCTGCGTCAGCCGTGCGGTGAGGTCGGCGCCGTAGCGGTCGATCTGGGTTTGCAGTACAGCGCCAAGGCCAGCACCGCCAAACACCGGCAGCGTGCCGCCGTGGTGCTGGATGAACTCGCGGGTCAGCGGGTCGGCCAGCGTGAGCTCGAGGATGGCGATTTCCATCGCCGGGGCGGTGGGGGCCGCTGGTGTGGCGGCCACTGCCGGGGCTTCGGTGATGGCGACGGCAGCAGGCGGCGGCAGGTTGGCCAGCAGCGTGAGCAAAACCGGCTCGCCAGGGTTTGCAGCCGGTGGGCCGAAAGCTGAAGCAGGTAGGTTTTGCACCCAGCTGCTGGGGGTGGGCTCGGGTTCAACCGCGGCTGTCGGTGGCACCGCAGGCAGGGACGCTGGCGCGGGTTCGACTGCCGACCCTGGAAACCCGATGTCCGGTAGCTCCGCCGGATCGATATGGAACGCCCCGTACCCGGACGATGAATGCTCGAGGTGAATGGCCATGCGCTGCTCCCTGCCGGTCGCTGCTGGCCGATGAAGGCTGGCGACTCATGCCCCGCATGCTGCCGCCCCATCACCTCGGCGTCAGCCTGGGATCGGTCCCAAGCTAGGGACGATCCCAGGGTCGGGCGCTGCACCGGCTGCCATTTGTTGCTGGCCGGCCGGCCGCCCAAGCTGCGTCGCGTTTCACACTTTCTAAGGCTGGGCTGAAGATGGCTATTGAACGCCCCGGATATCGGGCGTTGTGATCTGGCCATTGCTGCCGATACTGGATCATGTCCGTGGCCGAAGAAAGCGTTCGCCCCATGTCCGAGTCGATTCACATTCCCGACCGCGCCGAGTTCGTCGACGCGCTGGACCGGCTGCGTCGCGGCCATGTGCTGGTGAAGGTGGGCGAGTCCTCTGGCGGCTGCGTGCTCGACGGCGGCGTGCTCTACCGCTCGTATGAACCGCTGGTGCGCTTCGGTCTGATCGACGAATACGAGAACCCTCACGGCTTTCGCCATGCCAGCTATTACCGGCTCACGCCGCGGGGCCGTGAATTTGCCGACCGCGCCTGCCAGGCCTGGCGCCAGCGCCCCTTGTGGCAGCGCCTGGCAGTGCGGCTGGCGGGCTGAACCGGGCTCTGCAGCGTCGGTCGCGAGGGCGACAAGAGCGATCCGGGCCCCGCGAACCAGTGGTTTGCGAGAGACTCTGTAAGAACCTACAGATGGCGGCGCGCAACGCAGCCACTAAGGTCCGAGTGCCTCAACCGAGGTGCCTTTCACATTACAGGAGTCCACATGTCCTTCGAGAAAAGCTCTGCAGCCTTCGACACCGTTTCCCTGGTTCAAGGCGAAATCCGCGAACTGAGTCTGACCGAACTGGCCGCTGTCAGCGGTGGGTTCATCGTCCTGATCGACGCCGTGGCACCGCCGCCGACGTCGAACGGCGTTCTGCTGTCGGAGTAAGCGCATTTCGGGGCCCGCTCGCGCGGGCCCCTTTTTCCTTTCAGCTCAGCCGGCCTGAATGCCGGCCGCACCGTCAGTTGGCCGTGGGCTTCATACCGGTGGTGGCCAGCGCCGGGTCCAGGGCGCGCAAGCCGGCGAGGCGGATGCTCTCCAGCTGCTGCGCCGTCGGGAATTCATAGCGTTCGGTGCGGCTGATGGCACCCACACGGATGGCTTCCAGCGTTTCGGCTCGCACCTGCGCACGGGTCTTGGCTTCACCCACGGGCTCGGGGAAGTTGAAGGCCTCACCCTGCACCAGCGGTGTGGTCACGCGCACGGCGGCGATGCGCGGCGAAGCTGCTTCCTGCTTCATCGTGCCGACGATCTGGCCGTTCACCAGACCGGGGTAGCCCGGGTCAGCGTCGCCCAGCGGCGCCGCCAAGGCAGCCGTGGCCGCGAAAGCAGTGAATGCGATGGCCACGGTGGTGGACAACAGGCTTTTGGCGTTCATGGTGGTTCCTTTTAAGTGCGGATTGAAAGTGGTCGGCTGTCAGGGTTGAACCGCTCGACAGGCTTCGTGCGGTGATGTACGCACAAGCTGTTGAATCGGATGGACCTCTGTCGCGCGGGTTCCCGCGACATGACAACTTTCTTCACTTCAACTTGCAGACAAAAGGGCGTCGTTCCAAGGTCAAGGCCTTGTTCGAGCCGCCAAGGCAGCCAAGGTTGCGTGGCCTTGAACGACGCATTCGAAATGGTCGAAGCCCCGGCCCGGGACTACTTGCCGCGCAGCTTGACCAGCTCTGCCCGGGTGTCGTTCCACAGCTCCATGCCCACCTGCGTGGCGATGCCGGCGTTCACCCGGGTCAGCTTCTCGCGCATGCGTGCCACTTCGGCCGGCGCGACTTCGTTCACCTGCATGCCCTTGGCCTTCAATTCAGCCACGGCCTTGGCGGCTTCGGCGCGGGTGTCCTTGCGTTCGAAGTCGCGGCTGGCGCGGGCAGCGTCCATCAGCACCTTCTGTTCCGCGGCGCTCAAGCCGTCCCAGTACTTCTTGCTGACCATCACGATCCACGGGCTGTAGACGTGGTTCGTGACGCTCACGTACTTCTGCACTTCGTAGAACTTGCTCGACAGGATCGTGTTGAAGGGGTTTTCCTGCCCGTCCACCGTCTTGGTCTCGAGCGCGCCGAAGAGTTCGCTGAAGGCCATGGGCACGGCATTGGCACCCAGCAGCTTGAAGCTGTCCAGGTAGACCGGGTTCTGCATCACGCGCAGCTTGATGCCGTCCAGGTCTTCGGCCCTGGTCACCGGGCGCTTGCTGTTGGTCAGGTTGCGGAAACCGTTCTCCCAGTAGACCAGGCCGACCAGGCCTTTCTCTGGCATCTTCGCCATCACGCGCTGGCCGATGGCGCCGTCGAGCAGGGCGTCGGCTTCCTGGGCATTGCCGACGAGAAAGGGCGTGTCCCACAGCGCCATCTCCTTGACGATGCCCACCAGCGTGGCGGTGGAGCCCACCATCATTTCCTGCGCACCGCCGATCAGCGCCTGCTGCATCTGCACGTCCGAGCCCAGCGCCGCGGCGCCCACGGCACGCACACGCATCTTGCCGCCCGAGGCCTTCTCCACGGCTTCGGCAAACATCTTCACCGCCCGACCCTGGTTGCTGTTCTCGACCAGGCCATAGCCGAAGCGGATGATGCGCGGCTTGATGTCCTGGGCCTGCGCGGCCAGCGGTGCGATGAAGGCAGCGGCGGCCGTGGCCGCCACCAAGGTGCGGCGCAGACTGTTCTTGGGGTTCATGTCGGTCTCCATTGTGTTGGGTGGGAAGTCAGAGGGCTCAGCGCATCCATGCCACGGGCGCGATGACGATCTGCGGGAACACGACGAACAGCGCCAGGATCAGCGTGTACGTCAGCAGGAAGGGGTTCACGCCCTTGATGACCTGGTGCATCGACAGCCGGCCGACGCCGGCCACGACGTTCAGCACCGTGCCCACCGGCGGGGTGATCAGGCCGATGGCACCGTTCAGCACGAACATCAGGCCGAAGTACACCGGGTCGATGCCGGCCTTCACGGCAATGGGCAGCATCACCGGCGCGAAGATCAGGATGGTGGGTGTCAGGTCCAGCGCCGTGCCTACCAGCACCAGGGTCAGCATCATCACGGCCATCAGCAGGCGCGGGTTGTCGACGAGCGGGCCGAGCAGGCCGGTCAGCACGTTGGGCAGGTCGGCCAGCGTGATCATGTAGGCCGCCACCTGCGCGCCGGCACACAGGAACATGACGATGGCCGTGGTCTTGGCGGCGCGCTCCAGCACGCCCTGCAGCGCGCCGATCGGCATTTCGCGGTGCACCAGCGTCGCAATCAGCAACGCATAGACGGCAGCCACCACGGCCGCTTCGGTCGGCGTGAACACGCCCGTCTTCATGCCACCGATGATGATGACGGGCATCAGCAGCGCCCAGAACGCGCGGCCGGTGGCGGCCCAGCGCTGCCCAAAGGGCACCTTCTCGCCTGCCGGCAACGGCTGGCGGCGCAACACCCAGCGCCAGGCCAGCACCAGGCCGAATGCCATCAGGATGCCGGGCACGATGCCGCTGAGGAACAGCGCCGAGATCGAGGTGTTGGTGGTCACCCCGTAGATCACGAAGGGCATGCTCGGCGGGATGATCGGCGCGATGATGCCGCCCGATGCGATGAGCCCGCCCGAGGTGGCCATCGGGTAGCCGCGGTCGCGCATCATCGGCAGCAGGATGGTGGCCAGCGCCGCCGTATCGGCCAGGGCCGAACCGCTCATGCTGGCCATCAGCATGGCCGCGGCAATCGTCACGTAGCCCAGCCCGCCCTTGAAGTGGCCCACCCAGGCCTGGGCCATGTCGATGATGCGGCGGCTGATGCCCCCGGCGTTCATCAGTTCACCGGCCAGGATGAAGAAGGGCACGGCCAGCAGCGGGAAGCTGTCGACGCCGGCCACCAGGTTCTGCGCCAGCAGCTGGGTGTCCCAGAAGTCCAGCAGCCAGGCCATGCCGGCGCCGGTGAGCACCAGCGCAAAGGCCATCGGCATGCCCAGGCCCATGAACACGAGCATGCCCAGGGCGAAGAAGGCGGCGGCTTGGGCTTCGGGGCTCATCGTGTCACTCCCTCATTCGATCTCGGCGCCGTGGCCGAGATCGACGGTTTTGCCGCGCACGGCGTTCAGCGCGGCCAGCACGGCAATCAGGCCGCAGCACAGCAGCGCGGGCAGCGGCACCAGGGCCATCGAATAGCCCATGACCGGGCTCTTGCCGCCCAGGCCCACCAGCACCTGCTGCCAGGCCCCCCAGGCCACCAGGCCGGCGGCCACGGCCACCAGGGCGTGGATCAGCCGCGACATCCAGCGCAGCGCCACCGGCCTGCTCCGCAGCGGCAGCAGCAGGCTCGTGAAGGCCATGTGTTCACCCGCGGGGTAAGCCGCGGCGCCGCCGATGAACACCATCCAGACGAACAGCAGGCGCGAAAGTTCTTCGCTGCCGGCGATGCCGCTGCCGAAGCCGTAGCGCAGCACGACGTTGACGAACACCGCCAGCGCCATCACCGCCAGGCACAGGGCCATGGCCAGGCTCAGCAGGCGCTGGGTGGGGCCGGACCGCGGCGCGAACGACGACGAAGCGCTCATGGCGCCACCGCCGGCTGCAGCCATGCCAGCACCTGCTGCTGCAGTTCGGCGATCGGGCGTTCGGCGTCCAGCGTCAGCACCCCGCCTTCCCCCACCGGCGGCTGCAGCGCCGCAAACTGGCTTTCGACCAGGCTGCTGGAGAAGAAATGCGTGGCAGCCCGCGCTGCCACCCGCTGCACGGCCAGGGCCTGCGGAATCTGCAGGAAGGCGAATCGCAGTCCCGGCGACGCCGCGCGCAACTGGTCGCGGTAAATGCGCTTCAGCGCAGAACAGCTGAGCACCACGCCCTGCGGGTGCGCCGCCAGCAGGCCGGCCAAGGCAGCCAGCCAGCCCTGGCGGTCGGCATCGGTCAGCGCGATGCCGGCGCGCATGCGCTGCAGGTTGACGGCACTGTGGTGGTCGTCACCTTCGATCAGCGGCAGGCTCAGCGCGGCGGCCACGGCCTGCGCCAGGCTGGACTTGCCACAACCCGACACCCCCATCACCACGAGTGAATGCATTCGCTGACTTCCCGTTGGCTAGACCGCGTCATCCACTTGTTTGGATAGCGCTATCCCATTGAAACCGAAAAAATGGTGCGGCGGGATGAACCCTGTTGCCGAACACCGTTGGACAGCGCTATCCTAGCCAGGCGCACCACCGCCCACATCCGGGAAACTACGGATCCAATGACCACCGCCCCCCGCCGCCGCGCCACCGGCCGCGCCACGTTGACCGACGTCGCGCAGGCCGCCGGCGTCAGCCCCATCACCGTGTCGCGCGCGCTGCGCGGCGAACGTGCCGTCGACCCCGAACTCGTTTCACGCGTGCAGGCCGCAGCCCAGCGCCTGGGCTACGTGCCCGACCCCGCGGCGCGTGCACTGGCCTCGCAGCGCAGCTCGCACGTGGCGGTGCTGATCCCGGCGCTGTCGAACGCACTCTTCGTCGACCTGCTCGAGGCCGTGCAGCGCGAACTGCGCCCGGCCGGCTACCAGACGCTGATCGGCGTCACCCATTACGACCGCCAGGAAGAGGAACAGCTGCTGCGTGAACACCTGCTGCACCGCCCGGCCGGGCTGATCGTCACCGGGCTGGACCAGGCCGAGGGCACACGCGCACTGATGGCGCGCAGCGGCGTGCCTTGCGTGCACGTGATGGAAACCAGCGCCGAGCCCGGCGTGTTCTGCGTCGGCTTTTCGCAGTTCGACGCGGCCGCGGCGATGACGCGGCACCTGCTGGCGCGCGGCCGCCGGCGCGTGGCCTTCGCCGCCGCGCAGCTCGACCCGCGCACGCTGCAGCGCCTGGCCGGCTGGCGCCAGGTCATGCAGGCCGCTGGCCTGCACGACGCCACGCTGGAATGGCTGAACCCGGCACCTTCGTCGCTGGCACTGGGCGGGCAGATGTTCGAGCAGATCGTCGGCCAGCGCCCGGCCGTCGATGCGGTCTTCTTCTGCAACGACGACCTCGCCCAGGGCGCCCTGCTGGCCGCCGCGCGGCTGAAGGTGGCCGTTCCCAGGCGCGTGGCCGTGGCCGGCTTCAACGACCTGACCGGCAGCGACCAGATGCTGCCGCCGCTGACCACCGTGCGCACACCACGCAGCGCCATCGGCAGCGCCGCGGCACGCATGCTGCTGGCGCGCATGCGGGGTGCGGCCGTGGCACAGCCGAATGTCGACCTGGGTTTCGAGCTTCTGGTCCGCGACAGCACGTGAACGCGCGGCTTCTGTTGGAATGCTCACTTCGCTGCCGCCGGGCGGCATGAAGTCCCAAGCAGCATGCCCACCCCGACACTTGCGCTCGCCCATCGCCGCCGGTTCCTCGCCGCCACGCTGGCCCTGTCCAGCCCCTGGGCTCTGGCGCGCGAAGCCGTTGCGAATGCCAGCGCCCGCTACACCACCGGCCAGGCCAGCGCCGACGGCATCGGCAAACGCTACATGGGCCGCGAGATCTCGGCCGTGATGGGCTGGCAAGGGGCGGCCTGGCTCGAACGCGAGGAACGTGAGCGCGAGGAACGCACCGACCTGCTGCTGGCCGCGCTGGGGCTGAAGCCGGGCATGGTGGTGGCCGACATCGGTGCCGGCACCGGCTACCTGTCGCGCCGCATGGCCACCGCGGTGGGACCGTCAGGCAAGGTACTGGCAGTGGACGTGCAGCCGGAGATGGTGCGCATGCTGCAGCAGCTGGCTGCACGCAGCGGCCTGAAGCAGATCGAGCCGCGCCTGGGCGCCGAGGACGACGTGCGGCTGCCCGCAGCCAGCGTCGACCTGGCGATCATGGTCGACGTCTATCACGAGCTGGCCTTCCCCTACGAGGTGCTGGCCAGTGTGGTGGCAGCACTGAAGCCGGGCGGTCAGATGGTCTTCGTCGAGTACCGCGCCGAAGACTGGAAGGTACCCATCAAGCAGCTGCACAAGATGAGCGAAGCGCAGGTACGGCGCGAGGCTGAAGTGCACCCGCTGGTGTGGCAGCGAACGGTGAACACGCTGCCCTGGCAGCACATGGTGGTGTTCAGGCGGCCCGCTCAGCCAACCCCTTGAGCTCAGCAATCTGCCGGGGGTCAGACCGCTGAAGGCGCCGGGGACCACAAACCCAACTGATCGGCTGCAGTCGGCCCGTTGCAGTCGTTCGCTCGGACCCCTTCGGCTGTCGACGCGGGTCCCTTGGGCTGGGCGAGCCGGGTGGCCCCCTCCGCTCATGTCCCCCGCCCACGGCCCGCCAGGTGCCTGAGGCACCTGACGG
>JALHPF010000058.1 GCA_022842595.1 Rubrivivax sp.
CCCCAGCCCCCGCCCCACCCCCGCCAGCACCTGCGCCTGCGCCGCCGCCCCCGGTGCGCGCCGACATCGCCGTCGAAGCCGAGAAGCGCCGCGAAGCCGAGCGCCAGCGCCTGGAGCGTGCCGAGGCCGAGCGCGAACAACGCCAACAACGCGAACAGGCACAGAAGGAGAAAGCGAAAGCGGCGGCCGAAGCCAAGGCCGAACGCGAACAGGCCCAGCGCGAGCAGGCCGTGCGCGAAAAAGCGCAGCGCGAGAAAGAACAGCGAGACAAGGCCGAGGCCGCGCGCGTGGCCGAGGCGCGAGAAGCGAAGGAAGCCGCCGACAAGGCCACTGCCAAGGCCGCGGAAGACGCCCGCCTGGCACGCCAACGCGAAGAGAACCTGCGCCGCATGCAGGCCCAGGCCGGCGCTGCCGACAGCGCCACGCCGCCCAGTACCGGCAGCGCTACCGCGAACGCCGCACCTTCGGCCAACTACACCGCCAAGCTGGTGGCGCTGATCCGTTCCAACATCGTCTTCACCGGCGCCGTCAACGCCCTGGCCACGGCCGAGGTCGAAGTGCGCGCCGGCCCCAGCGGCACGATCCTGTCGCGCCGGCTCGTGAAGAGCAGCGGCCAGCCCGACTGGGACGAAGCCGTGCTGCGCGCCGTCGACCGCACCGCCACCCTGCCTCGCGACACCGACGGCCGCGTGCCGCCGGTGCTGATCATCACTTTCCGGCCGCGGGAGTAGCCGCCACCGTGCCGTCGAAGCGCAGGCCGGCCACGAAGGCCAGGCTCTGCGCACCGGTGTTGTCGGCGTCGCCACCCACGAGCACGGCGCTCACGGGCGGCACGGTCTCGCTCTCGTCACCGAAGGCCGCGCGGAAGTCGGCAGCGACATCGCGCACTTCCTCGAACCAGCGGCCTGGCGCGTCGGCCTGGGACCGCAGCACCAGATAGCGGACACGCCGCGTGTAGGGGTTGGGCAGCAGGCTGCCCGGGGCCTCGGCGTGGCTCCACACCCAGCACAGGGTGGCCGCGGGCAGCGGCTCGGGGCTGCGCTTGCGCGCAAAACGCAGCAGTTCGCGTTCGAGGAAAGGCACCTGTTGCAGCGCCAGGTCGAAGCTGAGGCAGACCTTGGCCGGGCTGTCGTCGCCCGGCTTGCGCTTCAGGTCGGCAGCGGTGTTGGGCTGGTCCACACGCCAGGCCCAGCGCAACGTGGCCGGTGCTGCGCCTGCCAGGGCATGCGCGACGTTCCCATAGCTGGCGCGGGCGTCGATGCGCAGCGCTGCGCGGCCATCCAGCACCTCGGCGCTGTACTGCGTGACCGGTGGTTTCTGCTGGGGCAAGGTCAGCACCCGCCAGCCGTTGCCCAGCGTGGCTTGGCCGGCGTTCAGCTGCACCAGCGCGCCGGGTGCACGGCCCTGGGCCAGCGCCGTGCTGGCCAGCAAGGCCGCAGCGGCGCCGGCCAGCGCACGCCCCGGCATCACCCGCGCCGCCAGGTCTGGAAGCGCTCGACCCACTTCAGCAGCGCCACCGGCTGGTGCGCGCGCTTCCATTCGCCTGCCGCGTATTTGTTGGCCTCGCTCATCGTCGGGTAGGTGTGGATCGTGCCCAGGATCTTGTTCAGACCCAGGCCATGTTTCATGGCCAGCACGTATTCGGCCAGCAGGTCGCCGGCATGCACGCCGACGATCGTCACGCCCAGGATCTTGTCCTTGCCCGGCACGGTGAGCACCTTTACCCAGCCATGGGCGGAGCTGTCGGCGATGGCGCGGTCGAGGTCGTCGATGCCGTAGCGGGTGACCTCATAGGCCACGCTCTGCGCCTTCGCCTCAGCCTCGTTCAGGCCCACACGCGCGACCTCGGGGTCGATGAAGGTCGCGGCGGGGATCACCGAATAGTCGGCCTTGAAGGTCTTGAACGCGCCGAACAGGCCGTTCACCGCCGCATACCAGGCCTGGTGCGCGGCCACGTGGGTGAACTGGTACGGCCCGGCGACGTCGCCCGCCGCCAGGATGTTCGGGTACTTGGTGCGCAGGGCTTCGTCGGTCTGCACCGTTCTGCCGACCGCGATGCCCAACTCTTCGAGGCCGAAACCCTGCAGGCGCGCCACGCGGCCCACCGCGCAGAGCAGCTGGTCGAAGGCGATGCGTGTTTCCACGCCGGCGCTTTCGACAACGATGAATTTTTCATCGCCCACACGTTCGCAGCGCAGCGCCTTGTGCTGCGTCAGCACACGAACGCCGTCGGCCTGGAGCGCCTGCAACGCAAAGGCCGAGACGTCTTCGTCCTCGCGCCCCAGCACCCTGGGCGCCTGTTCGATCTGCGTCACCTGCGCGCCCAGCCGGGCAAAGGCCTGCGACAGTTCGCAGCCGATCGGCCCGCCGCCCAGCACCACCAGGCGCTTCGGAAGCTCACGCAGTCCCCACAAGGTGTCGCTCGTGAGCGGGCCGATCTCGGCCAGCCCCGGCAGCGGCGGGATGAATGGCGCGGCGCCGGTGGCGATGACGATGCTGCGCGTGGTCAGCACCTGCACGCGACCGTCCTCATGGGTGATCTGAACGCGCCAGGGGTCGAGGATCTTCGCGCGGCCGATCTGCACGTCCACGCCCAGGCCGGTGTAGCGCTCGACCGAGTCATGCGGCTCGATGTCGCGCACCACCTGCGCGATGCGGTCCATCACCTGCGCGAAGTCGAGCCGGTAAGACGCTTCGGCGATGCCGTAGTCGGCGCTGTGGCGCATGTTGCGCGCCAGCGTGGCGGTCTTGATCAGCGCCTTGCTAGGCACGCAGCCGTAGTTCAGGCAGTCGCCGCCCATCTTGTGGGCTTCGACCAGGGTCACCTTGGCCTTCACCACGGCGGCGATGTAGCTCGTCACCAGCCCGGCCGCACCGGCGCCGATGACGACCATGTTGCGGTCGAACTGCTTCGGCTTCTTGCCGGCCCAGGGCGCATACACCTGGCGCGCCTTGACGAAGTCGACGAGCTTCTTGGCCAGCAGCGGAAACACCCCCAGCAGCACCAGCGCCGTGGCCAGCCCCGGGCTGACGATGCTGCGCAGCGAATCGATCTGCGCCAGCTGCGTGCCGGCATACACATAGACGATGGTGCCGGCCAGCATGCCCAGCTGGCTGACGCCGTAGAAGGTGGCGGCCTTCATCTTCGTCAGGCCCATCAGCAGGTTGATGACGAAGAACGGGAACACCGGCACCAGCCGCAGCGTGAACAGGTAGAACGCGCCTTCCCGTTCGATGCCCTTGTCGATGTCGGCCAGGCGGTTGCCGAAGCGCGCCTTGACGCTGTCGCGCAGCACGTAGCGCGCGAACAGCATGGCCAGCGTGGCGCCGATGCTGGACGCAAACGAGACGATCACCGTGCCCCACAGCAGCCCGAATATCGCGCCGCCCAGCAGCGTGAGGATGGCTGCGCCCGGAAACGACAGCGCCGTCACCGCCACGTACACCGCCAGGAAGGCGCCGATCACCAGCGCAGGCTTCGCCTCGTAGAGCGCCGCGAACTGCCCTTGCGTCTGCTTGATGTAGTCCAGCGTGAGGAAGCGGCCCAGGTCGAAGGCGAAGAAGGCCGCCACTGCGCACAGCAGGGCCACGAGGAGGAAGATCTTTTGGCGGTTCATGGCAGCTTCAGTCGCTGCCGGAAGGCCGCGCTTACAGCCATTGTGGGCTGGGGGCCGCCTGCGGCTCAGGCCGGCGGGCCATAACCACCCCCGCCCGGGGTCTCGACCACGAACACGTCGCCCGGGGCCATCTCGGCGCTGCCGATGTGGCCCAGCGTCTCGCGGCGGCCGTCGGCGCGTTCGACGCGGTTGATGCCCAGCGCCCCCGGCTGCCCGCCAGCCATGCCGAAGGCCGGCACCTTGCGGCCATTGCTCAGGATCGACGCCGTCATCGCTTCCAGGAAGCGCACCCGGCGCACACCCCCGTCGCCACCCGGGAAGCGGCCGGCACCACCACTGCCGGCGCGGATCTCGTAGCTGTCCAGCCGCACCGGGAAGCGGTGTTCCAGCACCTCGGGGTCGGTCAGGCGCGAGTTGGTCATGTGCGTCTGCACGACGCTGGTGCCGGCGAAGTCGGGCCCGGCACCGCTGCCGCCGCTGATGGTCTCGTAGTACTGGTGGCGGGCATTGCCGAAGGTGAAGTTGTTCATCGTGCACTGGCCGGCGGCCATCACGCCCAGCGCGCCGTAGAGCGCATTGGTGACGCAGGTGCTGGTCTCGACGTTGCCGGCCACCACCGCGGCCGGCGGCCGCGGGTTGAGCATGCAGCCCTCGGGCACGATCACGTCCAGTGGCTTCAGGCAGCCGGCGTTCAGCGGGATGTCGTCGTCCACCAGCGTACGGAAGACATACAGCACCGCCGCCATCGTCACGGCCTTGGGGGCGTTGAAGTTGTTCGGCAGCTGCGCGCTGGTGCCGCTGAAGTCGATGGTGGCAGCGCGCTGCGCGGCATGCACCGAGACCTTCACGCTGATCTGCGCGCCGTTGTCCAGCGGCAATGTGAACTGCCCGTCCTTCAACGCGGTGATGACGCGGCGCACACTTTCCTCGGCGTTGTCTTGCACATGCTGCATGTAGGCCGCCACCGTGGCGCGGCCGAACTGATCGACCATCGCGCCGAGTTCTTCCACGCCCTTCTGGTTGGCGGCGATCTGCGCGCGCAGGTCGGCGATCGTCTGGTCGGGGTTGCGCGCGGGGTAGTCGCCCGAGCCCAGCTGCGCACGCAGTTCGGCCTCGCGCATTTCACCGCCACGCACGAGCAGGAAATTGTCGAAGAGCACACCTTCTTCGGCGATGCTCTGGCTGAAGGG
The DNA here is from genome assembly GCA_022842595.1 of Rubrivivax sp. Taxonomy (GTDB): domain Bacteria; phylum Pseudomonadota; class Gammaproteobacteria; order Burkholderiales; family Burkholderiaceae_C; genus Rubrivivax. Next base: position 4,808 of record JALHPF010000058.1, read on the forward strand.
CGGCATCGAACCGGGCGTGATGCCACCGATGTCGGCATGGTGGCCGCGGCTGGCGACATAGAAGGCGGGTTGAGCCGGCACCCCCACGCCGGCCGGGGGCTCCAGGTACACGGGCGTGACCACCGTCACGTCGGGCAGGTGCGTGCCGCCGTGGTACGGGTCGTTGAGCACGTAGACATCGCCCGGCTGCATGGCCGGGTTGCGCTCGATCACGGTCTTGATCGACTCGCTCATGCTGCCCAGGTGCACCGGCATGTGCGGGGCGTTGGCGATGAGTTCGCCCGCGGCGCTGAACAGGGCGCAGCTGAAGTCCAGCCGTTCCTTGATGTTCACGCTGTACGCGGTGTTCTGCAGGCGCAGGCCCATCTGCTCGGCGATGTTCATGAAGAGGTTGTTGAACACCTCCAGCATCACCGGGTCGGCCTCGGTGCCGATGGCGTGCTGGGTGGGGCGCGGCAGCACCCGGTCGAGCACGATGTGGCCGGCAGCGGCCAGCGTGGCCTGCCAGCCGGGTTCGACCACGGTGGTGGCGTTCTGCTCGGCAATCACGGCAGGGCCGGGCATCACGGCGCCGGGCTGCAGCTGTTCACGCTGGTACAGCGCGGCGTCGAGCCAGCCGCCGCTGTGCATGCGCACGGTGGCTTGCGGCGATGGCGTGTGGGCTTCGGCCTGGGCCGCTGCGCCGACCGGTGCAAAACGTTCACCCGCGCCCACGGCTTCGACCGAGACGGCCTCGATGACGAGCGAACGCCCGGGCATCAGGAAGGCGAAGCGCTGCCGGTAGCCGGCCTCGAACTGCGCGGCCAGGCTGGCGAGTGTGGCGTCATGCGTCATCGGCACCAGCAGGGCGGTGTCGGTGCCCTGGTAGCGCACATGCAGTTGCGGGCGCAGTTCGATGCCCTCGGCCGCCACACCCTGGCTGGCCACGCTGGCGTGGGCCTGCGCGCCCAGATCGGCCAGCCGCTGCCGGGCCTGGGCCAGGCCGGCCTCGTCGAGCGGCAGTTCGACGCTGGCTTCCCGCATCGCCGTCTGGTCGGCCAGCCCCATGCCGTAGGCCGAGAGCACGCCCGCCAGCGGGTGCACGAAGACGCGGCTCATGCCCAGCGCGTCGGCCACACCGCAGGCATGCTGGCCGCCGGCGCCGCCGAAACATTGCAGCGTGTACTGCGTGACGTCGTAACCGCGCGCCACCGAGATGCGCTTGATGGCGCCGGCCATGTTCTGGATGGCGATCTGCAGGAATCCCTCGGCCAATGACTCGGGCGTGGTCTCGCGGCCGGTGGCGGCCTGCACTTCCGTGGCCAGCGCGGCGAACTTCTGCGCCACGGCCTCACGGTCCAGCGGCTCGTCGGCACCCGGCCCGAACACCTTCGGGAAATAGGCCGGCTGCACCTTGCCCAGCAGAACGTTGGCGTCGGTGGTGGCCAGTGGCCCGCCACGGCGGTAGCTGGCCGGGCCGGGGTTGGCGCCCGCGCTCTGCGGGCCCACGCGCAGGCGCGCGCCGTCGAACTGCAGCAGGCTGCCGCCACCGGCGGCCACGGTGTGGATGCTCATCATCGGCGCGCGCATGCGCACGCCGGCCACCTGCGTCTCGAAGGCGCGCTCGAAGCTGCCCGCGTAGTGGCTGACGTCGGTGCTGGTGCCGCCCATGTCGAAGCCGATCAGGCGCTCGTAGCCAGCTTGCACGGCGGTGCGCACCATGCCGACGATGCCGCCGGCCGGGCCGCTGAGGATGGCGTCCTTGCCCTGGAAACGCTGGGCCTCGGTCAGGCCGCCGCTGCTCTGCATGAAGTAGAGCGGCACGCCCGGCATCTGGCCGGCCACCTGCTCGACATAACGCCGAAGGATCGGGCTGAGGTAGGCGTCGACGACCGTGGTGTCGCCACGCGACACCAGCTTCATCAGCGGACTGACCTCGTGGCTGGCGCTCACCTGCGTGAAGCCCAGTTCACGCGCGATGCGCGCCGCCGCCTGTTCGTGCGCGGTGAAGCGCCAGCCGTGCATGAAGACGATGGCCACCGAACGGATGCCGGCATCGAAGGCCGCCCACAGCCGTTCACGAAGATGGGCTTCGTCCAGCGGCTGCAGCACCTCGCCCTGCGCGCCCACGCGTTCCTGCGCCTGCACGACGCGTTCGTACAGCAGTTCGGGCAGCACGATGTGGCGGTCGAAGAGGCGCGGCCGTGCCTGGTAGGCGATGCGCAGCGCATCGCGGAAACCCTGCGTCGTGACGAGCAGGGTGCGGTCGCCACGCCGTTCCAGCAGCGCGTTGGTGGCCACCGTGGTGCCCATCTTCACGCAGTCCACCTGCGCCGGCGTGATCGGCTGGCCGGGCTGCAGCGCCAGCAGCCGGCGAATGCCTTCGATGGCGGCGTCGGGGTACTGCTCGGGGTTCTCGCTCAGCAGCTTCAGCGTGCGCAGTTCGCCGGTGGGCGTGCGGCCCACCACGTCGGTGAAAGTGCCGCCGCGGTCGATCCAGAATTGCCAGAGGGGGGGCTTCTTGTGCAGGTCCATCGCCTTGCTCACCATCGTTTCCTTGCAATCGTCACATCAGGCCAGGCAGCCACAGCACCAGCTGCGGGAACAGGTAGATCAGCAACACCGACGCTACCAGCAGGCCGAAGAAGGGCAAGGCCGTGCGCGCCAGGTAGGGTAGTTCGCGTCCGGTCAGGCCCTGCAGCACGAACAGGTTGAAGCCGACCGGCGGGGTGATCTGCGCCATCTCGACCACCAGCACGACGAAGATGCCGAACCAGATGAGGTCGATGCCTGCAGCCTGCACTGTGGGCAGCAGCACGGCCATGGTCAGCACCACCATGCTGATGCCGTCGAGAAAACAGCCCAGGATGATGAAGAACACCATCAGCAGCAGGATCAGCCCGAAGGCCCCCAACTGCAGGCTGCCGATGTACGCCGCCACTTCTCGAGGTAGGCCAATGAAGCCCATTGCCAGCGTCAGGAACGAGGCGCCGGCCAGGATCAGGCCGATCATGCAGTACACCCGGCAGGCAGCGAACAGGCCTTCCTTGAAGCCGGCCCAGGTGAGGGACCGTTCGATGGTGCTCAGCGCCAGCGCCCCGGCCACGCCGAGTGCCGCCGACTCGGTGGCCGTGGCCAGGCCGCTGTAGATGGCGCCGATGACCAGCACGATGAGCGACAGCACCGGCAGCAGGTGCCGCGCCGCGCGCAGCTTCTCGCCCAGCGTGGTGTCGGCGTCGGCCGCCGGCACCAGGGCCGGGTTGCGCCAGGCCCAGAACATGATGTAGCCGCTGAAGATGGCCATCAGCATCAGCCCGGGCACGACACCGGCCACGAACAGTCGGGCGATGGACACGTCGGTGGCCACGGCATAGACGATCATGATGATCGACGGCGGAATCAGGAGCCCGAAGGTGCCGGCACCGGCCAGCGAGCCCATGCTGATGGCGTCGGGGTAGCCGCGTTTCTTCAGTTCCGGCAGCGTGATCTTGCCGATGGTGGCGCAGGTGGCGGCACTGCTGCCCGAGACCGCGGCGAAGATGCCGCAGCCGATGACGTTGGCATGCAGCAGCCGCCCCGGCACGCGGTTGAGCCAGGGCGCGAGGCCCTTGAACAGGTCGGCCGTGAGCCGGCTGCGGAACAGGATCTCGCCCATCCACAGGAACAGCGGCAGCGCCGTCAGCGTCCAGTTGCTGGTGCTGCCCCAGATGGTGAAGACCATGCTGTCGCCCACCGGCCGGCTGGTGAAGACCTCCATCGCGAACACGGCCACGCCCAGCAGCGCCAGGCCGATCCACAGGCCCGAGGCCAGCACGGCCAGCAGCAGGCCGACGAGCAAGGCAGCGGTGACGATGTCCATGACGGTGACCCTTCGGCCTTACTCGACGCGCGCGGCTTCGCCGCCACTGCTGACGAAGAAACGGCGGCCGGTAGCCCGCGACAACGCCGCATCCAGCAGGGCCACGGCCAGCCCGACACAGCCCAGCGCCATGGCCAGCTGCGGCAGCCACAGCAGCGTGGCGTCCGAGCCCTGCGATACGTCGCCGGTCTGCCGCGACACCCACACTAGGCGACAGGCATAAAAAGCCAGTCCACCCGCCAGCAGGCTGCCTGCCGCCAGGCACCACCACTCCAGCAGATTCTGCAGCGTGGCCGGCAGGCGCTGCAGCAGCAGCGTCACGCGGATATGCTCGCCGCGCTGCAGAGTGCCCGGCAGCGCCAGGAACAAGGCCGCGGCGACGGCATAGCCGGCATAGGCGTCCAGCCCGCGCAGGCCCCAGGCGAACTGGCGGTCGGCAATGCCCAGCATCACGCAGCCGAAGGCGGCCAGCATGGCCAGCGCCGCACCGGCCATCAGGCCGCCGTAGAAGAGGTCAAGAGTGCGACGCACGACAGTCTTCCTTCAAGCCATGGCGAGGGTCCGGCTTCGCCGGCCCGATGCCAGCGCCCCCTTGGGGGGCAGCAAGCGCCAGCGAGCGTGGAGGCATCACTTTCTGTAAGCGTCGATCAGGGCCTGGCCATCGGCGCCGGCCTGCTTCAGCCATTCGGCCGCCATGCGGTCGCCCACCGTCTTCAGCTCGGCCTTCAGCTTGGCGCTGCTGCGGTCCACCACCATGCCCTTGGCGGCCAGTTCCTTCAGGTATTCGTCGTCCTTCTGGTCACTGGTCTTCCAGCCCCGTTCACCCGCGGCCGCAGCCACCTTCAACAGCGCGGCCTGGGCAGGCTTGTCGAGCGCGTCGAAGGCCTTCAGGTTCACCACCACCGCATTGCGCGGCAGCCAGGCGTTGACGTCGTAGAAGTACTTCACCTGCTCGTAGAGCTTGCTGTCGACACCGCTGGCGCTGCTGGTCAGGAAGTTGTCGACACCGCCGGTGGCCAGGGCCTGGGGCAGTTCGGCCAGCTGGATGGTGACGGGCTGGGCGCCGGCGATTTCGGCGATGCGCGTCGTGGCCGGGTTGTAGGCGCGCATCTTCGTGCCCTTCAGGTCGGCCAGGCTCGCGACCGGCTTCTTGCTGTACAGCGACTGCCCGGGCCAGGGCACGGTGTACAGCAGCTTCATGCCCTGGCTGGCCAGCAGCTTGTCGAGATAAGGAACAGACACGTCGTTAAGCTTCTTCGCCTCGCCGTAGGTGGTGGCCAGGAAGGGAATGGCGTCGACGCCGAACAGCGCGTTCTCGTTGGCCGCGCCCGACAGGATGAACTCGCCGATCTGCGTCTGCGAGGTCTGCACCGCGCGCTTGATCTCGTTGGCCTTGAACAGCGACGCACCCGGGTGCACGGTGATCTTCAGCTTGCCGGCCGTCGCCTTGTCCACTTCCTCGGCGAACCACTGCAGGTTCTGCACCTGGAAGGTGTTGGCGCCGTAGCCCGAGGGCAGGTCCCATTTGGTCTGGGCGGCGGCGCCCGTGCTGGCAGCAGCCAGCACGAACGATGTCGCGAATGCAGCCAGGCAGGCCGGGGCGCGGGGCAGTGTCTTCATCGATGACTCCATGTCAGTGGTGGGGGCGGGAATCAGAACAGGGGCGATGGTCAGAAGCTGGCCAGCTGGTGGTTCAGCAGGTCGGTGACGAGCATGCAGCCCGGCGCATGGGTGATGGCCAGCGGCAGCCGCGCCTGCACCAGCGCTGCCTGGGGTGTGACACCGCAGGCCCAGAACACCGGCAGCTCGTCGGCGTGCACGACCACGGCGTCGCCGTAGTCGGGCCGTGACAGGTCGGCGATGCCGATGAGCGCCGGGTCGCCGATGTGCACCGGCGCGCCGTGCACCGCCGGGTAGCGCGATGTGATCTGCACCGCGCGGATGGCGTCTGCCGCCTTCAGCGGCCGCATCGTCACCACCAGCGGCCCGGCAAAGGGCCCGGCCGCTGCGGCGGCGGTGCTGGTGCGGAACATGGCCACGTTGCGGCCTTCGTCGATGTGGCGCAGGCGCATGCCTTCGTCGAGCAGGGCCTGCTCGAAGCTGAAGCTGCAGCCGAGCACGAAGCTGACGAAGTCGCTCTGCCAGAGCGCGCTGATGTCGCCGGGCTCGTCGACCAGCTCGCCATGGCGCCAGACGCGGTAGCGCGGCACGTCGGTGCGGATATCGATGTCGGCACCCAGCCCCGGCAGGCCCGGCTGCCCGGGTTCGCCCACCGCCAGCAACGGGCAGGGCTTGGGGTTGCGCTGGCAGAAGCGCAGGAAGTCGGCGGCATGCTCTGCCGGCAGCACCACCAAGTTACCCTGCACGTGGCGGTCGGCCAGGCCGCTGGTATGGCCGTTGAAGCGGCCACTGCGCGCGGCCTGCCGAACTTGGGCGGGGGTCTGGGCGGGGGTGCTGCGGCGGCCAAGGCCGCCCGCAACGGGCTGTGATTGTTCGGCAGACATCGGGTGCATCGCGTTCCCTGGCACAAGCTTAGGCACAAGCCTTGGGCGCATTCTGGAAGCGCAGGCCCGGCCGCGGCAAACAAGAAATTTTTCGCGTTCCTCATCGAATTTTTCGATGACTGATCCTGGCAGCCCGCACCGGCCTGGGCTCGATCGCCAGCACCGCGTCGACCACGCTGCCGGCGGCCGAGGCCCCCGGGTCGTCGCGCCAGCTCAGGTGGATGGGCAGGGGCGTCAGCGGTGCGTCGCAGCGCAGCACGCGCAGCGGCAAGCGCTCGGCCAGGCGCTGCACCGCCGCCTGAGGCAGCGTGGCCACGCCGAAGCCTTCCTCGACCAGCTGCACCATCGCCGAGATCGACGAGATGGTGTGCACGCGCGGCGCCGCCACGCCCTGCTTGCGGCACAGGTCCAGCAGCGCCACGTGCGGCTGCGAGCCGCGCTGGAAGGTCAGCAGTTCCTCTTGTTCGGCCAGCATCGGCAGCGTCCAGCGTGGGCGCTTGTGGCGTTCGGTCTGGCCGACGAAGACCATCGGCATCGGTGCCAGCGCCTGCGTGCGCACGCCGTCGCCGTCGGCCGGCAGGGCCGTCAGGATGAGGTCCACCGCGCCGCGGCGCATCTGGTCCACCAGCACCGGCGTGGTTTCCACCGACAGCGCCAGTTCCAGCTGCGGGTGTTCGCGCCGCAGCGCCTGCAGCCAGGGAATCAGCCAGGAATGCAGCACCGATTCGATCACCCCCAGGCGCAGCGACATCGGGCGCACCGCGTCGCTGCCGAATTCGGCCTTGATATCGCGCTGCAGGTTCAGCAGCCGCTCGGCATGGTGCTGGAAGCGCACGCCGGCCGTTGTCAGCCGGAACTGCTTGTCGCGACGATCGAGCAGCAGCACTCCGAGCTCGGCCTCGAGCGCGGCGATGCGGCTGGACAGCGCCGACTGCGTCACGAACAGCTTCTCGGCCGCACGCGTGACACTCTTCAGGGTGACGGCCCAGTAGAAGGCTTCGACAAAGCGCAGGTTCATGCCGCCGATGTTGCCGCAGCCGTGGCCCTGGGCCTGCGGGGCCGTCGCTGCGGGTCAATTGGCGGGCGTTCGGCCTGCTATTCGCGGTCATCGCGGCGAGCCGCTGTCCCTAGCATCAAGCCATGTCCGACCTGTCATCGCCGCCTCTTTCGCTGGTACCGCCCGAAGCTGCTTCAGCGGTGCCAGCCGCTGCCGCCACCGAAGAGCCGGCCGGCTTTGCCTGGCCCACCCCCGAGCTGGCCCGCTACGGCAGCAGCAAGGCGCTGGCCGCCGGCGACCCCTGCGAGATCGAAGGCCTGAATGGCCAGCGCATGGTCGGCCGCATGGTCGGGTTCGACCCCGTCGCGCGCATCCTGCAGTTCCGCCTGGGCTCGGCTCGTTCCGCGGTGCCCGTGCACTTCGAGCAATTCCGCCGCCTGCGCCTGGCACAGCCCTTGGCCGTGGCACAACCGCTGGGCGAAAACGCCGCCGCCGACCTGCTGGTGCAGCGCCCGCCCGTTCCCTTCAAGCTGCAGTTCCACGACGGCAGCACCTGGGAAGGCCTGACCGTGGGCCACCGCGAGGAGCCCTGCGGCCTGTTCCTGTTCGAGCCGGTGGACATCGGCGGCGCGGTGCGCCGCGCCTTCGTGCCGGTGTCGGCCTATGCCCGCGCTGACCTGGGTCTGCGTGTGGGCGAAGCCCTGGTGGCGCATGCTGCGGTCACGGCCGAGCAGATCCAGGAGGCCCTGGAAGAACAGCAGCAGCTGCGACAGCGCAAGCTCGGCGACATGCTCGTGGTGCGCCAGATCATCACGCCCGAAGAGCTGGGTGCGGCCATCGAGCAGCAGGCGAAGATGCCGATGGTGCGCATCGGCGAGGCCCTCACCGCCCTGGGCTTCATCACCGAAGTGCAGCTCGACGAATCCCTGCTGCAGCAGCGCAGCGACCGCAGCGTGCCGCTGGGCGAACTGCTGGTGCGGCGCGGCCTGGTCTCGCGCGCCGACCTGCAGACCGCGCTGGCACGCAAGATGGGCTACCCGCTGGTCGACGTCACCAGCTTTCCCACCGAGCTCGAAGCCCTGACACGGCTGCCCTACCCCGTGGCCCAGCGCACGCCGGCCCTGCCGCTGATGCTGCGTGGCGGCCGGCTGGTGGTGGCGCTGGAAGACCCGTCGAACCGCCGCGCCATCGACGAACTGGAATTCGCCGCTCAAGGCAAGGTGGTGCCGGTGCTGGCCCGCGCGGGCGTGCTGGCCGAGGCCATCGAAAAGGCCTACGAGAAGATCGGCGAAAGCCTGGCCAGCCAGCGCAGCGGCGGTGACACCGTCGTCATCGACTACGAGCCCGGCGACGCCAGCAAGCTGCTGGCGACCATGGAACACGGCGACAGCGCCGAGCCCGGCGACGAAGACACCGTCATCGAGCAGAGCGACAACTCGCTGGTGCGGCTCATCAACAGCATGATCCAGGAAGCGCACTCGCAGGGTGTCAGCGACATCCACATCGAATGCCGCGCCGGCCGCGAGCGCGTGAACATCCGCTTCCGCAAGGACGGCCAGCTGCGCCCCTACCTGGAACTGCCGCACACCTACCGCAACGCCCTGCTCGCGCGGCTGAAGATCATGTGCGACCTGGACATCAGCGAACGGCGCAAGCCGCAGGACGGCAAGATCAACTTCGGCAAGTTCGTGCAGGGCAGCAAGCTCGAACTGCGGGTGGCCACGATCCCTACGCACAGCAATTGCGAAGACGCGGTCATGCGCCTGCTCGCATCGAGCAAGCCGATTCCGCTGGACAACCTGAACCTGAGCCCGAGCAACCTGAAGCGCTTCAAGGAAGCGGCCGAGCGCCCCTACGGCATGCTGCTGTGCGTGGGCCCCACGGGTTCGGGCAAGACGACGACGCTGCACTCGGCGCTGAGCGTCATCAACACCCCCGAGCGCAAGATCTGGACGGCCGAAGACCCGATCGAAATCACCCAGGCCGGGCTGCGCCAGGTGCAGGTGAACCCGAAGATCGAGTGGACCTTCGCCAAGGCGCTGCGCGCCTTCCTGCGTGCCGACCCCGACGTCGTGATGGTGGGCGAGATCCGCGACAAGGAAACCGCGCAGGTGGCGATCGAGGCCAGCCTGACCGGCCACCTGGTGCTGAGCACGCTGCACACCAACAGCGCCCCCGAGACGGTGACGCGGCTGCTCGACATGGGCATGGACCCCTTCAACTTTGCCGACGCCTTGCTGGGCGTGCTGGCCCAGCGCCTGGTGCGCCGGCTCTGCGTGAAGTGCCGCACCGCGCACGAAGCCAGCCCGGAAGAGGAAGAAGAGCTGCTGCACGACTACCTGCATGTGCTGGAAGGCGTGGAAGGCGCGCCGACGGCCGATGCGGTGCTGGCCGACTGGCGCACCCGCTTCGGCGCCCGCAACGCCGGCGACCCCGAGGGCAGCGAAGGACGGCTGATGCGCTACAAGGCCATGGGCTGCGACCACTGCAGCGGCACCGGCTACCGCGGCCGCGCCGGCATCCACGAGCTGATGATGGTGGGCCGCGGTCTGCGCCACCTCATCCAGACCGGCGCCCGTGCCGACGAACTGCAGCGCTTTGCGCTCAGCGAAGGCATGCGCACGCTGCGCCAGGACGGCATCGAGAAGGTGCTGGCCGGCATCACGAGCATCGAGGAAGTGCGCGCCAGTTCCTGATCGGGCCGCCGGGCGACACACCCGCGCCCGCCCGCAGGCAGAATGGCGCGATGACGACGTATCGGCTGCCCGCGCGTGTTTCCGGCCCCAGGCTCCGCCCGGGCTTGCAGGCGTTCCTTGCGGCCGCCTGCATGCTGGCCCTGTCCGCCTGCGGCGGTGGCAGTGCCGACCCGGTCGCGCCGGCGCAGGCGTCCGGGCGGGCGGTGGCACTGGCGGCCAGCCCCGCCGCAGCCAGCGTCGACCTGTTCCAGATTCCACCGCCTGCCGGGACAACCCGTGTGTTCCAGCGCGCGCTCGTGAATTCGTCCGACCCCAACGACCGCAGCGTGGCCTGGCGTGCCGAGGACATGCTCGCGGCATTCGACGCCGCGCGTGTTCCGGTGTTTGTCGTCGCCTGCGACCGCACCAGTGAAACGGGCGTGGACGTCGCGCCGACGGCGCGCCCCTTCGTGCTGGTGCTCGATGTCCGGGCCGAAGACCTGCCCTTCGCCACCGGCCTGGGCTATGCGCCGCTGACCGCCGCGAACGCCGCGGGCTTCACGGTCGTCAACGAAGGCCAGTGCGCTTCGGGCCGGCCTGGCGAAACGGGCATCACGCCCGAACAACGCATCCACGGGCTGGCCAGGCGCAACTTCGGCCCGCTGTTCTCGGGCGCGCAGCTCAGCGGTGTCTACGAGTCGTACCGCTACCGCTACTACACGGGCACGCAGAACTATCTGGGCCTTCTCGGCGACAGCGTCTACGTGCACAACGGCCGCGACTGGAACTGGCAGCGGGTCGGCGAGGTGTCGGACTTCATCCCCTTCATCGAAGGCATTCCCGCCGCGCAGTTTCCGGCCGCCGTGCCGGCGGGCGCCACGCGCATGGTCAAACGTTCCCAGGTCGTCTGGAGCGAAGACCCGGGTCTGGATGTCTACTACTACGGCACCTTCGAATGGGCAGAGAACATCGTGGCCCGCTTCGATGCGCTACGGTTGCCCATCAACATCGTGGCGTGCGACAACTTCGACAGCGGCGCCATCCTGCCGGCCATCTTCTCCCCCGTAGCGATGGTGCTCGATGTCCGCGATGCCGAGCTGGCATATGCCCGCAGCCTGGGCTTCGTCCCGCTCACGGCCCATCGGCCGGTGGTGATGACGCTCAACCCCAACGCCTGCAGTCTGGAAGGCGCTCCCGCCATCACCCCGGCACGACGCATCTTCGGACTGTCTCGCCGGCTTCATGCGCAGACCTTCGTGGGCTACCCCTTCCGGGGCGAATACCCACCGTATCAGTACGAGTACTACTCCGTGACCCGCAACTACCTGGGCGTGGCCGGCGACGGCGTCTACGTCCACGACGGCCGCGACCTGAACTTCCAGTTTGTCGGCACCATCCGCGACTTCATACCCACCCTCGCCGGCATCCCGCTCCAGCCGGGGCCCTGATGCCCCGGGCCTGGCACCGCCCTTGACCCTAAAGTCGCGCCATCACGCCCGCACCGACCCGCAACAGGCATGCAGAACTTCGACTTCCACCAGCCCGCCAGCGTGGCCGAGGCCATCCGCGCCGCGGCCCAGCCCGACAGCAAGCTGATCGCTGGCGGCCAGACCCTGCTGCAGGCCATGAAGCTGAGGCTGATCGCGCCAAGTGCGCTCATCGACCTGGCCGGCCTGGCCGAGCTGCAGGGCATCAGCGTGGCCGGCGGCAAGCTCACCATCGGCGCTGGCACCACGCATGCGGCCGTGGCGGCTTCGGCCGAGGTGCAGCGTGCCATCCCGGCGCTGGCCGGACTGGCCGGCCACATCGGCGACCGCCAGGTGCGCCACCGCGGCACCCTGGGTGGCAGCCTGGCCAACAACGACCCCGCCGCCTGCTACCCCGCCGCCGTGCTGGGCCTGGGTGCCAGCGTGCACACCGACCGCCGCACCCTCGCTGCCGAAGACTTCTTCCAGGGCCTGTACACCACCGCCCTGGCCGAGGACGAGCTCATCACCGCCGTGAGTTTCCCCATCCCGGACAAGGCCGGCTGGCAGAAGTTCAAGCAGCCGGCCAGCCGCTTTTCGCTGGTCGGCGTGTTCGTCAGCCAGGGGTCGATGGGCGTGCGTGTGGCGGTCACGGGCGCCGGCGCCAACGGCGTGTTCCGTGTGCCCAGCCTGGAAGCCAGGCTGGCCGCGGACTGGAGCGCCACGGCGCTGGCCGGCGCCAGCGTGCCCGCCGACGAGCTGAACAGCGACCTGCACGGCTCGGCCGCCTACCGCGCCGCGCTGATCCCGGTGCTGGCGGCGCGCGCGGTCGGCTGACGGCCGCGTCTCACCCGCCGCGGGCGCGTGCCGTGCGCCAGCGCTTCATGGCGGCTCCTGGCCGGCCTTGGCGCAACAGCAGCAGCAGCACGGCCAGCGCCGCCAGCGGCACCCGGGCGTCCATCGGCA
>JALHPF010000059.1 GCA_022842595.1 Rubrivivax sp.
GCGGGCTGGGGCTGGCTGTGGCGCGCATGGGAGGCGCCGAGGAGCGCAGGGCCCGCGGCCCCCGCGCGCAGCGCGGTTCAACCTCTGACTCATCGCGGGTGATTGAGCGCAATGAGCGCGGCGAATGAAGCGAGTTCCGCGATGGGGCCGCGGGACCGAGCACCGCAGGGCAGCCTGAGCGCAGCGAAGGCCGCCGAGGATAAGCGCCACAGCCAGCCCCAGACCGCCTTTGCATGGGACCAAGCAGGCAATAAACGAACGACCGCAACGGGCCGCGAACCGCCACCCGGCTCATCGCTTGTGCTGCCCGAGCCAGCCTTCCAGATAGTGGATGCTGGTGCCGCCTTCGATGAACTTGGCGTCGACCATCAGTTCGCGGTGCAGCGGGATGTTGGTGTGGATGCCTTCAACCACGGTTTCCGACAGCGCCGTGCGCATGCGCGCCAGCGCCTGGTCGCGGGTGTCGCCGTGGCAGATGATCTTCCCGATCATCGAGTCGTAGTTCGGCGGCACGAAGTAATTCGTGTAGACATGCGAATCCACCCGAACGCCCGGCCCGCCGGGGGCATGCCACAGCGTGATCCGGCCGGGCGAAGGCACGAACTTGTACGGGTCCTCGGCATTGATGCGGCACTCGATGGCGTGGCCGCGCATCTCGATGTTGCGCTGGGTGAAGGGCAGCTTCTCGCCCGCCGCCACGCGGATCTGCATCTGCACGATGTCCACGCCCGTGACCATCTCCGTCACCGGGTGCTCGACCTGCACGCGCGTGTTCATCTCGATGAAGAAGAACTCGCCGTTTTCGTACAGGAACTCGAAGGTGCCAGCGCCGCGGTAGCCGATCTTCTTGCAGGCCGCCACACAACGGTCGCCGATGCGTTCGATGATGCGCCGGGCGATGCCCGGGGCCGGCGCCTCTTCGATGATCTTCTGATGGCGCCGCTGCATGCTGCAGTCGCGTTCGCCCAGCCAGACCGCATTCTTGTGCTGGTCGGCCATGATCTGGATCTCGATGTGCCTCGGGTTCTCGAGGAACTTCTCCATGTACACGGCCGGGTTGCCGAAGGCGGCACCGGCTTCGGCACGCGTGGTCTGCACGGCGTGGATGAGCGCGGCTTCGGTATGCACCACGCGCATGCCGCGCCCACCGCCGCCGCCGGCGGCCTTGATGATCACCGGGTAGCCGATGGCTCGCGCCTGGCGCGTAATTTCCTTCGGGTCGTCGGGCAGGGCGCCTTCGCTGCCGGGCACGCAGGGCACGCCGGAGCGGATCATCGCCTGCTTGGCGCTGACCTTGTCACCCATGATGCGGATGCTCTCGGGCGTGGGCCCGATGAAGGTGAAGCCGCTCTGCTCGACGCGTTCGGCGAAGTCGGCGTTTTCGCTGAGGAAACCGTAGCCGGGGTGAATGGCTTCGGCGTCGGTCACCTCGGCGGTGCTGATGATCGCCGGCATGTTCAAGTAGCTCAGGCTCGACTGCGCCGGCCCGATGCACACCGCCTCGTCGGCGAGCTTCACGTACTTCGCTTCGCGGTCGGCCTCGGAATAGACGACGACCGACTTGATGCCCATCTCGCGGCAGGCGCGCTGAATCCGCAGCGCGATCTCTCCGCGGTTGGCGATGAGTATTTTCTTGAACACCGTGCTCGACGCCTATTCGACCTGGAACAGCGGCTGGCCGAATTCCACCGGCTGGCCGTTCTCGCAGAGGATGCGAACGATCTTGCCGTCCGCGTCGGACTCGATCTCGTTCATGATCTTCATCGCTTCGATGATGCAGACCGGCTCGCCTTCCTTGACGGCGTCTCCCAGGTCGACGAAGGGCTTGGCGCCCGGGCTCGCCGACCGGTAGAAGGTGCCGACCATCGGCGACTTGATGAAGCGGCCGGCGGCTTCGGCGGCCGGTTCGGCAGGCGCCGGGGCCGATGCCAGCGGCGCCGGGGCCGCGGTGGTGGGGGCTGCCAGCGGGGCCGAGGCGTAGGCCTGGGGTGCGGCGACGCCGCCCTTGACGATGCGCACCTTGCCTTCGGCTTCGGTGATTTCGAGTTCCGAGATGTTCGAATCCGACACCAGGTCGATCAGGGTCTTGAGTTTTCTCAGGTCCATCGAGTGGACTCCTTCTGCTTTGTTCTATTCACGCGGTGTGCGTGCTGCGCCGTGCCAGCGCATGCTGCAGCGCCAGGCGGTAGCCGTCGGCGCCCAGGCCGCAGATCACGCCGACAGCCAGGTCCGACAGGTACGAGTGGTGCCTGAACGGTTCACGGCGGTGGATGTTGGACAGGTGGACTTCGATGAAGGGCAGTGCCACACCGGCCAGTGCATCGCGCAAGGCCACGCTGGTGTGGGTGAGGCCGCCCGGGTTGATGAGGATGAACTCGGTGCCGTCCAGCCGAGCCTGGTGGATGCGGTCGATCAGCACGCCTTCATGATTGCTTTGCAGGCTGTGCAGCGCCGCGCCTGCATGTGCGGCCATCTGGGCGAGATCGGCGTCGATCTGCGGCAAAGTGGTATGACCATAGACCTGCGGCTCGCGTGTGCCGAGCAGGTTCAGGTTCGGGCCGTGAAGGACGAGGATGCTCATCAGAGGGCGCGACTCTACGCTTTTTGATCGACGTTGGAAGCGGTTTGCCCTGTTTTTGGCCGATTTTCAGGTTTGCCTGGCCCAGTTGGCCAGGGCGTCGAAGGTGGTTTCGCCCAGATGGCGCTGCAGCGCCTTGCCGCTGGCGCCGATCATCACGGTGAAAGGCAGAGCGCCTTGCGGATTGCCCAGCTTGCGGCTCATCTCGGTGCCTTCGAAGCCGGCCAGGGCGATGGTGTAGCCCACCGGAACGCGTTTGAGGAAGTCGCGCACGGGCGTGGGCGAGTCGACGGCCAGCCCCAGCACTTGCCAGCCGCGGCCGCTGTATTCGCGGTGAAAGCGGTCGAACTCGGGCATTTCCTTCACGCAGGGCGGGCACCACGTCGCCCAGAAATTGATCAGCAGCGGCTTGCCGCGCAGGCTGGCCAGGGCCAGTGTGGCGCCGTCGGGCTGGGTGAACGACAGATCCCACAGGAACGCGGTTTCGGGGTCGCCGACCTGGGCTGGGCCCGTTGGCGGCTCGGTCTTCTTTCGCCAGAGGCCGCTGCCGACACCCAGGCCGGCCGCGCCCGCCGACAGCGCCACACCGCCCAGCATCAGCCGGCGCCGGCCCGGCGTCATGCTGCCACCCCGGCCATCAGGCGCTGCAGCGCCGGCAGGTCGCCGCGCCAGCTGCGGCCGCGGGCGTCGGGCTTGAGCGCGCCGCGCTGATCGTCCAGCTCGCGCAGGAACAGGTGCACGCTGACGAGTTCGCCCAGCGCCTGGCTGCGCGTGCCGACGGTGAGCACGTTGACGGGTTCGCGGCCAGCGCGTTCGATCGAGCCGACGTCGTAGTCGACCCCGGCGTTCACCAGCATGATCTCGGCAGCCTTGGGGTCGTCGCAATACAGGTCCAGGTGCACGGCCGACAGCTTCGTTGCCGTGCCGCGCCAGACCGCGCCGCCCAGGTACGGGCGGAATTCCGCCAGCCGCTGCATCCACAGCACGGCCACCTCGCGCAGCGCCTGCAACTCGGCCGGTTGGGTGTCGGCGCAGAACAGATCGATGTGGCTGCGGACCTCGTCTTCCACCTGCTCGTTGCTGGGCAGTTCGGCCTGGCGCGTGCTGCGCCGGCCGAGGTCGCGGGCAGCGCGCCTTTTCGCGGCCGGGTACTCCATGCCTTCTTCGACCACCAGGCGGGCGGCGGCGATGGCGATCTCGTCGGTCAGGCTCACGTTCATGGCCGCATTGTCGGCCGTCAAGGCAAAGCCACGTCGCCCATGCGTGCCAGCACGGCCTGGGCCCGGCCCAGCAGGTAAGGCGAGGCCGGCCGCTGCTCGAAGCGCTTGGGCGCCGGCAGCATCACCGCCAGCCGCGCTGCCTGGGCCGGCGCCAGCCGCGCGGCGTCGACGCGGAAGTAGTGGCGGGCGGCGGCCTGGGCGCCGAACACCCCTTCGCCCCACTCGACGTTGTTCAGGTAGATCGTCAGAATGCGCTGCTTCGAGAGCAGCGCCTCCAGGTAGAAAGTGAGCAACAACTCCTGGCCTTTGCGAAGCACCGTGCGCTCGCCGCTCAGGAACAGGTTCTTGGCCAACTGTTGTGAAATGGTCGAGCCACCCACCAGCCGCACCGACACCGGGCGCTGCCGTCGCTGCTGCAGCCTTTCGGCCCGCGCCTCGTTCTTCTGGTTGCGCGCCCAGGCCTTTTCGATGGCTTCCCATTCGACGCCGCTGTGCTCGGTGAAGCCGGCGTCTTCGCTGGCGATGACGGCGCGCTTGAGGTTCGCCGACAAGGCATCGTCGTCCACCCATTCCTGCGACCAGAGCACCTGCCCCTGGCTCGTCAGCAGCCGCCAGGCCTCGCTGCGCTGGAAGCTGGTGGACTGCGGGTCGACCAGGTTCATCAGTGCCACGCGCGCGATGAACACGACCTGCAGGCAGAGCGTGCACAGCAGCAGCAGACCCAGGCCGCGCAGCAGCTGGCGCAGGACCGGGCGCGGGCTCTTGTTCACGCCGTGTCCACCTGCTGCCGCAATGCGTGCAGCACAGGGGCGGTGTCCGGCCGCACGCCGCGCCACAGGAAAAAAGCCTCTGCCGCCTGCTCCACCAGCATGCCCAGGCCGTCACGGGCCTGCGCCCCGGCGCCACGCGCCCAGGTCATGAACGGGGCGGCGGCGGCGCCGTACATCAGGTCGACGGCCAGCGCGCCGGGTGCCAGCACGCTTGCGGCCACCGGCGACGCAGCCCCAGCCAGGCTGCTGGCGCTGGCGTTGATCAAGGTGTCGAAAGCAGCTGCGCGCGAAGCTTCGTCCAGGCTGCAGGCGGACAGGGCCACGCCATGGCGCGCAGCCCAGTGGGAATGGCTGGCGACCAGCGCCACCGCCTTTTCAGGCGTGCGGTTGGCCAGCACCAGCCGCGCCGGCCGCGCCGCCAGCAGCGGGCCCAGCACTCCGGCCGCAGCGCCGCCAGCGCCCACCAGCAGCAGGCTGCGGCCGGCCAGCGTCCGGCCGGCGTTGTGCTCCAGGTCGCGCACCAGGCCCACACCGTCGGTGTTGTCGGCGAGCCAGCCCTCGGTGTCGAAGCGCAGGGTGTTGGCGGCGCCGGCCAGGGCTGCCCGTTCGGTGGCGCGCGCCGCCAGGGCCAGGGCCTCGAACTTGAAGGGTACGGTGACATTGCAGCCGCGGGCGCCATCGCGCGCAAAGCGCCGCACGGTGTCGGTAAAACCGTCGAGCGGGCATTCCAGGCGCCCGTAGTCCAGCGTCTGCCCGGTCTGGGCGGCAAAGGCGGCGTGGATGGCCGGGCTGCGGCTGTGGGCCACGGGGTGGCCGAGCACGGCATAACGGTCGATGGTGGGCGTCGAGGTCAATTCAGCGTCCGCTCAGGGTGGTCTGCAATTCGTCGTCACGGGTGAAACGGAAGCGCGAGGTCACGACGATCTGGTCGGCCTGCGCGCGCATCGCCGGGGTGAAACTGCCGAAGGGTGCTGCCGCGCGCACGATGGCCACGGCCTGCTGGTCGAGCACGCGGCTTTTCGACGGGCGCACGATGTCGGCTTCGATCACCTGGCCGCTGGCATCGATGGTGACATTCATCGTCAGGTCGCCATACAGCTTCACGCCCTGGTGTTCCGGGAAGTTGCGCGTGCCGCGGTCTTCGATGCGGCGGCGCAGCGCGTCGTAATACAGCGCGTAGACCTCCTCACGCGTGGCCGGGCTGATGTAGCGGCGCTTCGGCCGCGCGTTTTCTTCGTTGACGCGTTTTTCGATCTCCGCCAGCAGCCGCAGCAGCTGACGGCGGCGTTCGTCCTGCTCCTTCTGTTCGGACGTGCCGGTCTCGCGGCTGGGGTCGGACACGGGCAAGCTGGCGATCTCGCGGCGGATCTGCGTCAGCAGCGCCTGCTGCCGCTGCTGCAGTTCTTGCACCTTGCTGCGCACCTCGTCGGTGGAGTCGCCCATCTGCAGCGCGGTGTCGGGCGGCAGGGGCGACGTGGCCCGGCCCTTTTCGGCGTTGCCGCCGCCCAGCAGATTCGCCTGGGCGATCGCCTGGGCCTGTTCGGGCGCTTCGCTGGCCCGGGCGTTGACGAGGATCACTTCCAGCGGCTCGTCGCGGAACACCCGGTCGAAAGCCTGCGGGTCGACGAAGCGCACGACGCCCACCGCACCATGCGCCACTGCCGACACCAGCAACGCCAGGTGCAGGGTGTTCAGGCGCAGCCCGAGCATGGCCATGGGTGCAAAAGCGCCGGCGTCAGGCCGCCGCGTCGGGCGTCGCTTCGGCAGGCGAGGTGTCGGCCGGCGCCAGGTCCTCGTCGCCGATCGCCAGCTTCAGGCCGCCACTGGCCGCGCCGGCATCGTCTTCCTCGGTGTCGTCGCTGGCATCGGATTCGCTGGGGGCCGCGGCTTCGTCCAGGCGGGCCAGCAGGGTGGCGTGCAGTTCCAGCGTCAGCAGGTCGACGCCGGCCACCCGGGCGCGCACCCGCGTGCCGCGTGGCAGGCTTTCGGTGCCGCCCACGCGGAACACCAGCGGCAAGGTGTCTGCGCGCACCAGAGCGTCTTTCATGACCGTGGCCTCGAGTTCGGCCACGCCGTTCTGTTCCAGCCAGCGCAGCGTCCACCAGCGCTCGATGGCGTTCTGGAAGTCGTTGTAGGCGGCATAGGCGGCGTCGAAGCCGCTGATGATGGAGAACAGCCCCACGTCCTTGGGCTTGAAGGGTGCGGCCAGCGCTGCAGTGCGGCCATGGCGAACGCAGGCCACGATCTGCCACTGGTTGACGAGGTCGACATAGCGGCGCAGCGGCGACGTCGCCCAGGTGTACTGGGCCACGCCCATGCCGGCGTGCGGTGCAGGCCGCGTGCCCATCTTCACCTTCACGCCCGGCATCATGCTGGCCTGGCTGCGGTAGATGCCGGGCACGCCGTTTTCGGCGATCCAGCCACCCCAGGTGCTGTTGGCCAGGATCATGGCCTCGGCGACGATCAGGTCCAGCGGCGCGCCGCGCTGGCGGGTGCTGATCACCACGCGCTCGCTGCCGTCGGGTTCACCTTCCTGGCCAGGCGCGCGCTCGAGCTTGAAGTTGTAGTCGGGCCGGTTGAAGGTCTCGGGCTTGCCGCGCACCACCTCGCGCCGGCCCTTGAGCGCCTGCGCCAGGCGGAAGGCGAAGGCGAGTTCTGTCGCAAAGGCGTAGTCGGCCGGGGCCTGGCCGGTGAGGGTGGCTTCGGTGATGACGCTGTCCAGGACGTCGTGGCGCAGGTTGGCCGCGATCGGCACACGCTCGATCCTGGTCTCGCTGCTGCGCACTTCCAGCGTGCTCTCGTCCAGCGTCACGTACAGGCTCACGGCCGGACAGTCGCGGCCAGCGGTCAGCGTGTAGGTCTGCACCACGCTGTCGGGCAGCATGGTGATCTTCCAGCCCGGCATGTAGACGGTGGACAGGCGGTCGCGCGCCAGCTTGTCGATCGGTGAATCGGGCGCGAAGGCCAGTGCCGGCGCGGCGATGTGGATGCCGAAGACCACCGTGCCCGTGCCCAGCCCCTGCACCGACAGGGCGTCGTCGATCTCGGTGGTGTGCGAATCGTCGATCGAGAAGGCCTGCACGGCGGCCAGCGGCAGCTCGTCCTTGATCGCCGGTGCCGTCAGCGCCGGGAAGCCGGTACCCTGCGGGAAGGTCTCGAACAGGAAACGCTTCCAGTGGAAGAGGTAGGGGCTGTTGATCGCGCCGGCAGCCTTCAGCAGGTCGAGCGGCGCGCGCTGGCTGCGCTTGGACGCCTCGACCACGGCCTTGTATTCGGGGCCGTTCTTGTCGGGCTTGAAAAGAATGCGGTACAGCTGGTCCTGCACCGGCGCGGGGCAGTGGCCGGCCACCAGCTCGGCGGCCCAGGCCTCGATCTGCAGCGCCTGCTGGCGCTTGCGTTCGATGCCCAGCAGGGCGGCCTTGACGATGTCCTCGGGCGCCTTCTTGAAGTTGCCCTTGCCCAGGCGGCGGAAGTAGTGCGGTGCCTCGAACAGGCGCAGCAGCGTGGCGGCCTGCTGGTCGGGGCCGGCCTTGGCGCTGAAATAGTCGCGTGCCAGTTCGGCGAAGCTGAACTCGCCCTCGGGCGCAAATTCCCAGGCCAGCTCGAGTTCGATCGTCCCGGCCAGCGCCTGGGCCTGCGCCATCAGTTCTGCCGGGGCGGGCTTGTCGAAGCGCAGCATCACCGCCGCGGTCTTGACCTTCACGCGCTTGCCGGAATCCAGTTCCACCTGCATCGAGGTGTCGGCTTCGGACATCACGCGGCCGGCGTGGAACTTCCCGGCGTCTTCATAGAGTGCATAGAGCATCGAGGGATTGTCGCCGCTCAGCCCAGGCCCAGCTCGCTGACCACAAACGGCAGATGGGACTCGAAGTCGCTGATCGCATGGTCCCCGCCGGCCAGCACCCGCAGCCGGCTGCCAGCGTAGCGGGCCGCCATCTCGCGCCAGTCCAGCACCTCGTCGCCTTGGGTGACGAGGCCGGCGTAGCGTTCCGGGCGGGTGATGGCGGCGGGTGTCAACGCGCGCAGTTCGTCGACGTAGTCGGCCCGGAAGAAGAAGGCCTCCCCGGGGTCATGGAAAGCCGTTTGCTCGCCGATGTGGGCCGCCAGGTCGCGGGCCGGGTCGACGGCAGGGTTCAGCAGCAGGGCAGGCCAGCCGCGGGCTTCGGCCACGGCAGTGGCGTAGAAACCGCCGAGCGAGCTGCCGACCACCACCGAACCGTTGTCCGGCCAGTCGTGGGTGCCCTCCAGCGCCAGGGTCATGGCCAGGCGGGGCGAAGGCGGCAACTGCGGGCACCAGGTCTGCACTTCGGGCCGATGCAAGGCCAGCCAGCCGAGCAGCCGCTGCGCCTTGAACGAGCGCGGCGACGAGCGGAAGCCGTGCAGGTAGAGCAGGTGGGTGGGGCGGGGCATGCGGTGGCGGTGGCTGGGGGTGCGGAGCGGGAGCAGTCTATCGGCGCCCAGGCCGGGTTCGTCGCCGCCCGGGCGCAGTTCGTCGCATCGCGCCAGCCGTTGCGGGCATGCCCTCTGCGCGCGGCGGCCAGCGCGCGGAGAATGCGCGGTTTTGCGCGGCGAACCGGGTATGGCCCGAGGCGGCTGCGTGCTTCCGCAACGAACCCTGGTCGAGTCCGTGAACCCACATTCCCATTGCTTTCCCGGCCGTCCGGCCGCCATTGCCATTGCCGCTGCCGTTGCCCTGCTGGGCCTCAGCGGTTGCGCCACGACAGCACCCTCTGCCGCCACCGGCCCCAAGACCCCGCCGGCCGCGCCGGCCGCTCCGGTGGCGGTTGCACCCGCCGCAGCGGCGACCGCGCCCAGCGTGCCGGGCGCTGCACCCGCCGCCCGCCCCGACCCGGCCGCGCCCAAGCCATTTGCCGAAGTCTCGAAGGACGCCAAGCGCCAGGACGGCTTCCTGCCCGTCTGGCGCAAGGACGAGAAGGTCTGGCTCGAAATCGCCCCCGACCGCCTGGGCAAGCCGATGCTGTTCACCGTGAACGTGGCGCAATCGGTGGGTGAGCGCGGCCTGTACGCCGGCGCGATGGCGCGCGACTGGCTCGTGGAATTCCGCCGTGTCGGCAACCAGATGCAGATGCTGGCGCGCCAGCAGGGCTTCCGCGCGCCGCGCGATGCCATCGCCGCCCGCGCCGTGGCCGAGGGCTTCAGCGACAGCCTGATCGCCGCCAGCCCGGTGGCCAGCGCCGACCACCCCGAACGCAAGTCGGTGCTGGTCGACGCTTCGTTCCTGCTGGCCGACATCGCCGGCACCAGCACGCAGCTGGAAGCTGCCTTCCGCCTGCCGTATGCGGTGGACCGCGCCAATTCCTCGTTCGAGCGTGTGCGCGCCGACGCCGGCCTGACCAGCCTGGTGACGAAGCTGCATTACGCCGTGCCGCGCATCGGCGCGCCGCCGCTGCTGCCGCCGGGCGCCACGCCGCCGCCGCAGACGCCGCCACCCAGCACCACGCCCGACCCGCGCAGCCTGTTCATCAGCTACGTCATGAACTTCCGCGACCTGCCGGCCACGCCCATGGCCACCCGCGCCGCCGACCCGCGCGTGGGCTTCTTCACCGACAGCTATGTCGACATGTCCGACGACATGTCGTCGGTCACACGGCGCCACAACATCAACCGCTGGCGCCTGGAGAAGAAGGACCCGCAGGCGCCGCTGTCCGAGCCCGTCAAGCCCATCACCTTCTGGATCGACCGCAACGTGCCGCAGCGCTACCGCGCCGCCGTGTCCGCCGGCATCCTGGAATGGAACAAGGCCTTCGAGCGCATCGGCTTCAAGAACGCCATCGTTGCCCCGCAGCAGCCCGACGACGCCGACTTCGACCTGCTCGACGCCAGCCATGCGTCGGTACGCTGGTTCCAGGGCGCCGATGTCGGCTTTGCCCAGGGCCCGAGCAACACCGACCCGCGCACCGGCGAGATCCTGGACGCCGACATCCGCATGGCCGACGTCTTCGGTCGCGGCGCGCGCCGGCTGGTCAGCGAAGACCTGTACGGCAGCGGCACGCCGCCGGCCTGGCGCCAGGGGCTGGACGCGCTATGGGGCCGCCAGGGCTTCGATGCCTGCACCTATGCCGTCGAAGGTGCGCGAGAACTCGACTTCGCCTTCGACCTGCTCGAAGCCCGCGGCGACCTGGACCCGGGCAGCCCCGAGGCCGAGAAGCTGGCGCAGGACTATGTCAAGGACGTGATCACGCACGAGGTCGGCCACACCCTGGGTATGCGCCACAACTTCATCGCCAGCACCACGGTGCCGCAATCGCAGCTGCGCAATGCCGCGCTGGCCGCGTCGCGCGGCATCAGCGGTTCGGTGATGGACTACAACCCGTTCAACCTGTCGCTGCAGAACGAGGCCAAGAGCGAATCGAACATGAAGGGCCTGGGCACCTACGACTACTGGGCCATCGAGTACGCCTACAAGCCACTGACGCCCGGGCAGGAAGCGCAGGAGCTGAAGGCCATTCTCGAGAAGAGCCGCACCGACCCCGGCCTGGCCTTTGCCGACGACGGCGACGCCGGCACCGCGCTGGACCCGCGCATCAACCTCTTCGACCTGGGTGAGAGCCCGCTGGCCTTCGCCCAGCGCCGTGTGACGCTGAGCAAGGAACTCTGGCAGCGCGTGCAGGCCCGCGGCGTGCAGCCGGGCGACGATTCACAGCGCCTGCGCCGCAGCCTGCAGTCAGGGCTGACGCAGATGGGTCGCATGCCACCGATCGTGGCCAAGTACGTGGGCGGCATGTACACCGAGCGCGACATCCAGGGCACGGGCAAGCCGGGCTTCAAGCCGGTGGAGCCGGCCGTGCAGCGCCAGGCCCTGGCCTTCCTGAACGAGCAGATCTTTGCCACCGACAGCTTCCGCTTCAAGCCTGAATTCCTGGCCAGCCTGACACCGGACTATGTCGAATGGCAGCGCAGCTTCATCTCGATTCCCCAGACCGTGCTCACGCTGCAGACGCAGACGCTGGACAGCCTGCTGTCGGCCGGCACCGCAAAGCGCCTGCTGGAGCAGCCCTTGTACCTGCCCGAGGCCGAGCGCCGCAATGCGCTGTCGCTGAACGAGGTCTACAGCACCGTGCAGGGCTCGGTGTGGAGCGAGCTGAAGTCGGGCAAGGACATCGACCCGATGCGCCGCAACCTGCAGCGTGAACACCTGAAGCGGCTGCAGGCCATCCTGACGCGCCCGAACCCGGCCTTGCCGGCGGACGCCGTCAGCCTGGCGCGCCTGCAGGCGCAGGACCTGCAAGGCCAGCTGCGCACGGCATCGTCGCGGCCAGGCCTTTCGGTGGAGAACCGGGCCCATCTGCAGGATGCGCTGGCCTTGATCACCGAAGCCTTGCGCGCGACCCTGCAGCGCGGTTGAAGGTCGGCGGCCGCCAGGCCGCCAACCTTCCGGGCCGTCGCTCAGGCGGCGGCCAGCGCCTTCAGCAGCTTGTCGTGGATGCCGCCGAAGCCGCCGTTGCTCATGCACAGCACATGGTCGCCGGGGCGGGCGGCGCGCACCACGGCGGCCACCAGCGCTTCGACGCTGTCTGCCGCCGTTGCCCGGGCGCCGAGCGGCGCCAGGGCTTCGCGGGTGCTCCAGCCGTAGTCGCCCTGCAGGCAGAAGCTGAGGTCGGCTTCTTCCAGCGCCCAGGGCAGCTGGGCCTTCATCGTGCCCAGCTTCATCGTGTTCGACCGCGGTTCGAACACCGCCAGGATGCGCGACGCCGGGCCCGCGCCTGCGCCGCGCTCGAGCTTCAGGCGCAGGCCGCCGATCGTGGTGCGCATGGCCGTGGGGTGGTGGGCGAAGTCGTCGTAGACGGCGACCCCGCCGGCTTCACCGCGCAGCTCCATGCGCCGGCGCACGTTCTCGAAGCTGCCCAGGGCCTTGGCCGCGACATCGGGGGCCACGCCCACGTGCTCGGCTGCGCCGATGGCGGCCAGCGCGTTCATCTGGTTGTGTTCACCGAGCAGCGGCCAGTCGACGCGGCCCAGCTTCAGGCTGCCGCGCAGCACGTCGAAGGCATGCGGCTCGCCGCGCGCGCACAGGCCACCGGGTTCCTCGCGCTTGGTGCCGAAGCGCAACACTTCGCTCCAGCAGCCGCGTTTGAGCACGCGCTGCAGTGCTTCGTCGCGCGCATTCACGACCAGGCGGCCACTGGCGGGCACCGTGCGCACGAGGTGGTGGAACTGCGTCTCGATGGCCGCCAGGTCGGGGAAGATGTCGGCGTGGTCGTGTTCCAGGTTGTTCAGCACGGCGGTGCGCGGCCGGTAGTGCACGAACTTGCTGCGCTTGTCGAAGAGCGCGGTGTCGTATTCGTCGGCCTCGATGACGAAACACTTGCCATCGCCCAGGCGCGCCGAAATGCCGAAGTTCTGCGGCACGCCGCCGACCAGGAAACCCGGCTTCAGACCGGCGCTTTCCAGGATCCAGGCCAGCATCGAGGTGGTGGTCGTCTTGCCATGCGTGCCGGCCACGGCCAGCACATGCCGCGGGTTTGAAGGATCGTGCAGCACATGTTCGGCCAGCCATTGCGGGCCGCTGGTGTAGGCGCTGCCGGCGTCGAGCAATGCTTCCATCAGCGGGTTGCCGCGCGTCACGACGTTGCCGATGACGAAGATATCGGGTTTCAGCGCCAGCTGGTCGGCGCCGAAGCCTTCGATCAGCTCGATGCCCAGCGCGCGCAGCTGGTCGCTCATCGGTGGGTAGACACCGGCATCGCAGCCGGTCACGCGGTGGCCGGCTTCACGTGCCAGGGCGGCCAGGCCGCCCATGAACGTGCCGCAAATGCCCAGGATGTGGATGTACATGCGCCGGCATTCTAGGAGCCGCTGCCCCGTCTGCTAGGGTCGTGAGATGTTCGAAACGCCCGCATTTGCCGGTATCCCGGCCATCGCCAGCAGCCCCTGGGCCTACCCGGTGCTGGAGTCGCTGCACATCATCGGCGTGGCGCTCCTGCTGGGCAACCTGGTGCTGCTGGAACTGCGGGTGTGGGGCCAAGGCGTGGAACTGCCGGTGCAGCCGCTGGCGCGCCTGGCCTTGTCGGTGTCCCTCGCCGGCTTCGGCCTGATCGGGCTCACCGGGCTGCTGATGTTCGCGGCAGCGCCCGGCGAGATGCTGGCCAACCGCATGTTCACGATCAAGATGGGCCTGGTGATGCTGGCCGGCCTGAACGCGGCCTGGTTCCATGCCCGCCAGGGCCTGCAGTTGCTGGACACTACGGCGCGGGTGCAGACCCTGGTGTCGCTGGGGCTGTGGATCGCCGTCATCATCTGCGGGCGCTGGATTGCCTATTTCTGACGATGTGAGGAGCGACATGCAAAGACGCCATTTCCTTCTGGCTGCCGGTGCGGGCCTCGCCCCTGCGGCCTGGGCCCACCACGGCTGGAGCAGCTTCGACCAGGGCCGCCCGATCTACCTGGAGGGCCGTGCCACGAACGTCGCCTGGCGCAACCCGCACGCCGAACTGACGCTCGAAGTGCCGCCCAAGCTGTCGCTGCCCGCCGACCTGGCGATGCGGGCCGTGCCCGCGCAGGCGGCCAATGTCGACGGTGCCGGCCTGCTGAAGGCGGCGCAGCTGCCTACCCGCAAGGACGCCCGCTGGGCGATCGAGCTGGCGCCGCTGACCCGCATGAACGCCTGGGGCGTGCCCGAGATCAAGAACGGCGACACCGTCGCCATGCTCGGCTTCACCTTCGCGGGCGAAAAGGGCGACGCGATCCTGCGCGTCGAATACCTCTTCCTCGGCGGCAAGACCTACGGCCTGCGGTCTTCGCCCGCCTGACCCCAGGCCTTCAGCGCCACCAGGCGCGCAGCAGGCGCCAGACCGTGGCCAGCAGGTCCAGCGCCTCGACGGCATCCACCGGGTCGGGCCGGGCGCGGCCACTGCGGGCGTCGGCCTCGGCCTGCATCTCGCGCGCCCGGTCGCGCTGGCGCTGCAGGCCGCCGTCCTGCGCCGCCAGCCGCTGCTGCACCACGTGCGGTGCCGGCTTCTCGGCATGCGCCTGCAGGGCCGGTCCGATGTCACTGACGAGCCGGTGGGCTTCGGCCAGCCCGGCCGCCGTCACCGTGGCCTGGCACTGCGGGCAGGACCAGCCTGCGTCCGCCGGCAGCGCGGCGCCGCAGGCCTGGCAGGCCAGGGCACCGGCGCGGCCGCGGGTGCCGTGCACGGCATGGCGCTGTGTCGCGCCTTCGGGGTCGAGCGCCTGCGCCAGCCGCGCCACGTCGAAGACCGAAGGCACGCTCTGGCACCAGGAGCAGCGAGTGTCGGTCTGGCCGACAGCACCGCCGCAGTTCACGCAGTGCAGGGCACCGTCGCGCTGCAGGGCCCGCTGCCGGTCGGCCGAGCTCATCGGCCGCAGCAGGCCCTTTTCGGACAGGAACTGCGCAAACGACTGGTAGGCGCCATGGCGCTGCGCACATTCCAGCTGTTGCGACTTGCCCCAGCGTGTCTGGTTGTGGACCACGCGCACGGGGCCCTGGCAGCGCGGGCAGGGCGGGCTGGGCTGCAGCGGCTGGTGGGTCAATTTCTGCGTGGCGGCCATCTCGCCCACCAGGGCCAGCAGGCCGGTGCCCGTCAGCCGGGCACTTTCGATGGTGTCGAACCAGACCAGATGGCAAGGGGCGCACAGGTCGATCTCGACCTGGGTGCCGTAGTGCCCGGCCAGGCGAAGGGCGCGCAGCGCGCCGCCGCAGTTGCCGCAGCGCAGGGCCGGCGCCGACATGCCGCCGGTCAGTCGCGAAGCGCCTCGGCCGCGGCGGCCACGGTAGCGGCGATGTCGGCTTCGCTGTGCGCGGCGCTGACGAAGCCGGCCTCGTACAGCGCCGGCGCCAGGTACACACCCCGGTTGAGCATGCCGTGGAAGAAGCGGTTGAAGCGTTCCTTGTCGGTGGCCATCACGACGTTGTAGTTCTGGGGCAATTCGCTGGCGAAGAAGAAGCCGAACATCCCACCTTCGCTGTCGCCGACGAAAGGCACGCCGGCGTCATTCGCCACCTTCGTCAGCCCGGCGACCAGCGACTGCGTGCGTGCGGCCAGCGCGTCGTAGAAGCCGGGCTTGCTGATTTCCTTCAGCGTGGCCAGCCCGCATGCCGTGGCCACCGGGTTGCCGCTGAGCGTGCCGGCCTGGTAGACCGGGCCCAGCGGGGCGAGCTGGCTCATGACCTTCCGGCTGCTGCCGAAGGCGGCCAGCGGCATGCCGCCGCCGATGACCTTGCCGAAGACGCTCATGTCGGGCTCGAAGCCGGGAATCAGCTTGGCATAGACGCTCTGTGCGCCGCCGAGGGCGACACGGAAACCCGTCATCACCTCGTCGAACGCCAGCATCGCGCCATGCTGCGTGCATAGTTCGCGCAGCCGCGTCATGAAGGGCACGCTGGCACGCACGAAGTTCATGTTGCCGCAGATCGGCTCGATCATCACGCAGGCGATCTCGTCGCCCTGGGCCTTGAAGCAGTCTTCGAGCTGCTCGATGTTGTTGTATTCGAGGACCAGGGTGTGCTGCACCACCTCGGGCGGCACGCCGGCGCTGGTGGGGTGACCGAAGGTGGCCAGGCCAGAACCGGCCTTCACCAGCAGGGCGTCGGCATGGCCGTGGTAGCAGCCTTCGAACTTGACGATCTTGCTGCGCCCGGTAGCGCCGCGCGCCAGGCGGATGGCGCTCATGCCGGCTTCGGTGCCGCTGCTGACCAGGCGCACCTGCTCGACGCTGGGCACCAGCGCGATGATGGCTTCAGCCAGCTGCACCTCACGTTCGGTGGGGGCGCCGAAGCTGAAGCCATCGGCTGCGGCCTGGTGAACCGCGTCGAGAACGGCCGGGTGGCCATGGCCCAGGATCATCGGGCCCCAGCTGCCGATGTAGTCGATGAACTTCGTGCCCTCGGCGTCCCACATGTAGGCGCCCTGCGCGCGCTGGATGAAACGCGGCGTGCCGCCGACGGCGCGGAATGCACGCACGGGGGAGTTCACGCCACCGGGGATGACGCCCTGGGCGCGCTGGAAAAGCTGTTCATTGCTGGTCATATCGCATTCCTGTTTGATTCAAGCTTCCCGCCGCGGAACCGGCTCTGCCGGGCCGCTGGCGGACGCCCCCTCGGGGGGCAGCGAGCGCCAGCGAGCGTGGGGGCTCAATGTACCCGCCGCGGAACCGGCTCTGCCGGGCCGCTGGCGGACGCCCCCTCGGGGGCAGCGAGCGCCAGCGAGCGTGGGGGCTCAATGTACCCGCCGCGGAACCGGCTCTGCCGGGCCGCTGGCGGACGCCGGTCGTGTCCCAGCGCGTGGTGTAAGTCCACAGCCCGGAGAGAGCTGAGATGCGCGGTACTCAGCGGGCTACTGCCGACAGCCGAGTGGGAACAGTATCGCTGAGGGTCTGCAGGCCCT
>JALHPF010000060.1 GCA_022842595.1 Rubrivivax sp.
AGGCCACGCTGCGCACGCCGGCGGCCGGCCGCGTCATCGCGCGCACGGTGGAGCCGGGGCAGATCGTCCAGCCCGGCCGTGTGCTGTTGACGCTGGCGGTGACGGGCCCGACCGAGCTGGTGGCGCAGGTCGACGAGCGTTTCCTGGGCCAGCTGCGCGTCGGCCAGAAGGCCCGCGTGCTGGCCGATGCCTACCCGCAGCAGCCCTTCGACGCGGTGCTGGCGCGCCTGGCCCCGGGCGTGGACGCGGCCCGCGGCGCGGTCGAAGTCGTCTTCACGCCCGTGGGCGCGGCGCCGGCCTTCCTGCGCGAGGACATGACGCTGTCGGTCGAAGCGATCACCGGCGAACGCGCCCAGGCCCTGGTGCTGCCGCTGGCTGCGCTGCGCCCGGGCGCCACCGGTCAGGGCCAGGGCGACGGCACGGACAACGCCGCCAGCGTGCTGGTGCTGGCCGAAGGCCGCGCCCGGGAACGGCGCATCACGCTGGGCCTGCGCACGCTGGACCAGGCCGAAGTCACCCAGGGCCTGGCCGCTGGCGACACCGTGCTGCTGAACGCCCAGCTGGCCACGGGCACACGCGTCAGCGTGCGCCCGGCGCCCTGAGCCCGGCAGCCGCCCGCCAGCCATGCGCGGCATCGGCTTCGAGTTCACCGTGGCCGTGCGCTTCCTGCGCGAGGGCCGCTTCCAGACCCTGCTGATCATCGTCGGCGTGGCCGCGGGCGTGGCCGTGGTCGCCTACATCTCGGCGCTGGTGACGGGGCTGCAGCAGAACACGCTGAACAAGACCCTCGGCGCGCAGGCGCACGTGGTGTTGACGCCGCTGGAAGAACGCGTCACGCCGGTGCTGCCGCGCGCCGCTGGCGAGGTGCCCTTCAGCGACCTGCAGCCACGCGCCCAGCGGCTGCGCAGCCTGTCGAACTGGCCGCTGGTGGTGGCCAGCCTCGAATCCCGGCCGGGCGTGGCCGCGGTATCGCCGCTGGTGGCCGGCTCGGGCCTGGCGCAGCGCGGTGAAGCCACGCGCGCGGTGACGGTGGCCGGCGTCGACATCGAGCGCTACGAGCGTGTCGTCGGCCTGCGCAACAAGCTCGTGGCCGGCAGCTTGCGCCTGGCCCCGGGCGAGGCGATTGCCGGCGTCACCCTGGCCGCGGACCTGGGCGTGCGCGTCGGCGACCGCATCACGCTGACCACGGGCACGCGCAGCGAGGTGCTGCGCCTCACCGGCCTGGTCGACCTGGGCGTGCGCGAGCTCAACCGCCGCACGCTGCTGGTGCCGCTGCGCACCGGGCAGACGCTGTTCGACCTGCCAGGCGGCGCCACGCAGGTGGACGTGACGCTGGCCGACGTCTGGGCCGCGCAGGCGCTGGCCCGGCAGCTGGCACAGCAGCTGCCCTACAAGGTGGAGAGCTGGCAGGACACGAACAGCCAGCTCGTCTCGGCGCTGAACGCGCAGAGCGTCAGCACCGCCATCATCCGCGGCGTGGTGATGGTGGTGGTGGTGCTGGGCATCGCCAGCGTGCTGGTGGTGTCGGTCGTGCAGAAGCAGCGCGAGATCGGCATCCTGCGCGCGATGGGCGCCACGCGCGGGCAGGTGCTGCGCGTGTTCCTGCTGCAGGGCGCGCTGGTCGGCGGCCTGGGCAGCGTGCTGGGCGTGGGGCTGGCGGTGGCGCTGGTGTCGCTGTTCACGCGCTTCGTGCGCGGTGCCGACGGCGCGCCGCTGTTCGACATCACGCTGCAGCCGGCGATGGCGCTGCAGATTGCCGCGATCGCCGCCGTGGCCGGCGTGCTGGCGGCCGTGGCGCCTGCGCGCCGGGCCTCGCGCATGGACCCGGCGCAGGCCATCCGCACATGACGGCGCCCGTGAACGGCAGCGCACTGGTCACGCTGCGCGGCATCCGCAAGACCTACAACGCCGGCCGGCCGAACGAGGCCGAGGTGCTGCACGGCATCGACCTCGACATCGCCCGCGGCGAGTTCGTCGCCCTCATCGGGCCGTCCGGCTCGGGCAAGAGCACGCTGCTGAATCTGCTGGGCCTGCTGGAACGGCCCAGCGCCGGCACCTACACCCTGGCCGGCACGCCGGTGCAGGACCTCGACGACGATGGGCTGACGCGCATGCGCCGTGAAACCTTGGGCTTCGTGTTCCAGTTCCACCACCTGCTGCCGGCCTTCAGCGCGCTGGAAAACGTGACCCTGCCGGCGCTGGCGCGCGACGGCCGCATCACCCCGGCCGTGCGTGAACGTGGCCGCAGCCTGCTGGCCAGCGTGGGGCTGGCGGCGGTGATGGACCGCAAACCGCCCGAGCTGAGCGGCGGCATGCAGCAGCGCGTGGCCATCGCCCGCGCACTGGTGCTGCAGCCGGCGCTGGTGCTGGCCGACGAGCCCACCGGCAACCTGGACACGGCCTCGTCCGACGAGGTCTTCAAGCTGCTGCGCCACAGCCATGCCGAAGCCGGCATCTCGTTCCTGATCGTCACCCACGACCCGCGGCTGGCGGCGCGCTGCGACCGCATCGTCGAACTGATCGACGGCCGTGTGGCGAACGACGGCCCGCCCGCGCCCCCGCTGGTGCCACCACCTGCAGCGTCAGCGGCTGCCGGGCTCTGAAGGCCCCTGCGCGCGCTGGCGCAGTTCGAACTTCTGGATCTTGCCGGTGCTGGTCTTCGGGATCGGCTCGAAGCGCACCTCGCGCGGCACCTTGTAGCCGGCCAGCAGCGTCTTGCAGTGCGCCACCAGCTCGGCCGCGCTGACGCTGCTGCCGGGCTTGGTCTCGACATAGGCGACCGGGGTTTCGCCCCATTTCGGGTCGGGCCGGGCGACCACGGCACAGGCCATCACGGCGGGGTGACGGTAGAGCGCGTCTTCCACCTCGATGCTGCTGATGTTCTCGCCGCCGCTGATGATGATGTCCTTGCTGCGGTCCTTGATCTTCACGTAGCGGTCGGGCTCCAGCACCGCCAGGTCGCCGGTATGGAACCAGCCGCCCTCGAAAGCCTTGTCGGTGGCCGCCAGGTTCTTCAGGTAGCCCTTCATCACGATGTTGCCGCGGAACATGATCTCGCCCATGGTCTGGCCGTCGGCCGGCACCTCGGCCAGGGTCTCGGGGTCCAGCACGGTCATGCCTTCCTGCAAGGCGTAGCGCACGCCCTGGCGGCCGTTCAGGCGCGTCTGCTCGCCCAGGCTCTCTGCTGCCCAGCTGTTGCGCTTCACGGCCACGCTGGCCGGGCCGTAGACCTCGGTCAGGCCGTAGACATGGGTGATGTCGAAGCCGATCTGCGCCATGCCCTCGATCATCGACGCCGGCGGCGCGGCACCGGCGACCATGCCACGCACCTGTTGCGTGATGCCGGTTCGCAGTTCGGCCGGTGCGTTGATGATCAGGCTGTGCACGATGGGCGCGGCGCAATAGTGGTCGACGCCATGCTCGCGCATCGCCTGCAGGATGGCCGCGGCATCGACGCGGCGCAGGCACACATGCGTGCCGCCGAGCATGGCCACCGTCCACGGGAAGCACCAGCCGTTGCAGTGGAACATCGGCAGCGTCCACAGGTACTTCGGGAAGTGCGGCATGGTCCAGGTGGCGGCGTTGCACACCGCGTTCAGGTACGCGCCGCGATGGTGGGTGACCACGCCCTTGGGGTCGCCGGTGGTGCCGCTGGTGTAGCTGATGGCGATCGCGTCCCACTCGTCGACCGGGCCTTCCAGCCTCGGCAGCGGCGGGTGCGCGGCCAGCCAGGCTTCGTACTCCAGCGTGCCCACGCGCTCGCCGGGGCCGGTGTATTCGCTGTCGAGCACATCGATGACGAGCAGCTTGCGGCCATGTTCGCGGGCCAGCAGTTCCAGTGCACGCGCCATCACTGGCGAGAACTCACGGTCGGTGATCAGCACGCTGGCTTCGCAGTGGTTCATCTGCCAGGCCAGCAGCGGCGCGTCGAGCCGCGTGTTCAGCGTGTTCAGCACCGCGCCCAGGGCCGGCACGGCATAGTGGGCCTCCACCATCTCGGGCGTGTTCGGCAGCATCACGCTGACCGTGGTGCCGCGGCCGACGCCAGCCGCACGCAGCGCCGCGGCCAGCCGCGCGCTGCGCTCGCGCGTCTGCGCCCAGGTGTGGCGGCGGGCGCCATGCACCACGGCCGGCAGGTCGGCAAAGACTTCGGCACTGCGCTCGACGAAGCTCACCGGAGACAGGCTGGCGTAGTTGGCGGCGTTCTTGTCCAGGTGCTGTTCGTAGAGGCTCATCGGGGGGTCGCAAGAAAGGGGTGGATTCAGGCCGGGCGCCGCTTCAGGCGCATCGCCAGGCCCACCGGCGCCATCGCCAGCTGCAGGCGCTCGCGCGGCGGCTGGCCGTCGGGGGTGTCGACGCCGGCGATGTCGAAGTGCAGCAGCAGCGTGGCCACGGCCAGCTTCATCTCCAGCATCGCCAGGTAGCGCCCGGGGCAGATGCGCGGGCCGGCACCGAAGGGCATGGACACGCGCTTGGCGCTGTGCCCCTGCTGGGCCGGGCCGCCGTCCGCCAGCCAGCGTTGCGGCTGGAAGGCCGCGGCCTCGGGCAGCACGGCGTCGCTCACGGCGTCCCAGCGCATCAGCGCCATCACGACCATGCCGGGCTCGATGCGCACACCGGCCACGGTCGTCTCGCGCAGCGCTTCCAGGCCGTTCTGCGGCGCCACCGGCTTCAGGCGCATGGTTTCGTGGATGCAGGCCTCCACGAAGTCCAGCTGCGCCAGTGCTTCCAGGGTGGGCGGCCAGCTGCACTGGCTGCGCACCTCGGCCGCGGCCTGGGCCAGGGCCGCAGGGTGCTGCCACAGCAGGTGCAGCAGCCAGCCCAGGGTGTTGGCGGTGGTGTCTTCGCCGGCCAGCAGCATGGTCAGCACATTGCCGGCCACCTGGGCGTCGTCGATGCCGCTGCCCGGCTCGTCGGCGGCTACGAGCATGGCTTCGAGCAGGTTGCGCGGCGCGGCGCGCAGGGCGGGGTCGGCGGCCAGGCGGGCGCGGGCCTGAGCCACGAAGCCGTCGACCGCGGCGTTCACTGCAGCCACGCTCTGCTGCACGGCGCGGTCTTCGGCACTGGGCCACCAGCGCCAGGTAGGCAGGGGCGAGAACATGCGCTTGAAGAGCGTGGGGAACAGCCGGTTCAGGTGCTGCTGGATGACGTCCTCGTCGCTTTCCAGCGTGTTCACCTCGGCGCCGAAGGCCAGGCCGGCGATGGTGTCGACGGTGTAGCGCATCAGGTCGGGCAACAGGTCCACCGGCCGCGCGGCTTCGGCCGCGGCCTGCCAGCGCCCGGCCAGGCGGCCGGCGACGAGCTGCATCGCCGGGTAGTAGTGCTTCACATGCGCCGGGTCGAAGCTGGCCATGACCATGCGGCGCTGGCGC
Organism: Rubrivivax sp.; assembly: GCA_022842595.1. Lineage (GTDB taxonomy): Bacteria > Pseudomonadota > Gammaproteobacteria > Burkholderiales > Burkholderiaceae_C > Rubrivivax. The sequence goes on from JALHPF010000060.1 coordinate 5,373, forward strand.
CGCCAGGTGTCGCCGTTGGCCCCGAACACGCCCCCGAGCATGCCCATTTCGGTCCAGATCTCTTCGAGCCGGCTGGTTCGCCTGAAGCCGTCGGGCCGGTCGCGCAGCGCGGCAGCGATCAGGCCGTGGTCGGACACCACCACCAGCCGGCGGTGAGCCAGCTTCAGCCGGTAGACCGGGCCGTAACGCGCCCGCCAGGCTTCCAGCTGCAGATGCATGCGGGTGCTGTCGATCTGCAGCAGGTTGCCGAACAGCGGCACGCCACGCGGGCCGGGCAGGTCGTCGAAGCGCAGCGCAGCGGGTGCCAAGGCGGTGTTCATGGCTTGATTGGACGCCAGGCACCCCGTCCCGCACAAGCCGGGCTTATCAGGGTCCTGGCAAGAGTTCGGTCAGCAGCGCGTCGGCCTGGTAGACGGATTTCAGGGCCTCGACGATGGCGCCGGCGTGCACCCCGATCGAGCGGTTGAAGCGCTCGTCGTAGCTGAAGGCACCGCCCAGCGAAGCCAGGTTGCCGTCGAAGAGCAGGCCCACCACCTCGGCGCGGCGGTTCAGGATGGGGCTGCCGGAGTTGCCGCCCGTGGTGTCCAGCGTGGCGGCGAAGTTCAGGCGCTGGTTCGTGTTCAGGCGCGGATTCGGGCCACTCTGTGCGGCCAGCCAGGAAGGCGGCAGCGCAAACGGCGCCGCGCCCGTGGCCCGCGCCAGCTTGCCGGCAATGTCGGTGAACGGGGCGACGACACGGCCGCGTTCGGGCGCGGCCGAGACTTCGCCGTAGGACAGCCGCAGCGAAAAGGTGGCGTCGGGGTAGGTGCCCTTGCCGCTGCGCTCGAATTCCGCTGCGGCGATGCGCTGCGCGGCTTCGCGTTCGACCGCCAGCACCTCGGCTTCGAAGCGGCGCCGCAAGGCGCGAGCCTCGGTGTCGAGGCTGCGTGCCAGGACGATGAAGGCGTCGTCGGACTGAGCCACGGCCGCAGCACCACCGTTCCACAGGCGCAGACGTTCGGCCGGGTCGGCCAGGCGGCTGGCGGCCACCAGTGCCTGCGCCTTTTCCTCGGGCGACTGCCGGCCCAGCACCTGCTTCACCCACGGGTCGTCGGGGCCCAGCAGCGAGCGCAGGCGGTTCAGCGACCAGCCCAGCCGCACCTGTTCGAAGGCCGGGTGGAACGGCGCCGGCGAACGCAGCCGCTGCTCGATCTGCGGCAGGGCGTTGTCGTTGAATTCGCGCAGGCGTTCGCCGTTGGGCTTGCCGCGTTCGGCGGCGCCGCGCACCAGCGTGCGCGCCAGGCCGAAGAGGTCGCCACTGAAGGCGCGGCCTTCCTCGATCTGCGCGTGCAGCGTCTCGAGTTCACGGCGTGCGGCCTGGGCCTTTTCGATGTCGGCCCAGGGGTTGCCCACACGGGCCTTGAGCGCCGGGCGGGCGTTGACGAAGTCGCGCAGCGCCTGTTCGCTGACGCGTTTGCCGGCCAGCAGTGCCGGGTCCAGCAGGGCCTGCAGGTTGCCGTTGCTCACCTTCAGGCCGTTTTCGATGCCCTGCAGTGCGGTGCCGGCCAGGCGCCGGGCTTCGGCGTCGCCCTTGGCATATTGCAGCATCACGCCGCGCAGTTCCGACAGCCCGGGCAGGCCCACCTGGGCCAGGCTGTCGCGCTGGGTCTCCAGTTGCGCCACCGTCAGCTGCCGGCGGGTCTGGCCGGGGTGGCCACTGACCAGCACCAGTTCGCCGGCTTCGGCACCGGCGGGCTGGAAGCGGAACCAGTCCTGCACCGGCGCGGGCTTGCCGCCGTCGTAGATGCGCAGCATGGCCACGTCCAGGCACCAACGCGGGAAGTTGAAGTTGTCGGGGTCGCCACCGAACGCGGCGCTGGCTTCTTCAGGCGCCCAGACCAGACGCACGTCGCTGAAGCGCCGGTACTTGTACAGCTGGTACTGGCCACCGCGGTACAGCGTGACGAGGTCGCAGCGTGTGTTCTCGGCGTCGGCACCGCGGCATTCGCGCGTCAGCGCCGCGCGGGCGCCGTCCTCGGCCGCCTGGAAGGCCGCGCCCTGCTTGCCGGCGGTGGCTGCCTTCACCCGGTCGGTGACGTCGGTGACGGCGTCGAGCCGGTTGATCTCGACCTCGGGACAGCGCAGTTCCTGTGCCCGGTCGCGCGCCAGGAAGCCGTTCTTCATACGGTCGTTGCTGGCCGACGAGAGCTGCGCAATGCAGCGCGTGACGCAGTGGTGGTTCGTCATCACCAGGCCGTCGGGCGAAACGAAGGAACCCGAGCAGCCACCAGCCAGCCGCGCCGAAGCGCGCATCAGCTTGTCGACGAAGGCGGGGCTGGGGTCGAAGCCGTAGCGCTGCTGCATCTGCGCGCGCGGCAGGTTGTCCAGGGTCCACATGCCTTCGGCGGCGCTGGCAAGCAGCGGCGTGCAGATCAGGGCGGCGGCGATCGTGCGGAAGCGGTGGTTCATGCGTGATTACGGTTTCGCCAGGGCCAGTGCCTGGTCGATGTCCCAGAGGATGTCGTCGATGTGTTCCAGCCCGACCGAGATACGCACCATGTCGGGCTTCACGCCGGCAGCCAGCTGCTGCGCCGGGTCGAGCTGCCGGTGGGTGGTGCTGGCGGGGTGGCTGATGAGCGTACGGGTGTCGCCGATGTTGACGAGATGGCTCATGAACTGCGCGCCTTCGATGAACTTCACGCCGGCTTCCACCCCACCCTTGACACCGAAGGCCAGCAGCCCCGAAGCCCCGCGCATCTGCCGCTGCATCAGCGCATGCTGCGGGTGGCTGGGCAGGCCGGGGTAGCTGACCCAGGCCACCGCCGGGTGCGCCTGCAGGTGCTCGGCCACGCGCAGGGCGTTGCTGCAATGGCGTTCCATGCGCAACGGCAGCGTCTCCACGCCCTGCAGGATCTGCCAGGCGCTCATCGGCGACAGCGCCGCGCCGTAGACGCGCAGGGTTTCCATGCGGCAACGCATGGTGAAGGCGAAGTTGCCGAAGTTCTCGAAGAACTTCACGCCGTGGTAGCCCGGGCTGGGCTCGGTCATGCCCGGGAACTTGCCGTTGTCCCAGGGGAACCTGCCGCCTTCCACGAGCACGCCGCCCAGCGTGGTGCCATGGCCGGCCAGGTACTTGGTGGCGCTGTGCACGACGATGTCGGCACCCAGCGCGATGGGGTTGCACAGGAACGGGCTGGGCACCGTGTTGTCGATGATCAGGGGCACGCCATGGGCATGCGCCACGTCGGCCACGGCGGCGATGTCCAGCACCACCAGGCTGGGGTTGCCCAGGCTTTCGGCGAACACCGCGCGTGTGTTCGGGCGCATCGCCGCGGCGAAAGCGGCGGGGTCGGTGGCGTCGACGAAGCTGGTCTCGATGCCGAACTTCTTCAGGTTCACCGCCAGCATCGTCACGCTGCCGCCGTACAGCGCGCCGGCCGCCACCACATGGTCGCCAGCCTGCAGGATGGTCATCAGCGCCGTGGCCTCGGCCGCCATGCCGCTGGCCGACGCCACCGCGGCGCGGCCGCCTTCGAGCGCGGCCACGCGTTCTTCCAGCGCCGCCACGGTGGGATTGCTCAGCCGCGAATAGACGTTGCCGAAGGTCTGCAGGTTGAACAGGCTGGCGGCATGGTCGGCACTGTCGAAGACGAAGCTGGTCGTCTGGTAGATGGGCAGCGCGCGGGCGCCGGTGGCGGCATCGGGAATCTGGCCGGCGTGGATGGCCAGGGTCTCGGGGTGGAAGCGGTGGTCGGGCATGGGCGGATGCTAAGTCCATGCTGCGCAGCGCGCATAAGCAGCAAAGATTTGCTTCGTTGGCGTTCGAATGGCCGGTGCCTAGCATCCGCCTCACTCTCAACCCGCCGCACCCGTGCCCATGTCTACCGCCCGCCGTTCCCTGATCCTGGCCGCTGCCCTGGCCACCTCCTTGCTTGCGCCCACGGCATGGGCGCAGAAGCAGGTGAACCTGCTGAACGTCAGCTACGACCCCACGCGCGAGCTCTATGTCGACTTCAACAAGGCCTTCGCCGCCCATTGGCAGAAGAAGACCGGCGAGATCGTCAACGTTCGCCAAAGCCATGGCGGTTCGGGCAAGCAGGCCCGTTCGGTGATCGACGGCCTGGAAGCCGACGTCGTCACCCTGGCCCTGGCCTACGACGTCGACGAGTTGAACGCCAAGGCCAGGCTGATCCCGGCCGACTGGCAGAAACGTCTGCCGAACAACGCCAGCCCCTACACCAGCACCATCGTCTTCCTGGTGCGCAAGGGCAACCCGAAGGGCATCAAGGACTGGAACGACCTGGTCAAGCCGGGCGTGGCCGTGGTCACGCCCAACCCCAAGACCAGCGGCGGCGCCCGCTGGAACTACCTGGCGGCCTGGGGCTACGCCCTGAAGCAGAACGGCAACGACGCCGCCAAGGCCGAGAAATTCGTGGCCGATTTGTTCGCCAACGTGCCGGTGCTCGACAGCGGTGCCCGCGGTTCGCTCACCACCTTCACCGAACGCGGCGTGGGCGACGTGTTCATCTCGTGGGAGAACGAAGCCTTCCTGGCAGCGAAGGAACTGGGGCCCACCAAGTTCGACATCGTCGTGCCCTCGATCAGCATCCTGGCCGAGCCGCCGGTGTCCATCGTCGACAAGAACGTCGACCGCAAGGGCACCCGCGCCGTCGCCCAGGCCTATCTCGAGTACCTGTACACCCCGGAAGGCCAGGAGATCGCCGCGCAGAACTACTACCGCCCACGCGACGCCAAGGTGGCCGCGAAGTACGCCAGCACCTTCAACCTGAACGTCAAGCTCTTCACCATCGACGAGGTCTTCGGCGGCTGGACGAAGGCGCAGGCCGCGCATTTCAATGATGGCGGCGCGTTCGACCGGATCTTCACGCGGAAGTAGGCTCACGCGGGCTCCCGCCGGCTCGCGCCCGGGACACCGCCCATATCTGTTTTGCGCATCAGCATCGGCGCAATGCTTCGTAGGCGAATGCGCCTGGCCTGTCTACATTGCCTCTCTTCATTGAACTGCCGCCTCGGAGCGCCACCGTGTCCCTGTCTCGTCGCCATCTCGTCACCGCCCTGCCCGCGCTCGCCCTGGCCGGATTCGGCATTCCCGCACAGGCCGCCACAGCCCTGCTGAACGTCAGCTACGACGTCAGCCGCGAGTTCTACAAGGACTTCAACGCCGTCTTCGCCGCCCATTGGAAGAAGACCACGGGCGAAGACCTGACGCTGAACCAGAGCCACGGCGGCAGCAGCAAGCAGGCGCGCAGCGTCATCGACGGCCTGCAGGCCGACGTCATCACGATGAACCAGGCCATCGACATCGATGCCCTGGCCGAGCGTGGCAGCCTGGTGCCTGCGAACTGGGCCACCCGGCTGCCCAACGGCAGTGCTCCCACCACCAGCGTGCAGATCATCCTGGTGCGCAAGGGCAACCCGAAGGGCATCCGCGACTGGAGCGACCTGGGCAAGCCTGGCGTCAGCGTGATCATCCCCAACCCCAAGGTCACCGGCAACGGCCGCGCCACCTATCTGGCCGCCTGGGGCGCCGCGATCAAGGGCGGCGTCAGCCCCGACGCCGCGAAGGCGCTGCTGGCGCGCATCTTCGCCAACGTGCCGGTGCTCGACGGTGGCGGCCGCGCCGCCACCACCACCTTCGCGCAGCGCAATCTGGGCGATGCCCTGGTCACGTTCGAAAGCGAAGCGCCGTTGATCGCCCGTGAGTTCGGCGACCACTTCGAACTCGTCTACCCCAGCCGCACGCTGCTGGCCGAAAACGTGGTGAGCGTCGTCGACAAGGTCGTCGACAAGCGCGGCACGCGCAAGCACGCCGAGGCCTACTTGCAGTACCTCTACACCGAGGCCGGCCAGGAAGTGGCCGCGAAACACCACCTGCGCCCGCGTAACGACAAGGTGCTCACCCGATACGCCAGGCAGTTCCCGAAGGTGAACAGCTTCACCGTCGACGAGGTCTTCGGCAGCTGGGCGCGAGCGCAGAAGGAACACTTCGTCGACGGCGCCCTCTACGACCAGATCATGGTGAACGCGAAGTCACGCTGATCACGCTGAACGGGCCGCGACATGTTCCTGCGCAAGACGCTGCTCAAGCGCCACAGCGTGCTGCCCGGCTTCGACCTGGCGCTGGGCTTCGCGCTGCTGTACATCAGCCTGATCGTGCTGATCCCGCTGTCGGCGGCGTTCCTGAAGACCTTCACGCTGACCTGGCCGCAGTTCATCGAGGCCACCACCACCCCACGGGTGCTGGCCAGCTACAAGCTGACGTTTGGCGTCAGTTTCCTGGCGGCGTTGCTGAACGCCGTGTTCGGCCTGGTCATCGCCTGGGTGCTGGTGCGCTACAGCTTCCCGTTCAAGCGCCTGGTCGACGCGCTGGTCGACCTGCCGTTTGCCCTGCCCACGGCGGTGGCGGGCATCGCGCTGACCGCCATCTACGCGCAGAACGGGCTCATCGGCCAATGGCTGCCGTTCAAGGTGAGCTTCACGCCGCTGGGCGTGTGGGTGGCGCTGGTGTTCATCGGCCTGCCCTTCGTGGTGCGCACGGTGCAGCCGGTGCTGGAGGACGTGAACCGTGAACTGGAAGAGGCAGCGGCCACGCTCGGCGCCAACCGCTGGCAGACCTTCAGCAAGGTGATCTTTCCGATCGTCATGCCCGCGCTGCTGACGGGCTTCGCACTGGCCTTCGCGCGCGCGCTGGGCGAATACGGCAGCGTCATCTTCATCGCCGGCAACATGCCGATGGTCAGCGAGATCACGCCCTTGCTCATCATCACCAAGCTCGAGCAGTACGACGTCGCCGGCGCCACGGCCATCGCCGTGGTGATGCTGGTAGCGGCCTTCGCGATGCTGCTGGTCATCAACCTGCTGCAGAGCTGGGCACGCAAGCGCCAGGGCGGTTTGGCATGAGCGCGGTCCTGCCGACACCAGCGAGCGCTGCGACAGCGCCCCGCCGCATCCGCACGGCCACCGCCGAAGCGCCTTGGGTGCGCGTCGCGCTCATCGGTGTGGCCCTGGCCTTCATGACGCTGTTCCTGTTCGTGCCGCTGGCCACCGTGTTCTACGAGGCCTTCAAGAAGGGCTGGGACGTCTACCTGGCGGCGATCACCGAGCCCGATGCCTTGTCGGCCATCAAGCTCACACTGCTGGCCGCCGTCATCAGCGTGCCGCTGAACCTGGTGTTCGGCGTGGCCGCGGCCTGGGCCATCGCGAAGTTCGAGTTCCACGGCAAGAACCTGCTGCTGACCCTGATCGACCTGCCCTTCAGCGTCAGCCCGGTGATCGCCGGCCTGATCTACGTGCTGGTGTTCGGCCTGCAGGGCTGGTTCGGCAGCTGGTTCATCGACAACGACCTGAAGATCATCTTCGCCGTGCCCGGCATCGTGCTGGCCACGGTGTTCGTCACCTTCCCCTTCGTCGCACGAGAACTCATCCCGCTGATGCAGGCGCAGGGCATCGAACAGGAAGAAGCCGCCCGGGTGCTGGGCGCCAACGGCTGGCAGATGTTCATGCGCGTGACGCTGCCGAACGTGAAGTGGGCGCTGCTGTACGGCGTGATCCTGTGCAATGCCCGGGCGATGGGTGAGTTCGGCGCCGTCAGCGTCGTCAGCGGCCACATCCGCGGGCAGACCAACACGATGCCGCTGCACATCGAGATCGTCTACAACGAATACCAGTTTGCCGCCGCCTTTGCCGTGGCTTCGCTGCTGGCCCTGCTGGCCCTGGTGACGCTGGCGCTGAAGTACGTGGTGGAACAGCGCGTGAAGCACCAGACCCGCCGCCGCGAGCAGGGCTGAATGCGCGCCTAGAGAACAGGAAACGACATGAGCATCGAAGTCAGGAACCTGCAAAAAGCCTTCGGCAAGACCGTCGTCTGCGACAACCTGAACCTGGACATCCCGGCCGGCGAGCTGGTGGCCCTGCTCGGGCCTTCGGGTTCGGGCAAGACCAGCCTGCTGCGCATCATGGCCGGACTGGAAGTCCCAGACGCCGGCAGCGTGCTGTTCCATGGCGAAGACGCCACCCACACCGACGTGCGCGAACGCAACGTTGGCTTCGTCTTCCAGCACTACGCGCTGTTCGGCCACATGTCGATCTTCGAGAACGTGGCCTTCGGTCTGCGTGTGCGCCCCAAGGCGACGCGGCCGAACGAGGCCGAGATCAAGTCCAAGGTCACCCAGCTGCTCAAGCTGGTGCAGCTGGACTGGCTGGCCGACCGCTACCCCCACCAGCTGAGCGGCGGCCAGCGCCAGCGCATTGCGCTGGCCCGCGCGCTGGCCGTCGAACCCAAGGTGCTGCTGCTCGACGAACCCTTCGGCGCACTCGACGCCAAGGTACGCAAGGAACTGCGTCGCTGGCTGCGCCGGCTGCACGACGAGGTGCATGTCACCAGCGTCTTCGTCACCCATGACCAGGAAGAAGCCATGGAAGTGGCGGACCGCATCGTCGTGATGAACGAGGGCCGCATCGAACAGGTCGGCACCCCCGACCAGGTCTACGACCACCCGGCCAGCCCCTTCGTGCTGCAGTTCCTGGGCGACGTGAACCTGTTCCACGGCCGCACCGAGCATGCACCGGGCGGCGGCACGGTGAAGGGCGACACGGTCTATGTGCGCCCGCACGAACTCGAGATCCTGACCGAGCAGGTGCCCGAAGCCTGGCCGGCCACGCTGTCGCAGACGCTGACGGTGGGCCCAAACACACGCATCGAATTCAAGCGCGACGGCGTGGGCGGAGACGACGGTGGTTATCTCGACGTCGAACTCTTGCGCAGCGACTACACCGCGCTGCGCGACCGCCTGCAGCTGCAGCGCGGCAGCCGCGTCTGGCTGCGACCGCGCAAGGTGACGCGGTTCGAAGTCGGCACGGGCCTGGGCTAGCGCATGGGCTTGGGGAATTCGGCAGCGCCACGTTCCGGTCGACGGGCGGCCAACGGCCCGTTGCGGTCGTTCATTTCTTGCCGGCTTGGTCCCTCTGCAAAGGCGGGCTGGGGCTGGCTGTGGCGCTTATCCTCGGCGGTCTCCGCTTCGCTCCGACTTCCCTGCGGTGCTCGGTCCCGCGGCCCCGCCGCCGAACTCGCTGCGTTCGCTGCGCTCACTCCGCTCAAACACCTGCGGCGAGTCAGAGGTTGATCCGCGCTTCGCGCGGGGGCCGCGGG
>JALHPF010000061.1 GCA_022842595.1 Rubrivivax sp.
CCGGGTTTGCGGCGGCCGTGCTGTCGGGTGGCAGCGGGGGCCCGGGCCAGGCCAGCCGGCCCTGGGCGTCACGCTGCAGCGCCACGGCCAGCCCTTCGAGCTTCACCTCGCCCAGCGCCAGCCGGCGCTGCAGCGGCTGCAGGTCGTCCAGCGCGAGTTCAAGCGTTTTCAGCGCCACCTGGGTGCCCGGCGCCGCGCCGCCCACCGCCAGGTCGTGCAAGCCCAGCCGGCCGCTCAAGGCCAGCACCGGCGTCTGCCCTGGGGGCTGGGCGAAGCGCAGGTTCAGCTGCGCGGCCAGCCGCCCGCCCTGCGGCGCCAGCCCCCACTGGCGTGGCAGGTAGGCCCAGAACTCGTCCAGCGCCAGCGCTTCCCAGTGCAGCTGAAGCTCTGAAGCGCGGTCGGCGCTGAAGGGCAGGCTGCTGCCGGTCAGGTCGACCTCGGTGCCGGCCAGCCGGAAGGCCAGGCGGGGCTGTACCTGCACCGGGATGTCCTCGGGCAGGTTCGAGAGGAAGGGCAGCACCACCTGCAGCGCCTGCACTTGGTGCTTGCGCGCGACGCGCTGGTCGTCGAAGGCGAGTTCACCGGCGCTCAGCTGGATGTTGAACAGCGCAAAACGGGCCGGCTCCGCAGCGGGTGTTTCGGGCCCCGCCGCTGCCTGCAGCCGCGCGACGATATCGTCGACGTCGAGCCGGCCATCGGCCAGGCGCGCCACGCGCAGCCGCGGCCGCTCCACCGCCAGCGCCTCGACCACCGGCGCCAGCCGCCACAGCGAACGCAGGCTGAGGTCGACATGCACCCGGCCGATGGCCAGCTGCGGCGCGCGGTGGGCGTCGGCTGCGGCAGCGGCCACGGCCAGGCCATGCAGGCTGACGGCCAGGCGGGCCAGGGAAACGTCCACCCGCTCCAGGCTCACGGTGCGGCCCAGGGCCGCGCTGCCGCGGCTTTCGATCTGCTGCTTCAGCAGCGGCGGCAGGCCCAGCACCAGGCCCAGCGTGAGCAGAGCCAGGACCAGCAGCCCGGCCAGCGGCCAGCGCCAGCGGCGCGGCAGGGTCATGCGCAGGGCGGCGTCGATGCGGGCATGGACGAATGCTGCCTTGCCGTCCGCCGGCCAGCAAGGGGCCGTCTGTTGCCGTGTGTGGCTGGGCGTCGCTCGTCCGCGTCATCCTCCATCGGTGGGAAATTACGGCGACATTCAAGTAAATTCGACCGGCGATGCGCAAGGACTACACCCTCCTGTACACCGACGTCGTTGACAGCACCGCGGTGAACTCCCGTCTCGGCGATGCCGGGATGGAAACCCTGTGGGCCGACCACGATCGCCGCTCGCGCGAACTGCTGCGGTTATGGCGCGGCATCGAGATCGACCGCAGCGACGGCTTTCTGGTGCTGTTCGACGCGCCGCCCGATGCGCTGGGTTTCATCGACGATTACCACCGCATGCTGGCCACGCTGCCGGTGCCACTGCGGGCCCGCGCCGGCCTGCACCTGGGGCCGCTGCTGCGGCGCGAGAACCTGCCCAGCGAGGTGCTGCTGGGCGCCAAGGCGGTGGAAGTGGTGGGCATCGCCAAGGCCTACGCCTCGCGCCTGATGGCGCTGGCCCAGGGCGGGCAGACGCTGGCCAGCCCGAGCGCCCATGCCGCGCTCGAAGCTGCCGGCGCGCTGGCAGGGAGCTGGCGCAGCGTCAGCCACGGCCACTGGCGCCTGAAGGGCATGGACAACGTCATCGAGGTCTTCGAGGTCGGCGACACGCGCAGCGCGTTCGTGCCCCCCGCCGACAGCGAGAAATGCCAGCGCGTGGTGCAGATCGGCGGCGCCTGGGTGGGTGTGCGCGAGGTGCCGCACAACCTGCCCGGCGAGCGCGATTCATTCGTCGGCCGCGGCGAAGAGCTGAAGACCCTGGCCCAGCAATTCGCCGAAGGCGCGCGGCTGCTCACCGTCACCGGCCCCGGCGGCATGGGCAAGACGCGGCTGGCGCTGCGTTATGCCTGGTCCTGGCTGGGCGACCACCCGGGCGGGCTGTGGTTCTGCGACCTGTCTTCCGCCCGCGGCGCCGATGGCCTGCTCTTCGCCGTCGGCCAGGGCCTGGAAGTGCCGCTCGGCAACGACCCGCTGGCCCAGTTGGGCCGCGCCATCGCCGGCCGCGGCCGCTGCCTGGTCATCCTCGACAACTTCGAGCAGGTGCGCCGTCACGCCCGCGACACGCTCGGCCGCTGGCTCGACGCGGCGCCGCAGGCGCGCTTCATCGTCACTTCGCGCGAAGTGCTGGGCCTGCCAGGCGAACGCACGCTGGCGCTGGCGCCGCTGGCCGCGGAAGACGCCGCGGCGCTGTTCCACCAGCGCGCGCGAGCCGCCCACGCCGCGCACGACCCCGCCGCCGACGCCGACGCCACGCGCGACCTCGTCGAGCTGCTCGACGGCATGCCCCTGGCCATCGAACTGGCCGCGCCACGTGTGCGCGTCATGGCCACGTCTGAACTGCTGGCGCGCATGGGCAACCGCTTCCGCCTGCTGGCAGCCGGCAGCGGCCGGCCCGACCGCCAGGCCACGCTGCGCGCCACGCTCGCCTGGTCCTGGGAACTGCTGCGCCCGGACGAGCGGGCGGTGCTGGCCCAGCTGTCGGTCTTCGAAGGCGGCTTTGCCTGGCAGGCCGTGCAGGCCGTCGTCAGCCTGGCTGGCGCGGGCAGAGACGCCGGCGAGGACAGCGCCGGCGACGACGCGCCCTGGATCATCGACCTGCTGCAGTCGCTGGTCGACAAGAGCCTGGTCACGCCGCAGCTGGGCGCACGCTTCAGCCTGCTGCGCAGCGTGAAGGAATTTGCCGGCGAGGAACTGGCGCGCTCGGACAGCTTCCCCGGCAGCGGCCCCGGCCTGGCCACGGCCGCGCACCGGCGCCATGCCGCGCACTATGCCGGGCTGACCGAGATCGAGGCGGTGGCCGGGCATTGCGTGGAAGCCGACAACCTGGTGCGCGCCTGCGAGCAGTCGATCGTCGACGACCACGCCGACCAGGCCCTGGCCTGCCTGCGGCTGGCCTGGGCAGCGCTGCGCATGGCCGGTCCGTTCGCGCATGCCGTGCAACTGGCCGAAAGGGTGCGCGCCATGCCGGGCACCCAGGGCCTTCTGGCCCTGTGGGTCGACCATGTCGCCGGCCGCATCCTGCTGGCCAAAGGTGATGGCGAACAGGCCAGGGCGGTGGCCGAACGCGCACTCGAACTGCTCGAGCACGAAACGGACGAATCGGCACGCGCAGCCGTGCACTGCCTGATGGGCGAAATCGAGATGGGCGCCGGCAACTTCCCCGCCGCTGAACGCTGGCTGCTCGAAGCGCGCGAAGCCGCCAACCGCTCGGGCGTGAACGAGTGGCAGCGCCAGGCCCTGAACGCGCTTGGCGCGCTGTACCAGTACCAAGGCCACGACGCCAGGTCGCGGGAACGATACTCGGAAGCGCTGACCCTGGCCTTCAACAGCGGCGACATGCGCTGGCAAGCCGCCTTGCTGGGCAACCTGGCGGGCGTCTACTTTTCGGAGGGAAAACTCGAGCAGGCGCGCCAGGCTTACGGGCAGGCCCTGAACCTGTCGGCCCAGATCGGCGACCGCCGGCTGGAGGGCAACGCGCGCTGCAATCTGGGGCTGATCCACCAGGAGCAGGGCAACCACAACGCCGCGACGACCGAATTGACGCTGGCCCTGGCCATGGCCAGAAAGCTGGGTTACGCGCGGCTGGCGCACGTGGTGTTGTGCAACCTGGGGCTGGTGGCCGAATCGACGGGGGACCTCGCCGCCGCCGCCGGGCACTTCGCCGCCGCGCGGGACGGTGCCTGCAGCAGCAGGGAACCCCGCAGCGAGGCCCACTACTGTGCCTATCTGGCCCAGGCGCACTGCCGACTGGGGGCCCTGGACCAGGCCCAGGAGGACATCGAACGCGGGCTCGCCCTGCTGGGCGACCGACCCGATCCGATGGGCCGGGCCCTGATGGACTGCAGCCAGGCCGAACTGCTGCACCGCCAGGGCCGGGCCGAGGCCAGCGTCGCGGCACTGGCCTCGGCCCGCCGGGTGCAGGCCGAACAGAAGTGGAAGGACGACAGCGAACTCGGGCGCCGCGTGCGCCTGTCCGAACGGGCCATCCGCCAGGCCGGGCACTGACGCCCCGGCCGACGAGCCCACCGCAGGCTCAGTCGTGTTCGATGATGATCGGGTCCAGGCCGATGCAGGCCTGGTAATCCGAATCCGGCGCGGTCCGAAGTTTCCACTGCAGATAGACGCCATAGGCAAAGCCTTCCGCCGCACGCGACTGTGGCGCCAGCACGAAGTAGCCGGGCTTCGGCTCGCTCGGTGCGAAGCGCTGCCGCCCCGCTTCGGCGTACAGGTACACGCCGTACGGAACCTTGGCCGTCTGCACGATCGGCGCGAACCTGAAGACATGGGTCGAGCCCGACGGCATCGGCTTCAGATTCCAGCCGATCTTGGTGACCGCACGACCGAGCAGCAGGATGTCGAAGTCCAGACTGACGCCGCAGTTGAAGCCGGCGCCAGGCACTTCGACGACCTGGTCGCTCGCGGTGACCGTCAAGTCACACGGGTCGCCGCGACAGGTCTTGACACTTTGCACGCGCTCGTCCTGGTCACGGATGCCGTTGCTGGGCTTGATGTCCTGCAACAGCAGCTGCCGCTGCACCTGCGACAGACCGCGAGGGTCGAAGCCGCGATGGTGCTCACCGTGCCTGTGCGTCGAGCAGGCGCCAAGTACGAGAGTGACCGCGAGCACGCCCGAGGCCGCCGCGATTCGCCGGGTTCTGGTCATCTTTTGTCCTCCTGCAGTCCCATGACCGCGGCCCGATTGTGCGATCCAGGGTGCCGCAACTCCAGCAGACTTTGCCGGTCGGTCACTTCATTTGGGTATGGCTAGTCGGGCAGCCGCATCGTGCGACCCTCGACGACGATGCGGTCAGCCGCCGCCGGGTTGGCCGCGATCGCCGGCACATTGCTTGCCGCAATCACATTGGCTGCGCCCGGGTTGCCACCGCGCGGCGTGGTCCGCACCAGCTGCGAGGGCGGCAGTGCCGCGCCGGTCTTGAGGTGCGCCCACATCGCGTCGAGGGCGCGGTTGAAGTACAGGTGAAGCGGCACGAAGCGGTTGTCGTAGCCGGCGAAAGGCAGGAACGAGTCGAAGTGCTGGGCGTTCGTGACTTCGACGTAGCGCACGCGGCTGGCCGCGCCCTCCACCTGGCTGTTGCGCAGCACGTAAGGCCGCGAACTGAAGTTCACCGGCACCAGGGTGTCGCTGCGGCCATGCACGATGAGCGTGGGCTTGCCACGCAGGTTGGCCGTGCGGAAGACCTCTCCCACGCCCTGCTTGACGCGCTGCGCATTGGCGCTGCTGCCGGTCCACAGGCCGCGCAGGCACAGGGCGCCGTCGACGCTGAAGTCCGGCGCATTGGTGCTGGCCGAGACCGCTGCGCTCTGGTTGCGCGGGCCGCCGACGGCATTGTTGTTGATGATCTGCAGAGCGCCGCTGGGCGGCACGCCGTTGCCGGTGCCGAAGATGCCGGCGATGGCCGCGGGTGCCGCGGCAATCGGAGTACCCGTGGCGTCGACGGCACCGAAGCTGAAGCCGCAGAGGTTGTCCTGCACCTTGAAGCGGCCGTGGGCGTTGGCGTAGGTGACGGCAATCGCCGGGCTGGCGAACAGGTAATGGCTGGCGTGCAGCACGTCCGCCTCGGCTTCCCAGCCGTAGGCCTTCAGACGGGCAAGTGCGTCATCGGCCTGGGCCTGCGTCGTGGTGCCGGTGACGAGGCCCTGGGCTGCCAGCGCAGCACAGCGGTTGCCGGCAACCAGGGCGGTGCCGCCACTGAAGGCAAACGGTCCGCCGGCGGCAGCGCTCGCGAGCGCGGCGCAGGGCTGCAGCAGGTTGCCATAGCTGAAGTAGTCGAACAGCGGCTTGCTGCCGCCGGTGTAGGCCGGGCGTGTGCCGCGCTGGATGGTTTCGGTGGCGGTCGCCGCGGCCAGCTGCACATTGGGTTCGCTCACCGCCACGCCGTCGATGAGGCCGGCCGTATCCTGCTCGGCCGCAGCAATGGCAGCGCCCGCGCCGTTGCTCACGCTGGAGGCGATGACGATGGTGTTGGCCGGGGTGATCACCTTGGTGCGCCGGCCGTCGGCCAGGGCCGCGCCGTAGGTTTCGTTCAGGCGCCAGAACGCATATTCGATGGCCGTCAGCGTGTGCTGGCCCCAGGCCGCTTCGGGGTTGACGGCAGAGTGGGCGTGACGCACGGCAAAGCGGTTCGGCGTGGCGGCATTGAACGCCGCCCGTTCGGCCGCGCTGAGCTGGGCCGTGAAGTTGCTGTTGTTGCCGGCAGCGGTGGCGCTGCTGCGCCGGCCGTCGATGAGGTTGACGGTGTCGTTCTGCAGGTCGTGCACGCCGTTGCCGGTGCCCTTGTCGGTGTAGACCACCGCGCAGCCACGCTTCAGGCCCCATTCACCCGACGAGCCGATCGCGCCGTAGACCCCGCGCGAGCCCGAAGAGGTGCCCGTGACGATGCACGGCGCCGCGGCGCTGAAGCTGGCAGGCACCTGCAGCATCATCGTGTTGCCAGTGCCGTCGACAGCGATGTGTTCGACGCCGGCGATCTTGCCGTCGCCGGTGCCGACCACGCCGTCGGCACTGATGTTCGGCCCGTAGAGCGTGCCAAAGCCGCCGCCGGCGGTGGTGTCGACGATGGCGCGGTAGTTGGTGTGGATGGCCAGCTTGCGGATCTCGGCGGCGGTGGGCGTGGCCGAGAGCGCGGGCGCGGTGGCCGCAGCCAGCCCGGCGCGGCCCAGGCCGGCCGTCAGCAGGTCGTCGCTGCTGCCGTCGTAGGGGGTGCTGCCGATGACGCGCACGCCAGTGGGCTGCACGTTCACCTCGTAATCGCCGGCGCCGAAGTTGATGTCGGTGCTGCCGCCGCCGCAGGCGGCCAGCAACAGGCTGGCCAGCACCGTCAAGGCGGGGGCGTGGGCGTGGACGGGGGTCTTGCGCATGGAGTTCTCCTCGGGTTCTTGTGAGTGCGTCAAACGATCGGGCCAGTCTGGGCCCTGCCGGCGCAAGTGTTGTGACAGCACGGCCCGCGGGACATCCGGTCAAACCCCTTGCGGCGCGTGCAACCCACAATCCATCGCCATGACCGCCTACGGCCTGACCACCACCGAACTGTTTCTGGCCGCGATGGCCCTGATCTTCGCCCTGCCCTGGGCACTGTGGCGGCTGTTGCGCACCGACAGCTGGGCGCCGCTGGTGGTGGTGCAGATCGTCATGGGCATCGTGCTCGGCCCGGGCCTGCTCGGCCAGGCCTTCCCGGCCTTCCACCAGGCGCTGTTCACGCCCGCCGTGGTGCAGACGCTGAACGGCCTGGCCTGGTGGGGCGTGATGATCTTCGTCTGGCTCGCCGGCATCGAACTCGACCTGCGCGAGGCCTGGGCCCAGCGCCGTGACAGTGGCATCACCGCCGGCCTGGCGCTGGGCGCGCCGCTGCTGCTCGGCGCCGCTGCCGGTGCCGGCCTGCTGGCCAGCGGTGGCGGCTGGGCGGGCCCGGCGGCCACACCCTGGCAGTTCGTATTGGGGCTGGGCATGGCCTGCGCCGTGACGGCCCTGCCGATCCTGGTGCTGTTCATGGACAAGCTGGCGATCCTGCGCCAGCCGCTGGGGCAACGCGTGCTGCGTTACGCCAGCCTGGACGACCTCGCCATCTGGGCGGTGCTGGCCCTCATCCTGCTGGACTGGGTGCGGGTGGGCCGGCAGGTCGTCTTCCTGCTGCTGTTCGCGCTGGCGGCCTGGGCTTTCCGAAGGCTGATGGTACGGGTGCCCGAACGCGACCGCTGGCCGCTGGGCCTGGTCTGGCTGGCGGTGTGCGCGCTCGGTGCCGACTGGGCCGGCCTGCATTACATGGTCGGCGCGTTCCTGGCCGGGGTGGTGATGGACAGGCACTGGTTCGACGAAACCGAACTCGACAGCCTGCGCCACCATGTGCTGCTGGTGCTCATGCCGGTGTTCTTCCTGAGCACCGGGCTGCGCACGCAGTGGACGCTGGGCGGCAGCGCGGTGGTGCTGGCGGCGCTGGCGCTGCTGGCAGCAGCCGTGGCCGGCAAGCTGCTGGGCGTGGGCCTGGCCGGCCGGCTGCTGGGCTGGAAGAAAGGAGAAGCCCTTGTCATCGGCTGGCTGCTGCAGACCAAGGCACTGATCATGATCATCTTCGCCAACATCCTGCTCGACAAGGGCGTGATCACCGCCGACAGCTTCACCGCCCTAATGCTGATGGCGGTGATGAGCACGATGCTCACCATCCCGCAGGTAACGCCGCGGCTGGCAAGGCTGCAAGCCCTGATGGAGGAACGGCGCTGACGCAGGCAGACTGCGGGCCCGCATGTTCGAAGAACTGAAAAACGCCGCCGACCGCCAGCGCAGCGCCCGTGCCACGCGCCGGCTGGTGCTGGACTGCAAGCGCCTGCTGTCGGAAAACGGCGAGATGGGCGGCATGGCATTGGCCGCCGGCCTCATCGAACGCCTGGCCGAGCTGGCGGCGCAGCCGCCCGAGGCCCTGGACGGGCTGTTCGATTTCCTGGCCAGCGGCCTGAGCCCCGACCCGGCCCGCGTGCTGCGCTGTGCCCAGGCCTATGCCGACGCACCGGGCGTGGCCACCCTGGCCGCCCTGACGGCGGCGGCCGAACCGCCGCGCCAGGAACTGTTCCGGCGTCTGAACCGCATCCCTGGCGGCACGGCCGCCGTGCTGCAGCTGCGGCGGGCACTGATGAAGCGGCTGCGTGCGCGGCCGGAACTCGAAGTCATCGAAGCCGACCTGCTGCACCTGCTGGGCTCGTGGTTCAACCCGGGTTTCCTGCAGATCAAGAGGGTGGACTGGAATTCGCCGGCGCAGCTGCTGGAAAAGGTCATCCAGCACGAGGCCGTGCACGCCATCGACGGCTGGGACGACCTGCGTCGCCGGCTGCAGCCCGACCGCCGCTGCTTCGCCTTCTTCCACCCGCAGCTGCCCGACGCGCCACTGATCTTCGTGGAAGTGGCGCTGGTGCCCGAGATTCCAGCCGCGATCGCGCCGCTGATCGACAAGGCCAGCACGCCGCTGGCGCCCGACCGCTTTCGCACCGCCGCGTTCTACAGCATCAGCAATTGCGAACCCGGGCTGAAGGGCGTTTCGCTGGGCAATTTCCTGATCAAGACCGTGGCCCAGCAGCTGCAGCGGGAAGTGCCGCGGCTGCGCACCTTCGCCACGCTCTCGCCGATTCCCGGCTTCGCCAGCTGGCTGCTCAAGAGCCCCGACCTGGCGGCCCTGCCCAGCCTGAAGAAAGGCAGCGGCGCTGACCTGCAGACCGCTCGCGAACGCCTGCTGAAGCTGTGCAGCGGCGACCTGGAAGCGCTGCGCAGCCCGGCCATTCACAAGGCGATGAGTGCCGACGACGAAGCCGCACTGCAGCGCCTGTGCGCCGCCTACCTGATGTGCCTGTCGCCCACGCCGCAGGGCGACCCGGTGGCGCGCTTCCACCTGGACAACGGCGCGCGGCTGGAGCGGCTGAACCTGCGCGGCAACCTGTCTGCACCCGGGTTGCGCCAGTCCTTCGGCATGATGGTGAATTACCTGTACGACCTTGAAAAAGTGGAAGACCACCACGCCCGTTTTCGCCAGGGGGAGGTGGTACGTTCACGCGCCATCGGCCACCCTTTGTAGCCCACCACGACACGACCCGAGACAACACGACATGACCCAGATCCAACGCCGCCAGATCCTCGTTACCGGCGCCGCCGCCGCCAGCGCCGCACTGGGGCTGCCCCTCGCGCGCGCGCAGGCCGGCTGGCCGAACAAGCCCGTCACCATCGTCGTGCCCTTCCCGCCCGGCGGCGGCACCGACGCCTTCGCCCGGCCGCTGTTCGCGCAGATGAGCAAGAACACGGGGCGCCAGTTCATCATCGACAACAAGGGCGGCGCCGGCGGCACGCTGGGCGCCACGCTGGCAGCCAAGGCCGCGCCCGACGGCTACAACTTCTTCATGGGCGCCGTGCACCACGCCATCGCGCCCAGCATGTACCCGAAGCTGGACTACAACATCGAAAGCGACTTCGTGCCCGTGGGCCTGGTGTCCAGCGTGCCGCAGGTGATCGTCGTCAACCCCAGCAAGGTGAAGGCGAAGACGCTGAACGAACTGCTCGCCTTCATTCGCAGCAACCCGGGCAAGCTGAACTACGGCAGCGCCGGCAACGGCACCAGCCACCACCTGGCCGGCGAGCTTTTCAAGCTGCAGACCAAGACCTTCATCACCCACATTCCGTACCGCGGTGCCGGCCCGGCGCTGCAGGACCTGATCGCCGGCCAGGTGGACATGATGTTCGACGGCCTGGGCAGCAGCGCCGGCCACATCAAGGGCGGGCGACTGCACGGCGTGGCCGTGGCCGGCGACAAGCGCGCGCCCGGCTTCCCCGACCTGCCCACCGCCGCCGAAAGCGGCGTGCCCACCTACAAGGTGGCCACCTGGTACGGCATCTGGGCGCCCAAAGGCACCCCGCGCGAGATCGTGGCGCAGATGGAAGCCGAAATGAAGAAGGCGCTGACCGGCCCCGAACTGCGCGCCGCCTGGACCGGCCTGGGCACCGAGACCCCCGACCTGTACGGCGACGCCTTCGGCCGCTTCGTCGGCAGCGAGGTGAAGCGCTGGGCCGAGGTCGTCAAGTCTTCGGGCGCCAAGCTGGACTGATGCCCCACGGCGCCTGAAGGCGGCCCATCGAGACGCATGCCCACTTCCCCATGAACCACAACCTCTTCGCGGCCCTGCGCGCAGCGTTTCCGGCCAGCCTGGACGCTGTCGCCATCGAAACGGCAGACACCCCAGAGCCGCTGTTCTACACCTGGCGCGACATCGAACGCGGCACGGCCATGCTGGCCAACCTGCTCGATTCGCTGGGCCTGCCGCCGGATTCACGCATCGCGGTGCAAACCGAGAAAAGCGTCGAGGCGCTGATGCTCTACCTGGCGGTGCTGCGCGCCGGCCATGTGTACCTGCCGCTGAACACGGCTTATCAGGCGGCCGAGATCGGCTACTTCATCAGCAATGCCGAGCCGGCGGTGGTGGTGTGTTCGGGCAAGAATTTCGGCTGGGTGAGCAAGCTCGCCTTCCTGGCCGGCACGGCCCATGTGTTTACCCTGAACGACGACCGGACTGGCACGCTGCTCGACCGTTCCGCTTTTCAGAGCGACCAGCACCATACCGCGCCACGGCGTGGCGACGACCTGGCCGCCATCCTGTACACCAGCGGCACCACCGGGCGCAGCAAGGGCGCGATGCTCACGCATGCCAACCTGCTGAGCAACGCGCGGGTGCTGGTGGACCACTGGGGCTGGGCCGAGGCGAAGGCCGCCGGCCAGCAGGACGTGCTGATCCATGCCCTGCCCATCTTCCATGTGCATGGCCTGTTTGTGGCCAGCCACTGCGCGCTGCTGGCCGGTGCCCGCATGCTGTGGTTCAGCCGCTTCGACGCCCGCGCTGCGGTGGCGCGGCTGCCAGAGGCCACGGTCTTCATGGGTGTGCCCACGCTGTACGTGCGGCTGCTGGGCGAAGCCGGCTTCACACGCGAGGCCTGCCGCCACATGCGCCTGTTCGTCAGCGGCTCGGCACCGCTGCTGATCGAGACCTTCAACGACTTCCGCGAACGCAGCGGCCACACCATCCTGGAACGTTATGGCATGAGCGAAACGGTGATGCTCACCAGCAACCCTTACCGCCCCGAAAGCGCCCGCCGCGGCGGCACCGTCGGCCGACCGCTGCCGGGTGTGCAACTGCGCGTGCACGACGACAAGGGCGGGCCAGTCGCCGACGGCGAGATCGGCGGCATCGAGGTCAAGGGCCCGAACGTCTTCAAGGGCTACTGGAAGATGCCTGAAAAGACAGCAGACGAGTTCACCACCGACCTCTGGTTCAAGACCGGCGACGTGGGGCGGATGGACGCCGACGGCTACGTCACGATCGTGGGCCGCAGCAAGGACCTGATCATCACCGGCGGCTACAACGTCTACCCGGCCGAGATCGAGGGCTTCGTCAACGACCTGCCGGGAGTGGCCGAGTCGGCGGTGGTGGGTGTGCCGCACCCCGACTTCGGCGAGGCCGTGGTGGCCATCGTCGTCGCCCGCCCGGGCACCACACCGGATGGCGCAGCCATCATCGCGCAGCTGAAGGCACAGATCGCCGCCTTCAAGGTGCCAAAACGCGTGTTCCTCGTGAGCGAACTGCCGCGCAACACGATGGGCAAGGTGCAGAAGAACCTGCTGCGCGACGAGCACAAGGCGCTCTTCGCAGCCTGAGCTGACGGGCGGGCTTCGGCCCGTTGCGGTCGTTCGCTCGGACCCCTTCGGCTGTCTATGCGGGTCCCTTGGGCTGGGCGAGCCGGGTGGCCCCTTCCGCTCATGTCCCCCGCCTTCGGCCGCCCATGAGCCTTCGGCTCATGGGCGGCCGAAGTCTCCTCCTTTACTTCGCTCCAGGGGCC
>JALHPF010000062.1 GCA_022842595.1 Rubrivivax sp.
CATCGCGCTGGGCCCGGGCCACGGCCGCGCTGCGCTGGACCTCGTCGAGCCGGGCGCTGCTGACGAAGCCCTGGGCCACCAGTTCCCGTGTGCGCGCCAGCTCGCGTTCAGCCGCGGCCACGGTGGCTTCGGCCTGCAGCAGGGCGGCGTCGGCGCCAGGGCGGGCGACGGCGCGCTGGCTGTCGCTGCGCGCCTGGGCCTGGCGCAGGGCGGCCTGGGCCTGCTGCAGGCTGGCCGCCAGTTCGTCGGTTTCCAGCTGCACGAGTGCCGTACCGGCCGCCACGGTGTCGCCTTCACGCACGGGCACCGTCGCGACGCGGCCGGTCAAGGTGCTGCCCACTTCCACCCGCGCCGGTGTCAGCACGCGTGCACTGAACTGCAGCGTGCGCTGCAGCGGCTGGGCGCGCAGCACCAGGCCATCGACGACCACTGGCCGAGCGCGCCAGGCCAGCAGCGCGGCCACCGCCAGCAGCAGCGCAACGCCGGCAATGAGCCAAGGTCGCCAGCGGCGCCGGCGTTGGGCAAGGGGTAACGCAGGGGGCAGGGTGGTTTCGGCAGCCAAGGAAGACGACAACAGGGAGCGGCGGGGCGTGGTGGAAGGCTGGATGATCGCACCGCTGCCCCGTCTGCAGCTTGCACAATGGCCCACCCAACCGGAGAAGCCCGATGCATGCCGAACCCCTGGTGCTCACAGCGACCGACGCGCGCGGCGTCGTCACGCTCACGCTCAACCGCCCGCAGGCCTTCAATGCGCTCAGCGAAGCGATGCTGGAAGCGCTGCAGACGGCGCTGGACCAGGTGGCCCGCGACGACAGCGCGCGTGTGGTGGTGCTGGCCGCAGCCGGCCGCGCCTTCTGCGCCGGGCACGACCTGAAGGAAATGCGCGCCGAACCCGCGCAGGGGATGTACGAGCGGCTGTTCGCGCAATGCGGCCGGGTGATGATGTCGCTGCAGCGGCTGCCGGTGCCGGTGGTGGCGCGGGTGCAGGGCATCGCCACGGCGGCCGGCTGCCAGCTGGTGGCGATGTGCGACCTGGCGGTGGCGTCATCGGACGCACGTTTTGCCGTCAGCGGCGTCAACCTGGGCCTGTTCTGCAGCACGCCCAGCGTCGCGCTGTCACGCAACCTGCCGCGCAAGGCGGCGTTCGAGATGCTGGTGACGGGCGACTTCATCAGCGCCGAACAGGCGCAGGCGCTGGGCCTCGTCAACCGCGTGGCGGCGCCGGCAGAACTGGACGCCGCCGTGGCCGCCCTGGTCGACCGCATCGCCGCCAAGCCGCGGGTGGCGCTGGCGCTGGGCAAGGCACTGTTCTACCGGCAGCTGGAAACCGGCATCGAGGTGGCCTACGCCGACGCCGCGCACACCATGGCCTGCAACATGATGGACGCCAGTGCGCTCGAAGGCGTGCAGGCCTTCATCGACAAGCGCCCGCCGAACTGGCCGGTCTGAGCCCGGTGCCCGCGCCCGCGGCCGACGCACGGCCTGGTTACCTGGCCGCACGATGGCACGGGCAGCTGCCCCTGCCGCGCCTGCTGTGGCGCGAGATGCTGGGCTGGGGCACGGCGGTCAACCTGGCCTTCAGCGCCCTGGCGCTGGCTCTGTTGGCCGCGGGCTTGCCAGCATGGGTGGCTGTGTTGGTGCACTTTGCACCGCTGCCATGGAACCTGTTCGTCGTGGGTGCGGTGTGGCGGCATCCCGCGGCCCGGCTGGGTAGCCGCACACTGGCGGCCGCCTGGCTGGGGGTGATGACGGTGGTCTGAGGTGATCTGGCCGGTGCTCGGGACTTCGAGGGCGACCGGCGTTCATTCCCCATCGTCGCTGCGCGCCGGTGGTGGTGCCGGGGCCACGCGCCGGCCGCGGCGAGCCAGCGCTTCGCGCAGCAGGAATTCCACCTGCGCGTTGACGCTTCGCAGCTCTTCCGCGGCCAGGCGCTCGACCTCGGCCCACAGCGCCGGGTCGACACGCAGCGGGAACTGTTTTTTGCCCGGGCTGGCCATGCGCTTCAGCGCGGCTGGCTCAGCCGTACAAGGTGCCGGTGTTGATCACCGGCTGCGCTTCGCGGTCGGCACACAGCACCACCAGCAGGTTGCTGACCATGCTGGCCTTGCGTTCGTCGTCCAGGTGCACCACCTGGCGTTCCGACAGGCTGTTCAGCGCCGCTTCGACCATGCCCACCGCGCCCTGCACGATCTTGTGGCGCGCGCTGACGATGGCCTCGGCCTGCTGCCGGCGCAGCATCACCTGGGCGATTTCCGGCGCATAGGCCAGGTGGCTGAGCTTGGCGTCTTCCACCTCCACGCCGGCTGCGGCGAAACGCGCCTGCAGTTCGTCGCGCAACGATGCCGAGACCACGTCGAGCCCGCCGCGCAGCGTGTGCGCGCCCTGGGGCAGGTCGTCGCCATCGTCGTAGGCATACATCGAAGCCAGGTGGCGGATGGCGGCCTCGGCCTGCACTTTCACGTAGAGCTCGTAGTCGTCGACGTCGAAGGCCGCCTGGGCTGCGTCGCGCACGCGCCAGACGACGACGGCCCCGATCTCGACCGGGTTGCCGCGCAGGTCGTTCACCTTCAGCGGCGACACGTTGAGGTTGCGCGAACGCAGCGACAGCCGCGCCTTGCGCGCCAGCGGGTTGGCCCAGCGCAGGCCTTCGCCGCGGTCGGTGCCGGTGTAGGCGCCGAACAGCGTCAGATTGGCGGCCTCGTTGGGCTGCAGCATGTACAGGCCCACCAGCAGCAGCACGCCGCCGGCCACGGTGAACGGGATCGGCACGACGAGCGCCAGCCCGCCGCCGCGTGCCACCAGAATGCCCAGCAGCGGGCCGGCCAGCAGCAGCGCAATGCCCAGCGCGGCCATCGGGTAGCCGTTGCGCGCATGGGCCGCGCGTTCCTGGCTGCGGAGTTGGGTGGTGGCCATCGGCGATCCCGTTGGAAAGTGAAATGAAAGTGATATCACTTTAGGTGAGCGCTGCGACGCCGTCAAGCGCCATCGCCTAGCATCAGCCGATGAACGAAACGTCCCACCTCGACGCCCGCATTCCCGGCCGCCGCCTGCTGCAGAGCCCTGGCCCCACGCCCATCCCCGACGCCGTGCTGCACGCACTGATGGGCCAGCCGATGGACATGGGCGACCCGCGCGTCGACGAGACCATCGCCGCCTGCGAGGCCGGCCTGAAGCGGCTGTTGCAGACCGCGGCGGGCGATGTCTTCTTCTTCATCTGCAACGGCCATGGTGCCTGGGAAGCGGCGATCGAGAACCTGGTGCCGGCAGGCGGCACGGTGCTCGTGCCGGGCACCGGCCACTTCAGCGAAGGCTGGGCCGTGCAGGCCGAAGCGCTCGGCCGGCGCGTCCGGCGCACGCCCTGGGTCGAAGGCCAGGCCATCGACCCGGCGGCGGTGGCGCAGGCGCTGCGCGACGACCCCGGACACGACATCGCCGCGGTCTTCGTGGTGCACACCGACACCAGCAGCGGCATCACCAGCGACCTGGCCGCCATCGGGGCCGCGATGCGTGCCAGCGGTCACCCGGCCCTGTTCGTTGCCGACGTCGTGGCCTCGCTCGGCGCCGAACCTTTCGCGATGGACGCGTTGGGCGTTGACATGGCCGTGGGGGCCTCGCAGAAAGGGCTGATGTGCCCGCCCGGCGTGGGCTTCGTGGCGACCAACGCGCGCGCCTTCGCCGCGGCACAGGCCAACCCGGCGCCACGCTTCTACTGGGACATCGTGCGGCGCAAGAGCGAGCTGTCGTACATGAAGTTCTGCGGCACGCCGCC
The DNA here is from genome assembly GCA_022842595.1 of Rubrivivax sp. Lineage (GTDB taxonomy): Bacteria > Pseudomonadota > Gammaproteobacteria > Burkholderiales > Burkholderiaceae_C > Rubrivivax. Next base: position 3,770 of record JALHPF010000062.1, read on the forward strand.
GCAGAACCTGCTGGCGGCGCTGCGCGTGGCCTTCGGCCTGATCGAGAACGAAGGCCTGCCGCAGGTGCTGGCCAGGCACCGGCAGCTGGCCGGGCTGGTCCACGCCGCGGTGGCGGGCTGGGCCGAAGCCGGGGCGCTGGGTTTCTTCGCGCAGCAGCCTGAACGCCGGTCGAACGCCGTCACCACCATCACCGTGCCGGCCGGCACCGACATCAACGCACTGCGGGCGCTGGCGCGCGAGCACTACCAGGTGGCGTTCGCCGGTGCGCTGGGCCCCCTGCAGGGCCGGGGCTTCCGCATCGGCCACCTGGGCGACCAGAACCCGGCCGCGATGCTGGGCGCCATCGGCGCCATCGAGGCCGCGCTGCGCGCCCAGGGGCTGCCAGTGGGCGACGGCGTCGGCCACGCGGTGCGGCGGCTGGCCGCGGGCGCGTAGCGGTGCCTGCCGCTGCCGAATTGCCAACGGCCTGGCAGACGGGCCGATGGGTTTGAGCACGCGCCTGGCTGCACTGGGCGCGCGCTTCGATCGGCAGGCGCTGCAGGCTTACGAGCCGGGCCTGCCGGTGGCTGCGGCGCCCGCGAAAGACTGGCCCGCGCTGCGCCACTGGTGCCTGGCCCAGCCGGCCCGGCGCTTTGCGATGGCTGTGCCCGGCCTGCGCGCGCCAGCGCTCGAACCCGTGGACCCGGACTCGAGCGCGCGCGCCATGGCCCTGGCGCTGCAACTGGACGGCACCCACGCGCTGCTGGCCTGCCGCAGCGGTGCGGAACGTCTGGCCCTGCGTGCCCGGGTGAAGTGGCAGGACTGGGTGGGTGACGACGTCAAGGCCACCGTCTTGCCAGCAAGCCGTGTCTGGGACAGCGGCCGGGCGCGGGGCGACGCTGCGGCACTGGCGCGCTTCCAGCCCCGCCGGCCCAGCTTCATCGTCATCGACAGCGGTTCAGCGGCCGAGTGGGCCCCCGTGCTCGCGGCGCTGCATCAGCGCAGTGGCGGCTGGGCCCACCCGTTGCGCCTGCTGTGGCTTCTGTCCGAAGGCGCGCCGCTGGCAGCCGACAGCCTGCCGATCGACTGAGCCTGACGCCGGCCGCGAAGTGCGGCTCAGCCCGAGGGCACGGTGCGCCCGGCGCCAGCGCGCAGACCGGTGCGGCCATAGGTGAGCCGCGCCCACAGCGATTCCATCGGGCCGCGCTTGTGGCCCCGCAGCCACCAATAGCTCAGGGGCACCTGGACACCGAAGAACAGCGCCAGCGACAGCGCCAGCCCCGCCGCCGGCCCCAGCTTCGCCCACAGGCCGAAGCCCCAGCCGTAGAACAGCGTGGTGCAGATGAGCGTCTGCATCAGGTAGTTCGTCAGCGGCATGCGGCCGGCCAGCTCGAAGGGCCTGAACAGGCCACGCCAGCTGTCACGGTGGAACAGCTGCACGATGAGCAGCACGTAGAACACCATCACCATCGGCCGTGAGACGTTGTAGCAAAGACCCGCGAAGGTCTTGATGAGGCTCGGACCAGGGGTGCGGTTGGCGTCGAAAATCGCGGTGGCCAGCGCCGACAGTGCCAGACCGGCCACCAGCATCACCCAGGTCAACCGCCGGATCTGCGGCATCAGCTCGGGAATGCGCTGGGCCCAGCGGCGCCGGCCGGCCAGCACGCCCAGCAGCATCGTCAGCGTCATCGACACGTACCAGCCGAAGGTGCCCCACAGCGAATACAGGTTGCCGTACTCGAAGGCCATGATGCGGCTGTTCTCGCGCGCCGTATCGAAGAAGTTGCCGGCACCATAGGCCGCGTCGCCCGTGAGCGCGAAGCCTTTCATCAGGGCCACGCGCGCGGCGGTGAATTCGGGGGTGACGAAGGCCACGCGCAGCAGGCTGGCCACGAGCGGGTAGACGATGCAGCCCACCATCACCCAGATCAGCGTGCGGTCGCTGCAGCGGCGCAGGCCGAACAGCAGCACGATGCCGAGCACGGCATAGACATGCAGCACGTCGCCCATCCAGAACACGCAGGCGTGGACGACGCCGATGGCCAGCAGCACGGCCAGGCGCTTCAGGTACAGGCGGTCGGCATGCAGCGGGTCGGCCTGCTGCATGCGTGCGAACTGGATCGTGAAGCCCAGCCCGAAGAGCACGCTGAAGAGGCTGTTGAACTTGCCCGAGAAGAGCGCGTCGCGCACGAGTTCGGCGCGCTGGTCCAGCAGCGCCGGCCAGTAGCGCGAACCGTCGGCCTCGTGCCACCAGCTGTAGCTGAAGCCGGGCATGTTCATGATGAGGATGCCCATCAGCGCGAAGCCGCGCAGCACATCCAGGATGGGCAGCCGTTCTGCGTCGGGCAGCGGCTGGGGGTGGGAAATGCTCATCGTGCATGCGGCCTCGAACTGCGGACCGGCGCATCATGCGCGCCCGGTGCCGAAGCCGGCATCCCACGAATCGTGCATGCCGCAGTGTCCTGCGGCCGTGCTTGTCAGCGTCCGGCGATGGCCGGAACGGGGGTGCGGCGGCGGTCGACGGCCGGCAGTGGCACCACCTTGGCGCCACCGGGAACGACCAGCGACGCTGGCTTCGAGCCGGCCAGGCCGCCAAGGTTCGTGCCGGCCTCGGCCCAGGCGCGCTGCAACACTCGCGGCGGCGCCACTTCCTCGGGCGTCAGCAGCAGGCCCAGGCTGCGCAGGCCGCGGCCCAGTTCCGGGCGGCCACACCACACCACCACGGGCACGGCCAGCAGCAGCGGCAAGGTCATCGGTGCCAGCCACAGTGCCATGCCGGGGTTGGCCACGAAGGCCGCCGCCAGGGCCAGTGCGGACAGCAGCGAGAGCGCACCCAGCGCCCGGCCGGCGTCGGCCCAGCTCAGGCGTTCAGCCTGCCGCGGCGGCGACTTCCACTGCAGGTTCAGGCCCGTCAACGCGCCCAGCACGAACAAGGTGTGTGCGGCCATGCGCAGTGGGGCCTGCAGCGCCGACAGCAGCGCTTCCAGCAGTGCGCTCAGCACCAGCCCCGAGACGCCGCCATACAGATGCTGCTGGCCTTGCTGGATGACCAGCACCACACCCAGCGCACGCGGCAGCAGCAGCATGCCCAGCGTGGCCGCCCACAGGCCGGCAATGGCCGGCGCCACCAGCGGACTCGCCATCTGCAGAGCGTGGCCGCCTTGCAGCCACAGGCCCACGCCCACGAGCACGAAAGCCAGCCACAGCGGTGCCGACAGATAGCTCATGGCGCCCGTGGCCAGCATCGCGCGGTGCACGCGGTGCAGGCCGGGTTCGGCGATCAGGCGGGCGTTCTGCAGGTTGCCCTGGCACCAGCGGCGGTCGCGTTGCAGCTCGGCCAGCAGGTGCGGCGGCTGCTGTTCGTAGCTGCCGGGCAGGTCGGGCACCAGCCACACCTGCCAGCCGGCGCGGCGCATCAGCGCGGCTTCGACGAAGTCGTGCGAGAGGATGTCGCCCGACAGGCCGCCGCGCCCCTGCACCGGCGCCAGCGCGCAGTGCTGCATGAAGGGTTCGATCCGGATGATCGCGTTGTGGCCCCAGTAGTGCGATTCACCCAGCTGCCAGAACTGCATGCCGGCACCGAACAGCCGGCCGGTGACGCGCCCGGCGAACTGTTGAGCGCGGGCATGCACCGTGTCCAGGCCGCAGGCCACCGGCGCCGACTGGATGATGCCGGCCTGCGGCTGCGACTCCATCAGTCGCACCAGGCCCAGGATCGATTCGCCGCTCATCACGCTGTCTGCGTCCAGCACCACCATGTAGCGGTGCTTGCGGCCCCAGCGGCGGCAGAAGTCGGCGACGTTGCCGGCCTTGCGGTGGGTGCGGCGCAGGCGCCAGCGGTAGTGCACACGCAGGCCGCTGGCCTCGAAGCGTTCACGCAGTTGCGCCCAGGCCTGGCGTTCGGCGATGCGGGTCGGCACGTCCGAGGTGTCGGACAGCACGTAGATCTCGGTCAGCCGCGCGCCACCGGCTGCGACCAGCGATTCGGCCGTCGCGGTCAGCCCGGCGAAGACGGTCGGCACGTGTTCGTTGCAGATCGGCATGATCACGGCGGTGCGTGCGTCGGCACTGATCGCCTGGCCCGCGACCCGTGCATGGCTGAGCCCGCGCACGTCGCCGCGGCGCAGCACGTGGTAGCCCATCAGGGCGGTGACGAAGCCGGCCGCCACCCAGGCGAAGAGCAAGGTGAACAGGCCCACCTGGGCGATGCGGGCGACATCCGGCGTTTCCAGCGGCTGCGTCAGCATCAGCATCGTCGCGGCGAGCAAGGCCGACAGCAGCACCAGCGCCACCAGCAGATTGCGGCGCAGCTGTGCGGCACGCTGCCAGCCGTGCAGCGGGCCTGTCGGCGTGGGTGCCGGCCCACCGAACGGTTCGGACGGGCCGGCCTGGCCCGACAGGGCAGCACGCACCGTGGCCATGAAGCCGCGCCAGGGCACCGGGGTCATGCTGCCGCGCAGCAGCGCAGGGGCGGCGCCATGGGTGTACCGGCGCAGGGCGGCATGGTTCAAACGTTGCGGCATCAGAGGTGTGGCGTTGCGGTTGGCAGTGCGGGTGGGGGACTTCATGGCTGCTCCGGCGGAATCAAGGCGGTCCAGGTTTCGGTCAGCGCGCCGCCGGCATGGCGCAGATAGGCGCGTAGTTCGACGGGCTGGTTGGGGTCGGTGCGCAGCACGCGCAGGTGCATGCGCCAGCCGCCCAGCGGGTGGGGGTAGGCACGGGCTTCGAGCACGCGGGCGACGTCGCGGCCGGCCACCGGCGGAGCGGTGACGACGGCCTCTACGGCGGTGCCGGCTGGCAACGCACGCAGCGCCGGACCGTCGAAGTCCAGCTGCCACTGCATCTCGCCGGCGGGCGGCGGCGGCTTCTTGTCGTCCAGCCAGCCGAAGCCGCGGCGCGACTGCACGGTGTGGCCGCTGGGGGGTGCGGTGGGTGTGTCGCCCTGCCAGTGCAGCCGCCACGCCAGGTCGAGCGGCTGGCCGGGGGCGGGCAGGGTGGCCGGCACCCAGTAGGCGGCGATGTTGTCGTGGGTCTCGTCGGGCGTGGGCAGCAGCAGCAACTCGACCCGGCCCGGGCCCCAGTCGGACAGCGGTTCGACCCAGGCGCTGGGGCGGCGGTCGTAGCGGGCTTCGGTGTCTTCGAAGGCGGCGAAGCGGCGTTCGCGCTGCATCAGGCCGAAGCCGCGCAGGCGCTGCATCGCGAAGCTGCTGGCCAGGGGCTGGGCGGGGTTGAACAGCGGGCGCCACAGCCATTCCTCGGCGGCGGCACCCCCGGCAGGCACGCCGGCCACGAGCAGGCCGTCGGAGTCGTGCACCTGGGGCCGGAAGTCACGGGCGCGTGGCTGGTTCTCGCCATGCTGGAACATGCTGGTCAGCGGCGCGATGCCCAGGGTGTTGACGGCCGCAGCACCCGCAGCCGCGCCGCGCAGGAACAGGCGCGCCTGCACGTCGACCTGGGTGGCGTCCTGGGTCGAATTCGCTGGCTGCAGCACGAAGCGGTAGGCGCCAGTGGCCCGCGGCGAATCGAGCAGGGCGTGGATCGTCAGCGCCGTGGCGCCCATGGCCGGGCGCTCGATCCAGAAGGCCTTGAAGCGCGGGAATTCTTCAGAGGCGCCGGACGGGGCGCCGACGGTGTCGATGGCCAGGCCGCGCGCCGACAGGCCGTACTGCTGGCCCCGGCCCAGCGCGCGGAAGTAGCTCGCACCCAGGAAGACGACGAGTTCGTCCTTGTAGGCCGGGTTGTTGAGCGCGTGATGGACGCGAAAACCCGCGTAGCCGAGTTCGCCGAAGCCGCGGGTGTCCAGCGTCTGGCGGCCGTAGTTCCAGGCGCTGGCGTCGTAACGCAGCACACGCGCCTGGCCCTGGTGGATTTCGTGCAGCGCCACCGGCACGCGGTTGCCGCCACCCAGGTGGAAGAACTGCAGCTCGAAGGGCAGGCCCTCGGCGCGCCAGATGGCCTGTTCTGGCCGGTAGCGGATGTCCCGCAGCGCGTCGTAGTCAAGTGACGACAAGGCAGCCGGCAGCCGCTCTTCCGGGGCCTGGTAGGGCTGGCCCGCCTGCCGGCGCGCGATGTCGGCCACATCGTCGAAACCGAAGGCGCTTGCCGGGCTGGCGCCCAGGAACAGGCCGCCGGCCAGGGCGATCAGAAGGGTGGCGAAGAAGCGGCGTTGCATGCCCGGGGTGTCGTCCTCGAGCGCACAAAACGGCGCTCTCGAGGGGATCTAGGGCAAACCCCGGGCCATCGGTTTGTTTCTCAATGAAATCAACGACTTGGATCGTTGACCAGACGGCTGTCGAGCGTTTGAACCCGCCAAAGCGTCGCTGTTTGGCGACAACTTGGTGGCGCCGCGACCGGTTGCAGCTGTTCCGCCCCTGGCTGGGCGGCTTCGCAGGCCCCGTCGCTATTCAGCGACAAGCTCGTCGCTGCCAGCGACATCGCCGCCGTCGCCGCGGAAGCGCCCTGGCGTCAAGGCGTGTTTCTGCAGCAGGCGGTAGAACTCGGTGCGGTTGCGTTCGGCCAGGCGCGCGGCATCGGCCACGTTGCCGTCGCTCAGCTTCAGCAGGCCCACCAGATAGTCGCGTTCGAAGCGGCGGCGGGCCTCGGAATAGCTCAGCACTTCCAGGCTCGGCACGCGCAGCGCGCGCTGCACCAGGGCCAGTGGCACGATCGGCGTGGTCGCCAGCGCGCACACCTGTTCGACGACGTTGTGCAACTGGCGCACGTTGCCCGGCCAGGCGGCGGTGGCCAGCAGGCGCAGCGCATCCGGCGCAAAGGCATTCACGCGTTTGCCCTGGCGCGCAGCCAGCGTCGCCAGGAAATGCTGGGCCAGCAGCGGGATGTCCTCGCGCCGCTCTGCCAGCGTCGGCAATGTCAGAGTGACGACGTTGAGGCGGTAGAACAGGTCTTCGCGGAAGCTGCCATCGGCGAGCAGCGCGTCCAGGTCGCGGTGGGTGGCCGAAAGCACCCGCACGTCGATCGGCACCGGCTGGCTGGCGCCTACGGGCCGCACCGAACGTTCCTGCAGCACACGCAGCAGCTTCACTTGCAGGGCTGGCGGCATGTCGCCGATCTCATCCAGGAACAAGGTGCCGCCATCGGCCACCTGGAACAGGCCGCGGTGGTTCTGCAGCGCGCCGGTGAAGGCGCCCTTCACGTGGCCGAAGAGTTCGCTTTCCAGCAGCGCCTCGGGAATGGCGCTGCAGTTCACGGCCACGAAGGGTTTGGTCGCACGCGGGCTGGCCTGGTGGATGGCCTGGGCCAGCACTTCCTTGCCGGTGCCGCTTTCGCCGCGAATCAGCACGCTGGCGCCGCTCCTGGCCACCAGCAGCGCTTCGGACAGCAGTTCTTCCATGCGCGAGCTGCGGCTGACGATGGCCGCGCGCCAGGCCGCCGGCATCTGGCTGTTGTTCACGGGCACCGGCGACAGCGCGAGCGCGCGCCCCACCAGGTCGAGCAGGGCCTTGCCGTCGAAGGGCTTGGTCAGGTAGCTGAAGACGCCGCGGGCGGTGGCGTCGACGGCGTCGGGAATGCTGCCGTGGGCGGTGAGCAGGATCACCGGCAAGGCCGGATGCTTCTCGCGGATACGTTCGAACAGCGCCAGGCCGTCGTCACCGGGCAACTGCACGTCGCTGATGACGAGCTGCGGCCGTTCCTGCACCAGCTGGGCCATCGCGGCCTCGGCCGAATCGGCGCTGGTGACGCGGTAGCCGGCGGCCGCCAGGCGCATGCCCAGCAGACGCAGCAGGTCGGCGTCGTCATCGACCAGCAGCACATGGGCTGCGGGCCCGGCGGGCGGGCTGGGGGCCGACGTGGCCGTGCTGTTCACCGCGGTGCGGAGCCTGGGGCACCCGGGGCGGCGGGCGGCGCCGCCGGGCGTGTGCTCAGGCTGCGTTCGATGGCCCGCAGGGCTTCGATCTGGTTCGTCAGCTGGTCGAGCCGGCGCTGCTGCTCGCGCAGCTGCTGGCTCTGGCGGTCGACCTGTTCCTCGAGCCGGCGCTGCTCGACCAGCCGCGCGAGCAGCAGCCGCGCCAGCTTCTGCCAGGGCGCAGGCTGGGGCGATCGGGCGAGGGGCTCCAGCAGGCCCACGGCGCGCGCCAGGTCGCCGTTCTGGCGGGTCTGGGCCAGCACCAGGGCCAGTTCCATGCGCGCCGCCGGCTCGGTGGGTTCGCCCAGGCGTGCAACTTCCCGCGCCAGGTCGGCCGGGCCGAGCTCGCGCAGGCGTTCGTGAAAGCCCAGCAGCCGGCGCGCCGCGGCGTCGGCTTCGCTGGCGGCCGTGTCGGGGGCCGGGGGGGCTGGCG
>JALHPF010000063.1 GCA_022842595.1 Rubrivivax sp.
CCCAGCCCGCCTTTGCAGAGGGACCAAGCCGGCAAGAAGCGAACGTCCGCACCCTGCCGCAAGCAGCCCCTCACGCCGACTGGCGCCTGCTTCTACAGACTCGGCAAGTCGGCCTGCGCCAGCAGCGGTGCCGAGGCGTCCTTGGGTGCCAGCAGCGGCTGCGCCAGGCCTGCAGGCAACGGCCACTGGATGCCGATGGCCGGGTCGTCCCAGCGGATGCTGCGTTCGCAGTCCTTGGCGTACAGGTCGGTGGTCTTGTAGAGGAAGTGGGTGTCGTCTTCGAGCGCCAGGAAACCGTGCGCGAAGCCCTCGGGAACCCACAGCTGGCGGCGGTTGGCGGCCGACAGTTCCACGCCCACCCAGCGGCCGAAATGCGGCGAGCCCTGGCGGATGTCCACGGCCACGTCGAAGGCCGCGCCTTGCGTCACGCGAACCAACTTGCCTTGGGGATGCGGGGGCAGCTGGTAGTGCAGGCCGCGCAGCGTGCCGGCCTTGCTGACGGAGTGGTTGTCCTGCACGAAAGGCCGTGGCGCCGGCAGGCCGAGCTGCGCCAGGCCGGCTTCGAACTTGCCCAGGTGGAAGCTTTCCATGAACCAGCCGCGGTCGTCGCCGAACGCAGCGGGCTCGATGGTGACGACGCCGGGCAGGGCAGTGGCTTCGATGCGCATCAGTAGATCTTCTCGTTGAGCACCTGCTTCAGGTACTGGCCGTAGCCGTTCTTCAGCAGCGGCTGCGCCAGCCGTTCCAGCTGCGCGGCGTCGATCCAGCCGCGGCGGTAGGCAATCTCCTCGGGGCAGGCCACCTTCAGGCCCTGGCGCTTTTCCAGCGTGGCGATGAACTGGCCGGCCTCCAGCAGGCTGTCGTGGGTGCCGGTGTCGAGCCAGGCGTAGCCCCGGCCCATGATCTCGACGTCGAGCTCGCCCTGGCGCAGGTACTGGGCGTTGACCTCGGTGATCTCGAGTTCACCGCGCGCGCTGGGCTTGATGCTGGCGGCGATGTCGCACACCTGCTGGTCGTAGAAGTACAGGCCCGTGACGGCGTAGTTGCTGCGCGGCGACTTGGGTTTTTCCTCGATGCTGAGCGCGCGCTGCTGGTCGTCGAACTCGACCACGCCGTAGCGTTCGGGGTCGTGCACGTGGTACGCGAAGACCGAAGCACCGTGCGGTCGTTGGTCAGCACGGTGCAGCAGGGCTGCCAGGTCGTGGCCGTAGTAGATGTTGTCGCCCAGCACCAGGGCACTGGGCGCGCCGCCCACGAACTGCCGGCCCAGGATGAAGGCCTGGGCCAGGCCGTCGGGGCTGGGCTGCACGCAGTAGCTGAGGTTCATGCCCCAGGCGCTGCCGTCGCCCAGCAGGGCCTGGAAACGTGGCGTGTCCTGCGGCGTGCTGATCACGAGCACGTCGCGCATGCCGGCCAGCATCAGCGTGGACAGCGGGTAGTACACCATCGGCTTGTCGTACACCGGCAGCAGCTGTTTGCTCATGGCCAGCGTGGCCGGGTGCAGCCGGGTGCCGGAGCCCCCCGCCAGGATGATGCCTTTGCGTTGCATGTGCTTGTCCTGCATGGTTGTGCCTTTCAGCGGCCGAGGTGTTCGGTGAGCATGCGCCGCACACCGCTTTGCCACTCTGGCAGCACCAGGCCGAACGCCTGTTGCAGCTTGTGCGTGGCCAGGCGTGAATTCAGCGGCCGCTGTGCCGGGGTGGGGTAGGCGCTGGTGGGAATGGGGTGCACGGCGTCGGCGGGCACCTTCAGCGCCATGCCGGTGGCGCGTGCGTGTTCGATGACGAAACGCGCATAGCCATGCCAGCTGGTGCTGCCGCCGGCAGCGCAGTGGTAGGTGCCGGCCAGTTCCGGCTGGGCCAGCACACGCAGCGCCGCGTGTGCCGTCACGTCGGCCAGCAGTTCGGCACCGGTGGGGGCGCCGATCTGGTCGTCGATGACGTTCAGCGCTTCGCGTTCCGCGGCCAGGCGCAGCATGGTCTTGGCGAAGTTGCCACCGCGGGCGGCATAGACCCAGCTGGTGCGGAAGATCAGGTGGCTGCAGCCGCAGGCGCGGATGCGCTGTTCACCTTCCAGCTTGGTGTGGCCATAGACGCTGAGCGGGCCGGTGGGCGCGTCTTCGCTGCGGGGCTGGTCGCCGCCGCCGTCGAAGACGTAGTCGGTGCTGTAGTGCACCAGCAGCGCGCCCAGGCGCGCGGCTTCTTCGGCCAGCACGCCGGGGGCGGTGGCGTTGATGGCGCGGGCCAGTTCGGGTTCGCTTTCGGCCTTGTCGACGGCGGTGTGCGCCGCGGCGTTGACGATCAAGCCGGGCTGCACCTGCGCCACCAGCGCACGCAAGGCTTCGGGCTGCGAGAAGTCGGCCTTCAGGCTGCCGGGCGTGTCGAAATCGCAGGCCGTCACGTGGCCCAGCGGCGCCAGCGAACGCTGCAGTTCCCAGCCGACCTGGCCGCCGCAGCCGAGGATCAGGATGTTCATCGTGCGCTGTAGTTGGTGGCGAGCCAGTCGCGGTAGCCGCCGCTTTGCACATTGGCCACCCAGTCGGCGTGGTCCAGCACCCATTGCACCGTCTTGCGGATGCCGCTGTCGAAGGTCTCGGCCGGGCGCCAGCCCAGTTCACGTTCGATCTTGCGCGCGTCGATGGCGTAGCGGCGGTCGTGGCCCGGGCGGTCGGTCACATGCGTGATCAGGCGTGCATAGGGGCCTTCGGCGCTGGGGCTCAGTTCGTCGAGCAGCGCGCACACGGTGTGCACGATCTCGATGTTGGCCTTCTCGTTCCAGCCACCGATGTTGTAGGTTTCACCCAGCCGGCCGCCGGCCAGCACCGCGCGGATGGCACTGCAGTGGTCGCCCACGTAGAGCCAGTCGCGCACCTGCCGGCCGTCGCCGTACACCGGCAGGGGCTTGCCGGCCAGGGCGTTGACGATCATCAGCGGGATCAGCTTTTCGGGGAAGTGCCAGGGCCCGTAGTTGTTGCTGCAGTTGGTGGTGACGACCGGCAGCCCGTAGGTGTGGTGCCAGGCGCGGACCAGGTGGTCGCTGGCGGCCTTGCTGGCGCTGTACGGGCTGTTCGGTTCGTAGGGGTGGGTCTCGGTGAAGGCCGGGGCGTCGGGCGCCAGGCTGCCGTAGACCTCGTCGGTGCTGACGTGGTGGAAGCGGAAAGCGCCGCGCTCGGCTTCGGGCAGCGCCTGCCAGTAGGCGCGGGTGGCCTCGAGCAGGGTGAACGTGCCTTCGATGTTGGTCTTGATGAAGGCCGCCGGGCCGTGGATGCTGCGGTCGACGTGGCTCTCGGCGGCGAAGTGCAGCACCGCGCGCGGCCTGTGCACCGCCAGCAGGCGGTCGAGCAGGGTGCGGTCGCCGATGTCGCCCTGCACGAACACATGGCGCTCGTCGCCCTGCAGCGAGGCCAGGTTCTGCAGGTTGCCGGCATAGGTCAGCAGGTCCAGGTTGACGACCGGCTCGTCGCCATGCTCGGGCGAGGCCAGCCAGTCCAGCACGAAGTTGCTGCCGATGAAGCCGGCGCCGCCGGTCACGAGAATTGTCATGTTGCCACCCGTCCGTAGGTATCCTCGAAGCGCACGATGTCGTCTTCGCCCAGGTAACTGCCCGACTGCACTTCGATGATCTCCAGCGGCAGCTTGCCCGGGTTGCGCAGCCGGTGGGTGGAGCCCAGCGGGATGTAGATGCTCTGGTTTTCGGTCAGCAGCACCACCTTGTCGTCGACCGTGACTTCGGCAGTGCCGCTGACGACGATCCAGTGTTCGGCGCGGTGGTGGTGCATCTGCAGGCTCAGGCTGGCCCCCGGTTTCACCAGGATGCGCTTGACCTGATGGCGTGGCCCGCTGTCGACGCCGTCGTACCAGCCCCAGGGCCGGTGCACCTTGCGGTGCAGGGCCTGTTCGCCGCGTTGCTCGGCGCCCAGCTGGGCCACGATCTTCTTCACGTCCTGGCTCTTCTCGCGGCTGGCCACCATCACGGCGTCGGCGGTTTCCACGACCACCACGTCGTTCAGGCCGACGACACTGACCAGCCGGCTGGTGGCGTGCACCAGGGTGTTGCGGCTGTCCTTGACGATGGCGTCACCGACGCTGGCATTGCCGTCGGCGTCTTTCGGTGCCACCTGCCACACGGCTTCCCAGGCGCCCAGGTCGTTCCAGCCGGCGTCCAGCGCCTGCATGCGGATGTCGAGCGTGCCCGGGCATTTCTCCATCACCGCGTAGTCGATCGATTCCGACGGCACGGCGGCGAATTCGTCCCTGCCCGGACGCACGAACTTGGCGTCGCTGGAGCGCGCCGCCCAGGCCACCCGGCAGGCGGCGGCGATGTCGGGGCGGAAGCGTTCCAGCGCAGCCACCCAGACGGAAGCCTTCAGGACGAAGATGCTGGCGTTCCAGTAGTAGTTGCCGGCGGCCAGGTACTTCTGCGCCGTGGCCAGGTCGGGTTTCTCGACGAACTGCGCCACCAGCTGTTCCTGGCCGGCGCCTTCGGCACGGATGTAGCCGTAGCCGGTTTCGGGCTGGGTGGGCGTGATGCCGGCGATCACGATCGCGCCATCGGCTGCCTGCAGCACGGCGCGCTGCAGCGCCGCGGTGAAGGCGGCCTCGTCCTGGATGGTCTGGTCGGCGGCAGTGACGACGAGCACCGGGTCCGTACCCGCTTCAGCCGCCTCGAGCGCCTGCAGCGCCGCCAGCATCATCGCCGGGGCGGTGTTGCGGCCGATGGGTTCGAGCAGCACCGCAGCGGGCTCGACGCCGGTTTCGCGCAGCTGGTCGAGCACCAGGAAGCGGTGTTCCTCGTTGCCGACGACGAGCGGCGCCGCCAGCTTCTGGCCCGGGGCCGCCAGCCCCTGCAGCCGGGAAACGGCCTGCTGGAACAGGCTGGTGTTGCCCGAGAGCACCAGGAACTGCTTCGGGTAGCCGGCACGCGACAGCGGCCAGAGCCGGGTGCCGGAACCGCCAGCCATGATCACGGGTTGAACGACGAGGCTCATGGATTGAATCCGTTGGGGTGGGTGGATTGCCAGCGCCAGCTGTCGGCACACATGCGGGCCAGGCCGTGGCGCGCCTGCCAGCCCAGCAGCTGGTGCGCCATGGCCGGGTCGGCATAACAGGCGGCGACATCGCCGGCGCGGCGCGCGGCCACGCGGTAGGGCACCTCGCGACCGCTGGCCTTGGCATAGGCGGCCACCACGTCGAGCACGCTGTAGCCCTGGCCGGTGCCCAGGTTCACGGTGAACGAACCGTCGTGGCTGAACAGGCGCTGCAGTGCCGCGACATGGCCTTCTGCCAGGTCGACGACGTGGATGTAGTCGCGCACGCCGGTGCCGTCGGGCGTGGGGTAGTCGTTGCCGAACACCGTCAGCTCGGGGCGGCGGCCCACCGCCACCTGGGCGACATAGGGCATCAGGTTGTTCGGCACGCCGCGCGGGTCTTCGCCGATGCGCCCGCTTTCGTGCGCGCCCACGGGGTTGAAGTAGCGCAGGATGGCGCTCTGCCAGGCGGGGTCGGAAGCGCCCAGGTCGCGCAGGATCTGCTCGCCCATCAGCTTGGTCTGGCCGTAGGGGTTGGTGGCCGACAGGCGTGCGTCTTCACGCAGCGGCAGGCTTTCCGGGTCGCCGTAGACCGTGGCGCTGGAACTGAAGACAAGGCGCCGGCTGCCATGGCGCTGCATCACGCGGCAGGTGGTCAGCAGGCCGCCCAGGTTGTTGGCGTAGTAGGCCAGGGGCATGGCGGTCGACTCGCCGACCGCCTTGAAGGCCGCGAAATGCACGGTGGCGTCGATGCGGTGGCGCTGGAACACGGCGTCGAGCGCGGCCTCGTCGCAGACGTTTACCTGCTCGAACACCGGCACGCGCCCGCTCAGGGCCTGCAGCCGGTTCAGCACCTCGGGCGAGCTGTTGGAAAAGTCGTCGACACCGACCACGTCGAAACCGGCGGCCAGCAGGGCCAGCCAGGTGTGCGAGGCGATGTAGCCGGTGCTGCCGGTCAGGAGGACGGTGCTCATGGGCCGCGCTGCCGCAGGGTGTGGCTCACTGCAGCGTGAACTGCCCGTAGCAGCTGAAGATGCTGGCCGAGTAGGCGTCGTTGAGCAGCACGTTGCTGTTGTTGCCCCGCCTTTCGGAACTCGCCTGGCAGCCCAGCTGCAGGCTGCGTGACGCTGTCCAGCGCAGGCCCAGGGTCAGCACGTTGCCGTTGTCGGTGCCCCGCACGTTGCTCACGAACTGGCCGGTGCCGTCGAGCACGCGGCGGTAGTACTGCAGCGAGGCGCTGGCCACGATCTTGCCGGTGACGTCGTAGTCGGCGGCCACGCGCAGGGTGTCGGTGGTCTGGCTGAAGGCGGTGGTGGCCAGGTCGGAATTCTGGCCGGTGTCGCGCGCCAGCCGGACATTGCCGCGCAGGCGGCCGCCAGGGGTGTAGTTCCAGGCGACCGAGCCGGTGGTGCCCTCGAAATCGCGCTCGCTGAGCTGCTCGTAGCGTGTGCGGCCCTGGCTCAGGGTGGCGTCGAGCTGGCTGCTGCCCGATGGCACCCAGACGACGTTCAGGTCGATGTTGTCGCTCTTGCGCTTGTCGCGCGGGTTGGCCTGGCTGATGAGCAGGTTCGGGTAGTCGATGCGCGCCGTGCGCAGCGACAAGGCCACGCTCGTGGCGCCGCCCAGCCGGTAGCGCACGCCGAGCGAGCCGCCGCTCTGCGTGTATTCGGCATAGGAAGCGGCGGGTGCCTCGTAGCCCAGGCTGTACCAGTTCACCCCGCCCTCGATCGACAGCGGCCCGGCCAGCCCGAGCCTGGCGGTGGCGCTGAAACGTTCGGTGTCCTCGTCGGTGCCGCCTTCGATGAAGCGGCCCAGGCGGTCGCGCAGGTCGGCGCGCTGGTTGCGGTCGGCGCCGACGTTGACGCGGCCCGAGAGGTTCTCGATCGTTTCCCAGTCCAGGCCCAGGCTCAGGCCGTAGCCGGAACCGTCGAATTGCCGGTTGTCGGCGTAGCGGTTGGCGCGCAGCGAAGCGCTGCCGTTCAGCCGCTGGCGGCCGAAGCTCTGGTCGATGCCGGCCACCAGGGCGGTGGTGGAGATCGTGTCGCTTTTGCTGCGGTCTGGCGGCGCCACCTGGCCTTCGCGCAGGCGCAGCAGGTTCGATTCATGCGCGAAGGTCTGTGCCACGCCGATGTAGTACGGGCTGCTCTCGGCCAGGGCAGTGCCGCTGCACAGGCACGACAGCACCAGGGCGGTGCTCAGGCCGAGGGCGGGGCGGGTAAGGCGAAGGGTTCGCATGCACTGTCCCTGTAGGTGGTTGGCTGCCGGTCAGTAGGCGTGCCGGTCGAAGAACACCAGCTTGATGGTGCGGGCGATGATCTGCAGGTCCAGGCCCAGCGACCAGTTGCGCAGGTACTCCAGATCGTATTCGACCCGTGCCTGCATCTTCTCGATGGTGTCGGTCTCGCCGCGGTGTCCGTGAATCTGTGCCCAACCCGTGATGCCGGGCTTGACCTTGTGGCGCACCATGTAGGCCTTGATCAGCTGGCGGTACTGCTCGTTGTGGGCCACGGCATGCGGGCGCGGGCCGACGATGCTCATGCGCCCTTGCAGCACGTTGATGAATTGCGGCAGTTCGTCCAGGCTGGTGCGGCGCAGGAAGGCCCCGAAGGGCGTGATGCGCGGGTCGTCCTTGGTGGCCTGCTTGACCACGGTGCCGTCGTCCTGGGTGCGCATCGACCGGAACTTGTAGACGACCACTTCCTTGCCGTCCAGGCCGTTGCGGCGTTGCTTGAAGATGGCCGGGCCGGGCGAGGTGAGCCGCACGCCGATGGCGATGGCCAGGAACAGCGGCGAGATCAGCAGCGTGATGATCGAGCCCAGGACCAGGTCGGACGTGCGCTTGACGAGGCGGTTGGTGCCGGTGAACGGGGTTTCGCACAGGCCGACGACGGGAATGCCGTTCATGTCCTGCAGCCGGCCCTGGATGATGCTGATGCCGAACACGTCGGGCACGAAGAAGACGCTGGCGGTGGTGCCCTGAACCTGTTCCATCAGTTCGACGATGCGCGGCTGCGAACCCAGCGGCAGCGTGATGTAGACCTCGTTGACGCCATGTTCGCGAACATAGGCGGCCACCTGCTTCAGGTTGCCCAGGCGCGAGCCCGTGGCGTCGACGTCCACCCGGTCGTCGGCGCGGTCGTCGAAGTAGCCCAGGAAGCGCACGCCGACGCCGCCCTGGGCCTCGAAGGCACGCGCCACCTTGACGCCCAGGGAGCCAGCCCCCACCACGACGGCGGCACGCCGGTTCTCGGGCAGGCTGGCCACATGGCGCAGAGCGACGCCGCCCAGGAACACGGCCGCGAACTGCAGCACGGGCGTGGCCAGGGCCCACCACATCATCACTTCCAGCTTGAACAGGCCCAGGCTGCGTGTGGCATAGCCGCACAGCAGCAGGATGAAGAGCAGGCTCAGCCAGCTGGTGAAGATGTCGACGGCGGCGTTGAGCGGGCGGTCCCAGAAGCGGTTGCGGCCCGGAAAGGTCAACGCAAAGATCAGCAGGCACAGCGTCAGGTCGGACCGGACGATGGGCTCGTCGAACAGCCACGAGATCGCCAGGAACATCGCCACCGTGATCGTCGGCTCCAGGAACGCGGCAACGAGCGACGTCACCGACTGGGGTGCGCTGTAGAAGGTTCTCTTGTAGGCTCGATCTTGGAACATGGGTCGCGTTCAGGCATCGCGCGGCGGCGATGGGGGCCGTGCACGGCACGCTTCAAAAAAGAAAGACGCGTGCCGGCTGGGTCGAAACTGGCGACCCGGCCTGCTGTAGGGCTGATCCTCATTCTCGCTGAAAGCGCAGTGCCGCCCGCGGTACCGTCTGGCACGCCTTCATGGGGGGTGTTGCCTACAATCGCGCAATGCTTCACACACTCCAATCGATGTTGGCGCCCTCGGTGGTCGAACGCCTGACGCTCGTCCTGAACCACGTGCTGGCCAGCGAGGCCGTTGCCACCGACCGGCTGCGCCCACATGCCGGGCGTCGCATCGAGCTGCAGTTCAGCGCCTGGCCCTCGCTGCTGCCCGCGCCGCCGTCGCTGGTCTGGCGCGTCACCCCCGCCGGCCTGCTGGAATGGCAGGGCCTGCAGCCCGAGCCGGGTGCCGACCTGCAGGTGCGCCTGGACGCCGCCAACCCGGCGGCGCTGATGGCGCGCCTGCTGGCCGGCGAACCGCCGCCGCTGCAGGTGGACGGCGACGCCCAGCTGGCGGGCGACATCAACTGGCTGTCGCAGAACCTGCGCTGGGACGTGGCGGCCGACCTCGAACGCCTGTTTGGCCCGGCCGTCGCGCAGCAGCTGTACCGGGCCGGCCAGGCGCTGGGAGGTGCCCTGCGCGCTGCCGTGCGTGGCGCCCAGGGGCTGGGCGAACGCCTGCGGCCGCGCGCGCCGGAATGAGCGGTGCACGCCACGCGCACAGGCGCGTGCGGAGCCTGAACCACGCGCGGGGGCGCGTGTGAATCATTTCGGCCGTCTCGTCTTCATCGTCGTCACCGTCCTGCGCTTCGGCCTGGACGAAGTGGCGCTGTCGGCATTCCCGCAGCGCTGGGTGCGGCTGCTGGTGCGCATCGTCACGGTCGGCCGCCGGCTCGACGCACCGCGCGGTGAGCGCTTGCGGCAGGGGCTGGAGCGGCTGGGCCCGATCTTCGTCAAGTTCGGCCAGGTGCTGTCGACCCGGCGCGACCTGATCCCGCTGGACGTGGCCGACGAACTGGCCCGGCTGCAGGACCGCGTGCCGCCGTTCCCCGCCGCGCAAAGCCGGGCGCTCATCGAAAAGGCCTTCGGCAAGCCCATCGAGGACATCTTCTCCAGCTTCGACGCCGAGCCGATTGCCAGCGCCTCCATCGCCCAGGTGCACTTCGCCGTGCTGCATGGCGGGCGCGAAGTGGCGGTGAAGGTGGTGCGCCCGGGCATGCTCAAGGTCATCGACCAGGACCTGAGCCTGCTGCACACCCTGGCACGCTGGGTCGAACGGCTCAGCGCCGACGGCAAGCGCCTGAAGCCGCGCGAGGTGGTGGCCGAATTCGACGGCTACCTGCACGACGAGCTCGACCTCGTGCGCGAGGCCGGCAACGCCGCGCAGCTGCGCCGCAACATGGCCGGCCTGAACCTGGTGCTGATGCCCGAGATGGTGTGGGACTACTGCACCTCGGGCGTGATGGTGATGGAGCGCATGAAGGGCGTGCCCATCAGCCAGCTCGACCGCATCCGTGCTGCCGGCGTCGATATCAAGAAGCTCGCGCGCGACGGCGTCACCATCTTCTTCACGCAGGTGTTCCGCGACGGCTTCTTCCATGCCGACATGCACCCCGGCAACATCATGGTCAGCCTGGACCCCGCCACCTTCGGCCGCTACATCGCGCTGGACTTCGGCATCGTCGGCACCCTCACCGACAACGACAAGGAATACCTGGCCTACAACTTCCTGGCCTTCTTCCAGCGCGACTACAAGCGGGTGGCCGAACTCCACATCGAAAGCGGCTGGGTGCCGCCGGGCACACGCGTGGACGCGCTGGAAAGCGCCATCCGCGCGGTCTGCGAACCGCAGTTCGACCGGCCGCTGAAGGACATCTCGCTGGGTCAGGTGCTGATGCGCCTGTTCCAGACCAGCCGCCGCTTCAACGTCGAGATCCAGCCGCAGCTGGTGCTGCTGCAGAAGACCCTGCTCAACATCGAAGGCCTGGGCCGCCAGCTCGACCCCGAGCTCGACCTGTGGACGACCGCCAAGCCCTTCCTGGAACGCTGGATGAACGAACAGATCGGCTGGCGCGCGCTGCTCAACCGCGCCAAGGCCGAAGCGCCGCGTTATGCGCAGCTGCTGCCGGAATTGCCGCGGCTGCTGCACGCCGCGCTGCAGCAGCAGGCGCGGCCGCCGGAGTCACCGGCCCTGCTGGCACTGCTGGCCGAACAACGGCGCACCAACCGGCTGCTGCGCACGCTGCTGTGGCTGGCCGCTGGTTTCGTGCTCGGGCTGCTGGCCACGCGGCTGCTGATGCAGGGCCTGGGCTGAGCCGCGGGCGTAAAAAGCGGTGGCCCGCCTACAATCGCGGGTTTTCCATCGAATTTCCTCTCCACCATGCCGATCTACGCATACCGTTGTGCCACGTGCGGCCATGCGCAGGACGCGTTGCAGAAGATGTCCGATCCGCTGCTCACGGTCTGCCCGGCCTGTGGCGCAGCCACCTATGAAAAGCAAGTCACGGCCGCCGGCTTTCAGCTGAAGGGCTCGGGCTGGTACGTGACCGACTTCCGCAACGGCAACACCGCGGCACCGGCCAAGAAGGACGGCAAGGACGGCGATGCCCCGGCGGCTGCCGACAAGCCCGCGGCCGACAAGGCTGCGGGCGACAAGCCGGCCGCCACCCCGGCCGCGGCCGCCGCGGCCCCGGCTGCGACACCG
>JALHPF010000064.1 GCA_022842595.1 Rubrivivax sp.
TTCCGCGATGGGGCCGCGGGACCGAGCACCGCAGGGAAGCCTGAGCGCAGCGAAGGCCGCCGAGGATAAGCGCCACAGCCAGCCCCAGCCCGCCTTTGCAGAGGGACCAAGCAGGCACAAGAACAAGCACGAAAGCGAACGTCCGCAACCTGCCGAGAGACGCCATAACCCCATCTCTCTTCGACGTCTCTGCAGGCCCCCACCCACGTGAAGGACTTCTCCGCAGCCGACCGCAACCGCGCCCGTCGAAGCCGCAAGCGGCGCCCATGGCGTGCTCGGTCCGGTCGGGCCGGCGCCATGCGAAAGTCGCGCACGGGGCGACGACCCCAGGCCATTCCACCGGAAGCAACCCCATGAACAACCAACAAGCTGCGCTCATCGAAGCCGCCCGCCAGGTGCGCGCCCGCGCCTACGCACCGTACTCGAAGTTCCTCGTCGGCGCTGCCGTGCTCGACGAACACGGGCATATCCATGCCGGCTGCAATGTCGAGAACGCGGCGTATCCGCAAGGCTGGTGCGCCGAGGCCTCGGCGCTGGCGGCGATGGTGGCCGCGGGTGGCCGGCGCGTCGTGGCCGTGGCCGTGTGCGCCGAGGCGCCAGAACCCGTCACCCCCTGTGGCGGCTGCCGCCAGAAGCTGCGTGAATTCGCGGCCGGTGACTGCCCCGTCTGGGTGGCCGACCTGCAGGGCCTGGTGGGCAGCTACACGATGGGTGAATTGCTGCCCCATGGCTTTGGCCCGCAGCACTTGAAGTCCTGAAGCGGGCCTGGATCAGGGCCGAAGGGCCTGAAGTGCGAAAATGCCCCATCTGCCCGCCAGGACGCGCGGCAGCAGAAGAACACAACAAGAACAGAAGTACCCAGGGAGCCGTTTCGACTGCTCAGAGCATTGACCATGAAAACCCGACAAGTCCTGACCCACACGGGCCAGGAATTCACCGTTCCCCAAGGCATCCAGCGCATCGATACCCGGGCCACCCATGGCTGGCAGGTGCGCTATCAGGGCACCAAGTTCTTTGCCGACGGCACCACCGGCGCCGAGAAATCGCTGGCCGCAGCCACGCGCGAACTGCTGCAACGCATTGCCACCCTGCCCGCACCCGTGGTGCTGCAGAAAAGCCCCAGCGCCCACAAGACGTCGGACCTGCCGCCGGGCATCTCCGGCCCGATCATGGTGCCGCCACGGCGTGGTTCACGGGTGCGGTCTGCCGTGCTGTCGGTGTTGTTGCCGCGTTATGGGCAGGACGCCCGCGTCAAGAGCATCTACATCGGCACCGAGCGCACCTACACCGACCGGCGCTTCGAAGATGCCCTGGCCCGCGCCATCGAGATGCGCGCCGAGGTGGTGAAGAAATACGAAGCCACCGCCACCCGCGTGAAACGCAAGCAGGGGCTCGAACTGAAGGCCCAGCTGCGCCAGGCGCGTGAAAGCCGCAAGGCCCATGTTTGACCCTGACCATGTCTGAACCAACGCCCGCCGTCGCGGCCACGGTGCAGGCGCTGCAGCAGCGCCTGGGCACGCAAGCCCCCGAATTCGCCGTGTTGCTGGGCTCGGGCTGGGGCCCGCTGGCCGAACGCGTGCAGGACGCCGTCACCGTGCCCTATGCCGAACTGCCGGCCTTCCCGGTGCTGGCCGTGGGCGGCCATGCCGGCGCGCTGAAGGTGGGCACGCTGCAGCATGGCGGCCGCAACGTGCGCGTGGCGGTGCTGGCAGGGCGCAAACATGCCTACGAGACCGGCAGCGCCGACGGCATGAAGGGTGTCGTGCACAGCCTGGCCGCCTGGGGTGTGAAGGTGCTGGTGCAGACCAATGCCGCCGGCAGCCTGGAAGCGGCGATGCCGCCGGGCGCGCTGATGCTGATCGAGGACCACATTAACTTCGTCCAGGCCAGCCCGCTCGTGGGTTTGACGGGCGACGACCGTTTCGTCGACATGTCTGCAGCCTATTGCCCGGCATTGCGGGCGCAGGCCCTGGCCGCTGCCGCGGCCGCAGGCGCCACCCTGCACCGTGGTGTGTACGCCTGGGTGCTGGGCCCGCAGTTCGAAACGCCGGCCGAGATCCGCATGCTCAAGCTGCTGGGTGCCCATGCCGTGGGCATGAGCACGGTGCCCGAGACCATCCTGGCGCGCCACGCCGGGCTGCGTGTGCTGGGCCTGTCGATGATGACGAACATGGCCGCCGGCCTGTCCGACGAGAACCTGAGCCATGCGCACACCATGCTCACGGCGCGTGCCGCGGCCGACGCCGCGGTGGAGCTGCTGCTCGCCCTGCTCGTCGACCTGAAGCCCTGACTGCCTGCTTCCCCGCCGGCCACACCCCCTTGAGCGCGACCCCTGACCTGTTCACCAGCGCGCGCACCGCGCTGGCCTGCCTGGACCTGACGAGCCTGAACGACGCCGACACCTCGGCCGACATCGACACCCTGTGCCGGCGCGCGCTTGGCCCGCATGGCAGCACCGCGGCGGTGTGCGTCTGGCCGCGCTTCGTGGCCCAGGCGCGCGCCCTGCTGCCGCGGCATGTGGCGGTGGCCGCGGTGGCCAACTTTCCCGACGGCAGCAGCGACATCGCCCGCGCCGTGGCCGACACGCGGCAGATCGTCGCCGCCGGCGGCGACGAGGTCGACGTCGTCATCCCCTACCGCGACCTGGCCACAGCCGCCGACCTGCTGGCCGCCGTGCGCGCGGCCTGCCCGCAGCAGCGGCTGAAGGTCATCCTGGAAACCGGCGAACTGAAGGAAGAAGCGCTGATCCGCCAGGCCTGCACGCTGGCCCTGGACGCCGGCGCCGACTTCCTGAAGACGAGCACCGGCAAGGTCGCCGAGAACGCCACGCCGGCATCGGCCGAGCTGCTGCTGCAGGCCATCGCCGGGCGGCCCAACGAGCGCGCGCGTGTCGGCTTCAAGCCCGCCGGCGGTGTGCGCACCGTGGCCGACGCCGCGCTCTACATGGCGCTGACGGCGCAGCACCTGGGTGCCGCGGCGGTGAATCCGCACCGCTTCCGCATCGGGGCCAGTGGCCTGCTGAACGACATCGAAGCGGTGCTCGGCGACGGCGCATCGGGCGCGGCCGGCAGCAGCGCTTACTGAACGAATTGAAGGTGAACCGGTGGCCATGAAACTCCGAACCTCGGGCGCTGCGGCGCTGTCCTGCCTGGCCTTGCTCATCGCCGGCTGCGCCACGCCGCCACCGGCCGAAAAACCCCTGGTCACGCTGCGCCTGATCGCCTTCAACGACCTGCACGGCAATCTCGAGCCCACGGGCCTGAGCCTGCCCTGGCCCGACCCGGCCAACCGCGAGAAGGCCATGCGGCTGAACGCCGGCGGCGCGGCCTACCTCGCCGGCACCGTGCAGGCGCTGCGGGCCGGTGCCCGCAACAGCCTCGTCATCAGCAGCGGCGACATGATCGGCGGCACGCCGCTCATCAGCGCGCTGTTCCTGCATGAATCCACCATCGACGTGGCCAACCGCATCGGTGTCGACATCGCGATTCCCGGCAACCACGAATTCGATGCCGGGCGCGAGGAACTGCTGCGCGTGCTCAAGCCCGGCTGCCGCACGCTGCCGGCCGATGCCATCTTCGTGTCGTGCCCGAGCGGCCCGCATCCGGGGGCGAAGTTCCCGGTGTTCGCCGCGAACGTGCTCACGGCCGATGGCGGCACGCTGTTTCCGCCATCGGTGGTGCGCGAGGTCGACGGCGTGAAGGTCGGCTTCATCGGCGCCGTCACCAAGATCACCCCCAGCATCGTCGTGCCTTCGGGCGTGGCCAGGCTGCGCTTCACCGACGAAGTGCAGGCCATCAACACCGAGGCTGCTCGACTGAAGGCGCAAGGCATCAACGCGCTGGTCGCCGTCATCCACGAAGGTGGCGAAACCGGCACGCCAGGGCTGCCGCTGGAATGGAACGACGCCGGCTGCCCGAAGCCACGCGGCGCCATCTTCGAGATCGTGCGCCAGCTCACGCAGGACGTCGACGTCGTCTTCTCGGCGCACACCCACCAGGGCTACCGCTGCGTCGTCGGTGAAGGCGCCGGCGCGCGGCCGGTGATGCAGGCCACGGCGCTCGGCCGTGGCGTCAGCGTTGCCGACCTGGTGATCGACGCGCGCACCGGCGAGATCGACCGCGCCCGCACCACCCACCGCAACCTGCCGGTGTTCAATGCCGGCAGCGACGCGGCCCTGCGCGCTGCCATCGTCGCTGCCGAACCCGAACCCTGGGCCACCGCCTTGCGCCAGGCCCAGCCGGTGCCGGCCGTGGCCCAGACCGTGGCGATGTACGCCGCCGCCGCGGCACCGCGCGCCAACCGCACCGTGGGCCGCATCGGTGGCAACTTCGACCGCAGTTCCCGCACCGACAGCAGCGCCGGCCGCCTGATCGCCGACGCGCAATGGCAGGCCACGCGCGCGCCGGAACGCGGTGGCGCCGAGTTCGCGCTGATGAATCCTGGCGGCGTGCGCAGCGACCTGCGCTGCGCCAGCGCGCCGCCCTGCAGCATCACCTATGGCGAAGCCTTCACGATGCAGCCCTTCGGCAACAGCCTGGTGGTGATGACGCTCACGGGCGCCGAGATCCGCAGGATCCTCGAAGACCAGCAGCGCGAAGGCCGGCGCGGGCCGTCGTTCCTGATTCCTTCGTCCTCGCTCACCTATCGCTGGGTGGCGGGTGCGCCGTATGGCCAGCGCGTGCAGGACCTGCGCATCGGTGGCCAGCCGCTGGATGCGGCGCGCAACTACCGCCTCACCGTCAACAGCTTCATGGCCGACGGCGGCGACGGTGTCACCGGCCTGTCGGCAGGGCGCAACCGCCTGGGCGGCGCGCTCGATGTCGAGGCCCTGGCCGACTTCCTGGCCGCCGGCAACGGGCCGGTGCCCGAGCCCGTGCCGCGCATCACGCTGGTGGAGTGAACCCGGCCGAGGTCATCCGCAGCAAACGCGACGGCCAGACGCTGTCGCGGGCGCAGATCGATGCCTTCGTGCACGGCCTGGCCGCGGCCGATGGGCCCGGCCGCTGGGCCGACAGCCAGGCAGCGGCGATGGCCATGGCGATCCTGCTGCGTGGCATGTCGGCGCGCGAGACCGCCGACCTCGCCGACGCGATGACGCATTCCGGCACCGTGCTCGACTGGTCGGCAGAGACCGGTTCGGGCCTGCACGGCCCGGCGCTGGACAAACATTCCACCGGCGGCGTCGGCGACAAGGTCAGCCTGATGCTGGCGCCGATGCTCGCCGCCTGTGGCGCCGTGGTGCCGATGATCAGCGGCCGTGGCCTGGCGCACACCGGCGGCACGCTGGACAAGCTGGAAGCGCTGCCGGGCTACCGCGTGAACCCGCCCCACACGCAACTGCTGCAGACGCTGCGCACGGCCGGCTGCGCCATCGTCGGTGCCAGCAGCGACCTGGCGCCGGCCGACCGGCGGCTGTATGCCATCCGCGACGTCACCGCCACGGTCGAGAGCGTGGCGCTGATCACCGCCAGCATCCTGAGCAAGAAGCGCGCTGCCGGGCTGCGCGCGCTGGTGATGGACGTGAAGGTGGGCAGCGGGGCCTTTGCCGCGCGGCTGGAAGACGCGCAGGCGCTGGCCCACAGCCTCGTGCAGGTGGCGACACAGGCCGGCCTGCCCACTGTGGCCCTGGTCACCGACATGAACCAGGTGCTGGGCACGACCGCCGGCAACGCGCTGGAAGTGGCCGAGGCCATCGCTTTCCTCACCGGCCGCGGTACGCGTGATGCGCGGCTGCTGGACGTGACGCTGGCGCTGGGCGCCGAGCTGCTGCACCTGGGCGGCCTCCAGCCCAGCGCAGCGGCGGCGCGGCTGGCCCTGCAGCAGAGCCTGGACAGTGGCAGCGCAGCCGAACGGTTTGCGCGCATGGTGGCCGAGCTGGGCGGCCCCGTCGACGTGCTGCAGGCGCCCGGCCTGGCCGTGGCTCCGGTGCAGCGGCCGGTGCCGGCGCCGCGCGGCGGCCGTGTCGCCGCCATCGACGTGCGTGCGCTCGGGCTGGCCGTGGTGGCGCTGGGCGGCGGGCGTCTGCATCCAGCCGACGTCGTCGACCCGCGTGTCGGCCTGTCGGCCGTCCAGGCGCTGGACGCGGTGCTGGCTGCCGGTGAGCCGCTGGCGGTCGTTCATGCGGCCAGTGCCGACGCCGCGGCGGCGGCCGTGGCCGCCGTGCAGGCGGCCTTCACCTTGGCCGATGGGCCGGCGGCAGCCGCCGCGCCGGTGGTTCTGCAGCGCATCTCGGCCGGCTGAAGCCGCGGGCCCGGTCGCCCGTCGCAGCGCCCTCCCGCCTGTCGCATGGGCGGCCACGAAACGGGCGGCGGCTGGCTACCATCCAGGCCTTCACATCGCCCGAGCGCCACCGCCATGAACCTGCCCCTTCGCCGCCGCCACGTGTTGAGCCTTTCCGCGGCGCCCGTGCTGTCTGCCTTGTCGGCCTTGTCGTCCTTCGCCCCGCTGGCGCTGCTGCCCGCTGCCGCCCGGGCGGCCGTGCTGGACACCAGCAAGCTGCCCGCAGCACCGGTGCGCAACGTGCCCGAAACCTTCTTCGGCACCGTCGTCGACGACCCTTACCGCGACTTCGAGGACACCAAGGCGCCCGCCGTCGCCGCCTGGATGAAGGCGCACAGCGACTTCGCCCACGCCACGCTCAAGCGCATCGGTGGCCGCCAGGCATTGCGCGAGAAGCTCGAGCAGTACGACAGCTCGGCCGCCGCGCGCGTGACGGCGGTGCAGCGCCTGCCTGGCGACCTGTTCTTCTTCGAACGCCGCGGCGCGAAGGACGACCAGTTCAAGCTGTACCTGCGGCGTGGCCTGAACGGCAGCGACAAGCTGTTGTTCGACCCCGAGACACTGAAGAAGAAGACCGGCAAGCCACACGCCATCAACTACTACAGCGCCTCGCCCGACGGCAAGCTGGTGGCGGTGGGTGTGTCGGCCGCAGGCTCGGAAGACGCTTCGATGCGCTTCATCGACACCGCCACCGGCCGCCAGCGTGGCCCTGAGATCCCGCGCGCGCAGTTCGGCGCCATCGCCTGGGCACCTGACTCCAGCGCCATCTACTTCCACCGCATGCAAGCCCTGGCCAAGGGCGCGCCGGCCACCGACAAGTACCAGCGCAGCAGCGTCGTCGTCATGAAGCCCGGTGCCGGCGAGGCCGGCATCCGCACGGTGCTGACGGCCGGTGTCGACCTGGGCATCCCGGTCACGGAATTCCCGATCGTCGACGTGCTGCCCGACGGGCGCGTGGTCGCCACGGCGGTCGACGGTGTCTCGCCCGACTTCGCGGCCTGGCACAGCACGCTGGCCGCCCTGCGCGCGGGCAAGCCCGAGTGGCAGAAGCTGTGCACGCGCGAAGACGGCGTCACCGGCCTGGCGCTGCAGGGCGAGCGGGTCTACGCGCTCACGTTCAAGGGCGCTTCGCGCTTCAAGCTGCTGGGCGGCGCGCTGCAGGGCTTCAGCCCGGCGACGGCCACGGTGCTGGTGGCCGAGAGCCAGCGGGTGCTGACCGGCATCGCCAGCGCCATGGACGGCCTCTACCTCGAAGCCCGCGACGGCAACGTTAAGCGCCTGTTCAAGCTGGCCCATGCCGACGGTGCGCAGCCGCAGGAAGTGCCGCTGCCGGTGCTGGGCAGCTTCTCGATGAGCAGCGTGCGCACCGACCAGGCCGGCCTGTTGCTGGACCTGCAAAGCTGGACACGCGCGCGCCAGATCTACGCCGTGGGCGCCGACGGCAGCGTGCGCAATACCGGCCTGCAGCCGGCCGGCCCCTTCGACGCACCGGGCAACGTCGTGGCCAGCGAAGTGATGGTCAAGAGCCACGACGGCGTGATGGTGCCGATGTCGATCATCCATCGCCAGGGTGTGAAGCTCGACGGCAACAACCCCACGCTGCTGTACGGTTATGCCAGCTACGGCATCACCGAAGAGCCCTTCTTCAGCCCCAGCCGTCTGGCCTGGATGGACCAGGGCGGCGTGTTCGCGATTGCCAACCCGCGCGGCAGCAGCGTCTTCGGCCGTGAATGGCACGACCAGGGCAAACAGGCCACCAAGCCCAACACCTGGCGCGACTTCATCGCCTGTGCCGAATACCTGATCGCCGAGAAGTGGACGCAGCCGGCGAAGCTGGGCATCTGGGGCGGCAGCGCCGGCGGCATCCTGGTGGGCCGGGCGATGACCGAGCGGCCCGAACTGTTTGCCGCCGTGGTGCCCGAGGTCGGCAGCCTGGACATGGTGCGCATGGAGACCACGCCCAACGGCGTGCCGAACATCCCCGAGTTCGGCAGCCGCAAGACCGAGGCCGGCTTTCGCGCACTGCTGGCGATGAGCACCTACCACCAGATCAAGGACGGCGTGGCCTACCCTGCGGTGCTGCTGCCGCACGGCGTGAACGACCCGCGCGTGGAGGTCTGGAACAGCACCAAGACCGCGGCACGCCTGCTGGCCGCCAACCCCAAGGGAAATCCGGTGCTGCTGCGCCTGGACTACGAATCAGGCCATGGCATGGGCAGCACCAAGAGCCAGACGCTGGACGCGCGTGCCGACACCTTCGCCTTCCTGCTCTGGCAGATGGGCGTGCCGGGCTTCGAGCTGAAGGGCTAAGGCCCGAGCCCCGGCAGCGCCGCGTGTGTCTTCAGCGCCGGCGGCCGGGCGCCGCCTGTTCGTTCGGGACGATGATGACCGCCCCTGCCGGGGCCGGCGGCGCGTAGTGGCGGTGGCCGCGACCATAGCGGCCGTGCCCGGGCCCCCAGGGCAGCACGATGCAGCCCGTGGCGGCCACGCCCAGCACCACCATCGTCGCGGCGCGGGCCAGGCGGCCGGCGGTCTTGTTCGAATCAGCCATGCAAGCTCTCCATCGCGGCAAGGGTGCCGCCATGCCAACAACGCCCTCGCGGTGTCGCCGTTGACCCCCGGCGCCGGTTACATGGTGAAGGCCGCGTAAAGTGCCCTCGGCAGGACTTCGGCCATGGCTGGCCGGCGTGCAGCTGGCAAGCACCACGACCAGCATCTGCTGCCGTAACGGTGGCGGTCTACTCCTGGCGCAGGCACTCGATGGGCAGCAGCTTCGACGCCCGCCGCGCTGGATACCAGCCGAAGAACAGGCCCACGCCGGTGGAAAACAGCACCGCGATCAGCACATGCGTGGCCGACAGGTCCATGCGGAAGCTGCCAGCCGCGCCGGCATGGTTCACGCCCCACACGCCCAGCGCCGCCAGCACCACGCCCACCGCGCCGCCGAGCACGCACATCACCACCGCCTCGGCCAGGAACTGCGTCAGCACATGCCGCGGCTTGGCGCCGATGGCCATGCGGATGCCGATCTCGCGCACGCGTTCGCTCACGCTCACCAGCATGATGTTCATGATGCCGATGCCGCCCACCACCAGCGACACGGCACCGATCACGCCCAGGCCGATCGACAAGGCCGCAGCGATGTTGGCACCCGTCTGCGCGATGCTGGCGAGGTTGGTGATGTTGAAGTCGTCGGGCATGTCGCCGGTGATGCGGCGGCGGTCGCGCAGCAGTTCGGCCACGTCCAGCTCGGCTTCCTTCAGCCGCAGTTCGCTGATGGCCTGCACGTTGATGTAGTGCACCGAACGGGGTCTCGGCAAAGCCAGCGGCAGCGCGGTGATCGGCACCACCAGCAGTTCACCGAGGTCGGTGCCGTCCAGCGTGCGCCCGCTGCCGGCGAGCACACCGATCACGGTGAACGGCCGGCCGCCGACGCGGATGACCTGTCCCAGCGGGTCGCGGCGCAGGTAGTGCGCCTCGGCGATCTTGCTGCCGATGAGGATGACGCGGTTGGCGCTGCGCACGTCGTCGTCGCTGAAGGGCACACCCTGGTCCACCACCCAGTTGCGCACGCGGAACATCTCGGGCGTGACGCCCAGCACCAGGCTCTGGCTGTTGTCGTCGCCATACAGCACCGGAAAGCTGCTCTGCAGCGTGGCCGCCGCGGCAGCGACGCTGGGCAGGGTGTTCAGCGCGGCGGCATCGTCCAGCGTCAGCATCACCGCGTCGGGGTTCGTCTGCCGCCGCGGCGGGCCGTTGCCGCCCGTCGGCGCGCCGCGCTGCACGATCAGCTGGTTGCTTCCAAGAACCGACAGTTCGCGGTCGATGAAGCCGCGCACCGCATCGCCCACGCCCAGCATCAGCACCACGCTGGCAATGCCGATGACGATGCCCAGCATCGTGAGCGCGGTGCGCAGGCGGTTCGAGGCCAGCGAGCGGAAGGCTTCGAAGAGGGTTTGCAGGAAGCTCATGGTTTGACGGCTATCGGCCCGTTGCGGTCATTCATTTCTTGCCGGCTTGGTCCCTCTGCAAAGGCGGGCTGGGGCTGGCTGTGGCGCTTATCCTCGGCGGCCTTCGCTGCGCTCAGGCTCCCCTGCGGTGCTCGGTCCCGCGGCCCCGCCGCCGAACTCGCTGCGTTCGCTGCGCTCGCTGCGCTCAAACACCTGCGGCGAGTCAGAGGTTGATCCGCGCTGCGCGCGGGGGCCGCGGGCCCTGCGCTCCTCGGCGCCTCCCATGCGCGCCACAGCCAGCCCCAACCCACCTTTGCAACCACCGTGTCTTCTCTCCCCCGTCGCGCGCCGACACGTTGTCTGGGCTGGGTGAGTCGGGTGGCCCCTGGAGCGAAGTAAAGGCGGGGGACATGAGCGGAAGGGGCCACCCGGCTCGCCCAGCCCACGGGACCCACTTCGACAGCCGAAGGGGTCCGAGCGAACGACCGCAACGGGCCGCAAGCTGTCACAGACTCCC
>JALHPF010000065.1 GCA_022842595.1 Rubrivivax sp.
GACGCGGCCGACCTGCAGCGCGCCGACACCGCGCTGCGCGACGTCGACGCCCGCCTGCTCCGCGCCCAGGAACTGCTGGCCGCAGCCGACACCACCGTCGCCAGCCGCGCCGCCGCCGCCACCGACGCCATCAAGGCCCTGTTGGGCAAGGCCTTCCCGGTGCTGCCGCTCTTCACCCCTGGCCCCGCGGCTGCGGGCGTGGCCGCCAGCCTGGCCGCACAAGACATGCTGCTGGCCAACCAGAGCCCCGCCACCGTCGCCGGCTGGCTGCCGAAGATCGCCAAGGTGCGCGACGGCGCCGACCGCCTGCAGAGCCTGCTGCTGGCGCGCGAGGCCCTCGTCGGCGCCCTGCCCAGCCGGCGCTTCGCGGTGCTGCAGTCCACCGCCCGCCCCGGCCCGCGCGCGCCCTGGGAACAGCCCTGGATGGCCCTGCCCCAGGCTTGGCCGCAGGCCGACGAAGCCGAACTGCTGGGCACCGCCCACGCCCGCCCCGACCTGGCCGTGGCGCTGCTGCGGCCCGACGGGCTGCAGTCGGTGGCCGACGACAGCCAGCTCGTCGGCCTGGTGTGCGACGACTGGGCCGAGACCGTGCCGCTGCACACCAGCACAGCGGCCGTGGCCTTCCACTACGACGCGCCGGGCGCGCGGCCGCCGCAGACGCTGCTGCTCGCCGTGCCGCCACGCCTGGGCCTGGAAAGCTGGGACTTCGACACCGTGCTCGACACCGTGCGCGAATCGCTGGCACTCGCCCGGCTGCGCGCCGTGCGGCCACCGCAGCTGCCCGACGCCGTGAACCTGGCGCTGCCGATGAACGCCATTCCCGATTCCAACCGCAAGGACATGGCCGGCTTCGACATCAAGGCCCTGGCCAGCGTCGCGCTGCAGTCGATGCTGGCCAGCGCGCTGGTGGGCACCGTGCCCGTGAACAAGGCATGACATGAGCATCTTCGTCAACAAGCAGTTCGTCGCCACTTCGGCCACCGCCTTGCCGAAGCTGGGCAGCCTGATCAAGCCCGAACCGACGTTCGAGGGCCTGTTGCGGCTGGAAACCGACCCACGCGGCGAGGCCTACGACGAGGCTCTGGCCGCGCGTGTGGCCGACCCGCTGTGGATGCTGGCGCGGCAGTGGCAATTCCGCGAATTCGATGGCGAAGACGCGGGCTCGCCGCTCAGCGTGCACTACCGGCTGCAGGGCGCGCCGGTGCTGGGCTGGGCCCCGGGCAGCCAGCCGGCCGACGACGCCTTCGCGCCACTGGCCGCCATGCCGCTGGAGCCGCTGGTCGAAGCCGAGCCGGTGCTGGCCGACCCGCAGGGCCACGCCCGCGCCAACGCCGAAGCCGGCCAGGTGCTGCTGCGCCTGCTCGACGATGCCGGCTTCGATGCCGTGGCGGTGCGCACCGCGTACCCCGGCACCGTGGCGCTGCCGGCCGACCCGCTGTCAGACCCCGCCGGCACGCTGTGGCACCTGCTGCTGGCCGGGCGCAGCATCGACGCGCAGTCGCTGGCCAGCGACTGCGCGCTGCTGCGCGTGGAGGGTGATCTCACCGCCCTGCCCGCGGCACTCATCGCCGCCGGCCTGCCTGACGCCGCACGCGACGCGCTGAACGACTGGCTGCGCTGGATGGACAACTTCATCTTCGAGCAGCCCAACACCGCCTGGAACCCGGCGCGGCAGGAATACGCCTTCGAGCTCGCCGCAGGCAACGGCGAAGCCAAGCGGCTGCGCCTGGACGCCGAGGAATACGTCGACGGCCGCATCGACGCCCACGACTTCGACCTGCGCGCGGCCTCGCGCAACCTGATGCCTGGCGACGCCGGCAACCTGGACGATTCGGAGGAGCGCGAGAGCTTCGCCACCCCCGTGCAGTACCCGGGCATGCCGGCCTCGCGCTACTGGGAATTCGAGGACGCGGCGGTGAACTTCGCGCGCATCGACGCCGCGGCCATGGACATGGTGCGCATGATGGTCGCCGAGTACGCGCTGGTGCATGGCAACGACTGGTTCATGGTGCCGGCACGGGTGCATGCCGGTGGCCTGTACCGCGTGCAGGCGCTGCGTGTCACCGACACCTTCGGCCGCGTCACCCAGGTCGACCCGGTGGCCGCGGTGGCGGGTGCCGACTGGCGGCTGCACGGCCTGACGCGCACCGACGACGCCGCCACCGACGGCGGCTGGCTGTTCGTGCCGCCGCCGCTGTCGGACACGCTGGAAGGCAACCCGGTCGAAGAGGTCAGCTTCGCCCGCGACGAGATGGCCAACCTGGCCTGGGCCATCGAAAAGCGCGTGCAGGGCACCAGCGGGGAACCGCTCGACCGCAGCCTGGAGGACCAGCGTTACGCCATCCGCCAGCAGCCCACCGTGGCCGGCAGCGACGCGCGCGTGCTCTACCGCCTGATGACGCCCGTGCCGAGCCACTGGCTGCCCTTGCTGCCGCTGCGGCAGCAGGGCAACCTGGGGCTGGGCATCCAGCTTGAACGTGGCGGCATGAAACGCTTCTACCGCATCGATGCCGCAGCGCTGGCGCAGGACGCGGGCTATGCCGGCTTCATCGCGCGGCTGGACGCCACCGCAGCCCTGCCAGGCAGCTTCGTCGAACGCCTGGCCAGCACCGACCCCGACATCGCCATCTACGCCTTCCACCCGCGCGGCCGCGTGCTGAGGCGCGACCCGGCGCTGCCGGTGGCCAGCGACGGCCTGCGCATCGCCGAGGAAGAACTGGCGCGCAGCGGCTTCATCGTCGAACGCCGTTTCCAGTACGCTCGCAGCGCCGATGGCCGCGCGTGGCTGTGGCTGGGCAGGCGCAGGCGCACCGGGCGCGGTGAAGCGGCCAGCGGGCTGGCCTTCGACCTGGGGGTGGCAGTGGGCAGCCGCTGATTCAGGCGGTCAGGTCCAGCGTCTGCTGGCGGCCGTCTGCTGCGGTGTGCAGCACGCGGCCGGTTGCGGTGCGCAGGTCGGCCTGCAGTTCGGCCGTCTCGCTGCCGTGCTGCCAGCGCATCAGCAGCTGCTCGTCGGCGGTGTTCGCCACGCTGAACTGGCCGGCGAACGCCGGGTGGGAATTGCGCAGGCGGATCAGGTCGAGCAAGCGTGCCACCACCGGGCGCTGCAACGCCGCACCGATCTCGGCCGGCGTGTAGTGGTGGCGGTTGATGTCGCGGCCGACCCCGGACTTTTCCAGCAGCGCCATGTCGTTCTCGCCGGCCAGCAGACCCACGTAGTAGACCTGCGGCACGCCGGGCATGAAGAACTGGATCGCCCGCGCCAGCAGGTAGGCGGCGTCGTTGCGCGCGAGCGCGTCGTAGAAGGTGCAGTTCACCTGGTACAGGTCCAGGTTGCTGGCCGCGGCACCGGTGGCCTGGCGGCTGCTGCCGCCGCTGTTGGCATGGATGCGCTCGACCAGCGCGTCCAGCTCGGCCGGCGGCACCAGGCCGGGGCGGCCGGCGCGGTCGGACGCATCGGCGCCGATGTCGATGATGCCGATGCCGTCGTGCGTGTCCAGCACCGTCAGCGCGTTGTTCGGGCGCATGGCCAGCCAGCGCTTCAGCGGCGCACTGGTGTGGAAGAACAGCGCGTGCAGCACCAGGGGCGGCAGTGCGAAGTCGTAGACCCAGTCGACTTGGCGCGCGATCTCGATCTGGCGCTGGTGATAGGCATGGATCTCGACCAGCACCTCGATGCCCAGCGCCCGCGCCTGTGCGGCGAAGCTGCTGATGAAATCGAAGGTCTCGGGCAGCATGAAGCAGCTGGTGCCCGGCTTCTTGATGGCATAGCCCACCGCGTCCAGCCGCACCATGCGGATGCCGTTGCTGGCGAAGGTCTGCAGGATGCCCTGCAGGTAGGCCGCGCCCTGCGGGTGCAGCACGTTGATGTCCAGCTGGCTGGGCGTGAAGGTGGTCCACAGCAAACGCTTCTGCCCGTTGCCGAGCGGCACCACGGTGCAAGGCATGCCCGGGCGCGGGCGGTAGACGGCCAGCAGGTCGGATTCTTTCGCGCCATTCGGAAACACATCGTCCAGGCCCAGGAACAGGCCGGCGTAGGGTGACGCGTCGCCGTGCTGCGCGTAGTCCAGGAACTGCGGCGACTGGCTCGACATGTGGTTGACGATGACGTCGCCCATCACGTCGAGCTGCTGGGTCAGCCGCTGCACGTCGGGCCAGGCGCCCAGGCGCGGGTCGACCTGGGTATGGTCGATGGGGTCGAAGCCGGCGTCGGACCCGTCGATGGGGTGGAAGAAGGGCAGCAGGTGCACGCCGCCGAACAGGCCCGAGAGGGCGCCGCCTTCGGTCAGCAAGGCCTGCAGTTCCTTCAGGCCGCCGCCGCCCAGTCGGTCGACATAGGTGATGAGCTGGACCTGGTTCTTCATGCGGGTGCCTGTCCGGCGCGCGGCATCGGCGCGGTCTTCACGAACAGCACGGCCACCGCGGCGCACGCCAGCAGCGCCCCGGCCAGGCGGATGACGTTGTCGGGCTGGCCGCCGAGCAGGCTGTCGTAGAAAAGCGGCAGAGTGAGCATCTGGATCAGCATCGGGATCACGATGAACATGTTGAAGATGCCCATGTAGACCCCGGCGCGCTCGGGCGGAATGCTGCCGGCCAGCATCACGTACGGATTGCCCATGATGCTGGCCCAGGCCAGGCCCACGCCCAGCATCGGCACGAAGAGCCAGGCCTTGCCGGTGCTGGCGGATATTTCAGGTATCGCCCACATGCCGGCCGCGGCCGCCAGCAGGCAGAAGGCATGCACGGCCTTCGGGCCCAGCCGGCGCACGAAGGGAACCATCGCAAACGCCGAGAGAAAGGCCACGAAGTTGTAGAAGCCGCCGATCTGCCCGTTCAGCAGGCTGGCGTCGCGAAAACCGACGGACTGCGCGTCGGCCGTGCCGTACATCGTCTTGGCCAGGCTGGGCACGATGTAGATCCAGTAGCACATCATCCCGTACCACTGGAACAGCTTCATCCACCACAGCTGGCGCATGGTGGGCGGCATGTCCTTGATGGCACGCCAGATCTCGCGCAGCGTGGCGCCGATGCCCGTGGGCTGGGCGCGGATGTGCGCCAGTTCACCGGCGGTGAGCGGCAGTTCTGGCACCTTGCGGATGCTCCACCAGACCGTGGTGAACGAGAGCACGGCGCCGATGATGAAGGCCGAGAGCGTGACCTGCGGGATGTGGTTGTCGCCGACCGCGTCCTTGTTCATGCCCAGCCACACCAGGATGCTGGGCGCCAGATAGGCCAGCGTCTGCGCCAGGCCGGTGAAGGCGCTCTGCGTCAGGAAGCCCAGCGAATGCTGGTCGCGGTTGAGCCGGTCGCTGACGTACGCGCGGTAGGGCTCCATCGTCGTGTTGTTGGCGGCGTCCAGGATCCACAGCAGCCCGGCGGCGAACCACAGCGTCGGGCTGAAGGGCATGACCAGCAGACCGAGGCTGCAGATGACGGCACCGATCAGGAAATACGGCGTGCGCCGGCCCCAGCGCGACACGGTGCGGTCGCTCATCGCGCCGATCAGCGGCTGCACCAGCAGGCCCGTCATCGGTCCGGCCAGCCACAGCAGCGGCAGGTCCTTGCCTTCGGCGCCCAGGTAGGCGTAGATCGGGCTCATGTTGGCCTGCTGCAGCCCGAAGCTGAACTGGATGCCGAAGAAGCCGAAGTTCATGTTCACGATCTGCCAGAACGACAGGCGTGGCTTGGCGGTATTCATGCGGGGCTTGGGCCTCAGGTGGGGTTCGCGGCGGTCACGACGGGGCCGAAGCCCAGCGTGTTGCGCCAGTGCTGCACGGTGGCGTCGTCGGCCGGCAGGGCACCGCGCCAGCTGCACACGGCAGCGGCCAGGCGGTTGGCGGCGGCCAGTGTCTGCGCCAGCGGCCAGCCGTGGGCGTGGCCTGCCAACACGGTGGCGGTGAAGGCGTCGCCGGCGCCCACGGTGTCCTGCACGCGGGCCACGGGCATGGCAGCACCTTCGGCGTCGACGCGGCCTTCGGCGCCGGCCGTGAACCAGCCCTGGGCACCGCAGGTGACGACCCAGCGCTCGACACCGAAACGCTGCGACAGTGCCTGCAGCGCCTGCCGGTGTTCGGCCGTGCCGGGCGCCGGCACCGGTGAGCCGCCGCAGACGAACCAGGCGAGCAAGGTATGCAGCTCTTCGTCGTTGACCTTGCACCAGTCGGCCAGCTGCAACGCCTGTTCGGCCAGCGCGCGCAGGCCAGAAACCTCGCGCAGGTTGAGGTCCAGCATGCGCAGAGCCTTCGCTTGCGCAACACACTGCGCGATCGCTGCACGCGAATCGGCATGGCGCAGCGCCAGGGTGCCGAAGCACACGGCAACAGGTTCAGCCGCCTGCAGCAAGGGCAAGGCGAGCCTGGCGTCGATGTGATCCCAGGCGCTTTCGTCCGCAATCTCGAAACGGTGACCGAGTGCCGGGGCCGGCGCCGGTAGTACCTGCACCAGCCCCGTGGGGTGGGTGCGGTCGGCCTGCACGCCATGCCGTGCCAGGCCGAAACGCGCCATCTCGGCATGCAGCACGGCGGCCGCGGCATCACCCTGCCCCAGCCGCGTGACGAACAGCGTCGGCACGCCGAACGCAGCCAGCCAGCGCGCCACGTTGAAGGGCGCGCCGCCGGGCACCTGCTTGCCGTCGGGATAGGCGTCCACCAGTGCCTCGCCCAGCACCGCCACGCCTGCGGCGCGGCCCGGTCGGGGCGCTTGTTCTTCGGTCATGGCGGTGGCGACGGCAGGCAGCAGCGGGCTCAGAAGTTGTACTTCAGGCTCAGCTTCGCGGTACGGCCGTTGATCGACCTGGCGGCGCCGCGGCCGTCGTTGCTTTCGGTGTAGCCGATGGTGTCGAACAGGTTGTTCACCGACAGCGAAACCGTTGCGTCAGGCGTCACGTTGTAGCTGGCGAAGGCGTTCACCGCGACGAAGGCGGGCAGCGTGATCGACACCGGCGCGCTGGGACCATCGTCCTTCGAAGCCGTGGTGCCGACGATGCTGGCACCCAGCAGCATCTCACCCAGGTTCACGCTCGGCGTGAGCTGGTAGACCAGCTTGGCCTGGCGCTTCGGCGCCTTGCCCACCAGCGCGGCATTGCTGCTGCGCGTGACTTCGGCGTCGGTGTAGGTGGCGCCGGCCTGCATGCTGAAGATGCCGGCACGGAACGCGGCTTCGAGCTCGATGCCCTTGGCGTCGTACTGGTTGGTGGTGACACGCACCGGGTTGGTGGTGGGGTCGACGTTAATCTCGTCGGTCTTGGCCACGAAGACGGTGGCGAAGACGCTGGTGCCGCCGCTGCGCCACTTCACGCCGCCTTCGAGCTGCTTGACCTCGTTGACGGGAATGCGCGAGCTGCTGCCGTTGACCAGCGCCGGGGGGTTGAAGAAGGTGATGCGGTCGGCGTTGTAGGCCGCGCCCTTGCTGGCGCGGGCGAATAGCGACAGGTCCTTGTTCAGCTGGAAGTTGCCTCCCACCGAGTAGGCGGTATTGCCGAAGTCGTAGTCGATGCGGTTCGGTGCGGCCAGGTTGTAGCTGACGCCGGCGTTCGACTGCCAGTAGTTGCCGCTGGCGCTGTTGTTGTCACGGCGCAGGCTGGCGTCCAGGGTCAAGGGGCCGGCTTCATAGCCCAGCAGCACGTAGGGCGCGTTGGTCTTGTAGGTCGATTCCTGCGTGTTCGAGCAGCAGCCGCCGAAGCCCGGCGAGCCATTGACGATGCCCGGCACGTTC
Organism: Rubrivivax sp.; assembly: GCA_022842595.1. GTDB lineage: Bacteria > Pseudomonadota > Gammaproteobacteria > Burkholderiales > Burkholderiaceae_C > Rubrivivax. Next base: position 7,711 of record JALHPF010000065.1, read on the forward strand.
AGCAGCCGCGCCTGGTCGCCCACGGCGCTGAGCGAGTATTGGTTGAAGTTCCAGGTCAGGTCCAGCTGCTGCTGCGACATGTAGAAGCCGCCGGTGGCCGTGAGCTTGCTGCCCGTGCCGAGCGCGAATGCCTTGCTCACCTTGAAGTCGTTGGCAACGATCCCGGCGTCGTCGACTTTCGTGTTGAAGACGACCGCGGTGAACTGGTTGCCGGTGTAGGCGCCGCCGCCCACCAGCGTGGTGCCGGCAGGCGCCGCGGCGACGTCGGTGCCCGGGAAGATGCCGATGAAGCGCCCACTGTTCTTGGCCCAGCGGAAGTTGTTCTGGAAGCGCAGGCCGGCAGCGGTGATGTCGAGCTCGGCGCCGATGGCGTCGCTCTTGGCGGTCAGGCCGTCCTGGATGCGGCTGGTGCCGCGGGCGTTGTTGCCCAGGAGCGTGTTGTCCAGCGGCCAGTTCGCGTTGTAGAACGCGGCAGTGCGCGGGTCGAGGCCCGGGATCTCTTCGATGCTGCTGCCGTTGAAGCGCACCGGCGTGGGCATGAAGGTCGGCGTGCGGTCGTTCAGGTGCTTGAAGCTGACGCGGACGAAGCCGTTGTCGAGCTCTTGCGTGATGTTGCCGCGGATCTGCCCGCCCTTGGCAGTGCCGTCGGCACCGTCGCGACCGCCGTCGCCATTGCGATAGAAGCCACCCACCCAGAACCGGGTCTTCGGCGCGATGCGGCCGCCATAGCCGGCGTCGATGCGTTTTTCGTCGTAGCCCAGGCCGTACGTCAGCGCCACGCTGCCGCCTTCGGTGAGGCCGGTCTTCTGGATGAAGTTGATGATGCCCCCTGGCGCACCCGTGGCCAATGTGCTGGCCGAGCCGCCGCGCAGCACTTCCAGGCGGTCGAGGCTGTTGTCCACGCGCACCCAGGTGTCGGGCGTGGCGAAGGCGATGTCGCCGAACTGCAGCACCGGCAGGCCGTCTTCCTGGAACTGGATGTAGCGCGCGCCCCCGGCAGAGATCGGGATGCCGCGCACGCCGACGTTGGCGTTGCTTTCACCGCCGCTGCTTTCACTGCGCAGGCCCGGCACCGAGCGCAGCACCTCGCTGGCACTGGTGGCCGTGTTGGTGACCAGGCTGTCGCCTTCCAGCGAGCTGATGGCGATGCTCGAGCGCATCTTGCTGGTGGTGCCGGTGGAACCGGTGATGACGATGCGGTCCAGCTTCAATCCGTCCTGTTCGGCAGCGGCGGGCTTGGCGGCTGCCGGCGCAGCGGTCTGGGCCTGGGCTGCAGGCAGTTGCAGGAATGCCATCGCGATGGCGGCAACCAGGGGGCTGCGGGTGAAAGTGCGGCGAGCGGACATGCGGTTGTCTCCGTCAGGTTGTTGTAGAGCCTGTCTGGATCGAATTGGATGCCGTTTGCAATCGATTGCAAACTAGGGAAAACCAATGCCCCACGGCGCCTGTCAGCGCAAGCATTGCAATCGACGGTCAGCTGGCTCTTTCGGTCGTGCCGCGCACGACCAGGTGGACCGGCAGGGTGCGCGGGACGGCCCTTTCGCCGGCCAGCAGGCCGAGCAGCGCGTCGACGATCTCGACGCCGGCCAGGGCCACCGGCTGGTGCACGGTGGTCAGCGGTGGGCTGCTGTAGGTGGCCACCGGCATGTCGTCGTAGCCGACCACGGCCACGTCGTCGGGCACGTGGCGGCCTGCGGCCTGCGCTGCCTGCACGGCCTGCAACGCCAGCAGGTCGCTGCAGGCGACCACGCCGTCGACCGGCTGCCCGCTGGCAAACAGCGTGTCGAGCGCGGCACGCGCCGCGCCGATCTCGAAGGGCACGGGCAGGTCGAGCCGCTCGTCGCGCACGATGCCAGCGGCGGCCAGCGCCTGGTGGTGGCCTTGCTGGCGCAGCATCACTTCCGGCAGGGCCGCGTCGCCGACGAAGGCGATGTGCCGGCAGCCCCTTTCGATGAGGTGCTGCGTGGCGATCAGGCCACCCGAGAAGTTGTCGCCACCGACACTGCAGTACAGCTGCTGCGGCAGCTGTCCGCCCCACACCACCAGCGGCACCCGGCGCGCGGCCAGGTCGTTCAACTGGTCGTGGTGGCGCCACTGGCCGATGATGACGATGCCGATGGCCTTGCCCGAGTCATACAGCTGCGCCGCTGAATCAAGGCGCTCGGCGTCGACGCGCGAGAGCAGCATGTCATAGCCGCGGTCGGTCAGGGCGTCGGCGATGCTGCCGACGATCGACAGGAAAAACGGGTCGCTGATGTGCTGGCGCGACTGCGCGTCGAAGGGCACGACGACGGCGATCGTCTGGTTCTTCTTCAGCCGCAGGTTCTGCGCGCTGAGGTTGATGCTGTAGTTGAGCGAGCGCGCCAGGTCGGTGATGCGCTGCCGCGTGGCCTCGTTGACGAGGCTGCTGCCGTTCAAGGCGCGCGACACGGTCGACACCGACACGCCGGCGAGACGGGCGATGTCGGCCATTTGCAGGCGTTTGGCTTCGGCGTCGGGGATCATGGGGAACTGCAAAGACGGGTGGGAAAGGTATGGGCCGCTTTCGGCCCAGAGCGGCCGTTGGCCGCTCTGGGCCCAAGGGCCCGTCCGTGTTGCACCCCCTGCCCCCCGCCAAGCGGGGGTACCAGCATGATGGTTGAGGCCGGCCTTTCGGCCGGCTTGT
>JALHPF010000066.1 GCA_022842595.1 Rubrivivax sp.
CGCGACAGCGCTTGTTCAGCCGCCAGCAGCGGCTCGGCCAGGCCGGCCTTCCGGGCCAGCTGCAACGCGCCGGCCATGTGCTGCCTTGCGGCCGGTTGATCGCCCGCCAGCCAGGCCTGTTCAGCCTGCACGCGGGACCAGCGGCATTGCACCAGCGGGTGGGCGCTGCGCTGGGCCATGCGGCGCAGGCGGTCGACCCAGGAGTCCATGGCCGCCGCTTCCTGCATCGAGCCCTGCTTCGACAGACACAACACGCGCAGCAGCACGAACTGCGACACCCGCAGCGGCTCGGTGCTGTGCTGCAGCAGCGGCTGCGCCGTGCTCAGCGCCTGCTCGGCCTGGTCGAAGCGGCCCTGGAACAGGTGCACGCGCGCCAGGCGCACCGAAGCTTCAGCTTCGAAGCCGGCCGAGCCTTGCTGGCGCGCCAGCGCGAGTGCCTCCTCCAGGGCAAGCTGCGCCTCTTGCAGCCGGCCCGTGTGGGCCAGCACCGCGCCCAGCACCAGCAACGACAGCGTCTGCGTGTGCGGCACACCGCGCCAGCTGTCCAGGCTGCGCCGGGCCATGGCCTCGGCACGCTCGAAGTCACCCAGCGCATGCAGCATCACGGCCAGGTCGTTCTCGATGGTCAGGCCGCGGCAGAAGTCGGGCCGCGTGACCAGCAGCTGCTCGAAGGCGTCACGCGCGGCCCGCACGTTGCCGCCGAACCAATGGATCTGGCCTTCGAAGCTCAGCAGCGAGGCGCGCCGCGGGTCGATGCGGCGGATCTGCGCCAGGCAGTCCCAGGCCGCAGGCAGGTCGGGCTCGCGCATGGCCAGCTCGATCAGCACCTCCAGCGGCGCGGTCCGCTGCGCCGGCTTCAGGCGCGGCAACAAGGCGCGCAGCGGCGAGGCCCAGCCAGCGGCACGCGGCAGGTCGCCGGCGAACACCGCGTTGTCGACCAGGCCGGCCAGGGCCTGCGCCTGCAGCTCGTTGCGGGCCGGCGCGTCATCGAGCGCGGTGGCGGCCTCGTGCACCGCTTCCAGCTCGGCGCGGCCGCGGTGCAGATCGTCCAGCAGGTCGCACTCGGCCAGCGCCAGGCGGGCGCGCAGGCCTTGCGCGGCATCGACCGCCTGTTCGGCCACTTGTTGCCACAGCGTGCGTGCCGATTCGAAGTGGCCCCGGTCCTTCTGCTGCTGGGCGCCACGGTGCAACCAGTCCAGCGCCGCCTGCGGCTCGCCGGCCGCCTGCCAGTGCGCGGCAATGTCCAGCGGCTCGGCGCCAGCGCGACCGGCCAGGGCCAGCGCAGCGCGGCGGTGCAGGCCGGCACGGCCGGCCAGGCCCAGGCCGGCGGCCACGGCCTGGCGGATCAGGTCGTGCCGGCAATGCAGGCCGGCGGCGTCTTCCTGCAACAGCTCGGCCTGCACGGCTTCGTCGCAGCCGGCAAAGAACCGCGCATCGTCAGCCGGTGCCGCCACCTGCCGCAACAGCGCTGGCGGCACCGGCCGTGCCAGCACGGCAGCTGCAGCCAGCGCGGCGCGGGCCGCGTCGCTGACGCTGTCGACCCGGCGCTGCACCAGCTCGCGCACGCGCCGCGGCGCGGTGATCGGCGAGCCGAACTGCGCCGCACGGTCGGCGCCGGCGGCTACCAGTTCACCCAGCACGAAGGGGTTGCCGGCACAGGCGTGAGCCAGGGCGTCCAGCACCGGCGGTGTCCAGGTGCGCAGCGGCCAGCGCCTGCGGCAGATGTCGGCCAGGGCTGACGCCGGCAACGCCGGCAGCGGCAGCGACTGCAGCCGCCCGGCTTGCTGCAGCTGCGCCAGCTGATGCCGCGTGGGACCGGGCAGTTCGCGCGGGCGCGCACCAGCCCACCACAGTGGCCGGCCGCGGTGCGCACAGAACGCCAACCACTCCAGCGTGGCGGCATCGCACCATTGCAGGTCGTCCACCAGCAGCAGCGCGCCACCGCTGTCGAAGACCCGGGCCAGCGCCTCGAGCAGGCGCGCCTTGGCGGTGTGCGCGTCCAGCGGTGGCAGGGCCTCGTCGGCAGCCCATTCGGGCAGCAGCCGCGCCAGGTCCAACCGGTACGGGTGCAGCGGGTGAACGGGATCGGTGGCCTGCGCGCGCAAGCCACCCGAGGCCTGGCGCAGCCATTCCAGCAGCGGCGCAAAGGGCACGCCCGCCTGGCCTTCGCGGCAAATCAGCAGCGGCGCCGCTGGCGCGGCCGCGCGCAGCACGGTGGTCTTGCCGGCACCGGCCTCAGCCAGCAACAGGGCCATCTGCGGCGTGCAGCGGCGCAGCCAGGCCAGTTCGGCTGCACGGCCCGGCGGAGTGGCCGTGGCGTCGGTGGCGGGTGCGGAGCCTTCACGCAAAGCCGCCGAGGCGGCCTGCAGGCGCAACTGGGTCGGGGCGTCAACGTCAGCGTCGGCCGCCAGACGGTCTGCGGCTCGGGCCCAGCTGCTGCGCGCCTGGCGGGCCTGGCGGGCTGACCAGTCCCAGAACGACGACAGACCCGGCAAGCGATAGCCCTGCAGCCAGGCGGCAGGCTGCAGGGCCAGCAACGCCAGCGGATCGGTGAGGCTGTCGATCCCTTGCAGGTCGGTTGCGAGCTGCAGCTTGACGCGGGTGCGCTCACGCAGCAATTGGCCCCCGCAGCCCCAGTCGTCCAGCAGGCCCTGCACCCGGTGCAGCGTGACGCGCAGCTTGCGCTGCGCCTGCGCTGCGGCTTCTTGTGGCCAGAAAAAGTCGCACAGGTGCTCGCGGTCCAGCCAGTCGGCGCGTGCGGCCAGGTAGATCAGCAGACAGCCTGGCGCCGTGGCAGGCAGCAACCGGGCAGTGTGGCCCGGGGCTTGCCATTGAGGTGCACGCAGCAGGTGCAGCACGGGTTCGACTCAGCTCGAGCGGCGCCGGGCCAGGCCGGCAGCGGCGGCGGCTGTGAGCAGCAACCACGCGCCGGCGGGCTCGGGCACGGTGCCGGTCGGCGTGACAGCCTGCGGCGTGATCGTCACGCTGAAGTTGTCGATGCCGGCTCGGGTGGCCGTGGCGAAGCAGCCCCCCGCGCCGGTGCAGGTGGCGCCCAGGTCGAACCGGTAGCCGAAGTGCAGACGACCGCCGCTGCTCGAAAAGTCGGGCCGGGCCACCCCGGTGAATGGCAGCCAGTTGTCGGTGTCCTCGAAGTGCCAGGCCAGCGGGCCGAACTGCGTCAGGCTGGCCAGATCCAGCGAGCTGAAAGCCACCGAAAAGACCACGCCACCTTGTTCGACCACCGGCCGCACGAAGCCGGCAAAGCCGCTGGCGAAACTGCTGGCGATGCGCTGCGCGTCCACGCCGAAGTCGAAGCGGTCGATGGCGCCGTCGGTGGCCGGGTTCCAGCTGGCCGCACCGTAGAGGTTGGCCACCGTGTCGTTGGCCGTGCCGGGCCTGGCAAACGGGGGCAGCGCGTACTCGGTGAGCCAGAAGCTGTTGCCGGGGTCACCGGCTCGGCCCTGCACGCTGAACCCGACCGTGCCGGCGCCTTCATGGCGCAGCACGGTCTGCGTCCAGTCGGCCGCCTGCATGTCGGCCACGGTGATGGTGGTGGCTGCAGCGCCAAGGCTGCACAGCAACGCCGCGGCGGCCGCCGGCACGGAGAGGAAGGGGTGCATGACGATCTCCAGGTTAAGGGATGCGGCGCAGTTTGGGCAGCGACCGTCTCTGCACCGTCTCTGCAGGCCACCCGGCACCCCCCGGTTCGAAGGGTGCATCCACCCGGCGACAGAGGAATCCGCTGCAGGCGCGGCATGACCCACTGCCCATCCGACCCGCAGACCCGCAGACCCGCAGACCCGCAGACCCGGCGATAGCATCCCGCCATGACAGCACCCGCGTCCGACGCCGTCGGCCCTGCCGCCTGGCCCGCGATCGAACAGGCCACGCACCGGCGGCAGCCGCGCGTGCCGTTCCAGATCGAAGGCCTGGCCGTGGGTTCGGTGGCGGCGGCCCATCTCGACGCCTTGCGCCACTGGGCGCCGGCCTTGCAGGTGCATGACGATGGGGTCAGCCTGGCGGTGCCGGCTGCCGAGCGCGACGCCACGCTGGCCGGCATCAACGCCGGGCTGCGTGCTCGAGGCCTGATCCGCGCCTGGCGCGACGAGACCTACCCCCTGGTCGACCCCGGCAGTCAGCGCCTGCTGGCCTGCATCGAACGGGCCGCGTCGCGCTTCTGGGGCACCTTGACCTTTGGCGCGCATTGCAGCGGCTGGGTGGCCGACACGCAAGGCGGTGTGGGCCGGCTGTGGGTGGCCCAGCGCTCGTTCGACAAGGCCACCGACCCCGGCGCCTTCGACAACCTGGTGGGCGGCGGTGTGCCGCACGGGCAGACGCCGCTCGAGACGCTGGTGCGCGAAGGCTGGGAGGAAGCGGGCCTGCGCCCGGCGGTGATGCAGCGCGCAACACCGGGCCGGGTGTTCCAGCTGGCGCGTGACATCCCCGAGGGCCTGCAGCTGGAGTGGATCCACGTGCACGACCTGCAACTGCAGCCCGAGGAACTGCCGGTCAACCAGGACGGCGAAGTACACGCCTTCACCCTGCACCCGGTGGCCGACGCGCTGGCCATCGCCAGCGGCAGCGGCATGACGACCGATGCCGCGTTGGTGACGCTGGACTTCGCATTGCGCCGCGGCCTGTTCGATGCCCGTACCCACGCCGCGCTGTCGGCGCGCGCGGCCTTGCTGTGGATCGCAGACAGCCCATGACGGCACTGCGCTACGGCAGGGTCGCCATCGCGCTGCACTGGCTGGCCGTGCCGCTGCTGGTGGGTGGCTTTGCATTGGGCCTGTACATGACGGGGCTGCCCAACGGCATCCACAAGCTCAAGCTCTACAACTGGCACAAGTGGGCCGGAGCGAGCTTCCTGGCGCTGAGCCTCCTGCGGCTGCTGTGGCGCGCCACGCACCGGCCGCCTGCGCCGGTGGTGATGCCGCGCTGGCAGCAGCGCGCCGCCGCCGGCGTGCAGGCCGCGATGTACGGGCTCTTCATCGTGGTGCCCTTGCTGGGCTGGGCCTACAGCTCGGCACTGGGCTACCCGCTGGTGTGGTTCGGCGTGCTGCCCTTGCCCGACTGGGTGCCGCTGGACCGTGAACTGGCGCGCGCCATCAGGCCCTGGCACGAATACGCAGCCTGGGCGCTGGCCTTGCTGGTGGTGCTGCACGTGGCCGCGGCCGTCCGGCATCAGTGGGTGCTGCGCGACGGGCTCTTGCGCCGCATGGCACCATGGTTGGCATGAGATCAACGCTGCTTCGAGCCGGCTTCAAGGCCGCCATCGCCTGGTCCGTCCTCGCGACCCCGGCGATGGCCCAGACGGTGGTGCCCGAGGGCAGCGAGATCCGCTTCGTCAGCAAGCAGATGGGCGTGCCGGTCGAAGGCCGCTTCACGCGCTGGCAGGCGCAAGTGCGCTTCGACCCGAAGCAGCTGCAGGCAGCACAGATGGGCTTCACGATCGACACCCGCAGCATCAGCTTCGGCGCGGCCGACACCGAGACCGAAGCCGCCAAGCCCGAGTGGTTCCACAGCACGCAGCATCCGCAGGCCAGCTTCCGCTCCACGGCCGTCAAGTCGCTGGGCGGCGGACGCTATGAGGTTGCCGGTGCGCTGACGGTCAAGGGCCGCACGCGCGAGCTGCAGGTGCCGGTGCAGCTGGCCGCCGGCCCCGCCGCCGGGCAAGGCACGGCCAGCGGCAACTTCACGGTCAAGCGCCTCGACTTCGGGCTCGGCGAAGGCGAATGGTCCGACATCTCGGTGGTGGCCAACGAGGTGCAGGTGCGCTTCAAGCTGCAACTCACCGGGCTGGCCCCGTCATGAGGCTGGGGCTCGCCGCCGTTCTGGCCCTGGCCAGCCTGCCGATGGCCCCCGGTGCTCGAGCCGCACCGGTGGATTACCAGCTGACACCGACCCACAGCTTCGTGCATTTCGAATGGCCGCACGCGGGCTTGAGCACGCTGCGCGGCCGCTTCGACAAGGTCAGCGGACGCGTGACGCTGGACCGGGCGGCCGGCCAGGGCAAGGGCTCCATCGAGCTGCGCCTGGACTCGGTCAACACCGGCCGCGTGGCGCTCGACGCGGCGCTGCGCCAGGGCCTGGGCGCCGAAGCGCCCGCGGTGGCGCGGTTCGAGATCGAGTCGCTGCGCGTGAAGGACGAGCGGCCGACGGCGGCGCTGGGGCGCCTGGTCTGGCGTCAGCTGGCGCTGCCGCTCGAGCTGCGCGCGGACCACTTCAACTGCTACTTCAACCCGCTGCTGCGTCGCGAGGTCTGCGGCGGTGAATTCCAGGCCAGCGTCGAGCCATCAGCGCTGGGTCTGGTGCTCGATCCGGCGTGGGGATTGGGCGGTCCGATCGTGCTGCGCGTGCAGGTCGAGGCCATCCGCCAGGACCCGGCCTCGGAGGAGGGCTCGTGACGCGGCGTCGGCCAGCTCTTGCGCGGCGCCTGACGGTCGCGCTGGTGGCCTCCACCGTGGTCATGTCCGCAGCCGCCGAGCCGGCGGTTTACCGCCTGGACCCCGAGCAGACCTTCGTTCACTTCGAGGTGCGGCACTTCGACACCTCCACGCTGCGCGGCCGCGTGGGGCCGGTGCGTGGTGAGATCACGTTGGACGCCGCGGCCGGCCGCGGCCTGCTGGGCCTGGTGATCGACATGCGCACGCTCGACACCGGTTTCAGGTTGCTGGACGCACGACTTCGCCAGGCCGACCTGCTGGACGTGGCCGGCCACCCCGAGGCCTACTTCGTGGCCGAGCGCTTTCGCTTCGAGCAGGGTCGCCCGGTCGAACTGACCGGGGAGCTCACGCTGCGCGGAACGTCGGCCGCGTTGACTCTGCGCGCGCTGCGCTTCGGCTGCGTCGACGCCACCTCGCCCGGGCCGCAACGCTGCGGCGGCGATTTTGAAGGCCAGGTGCTACGCAGCGTCTTCGGCGCCAGTTTCGGCCTGCCGCTGGTGGCCGACCGGGTGCGCATCCTGGTTCAGGCCGAAGGTGTGCTGCAAGCCCGAGCCAATGGTCGCGATTGGTCGTCGCGACTCGACTGACGCCCAGGGAAGCCCCCATTGCAGGCGGGCCAGGCAACCCGGATAGTGCTCCACTGATAGCCTCACGGCTCCTCGAACCCCAGGACCCAAACCCCACACTGATGGAGACCAAGATGACCCAATCTTCCCAGCCTGCGCAGCGTCGCCGATTCATCCAGTCGGCCGCCGCCGCCACCGCCGGCGTCGGCGCGATGGCCGTGCCCATGGTGTCGAAGGCGCAGACCACGGCCTTCCGCTTCCAGAGCACCTGGCCGGCCAAGGACATCTTCCACGAGTACGCCAACGACTTTGCCAAGAAGGTCAACGACATGGCAGGCGGCCGGCTGAAGATCGAGGTGCTGCCCTCCGGCTCGGTGGTACCGGCCTTCCAGCTGCTGGACGCGGTGAACAAGGGCACGCTCGACGGCGGCCACGGCGTGGTGGCCTACCACTACGGCAAGAGCAACGCGCTGGCCCTGTGGGGCTCCGGCCCGGCCTACGGCATGGACCCCAACATGGTGTTGGCCTGGCACTACTACGGCGGCGGCAAGGCGATCCTGGACGAGATCTACAAGACCCTGAACATCGACGTGGTGTCGTTCCTGTATGGCCCCATGCCCACCCAGCCGCTGGGCTGGTTCAAGAAGCCGGTGTCCAAGGTCGACGACATGAAGGGCTTGAAGTTCCGCACCGTGGGTCTGGCCGTGGACGTGTTCAAGGAGCTCGGCACCGCCGTCAACCCGCTGCCCGGTGGTGAGATCGTGCCGGCGCTCGACCGCGGCCTGATCGACGCGGCCGAATTCAACAATGCGACCAGCGACCGCATCCTGGGCTTCCCCGACGTGGTCAAGAACTGCATGCTGCAGAGCTTCCACCAGAGCGGCGAGCAGTTCGAGATCCTGTTCAACAAGGGCAAGTACGACGCCTTGCCCGCCGAGCTGAAGGCCATCATCGACTACTCGGTGCAGGCCGCCAGCGCCGACATGAGCTGGAAGGCGATCCAGCGCAACAGCCAGGACTACATCGAGCTGAAGACCAAGGACAAGGTCAACTTCTACAAGACGCCCGATCCCATCCTGCGCGCGCAGCTCGCGGCCTGGGACAAGGTCACCAGCGCCAAGTCGGCCGAGAGCCCGATCTTCAAGAAGGTCATGGACAGCCAGAAGGACTTTGCCAAGCGCGCCGGCCAATGGCAGAACGACTACATGGTCGACTTCAAGATGGCCTGGAACCACTACTTCCGCGCGCCGGCCAAGAAGGCCTGACGCACCGCGAGCCGCCCGCGAACCAGGGCCACCGTTGCTGCAAGGCCGGTGGCCCTTGTTCATGGCCGATCAACCCCCTCAGACCAAAAGACTGCCGCGATGCAAAACCTGTTGCTGCTGGTGGACCGACTGTCGACCTGGCTGGGCCAGTTCTTTGCCTGGCTCATCGTCGCCCTGACCCTGATGATCACCGGGGAGGTGTTCTCCCGCTACGTGCTGAACACGCCGCACGACTGGGCGCTGGACGCGCAGGTGATGATGTACGGCACCCTGTTCATGATGGCCGGCGCCTACACGCTGTCGAAGAACGGCCATGTGCGCGGCGATGTGCTGTACGGCTTTTTCCAGCCGCGCACCCAGGCCACGCTCGACCTGATCCTGTACTTCCTGTTCTTCATGCCCGGTGTGGTGGCCATGACCTGGGCCGGCTGGAACTTCGCCAACGAGGCCCTGGCCATCCGTGAAAGCACTTTCAGCGCGACGCCGCTGCCGGTGTACCCCTTCAAGTTCATGATCCCGCTGGCCGGCGGCATGCTGTTGCTGCAGGGCATCGTCGAGATCGTGCGCTGCGTGCAGTGCATCGCCAGGGGCGAATGGCCTTCGCGCGAGCGGGACGTGGAAGAGGTCGACGTCGAAAAGCTCAAGGCCATGGTTCACGTCAAGGATGAGGACATCTACGGCCTGGACAAGTACGTGACCCCCCCGAAAGGCACGCCATGAAGATCCGCAAGGAGCTGTGGTTCGGCTTCGTCATCATGGGCCTGATCATCGCGGGCACCGCGGTGATGCTGCTTTCGGCACCCAAGATCACCAACGGCCACCTGGGCCTGATGATGCTGGGCCTGGTGGTCGTGGCCATCATGCTGGGCTTCCCCACCGCGTTCACGCTGATGGGCATGGGCATGATCTTCACCTGGATCGCCTACGAAGAGGACACCTCGAAGACGCTGACGCTGATGGTGCAGTCGGCGTTCAAGGTGATGGGCAACGACGTGCTCATCTCGATCCCCTTGTTCGTCTTCATGGGCTACCTGGTCGAACGCGCCAACCTGATCGAGAAGCTTTTCAAGAGCCTGCACCTGGCGATGGCCCGAGTGCCCGGGTCGCTGGCCGTGGCCACGCTGTTCACCTGCGCGGTGTTCGCCACCGCCACCGGCATCGTCGGCGCGGTGGTCACGCTGATGGGCTTGCTGGCGCTGCCGCAGATGCTGCGCGGCGGCTACGACGTGCGCGTGTCGGCCGGTGCCATCACGGCCGGCGGCTGCCTGGGCATCCTGATCCCGCCCAGCGTGATGCTGATCGTTTACGGCGCCACGGCCGGCGTGTCGGTGGTGCAGTTGTACGCAGGCGCGTTCTTCCCCGGCATCATGCTGGCCGGCCTTTACATCGTGTATGTGGTCGTGCTGGCCAAGCTCAAGCCGCACCTGATGCCGCCGCTGTCGGCGGCCGATCGTTTCGTGCCCTTGCCGCCGATGACGGAGGCGATCGCCAAGGCGTGGTCCAACCGCGCACTGCCGGCGCTGCTGGGGGCGCTCAAGGGAGGACGCAACGCTGACGTTCCCACGCGGTACATCCTGAACCAGTTGGGCGTTGTCCTGCTGCCGATGGCCTTGTTTCTGGCCGCCACCGGCATGAGCTGGCACCTCAACACGGCCGCGCCCGATGCCGATGCGCGCGCCGCCAGCGCCCGCACGGCCGCCACTGCCGAAGCCGCGGCAGCCGGCGGTGGCCTGCAGGCCCCGCCAGGAACCGAGGCCGAAGCACCATCGTCGGCCGGTGGGCTGGCCGAACCCCCGAGCAGCGGCGGGCTGGCCGAGCCGCCTGGCGATGAAGCAGACGTCAAGGAGCCGCCAGGCAGCGAGTCCGGC
>JALHPF010000067.1 GCA_022842595.1 Rubrivivax sp.
TGCTCTTCCGATCTGCTGCGCCCACCACCACCGCCGCCGCCGCCCGGACGGCCGCCACGACCACCGCCACCGCCGCCGAAGCCACCACCGCCTCCGGCATTGCGGCGGGTGCCGCCGACGCCGATGGTCATGCGGCCCAGCACGATCGGCTCGGCGCGCTCGCCGGCCGGCGGCTCGAAGCCCGGCACCACTTCGCTGGGAATCGAACGCTTGATCAGGCGTTCGATGTCGCGCAGGAAGATCTCTTCGTCCAGGCACACCAGGCTGATCGCCTCGCCGCTGGCGCCGGCGCGGCCGGTGCGGCCGATGCGGTGCACGTAATCCTCGGGGATGTTCGGCAGCTCGAAGTTCACGACGTGCGGCAGCATGTCGATGTCGATGCCGCGGGCGGCGATGTCGGTGGCCACCAGCACCTGCAGGTCATTAGTCTTGAAGTCGGCCAGTGCCTTGGTGCGTGCACCCTGGCTCTTGTTGCCGTGGATGGCCATGGCACTGATGCCCTGCTCGTTCAGGTATTCGGTGAGCCGGTTCGCGCCGTGCTTCATGCGCGTGAACACCAGCACCTGGTGCCAGTCGCCGCTCTTGATCAGGTGCGCCAGCAGTTCCTTCTTGCGCTCGCGGCCCACCGGATGCACCTTTTGCGCGATGGTCTCGGCCGTCTGGTTGCGGCGCGCCACTTCGATCAGCGCAGGCTGGTTCAGCAGCTTGTCGGCCAGGGCCTTGATTTCGTCGCTGAAGGTGGCACTGAACAGCAGGCTCTGCTTCTTCGCCGGCAGCGCGGCCAGCACCTTCTTGATGTCGTGGATGAAGCCCATGTCGAGCATGCGGTCGGCTTCGTCCAGGACGAAGATCTCGACATGGCTCAGGTCCAGCGTGCGCTGCTGGTGGTGGTCGAGCAGGCGGCCGGGCGTGGCCACCAGGATGTCGACGCCGCGCTTGAGCTTGTCCACCTGCGGCTGCATGCCTACGCCGCCGAACATCACCATGCTGGTGAGCGGCAGGTACTTGCCGTAGGTGCGGACGCTTTCCTCGACTTGTGCGGCGAGCTCGCGGGTGGGGGTCAGGATCAGCGCGCGGATGGCGACGCGGCCCTTGGCGTCCTTCTTCTGCGGCTGCGCGGCCAGGCGGTGCAGCATCGGCAGCGTGAAGCCGGCGGTCTTGCCGGTGCCGGTCTGCGCGCCGCCCATCAGGTCGCCGCCTTGCAGCACGACGGGAATGGCCTGCGCCTGGATCGGGGTGGGGGTGTCGTAGCCCTGTTCGCGAACGGCGCGCAGGAGCGGCTCGGCCAAGCCGAGATCAGTAAATTGCATGTGGGATGGGGCCCTGGACGCGGTGCGTCATGCGGGCCGTGGTTCGCTGCCTGCTGTCACCTGAACCACGCGCCGGAAGGCGGTGGACGAATGCACCAGTCGGGTAGGCGCGAGAGCTTCGAAGAGTCGGAATCGACCGCGCCATGATGACTGGAAGCCACGGCGCTGACCGCATTCTAGGCGACAGGCATCGCCTGACGCGCATTCAAGCGCAACCAACCCCGCGCAATTCGGTAGATGGCCCACACGCCCAGCAGGAACATGCCCACCACCCAGGTGCCGAAGCCGACGACGATCAGGGTCAGCGGCAGGGACACCAGGCCCACCAGCACCGCCCAGGCCAACGCGAACCAGAAAGTGCGGATCTGCCAGGTGAAGTGGCTTTCGAGCCAGGTGCCGCGCACGTCGCCGCGTTTTACGTAGTTGATGATCACCGCGATGATCGACGGCCAGCCGAACAGGAACGAGCCCAGCACGCTGGCAGCGCCGAAGGCGCCCAGGGCCAGCCCAAGGGCATGCAGCCCGTAGACGATGTGGGTCAGGCGCACCAGCGAATCGCTGGCGGTCAGGCTGGCAGGGGTGGTGTTCATGCTTGTGTCCTCGTATTCGTTCTGAATCCGAGGCGGATTATCGGCATCACGATGGCCTTGCCGGGGGTGTGCGACAGGCTGCAGCCGCGTCAGACAGGGCGCAATGCAGCGCGCCCCGCTGCACCCTGCATGGATAATCGAAGGTTTTCCTGCACCGCCCCAACCTGAGATCGCCCGCCATGGCCCAGTACGTTTTCACCATGAACCGCGTCGGCAAGATCGTGCCGCCGAAGCGGCAGATCCTGAAAGGCGTGAGCCTGTCCTTCTTCCCTGGCGCCAAGATCGGCGTACTGGGTGTCAACGGCAGCGGCAAGAGCACGCTGCTGAAGATCATGGCCGGCGTCGACAAGGAATTCGAGGGCGAGGCCGTGCCCATGCCCGGCCTGAACATCGGCTACCTGCCCCAGGAACCGATCATGGAGCCCGAGCAGACCGTGCGCGAAGCCGTCGAGCAGGGCATCGGCGGCGTGCTGCAGGCGAAGAAGCGGCTGGACGAGGTCTATGCCGAATACGCGGCCGAAGACGCCGACTTCGACAAGCTCGCCGCCGAGCAGGCCGAGCTTGAAGCCATCATTGCCGCCGCCGGCAGCGAGAACACCGACCTGCAGCTGGAAATGGCTGCCGACGCGCTGCGCCTGCCGCCCTGGGACGCCAAGATCGGCGTGCTCTCAGGCGGCGAAAAGCGCCGCGTGGCGCTGTGCCGGCTGCTGCTGAGCAAGCCCGACATGCTGCTGCTCGACGAGCCCACCAACCACCTGGACGCCGAAAGCGTCGAGTGGCTCGAACATTTCCTGCAGCGTTTCCCGGGCACCGTGGTGGCCATCACCCACGATCGCTACTTCCTGGACAACGCAGCAGAGTGGATCCTCGAACTCGACCGCGGCCAGGGCATCCCCTGGAAGGGCAACTATTCCGACTGGCTCGACCAGAAGGAAAAGCGCCTGGAACTCGAACAGAAGACCGAAGACGCACGCATGAAGGCGATGAAGGAGGAACTGAAATGGGTTCGCTCCAACGCCAAGGCGCGCCAGACCAAGAGCAAGGCGCGTCTGGCGCGCTTCGAGGAACTGAGCGACGTCGACTACCAGAAGCGCAACGAAACCAACGAGATCTTCATCCCGGTGGCCGAACGCCTGGGCAATGAAGTCATCGAGTTCAAGGACGTCACGAAGAGCTTCGGCGACCGCCTGCTCATCGACAAGCTCAGCTTCAAGGTGCCGCCGGGTGCCATCGTCGGCATCATCGGCCCGAACGGCGCCGGCAAGTCGACGCTGTTCCGCATGCTGCAGGGCGAACAGAAGCCCGATTCGGGCGAGGTCGTCATCGGCAAGACCGCCCAGCTGGCCTTCGTCGACCAGAGCCGGCAGACGCTGGCCGACGAGAACACCGTCTGGCAGGACATTTCCGGTGGCCTGGACAACATCATCGTCGGCAAGTTCGTGATGCCCAGCCGGGCGTATCTCGGCCGCTTCAACTTCAAGGGCAACGACCAGCAGAAGCTGGTGGGCAGCCTCTCCGGCGGTGAACGCGGCCGCCTGCACCTGGCCAAGACGCTGGCCAAGGGCGGCAACGTGCTGCTGCTGGACGAGCCCAGCAACGACCTGGACGTCGAAACCCTGCGTGCACTGGAAGAAGCGCTGCTCGAATTCGCCGGCAGCGCCATGGTCATCAGCCACGACCGCTGGTTCCTCGACCGCATCTGCACCCACATCCTGGCCTGCGAAGGCGACAGCCAGTGGTTCTTCTATTCCGGCAACTACCAGGAATACGAGGCCGACAAGAAAAAGCGTCTGGGCGAGGAAGGTGCACGGCCCAAGCGCGTGCGCTTCAAGCCCATTCGCTGACTGCCCGCGCTCGCGCCAGGCCTTTGGCGCAGAATGCCTTCGACACGGGCCGGCGTCGGGCCCGAAGGGTTCTTCTGCATGGCTCATTCGCTCTTTCTGCCGCGTTGCGGCCTGCTGGCCCTGGCCGCCGTCATCGGCGGCTGCGCCACGGCACCAGCCGCCGGCCCGGCGGGCCCGGCCGGCAGCAAGTCCGCCGTTGCGCCGGCGCCAGCGGCGTCAGCGCCTGTCCCCGTCGCTTTCCAGGCGGGCAAACCGGCCTCGGCTACGACGGCTGCTGCAGCAACCCCACCCGGGGTTGCCGCCGCTCCCAGCGTAGCGCCGGGCGCGCCGCCCACCTTCGCCAGCATCATCAAGGACGCCCGGCGCGTCGAGGGCCCGCTGACGCTCTGGCAGAAGGAAGACAAGGTCTGGATCGAGCTCACGCCCGAGCAGTTCAACAAGCCCTTCCTGCTCAGTCCGAAGATCAAGAACGGCATTGGCGAAGGTGGCGTGCTCGGCGGCCTGATGGTCTACGACAGCGTCAACGGCGCCGGCGGGCCCTTGGTGGTGGAGTTCGTGCAGGTGCACAAGACGGTGCGCCTGCAGGCCCGCAACATGGACGTGCTGGCCCGCGCGGGCACCCCCGAAGCGCGCGCCCTGGCGGCCTCCTACTCCAACAGCCTGCTGGCCGCCACGCCAGTGGCCAGCGGCCCGCACCCCGACCGCAAGAGCGTGTTGATCGAGGCCAATGCGCTGTTCCTCAGCGACCTGATGGCCATCGGCCAGCGGCTGCAGCGCGGGCTGCGCGCCGGCTACAGCCTCGAGCGTGGCAATTCCGTGATCACCGCCGCGCGTGGCACCGCCGAAGCCACGATCATCGAAACCCAGATGCACTTCGTCGGCGGTGGCTCGCAGCCGCAGCAGCCCGGTCTGCTGGGCGCCTTGCTGGGTGCACCCCCAGCCGGCGCCGCCAGTTTCCTGCCGGACGCACGCAGCATGCTCGTGGGCATGCACTACTCGCTGGCGCCCCTGCCAGCCACGCCCATGCCCACGCGGCCGGCCGACCCGCGCGTGGGCCTGTTCAGCACCAGCATGCTCGACTTCAGCGACGACCTGCAGCGCAGCCCGCGCCAGCGCGTCGTCAACCGCTGGCGCCTGGAAAAGAAGGACCCGTCCGCGGCGCTGAGCGACCCCGTCCAGCCCATCGTCTTCTGGATCGACCGCAACGTGCCGCTGGCCTACCGCGAGACCGTGCGCAGCGCCATCCTGGAATGGAACAAGGCCTTCGAGAAGATCGGCTTCCGCGACGCCATCTTCGCGCGCCAGCAGCCCGACGACGCCGACTGGGACACGCTCGACTACGGCCGCGCCTCGGTGCGCTGGATGCTCAACGCCGAACCGGCCTTCGGCGCCATCGGCCCGAGCCATGTCGACCCGCGCACCGGCGAGATCCTGGACGCCGACATCGCGTTCGAGGGCATGTCGGCCCGACTCGTGCGCGGCGTGCGCAGCCAAGTGCTGACCGGCCATCGCGCTGGCGACATGACGGCCCGGGTCGACGCTGGCACGGCGCCCGACTTTGCGCCGCGCCTCGACCTGGGCCTGCTGCAGCCCGGCGCCGTGCACGACCACGGCGCGCATTGCCTGCACGCCCAGCTGGGCATGGAGCAGATGGGCTATGCGATGGACGTGCTGGAAGCGCGCGGCGAACTCGAACCCGACAGCCCGATGGCCCAGCAGTTCGTGCTGGACTACGTGAAGGATTCGATCATGCACGAGGTCGGCCATGCGCTCGGCCTGCGCCACAACTTCCGCGCTTCACGGGCCTATACCGAAGCGCAGCTGTCCGACCCCGAGTTCACGCGTGCCCATGGCACCACGGCGTCGGTGATGGAATACAACGCTGTCAACCTGCCGCGCCCGGGTGAACGCGGCGGAGTGCCTTTCCAGTCGACGCTGGGCCCGTACGACTACTGGGCCGTCGAGTACGCCTACAAACCGCTGGGGGTGCCGGCCGGCAGCCCCGAGGAAAAGGCACAGCTGCAGGCCATCGCCGCGCGCAGTTCCGAACCGCTGCTGGCCTTCGGCACCGACGAGGACAGTGCCTTCGGCCTCGACCCGGAAACCCTGCAGCTGGACCTGGGCAGCGACCCGATCGCGTTTGCCGCGAAGCGGCTGGAAATCGCCCGCGACCTCTTCAAGCGCCAGGAAACCCGCGTGCTGGCCGCCGACCGCGACTACGCCGTGCTGCGCCGTTCGATCGACTACGCGCTGGGTGACGCCACCCGTGCCGTCGGCGTGCTGGTGCGGCAGATCGGCGGGCTGCGCACGCTGCGCGACTTTCCCGGAAGCGGCCGTGACCCCCTGCAGCCGGTCGCCGCCAGCGTCCAGCGGCAGGCGCTGGGACTGCTCTCCAGCTCGGTGCTGTCCGGCAATGCCCTGACCCTGTCGCCAGCGCTGCAGCGGCGCATGGCACCCGACTTTCTCGACCGTGGCGATGGCCTGGCCCCGGCCACCGACTACTCCATCGCCGAACGCCTGCTGAACCTGCAGCGCGCCGTACTGAATTACCTGATGAGCGACTTCGTGGCCCGCCGCGTGCTGGACAACGCCGAGAAGTTCGACCGGGTGGCGGAT
Source organism: Rubrivivax sp. (assembly GCA_022842595.1). Lineage (GTDB taxonomy): Bacteria > Pseudomonadota > Gammaproteobacteria > Burkholderiales > Burkholderiaceae_C > Rubrivivax. Next base: position 6,361 of record JALHPF010000067.1, read on the forward strand.
GCCTTCGCGCTGAGCGAGCTTTACCAGCGCCTGAATCGCGACGTCTGGGACGGGCTACCGGCGCAGCTGGCCAGCCGCACCGGCATTCCCGCCCCGCGACGCGAGCTGCAGCGTGACCACGTCAACCGCCTGGCGACCGCCGTGCTGCGGCCTTCCGGCCAGTCGCGTGCCGACGCCCGCGGCCTGCTGCGTGAACAGGCGCTGGCCCTGCAGGCCCGGCTGCAGGCGGCACAGCGCCAAGCGGTGCACAGCCATCCCGAGACACGCGCCCACCTGGCCGACAGCCTGGACACCTTGCGCCAGGCCTTGACGGCTCCGCTGGCACGCCAGACGCTCTAGCGCGCCGGGCGGCCGCGCCTCTGCACCACGCTTGCGCCGCCAGCGGCGGCTGGCGCTGTCATTTGTGTGTCACTGCCGGGCGTCAGCATGGGGCATGGCTGAACTCCGTTCCTGCGCGCCCTCTGCGGTGCTGCTGTTGCTTGCGCCCACCGAGGCAACGCCGGCTGGCGTGCTGCTCCAGATCGACGGCCACTCCGCCGCGAGCCTTGCGCCACGCGGAGCCAGTGAAGAGATGCTGCAACTCGCCGGCCGGCTGCTGCAGGCCACCCAGGACTGGCTTGCGCCCAGCTCGGCAGGTGCGACCCTGGCGCCGCGGGCCGCCTCCGCCGCGCGTGGCCAGCCGGCAGGCGAGCCGCGGCCGCTGAAAGCCGGGCCGTTTCAGGTCAGCGGGCCGCACCGGCTGGTGCGCTGGCGTGGCCCGAAGGGCTGGCGACCGGTCGACCTGACCGACATCGAGCGGCGCCTGCTCTGCCAGCTGCTGGCCGGTGCCGGCCAGGTGTGCAGCCGCAGCGACATTGCTGCGGGCGTCTGGGGCGCAGAGGCCCATAACCTGCGCACTGTCGACCAATGTGTGCGCCGCCTGCGGCGTTCCATGGTGGCTGCGGGCGTGCCGGACTGCATCAAGACCGTGCGCGGCATCGGCTACCGGCTGGTGCCGGCCGTGGCCGACCAGCGGGGTGACGCGGCCGCAGGCTGACCGCGGGGCGCTGCGAAATCAGGCACGACGGCCCCACGCTGTCACACGGCTTTCACACCCCCGCCATAAATTCCAGCCATGGCACATATCCTGATCGTTGAAGACGAACCGGCCATCGCCGAGCTGGTGGCGATGAATCTGCGGCACGACGGCCACGACGTGCGCATCGCCGGGCATGCCGACGAGGCCCAGCGCAGCGTGCAGGCCGAATTACCCGACCTGGTGCTGCTCGACTGGATGCTGCCGGGCGAACCCGGCATCAGCCTGGCACGGCGCTGGCGAGCCGACGCGCGCACGCGCCAGATGCCGATCGTGATGCTGACCGCACGCAGCCAGGAAAGTGATGTCGTGCAGGGCCTGGACGTGGGCGCCGACGACTACCTGGCCAAGCCCTTCTCCACCGCCGAACTGCTGGCTCGCATTCGCGCCGTGCTGCGGCGCAAGGCCCCCGAGAGCCTGGACACCGCCGTGCAGGTGGGCCCACTGAAGCTGGACCCGACAACCATGCGCGTGCAGGCTCCCAGCGGCGCCGTGCACCTGGGCCCGACCGAGTTCCGCCTGCTGCGCTATCTGATGACCTACCCCGAACGTGTGCACAGCCGCAGCCAGCTTCTGGACCGCGTCTGGGGTGACCATGTGTTCATCGAGGAACGCACGGTCGACGTGCATATCAAGCGACTGCGCGACGCGCTCGCCGACACCGGCTGCGCGACGATGATCGAGACCGTGCGCGGCGCCGGCTATCGGCTGGCCAAGCCGGCCCTCGCCTCGCAGGCTGGCTAGCTGACGAGCCGCCCGGCCTCGATGCGCAGTTGCCGGTCGCAGCGCGCGGCAATGGCGAGGTCGTGCGTCACCAGCACCAGCGTCGTTCCGGCCTCGCGGTTCAATTCGAACATCAGCTGCATCACGGTTTCGCCGGTGGCGAAGTCCAGGCTGCCGGTGGGTTCGTCGGCCAGCAGCACGGCCGGGCGGACGACGAAGGCGCGGGCCAGTGCCACACGCTGTTGCTCACCGCCCGAAAGCACCTTCGGGTAGCGCGTCAGGCGCTCACCCAGGCCCACGCGCTTGAGCAGTTCGGTGGCCGCCGCGCGGGCGTCGGCGCGGCCCATCAGTTCCAGCGGCAGCATCACGTTTTCCAGCGCCGTGAGGTTGGCCAGCAACTGGAAGCTCTGGAACACGAAGCCGACATTGCGGCTGCGCAGTTCGGCACGCGCGTCCTCGTCCAGCTTGAACAGGTCCTGCCCGGCCAGCAGCACGGTGCCTGACGTGGGCGTGTCGAGACCGGCCAGGATGCTCAGCAAGGTGCTCTTGCCCGAGCCCGAAGCCCCGACGATGGCCACGGACTCACGAGGGAGAAGCTCGAAGTCGATGTCATGGAGAATCGTCAGCGACCCGGTGGAATCCGCCACCTGCTTGGTGATCTTTCGAACGGCAATGATGGGTTCCGACATCGACTCTGTTTCTGCTCTTGACCACATGGGCCGGGCGCGGCGCGCCTGGCTGCGCAACTGTAGCCTGGGGCTGGCTTCGGCATGGCTGACACAGCTGGCCGCCGCACAGGCTGCAGGGACTGGCCCCACGGTCCTGGTGGTGGGCGACAGCCTGTCGGCCGAATACGGTCTGGCCCGCGGCAGCGGCTGGGTGGCCTTGATGGAAAAACGCATCGCCGCAGAGAAGCTCAAGGCCCGTGTCGTCAATGCCAGCATCAGCGGTGACACCACCTCGGGTGGGCGCTCGCGCCTGCCGGCGCTGCTGAAGCAGCACAAGCCGGCCGTGGTGCTCATCGAACTGGGTGGCAACGACGCGCTTCGTGGCCTGCCGCTGAAGATGACCCAGGACAACCTGCAGGCCATGACGCGTGCGGTCAAAAGCGCCGGCGCCAAGCCGGTGGTGCTGGGCATGGCCGTACCGCCGAACTACGGCCGCCAGTACGGCGAAGACTTCACCCGGCTGTTTGCCACCGTGGCCCGGGCCGAGAAGGCGGCCCTGGTGCCCTTCCTGCTGGCGGGCGTGGCCGACGGGCCCGATGCCGAGGCGATGTTCCAGCCCGACCGCATTCACCCCAAGGCCGAGGCCCATCCGCGCATGCTGGACAACGTCTGGCCAGTGCTGAAGCCACTGCTGCGCTGACGGGCTGGGCCAGCGCACCACAGGGGCGCCGGGCCAGCGCCAGCCTCGTCAGTTCTCGGGGTTGCCGCGCCAGCCGCCACGGCCCGGCCCCTGCGGCGGTTGCGCGCGGTCCGGCCGTTCCTGGCGTTCAGGCCGTTCGACGCGTTCAGGTCGCTCAGCGCGTTCGGGGCGCGGCGGCGCCTCGCCTCGCGGCGCTGGCTGCGCTGGTGCGGCTGCGGGCGCTGGTGCCGGGCG
>JALHPF010000068.1 GCA_022842595.1 Rubrivivax sp.
GAATTGCGCAGCCTGGTGATGGGGCGCGTGGTCGACAGCTACACCAACATCCTCACCGTGAAGCTCTTCGCGCGCTCGAAGGACGAAGACAACTACGTGCGCGAAGTCATCGACGAGCATACCGGGGCCATCCAGGCGCACATGCGCCTGATCACGACCTTCATGACCACGCTGTCGGCACTGAACGCGATGCTCCTGGTCAGCACTGCGGCCATCGGCATCACGCTGTGGGGGCAGGGGCAGATCGACGCCGGCACCGTGGCCACCGCGCTGCCGCTGGCCTGGACCATCGCCAACGTCGCGGGCTGGGTGAGCTGGGAAGTGACGGGCATCTTCGAGAACATCGGCGTGGTGCAGGAAGGCATGGAGACCATCGCCGTGCCGCACGGCATGCACGACGCAGCGGCGGCGCGCGAACTGGTGGTGAAGCCCGCGCCGGATGGCGGCGAGGTTCGTTTCGAGCATCTGACCTTCACCTACGGCCGCAACGACGGCAAGAAGGTGCTGGACGACCTCGATCTCGTCATCCGCCCCGGCGAACGTGTCGGCCTCATCGGCCGCAGTGGCGCGGGCAAGAGCACGCTGGTGAACCTGCTGCTGCGCTTCCACGACCTGGAGCAGGGCAGCCTGCGCATCGACGGCCACGACCTGCGCGAGCTGACGCAGGAAAGCCTGCGTGCGGCCATCGGCATGGTGACGCAGGACACCTCGCTGCTGCACAGGAGCATTGCCGCCAACATCGGCTACGGCCGCCCTGGCGCGACCATGGAAGAGATCGTCGCCGCAGCCAAGAAGGCGCAGGCCCACGAGTTCATCCTGCAGTTGCAGGACTGGAAGGGCCGCACCGGCTACGAGGCCCATGTCGGCGAGCGCGGCGTGAAGCTCAGCGGCGGCCAGCGCCAGCGCATCGCCATCGCCCGCGTGGTGCTGAAGGACGCGCCCATCCTGGTGCTGGACGAAGCCACCAGCGCGCTGGACAGCGAAGTCGAGCTCGCCATCCAGACCCAGCTGCTGGGCCTGATGGAAGGCAAGACCGTCATCGCCATTGCGCACCGGCTGAGCACGATTGCGCGCATGGACCGCCTCATCGTGCTGGAGCAGGGCCGCATCGTCGAGCAGGGCAGCCACGCGCAGCTCCTGGCCGAAGGCGGCCACTACGCCAAGCTCTGGGCCCACCAGAGCGGCGGCTTCCTGCTCGAAGAAGACGGCGATGCAAGCGCCGAAGACCCGACGCCGGTTTAGCCTGCCGCCTGACCAAGGCGAGTCCGCGTCGCCATGGAAGCCATCCGCCAGAAAGCACAAAGCCCCGCGGCCTGAGCCAGCGGGGCTTTGTTCGCGCCCTTCTTCAGGGCGCGTCTGGCGCTCAGGCCTTGCGGCGGCGGGCGGCGCCCACCACGGCCAGCATGCCCAGGGCCATCAGGCCGTAGGTGCTGGGTTCAGGCACCAGGCCGATGTTGGCCAGCGTCACGCTGCCGGCGGTCCAGTTGGCGTCGGCTGCGCCGGTGACGTCGTCGAAGCTCTCGTAGAACTCGACGATCAGCAGGCCGTCGGCGCCGACGTTGAAGCTGAGTCCGAAGTCGGACAGCAGTGCCGACCCGGCGTAGGTACCCACACCCGGCTCGTCCACGCCGAAGCCGGCAGACAGCACGACGCCGTCGCCGTTCGAATTCAGGAAGGAGATCGTGCCTTCCGACAGCCAGCTCGCGCCCACGGTGGCCAGCGTCAGGTTGTAGGAGATGGCATCGACCAGCGCGCCCGGCGTGACGTTGAAGGTCAGGATGGTGTTGCCGGCAGCGCCGGGGCCGTCGAAGCTGGGCACGCCACCGGCGCTGATCACCAGGTCGGCCATATGCGTCTGAGCCAGGGCCGTGGTGGCGCTGGTGACTTCGCTGGCCGTGCCCGAAGCCAGCGAATACACGCCGGTGATCGGTGCGTAGCTGGTGGCGGCATGTGCCGAGCCGAAAGCCATGCTGGCCAGCACCATCGCGGCGCCAGCGACCGTGCGCACGGCCCATTGATTCATCGACATCAAGAAACTCCCGAAAAATTAGAGGCCCGGCGTCTGGGCGCCGGCATGGACATCCCTAATTTGACAGGCGCTCACCCGGCTTGCAAGCCGCCTGGGCCGTATCCGGCGTGCGAACCCCCCGAGCACGGGGGGACTTCTTTCACACACGGGTCACGGGCAGGCGCTGATCACCTGTGCCACCGAGGCCGTGAGCTTCTTGCCGTAAGGCACGTGCAGGAACTCGTTCGGGCCGTGCGCGTTGCTCTTAGGCCCCAAGACACCGCACACCATCATCTGCGCCTGCGGGAAGCCCTTCTGCAGCATGCTCATCAGCGGGATGGTGCCGCCCTGGCCGATGTAGCCCGTGGGAGCCCCGAAATGCGCCTGTGAGGCGCGGTTCATCGCCTGCTCCAGCCAAGGCGACAGTTCGGGGGCGTTCCAGCCCGTCGCGCCCAGGGCGCCGGCGCGGCCGTCCGGATGGAAGGTGACCTTGGCGTTGTAGGGCGCGTTGTCTTCCAGCAGCGTCTTCAGCGCCAGGCTGGCTTCGTGCCCGTCCACCAGCGGCGGCAGGCGCAGGCTCAGCTTGAAGGCCGTCCAGGGGCGCAGCACGTTGCCGGCGCTCTTCAGTTCGGGGAAACCATCCACGCCGGTGACGCTGAGCGTGGGCCGCCAGGTGCGGTTGAGCAGGCCTTCGACGGGGTCGGTGGTGGTGGGCAGCACGGCGCCGCCGTCGGCGCCGCAGGCCCAGGGCATGCGCTTCCAGACCTCGTCGCCCAGGATGGCGGCGGTGGCACGCGCCTGTTCCAGCCGTGCCGCGGGCAGCTGGCAGTGGAAGCTCTCGGGCAGCAGGCGGCCGGTCTTGCTGTCTTCCAGGCGGTCCAGCACCTGGCGCAGCACGCGGAAGCTGCTGGGCACCAGGCCCGAGGCGTCGCCGCTGTGGATGCCTTCGGTGAGGATCTCGACCTTCAGCACGCCGCTGACCATGCCACGCAGGCTGGTCGTCAGCCAGAGCTGGTCGTAGTTGCCGGCGCCGCTGTCCAGGCACACGACGAGGCTGACATTGCCCAGGCGCGAACCCAGCGCCGCGATGTAGGCCGGCAGGTCGTGGCTGCCGCTTTCTTCGCAGCTTTCGATCAGGCCCACGCAGCGCGGGTGCGGCAGGCCCTGCGCCTGCAGGGACTCCAGCGCCGTCACGGCGGCGTAGACGGCATAGCCGTCGTCGGCGCCGCCACGGCCGTAGAGCAGGCCGTTTTCGTACTTCGGCGTCCAGGGGCCGAGGTCCTTGCGCCAGCCGGTGAACTCGGGCTGCTTGTCGAGGTGGCCATACAGCAGCACGGTGTCGCCGCTGGCGGCACGGCCTTGCGTGCCACCACTGGCGGGCAGCTCGAAGAAGATCACTGGCGTGCGGCCTTCGATGCGGATGACCTCCAGCTTCAGGCCCGGCAGCTTGCGGCCTTCCACCCAGGCTGCGGCGTCGCGCACCACGCGGTCGACATGGCCGTTCTTGGCCCAGTCGGCGTCGAACATCGGGCTCTTGGCGGGCACGGCGATGTAGTCGGTGAGGGCCGGCACGATGCGCTGGTCCCAGGCTTCGTCGGCAAAGGCGGCCAGGGCCTGCATGGCAGCGGCTTCCTCGGGGCGGGTGGGTGCGTTCATGGACAGGCCTTCGCAAGAGCTTGGACGAGTGTCCGAGTTTAGGCCTGCGGCTCGAAGCGGCGCAGCCACTGCAGCAGTTGCTGCACGACCTGCTCGCGGTCGGGCTCGGGCTCGTTGAAGATCTCGTGGAAGAGGCCGGGCAGCTCTTGCCCTGTCACCACGTCGCGCGGCGCGGCGGCAGCGAACGCGGCGCTGCCGGCGGGCGGAACACAGAGGTCGGCGCCGGCCCACAGCAGCAGCGTCGGCGTGCGCCAGCGTGCGGCGCGGCGCTGCACCAGCCTGCCTTCGTCGACGAGAAAACGCACCAGCCGCGGTGTCACGCGGTCGTGCACCAGCGGGTCGGCGAGGTAGGCGCGCACGACCTCCGGGTCGCGGCTGATCCATTCGGGCTTCAGGCCGTTGCCCAGACGCAGCGCCGGCACCAGCGGCTTCAGCAGGCGCAGCAGTGCACGCTGCGGCAGATTCAGGCCGGCGGCCAAGGCAGGGGAAGACAGCACCAGGCCGTCGACCTCGCGTGCCCAGCGCCGCGCGTTGCCGACCAGGGTTTCGGCCACGAAACGCGCCGCCACCAGCCCGCCCATGCTGTGGCCCAGCAGCACGTGCCTGCCGGCACCGCGCAGGTGGTCCATCACCGCCGACAGGTCGGTCAGCAGCGCCTGCGGCTGGCCCATGTCGCCACGCGGCCCGGTGCTCAGCCCGTGGCCGCGTTGGTCGTGGCCGGCCACGTGCCAGCCGGCATGGTTCAAGGCCAGGGCCAGGGTCTCGTAGCGGCCCAGGTGTTCACCCAGCCCGTGCACGATCTGCACCGTGCCCAGGACGGGCCCGGCCGTTTCATCGGCAGCCCAGCGCCGCAGGTGCAGCGTGAGGCCGTCGGCGGTGCGCAGGCTGCCGGTGTCGCTTTGCATCGTGCGCCGCCTCCGCCCCTCAGGCCTGCGTCGGGATGCAGAAGACGCAGAGCTTGTTGCCGTCGGGGTCGCGGAAATAGGCGCCGTAGAAGCTGCTGCCGCGCGGGCCGGCCGCGCCTTCGTCCTTCGCGCCCAGCGCCATGGCCTTGGTGTAGAGCGCATCCACCTGCGCCGTCTCCTTCACCACCAGCGCCACCATGGTGCCGTTGCCCACGCTCGCCGGCTGGCCGTCGAAGGGGGCCATCAGCGCCAGCGATGGTGTCTTCATGTTGACGCCCCAGCCGATGCCGCCCGGGCTGCTCCACAGTCGCTTGGCGCCGATCTCGCCCAGCAGGGCGTCGTAGAAGGCAGCGGCCCGCGCCATGTCGTTGCTGCCGAGGGTGACGTAGCCGATCATCTTGCGCTCCTGTTGCATGACAGCCCCGCAGTGTAGGAGCGGGCGCACTTTCGACCCTCTCGGCCGCTGCGACCGGCCCGCTGGTCAGCGAGCCCTTGGCAAGAGCGTCCGGATGTTCATGCCGTGCGGCCAAACACCTCTTCACGTGCCACCTGGCAGATGGCGATCACCGCCGGGTGGATCAGGCGCCGTTGGGTGGTGATGGCGTAGAGCTGCTCGCGCACGGTGTCGATGGTGCCGAGCATCTGCACGCCGTACTGCCTGCAGACGAAGGCGGCGGTGGCCGAAGGCGCCACGAAGACGCCGGATGCGGCCTGCCCGAAGGCCTTCAGCAAGGCGCTGTCGTCGAACTCGCCGATGACACGGGGCCGGATGCGCTGCTCGTCGAACCACTGCATGAGCGCGGGACGGGTCGCCACGTCCTCCCCGGGCAGCAGGAACGGGGCCTTGTCGAGGCAGGCGGGAAAGTCGCCCGTCAAGGTGTCCGCCAGGCTGGGCGCGGCGAACACCGACAGGCTGCTTGCGCCGAGGAAGTGGTCGTGGCCGCGCACGTTCAGCCCTGCCGGCGTCGGGCGGTCGGCGATGACCATGTCCAGACGGTTGACCGCCAGTTCGGCCAGCAACGAGTCCAGGCGCCCCTCACGGCACACCAGCCGGACCGGTTCCTCGATGCGCAGGGCGGGCTCCACCAGCCGGTACGCCACCGACTTGGGCACGACGTCGGCCACGCCCACCTTGAACATCAGGGCCTGTTGTGTCGGCGGGTCGCGCAGCATGTCCAGCAACTCGTCGCCGAGGGTGAAGATCTCGTCGGCGTAGGTGAGCGTGCGGCGCCCGGTCTCGGTCAGTTCGAGCTGGCGTCCGGCGCGCTGGAACAAGGCGACGCCGAGTACCTCTTCCAGCGTCGTCAGCTGGCCGCTGATGGACTGCGGGCTCAGATGAAGCTGTTCGCTGGCCCGCGCAATGCTGCCGGCCTTGGCGACCATCCAGAAGTAGCGCAGGTGCTTGTAATTGAGCGTCACCATCGTTCATTCCAGACATCCGGTTTTTCGATCTCTGCGGAAATCATATTCGAGTTGTTCGATGTATTGAGGGCCACCACACTGACGGCGACAGACCACTTCCACAGGAATGCAGGACCTCTGCGATGTCGATTTCAGCCAGCACCGCCGCCCCGATGATCGAAGCGCCAATCCAGGCCGTGCTGACGGGCGAGCAGCGCGACGGGCATGGGCGGCGCATCGCGCTGACCTTCGAATCGACGCTGGTTCTTCCCCTCACGCCCCCGGAGGAATGCTGGTGCGTCGCCATCGACGGCTCGCGCCACTCGATGCAGGCGTTGACGCAGGCCATGCAGTTGGCCGCCGAGAGCGGCGTGTGCACGGTCGACATCGGCACCGTGCACCACTGGCTGAGCCCCGAAGCCGCCGAGACCGAGCTGGCGAGCCGCGGCCTGGCCACGAGCTTGGAGGCGCGCACGCTGCTGGATGCGCGCGGGTTTGCATGGCGGCTGCACGTGCTGATGGGCGAACCTGCACCGTGTCTCGTCGGGTTGATCGAATCGCTCGGCTCTCGCGGCATCGTGGTCGGCGCGCGCGGACTCTCGGCCGTCGAAGGCCTGCTGCTGGGCTCGGTGGCGCAGCAGATCATCCACAAAGCCCAGGGCGCCGTGCTCGTCGTGCGTGAACCCGCGGCAGCAGAGGAGAAGATGACATGTTGAAAGTGCTCGTTCCCGTCGACGGCTCCAGCAACTCCCTGCATGCCGTGCGGCAGGTCCTCGTCGAGTTCCGGCGCAACCCGGCCATCGACATCCATCTGCTCAACGTGCAGCCGCCGTTCTCCGCGAACGTCAGGCGCTGGATCGACCGCCAGACGATCGACGAGGCGCACGCCGAGGCCTCGCAGCAGGCGCTGCAGCCGGTCCGGCAGATATTCGACGAAGTCCGTGTGCCCTACGCGGTGCACCACGCGGTGGGTGAAAGGGCAGTCCGGATCGCCGAATTCGCCCGGCAATTGCAATGCGACCACATCGTCATCGGCACGGCGCGCAAGAACTCGCTGATGCGAACCATCGAGGGCTCGGTCACCAACAGACTGCTCGAATTGACGCCCGTCCCGGTCATCGCCGTCGCCGGCGACACCCCGTCTGCGTGGGAACGCTACGGCCTCCAGTGGGGTCTCGGCGGCGGCCTGGCCTGGCTGGTGGTTGCGGCGCTCGAATAAGCCTGGCTGTCGCCATGGCGCCGACGCGCCGCGCAGGTGCCGGCGCGCCCGCGGTCTGTGCGCGCGAGGGCTGTGCGGCTGCTTCGGCGGCCCCGATGCGCTCGCCGGCGACCTGGGTGCGCCGTCTCTTGCGGGGCATGTTCGTGGTTTGCGGCTTGGGCGCAGCGCTGTCCGCCTGCGGCACGGTGCCCGTGGCGCCACCGGCTGCTGCTTCGGCCACGGCGATCGTGCCGACGGTGCCTTCGCCCGCCGCCTACAGCGTGCACGTCGTCAATCACGGCTGGCATGTCGGCCTCTTGCTGCGCGCCAGCGACGTGCCCGCAAGCGCCTGGGCCGCCAAGGCCGACTTCCCCGACGCCCGCCACCTGGAGGTCGGCTGGGGCGACCGTGCCTACTACATGGCAGCTGAGCCCGGCGCGTGGCTGGCGCTGAAGGCCGTGGCCTGGCCCACACCGGGTGTGCTGCACGTGGTCGGTGTGGATGCCGCGCCTGAACGCTATTTCCCGGGTGCCGAGATCCTGGAAATCGCCGTGGCGCCGGCCGGGCTGCAGCGCCTGCTCACGCACCTGCGCCAGAGCCACGAACTCGATGGCGCGGGACGGCCGGTCACGCTGGGCCCGGGCTTGTATGGCGACAGCCGCTTTTATGCCTCGCGCGAGCGCTTCCACCTGTTCAGGACCTGCAACGTCTGGGTGGCCACGGCACTGCAGGCGGCCGGCGTGCAGGTCACGCCGACGCTCACGCTCACGACCGAGCGGCTGATGGTGCAGCTGCGACCGCTTGCGCGCTTGAGGCCATGAACGACCCTCGGGACGCCGGTGTCAGGCGTGCGGAAGATCCGGACCAACAATCCGGTGTTCCCGCCACCTTCCATGCCGGCGGACCGAGGAGAGGAGTCATGGTCAATTCACACGACAGCGGCCCGCCGCCAGCGGCCGACGGCCCGTGGCACAACCGTGCCTGCGATGACGTGCTGTCCGCACTGAGTGCGACCAAGGAAGGACTCAGCACCGAAGAAGCCGGCAAGCGCCTGGCCCGCTACGGCCGCAACGTGCTGGAAGGGCGAGGCGGCGTGTCCGCCATGGCGCTGATCTGGGGCCAGATCCACAACCCCTTGATCTGGGTGCTCATCGGCAGCGCGGTCATCGCGATGGCGGTCGACCCGGCGGACGGCCTGAAGAACGGCCTCGTGATCCTGGCGGTGGTGATCATCAACACCCTCATCGGCTTCATGCAGGAGCACAAGGCGAGCCGCGCGATCCAGAGCCTGAGCGCGATGGTGCCGGA
>JALHPF010000069.1:0-2920 GCA_022842595.1 Rubrivivax sp.
CTCGACCCGCACGACATGTTGCGGGCCCACGTGCTGTCGCGCATCACCTTCGACGCCTGGCGTGCGGCCGGCCTGAACCTGGAAGGCTGGCGCGAGATGCAGCCGATCCTGCACGACGAGATTGCCGTGCTGGTGGAAGAGGCCTACCACGAGACCAACCGCTGGCTGATGGAGCAGAAGGTGCTGCCCGAGGTCGACCTGCGGCCTTTCATCCGGCGTTCACGCACCCACCCCAATGCCCACATGGGCTGGTCTGCGCCGGGCAGCAGTTTTGCCGGCGACGGCGCTTCGTCGGCCGCCATGGGCCTGGGTGCACCTTCCGAATACCCCAGCTCGGCCGGTTTTGCCGGCCCCGGGCGGGGTGGTGGCTGGGGCGGCGGCGGGCAGTCTGGTGGCCGTGGCAGCGTGGGCGAAGAGACGCGCATGATGACCCGGGCGGCGCCCTTGGCGCGCAGCCGCGAACACGCCGAAGCGGTGCTGGGCCGGCTGAACCGGCTCATCGGCCGCCATGTGCCGCAGTTCGGCAGTTCGACCCGTTCGCAACCGCTGCAGCAACCCGGCCCCGCCTTGTCGGCCGGGCTGGCACGGGCCATCGATTCTGCAGAGCAGGGCATCCGCCAGCGGCTGGCGCCCACCACGCAACGCGGCGAGCCGCCGGTCACCACGCCGGTGCTGCTGGAAGAACTGCACCAGCGCAAGCAGGTGCTGAAAAAGGCGGCGGCTTCGCCCGAAGAGCGCGCCACCATCGAGATCGTCGCGCTGCTGTTCCAGAGCATCCTGACCGAAGACCGCATCCCGGCCGCCGTGCGCGTGTGGTTTGCGCGCCTGCAGATGCCGGTGCTGCGCGTGGCCGTCACCGAGCCCGACTTCTTCGCCACCATCGACCACCCGGCGCGCCGCCTGATCGACCGCATGGGCGCCTGCGTGATGGGTTTCGACAGTGCCGCCAGCGGCGTCGGTGCGGCACTGGAAAAAGAGATCAAGCGCATCGTGCAGGTGGTCGAGGCCTACCCCGACACCGGCCGGCGGGTTTTCCAGACCGTGCTGATCGAATTCGAGAAGTTCCTGGAGCACTACTTCAAGAACGAAAACGAGATGACCAAGCGGGGTGTCTCGCTGGCCCAGCAGGTCGAACAGCGCGAGACGCTGGCCATCCAGTACACCATCGAGTTGCGCCGCATGCTCAACGAAGTGCCGGTGCAGGAAGGCGTGCGCCAGTTCCTGTTCCACGTCTGGGCCGACGTGCTGGCCACCACCGCCGTGCGTTACAGCGCGCAGGGCGAACAGACGCGGGCGATGAAACGCGCCGCGGCCGACCTGATCTGGAGCGCCAGCGCCAAGGTCACGCGCGAGGAGCGGGCCGAGGTCATCCGGCGCCTGCCCTTGCTGCTGAAGAGCCTGCGCGAAGGCATGGTCTCGGCGGGCATGGACAGCGCCAAGCAGGACGAGCACATCCAGCAGCTCAACAACTCGCTCGCGGCGGCTTTCACGGCCAAGGCGGCGGTCATCCCCGACGAACGCCTCCGCGAGTTGATGGAGCAGCTGGAAACGCTGGAAGAACTGCTGCCTGACGCCGCCGATGTCGAAATCGACGAGAGCATGGTGCTCGACCTGTCGGGCCACCAGAGCAGCGAACTCGAAGTGGTGCTCGAAGGCGGCAGCATGCCCACCCCGGCGATGGTGGCCTGGGCGCGTGAGCTGCAGGTGGGCAGCTGGTACATGCTGGATCGCGGCGGCCACACCGAACCCGTGCAGCTGACCTGGCACGGCCTGCGCAAGCAGCTGAGCCTGTTTGTCACGCCGCAAGGGCGCTGTGTGCTGTTCCAGCAGCACCGCCTGGCGTCTTACCTGCAAGCCGGCTTGATCGTACCGGCGCAGGACGAAGCCCTGACCGTGCGCGCCACGCGCAGTGCGCTGGCCAAGCTGGACGTGGACGCGTCCCGACTGCTCAGCTAGTGGATCAGCCGGTCTTCTGAGTCGACGAAGAGTTCGTCCAGGATCAGCGCATCGGGCTCTTCGCCCAGGCTCCAGAAGACCATCAGCACGATGATCTTCAGGTCTTCCAGGTCCATCGGGCCGTTGCCGACGGCCAGCGCGCGGTCGATGACCATCTCGCGCATGGCGGCTGACAGCACGCCGGCCGAACCCAGGAAGGTGATGAAACCCAGCGACTCTTCGCCCAGGATTTCGCGTTCCTGGTCGGTGTAGATGCGGATGCTGCCTTGCACCGGGCTGCCGGTGCAGCTTTCGGCGCTGCTGGCCAGCCCGTCCAGCCAGCGCAGGGCGTCCTGGATCTCTTCGGCTTCGAAGCCCACCGCGCTGAGCTTGCGCTTGAGCTGCTTGGGCTCAGGGCAGGCATCGGGCCGCCAGTAGTTTTCGTAAAGGTAGACCAGCACATCGAACATCGACCCACTATACCCGAGGGTCCAGCGGTGTTCGGCCGGCTGTGCAAGGGGTCGCCAGGCGGGTCGTGTGAGCGTGCGCACACTGTCCGGGATGCGTCAGCCCTGATGAAGTCTCTGGTACAAGCCGCCGGGCAGCCGGGCCACCCGACCGTCGAGTTCCAGGGTCATCAGCCGCGCCATCAGCTCGGGGGCCGGGCACCCGGTGCGGGCGATCAGCGCGTCCAGCGTCACCGGGTCGTGGCCCAGGGCTTCGATCAAGGGGTCGTTGGCCTCGTCCGCTGGGGGCTCGAGTGGCAGGCCCAGCTGGCGGCCCGAGCCGGGGCTCAGTTCTTCCAGGATGTCCTGAGCCGTTTCCACCAGCTTGGCACCCTGCTTCAGCAATGCATGGCAGCCCTTGGCCTGGGGCGCGTGGATCGAGCCGGGGATGGCAAACACCTCGCGCCCGGCCTCTGAAGCCAGGCGGGCGGTGATCAGCGACCCCGACTGCACAGCGGCTTCGACCACCAGCGTGCCCA
>JALHPF010000069.1:3020-7462 GCA_022842595.1 Rubrivivax sp.
CTCAGCACGGGTGGCGCGGAAGGTGAAAGCAGGCGCCGGCAGCGCCGGCTTCAGGGCTGCGTGAAGCGGTCGCCGGCGCGCACCGGGTCCTGCACGTTCAGGATCAGTGCGTACGACACCCGTTCGAAGACCCGGAACACAAACAGCAGGCCATGGCGTTCGTCGGGCAGGCGCATCGCGGCCTTGTCGCGCGAAGTGGTGTCCACCGCCAGCGTGCCGGTGCGCCACAGCGCCAGCACGTGGCCACGCTCCATGCCGTCGCGCTGGCCACGGTTGATGGCCACGACGTGGTTCTGGCCACCGCGCAGGCCGTCGCCGTAGATCGACACCACACGACCGTCGACCGGGTTGGCCGGCGCGCGTGGCACGTAGGCCACCAGTTCCTGTTGTGGCACCGGTGACAGGCGGTCGCCCACGACCGCTTCAAGCCGGGTGCTGGTGACGCGGAAGGTGGCCGGCACCAGCAGCGGCCGGCCGGCGACCGGCGCCGTCTCAGCGGCACGGGTGTATTGCGCCGTGCCGACGTAGCGGCCCTCGTAGCCCAGCACTTCGGTGGTGATGGGGTCGCGCAGCGGCACCAGTTCGCGGAAGAGGCGGAAGTCGCGTGCGCCGCCCAGGTCGCCACGCACATAGGCGGTTTCGCCACGCGAGACCATGACGCGGCCTTCCTGCGTGGCCACGATGCGCGGCGCGCTGTCGAGTTCGTTGCCGTTGAAGACGACGGCTTCGTTCAGGAAAGGCCCGATCAGGTTCAGCGGGATGGCGGCAATGGCGCCGTTGTCCAGCAGTTCGCTGCGCACGCGCGGCGACAGGCGCACGGTGTTGGTGGGTGCACCGCCGTCGCTGCCAGCCAGGCGCAGGCGGGCGCGGCCGTCCATTCTTTCCAGCAGCAGCACCTGCCCCGGGTAGATGAGGTGCGGGTTGCGGATTTCCTGCAGGTTCATGCCCCACAGTTCAGGCCAGCGCCAGGCGTTGCGCAGGAACAGGCCCGAGATGCCCCACAGCGTGTCACCGGGCTGCACGGTGTGCGAGTCGGGGGCGTTGGGCGACAGGTCCTCGAGCGGCACGCCGGCTTGCGCCACACGCTGCGCGGTTTCGCGCCACTCGGGGGTGATCGGCAGGCGGCTGGTCTGGGCCAGCGCGTTGGGCGCGGCGGCCATCAGCCCGGTGCCCGCGCCAGCCAGCGCGGCCATGCGGAGCAGGGCGCGGCGGCGTTGGAGTTCGTTGAGGCTCATCACGCTGGGTGTTCTCCGGGCGGCGGGGTCGTCGATGCCAAAATGCCGCAAGCCAAAGCTGCAGGTGGACGGGGCCAAGGCCCGCGCCGAAGGCCGGTGCTGCCGGTCTTGCGGGTCCTGGGGTGTTCTGTGCGCCTTGCGGCCCGAAACACCCCCTGCACTGCGGCGACAATGCTCATATGGTTTCACAGATTCTGCCCGTAAACCCTTGATGCCGCAAACAAAGTGAGCCTGCCAGCCGCTTGCCGTGGACCCCTTCACGGCACCCGGCGTTGTCTGCGGTCCACAGCTGTTGCGAGCTGTTTCTCCACCCTCACATTCACTGCACCCGCGCCGACTTGACATGGCCCGCCTGAACATCCTGCGTTACCCCGACCCCCGCTTGCACACCGTGGCGCGCCCCGTGGCGGCCGTGGACGGGCGCATCCGCCAGCTGGTGGACGATCTGCTCGAGACCATGTACGCCAACGACGGCGTCGGCCTGGCAGCCACTCAGGTGGACGTGCACGAACGTGTGCTGGTGATGGACACCTCGGAACAGCGCGACCAGCCGCTGGTGATGATCAACCCCGAGATCACCTGGCGCAGCGACGACTTTGCGGTGGCCGAAGAAGGCTGCCTGTCGGTGCCGCAGATCTACGACCGTGTCGAGCGCCACGCCCGGGTGAAGGTGCAGGCACTGGGCCGCGACGGCCAGCCCTTCGAACTGGATGCGGAAGGTCTGCAAGCCGTTTGTGTGCAGCACGAGATGGACCACCTACAAGGCAAGGTGTTTGTCGAGTACCTCAGTGCCCTGAAGCGCGACCGCATCCGCACCAAGCTGCTGAAGAAAACACGCGACGAGTTGCGCGACCGCTGAGCACAGCACGCCCTGGGCCGCACCGCATCGACATGAAACTGGCCTTCGCCGGCACCCCCGAATTTGCCCGCGTCGCGCTGCTGGCGCTGCACGCGGCCGGCCACGACATCGTGCTGGTGCTGACCCAGCCCGACCGCCCGGCGGGCCGCGGCATGAAGCTGCAGTCGTCACCGGTGAAACAGTTTGCATCGGCCCACGGTTTGCCGCTGGTTCAGCCCCGCAGCCTGCGCCTGGACGGCAAATTCCCCGACGAAGCCGGCGCCGCGCGCGAAGCGCTCAGCCAGGCCGCGCCCGAGCTGATGGTCGTGGCGGCCTACGGCCTGATCCTGCCGGCCTGGGCACTGACCTTGCCACCGCTGGGCTGCCTGAACATCCACGGCTCGCTGCTGCCGCGCTGGCGTGGCGCGGCGCCGATCCACCGCGCCATCGAAGCCGGCGACACCGAGACCGGCATCACCATCATGCAGATGGACAGCGGCCTGGACACCGGCGAGATGCTGCTGATCGAGCGCATGGCCATCCGGCCCGACGACACCACGGCCAGCCTGCACGACCGGCTGGCCGAGCTGGGGGCCCGGTTGATCGTGCAGGCTGTCGAATTGGCCGGGCAGGGCGCGCTGCAGCCACAGGCGCAGCCCGCAGCCGGCGTGAGCTACGCCCACAAGATCGACAAATCCGAGGCGGCGCTGGACCTGGCCGCACCCGCGGACCAGCTGGAGCGCCGCATCCGGGCCTTCGACCCATTCCCCGGCTGCACGCTGCCGCTGGGGGGGCAGGCCGTCAAGGTGTGGCGGGCGGCGCTGGCCCCGGGCGCCGGCCGCCCCGGCCAGGTGCTGGAAGCGGCGGGCGACCGCCTGGTGCTGGCCTGTGGGCAAGGCGCGCTGCAGCTGCTGGAACTGCAGCTGCCCGGCGGTCGCCGCATCGGAGCGCGCGAGTTCCTGCAAGGGCATACGCTGGCTGTGGATTGAAGGCGGCCGCTCAAGCGCCCGGCTGCCGCGGCCGATAAGACAGGCTCCAGCCCCGTCCTGCCCTGTTCACCTTGCTCATGCGCCGAAGCCTCCTCACCCTCGTCACCCTGGCCCCGCTGTGGCTGACCGGGTGCGACCTGTTGGGCATCGAACCGGCCAGCGTGCTGGCCGCCCGCCGCGAAGCGGAAAGCAGGGCCATCGGCGCCGGCTGCCGCCACGCCGCGCGCTCGGTGGAGCAGTGTTACGCCCTGAACAAACGTGCCGACAAGGCCGCCATCTTTGCCGGCTGGAAAGAGATGAGCGAATACATGGCCGAGAACAAGATCGAGCCGGTGCCGCCCACCGCCGAGACTGCGCCGACCGAAGTCGCTGCCGCCGAAGTCACCGAGGCCGACGAGCCCGGTGAAAAGAAGCCGGCCAAGGCACCGACCAAAAAACAGTAGTCGCGAGCCGGCACGTCGGCTGGAACCCACGGCCGCCCGCCGCCCCAAGCGGCGCCGCAAACGCTGCGTCCTGTCGCTTTTACCTGCAGCCTGTCGCCTGGGGCTCGCCAGCCGCCGGCCTTGGCGGCACAGTGCGGGCACGCCATCAGCACCGGAGTTCCCCATGCATCCCAGCCTGCGCCAGACCCTGGCCCACCTTGTTGCCCCCGCCTTGCTGTGCCTGACCTTGCTGCCGCACGCCGCACAGGCCAACACCCAGGGTTCTGGGCGTTCCACTTCCGAAGTGCGCACCGTCGACAGCTTTCAGGCCATCGCGCTGAGCGGTTCGATGGACCTGACCGTGCGTCAAGGTGCCGAACAGTCGGTGCAGGTCGAGGCCGATGACAACTTGCTGCCGCTGCTGGAAACGGTGGTCGAGTCCACCAGCCGGGGCGCCACGCTGCTGGTGCGTTGGAAAAAGGGGCACAGCCTGTCGAGCCGGTCTCGGGTGCGTGTGAGCGTGGTCGTGCCCAAGCTCACCGCCTTGGTCGCGGCGGGCTCGGGCGACATCAGGCTCGAGCCCTTCAACACCCCCGTGCTGAAACTGGCGCTGTCCGGATCCAGTGACGCCCGGCTGACGGGCCTGACCACCGATGAGCTGGGTATCTCGATCTCCGGCAGCGGTGACGTGGCCGGCAGCGGCAGCGCGGTGAAGCTCAAGGTCAGCATCGCCGGCAGCGGCGACGTGCGCCTGAGCGAAATGAAAGCCGACGACGTGACGGTCAGCATCGCCGGCAGCGGCGACGCGGCGGTGAATGCCGACAAGTCGCTGAGCGTGACCATCGCCGGCAGCGGTGACGTCAGCTACACCGGCAATGCCGCGGTGAAGAGCCGCGTCGCCGGCAGCGGCAGCGTCGTCAAGCGCTGAGCCCGCACATGAGGGTCCGGAAGGACCCGA
>JALHPF010000070.1 GCA_022842595.1 Rubrivivax sp.
GCGACGCTGAAGCTGCCCACGCTCATCCTCTGGGGCGGGCGCGACCGGCTGATACCGCCCGAGGCGGGCGTCGAATTCGAGCGCCGCATCGCCGGCAGCCGGCGCGTGGTCTTCGAGCAGCTGGGCCATGTGCCCCAGGAAGAAGACCCGGCCTTGAGCGTGGCGCCGCTGAAGGAATTCCTGGCCCTGCAATGAAGCCGCGCTGGCCAGGCGGCAGCCTCGCCGGCGGGCTCAGGCATCCATGGCCAGCCGCAAGCCGGTGAACTGCCAGCGCGCCGCCGCAGGAAAGAAGTTGCGGTAGCTGGCCCGCAGGTGGCCGCGCGGCGTGGCGCACGAGCCGCCGCGCAGCACGGTCTGGTCAAGCATGAACTTGCCGTTGTATTCACCCACCGCGCCAGCCCAGGGCGCGTAACCGGGGTAAGGCAGATAGCTGCTGCGCGTCCATTCCCAGGCGCTGCCGAACAACTGCTGCAAGCCGGCCACGCCCGCGCGGGCGGGCTGCGGCCAGAAAAGGCTGCTGTCGGCGTAGTGGCCGACGGCCAGCCCGGCCTCGGCCTGCGGCTCGGCGGCGGCCTCCCATTCGGCCTCGGTGGCCAGGCGCAGCGGCAGGCGCTGCTGCGCGGCCGCCCAGCGCGCGTAGGCGTCGGCTTCGAAGAGGCTGATGTGCAGCACCGGCGCCTGCGGCTGCAGCGGCTGCAGCCCGTGCAGCGTGAACTGCGTCCAGGCCGCGCCCTCGCCGCGGCGCCAGTGCAGCGGGGCCTGCACGCCGAGGGCCTGCACCCAGTCCCACCCGGCCGCCAGCCACCAGCGCGGCTCGCGGTAGCCCCCGTCGGCGACGAAATCGCTCCACTCGCCCTGCGTCGTCAAGCGCTGGCCCAGCGCGTGCGGCGCCAGGAACACGCGGTGGCGCGGGCCTTCGTTGTCGAAGGAAAAACCAGGCCCGGCATGGCCGATCTCCACCAGACCCCCGGCCTGCGGCACCCACTGCAGCGGCACGGCCGCGGCCGCCTCGGGCGGCGGGGCTGCCCTGTACACCGGCGCCAGCGGGTTGCACGAGAACAGATGCAGCAGATCGGTCAGCAGCAGTTCCTGGTGCTGCTGTTCGTGCTGCAGGCCCAGCTCGATGCGCTCGGCCAGCCGTTCGGCATCGGCGTGGTCGTCGGTTTGAACATCAGCGCGGGCCAGCAGCGCCAGCACCTGCTCGTCCACCGCGTGCCGCCAGGCCAGCACTTCGGCCAGCGTGGGGCGCGTGATGAGGCCGCGCTGTGGCCGCGGATGGCGTTCGCCCACGCTCTGGTAGTAGCTGTTGAACAGCACGCGATAGGCCGGGTGGTGGGGCCGGAAGCCGGGCACGAAGGGTTCGAGCACGAAGGTCTCGAAGAACCAGGTCACATGGGCCAGATGCCACTTCACCGGGCTGGCGTCGGCCATGCTCTGTGCCTGGCAGTCGGCCTCGCCCAGCGGCGCAGCCAGCGCAACGGAGCGTGCCCGCAGCGCGAGGTAACGCGCAGTGAGATCGTTCATGGGCCGACTGTAGCGGCCTCGGTGAATAACCCGGCGAGGGCCTTGCCAGCCCGCGGGCCTGCGCCCGCAACCCCGCAAAAGCCACCCTACAGACTGGCCGGCCAGCGCCGATATGGGGTCCCGTCGGGGGTCTTTTCCCCGAGCAAGGCGTTCAGGAAACTGCGCTAAAGGTTTCCGGGGCGGCGACGAAAAGACTCCCAACGCGCACTCAATTCGGGTCGCGGGGTCCGGACCAAGACGGATCGCGGTGACGACGGCTCTCTCAACAAGAGCCGCGGCACCCCGAGAACGGCAAGGCCCGGGCGAGTTCCGGCGGCGAAGCTCCCCTCGACAGGGGCCGAACCGGTGGAGTTGCAGGCAGGCACCGTGAAGAGCGGATGTCCCGACTGCGGAAGCCTGCCAGGCATATGCCTGTGGTCATCAACTTTGGAGTTTTTCATGGCCCTCTCGATCAATACCAATGCCGTTTCCCTGAACGCTCAGCGCAACCTCGGCATGAGCCAGTCTTCCCTCGCCACCTCGATGCAACGGCTCTCCTCGGGCCTGCGTGTCAACAGCGCCAAGGACGATGCCGCAGGCCTGGCCATCGCCGACCGGATGCAGTCACAAGTGCGTGGCAACACCGTCGGCATCCGCAACGCCAACGACGCCATCTCCCTGGCGCAGACGGCTGAAGGCGCCATCGGCAAGGTCGGCGACATGCTGCAGCGCATGCGTGAACTGGCCGTGCAGTCGGCCAACGCCACCAACACCCAGGCCGACCGCGACAACCTCGATGCCGAATTCCAGCAGCTCGGCGAAGAAATCGGCCGCACCCTGGGCAACACGCGCTTCAACGGCGTGGAAGTGCTCGGCGGCGGCGCCGGCGCGCAGGCGTTCCAGATCGGCGCCAACGTCGGCGACACCGTGTCCGTGACGACGACCGACCTCGAAGGCTCGGGCGACATCACCGCCGTCACCGGTGGTGACATCACCAGCGCTGCCAACTCGACCACGGCGATGACCAACATCGACACCGCCCTGGCCACGATCAACGAAGAGCGCGCCCTCTACGGCGCCGTGCAGAACCGCTTCGAAGCGGTCATCGCGACGCTGCAGGTCTCGACCGAGAACGAAGCTGCGGCACGCGGCCGCATCATGGACGCCGACTTCGCCACGGAAACCGCCAACCTGTCGCGCAGCCAGATCCTGCAGCAGGCCGGCACGGCGATGGTGGCGCAAGCCAACCAGCTGCCGCAGATGGTGCTGAGCCTGATCCGCTGATCGCGGATCCGGGCTGGCAGCGGGGCCCGCGAGGCTCCGCCACACCACTGCAGACAGGGCCTTCGGGCCCTGTTTTCATTGGTGCGGCGGCACTTCGGCGGCACTTGCGGGGCCACGTGCGGCAGCGTGCGGGATCGGTCTCAGGGCTGCGGAATGGGCGACCAAAAGCCCCCTATTCCTTCGATCAAGCCGAGAGGGCTTGCCGAAAATATGTCCAGCAGGTTCTGAAGTCTGGGACCTGTTGGAGCCGGTTCCTTTGCACCGGAGACAGTTCAGCCCTCGCACGGAGAAACCGACGTGGCACAAACGATCAACACGAACCTGGTGTCGCTGAATGCTCAGCGCAACCTGTCGATGTCAGGCGGCTCTCTGGCGACGTCGATGCAGCGGCTGTCTTCTGGCTTGCGGGTCAACAGCGCCAAGGACGACGCGGCCGGTCTGGCCATCGCCGACCGCATGCAGACGCAGGTGCGAGGCATGAACGTCGCAATGCGCAACGCCAACGACGGCATCTCGCTGGCGCAGACGGCTGAAGGCGCCATCGGCAAGGTCGGCGACATGCTGCAGCGCATGCGTGAACTGGCCGTGCAGGCCGCCAACGCCACCAACGGCCTGGACGACCGCACCAACCTCGACGCCGAGTTCAGCCAGCTGACCGAAGAAATCACGCGCACGCTGGGCAACACGCGCTTCAACGGCCTGGCCATCCTGGGCGCCAACGCCGGCCCGCAGGTGTTCCAGGTGGGCGCCGACGCGCTCGACCAGATCACCATCACCACCGAAGACCTGGCGGCCAACGGCGCCATCGCCGCGCTGCCCGGCAACGACCTGCTGAGCGCCGCCAACTCGACCACGGCCATGGGTGCCATCGATGCCGCGCTGACCGTCGTCAACGCCGAGCGCGCCCAGTACGGTGCCACGCAGAACCGCTTCGAGGCGGTGATCCAGACCCTGCAGGTGGCGTCCGAGAACCAGTCCGCCGCGCGCGGCCGCATCATGGACGCCGACTTCGCGATGGAAACCGCGAACATGTCACGCGCACAGATCCTTCAGCAGGCCGGCACGGCGATGGTGGCCCAGGCCAACCAGCTGCCGCAGCAGGTGCTGCAGCTGCTGCAGGGCTAAAGCCGGGGTGCCCAGGCGGCGCCACCGGTGAACCACCGGAACATCAGCCCTAAAGTTTCCGCGGCGGGTGTCGAAATGCACGTTGAAGACCCGGGATTGCGATCAGCAATACAAGGTCTGTGCACTGACTTCACCTAAGGGAGATCCATCATGCCCATCTCATCCGCCGGAATCGGCAGCGGGCTTGACGTCGCGAACATCGTTAGCCAACTGCTCAGCATCGAGCGCGCGCCGATCCGCCAGCTTCAGACCGAAGCGGGGAAGCTGCAGACACAGATTTCAGCCTTCGGCCGCGTGCAGAGCGCGCTGTCGACGCTGCGGGATGCTTCAGCCAAGCTGACGCAGGCCGACACCTGGCGAGCCGCCAAGGCCACCAGCTCCGACACCACCGCCCTGGGCGCCACCGCCACCGGCGCGGCACAGGCCGGCAGCTACAACATCAACGTCACCCGCCTGGCCGTCTCTCAGACGCTGGCCACGGGCAGCTACGCCAGCGCCAGCGACAGCGTCGGCTCCGGCATCCTGCGCATCGAGCTCGGCGACTTCGACAGCCAGCCGCCCGTGCCCAAGGCCGGCAGCAGCATGGTGGAAGTGGTCATCGAGCCGGGCGCGAGCTCGCTCAGCGCCATCCGCGACAAGATCAACGAAGCCGGTGCCGGCGTCGTGGCCAGCGTGGTCAACGACGTCTCGGGCTCCCGCCTGGTGCTGCGCTCTTCGCAGACGGGCGTGGAAAACGGCTTCCGCATGCAGGTGCTGGACGACGACGGCAGCGACGCCAACGCCACCGGGCTGTCGGCGCTGTCCTTCGACCCCAGCAGCGGCATCGCCACGATGAGCCGCCCGCAGCAGGCACAGAACGCCCTGGCGTCCATCAACGGCGTGGCCGTGGAGAGCTCCACCAACACGCTGGACAAGACCGTCGAGGGCCTGAGCTTCCAGCTGCGCAAGGTGGGCACCACCGAAGTGCAGGTGGAACCCGACACCGACGCGCTGAAGAAGTCGGTGGACGAATTCATCAAGGCCTACAACGAGAGCATCAAGCTGCTGCGCGAGCAGACCCGCTACGACCCCGCCACCAAGCAGGCCGGTCCGCTGCAGGGCGACCGCTCGGGTGCGGCCATGCTGACCCAGCTGCGCGGCATGTTCACGGGGAACGGCGGCAACAGCGCGGTGTTTTCACGCCTGGCCGACGTGGGCCTGGAGCTGGACACCGAAGGCCTGATCAAGGTCAACGACACCAAGCTCACCGCGGCGCTGACCCAGGGCCCCGAGCTGCAGAAGCTGTTTGCCAACGTCGACACCACGACACCGGCCAACCAGGGTTTCGCCAAACGCTTCGACAGCTGGCTGAAGCTCTCGCTGGACAGCGACGGCACGCTGGACAGCCGCACGCAAAGCCTGCAGGCGCGCGTGAAGAACAACGAAGCGGCACAGGAGCGCCTGGAAGACCGCGTGGCGCGCGCCGAGCAGCGCCTGATGCGCCAGTACACGGCGCTGGACACCCGCATGGGCCAGCTGAGCGGCCTGGCCAGCTACGTGAACCAGCAGATGAGCTTGCTGAACAACAACAACGGCAACTGAAAGCCCGCCACGGCACCACGGCGACGCCGGGGCCCGCTCAACGCGGCCCCGGCGTTGTCGTTTCCGGGCTCGATTCCGGGTCACTTTCCGGGGCGCTTTCCGAAGCGCATGCAGATCGGATTCAGGCCCTGTCTGCGCAGGCCCTTCACCGGCTCAAGTCGGCGCCGGCTGCACCGATAAAACTGGCATCCTGAGCTTGAGCCCCCCACGCCATGTACGCAGCTTCGATGTTCACGCCCCGCCATGCCGCCGCACACGGCGCCGCCACCTACCAGGCCACCGGCATGGAGATACAGGTCGCCAGTGCCGACGCGCACCGTCTCGTCACGCTGCTCTTCGAGGGCTTCGACGCCGCCCTCGCCGACGCCCAAGGTGCCCTGAGCACCGGCGACGTGGAGCGCAAGTGCCGCGCCATCACGCGCGCCATGCGCATCGTCGACGAGGGCCTGCGCTCGCACCTGAACCTCAGCGCCGGCGGCGCGCTGGCCCAGGACCTGAGCGAACTCTATGGTTACGTGGCCGGCCGCCTGATGCTGGCCAATGCGCGCAACGACAGCGCCATGCTCACCGAATGCAAACGCCTGATGCAGCCGCTGCACGAGGCCTGGGTCGCCATCGGCCAGAAGAACGGAAACGCCCGTTGAAGCACAGCCGAGACACCGTCGAGACCCGGACAAGGAAGACCATGGACCCGCAACTGCTCAGCTACTACGAAGCCATCGAAAGCGCCAGCGTCGACATGCTGGCCGCCGCACGTGCCGGCAACTGGGACGAAGTGGTGAAGCTCGAAGGCGCCTGCGTGCTGCTCATCAGCCGCCTGAAAAACGCCGCCCAGGAACCTTCGGGCGCCGCTTCTTCGGCGCAGACCCAGGCCATCGAACTGGCCAAGACGAAGTCGCGCATCATGCAGCGCATCCTCGTCAACGACGCCGAGATCCGCCACCTCGCCGAGCCCTGGTTGCAGGACCTCGACGACACGCTGGCCGGCCGTCGCAACAAGAGCCTGCACTGAAGGAGTCGCGCGCCATGTTCCAGGACACGCGACCTGCCGAACTCGATGCCACGAGCGGCTCCGATCCCTGGGGGCCGTTCCGCGTCGGCGCGGCCGCCGAGCGCCAGTCGCTGCTGCGTGCGGTGCGCGATGGACAGGTGCCGGTGGTGCTGAGTGCGCCGGACGGCACCGCTTTAAGCGTGGTGCTGTGGGCCGTGGACGAGATCCAGGAGCGCCTGAACTTCAGCGTCGACGCCACCGCGCCGCAGCTCGGCGCCCTCATCGACGCCGACGAAGCCGTGGCCGTGGCCTATCTCGAAAGCGTCAAGCTGCAGTTCGACCTGCAGGGCCTGATGCTGGTGCGTGGCGCCAGGAGTTGCGCGCTGCAATGTGGCCTGCCGCGCGACATCTACCGCTTCCAGCGCCGCAACGCCTACCGCGTGCGCCCGCGTCTCAGCCA
>JALHPF010000071.1 GCA_022842595.1 Rubrivivax sp.
AGCGTCGGCGCGCGACCAGGCGGCCGGCCCGTGCCGTGCGAGCCAGCGCGCCGCGGCCGCCGGGCCCGTTCCTTCTTCAAGGGGTGCCATGTGTGGGTGATCCGTGGGCCGGCGGCTTCGATCCTTCTCTTCGTGGGACGGCAGGCAGCAGCCTCCGGCCACACATCACCGAAACCCTGAACCCTCCAAGGAGAAAACCATGAGCAAGCTGATTCTGAAGCGCTTTCAATGTGTCGTCGAAACCGATGAAGTCGGTGCCGACAGCCCCTACTTCCTGACTTTCGTCGGCGACATCACCACCGGCAAGACCGCACTGAAGATGACCCGCCAGGGCAACTGGCACAACGAGGTCGACCAGGGCGAGACCTGGATCGCCAACGCCACCGTCGCCGACGGCTTCGACTTCAAGCCGGCCAAGACCCTGGTGCTGTGCGCGATGGTCGAAGAAGACGAGGGCCTGGACATCAGCAGCGCCGAGCTCGAGAACATCCATGCCGGCCTGGCCAAGCGCCTGAAGGACTACCGCGAGACCGGCGCCAACGTGATCAAGCCGATCATCACCAGCGGCATGGCCAACACCATGCGCGGCCTGATGCAGGTGGCCATGATCACCACGTCCGGTGCCGCCGACGACTTCGTCGCCCTCAAGGCGCTGAAGCTCAACGGCAATACCGGCGATCAGGCCCTGGTGACCCTGGTCGGTGACGGCGGCCGGTACCGCGTGCGTTACGGCGTGGCCTGAGCCAGCAGACTGCGCAGCGCCCCCAGGTCGTCGGCTTCGTGCAGCGGCTTGTCGGGGCGCGGGCGCAGCATGCGCGGGAAGCGCACGGCGATGCCGCTCTTGTGGCGCGGGCTGGCCTGGATGCCTTCGAAGCCGATCTCGAACACCAGGCTCGGCCTGACACTGCGCACCGGGCCGAATTTTTCCAGCGTGGTGGCGCGGATCACGCGGTCCACGGCCTTGAACTCCTCGTCGCTCAGGCCCGAGTAGGCCTTGGCGAAGGGCAAGAGCTGCAAGGCACCGGCCACCGCCGGCCGGCGCGCGGCAATCGCCTCGACCACGGCCTGGGCCTCGTCGGCGCTTTCCGGCGGCCGGCTCCACACCGCGAAGGTGTAGTCGGTGTAGACGCTGGCGCGGCGGCCATGGCCGGCCTGGGCATAGATGAGCACGGCGTCGACGCTGAGCGGGTCGACCTTCCACTTCCACCAGG
The DNA here is from genome assembly GCA_022842595.1 of Rubrivivax sp. Classification (GTDB taxonomy): domain Bacteria; phylum Pseudomonadota; class Gammaproteobacteria; order Burkholderiales; family Burkholderiaceae_C; genus Rubrivivax. Next base: position 1,212 of record JALHPF010000071.1, read on the forward strand.
TGCCGTCGGCCTTGGTGCGACCGCTGCCGTAGCGGGCGTCGCGCTGTTTCAGCATGAAGCCTTCGACCCCGCGCTCGCGCGAGCTCGCGCGCAGGCCGGCCAGCGCCGGCCAGTCGGCCGCCTGCACCACCGGCGCGGCGCGCAGGCGCTGGCTTTCGAGCAGGGCTTCAAGCCTGGTGCGGCGCTCGTGCTGCGGCTCGCCGCGCAGGTCGGCACCGGCGGCCTCCAGCAGGTCGTAGGCCAGGAACTGCACCGGCGCATCGGCCAGCAGCTTCTTGCCGAGCGTCTTGCGGTTGATGCGCTGCTGCAGCAGGGCAAAGGGCGCGGGCTGCACGGCGTCGTCGGGCCAGACCAGCAGTTCGCCGTCGAGCACCGTGCCGTCGGGCAGGGCCTGGGCGCGGGTGGCCACTTCGGGAAAACGTTCGGTGATCAGTTCCTCGCCGCGCGACCACAGCCACACCTGGCTGGCGCGCTTGACGAGCTGGGCGCGGATGCCGTCGTACTTCCATTCCACCTGCCAATGGCCGACCGGGCCGAGGCTGGCTTCGAATTCCGCCTGCGGCAGCTGCAGCGGGTGCGCCAGGAAGAACGGGTAGGGCTGGCCTGCGTCCTGCAGCGGCGAGGCTTCGTGCGACAGCAGGGCCTTGAAACGTGCCGCGCCGGGCATCGTGCGCGCGTCGGTGTAGCCCATCATGCGCTGGGCCACGAGCTTGGCGTCGAGGCCGGCGTGTTCGGCCAGCGCGCGCTGCACCAGCAGCTTGCTCACGCCGACCCGGAAGCCGCCGCCGATCAGCTTGACGAGCAGGAAGCGCCCGGCGGCGTCGAGCTCGTCCCAGGCTGCGAGCACACGCGCCGCCTGTTCATCGGGCGCCAGACCACGCAGCGGCAGCAGCCGCTCTTCGACCCACACCGCCAGGCCCAGGTCGCTGCGGGTGCTGCCCGGGGGCAGGACATGGGCAATGGTCTCGGCCAGGTCGCCCACGGCCTGGTAGCACTCGTCGAACAGCCAGTCGTCGATGCCGGCGCGGCGGCAGGCCAGCTCACGCAGCACCGCCGTGGGCACCACCTGGCGCGGCTTGCCGCCGGCCAGGAAGTAGGTGGCCCAGGCAGCGTCGGCCGCGGGTGCTGCTGCGTAGTAGCTGCGCAGCGCCGCCAGCTTGGCGCTGGTGGCGGTGCTGGCGTCGAGCTGGTCGTAGAGGGCGGCAAAGAGGCGCATCGGGCCATGATGCCCTGAGCCTGCTGTCCGCCTGGCCCGGTCTAGCGCGCGGCGGCCACGTCCGCCATGTCGATACCGGCCGTCAGCGCGTCGGGGCCGGGTTCGGCCGCGCGCACCACCGTCACCGGCACCGGGCTGTGCCGCAGCAGCGAAAGGGCCACCGAACCCAGGCCGTCGGCGCCGGGCTCGGCCATGCCGCTGGCGCCCATGAACACGGCGTCGGCGCCGTAGTTTTCGACCAGTTCCACCAGCAGCGTGGCGGGCTCGCCACCGGCGACTTCGCTTTCGTAGTCGGCGTCGGCGTCATCGAGCAGGGCCTCGGCCGGGGCCAGCAGGTCGCTGCCGGCGCCGCGCTTGATCTCGGTGAGCTTGTCGGTGTCGTGCGTCACCACCACTTCGTACAGCGTGGCCGGTTCCTGCACGTTGACGAGCACGTAGCTGGCCAGCAAGCCGCCCTGGCGCAGTTGCAGGGCATGGCGAACGGCGGCCAGGGCCGCGGGTGAACCGTCAATGGGCAGCAGGATCTTCATGGGGGGGGGCTCCGGGGGCAGGGGCAGTTGCAGACAAGCCCCCATCTTGCACCTCGGCCGCGCCGTCACCCGCGGTTTCGCCGCCTTCGACCCCGAATTCCGTGCGGAAGCTGCCGGCCTGCAGCCCCTGCTGCTGCAGCCAGCGCACCATCACCGCCTCGTAGCCATGGGTGACGATCACTCGTTCTGCGCCGGTGGCGGCAATCGCGCGCTGCAGGCCGGGCCAGTCGGCGTGGTCGCTGAGCACGAAGCCGCGGTCCAGCCCCTGCCGGCGGCGGGCGCCGCGCAGCTGCATCCAGCCGCTGGCAAAGGCGTCGCCGGCTTCGCCGAAACGCTTGGCCCAGGCGCTGCCCAGGACCGCAGGCGGTGCCACCACCAAGGCCCGCTTCAAGCTGGCGCTGTCGGTGGCGTCGCTGACGAGCAGGGTCTCGGGCAAACGCACGCCGGCGTCGCGGTAGGCCCGGTTCAAGGGCTCGACCGCGCTGTGCACCACGATCGGGCCGATCGACGCGTCCACCCCCGCCAGCAGCCGCTGCGCCTTGCCGAAGCTGTAGCCCAGCAGCAGGCTGGCGCGGCCGGCGTCGGCGTTGGCCGACCACCAGGCGTTGATGTCGGCCATCACCTCGGCCTGCGGCCGCCAGCGATAGATGGGCAGGCCGAAGGTGCTTTCGGTGATGAAGGTGTGGCAGCGCACCGGCTCGAACGGCGTGCAGGTGGCGTTGTGCTCGGCGACCTGGTCGTCGGCGCCGCGCGTGTAGTAGTCGCCCGAGGCCACCCACACCTGGCCCGCATGCTCGATGCGCACCTGGGCCGAGCCCAGCACATGCCCGGCCGGGTGCAGGCTGACACGGACCCCGTTGACGAGCACCGCCTCGCCATAGGCCAGCCCCTGCAGGCGGATGTCGCCCAGGCGCGAACGCAGCACACCGGCGCTGACGGCGGTGGCCAGGTAATGCCCATGGCCGCGGCGGGCATGGTCGGCATGGGCATGGGTGACGACGGCACGGGCCACCGGACGCCAGGGGTCGATGTGGAAATCGCCGGCGGGGCAGTACAGGCCCTGCGGGCTGAGCACGACCAGGTCCTGCGGGACGGCCGTCATGTGTCGTGGGCCAGAAAGGTCTTGCGGATGTCGAGCGAACTGCGCAGGCCGACGTCGGCCCGGTGTTCGGCCAGCCAGCGGTCGGCCGCGGCCAGGCCCAGCGCGTGCAAGGCCTGCAGGAAGGCCAGGTTGGTGTTGAGCTTGCTCGAAGCGCCCAGCGGTGCGAGGCCGTCGTCGTCGGCCACCATGTGCAGACGCAGCTTCTTATAGTGGCCGGGGTCGAGCCGGCCTTCGCCCACCAGCTTCTGCACGAAGGCGATGGCGCGCAGTTCGCCCAGCAGCCCGGCGTTGAAAGTGATCTCGTTGACGCGGTCGGCGATCTCTTCGGCCGTGTCGGGCACCGAAGGCCGCGACAGCGGGTTGATGCGCACCAGCAGCAGGTCCAGCGCCGGGCTGCGGTAGATGAGCGGCCAGAGCGCCGGGTTGCCGCTGTAGCCGCCGTCCCAGTAGGGCTCGCCGTCGATCACCACCGGCCTGAACAGCTGCGGCAGGCAGGCCGAAGCCAGCAGCGCCGGGATGCCCAGGTCGGCCTTGCCGCCGTCGCCCACCATGTTGTCGAACACCCGCGGCTGGCCCGTGCGCACCTGGGTGGCGGTGACGAACACGCGCAGCGGGCTGGCCAGCAGCGCATCATGCTGCACATGGCGTTCGACGATGCGGCGCAGCGGGTCCAGGCCCAGCGGGTTGAACTGCTGCGGGCTGAACAGGCGCAGGAAGCCGTTGAACCAGGCATAGAGGGGGCTCTGATTCAGGTTGAAGAGCCCGATGTCGATGACGCCCGGCGCCGGGCCGCCGGCCGCCAGGCCCGGCGGCGCAGCGGGCGGCCCGAAACAGGCCGGCTGGCCGGCCACGTCGCGCCAGAACGCCGCCAGCGCGGCGCGGGCACCCGTGCGCCCGCCCTCGGCCCAGCCGCAGGCCAGCACGGCTGCGTTCAATGCGCCGGCGCTGGTGCCGGAGATGGCGGCGATGGGCAGGCTCTCGTCCTGCAGCAGCCGGTCGAGCACGCCCCAGGTGAAGGCGCCGTGCGAGCCACCACCCTGCAGGGCCAGGTCGATCGGAGCGGCGGTGCTGGCGCTGATGGTAGTGGCCGGTTTGGAGCGGCGGCGGTCTGTGGCCATGGCTGGAGGACACCGGAAAGCGGGGGATCCCACGAGCGTAGCGCGGCTCGGCGACAGCGATACTTCGTGCATGCGTGATTCGAACGAGAGCCCGACTGCGATGACGATGACACGCATCCCCGACGACGACGCCACCTGGCGGCTGCTGCTCGACCCGCGCGGCCGCATTGCCCGCGGCACCTGGTGGATCTACGGCCTGCTCCTGCCCCTGGGCGTGGGCCTGTTGCTGCATGCCTTGCTGGGCATCGCGCGCATTCGCGCCGAACTGGCCGAGCATGTCGTCAACGTGCTGCTGCTGTGGCCGACGTTGGCAGTCTCGATCAAGCGCTGGCACGACCGCAACCACAGCGGCTGGTGGGTGCTGGTGGTGTTGGTGCCGGTGGTGGGCTGGTTGGTGGCGTTGGTGGTGAACGGCTTCATGCCGGGCACGCGCGGGCCGAATCGGTACGGCCCGGAACCCCGCTGAGCCAGAGCAGCTGAAGCCTCTGGCAACGCGGCGGCCGTGCGGCGCCAGCAGCCGGCTGGGGAAGCAGCTGCAGGACAGCTCTCGGCCTTTTGCGGTCATTCATTTCTTGCCGGCTTGGTCCCTCTGCAAAGGCGGGCTGGGGCTGGCTGTGGCGCTTATCCTCGGCGGTCTCCGCTTCGCTCCGACTTCCCTGCGGTGCTCGGTCCCG
>JALHPF010000072.1 GCA_022842595.1 Rubrivivax sp.
GCGCGTTTCGTCGGCCGCCCCTGCAGCCTGTCGCACGGCGACCCCGCTGGCGGGCTGCTGCGGTTAGGGTGTGCTGCATCGACAACACACCTCGGGCAAAGCATGCAGACCTGGGACCACCGGCAAGCGATCTACCGCCAACTGGCCGACCTGCTGGCCGCGCGCCTGCTGGACGGTGACCCGCCCGAAGGCGACGCCATGCCGTCGGTGCGCACGCTGGCCGGGCACTTTCTGCTCAACCCCTTGACCGTCAGCCGCGCGCTGCAGGCCCTGGGCGACGACGGCCTGCTCGAGAACCGGCGCGGCCTGGGCCTGTACGTGCGTCCCGGGGCGCGCGAGCGGCTGCGTTCGGTCGAGCGGCAACGCTTCCTGGCCGACGAATGGCCGCGTCTGCGCGAGCGGCTGCAACGACTGGGCCTGGGGCCCCGAGACCTGCAATGGGAGGATCTGCAATGAGCCAGGCACTGGTCGAAGCACGCAACCTGACGCTGCGTTACGGCCCCAAGGCGGCCGTCGACGACGTCAGCTTCAGCATCCCCAAGGGCCGCGTGGTCGGTCTGCTGGGCCACAACGGCGCGGGCAAGAGCACGCTGATGAAAGCCCTGGTCGGCCTGCAGGCCGGCAGCGGCGAACTGCAGGTGCTGGGGCTGCAACCGCAGCGCCAGCGTGTGCAGTTGCTGGAGTCGGTGTGTTACATCCCCGACGTGGCCGTGCTGCCGCGCTGGGCGCGGGTGGACGAACTGATCACGCTGATGAGCGGGCTGCACCCGCGCTTCTCGGCCGACCGTGCCCGGGCGCTGCTGCGCCGTACCAGCGTGGGCCTGCGCGACAAGGTCAAGGCCTTGTCCAAGGGCATGGTGGTGCAGGTGCACCTGGCGCTGGTGGCGGCCATCGACGCGCGGCTGATGATCCTGGACGAACCGACGCTGGGCCTGGACGTGCTGTCGCGCAAGGCCTTCTACGAGATGCTGATCGACGAGTGGTGCGACGGCGAGCGCAGCGTGCTGGTCAGCACGCACCAGGTCGAGGAGGTCGAGACCCTGTTGTCGGACGTGCTGATGCTCAACGAAGGCCGGCTGGCCTTGTCCATCAGCCTGGAGGACATCGACAAGCGCTTCGTCGCGCTGGGCCATGACGCCGCCGTGGCCGCCGAGATGGAGGCCGCGCACCCGCTGCTGCGCTACCGCGTGCAGGGCGGCAATGCCGCGCTGTTCGACGGTGAACCCCCACCGGCGGTGCAGGCGCTGGGCCGGCGCCTGCGACCCAGCCTGGTGGACCTGTTCGTGGCGCTCACCCGCCAGCCCCAAGTCAACCGCACGCAGTTCTGAGCGAGGCCCCGATGTCGATCCCCTGGACAAGCTCCCGCCGCTTCCTGACCCTGTTGCAACGTGAATGGCTGCAGCAGCGCCGCGCCTGGATGCTGCTGGTGGCCGCCCCACCCGTGGTGATGCTCGGCTTGCTGATGCTCGGCCCGCTGGACGTCACGTTGGACGACGGCCAGGCGCAGCGCGACCTGGCCGGTCTGCCGCCGCTGGCCATCGCGATGATGACGATCCTGGTGTCGGCGGTGTTGTGCTTCCTGCTGGCCTGGGCCACCGCGCTGATGCAAAGCCCCGGCCTGGCCCGACGCGACCGGCAGGACCGCTCGATCGAGTTCTGGCTGTCGCTGCCCATCGGCCACAGCGCCGCGCTGGTCTCGCCACTGCTGGCCCACCTGCTGCTGTTTCCGCTGGCCGCGCTGGGCATCGGCGCCATGGCCGGGCTGGCCATGTCGCCGCTGTCGGTGGCGCGATTCGCGCAGCCGGGCGACTGGTTCACCCTGCCCTGGGGCGTGATCATGCTGGCCGGACTGAGTTTTCTGGCGCGCGCAGCGCTGGGGCTGCTGCTGGCCACGCTGTGGCTGTCGCCCTTGGTCCTGCTGGCGATGACGGCGTCGGCCTGGCTGAAGCGCTGGGGCTTGCCGGCGCTGGTGGCCGGCATCGTGGTCGTCGGCAACCTGCTGGACAAGCTGTACGGCAACCCGGTGGTGTGGGAGTTGGGCCGACAACTGCTGACCCGCGCCGGCCAGTCCTTCATCAGCGGGCGAAGTCCGGGCCGACTGACTTTCGGACCCGGAAGCGACGCCGAGGCGGCCGTGCGCGCCTTCCCCGAAATGCTGCTGAATGATGCCGGGCACTCGTTGGCCGCGCTGGGCGACCCCTTGCTCCTGCTGGTGCTGGCCGCCAGCGCGGCTTGTTTCGGCCTGCTGGTGCTGCGCCGGCAGCGCGCTTGAAGGTGTGCGGCTGAAAGACCGACGGCGCGGACCCTCGAGGGGTGCCGCGCCGTCGCAGACCGCTCCGGACTGCCCTCCAGGAGAGGGCGGCCGAGTTCTTAATGATGCGTGCCGTCGAAGAACTGTTCGTCTTCGGTCGAGCCCTTGAGCGCAGCGGTCGAGGACTGGCGCTCGATGGTCGTGGTCACGGCGTCGAAGTAACCCGTGCCCACTTCGCGCTGGTGCTTCACGGCGGTGAAGCCCCGATCGGCGGCGGCGAACTCCTTCTGCTGCAGTTCGACGAAAGCCGTCATGTTGTTGCGGGCGTAGCCGTAGGCCAGGTCGAACATGCCGTAGTTCAGGCTGTGGAAGCCGGCCAGCGTGATGAACTGGAACTTGTAGCCCATGGCACCGAGTTCGCGCTGGAACTTGGCGATCGTCGCGTCGTCCAGGTTCTTCTTCCAGTTGAACGACGGGCTGCAGTTGTAGGCCAGCAGCTTGCCCGGGAACTTGGCGTGGATCGCGTCGGCATAGGCCTTGGCGAAAGCCAGGTCGGGCTTGCCGGTCTCGCACCAGATCAGGTCGGCGTAGGGCGCATAGGCCAGACCGCGGCTGATCGACTGCTCGAGGCCGTTGCGCGACTTGAAGAAGCCCTCGACGGTGCGCTCGCCGGTCAGGAACGGGCGGTCGTTCTCGTCGACGTCGCTGGTCACCAGGTCGGCGGCTTCGGCGTCGGTGCGGGCCAGCAGGATGGTCGGCGTGCCCGACACGTCGGCGGCCAGGCGGGCGGCCACGAGCTTGGCGACGGCTTCACGCGTGGGCACCAGCACCTTGCCGCCCATGTGGCCGCACTTCTTGACGGACGCGAGCTGGTCCTCGAAGTGCACGCCGGCGGCGCCGGCGTCGATCATGGCCTTCATCAGTTCGAAGGCGTTGAGCACGCCGCCGAAGCCGGCTTCGGCGTCAGCCACGATGGGGGCGTAGAAGTCGATGTCGTTCTTGCCTTCGCTCCACTGGATCTGGTCGGCGCGGGCAAAGGTGTTGTTGATGCGGCGCACGACCTTCGGCACCGAGTCCACGGCGTACAGCGACTGGTCGGGGTACATCTCGCCGGTGCTGTTGGCATCACCCGCGACCTGCCAGCCCGACAGGTAGATGGCCTTGAGGCCGGCCTTGACCTGCTGCATGGCCTGGTTGCCCGTCAGCGCGCCCAGCGTGTTGACGAAGGGCTCGGTGTTGATCAGCGACCACAGCTTCTCGGCACCGCGCTTGGCCAGCGTGTGCTCGACCTGGACCGAACCGCGCAGGCGCACCACGTCGGCGGCGGTGTAGCCGCGGGTGATGCCCTTCCAGCGGGGGTTCTCGGCCCAGTCCTTCTCGAGGGCTGCGGCTTGCTGATCACGGGTGAGTTGGCTCATGGGTAGCTCCTGTGGGGGAAGTGGCAAACGAAGAAACAACACCGTCAGCGTAACGGGAGCCGTTCAAATTGCCAAGACTTATGTCTTATATAAGACATGAAGACGAATCCTTATTAATCAACGACTTACCACCATCATTCTGCAATGTGGAAAGCATTTCTTCCATATGGTGAATTTTGCTGCACTGCATCAGACCTTCATTCCACATCATGAAAGCAACTTCTCGCGATGCAGGAACGCACCAAAGCCGCGCGCCATCCGGTTCCCTGCAATGACGGCAGCGGCCGGCGCGGTGGCACTTCAGCGGCCGGTCACCCCTGCCAGCCAGGTGGCGTACAGCCGATCGGCCAGTGCCTGATGCACCGGCAGTTGCTCGTGCAGCGCCACGCGCATGCCTTCTCCGCTCTGCACCGAGGCCGGATGGGCACGGCAGGCTGCCTGCCAGCGGGGGGAGTCCTCTTGCGACCAATGGATGACCTTGGCGGCGTCGACCTCGATGTGGAACTGCAGGCCCAGGTGCGGGCCGATCGCAAAGGCCTGCTGCGGGCAGGCGGCGCTGCCGGCCAGCCGGGTGGCGCCCGGCGGCAGCTCGAAGGACTCAAAATGCCACTGGAACACCGTGGCGCGCTGCCGGTCACCGAACCAGCGCCGGGTTTCATCGCCGGCCAGCAACTCGATGGCCTGCCAACCCACCTCGGGCGCCGGCGAGTCGAGCACCCGCATGCCCAGGGCTCGCGCCATCAACTGCCCGCCCAGGCAATGGCCGATCACCGGCTGGCCGGCGGCCATGGCCTGGCGGATCAGCGACTCGGCCTGGCGCAGCGACGGCAGCGGGTCGTTGGCGCTCATCTCGCCACCGAGCACGGCCAGCGCCGCGTAGGCGCCCAGGTCGTGCGGAAAGTCCTGGCCGGCTTCAGTGCAGCGCAGCTCGAAAGGCACCCCGTGGCGGTGCAGCCAGGTGGCCAGGTAGGCCGGTCCGTCGGCGTTGAGATGCTGCAGGATCAGGATGGGCTTCATGCGATGGGTTCGGCGAGCGAATGAGGTCGCGGCCGCGGGTGCGGGGTGATGGCCTAATGGCGGCCGTCGAGTTTGCCCGGCCCCGCCATGTCCCGCTTCGCGTTCCTGTCTGACCAGCGTTTCCTCAGGGTCGATCCGCCCGCGGCGTCGGCGCGGCCGTTTGCCGTGGCCGGCATCGCCTGGGACGGCGCGACCACCCACCGGCCCGGCGCCCGGTTCGGCCCGCAGGCCATCCGCCAGGCCAGTCACATGCTGTGCGACGGCGTGCACCCGCTGTTTGATGTCTCGCCGGTCGGACTGCTCGACGACCTGGGTGACCTGGCCTTGCCCAACACCTCGCTCGAGGGCATGCGCGCGGCGCTGGCGCCGCTGCTGCCGGCACTGCTGGCCCGCCAGCACATGGTCTGGCTGGGTGGCGACCATTCCATCACCCTGCCCTTGTTGCGCGCCTACAAGGCCTGGCTGGGCCGGCCACTGGCGGTGATCCACTTCGACGCCCATTGCGACACCTGGACCGACCACTTCGGCGAACCCAGCGGCCACGGCACCTGGGTCTACGAAGCGATGACCGAAGGCCTGGTGCTCGACCAGGGCTTCGTGCAGATCGG
>JALHPF010000073.1 GCA_022842595.1 Rubrivivax sp.
GCCGAGGCCGTTCTCGCTGAAGTACATCTGGTAGGCCTTCTTGGCCACCTCGAGCACGTCGTCGCCGGCGAAGTGGATGAACATCGGCACGCGGCCGTGGCGCCAGTCGACGTCGTCCTTGCCGGCCTCGATCATCTGGGCCTCGAGCTCGGGCCAGGGGGTACCCTGGCGAGACAGTGCGGTCATGTCAGCCTTCCTTCCCGCCCCAGTGGACGATGCGGTTTTCAAGTGCGCGTGCGCACAGGTCGAGCGTGTAGCCGAGGGTGGCCATCATCAGCGCGCCCACGATCACGACATTGGTGAGCAGAAAATCCGACGCCGACATCGCCATGAAGGCGATGCCCGCACTGGTGGCGATCATCTCGGCGCCCACCAGCATCGTGACGCCCAGCCCGATGCTCACGCGAACGCTGGTGAAGATGCCGGGCAGGCTGGCGGGGAAGATCACGCGGCGGAAGATCATCGTCCGGGACGCGCCCAGCGCCATCGCCGCCTGCACCTTGCGTCGGCCCACGCTGCGCACGGCCTGCATGGCGCTGATCGACAGGATGGGGAACAGCGCCAGCACGATGATCACCACCTTGGCGACCTCACCGATGCCGAACCAGATGATCAGCAGCGGCAGCAATGCCAGCTTGGGCATCGGGCGGCTGATCTCGATGGGCGGGTCCAGCACCGCCTTGACGGTCTCGTTCATGCCCATCCACAGCCCCAGCGGCACGGCCACCAGCACCGTGATCGTGAAGGCCAGCCCGAAACGGAACAGGCTGATGCCCAGGTGGTACCACAGGCTCTTGCCCTGGTAGCCGTTCTGCGTGAGCGTGATGAAGGTGTTCCACACCGATCCGGGCGACGGCAGGAACAGCGGCTGTACGAAGGGCTTGTCGCCGAAAGGCGTGGTCACCAGCACCCACGCGGCCAGCAGCGCACCGAAGGACGCCAGATTGATCCAGCGCGAGCGCCGGGTGCGCGTGGCCGTGCTCACGAGGCCGCCTCCTGGCGCTGAGCCGCCAGCGCCTCGTCGCGCAGCATGCCGAAGATGTCGGCCTTCATGCGCACGAACTCGGCGCTGGCCACCACCGCGGGATCGCGGCTGAGCGCGAACTGCGGCGACAAGCGCGCCTTGATGCGGCCGGGGCGCGCCGTCATCACCACGATGTCGGTGGCCAGGAACAGCGCTTCCTCGATGCTGTGGGTGATCCACAGCACGGTCTTGCGCGTGTCCTGCCAGATGCGCTTGATCTCCTCCTGCAGCAACTCGCGGGTCTGCGCGTCGAGTGCCGCGAAGGGCTCGTCCATCAGCAGCAGCTGAGGGTCGTTGGCCAGCGCGCGCGCGATGCCCACGCGTTGCTGCATGCCGCCCGAGAGTTCATAGGGGTAGCGCCTGGCGAAACCGGCCAGCCCGACCATCTCCAGGTAGCGATCGGCGATGCGCCCCGCCTCGGCGGGTGTGCTGCCTGTGGCCAGGGGGCCGAAGGCGACGTTGTCGTGCACCGTCATCCAGGTGAACAGCGCGCCCTGCTGGAAGACCACACCACGGCGCGGATCCGGGCCCGTGATGGGCAGTTCGTCCATCAGCGCCACGCCGCTGGTCGGCGTCTCGAAGCCGGCGAGGATGTTCAGCAGGGTGCTCTTGCCGCAACCCGAGGGGCCGACGAGACAGACGAAGCCGTTCTTCGCGATCTCGAGCGTGATCGGCTCGAGCGCCTGCACCGCATCGGGACCGCTGCCGAAACGCTTCGAGACCGCGTCGAAACGGGCCTTGATCTCAGCGGATGCCGCCACCGCTCAAGCCATCTGCGCGACGAAGCTGGTGTCGACGAGCCCGTTCATGTCCTTGGGCAGGGCGTTGATCTGGCCGGTGTCCTTCAGGAACTGCGCCTGGACCTGCAGCGTCCTGACCACCGCCGAGTCGCGTTCTCCGGGCTTGCCCAGCCACTTGGCCGTGAGCTGTTCCCGTGCAGGCACGGGGTAGAAGGTATTGATCGAACGCATCACCGCCGCTTCGTCGACGCCGAGGAACTTGGTCATGGTCTCCACCACGTCCCGGGGGTTCTGCTTGAAGCTCGCGGCGATCTGCTCGAAGTCCTTCAGGAAGGCCAGCACCAGGTCGGGGTTCCTCTTCTTGAATTCATCGCGCACGAGGAAGGCGTCGAACATCACCAGTCCCGTGGCGTTGAGGTCGCCGGTCTTGAACAGCACCGTGCCGGCGTCCTCGATCAGCCGGGGCGCGACGGGGACCCAGATGTAGCTGGCGTCGATCTCGCGCCGCGACCACGCCGAGGCGATGGTGTCGGCGCGCATGTTGATGAGCTGCACGTCGTTGAGGCCCAGGCCAGCCGTCTTGAAGGCCGCCAGGGCCGCGAAATGCACCGAGGTGTTGAAAGGCAGGCCCACGCGCTTGCCCTTCAGGTCGGCCAGCCTCTTGATGTTGGCGCTGTTCTGCACCACCAGCACTTCGCTGTCGATGATGTTCTTGTAGACATAGACCAGCGAGGCCTGCACGCCATTGGCATAGCCCACCACCATGGGGCTGGAGCCCAGGTTGCACATGTCCAGGCTGTTGCCGGCGATGGCGGAGATCACTTCGGAGCCCGCGCGCACCGTGACGAACTCGACCTTGGTGCCGGGACCGAAGGTCTTGGCCATCGACCCCTTGGCGCGGATGTAGTTCTGCGCATCGACGCTGCCGAAGGTGCCGAGATTGACGGTCTTCTGCTGCGCCAGCGCACTGCCCGCGCCGAACAGTCCTCCGCCCAGCATCGAGCCGGTGATCATCTGGGCTGCGGTCAAGCTGAAATCGCGACGGGACAGATTGAGCTTCATGGGGACACACCTTCGCTGAACGTGGAGAGGGCGCGCATCGCGGCCGGGGCCGCGCCCGGGCTTGCGCAGTGCACCCGGGCGTGCGCCGAGGCTAAGTGAATTTGAATATATCGTCAACGCCCGGGATCGCCGAACCACGGCGACCCCGCCCCGTCGCGCTCAGGGCTTGAGCAGGCGGACGAGAAAGCGCGAGCCGTGCGTGAGGTCCTCGCGGATCGCATGGGCCAAGGCTTCGCCATCGCGGCGCCGCAGCGCCTCCACGGCTTGGGCGTGCATCTCGACGCCGGTCAGGCTGCCGCAGTAGGTGGGGAACAGCAGGTTCAGCGTGGGCCCCACGCGCAGCCAGAGGCTTTCGATCAGCCCCGTCAGGATGGGCTGGCGTGACGCTCGATATATCGAGATGTGGAAATCGGTGTTGGCTGCCAACGTGCGGTGCGCATCACGGGCCACGATGGCGTCGCGGTGCAGCTGGGCCAGCGCCTCGACGCGGTCCATGCCGGCGTTGTCCATGTGCACCGCCGCGTCACGGGCAGCCATGGGCTCGAGCTCCAGCCTGATCTTGAGGATTTCCCGGTAGGTCTCGACATCGAGTCGCGGCACACGGATCGTGCGCCCGTTCTCGACGACCAAGGCGCGTTCAGCCACCAGACGCTGGATTGCCTCGCGCACCGGCGTCAGGCTGACCCCGTAGGCCTCGGCGAGGCCGCGCACGGTCAGCACTTGCTCGGGCAGCAGCCCGCCCGTCATCAAGGCCCGGTGCAGGCGCTGGTAGGCCTGGTCGGACAAGGTGTCGGCACGGACAGAGGACTCTGCGATGGAGACAGCGGACATGGACGACGACATCAGCGTGATGAAGGACGGTGGGCAGACGGCACTCCGTTTGCCGGGCAGTCGAAATATTCTGCACCCTCCGCCGACGCCCGTCGAAGGGACCGCGGCCCCAGCCCCACCGACGACGCAGATACGGTGCGCAGCGAAGGCCGACCGGCAATGCAGCGGCAACAAACCTGCACCATGATGACGCTCGACGAGGAACCCATGCCCAAAGAACCAGCCCTCCCTGCACGGCGACCGCCGCGCTTCGGCACCGCCGGGAACGCAGCATGAACCGGCGCATCATTCTGTCGGTCATGGCGGCTGCCCTCTCCACCGCCTGCTCGAAAAAGGACGCCGTCGCGCCCCCGGGTTCTCCGGGTGAGCCCGCCTCGGCCACCGGGAAGTCAGTCTACGACCGGGCCGCCACAGGCAGCGGCTTCGTCGTCGGCCAGGCCATGGCAGCGCGCAGCGTGCTGGTGTTCTTCGACCCGCAATGCCCTCACTGCGCAGCGCTGTGGACGGCGTCCAGGCCGCTGCTCGACCGCGTGCGCATGGTGTGGATGCCGGTGGCCTTCATCAACCGGGCCTCGGCCCCGCAGGGCGCCCTGCTGCTGGCCGCCCCCGACCCCCTGGCGACGATGGACCGCCACGAGGCGGCCCTGGCTGGAGGCCAGGGCGGCCTGCCCACCGAAGGCGGCGTCGCCCCGGAGCTGCTGGCCCGGATCGAGGCCAATACCGAGCTCTGGAAAGCCGTGGGCTCGGGCAGCGTGCCGCACATGGTCTGGCGGGCAGGCCCCGAAGGTCCCTGGGGCTCGAACGCCGGCGGCTTGGCGACGCCCGAGCTTGCGAGGATGCTGGGGCTCTGACCGCCGACACACGACGCCTGGCGCGCCGTCGAGGGTCGCGCAGCCCGGTTGCCGGCGCGGCGATGGCCTCTTTCGCGACAGGGCCGCTGCGAGCGTCCGGCGGTGACGCACCGCGGAAGGCGCAGCATCGGCCGTCAACTCCCGCAAGAAGATTCCATGAACATCCTGATGATCCTCACCTCGCACGACCAGCTCGGCGACACCGGCCGCAAGACCGGCTTCTGGCTCGAGGAGTTCGCGGCACCGTACTACGTGTTCAAGGACGCCGGTGCCAGCGTCACGCTCGCTTCGCCCCAGGGCGGCCAGCCCCCGCTGGACCCCAAGAGCG
>JALHPF010000074.1 GCA_022842595.1 Rubrivivax sp.
GCCCGGCCGGGCGCCAGCAGGCAGGCCGCGGCGGCCGCGCTGCCGAAGCAGCCCACCGTGCCGGTGGTGTGGAAGAAGCGGTAGTGCGACGGCTGCACCGCCGCGCCGATGCGGGTGGAGATCTCGTAGCCCACCACCACGGCCTTCAGCAGCTCGACGCCGGAGCGGCCCTGGTCCTCGGCCAGCGCCAGCGCCGCCGACACCACCGGCACGCCCGGGTGGTAGACCGCGTCGCGGAAGATGTCGTCGAACTCGACCGCGTGCGACGCGGTGCCGTTGATCCACGCGGCCGTGGTCGGAAACGCGCGGGTACCCAGCCCCGGCAGGCTGCAGCGGCCGTGACCGAGCTCTTGCGCATGGGCACGCACGAGCTGCGTGGTCGGCGCCACCCGGGTGCCCGGGTACAGCGCCGCAAACCAATCCAGCACCGCGCGCTTGGCGTGGTGCAGCACCTCCTCGGGCAGATGGCGTGTGGCCTCCTGTCGGGCGTAGTCGGCCAGTTCGTCGACGATCGTTGGCATCCCGGTTCCCTCTGCGTGCAGTCTCGGCAGCTTAACCAGACGGTGAGGCGGCGCGCAGCCTTGCCGCAACGGGTCCGGCGCCGGCGTCCGCACCCGCAGCGGCCTGTCTCTCATACGAGAACATTTCTCCATTCCGGGATAACATCAACCCGCGCGCCGCACCCAGGCGCCTGGCCCATCCGACATGAACACCCGCGCCAACAGCCCCACCACCGCGGCCGACACCAGCGCCGACGACCCCGAGCTCGAGCGCCGCCTGGCCGATCGGCTGCAGCGGCTGCGTGCACAACGCGGCTGGACGCTGGACGAGCTGTCCACCCGCAGCGGTGTCAGCCGGGCCTCCTTGTCGCGGCTCGAGCGCGGTGAAACCAGCCCCACCGCCAGCCTGCTCAACCGCTTGTGCGCCGCCCATGGGCTGAGCATGTCGCGCCTGCTGGCCGAGGTCGAGGCCGCGCCCGTGCGCCGGCTGGCCCTGGCCGAGCAGGCCAGCTGGCGCGACACCGAGACCGGCTTCGTGCGCCGCATGGTGTCACCGCCGGCGGCCGGCTTCGTCGGGGAGCTGCTGGCCTGCGAGCTGCCCGCCGGCGCGCAGGTGCATTACGACCGGCCCAGCGTCGGCGGCCTCGAGCACCATGTTCTGCTGCTCGACGGCCGGCTGCTGCTCGAGGTGGACGGGCAGACCCACCCGCTCGAGGCCGGCGACAGCCTGCGCTTCCGGCTGTGGGGGCCCAACACCTTTGCCGCGCCCGGCCCGCTGCCCGCCCGCTACGTGCTCGCCATCTGCCAACCCAGCTGAGCCTTGTTGCCATGACAACACCGCACATCGTCGACGCCACCGGACCGGTCTTCGAACGCGCCCTCCCCGCGCTGGTCGAGCTGCTGCAGGCCTGCGTGGCCGCAGGCGCCAGCATCGGCTGGCCGGTCACGCCCACGGCCGACACGGCGGCGGCGTTCTGGCGCCGCTGCGCGGCCGCCACCGCCGCGGGGGAACGCCGCTTCTGGCTGGCCCTGGCCGACGCCGACGACGCCGGCACGGTGCTGGGCAGCGCACAGCTGGTGCTGGACATGCCGCCCAACGGCCGCCACCGGGCCGACGTGGTCAAGGTCATGGTGCTGCCGCAGGCCCGCCGCCGCGGCATCGCCCAGGCCTTGATGCAACAGGTGGAAGACCAGGCCCGGCAGCACGGGCGTTGCCTGCTGGTGCTGGACACACTGAGCGGCAGCGACGCCCAGCGCCTGTACACCCGGCTGGGCTGGCAGCTGTGCGGACAGATACCGGGTTATGCCGAACTGGCCGATGGCCGCCGCGAGGCCACCACGGTGATGTTCAAGTCACTGCCACCGGCTGCCGCCGCAGCGCCCGCGCCTGCAGCCTGATCCCCTACAGCGTCAGCGCCCAGTACTGCCCGACCAGGTCGTGGCCGAAGGAGTGGTGCCGCTCTTCGCTGACGAGGGTGAAGCCACGCGCCTGGTAGATGCGCCGCGCGGCCACCAGCACGTCGTTGGTCCACAGCGTCAGCCGCTGGTAGCCCTGCGCGCGAGCGGTGGCGATGCATTCATCGACCAGGCGCGCGCCCACACCCAGCCCGCGCGCGTCGGCCTCGACGTAGAGCATGCGCAGCTTGGCCTCGGTGGCTGAGCCGCGCACCAGGAACACCGCGCCCACGATGCGCGGGCCCAGCTGCGCGATCCAGCAACGCTCGGCCTGCGGGTCGAACTGCTGCACAAAACCCGCCACGATCTCGGCCACCAGGCCTTCGAAACGCCAGTCCCAGCCGTACTCGGTGGCGTACAGCACCGCCTGGCGGTGAATCACCCAGCCCAGGTCACCGGGCTGCGGGCTGCGCAGCAGCAGCGCAGGGGGGTCGGCGGGGCCAGTCTGCATGAGGTCGGCAGGTTGTTGCGGCAAGGCCGATGCTCGCATCGACCGTGCGCCACCACAAGCCGGGCCGTCGCCACACGGCCGCCGGCAAAGCGGCCGACAATCGCCGTCTGTCCAACCTGCACCAGCGCATGAAAGCCCGCGGCGTCCACCTCCAGTACAGCTTCCAGTCCAGCGACGAACGCTCGGGCCAGCGCGGCGCCGACGTGCAGAACCCCTTGTTCGACCTGCTGTCGGCGATTGCCGAACACGGCTCGATCCAGCATGCGGCCAAGGCCATGGGCGCGTCGTACCGCCACGTGTGGGGCGCCTGCAAACAATGGGAGGCCACGCTGGGCGAGCCGCTGGTGCACTGGGTGCAGGGCCAGCCGGCCCGGCTGACCCCGTTTGCCGCGCGGCTGCTGTGGGCCGAGAAACGCGCGCGCTCGCGGCTGGTGCCGCACATCGAGGCCTTGCGGGCCGAACTCGAGCGTGTGCTGGCCGAGGCGCTGGACGGCAGCCAGCAGGTGCTGTCGGTGCTCGCCAGCCACGACCTGGCGCTGCCGCTGCTGCGCGACCAGGCGTCCACCTCGCACCGGCTGCACATCGACCTGCGCTTTGCCGGCAGCATGGACGCGCTGCGCGCGCTGGCCGAAGGGCGGTGCACGGTGGCCGGCTTCCACGTGCCGCCGCTGGCGCACAACCGCAAGCTGTTCGCCCGCGGGCTCAAGCCGCTGCTCAGGCCGGGGCAGCACAAGTTGATCGGCTGCATGCAGCGCACCCAGGGCCTGATGGTCGCGCGTGGCAACCCGCTGGCGCTGCGCAGCATGGCCGACCTGGCCACCCGCGGCGCGCGTTACGTCAACCGGCAAGAGGGCTCGGGCACCCGGCTGCTGGCCGACCACCTGCTGGCCGAGCAGGGCGTGGCGCCGTCGGACATCGCGCGCTACTACAGCAGCAGCGAAGACAGCCACCTGGCGGTGGCCGCCGCGGTGGCGGCAGGCGTGGGTGACGTGGCCCTGGGCATCGAGGCTGCGGCGCGCAGCTTCGGGCTGGACTTCGTGCCCCTGGTCGAAGAGGACTACTTCCTGGTCTGCCTGGCCCAGACGCTGGAGCAGCCCGCGGTGCAGGCCTTGCGCCAGGTGCTGCAACTACCGGCCTGGGCCGCCACGCTGGCCGACCTGCCGGGCTACCGCGCGGCACACGCGGGCGAGGTGTTGTCGCTGACGCGCGCCCTGCCCTGGTGGCAGTTCCGCAGGCCCAAGCGCGAGGACACGCTCGACGCCAACGGCCAGCCGGCCTGACCCGTTACCTGGCCGCGCAGCGTTGGCGGCCGGATCGGCCATCATGTGGCCCGCGCAAGGCCTCTTCCAGGGCCAGGCGCACCCACCCTGCAGGTTCCCGCATGCCCGTCATCGACATCCAGATCATCCTCGCCCAGGGCGAACAACTGCGCAGCGACCTGGCAGCCGAGTTGGCCAACAAGCTCGGCCAGGTGCTCAACGCGGCGCCGGGCCAGTTGTGGCTGCGGCTGCAGACCTTGCCCAGCTCCAACTACGCCGAGAACAACGACCCCGCCTCGAAGGGCCTGCCCGTGTTCGTCACCGTGATGCATGCCCAGGCCAAGCCGGCCGAGGCCATGCAGACCGAAGCCGTGGCGCTGGCGCAGGCCGTGTCGGGCGTGCTGGCGCGCCAGCGCACCCATGT
>JALHPF010000075.1 GCA_022842595.1 Rubrivivax sp.
CTGCCGCTGTGGACCCGCGACGACAAGACCTGGATCGAGATCCCGGCCGAGCGCCTGGACCAGCCCATGTTCTTCGGTTCTTCCATCGCCGGCGGTCTGGGCGAGCGCGGTTTTTTCCCGGGCCTGATGGGCCGTGAACACATGGTCGTCTTGCGCCGCGTGGGCAACTCGGTGCAGCTCGTGGCGCGCAACCTGCTGGCGCGTGCACCCGCAGGCACGCCGCTGGCGCAGGCCGTGGCCGAGAGTTATTCCGACAGCCTGCTGGGCGTGGCCACGCTGGCCGCGTCGCCGCACCCGCAGAACAAGGCGCTGCTGGTCGATGCCGCGATGCTGTTCGGTGGCGACCTGGTCGGCATGCAGACCGCGCTGGAATCGAGCACCCGCATGCCCTACGGCCTGGACCGCGCCAATTCCAGCATCGAACGTGCAAGGGCGCAGCCCGGTGGCCTGTTCCTCACCGTGCGCCAGCACTACGCGGTGCCCAAGCTGCCGGCCTCGCCGGTGTTTGCACCGGGCGCGCCGCCGCCCAACCCGGCGGCCCTGCCCAACCCGCCGTCTTCGCTGCCCGACGGCCGCAGCCTGTTCCTGAGCCTGACCTTCAACCTGGTGCCCATGCCCGCGCAGCCCATGGCCACACGCCGGGCGGACCCGCGCGTGGGCTACTTCACGCAGTCTTTCCTGAACTTCGGCGACGACACGCAAGAGGGCCGGCGCACGCACTTCATCGAACGCTGGCGCCTGGAGAAGAAGGACCCGGCCGCCGCGCTGTCCGAACCCAAGGAGCCGATCCGCATCGTGCTGGACCGCAACATCCCCGAGCAGTGGCGCGCCCCGCTGCGCGAAGCCGCGCTGGAATGGAACAAGGCCTTCGAAGTGGCCGGCTTCCGCCATGCCATCACGGTGGAGCAGCAAGCCAACGACGCCGACTGGAGCACGCTGGAGGGCACGCGCATTCTGGCCGTGCGCTGGTTTGCGCAGAACGGACCAGGCTCGACGGCGGTCGGGCCCAGCCAGTCCGACCCGCGCACCGGCGAGCTGCTGCGCGGCGCGGCCATCATCGACGAAAACCGCGTGCGTGTTTTCCGCGCCCGAGCGGCCGAAGTGGTGCCACGTTGGGCCGACACCGTCACCCACGCCCATGCCGATGGTGTGCCCACGGCGTTTGCGCCGCGCCTGCTGCAATGCAGCTACGCCGACGAGGCCTTCGACCAGGCCCAGTTTGCGATGGAGCTGCTGACCGAACGTGGCCTGCTCGACCCCAACAGCCCCGAGGCCGACCGATACATCATCGACGCGCTGAAAAACGTGACGATGCACGAGATCGGCCACGCACTGGGCCTGCGCCACAACTTCCGCGCGTCGACCGCCGTCACGGCATCGCAGTTGCGGGACCCGGCCTTCACTGCGTCGAACCCCATCTCCAGTTCGATCATGGACTACAACGGCCAGAACCTGCCGCTGAAGGGCGAGCCGGTGGTGGCCTACAACATGAGCACGCTGGGCGCCTACGACCGCTGGGCCATCGAATTCGGCTACCGCGAATACGCGTCGGCCGAAGAAGAGAAACGCGGCCTGCAAGCCCTGGCCGCACGCGCCGAACGTGAACCCGCACTGGCCTACGCCACCGACGAAGACCTGGCCAACAACGACCCGCTGGTCAACCACCGCGACATGGGTGACGACCCGCTGGCCTTTGCACAACGGCAGATCACGCTGGCCCGCGAGCTGTACCAGCTGACCACGAGCCGCCAGCTGGCCGCCGACGAAGACCTGTCGCTGTACCGCCGCGCGGTGAACCGGATGCTGGGCACCTTGGGCGTGTCGCTGCCGCTGGCCACCAAACACGTCGGCGGCACTTACACCGAACGGGCCATGGCCGGCGCCAACAAGCCGCTGCTGGTGCCCGTGCCCGCGGCCAAGCAGCGCGCTGCGCTGGACCTGGTGGTCAAGGAACTCTTCGCCAGCGCCAGTTTCAAGTTCGACCCGCAGGTCATGAGCCGCCTGGGTGTGGACCAGTACGAACGTTCTGGCCCCAACCGCGGCGCTGGTGTCGACTTCAGCCTGCCCAGCGCCGTGCTGGGCCTGCAGCGCGGTGCGCTGGACCAGTTGATGTCCGACAGCCTGGCCAGCCGCCTGGCCGACGCGGAAAGCAAGGTGGCCGACCCGCGCCAGCTGCTCAGCTATGCCGACGTGCAGGACAAGCTGAGCAGCGCTGTGTGGTCCGAGCTGTCGCCGGACGCCGCCGGCAAGGGGGACATCGACAGCCTGCGCCGCAACCTGCAGCGTGAACACCTGCGCCGTCTGGCCGGCGGCCTGCTGCGGCCGGCCTCAGCCGCCGCGGCCGACGTGCGGTCGGTCAACCGGCAGGTGGCGCTGCAGTTGCAGGCCAAGTTGGGCGCGGCCGTGGCCGCCAAGCGCGGGTCGAGCCTGGTGCGGGCGCACCTGGAAGACAGCCTGGCCACCTTGAACGAAGCCCTGAAGGCGCCGCTGATGAAACAAGGTGTCTGAGCGAAAGGCGAACCGATTGAGCGCTCATCCGTCCCACCTGCTGTACCTGCACGGCTTCCGTTCGTCGCCCAAGTCCTTCAAGGCGCAGCGCCTGCACGGCTGGTTGCAGCAGCACCGGCCCGACGTGCACTGGTGGTGTCCGCAGCTGCCGCCATCGCCGCGCGAAGCGATGGCCTTGGCGATGCAAGGCACCGCCGGCTGGCCGGCTGACAGGTCGGCCGTGCTGGGCAGCTCACTCGGCGGCTTCTATGCCACGGCCGTGGCCGAAGCGCCGGGCCACGAACACTGGCGCGTGGTGCTGATGAACCCGGCCGTCGAGCCGGCGCGCGACCTGGCGGCCCACATCGGCGAGCAGATCGCCTTCCATACACCCGAAGAGCGGTTTTTCTTCCGCCCTGAGTACGTGGACGAGTTGCTTGCCTTGCGACCGCCGCACATCAGCCACCGCCAGCGTTACCTGCCGATCATCGCCAAGGGTGACGAGTTGCTCAGCTGGCAAGAAATGAGCACCCGCTACGCCGGCAGCCCGCTGCACCTGATCGACGGCAGCGACCATGCGCTGTCGGACTTCGAAGACCACCTTCCCCACCTGCTGAAATTCCTGAACCTATGCGACTGAAAGACAAGATCTGCATCGTCACCGGCGCCGCCCAGGGCATTGGCGCGGCCACGGTGAAAAAGTTCGCCGAAGAAGGCGCCATCGTGATCGCCTGCGACCGGCGCATGGGCGCCATCGAAGGCGCCACGGCCGCGGCCGTGTCGGCCTTTGCCGTCGACGTCACCGACCGCAGCCAGGTCGACGCCATGGTGGCGCAGGTGCTGTTGCAGCACGGCCGCATCGACGTGCTGGTCAACAATGCCGGCATCACCAAGGACGCACGTCTGCAGAAGATGACGCTGGAGCAGTTCGATGCCGTCATCGACGTCAACCTGCGCGGGGTCTTCCACTGTTCGCAGGCCGTGGCCGACACGATGGTCGAACACCGCAGCGGCGTGATCCTGAACGCCAGCAGCGTGGTCGGCATCTACGGCAACTTCGGCCAGACCAACTACGCCGCCAGCAAGTTCGGTGTCATCGGCTTCACCAAGACCTGGAGCCGCGAGCTGGGCCCCAAGGGCATCCGGGTGAATGCCGTGGCACCGGGATTCGTGGACACGCCGATCCTGGCCACCATCCCCGACAAGGTGCTGCAGCACATGAAGGACCAGGTGCCGCTGGGCCGGCTGGCACGTGCCGAGGAGATCGCCAACGTCTATGCTTTCCTGGCCAGTGACGAAGCCAGTTACATCAATGGCGCTGTCATCGAGGTCTCTGGCGGCATGACGGTCTGATTGAAGCCCCAGGCCCGGCGCCGGCCCGGGCAAAGGCATCAGGTGACAATGCCCGCATGTATGCACTGTTCGACGACGCCGGCAAATTCCACGCTGGCCGCGTGATGTCCGAAGCCGAGAGCTCCGTGCA